>NZ_BAAHBV010000002.1:0-1605484 GCF_054776495.1 Hymenobacter segetis | reverse complement strand
GCCGTTGGTGCCGTTGGTGCCGTCTTTGCCAGCTGCGCCGGTATCGCCTTTGGCGCCGTCAACGCCGTTGGTGCCGTTGGTGCCGTTGGTGCCGTCTTTGCCAGCTGCGCCGGTATCGCCTTTCAGGCCAGCAGGAATAGCAAATGCAAAAACAGCATTTGTGTTAGTGCCAGTATTCGTTACACTTGCTGAGGAACCAGGTGCAAGAGTCGTTACGCTGCCTGCAGCAATTGTTGCGGCTACACCTGCTGGTCCACTGAGGCCGGTAGCACCTTGCGGGCCATCTGCACCTTGCGGGCCGGTAGCCCCCGTAGCACCAATGTCGCCTTTGGCACCCGTTGCGCCGGTAGCCCCAGTAGCGCCGGTAGCCCCCGTGGCCCCCGTCAGACCAGTAAGCCCTTGCAGGCCCGTATCACCTTTCGGCCCTTGAGCACCCGTTAAGCCTGTCGGACCTTGTACACCCTGCAAGCCAGTCAGGCCAATCGGACCCTGCGAGCCCGTAGTACCGGCTATGCCTTGCAAACCTTGTGGGCCCGCTGGGCCAGTGGCTCCTTGTGCGCCAGCCGCGCCCGCCGGGCCCTGGGCTCCCGTATCTCCTTTTTGGCCGGTGGCACCAGTCAGGCCGATGGGGCCTTGCGGACCAGCAGCGCCAACATCACCCTGCACACCGGTAGCACCGGTAGGTCCAATTGGGCCGGTTGCGCCGGTTGCGCCCGTGGCTCCGGTTGCGCCCGTGGCGCCAGTCAAGCCAATTGGCCCTTGTGCGCCCGTTAAGCCCATTGAGCCTTGGGCCCCTTGCAACCCTGCTGCGCCCTGCGAACCCTGAGCACCCGTCAGGCCGGTTGGCCCTTGTGAGCCAGTATTACCAGCTACACCTTGTGGCCCGGCGGGGCCGGTGGCACCCTGGGCACCGGCTGGCCCTGCGGGGCCTTGAGACCCCGTATCACCTTTCGCACCGGTGGCCCCAGTCAAGCCAATCGGGCCCGTCGCCCCCGTCGCGCCCGTATCGCCTTTGGTTCCCGTGGCCCCGGTAGCGCCGGTAGCGCCCGTGGCACCGGTTAGGCCCGTGGCCCCGGTAGCTCCGGTGGCTCCGATATCGCCTTTCGGCCCTTGCGCCCCGGTTAGGCCGGTGAGGCCCTGCGCCCCCTGAGGCCCGGTGAGGCCAGTAGCGCCTTGCGCTCCAGTCGTGCCAATAGGCCCTTGCGCACCCGCGGGGCCAGTCAGTCCCTGAAGACCTTGCGGGCCGGTAGCCCCCGTAGCACCGATGTCGCCTTTGGCCCCCGTGATGCCTTGAGGACCAGCGGGTCCGGTAGCACCAATTGGGCCCGTCGCGCCCGCTGGCCCTGTTGCGCCCGTGGCCCCGGTAGCCCCCGTGGCCCCCTGAGGGCCGGTCGAGCCAACGGCACCTCTGGGCACAGTGAAGTTCAGGACGGCGGCGGTGCTGGTGCCGCTGTTGGTGACTGCGGCATTGGTGCCGGCGGCCCCGGTTGTGGTGTTCCCAATGGTTACGGTGCTGGCCGGCAGCGTAACGGCGGTGGTTCCCGCACCCAGGCTGAGCTGCTGGCCACTCAGGGTCAATACATCGAGCGGGCGCGTCAGCAGTTTGCCGGTCGCATCAACCGTCACCTGCCGGGTGGTACCTACTGCCCCTGCCAGCGCGGGAAAGGTGGCATTGCCCCCCACCGTCAGATTGCCGCCTAGCGTACCAGAGCCGTCAATATTAAAGCTGGCTTGGTTCTGTACCGCAGTGCCGTTGTTGATGAAAGACCCAGAGGCCGCCGCCGAACCATTGCCGGAGTTTGCGGTGCCCAGCACTGTAATGGGCGCAACTTTAGCCACCGAATGCCAGGTGTCAATGCCTACGGGCGCACCGCTGGTTGCTACGCGCACCCAATTGGTGGGGCTGGCACCCTTGCCGCCGGTGTTTCCCCCGGCGTTGTAGTAGAGGCCCGGCCCGCCCGGAAGCGCGTCGCTGGTGTTGAAAATCATGAGCCCGGTGGCCGGCTTTTCAACCGTTGTGTTGTCCGTGGCCGATTGCAGTGCCACTCGCGGGATGAGCAGGCCCTTGTTGCTGCTCGAAATATCGAGCGCGGCCGACGGGTCCGGGGTGCGCGTGCCAATGCCGGTTTGCGCATGGCTCAGCATTGGTACGGCCACAAGGGCCCCAGCTGATGTCATGCTCAATAAAACCCTCAGAGGTAATTGAGTTTTCATGCGGTGTGGAAATTTTGTTGAAGAAAGAAAAAGTATAAATTATGCCAGAGGAAGAGCACAATATTATTTCTTTCATTTCACACTTTCCAACCTTTGTATTTATTTAAACAAGCATTAATTTTATAATATATTTATTAAATCATATTTTTTTCGCGATTTCAGAATCACAAGTGTTGAAGCACAGATTGCTAATGCCAATGGAGAAAATCAGGCAATACCAAAGCAATAGTCACAGTCTTTAGTTAAACAAATTATGTGAATAATGAAATTAAAATATTTTAAAACTTTTTAAATAAATATTTTAATCAAAGCAATATTTTTTTAATCGAAGAAACAGTATTATCATGCAAGTCTGCATAAGGGTATTTCCGCCAGCCCTTAAAGCAAAGCAGTGAAAAAAACGATGCCTTCTTACGTAATATAAATGTTAAATACCTGTACACAAGGTATTTGCGATATTGGTATCTTAGGCGGGAAAGCTAACGCCGGCAAGCAGCTAGTGCACTTGTTACGGCATGCCTATTGCTGCACAAACGCCTTTACCAGCCCAAACACCTCTTCCGGCTTCTCGGCGTGCACCCAGTGGCCTGCATCGACCACGGTAGCCACCTGCGAATGCGGGAATAATGCCGGAATACCGTGCAGCTTATCCTCGGCGGTGATGTAGTCTGACTTGCCGCCGCGAATGAACAGGGTCGGTTTCAGAAACGGCGCTGGGCCGGTGGTTTCCTCGCCCACGGCGGGCAGCTGCGCGGCCAGCACGTCGAGGTTGATGCGCCAGGCGAAGGAGTTGTCCTCCTTGCGGTAGAGGTTTTTTAGCAAAAACTGCCGGGTGCCGAGGTTGCCGACGTGTTGCGCCAGCGCCGCATCGGCCTCCTGCCGGTTGGTGATGGTGCTGAGGTCCACGGCGTGCAGGCCGGCCAGGATATCGTCCTGGTGCTCCATATCCGAAAAGCGCGGGGCAATGTCGACCACAATGAGCCGGGCCAGCCGCTCGGGGTGGTCGAGGGCGAGGCGCATGGCCACTTTGCCGCCCATGCTGTGGCCCATGAGCGTGGTATCGGGGCCGAGCTGCAGGTGGTCGAACAGCTCCAGCACGTCCTGCGCCATGAGGGCGTAGGTGTGCTCCGCGCTGTGAAAAGAGCGGCCGTGGTTACGCAAATCCACGCTGACGACGCGCAGGCCGGCTTCGGTGGCCCAGCGGCGGGCCAAGCTCTGCCAGTTATCAAGGGTGCCAAACAGGCCGTGGAGGATAACCAGCGGGCGGCCCTGGCCCTGGTCGAGGTAATGAAGTAGCGGCATGGGGCAAAAGTAGGGTGCGGGGGCTGCGAAAGCCTGTTATGAACAAACGAAAAGCCGTCATGCTGAGCGCAGTCGAAGCATCTCTACCGCGAGAGCAAATAATTACTTGCACGATAGAGATGCTTCGACTGCGCTCAGCATGACGGCCTTTATCTACTCAACCCTCTGCCTACGCGCCTGTCGTGGCCGCCTTGAAAGCCGGCGCAAACACCGTCTGGGCAAATTCTTCTACCGTGGTGGGCGTGGTGCTGGCCGCATCGCGCGGGCCGTCTGCCATCGACTTGCCTTCGTTGATGTTGCGCGTCATCTCGTCGTAGAGGTCAGCCTGATTTTCGCTCAAACCCGCGCCAACCATGCCCTTTTTAGCATCCTCATAGGAGAAGGCCACGTAGGGAAGCTCCGGCCGGCCAATGGCTTGGCCGATAGCGGCCGTAGCCTCGGCCAGGGTGTAGTTGCGCGGCCCCAGGATGTACTGCACGGCATGGTTTTCCAGCTTATCGGCGGCCAGCAGCTCAGCGGCTTTGGCGGCGATATCTTTGGTCGCCACCATTGGGAACGCCACATCCGCTTTCGTGGCCGAGCCGGCGATGCCCATGTGCTGAATCATGCCCACGTTGGCCAGCAGGTTTTCCATGAAATAAGCCGGGCGCAGGTGCACCACGTTCAGGCCCTCTATGGCGTTGAGGCGGGCTTCCTGGCGGTGCAGGCCCACCACAGGGCCGGTGCCGGCGGCCTCATCGGCCCCGATGCTGCTCAGGTGCACGGCGTTTTTCAGACCGGATTCGCGCACGGCCTGGGCAGTGGCTTCGCCGATTTGGTCCATGAAGGCCAGCACGTTGGGCGAGGTCACGTTGGGCGGAATCATCAGGAAGGCGGCGTCGGCTCCGCGCAGGGTTTCGGTGAGGAAGGGCGCGTCGTGGGCATCGCCGGCTTTGATGGTGGCGCCGGCTTGGGCCAGGGCATCGAGGCGGGCGCTGGGGCGGGCCACGGCCGTAACCTGGTGGCCCTGTTTCAGGAGGCTGTGCACGAGGGCGGTACCGATGTGGCCGGTAGCGCCGAGGACGGTGATTTTCTTGGACATAAGAGCAAAAGGTTGGGCCGGGGCATTGTTGCGCGGCGGCGATACAAAGGTGGCGGCTTACCTTTGCTTTTCGCAAGTACCTACTAAAAAGTAGGGTACTTACCTAAAGGTAAAAATCGCTGTTAATCAGCTGAATAATTTTATGTCGAAACTCACCAAGCAACAAACGGCCGAAGCATACTGGTCTGCGGCCGATACCGAGCGTAACCTGACGTGCCCCGTGCGCACCACCCTCAACGTGCTGGGCGGCAAGTGGAAGCTGCTCATTCTCTCATACTTGCTGGATGAACCCCGGCGCTACGGCGAGCTGCGCCGGCTGATGCCCGAAATCACGGAGAAGATGCTGATTCAGGAGCTGCGCGAGCTGGAAACCGACGGCATCGTGGCCCGCACCGTGCACCAGACCGTGCCACCGCGCGTCGACTACAGCCTGACGGAGCAGGGGCAGCGCGTGCAGCCGCTGTTTGGCGAGCTGGTGGGCTGGGGCAAGCAGTACCTGGGCCGCACGGTCGGCTGCGGGCTACCCGAAACGTTGGCCCTGACCACGACGGTAGGCGTTGGGTAAACTTCACTCGTTCAACATCTGCGGAGCGGGAACTTTCGCCTCATTTTATTAGACCTGCTTAATTTTTTTGGTTCTGAAACACACATATTTACTCCTTGCCGGGGCGCTGCTGCTGGCCCTGCCCGCCCTGGCCCAGGTCACGCCGCCCGGCTCTGCCACGCCTGCCACGCCTCCCAAAGCCGCTTCGGCCCAGGAGCCCATGCACCAGCCCATCGAAAAGGCCCGCAACTGGAGCCTGCACTTCCAGCAGACGCTCATCGACCAGTGGCACAATAATTTGACCACGCCCTATTCGGGCGACTTTAGCCTGGCCGACCGCGAATCGGCGAAGCTTTCCTTTACGAGCACGGTGTTTATCGGGCGGCGGCTGTGGAAGAATGCGGCCGTGTATTTCAACCCCGAAGTGGCCGGCGGCAGCGGCCTGAGCGGCGCGCGCGGCGTGGCCGGCTTCACCAACGGCGAGACGTTCCGCATCGGCGACCCGTCGCCTAACCTGTACCTGGCGCGGCTGTATTTGCGGCAGGTGTTTGCGCTGGGCACGGCGACTGATATGGACCTCGACGACCTCAACCAAGTGGCTGGCCCCACGCCCCAGCGCTACTTCGCCGTCAACCTGGGCAAGTTCAGCACCGCCGATTTCTTCGACCAGAACAGCTACTCGCACGACCCGCGCACCCAGTTTCTGAACTGGAGCCTGATGAGCGCCGGGGCCTGGGACTACGCCGCCAACACGCGCGGCTACACCGTGGGTGGGGTTTTTGAGTACGTCACGCCCGGTTTCACGGCCCGGTTTGCCTCCACGCTCATGCCCACGCTGGCCAACGGCCCCATCCTGGATTTTCACTACGGCACGGCCCACGCCGAAACCGTGGAGCTGACCAAAGTGTACCACCTCAAGGGGCGGCAGGGCACTATTCGGGCGCTGGGCTTCCGCAACGTGGCGGCCATGGCGACCTATAACACGGCCATCCGGCTGGCCCAGCTCACCGGCGAGCAGCCCGATGTGACGCTGGTGCGCCACGATGGCCACACTAAGCTCGGCTTCGGCCTGAACGCCGAGCAGGAAATCGCCAAAAATGTGGGCCTGTTTGCCCGCGTGAGCTACAACGACGGCAAGAACGAAACCTGGGCTTTCACCGAAATCGACCACAGCGCCAGCATCGGCATTGCCAGCACCGGCGACCGCTGGGCCCGGCCCGACGACCGCCTCGGCGCGGCCATTGTGGTGAACGGCCTCAGCCCCGAGCACCGCGCCTACCTGGCGGCCGGCGGCTACGGCTTCATCGTGGGCGACGGCCCCGGCACGGGCTACGTGGCTAACAGCGGGGCGCTGAACTACGGCCTGGAGCAGATTGGCGAAGTGTACTACAGCTTCGCGCTGCACGCTTATCACGCCTCCATCAGTCCCGATTATCAGTTGGTTATCAACCCGGCTTATAATAAAGACCGCAGCGGGCCGGTGCATGTGGTGGCCGTGCGCCTGCATGTGGAGTTCTAACTATGCGGTCCGTCTAGGGTAGGGGCGGGGCCTGCCCCGCCCGCCGTTCGCATCGTTGCAGCGATTCCGTTCAACGGCGGGCGGGGGCAAGCCCCGCCCCTACATCGTCAATATTGAAAATTGCGGTAGAAAAAAGGCAGAAAGAAATAACTTCGGGCAACCGCTGTAACGCCGACGGCATCATGACGGTAACCGGGTTTACTCACTCACCCTTTACCCTTTTTTCGCATGAAGAATTTTCGGATTACCTCGATGTGTGCCAGCCTGCTGGTGCTGGCCGTGGGCGCGCTCTCGTCCTTCACCAATAGCAGCCCCCTAAGTGACCGCGAAACCCGCTCGGTGGGCTCGTTCACCGAAATCAGCCTTGGCGGCTCGGCCCGCGTGGTGGTGAAGCAGGGCAGCCCCCAAAGTGTGGTGGTGGAAGCCAGCAAAGAGGACCTGGCGGACTTTGAGACTGAGGTGAAGAGCAGCCAGCTTCGTCTGGGCTTCCGCCAGAGCTCGGGCCGAATGTTCAGCAACAAAAGCCACGGCCCCGTGACGGTGTACGTGACCGCGCCCAGCCTGACGGCGCTGCGCGTGGGCGGCTCGGGCAAGATGGAAGTGAACGGCGCGCTGCAAGCTGATGCCATGACGCTGGCCGTGAGCGGCTCCGGCGATTTGCTGGTGCCGCAGCTCAAGGCCGGGCACTTGGAAACGGCCGTATCCGGCTCGGGCGATGTGACGGTGGGCGGCACCTGCCCCAGCAACGAAATTCGCATCAGCGGCTCGGGAAAAGTGAAGGCCCACGACCTGAAAACCGAAACCAGCCGCGCCCGCATCAGCGGCTCGGGTGACGCGCATGTGTACGCCAGCCGCACGGCCGATGCGTCGATTTCGGGTTCGGGCAATATGTATGTGGCCGGCGGCGCGCAGCTTAGCAGCGCCGTGCACGGCAGCGGCCGGATTACGAAGGAATAACCGCCTAAAAGACTGTGGAAAAGCCCCGGCCGCAAGCAGCGGCTGGGGCTTTTTGGTGGCCGATAGTGGCCTGCTGGTATAAAATTCGGGCATATGGCCATAGCGGGCCGACCGCCGGGGAATGCGGGCCGTACCTTTGTGGGGCCGCTTGCCGGCTTTGCGTTTCACCCAATACCACCCCGTGTATCTTCATCATGTGGCGGCCTACCTCCCGGAGGCCGTCGTCACCAATGCTCATTTCACTCGTCTTAATGGCTTGGCCAGCGAGTGGATAATTGAGCGCACCGGCATTCAGGAGCGCCGCAAAGCGGGCCCCGGCGAGAATGCCAACACCATGGCCATTGCCGCTACCCGCGCTGCGCTGGCCGCTGCCCCCGCTTTTGCCCAGGCTAGTGTCGACCTTATCGTGGCCGGCACCTACACGCCGCACGATACCATTTTCACCGCCGCGCACGCCGTGCAGCGCGATTTGGACATCAACGAAATCCCGACCGTCAGCATTTCTTCGGCCTGCTCCTCGCTGCTGAACGCCGTGGAAATTGTGGAGGGCTACTTCGCCATGGGCAAGGCCAGCCGCGCCGTGGTGGTCGTGACCGAGCACAACACCGCCTACAACAACGAGGAAGATACCATGGCCGGCCACCTCTGGGGCGACGGCGCGGCGGCCCTGCTTATCAGCAAAGAGCGCATCAGCCCCGGGGATTTGCACATTGCCGAAGTCATCACCGGCGGCGCGGCCCCGGTGGGCAAGGCCGATGAGGCCGTGACCCTCAAGCCGGTAGAAAAAGGCATCGTGATGCCCTTCGGCCGCGACGTCTTTCAGCAGGCGTGCACCTACATGGCCCGCGTGACCCAAACGCTGCTCGACAAGCACCACATCGCCACGCCCGACCTCACCTACCTCATCCCGCACCAGGCCAATCTGCGCATCTCGAAAAACGTGGCCAAGCAGCTCGGTATCGAGCTGGAACGCACCGTGAACAACATCGAGCGCCTCGGTAATACCGGCTGCGCAGGTGCTGCCATCGGCCTGGCCGAGGTATGGGACACGCTGAAGGGCGGCGATAAGGTGATTATTACGGTGTTTGGCGGCGGGTATTCCTACGGGGCGATGCTGCTTAATAAGTAGGTAGGGGCGGGGCTTGCCCCCGCCCGGATGTTCAGCGGACGAGCCTTACGATTCGGGCGGGGGCAAGCCCCGCCCCTACATTTGCCCAATGCTTCCTCCCGCCGCCGCTTTCCTCCCCGAAATCACCTTCCAGACCAGCCGGGCCAGCGGGCCGGGCGGGCAGAATGTGAACAAGGTAGAGTCGCGCGTGGAGCTGCGCTGGCACCTGCTGAACTCCGAAATCCTCACCGACAGCCAGAAGCAGCTGATACTGGAGAAGCTGGCGAACCAGCTCACCGCCGACGGCCTGCTGCTCCTCACCGCGCAGGACGACCGCAGCCAACTCCGCAACAAGGAAATCGTGCTGGCCCGCTTCCACGAATTACTCCTCAAAAGCCTGCGCCGCCCAAAGCCCCGCAAGGCCACCAAGCCCAGTAAAGGGGCCGTGCGCAAGCGCCTGGAAGGCAAGAAGATTCAGGGCGAGAAGAAGGCTAACCGGCGGCGGCTGGAGTAGCTTTCTGACCTGACTTAAAAGTGAAGAACCTATAGTAGCGTGCCGCGCAGTATCAGCAGGGCCACCGAGAAGTAGATAATCAGGCCCGTGACATCGACTAGCGTGGCCACAAAGGGTGCGGAGGACGTGGCCGGGTCCAGGCCCAGCTTCTTGAGCAGCAGCGGCAGCATGGAGCCCGCCAGCGAGCCCCACAGCACGATGCCCACCAGCGCAATGCCTACCGTGACGGCCACCAGCAGCCAGTGCTCGCCATAAATGGGCGTGATGCTCTGCCAAATGGCAATGCGGCTGAAGCCCACCAAACCCAGAATCAGGCCCAAGGCCGAGCCGGTGATAAGCTCGCGGCGCAGCACCCGCCACCACTCGCCCAGCGTGAACTCGCCCAGGGCCATGGCCCGGATGATGAGCGACGTAGCCTGCGAGCCCGAGTTGCCGCCCGAGCTGATGATGAGCGGCACGAACTGCACCAGCACAATGGCTTTCTGTAGCTCGCCTTCGAAGAATTGCATGGCCGAGGCCGTGAGCAATTCGCCCAGAAACAGCACCACCAGCCAGCCAGCCCGCTTCTGCACCAGGCTCATGAGCGGCATGGTGAGGTATGGCTCATCAAGGGCTTCGGAGCCGCCGAGCTTCTGCATGTCCTCGGTGTCTTCCTGCTCGCGGATGCTCAGGATATCATCAATCGTCACGATGCCGAGCAGGATGCCCTGGTCCGAAACCACGGGCAGGGCGTTGCGGTCGTTGCGCCGGAACACATCGATGGCCTCTTCCTGGTCCTGCGTCACGGTGAGTTGCACGAAGCGGCGGTCCATCAAATCGCGCACCCGAGCCGTGGGCGCGGCCAGCAGAAACTCGCGGATGCGGATGTCATCAATCAGCACGCCCTGCGCGTCGGTCACGTAGAGCATGCTCAGCGTTTCGGACTGCCCGCCGTGCTGGCGGATGTAGTCGAGCACCTGCTGCACCGTCCAGTTCTCGCGGATGGCGATGTAGTCGGGCGTCATCAGGCGGCCCACCGAGTATTCGGGGTAGCCCAGGAGTTGCAGGGTCACCTTGCGCTCTTCCTCGGAGAGGCTTTGCACGAGCTCGGCCACGAAGTTGGCGGGCAGAAATTCCAGCAGGGCCGTGCGGTCATCCGGCGACATCTCGTTGAGGATGTCGGCCATCTTGTCCTGGGCCAGGTTGTCGAGAAAGTGCCGCTGCTCCTCCAAATCGAGGTATTCGAACACCTCGGTGGCCAGCTTCAGCGGCAGCAGTCGGAAAATGATGAGCTGTTCCCGGTCCTCTTCGGCCTCAATGAGCGATACCAGCTCCGAGGGTTGAAAATCGCGGAGCAGCTGCTTGAGCTTAAAAAATTCGCCCTCCTGAATCAGGGACGTGATGGTTTCCACGGTCTGCGGCTGCATGAAAAAGAAGGAGGGGGAGGTGCTTCGCTAGGCAAGCGGGGTTGATGAAGGGAATAAGCGCCACAAAAGTAGGGCGAAGCGGGCGGTAAATGGGTAGGGCGGGGCGGTTTGTTGTTTGAGCAACGTCTGTCATCCTGAGCGCAGCGAAGGACCTTACCATGTCTGCTACCGTTTGCAGTGGCCTCATACGGCGCTGGCGTGGTAAGGTCCTTCGCTGCGCTCAGGATGACAGACCAATTTCCCCCTCCCGCCCCCAAATCCCCGCCGCCGCCCCATCTTGCCGCCCAATCCCCGTGCTCATGCCTGAAGATGACTCTCCCATTGCCGCGCCGCTGGGCACCCTCGTGGTGCTCGGCGGGGGTGACGACGACCCCCTGCTCACCCTACTAGCCGGCCTGCTGCCCGACCGCAACCTGCCCATCGAAGTGCTGACCACGGCCACCCGCCGCCAGCCCGCTCGCACTGCCGCCGCCTACGCCCACGCCTGGCACCAGCTGGGATGCCCCCACGTGCGGCACCTGCAAGTGAACGAGGACCACCCCGCCGACGACCCCGCCACGCTCACGCGCCTGCGCCGGGCCGCGCTCGTTTTCATGAGCGGCGGCGACCAGGAGCGCCTCACTGATTTCCTGCTCGGCACCGAATTCCTGGCCATTCTCAAGCAGAAATACCAGACCGAAGCCGGCTTCATCATCGCCGGCACCAGCGCCGGGGCCTCCGCCGTGGCCGAGTTTATGTTGGTGGACGGCCACGGCTGGCGCAGCCTGCTGGGCGGCCGCATCGAAGTGCAGCCCGGCCTGAACCTGCTACCCGGCGTGCTCCTCGACCAGCACTTTGCCGAACGCGGGCGCTACCCGCGCCTCATGCACGCCGTGCTGGCCCAGCCTGAATTATTAGGCATAGGTTTGAGCGAGGAAACGGGGTTGATTATCCGCCCCGGTCAGCCCGCGCAGGTGTTTGGCGAAGAAGCCGTGGTGGTTATCGACGCGGCCCAGGTTACCCACAACAACCTCCCCGGCCTGGCCGAGGGTGCGGTTATCAGCGGGCACGGCTTGCAGCTGCACGTGCTGGTGGCGGGGCAGGTGGTGGATATTCCGGGCCGGGCCGCCCGGCACGCCGGGGAATAATTGGTCATTCCGAGCGGAGCGAGGAATCTGAGATAAGCTGTTTGGACGGCTTTACCCAGATTCCTCGCTCCGCTCGGAATGACAGCATTCTACCGGCGTACTTCTACCCAGCCTTTGGCGCGGCGGTTGTCGGCGTCGCGCAGCTGGTAATAGTAGATGCCGTCGGGCAGGCCGGTGGCGTCCCAGTTGTTGTGGTAGTCGTCGGTTTGATACACGCGCTGGCCCCAGCGGGTGTATACTTCCAGCGAAGCCGGCCGACAGCTGAAGCGGGGCTGAAAGGTCTGGTTGGCGGCGTCGCCGTTGGGGGTGATGATGTTGGGCATGAACACCTCGCCCACCTCCACGGGCGAGAAGCCGGTGAGCACCTCGCAGTTGCCGTAGCGCGCCGTGAGCGTGACGTGATAGGTGCCCGGCTGGGCGTAGCGGTGCTTCGGCTCAGCCAAGATGCTGGGTTCGCTGCCATCGCCAAAATCCCAGCTATACGTGGCGTGCGGGGCCAGCAGCACCGGCGAGAACGGGCAGTCGAACGGCGCGAGGCCGGTGTAGCGCGGCGCGGCGGCGCACACCGGCAGGTTAAGCCCCACATCCTGCGCCGACACGGGCGCCAGCACCACCGTGCGGGTGGCCGTGGCCTGGCAGGGCCCCTGCGTCACGGTGTAGGTGAGCGGGAAAACACCGCCCCGGTTGCCGGTATTCGGCGGGGTGAAGAAGCCGCCGGCCGTGACGCCGGTGCCGCTCCACACGCCCCCGGCCGGTGCGTAGCCCAGTAGCTGGAAGGGCTGGCGCAGGTCGGCGCACAGGGTGGTATCACGGCCGGGCGTGATGGCCGGCAGGCGGGCCACTACCACCTGCTGGCTGAGTGTGCCGCAGCCCATTGAGTCGGCAACGCTGTAGGTGAGCGTGTGGGTGCCCACGCCGGCCGCCGCCGGGTCGAAGCGACCATTGCCCACGCCCGGCCCGCTGAAGGTGCCGCCGACCGGCGTGGCCGCCAGCGCCACCGCCGCCCCGGCCACGCACTGCGGAGGCACCGGCGCAAACGTGGGCACCACCGGCGGGGCCACCAGATAGCGCACGCTGCGGGTGCTCAGGCAAATGCCGGTGGTAGCCACCGTGTAGCTGATGACGTATTGCCCCGGCCCCACGGCCGTGGGCACGAAGCGGTAGCCGCCGCCCGCGTTTGCCTGCACGCCCGGCCCGGCCCACACACCGCCCGCCGGACTGCCGGCCAGCGCCACGGGGCCGTTGTCGAGGCACACATAGCGGCGCGGGCCGGGGTCGGCCTGCAGCACTTCAAAGTTCATTTTGAAGGCCCCGTTGTTGCAGTTCGAGCTGCCGTTGCGCACGGTGTAGGTGCCCGCGCCCGGCGGTAGCGGGAAGCCCTGGTTACTGCTACAGCTGGCGCACACCGCTTGGTACACCACGCCGCGCTTGTCGAAGCGCGACGTGCCGCCGTCGACGTGCTCCCGGGTCCCATTCTGGCCATAAAAGGTGGCGTACTCCAGCCGGGTCATGCCGGCCGAGAACTCGGCCAGGTAGAAATCGGAGCCGTCGGTAGTGGTCTGGACCGCCCCGCTGGTGGTGGGCAGGCCGGTGGTGCTGCCGCCTAGGTAGCTGATGCCGGTTCGGCTGGGGCTGTTCACTTGCCCGCCCCAGCCGCACACGTACACCCGCTCACAGTCATCGACCAGGAAAGCCGTGGGCACCAGGTTGGGGCCGTTGGCATTGCTGCCGCTGCCAAACGCCGTGCTGTAGAGGCTGGCGGTGAGGTCAGGATTCAGTTTCTGAATGAATTGCGTGCCATTGGGCGTGGCGTAGAGGCCCAGCGTGGCGGGGTACTGGCCCAGCGTCTGGCCCAATAAGTAGGCATTGCCCGCCGCATCGAGTTGCAGCAGGTAGGCCTGGTCATAGGCACTGGTGCCCACGTAGCTGCTGCGCTCCAGGGTGCGGCCATCGGCGCTGATGCGGGCCACGAAGCCATCGATGAAGCCGGGCGCGGTGCGGCGGTATGCTCCGGCGGTGGTCGGAAAATCGGTCGAGACCGTGCCACCGCATACGTAGGTGCGGCCCTGCGCGTCGAGCTGGATGGAGTAGGCGGCATCGGCCCCGAGGCCGCCCAGGTAGCCGGCCCAGAGCATCACGTTCAGGCCCGGCGTGAGTTTGCAGACGAGCGCATCGGACTGCCCACCGGCCGCCAGCACGTTGTTAAACCCGTTGTTCATCAGCGGGAAGTTGCGCGAAAAGGTATTGCTGGCGATGTACACGTTGCCGGCCCCGTCGAGCAGCACATCGCCCCGGAAGGTGTCGCCGTAGTTGGCCGCCAGCGCGGACTGGGTCACGCCGTCGTTGCCCGAGCCGCCCAGGTACGTGCTGGCCAGCAGCCGGCTGCCATCGGCGCTGAAGCGCGTCACGAACAGGTCGGAGCCGTTGGGCATGTTGTAGGGGTCGCCGTCGCCGAAAGGGTCGAGGTAAGAGCCGCCTCCAAAGTTGCGCTGCACCACGCCGGTCGTAGTAGGGTAGTTGGTGGAGGACGTGCTGCCCAGCACCACCAGCTCGTTCTGCGCATTCACCACTAGGCTGTGCGGAAACTCGCTGCTGCCGCCGCCCAGGTAGGTGGCCCACACCCGCGCCGCTGCGCCGCTCACGCTGGTGTTGTACTTGATGATGCCAATGTCCTCGATGCTGCTGAAGGTGGTGTGAAACGCGCCCGGCGTGGCCGGGTAGGTTCCGCCCAAATTGCTGGCCACGATGCCGCCCGAGTACATATTGCCCGCGTTGTCATAAGTCGCGGTGAAACCCCAGTTATCAGCCGTTGAGCCCGTGAGGGTGGAGAACTGCACCGTGGGGTCGATGGTCAGGGCGCGGGCGTGGTCGTAGCTGCCGAGAGCGAAGGTGAGGGTGCTGCCCGTGAGCACGTAGCGGCAGGCCACCGGCTGGCGCTGCCCGGCGGCATCGAGTTGCCAGGCCCGTGGGGCCAGCTCGGTAGTGGTGCCCACCGTGGTTTTGATGACGAAGTTGCCGGCCGCATCCAGGGTCAGGGCGCTGGCACCGTCGTAGCGCAGGGCCACGCGGGCGGGGTTGGCGCGGGGGGCCAGCAGCACGTCGTATTCCAGGTGCTGGCCGGCGTTTTCGTACAAGGTCAGGTCGATGCCGGGCCACAGGCTGGTGTAGCGCAGCTGCCGGAACGCGCCCACGTGGCTGGCCCAGCGCCGTTGGTCGGTGCCGATGAAGTAGTTGCGCTCGCCCGCCGTGGGCGTTTCGGCCGTGAGGCGGGCGCGGGCGCTGGCTTTCTCAAAATGCACGGTGTAGGCGTGGGCCGCGATGTCGGAGGCTTTGGCAGTGCCGGCAGGGCGGGTGGTGCCGTCGTGGTGGTGCAGGGCGGCGGGGTCCAGGAAAGCGTAGGTCAGGGCATCGGGCAGCACGAAGAGGGTGCCGGCTGGCAGGTTGGCCTCGTAGCGCACGCGGCCATCCCACTGGCCTTTGTTCTGCACGAATTCGAGGCTGGGACTAGAAGGTGCTACGGCCGCGCCTCGCGCCGCCTGGGCGGGGCGAGAGAAGGAGGCCGAACAACATATCAGAGCCAGCACAAAGCGGCTCAACGAGCGAAAAGGTATGGGCATAGAAACGCCAGAGGCAGAAAGGGGTGGAAAGGCAAAGATTGGGGAAAAAGCGGAGCCCGCCCAAGGGAAGGAGGGGGCTTTGGCCGGAACGGCAATCGTGCAAAATTCGTGCGCGGGTGATGCCATGATGAACAGCACGGCCGTCAGCATTGGCGGCCACCGGTATCCTTGCGTTATGCAGCACAATGTACGGGATGTAACAGCGAGAGCACCCGGCCATCTGCTCCGCCGCTCAGGCGCGGATGGCAGCACTGCCCACGCTCCATTTGCGCGGGTTGGTGAGGCTGCGGCCAGGACCTGTGCCGGTGAATTCCGTCCTTTGCGCCGGGGCTTCCGTTAAAGCTCCTCTCAAGCGGCGTTGCCAAGCTGCGCTGAATGCCTGCTTATCCTCAGGGTTACCAAGGATATCCATTTTAATGCTAGAAGAAACGAAACATTACTTTTCCAACGCTGTCGGGTCGGTCCTGTACGTTCCCGGCTCCTTCGTGTACCTGCACTGGACGGGCGAGCCCTTGCACAGCGCCGAGCTGCGCGCCCTGTATGTGCACGCCCGCAACCTGCTGCTGCGCTACGACCTGCGCCGCATTCTGGCCGACCACCGCGCCATGCCGGCCGCCTTTGACGAGGTTGACCGTGACTGGCTGCTCACCGACTGGTTTCCGCACACCACCGAGGAGATACCGCGCGTGCGCTACGCCGCCCTGCCCAGCCCCAACCCGCAGCGCCGCCTGCACACCGACGACGTGGTGCAGGCCCTGCGCCACTACGCCGAGGTAGCACTCTTTAATGATATTGCGTCGGCTACGTCATGGCTGGAAGCGGGGTAGGCCACGGCCATTCCCCAATCCCGCTTCTTTTGTTTCCACCCACCAGGTTTCGTATGGAGTTGCCCTTTTTTCGCTGGTTCCGCACCCGTTTTGACCTCGCCCACGACATGGCCGAGCCGGCCGAAATTGTGGCCGACGTGGAGGCCGGCATTGCTTTTAAAGGCACGAATCTGTGGGTGTTATTCTTTGCCATTCTGGTGGCTTCGGTGGGGCTGAACGTGAACTCCACAGCGGTTATCATCGGGGCCATGCTCATTTCACCGCTCATGGGGCCAATTGTGGGTGTGGGCTTTGGGGCGGCTACTTCTAATGTGGATTTGGTGCGCCGGGGGCTAAAGAACCTGGGCATTGCGGCTGGGCTCAGCGTGCTGGTGTCGGCACTATATTTCCGCCTCACACCGCTCACCGATGCTGGTTCGGAGCTGCTGGCCCGCACCACGCCTACTACCTGGGACGTGGCCATTGCCCTGTTTGGCGGAGCGGCCGGGGCCATCGGCTTCACCCGGCGCGAGGTGAGCAACGTGGTGCCGGGCGTGTCCATCGCCACGGCCCTGATGCCGCCGCTGTGCACTGTGGGCTACGGACTGGCCACGGCCCACTGGGCCTTCATGGCCGGCGCATTTTACCTGTTTTGCATCAATGCGGCCTTCATCAGCCTGGCCATGTTCCTGGTGGCGCGCATCCTACCGTTGCCGCACTTCGAGTTTGAAAACCCCCGGCAGGCCCGGCGGGCTAAAGTGTTGTTCTGGTCGGTGGCCGTGCTCACGGCCGTGCCCAGCGTGTGGCTGGCGGCCGGCATCGTGCGGCGCACCACCTTCGAGCACAATGCCCAGCAGTTCGTGGACGAGGAGTTGAACCTGCCGGGTGCCTACGTGGTCACGCGCCGCATCGAATACGACAAGCGTGCCATCAACGTGCTCTTGACGGGCCGCATCCTCACGCCCGCGCAGCTCCGCGCCGTGCGCGCCCGGTTGGATGCGTACCACCTGCGCCGCGCCCAACTGACGGTGCGCCAGGGCCTGGCCCAGCTCGATTCGGCCGATGCCCGCGCCCTGCGCAGCAGCCTGCTGGAGGACGTGCGCAGCCGCAACGAGCAAACCCTGGCCAGCTACGACGCCCGCCTAGCGCAGCTGCAACAACTGTTGACGCAGCAAGCGGACCAAACCGGCCTGCCCGCACCCGCAACGCTGCTACGCGAAGTGCAGGCGGAGCACCCCACCGTGCGCCAGCTCGGCCTGAGCCGCCTCGTGCAGCCCGCCGCCGACTCGCTCCGGGCCGATACTGCCGTCGTTGTTTCGCTGCGCACCACCCAGCCGCTGCCCGCCGCCGAAGCGCAGCGCCTCACCCAATGGCTGACTGTGCGCGCCGGTACGCGCCAGCCCGTGCGCCTGCTGCTGGAAGGCCCGAAATAGCGGGTTCGAGCAGCTTGATTTCCGCCGAACGGACGCGGCTGGCGGCCGCCGCCCGACCTTTGTAGTTCATCCGCCTCCCCCCCCAATGCCTGAATTTCCCTCCCGCTACGCCCGTGTGCTGGCCTGGCTCGACCAGCGCATCATCCGGCCCTTCTATACCGACCGGGTGCGGCGGCTGATTCTCCAGAGCTTTCCGTTCTGGATTGCCTCCATTCTGACGGGCATGGTGGCCGTGGGCTACGAGAAAGTGTTTGGCTGGGCCGAGCAGATGAGCTTTGCCTGGCTGACGCGCACACCCTGGCTGGCGTTTGTACTCACGCCGCTGGCCTTCGGGGCATCGTGGCTGCTGGTGCGGCAGTGGGCCCCGGCGGCGCGGGGCAGTGGCATTCCGCAGGTCATGGCGGGCATCGAGCTATCGAATCCCAGCCAGCACCGCCGCACGGCCTATTTGCTGAGCCTGCGCGTGGCCATTGTCAAGGTGCTGAGCAGCGTGGTGCTGCTGCTGGGCGGCGGCGTCATTGGCCGCGAAGGCCCCACCATCCAGATTTCGGCGGCCATTTTCCGGGCTATCAACAAGCTGCAACCGGCGGGCTGGCCCCAGCTCTCGCGCCAGATTGCCCTGGTTACGGGCGGCGCAGCGGGCCTGGCGGCGGCCTTCAACACGCCGCTGGGCGGCATTGTGTTTGTGGTGGAGGAGTTGACCCAGATGCACATGGCGCGGTTTCGCATGGCCGTGTTCACGGCCGTTATCATCGCGGGCCTCACCGCCCAGACGTTTCTGGGGCCTTATCTGTACCTGGGCTTTCCGAAAATCATTCCGGTGGCAGGGTGGGGGCAATTGCTGGTGGTGATAGTGGCGCTGGTGTGCGGGCTGGCCGGGGCGGTATTTGCCAAAACGCTGCTGTGGCTGGGGCGCTATCGGCAGCGCTTCACCACGCTGGCCGCGCAGGCGGGCTGGGTGCTGGGCTGCGGCCTGCTGCTGGGCGGGCTGGCCTACTGGGTGGGCATTGAGGGCGTGGGCACGGGCAAGCCCATTATCAACCGCCTGCTGTTCCAAAACAATGGCGTGACACCGTGGTACCTGTTTCCGGTGCGCTTCGCGGGCATGGCGCTCAGCTACAGCAGCGGCGGGGCGGGCGGCGTGTTTGCCACCTCGCTCAGCGCCGGGGCCATTCTGGGCGATGGCATCTGCCAGGTGTTCGATGTGGCCGTGCCCGACCGCAACCTGCTGATTCTGGTGAGCATGGTCAGCTTTCTGACCGGGGTGGTGCGCTCGCCCTTCACGGCCGCCATTCTGGTGCTGGAGATGACGGACCGGCACTCGGCCATCTTCCAGCTGCTCATTAGTGGCCTGCTGGCCCAGGGCGTGGCTTCGCTCATCGACCCGCACTCGCTCTATGAGCACCTCAAGGCCGGCTTCATCCGTGAAACGGGCGAGGCCGAACGAACCGGCCGGCCAATGCCCGCCCCGCCGGCCGATTAAAAGCCCGGCCAGCCGCTGCGCGGGCCAGCCGTTACCTTTGCCGGCTCTGTTGCCTCTGCTGTGCGCCGCTCTTTCGCTTTCAAATTTACGTTGCTGACCCTGGCCTGGCTGCTGCTGGCCATTGCCTGCGAGCAGGTGCCGGCCGGCGCGTTCTGGCCGGTGGTGTTTGGGGCGCTCACCACGCCGGGCGCGCTGCTGCTCACGGCCCTGCTGGCCCTGTACTGGCTGCGGCGCAACTGGCGCGTGGCGGTGCTGCCCATCGTGGCGCTGGGCCTCACGTGGCCGCACGTGCAGCGCGGGCTGGCCCTGCACGTTCCGCTTAATGCGGAAGCGAGGACGAAGAATGAGGAATTCAAGAGCGGGAAGGAAACGCTGCATTCCGCTTTCTTCCTGCCCCGGGCCAACGAAGTGAGCCTGCTCTCGGCCAACGTCCGCATCTTCAACGTGTATGCCCAGCTGCGCGACCCGGACTACGCCTCCTCCAGGGGCTTCATCCACTGGCTGGCCACCAGCCCGGCCGACGTGCTCTGCCTCCAAGAGTTCTACAACGAGCCGCGCCGTTCCCGCGAAAGCGGCGGCATTTTCCAGTCGGAAGACCAGCTGGGCAAGGGCAGCGGGCGGCACGCTTTCGTATCCACCAGCCTCACCAACAGCGCGGGGGCCGAGTTCGGGTTGGCTATTTTTTCGCGCTTCCGCATCGTGCGGCAGGGCGTCATTCCGTTCGGCAAGCTCTCGCAAAACCACGCCATGTGGGCCGATTTGGCCCGCCCCGCCGCCCCCGGCCGCGCCCGCCCCGACACCATTCGCGTCTTCAACCTGCACCTGCAAAGCATGGCCATGGCCGAAAGCGACATCGCCACCGCAACCGAAAGCCGCGCCGGCCTCCGCCAGAAGGCCCCCAACCTGCTGCGCCGCTTCCGCAACGGGGCCGTGGCCCGGGGCGTGCAGGTCGATACCCTGGTGGCCCGCGTGGCCCGCTCGCCCTACCCCGTGCTGCTGGCCGGCGATACCAACGACCTGCCCTATTCCTATACCTACGACCAGCTCGCCGACCACCTTCAGAACGCCTGGGCCACCGCCGGTCTCGGCCTCGGGGCCACGTATAATGGCAAGCTGCCCGGCCTGCGCATCGACCAGCAGTTTGCCAGCAAGCAGTGGCAGGTGCTGGCCTGTAAGGTGCACCGCGAAATTAAGTGGAGCGACCATTTCCCCGTGGAAGCGTTGTACCGATTGCAGTAGGGGCGGGGCTGGTCCCCGCCCGTCGTTCCTACACGAAGACTCCGCTCAACGACCGGGCGGGGGCCAGCCCCGCCCCTACTGCAGTTGCATTTTTTGCACAAAACATCCCGGCGGGTTGAGCAAAAGGCCCTAATGTTTTGTTGTGGCCTGCCAGCCGGCGCACGTCGCCCGGCCCGCTACCTTTGTACCATGTCGCTCACGCTCTACAACACGCTTACCCGCAAGAAAGAAGAATTCCAGCCCGTGCACCCGCCCCAGGTGGGCGTGTACCTGTGCGGCCCCACCGTGTATAGCGAAGCCCACCTCGGCAACGCCCGCGGCCCCGTGGTGTTTGATGTGCTCACGCGCTACCTGCGCCATCTGGGCTACCAGGTGCGCTACGTGCGCAACATCACCGACGTGGGCCACCTCGAAAGCGACGCCGACACCGGCGAGGACAAGATGGAGAAGGCCGCCCGTGCCGCCCGCATCGAGCCCATGCAGGTGGCCCAGCACTTCACCAACCGCTACCGCCAGCATATGCTGGGCCTCGGCTGCCTGCCGCCCGACATTGAGCCCCAGGCCAGCGGCCACATCATCGAGCAGATTCAGGTGATTGAAGAAATCATGGCCAACGGTTTGGCTTATGAAGTCAACGGCTCGGTGTATTTCGACGTGCCCAGGTACGACGAGGAAGGCAAGCGCTACGGCAAGCTCTCGAACCGCAGCATCGAAGACCAGATGGCTAACACCCGCGCCGGCCTCGAAGGCCAGAGCGAGAAGCGCAGCCCGCTGGACTTTGCCCTCTGGAAGAAGGCTTCGCCCGAGCACATCATGCGTTGGCCCTCGCCCTGGGGGGAAGGCTTCCCCGGCTGGCACCTGGAGTGCTCGGCCATGAGCCGCAAGTACCTCGGCGAGCTGAGCGACATCCACGGCGGCGGCCTCGACCTCATGTTCCCGCACCACGAATGCGAGATTGCGCAGAGCCAGGGCAGCCACTCGCACACCGACGAGGCCCGCTTCTGGGTGCACAACAACATGATAACCGTGAACGGCACCAAGATGAGCAAGAGCCTGGGCAACTTCGTGTTGCTGGGCGATATGTTCAAGGGCCCCACCGGGCCGCTGGCCTTCGGCTACTCGCCGATGGTGGTGCGCTTCTTCCTGCTGCAAGCCCACTACCGCAGCCCGGTCGACGTGAGCGATGACGCCCTGCAAGCCGCCCGCAAAGGCTACCGCAAGCTGATGAACGGCCTGCGCCTGCTCGACCGCCTCTCGGCCGATAGCCTCTCCGGCGAGGTAATCCGCGACCGCACGGTGGCCCCGCTGGCCGAAGGCCGCCAGCCCGACACCGCCGCCGGCGACACGGAGCTGCGCAAGCTGGTGGCCGACGTATTCGTGGGCCTGAACGATGACCTGAACACTGCCCGCGCCATTGCCAGCCTGTTCAACCTGTTGCGCAAGTTCAATACCCTGGCCGCGACCACGGCCGCGATGGCCACCGTTTCCTCCGCCTCCCTCACCGAAGCCGTGGAAGCCTACCGCGCCGTGGTGTCGGATATCCTGGGCCTGCAGGATGAGCCCCGCGCCAACGCCGAGGAGCTCCTCAAGCTCACCCTGGAATTCTATACCGAAGCCAAAGCCGAAAAGGCTTATGATAAAGTCGACGTTATCCGGGCCGCCCTCAAAAGCCAGGGCATCGTGATAAAAGACACCAAGGCCGGCGTGGAGTGGGCGTATAGCGAGGAGTAGAGACGGCCAAAATCGTCTGTCATCCTGAGCACAGCGAAGGACCTTCTCACCGATGAACAACTTGCAGTAATTAAGAACGGCGCAGCGGGGATAAGGTCCTTCGCTGCGCTCAGGATGACCGTAAAGAACATGAACTTCCGCACCCTCCGCCTTCCCCTCGCCGCGCTCGCCGGCCTCCTGTTCCTCACCGGCTGCCCCGAAAAGAAGCCCTCCGAAACCGCTGACACCAGCGCCCCGGCCGAAGCCAAGCTGCCCAAAGCCCCGGTCTTCAATGCCGATTCGGCCTATGCCTTCACGGCGAAGCAGGTGGCGTTCGGGCCGCGCGTGCCCAACTCCAAGGCGCACCGCGCCACCGGCGACTGGCTGGTGGCTAAGCTCAAAAGCTACGGCCTGAAGGTGATGGAGCAGCCCTTTGAGGCGATGACCTTTGATGGCACCAACATCCACGCCCGCAACATCATTGCGCAGTACCAGCCGCAGGCGGCGCGGCGCGTGGCCATCTTCGGCCACTGGGACACCCGCCCCTTTGCCGACAACGACAAGGTGAAAAAGAATGCGCCGATGGACGGCGCTTCCGATGGTGCCAGCGCCGTAGCTGTGGCCCTGGAAATGGCTCGCCAGCTCAGCCTGCAACCCGACTCGCTGGCCCCCAACGTGGGCGTGGACTTCATCTTCTTCGATGCTGAGGACTGGGGCCACGACGACACCACCCAGCAGGACCTCAAGAACCAGCTCGACGGCAGCGGTACTGATTCCTGGTGCCTGGGCTCGCAGTATTGGGCGGCGCATATGCTGCCCGCCAACTACAAGGCCGAATACGGCGTGCTGCTGGACATGGTAGGAGCGAAGAACGGCAAGTTTACCCGCGAGGAAACCTCGCGCACCAACGCCCGCACCGCCCTCGATAAAATCTGGGGCGTGGCCTCGCAGTTGGGCTACTCCGACTACTTCCGCTACGAGGACACCGGCGGCATCACCGACGACCACGTGTACACCAACCGGGCCGGCATCCCCACCATCGACATCTACCACTACAACTCGCCCACCGACTACTTCCCCGCCTACCACCACGCCACCACCGACAACATGGCCATCATCGACCGCAACACGATGAAGGCGGTGGGCCAGACCATGCTGCAGACGCTGTACGTGGACTAGGCAAAGAGCTGTCCTTCCGACGCAGGAGGAATCTGAGTAAAGCCGTTGGACGGGTTCCCCAGATTCCTCCTGCGTCGGAAGGACAGCCTGGGAAAGGCAGTCACAAAAAACGGCCGGCGGGGCAACCCGCCGGCCGTTTTTTGTATCAATGGGGCTCACCCCAACCTTCCTTTCCGGCTCTTGATGCGTCTTTCCTCTCTCCTGTTGCTGCTGTTGCTCAGCCTGCCTGCCCTGGCCCAGAGTAAGTTAAAAACCGAAGTCAGTGCCTTGTTCTACTTCCGCCAGCGGGTGGATGTGCAGCCCTTCGCCGGGAAGCCCTACCGCCTCTCGGCCCGCATGAAAGTGGAGGCCCCGGCCGGCGACAGCGCCGATGCCAACGTCTTCGTGGTGGTGTTCGACAAGAACAAGAAGTTTCTGAGCATGAGCAAGCCCGGCCAGATGCGCGCCAAGCGCCGCGACGGCCAGTGGCGCACCTTTGCCCTGGCCGGCACGCTGCCCAAAACGGCCGCCCAGCTGGTCGTCAACGCGAATGTGTACCTCAACGGCACCTTCGGCTACGACGACTTCAAGCTGGAAATCGCCACCGCCAAAGGCCAGTGGCAGGCCGTACCATTGGCCAACGGCGACTTCGAAGCCGCCCGCGCCGACAGCGCCAGCGGCTTCCCCAACGGCTGGCGGCCCTTGTACCTCAACACGGCCTTCCGCTACCGCACGGCGGCTGAGGCGGGCGGCAACCACTACCTCGAAATCATCGGCCAGGGCGCTATTGCCTACGGCCACAATCCCGCCGCCGGCCACACGGTGGCCCTCAACGGCATCAAGCTCTACTACGAGACTTACGGGCAGGGCGAGCCGCTTTTGCTGCTGCACGGCAACGGCCAGTCCATCTCGGCCTTCAATGGGCAGATTCCCGAGCTGGCTAAGCATTACCAAGTCATCGCCGTGGACACCCGCGCCCAGGGCCAATCAACCAACGGCAAGCAGACGCTCACCTACGACCTCTTTGCCGAGGACATGAGTGCCCTGCTCACGGCCCTCAACATCCCCGCCGCCCACGTCGTGGGCTGGAGCGACGGCGGCAACACCGGCCTCAGCCTGGCCCTGCACCACCCGCAGCAGGTGAAGAAGCTGGTGACGATGGGAGCCAACCTCTGGGCCGACACCCTGGCCGTGACCGCCGCCACCCTCAAGGAAGTGCACAAGGGCAAGACCCTGACCACCTGGCTCTACCCCCTCAGCCCGCGTATGCGCCAGATGCGCCCGCTCATGGTGCTGCTCCTCGACTACCCCCGCATGAAGGCCACGGACCTGGCCGGCATCACGGCGCCCACGCTGGTGCTGGCCGGCGAGCACGACCTGATTCAGGATGCCCACACCCGGCTTATTGCCAGCAGCCTGCCGCACGGGCAGGTGCACATCTTCCCCGGGCTGACGCACTACGCCCCGCGCGAAGACCCCGCCATGTTCAACGCGGCGGTGCTGGCGTTTCTGGGGCGGCCGTAGGGGCGGGCTACCGGCAACGAAGAAGGGCAAGCCATGTGGCTCGCCCTTCTTCGTTTTAACCTTGGGGAAGTCTACTCCACCGTCAGGCGCAGGGCCGTGTTACCAGCGCGCACTACGTACACGCCCGCAGGCAGCCCGGCCGGCAACGCCAGCGTGGCCATTCCGGCGGCATCGGCCTTGGCCGAAGTCATCTGGCGGCCTAGCGCGTCGAACACCGTGGCCACCGTGCCAGGCACCGCGCCCGTGAGCGTGGCTCCTGTCTTGGCGGGGTTGGGGAACAGGGCCAGGATGGCCTTGGCGCCGGTTAGGGTAGTGCTCGGTAGGGCCACCGTGCGCACGGGCGAGTAGCTGAAGGTGCCGTCCAGGTCCACCTGCTTCAAGCGGTAGTAAAGAGTGACTGAGCGGCTGAGTGGCTGAGTGTCCAGCAATTCGTAAGCCTGTGGGGTGTTGCTGCTACCGGCCGCCGCCACTGTACCAATGCGGGCAAACGTGTGGTCATCGAGGCTGCGCTCCACCTCGAAGCGGGCGCTGTTCTTCTCCGAGGCCGTGGCCCAGGCCAGGCGCACGGCAGCCGGGCCAGCAGGCGCGGCCGTGAAGGCGGTGAGCTCGACCGGCAGGGGTGCTGCGAGGGCGGCCCCGTAGTAGGCGATGTTGTTGGCGGCCAGGCCGCCCGCCGTGGCGAAGGAACCTCCCACGTACAAGTTCCTGCCATTGATGGCAAAGGCGTAGACGCTGCCATTACTATCGATGCCATTGGCCGCGCCCGTGCCCAGGCTGGTCCAGGCCGTGCCATCCCACTTGGCTACGTGGTTGGCGGGGTTGCCGCCGGCCGTGGTAAACTGCCCGCCCACGTACAGGTCGGTGCCATCGAGCAGGAGGGCCGATGCGCCATTGCCCAGGCCGCTGCCCAAGGCACTCCAGGCGGAGCCATCCCACTTGGCCACGTTGTTGGCCGGCGTGCCGCCGGCGGTGGTGAAGTAGCCGGCCGCATACAGGGTGCTGCCGCTCAGGGCCAGCGCCGAGACGCTGCCGCTGATGCCGCTGCCGAGTGCGCTCCAGGTGGCGCCGTCCCATTTGGCCAGCTTCGCAATGGAACTGTTGCCGCCGGCCGAGGTAAAGTCGCCCGCCACGTATACGTCGGTGCCGCTCACGACCATGGACGACACGCCGGAGTCGTACATGCCCACACTGAGGCCGGTGCCCAGCGCACTCCAGGTGCTCCCGTTCCACACGGCAATGTTGTTGGCCGGTGTGCCACTTACGTTGTTGAATTTGCCGGCCACATAGAGTAGGCCGTTGCTTATGGTCATGGCCCTGGCCCCGATGCTGTACCCGGAGCCGCTGAGGCCGCTGCCCAGGGCGCTCCAGGCCGTGCCGTCCCACTTGGCAATGCGGTTGGCGGAGATGCTGCCGGCCATGTAAAAATAGCCGCCCACGTACAGGTCCGTCCCGTTTGGGGCGAGGGCCAGGGCACTCACGCTGCTCACGCCCGCGCCCAGCGCGCTCCAGGTGCTGCCGTTCCACTTGGCTATGCCGTTGGCCGCCACGCCGGCCACGCTGGTAAAGGAGCCCGCGATGTACATGCTGGTCCCGTTCACCAAGATGCTGTTGACCGAAACACTCGAGTACTGCGGACCGGTGACCCCGGGCGCCGTGCCGGTGCCCAGGGGGCTCCAGGTGCTGCCGCTCCATTGGGCCACGTGGGTGGCGGTGTTGCCGCCCGCCGCGGCGAACCGGCCGCCCGCGTAGACGGTGGTGCCGCTTACGGCCAAGCCCGAGATGCCGCTGTCAGTGCCATTGGCCGCGCCGGTGCCCAGGGGGCTCCAGGCGGAGCCGTTCCACTGCGCGATGCGGTTGGCGGGGGCGCCGTCGGCGTTGGTGAACTGGCCGGCGGCGTACACCGTCGAGCCGCTCACGGCAATGGCCTCGACCAGGTTGTCCATGCCGCCGCCCAGCGCGCTCCAGGCGGAGCCGTCCCACTGCGCGACGTATCTGGCGGAGACGCCGCCGGCCGTGGTGAACGCACCGGCCGCATACACCGTCGAGCCGCTCACGGCCACCGACTTTACGTAGTCACCCAGGCCGCTGCCCAAGGCACTCCAGTCGGTGCCGTCCCACTTGGCAATGCGGTTGGCGGCAACGCCGCCGGCGGTGGTGAAGTAGCCGCCCGCGTACACCGTCGAGCCGCTCACGGCCAGGGAGTAGATGTTACTATTCATGCCCGTGCCCATGGGGCTCCAGGTGCTGCCATCCCAGTGGGCCACGTTGGTAGCGGCCATGCCACCAGCCTTATCAAAGCTGCCGCCGATGTAGACGTCGGTGCCATTGGCGCTCAGGGCCAGGGCCAGCACACTGCCGGGCGTGCCGTACTGGGTGAGCGCGCCCGTGCCCAGGGCACTCCAGGCGGTGCCATCCCACCGGGCCACAGAATTGGCGGTGATGCCGCCGGCCGTGCTGAAGCTGCCGGCCGCGTACACGGTCGTCCCGCTCACGGCAAGGGCGTTGACGCTGCCACTGGTGCCGTTGGCCGCGCCCGTGCCCACGCTGCTCCAGGTGGTGCCATTCCACTGGGCAATGTTGTTGGCGGCCACGCCGCCGGCCGCGGTGAAGCTACCGCCCACGTACACGTTGGGTCCGCTGATGGCCACCGTATAGATGTCGCCGCCCACGCCGTTCTGCGTGCCGGCCGGGCTGCCGCCCACCACATTCCAGGCATCGCCGGCAGTCGTGCGCTGTAGCACGGGCTGGCCGCCCTTGCCGTAGCTGAGCTGGTAGCCCGCAGCATTGAACGCGCCCTGCGTGCCGGGCCGCACCGTGCCGTCGGGGTTGAGGGCGGTGCCCACCGAGGGGCCCGCGCCGGCCGCCGGGGCTTGGGCGCGGGCGGCGCGGCCGGCCAGCAGCAGCGCCAGCAAGGCCAGCAGCAGGAGCAGGCCGGAGCCCGTCAGGGCGCGGCGCAGGGCGTGGGCCGCACGGGCCGCCGGGGAGTCAATCGGAATAAAGAAACGCATACGCTACGCAGGAGAAATGAAAAAAACCGCCCCCATCCCCTTCGGAACGACGGCCAATAAATTCGTTGAGAACCAATAATCCCACAAAGGTCCGGTCTATACCAACACGGCGGTATCGCATGAACATGCGATATTGATGCCCGGGCCGAACGCCAAAACCGCCGCCGCCCCCAGTGGGACAGCGGCGGCTGAAACAGGCGGCAGCGGCGCTACTCTGCCTTAACCTTATTGCACGATGCGGCTCAGCACATCCGTAAACGGTTGCTGGTCGGTGTCGCCGCCCACGGCGGCCACCTTGCAGTACACGCGGTCGCCCGATTTGCAGGCCGTAAGCAAAGCGTCGCCCTCGCGCACCACCACCACGTACCACTCAATGTCGGGCTCGGTGGGGTCGAGGGTGTAGAGGTACTTGAGGGCTACGGCGTGGGGCGGTCGCTTGGCCTTGGCGCAGAGCGTGCCGGGCTGGGGGCCATCCACGAGCTGGAACTTGAGCGGCACCTCCAGGGTGGTGTGGCGCTCGCGCTCCTTGGTGAGCATGAGGCCGGTGGAGAGCAGGGCGGCCTCGTCGTCGGCGTACAGGGCGTTGGCCATCTGGGCCACGGCGCCGAGGGCGGCGTTGAGGGTGACGCGGAGCTGGGCCAGCTCGGCCGTTTGGGTGGGGGTGGGGTGCAGGATGCTGGCCGCCGCCGAGTAGGGCGTGAGGGCCGCCAGCAGGGCATCGGTCTGGGTCTTGGCCTTGGGGTAGCGGGCGTTGCCCACCGTGTTGGTGAGGCAGTTCTGGGCCAGCGGCCCAATCTCCATCTTGGCAACGTTATCGAAATTGGTAATCAGCTTTCGGGAATTCATGGGAAAAGGATTGTAGACAAAAAACCTGGAAACAGCTGGCCCGCAGGCCCCGACGCACCCGGGTTCTTCGTCGCCACACGGCCCCCCGCCGGCCGGCCCCGGCCCGCGCCCGGCGGTCCACGCCATGCCAGACGCATCGGACGCGCCGTCCTAAACGTCCGACGGCGCGTTGGACGTTTAGGACGGCGGGTCGGACGTATCGGATGGGCCGTCCTAAACGTCCAACGGCGCGTCGGACGTTTAGGACGGCGCGTTGGACGAATCGGACGGGCCGTCCTAAACGTCCGACGGCGTAACTGACGCATCGGACGGCGCGTCCTAAACGTCGGTTACGCCGTTCAATGCGTGGAAAACCCCAGTGGATGCGTGGAAAAGGCCGGCGGCCCGCCTGCCCGGCCGGGAGGCGGTTTCCCGCGCCGGAGCCGCCGCCCAGCCCAGCGCCCAACAGGGCGCGCACGCAACGAATACGGCGGGGCAAAGGCAACATGGCGCGGGTAGAGCAGACCAGGACAAGGCCCTGAGCACCACCGCCCCGGCCAGCGCCGAGGCCCGGCACGCCAGGACAACGCACCAAATATAAGTGCCGCCATTGCCCCCGCAAACGTTTGGGAAAAATAAATTGGCCGGGGCGGCTGACTGGCAGCACCATAGCGCCAACGGCTAGGTTTGCGACCCCGGGCCGGCTCCGGCCCGGGGAGGGCCGGGGAAGGCCGGCAGCGGGCCAGCGGCTGGCCCCGGCCCGCAGGGGCCCGGCTACCCCACCGCCGTCGGCAGGGCCACGCCGTAGAGGGCGGCCACGGCGGCATCGACGGCCGCTTCGGACGTGGTGGTGTCGGCGGCGGGGTCGGAGGCTTTGGCGTCCAGAATCTGCTGCACCAGCGCGGCAATGGCCGCTTGCTCGGCGGGCGTGGCGGCGGGGATGGGAAGCTGCTCGACGTATTGCTTGAAAAAGCGCAAGTACCCGCCGCGAATCGAAGCCGATAGGCTACGGAAGTACACGTCTATCAAGCTAGAGTTGAGGACACCCAATAGAAACAAGTCATCTATGGGCAGGAAGTAGCCGGTATTAGCTAAACAGGCACCGCTTACATCAAGCGTGAAAGACAGGATGGGCGCAATGTCAGGGAAGCAAATCTTGGGCTTCTCAAATTCCTGCCAATACTCGATGCTGTCTTGCACCTCGTACCATTTGTAAGTACCGGGTTTTCGCCCCGGCCATTCGGCAGCGGCTTTGTCACTGAGATGCTTCGGACGCGGCTCAAGCTGCTTCCGAAATTGCTCAAGATGGGCCATTACTGCCGGGTACTTCTCAGGGTCGATGCCCCGGCGCATGAACAACAGATATTTAGAAGCCTTGGGTTGTTGATACCGCTTTACGTCGCGTCCACCTAAAAACGGCTTTATAACTTCCTCAGAATTGGGGTCTGTATCAATCAAAGCCTTCCGAGTATTGGCATCGATAACAAAGGCTTCATTGTAGCCAGTCAGTATGCCACGATACATTTTCACGTCTATGTATTGCCCAAGCGGCATACCTGCTGCACTAAGTTTGTCTAACTCTTCCTGTGCTTCAGCATCGGCTAAGTTCCATCCATCAGCCCTCAAAGAGGATTGCGGAACGGCGCGGGCTACACTTATAACAGAGGCGGCAAAGTCAGGCAGCAGCTTCGGCAACGCAGCAGCGCGGAAGGTGCTTTCCGCAGCGGGCGCGCCCTGGCGCAGGGCCACGATGGCGGGGTAGGTGGTGGCTTCGGGGAACACGGGCAAGTCGCCGAAGTCCACGAACTCCAACAGGGTTTGGGTACTGGCCAGCCAGCCGCGTAGCGCGGCCCCGTAGCCGGCCCGCAGCCACTTGTTGGGCACGATGTAGGACAGCTCGCCGCCGGGGGCCAGCAGCTCGGCCCCGAGTTGCAGGAAGTACACGTAGAGGTCGGCCGTGCCGGCAAAGACGTGGCCGAAGCGCTGCTTGAGGTGGGGCTTGAGGGCGGTGAAGGCTTCCTGCCGGATGTAGGGCGGGTTGCCCATCACCACATCGAAGCCGCGAAAGGCCCCCGCGTCGTCGAGCACCTCCGGAAACTCGAAGCGCCACTCGAAGGCCTCCCGAAAGAGGGCGCCCTGCTCGTGGGCCTGGATTTCGGCGTCGAGCTTGTCGGCCAGCAGCTCCAGGCGGCGCATTTCGAAGGTGCGGGCCTCCTGCTCCTTCGGGCTGCCGGCGAAGAGCGTGCCCTGGGTTTCGAGGACCAGCCGCTGGTTGCGGTACTTGCGCAGGTCCACCCGCTTCTTGTCCTTGAGGTGCAGCACGGCCGTGAACTGCTCCTTGATTTGCTGAAAGAACCCCAGCAGCTTGTTCTTGTCGTCGCGCCCCCGGCTGCCGAAGTATTCGTGGGCGGCCTCCTTGTACTTCTTCAGCGTGAAGCCGCCCTTTTTAAACACTTCGGACAGGTCCACGTCGAGCGCAAAGCGGGCCAGCAGCGAGTTGCCGGGCTTCACGTTCAGGTCGAGGTTGGGCAGGGTTTCCAGCTCCCGGAAGTCGGTTTCGGGCTTGTAGTAGGCGTGTTTCAGCAGCTCAATCCACAGGCGCAGCCGGCAGATGCGGACGGAGTTGGGGTTAAGGTCGACCCCGAACAGGGCGTGCTCCATCAGGGCGCGCTTCTCGCGGAACAGGGCTTTTTGCAGGCGGGTGCGCTCGGGGCCCACGGTGCGCAGCCCCGTGGCCGCGTCGAAGGCCGCCACCCGGTAGGGGGCGGGCAGGCCGTCGGCATCGGTCACCAGCAGCTCGTCGTGCTCCACCTCCAGGCGGTAGGGCAGGCGCGCGCCCTCCTCATCCAGCAGCAGGCCGAGGCGCGATTTCAGGGCCAGCAGCTCGTTGAGGGCACTCACCAGGAAGTGGCCCGAGCCCACGGCCGGGTCCAGCACGGTGAGGGTGTTGAAGTGGGCGGCGTAGGCGGCGCGGCGGGCGCGGTTGGCGGGCACCAGGGCATCCTGCAAGTCGTCCAGGGTTTCGCAGGCGGCCAGCTCGGGCCAGGCGGGGGCCTGGGCGAAGTGGCGCAGCACGGCGCGGCCCAGGGTCTGGCGGGCCATGTACATGGTCACGAAGCCGGGGGTGTAGAACGAGCCGTCGCGGTAGCCGTTTATCTTCTCGAACACCAGCCCCAGCACGGCGGCCGAGAGTAGCGGCCGGGGCGCGGGGGCGGCCGGTGCGGCGGGGGCATCGGGCGCGGCGGCGGCGGGTGCGTGGCTGGTGGTGGGGTCGGTGGCGAAGTCGTAGGCGTCGAGGAAGTGCAGCAGGTAGGGCAGCGCGGCCCACTGGGGGGCGGCGCTGGTGTGGGCCTTGGCGGGGGGCACGGCCGGGGCACCGGCCTTGCGCAGCACCGAGCCGGGGTAGGGGGCCAGCCCCAGCCCATCGCGCAGGCCGCTGATGTCGAAAGTGTAGCCTTCCAGCTGGCTGGGCTCGAAGAGGGAAGAGTTGAGGTAGGGCACCTCGGGGAAGGCGGCGCGCACGTCGGGGCTGCGGTCGGCGGGGGCGCGGTTCAGCACCTCGAAGAACAGGGTAAGCACCTCGTCGTAGTCGGTGAGCTTGGCCGGGTGCAGGAAGCGAAAGTGGGCGGCATCGGCGGGGGCGTGGTAGCGCACCAGCTGCCCCTCCAGCAGCTTGAGGAACAGCAGGCGGTTGACCCACATGAGGCACAGGGCCAGGGCCACTTCCTCCAACTGGGCTTCCAGGGTGTCGCCGTAGGGGGCGCGCTCGGCCAGCGGCATGTTGTTGAGGCCGTGGCCGGTGTGCAGCTTGCGCAGCGTGTTTTCGAGCAGGGAGCCGGGCTGGCGCTCGGCCTCGGGGCAGCGGCCAATGCGGCGCAGGCCGCCCTGCTTGTCCTCTTTCAGCCCCATCAAGTACAGCAATTCGTTGTAGAACTCCTGGTTGAGGGTGTTGGGGTCGCGCCGCCCGGTGAGGGGCTCCTTGAGCAGGTAGGCGGGGTGGAAGAGGCGGTAGAGAGCCAGCAGGTCGGCGGCCTTGGTGGGCAGGCCGGGGCGCAGGTCCACGTAGGCCACGCGCAGCTCGCCCTCCAGCGCGGCCAGCTTCTTGCCGGCAATGCTCTTGTAGAAGAAGCTGGTGTCGGTATCGGCCTTGGCCCCCGCCTTCCAGTCGCGGAAGGCCTTCACAAAGCCCTTGTCTTTCCAGAACAAGCGGTTGAAGTCGACGGCATCGAACACGTACCACTCGTAGCCCGTGGTGACGATGAGGCGGCGGAAGTCGTCGGCCTGCTCGTCGGTGCGGTCCTCCAGGTAGTAGAGCAGCAATTGCTGGAAGGCCTTGCGGTTGAGGTCGTCGGGGGCCAGCATCTCGCCGGGGTTCTTGGGCCCCTTCACTTCCAGCACCACCGCCACCGGCGAGTCGGCCGTGTCGCCGAGGTGCAGCACGAGGTCGCGCTTGTTGTGCACGTTGCCGTAGCGGGAGCCGCCGTCCTCCGGCCGGGTCACGAGGCGCAGGAAGTCGAGAATGTGGGTTTCCCCGTGGCGCTCAATCTTGGTCGGGTCGAGGTGCCGGAGCATCTCGGCCAGGTGGGCCCGGAATTCGCCCAGCTGCTCGGCGGAAGGGCGCAGGCGGCGCAGGGCGGCCGTGGCCGCGTCGGGGGAAAGAAGACTGGGTAGAAGCATGGGAGCAAATGTAGGCGCGGGCCGCTTGCAAGCCCACCGTAGGGGCGGGGCTTGCCCCCGCCCGCCGTTGAACGACCTCCCAGCAAGCCAAACTGCGTGCCCGGCGGGCGGGGGCAAGCCCCGCCCCTACTCTACCACGAGGCGCAGCGCCTGCTCCCCGGCCCGCACCACGTACAGCCCGGGGGGCAGGCCCGTTGCATCCAGCGTGGCCGTGCCGGCGCGGGCGGGCACCACGCGCACCACGCGGCCCAGTGGGTCCAGCAGCTCGGCCGAGGTGGCGGCGGGGGGCAGGGCCAGGGCCACGCGGCCGGTGGCGGGGTTGGGGGCGGCCGTGAGGGCGGCGGGGGCCGTGGCCGGCGCGGTGGCCAGCGGGCCGGTGCCGCCGTTGAGGCGCACGGTGAGCTCCGGCGTGCCACTGGCACTCGTCAGCGCGTCGAGGTCGCCGTCGCGGTCCAGGTCGGCCAGCAGGATATTCGCCGAAGTCACACCGGGGCCACTGCCGCCGATGCTGGTAAAGCTGCCGCCTCCATCGTTGGCCCAGGCATACAGGCCCACGCTGCCGGCCACGGTCACGGCCAGGTCGAGGTCGCCGTCGTGGTCGAGGTCGCCCAGGGCCAGGCTAAGTGGGCGGGCGGGGGGGACGACGGTGCGCGGGGTGTTGAAGCTCCCGGTCCGGTCATTCAGGCTGATGACCACCAGGTTGCTGCTCCCGCCCGCCGTGGCCACGTCGAGGTAGCCATTGCCGTCGAGGTCGCCCAGCGTCAGGTCGGTGGGCGTCAGGCCGGCCGACCCGCCCGTGGTGCGGCTAAAGCTCGCCGGGCCATCATTGAAGCTGACGAAAAAGGCGTTGCCGCTGGGCAGCAGCGCCGCCAGGTCCAGGTCGCCGTCGTTGTCCATGTCGCCGAGGGCCACCCCGGTGGGTTGGCTGGCGCAGGGCAGCGTGGTGCCGGGGCTGAAGCTGCCGGCCCCGTTGTTCAGCAGGCACTGGATAAGGTTGGCGCTGCTGGCCGCCACCACCAGGTCCAGGTCGCCGTCGCCGTCGAGGTCGCCCACGGCCAGGGCACTGGGGCCGCTGGCGGTGGGCACCTCCTGGGTCCCGCTAAACGTGCCGGCCCCGTTGTTCAGGCGCACGCTCACCGTGCCGGCCAGCCGGTTGGCCACCAGCAGGTCGAGGTCGCCATCGCCGTCGAGGTCGGCCAGGGCCAGGGCCCGGGGTTCCTGGTCGACGGCGATGCTGACCGGGGGGGCGTAGCTGCCCGCCCCCTGGCCGAGCTGCAGGGCCACGGTGTTGCCAAAGGTGGGAGCCGCCAGCAGGTCGAGGTTGCCATCCCCGTTCACATCGCCCACGGCCAGCGCTACCACCGGGGTCGGTTGCGGCACCACCACCGAGCTGCCGAATACGCCCGTGCCGGTGCCCCCGGTAGCCGCCACAAACTGCCCCACGCGGGGGGCGGCCAGCGGCCCGCCCCCCGCGGCGACGGCCGTGGTGAGGGAGTACTGCACGGTTTCGCCGGGCCGGTAGTCGTAGGCCGAGGGGGCCAGCGTGAGGGTGTTGCCGGCCACCGTGGCCGTGCCCCCGCCGCGCAAGCCCCCGCGCTGGCTGCTAAACACCTTGAGCCCCGCCGCCGAGCCAGCAGTGAGCGGCTGGCTGAAGGTGGCCACCACGGCACCGTTGCGCGGCACGCTGCGGGCGTTGGCCGCCGGGCTGATGGTGGTGAGGGTGGGCACCTGGGCCTGGGCCGGCCGCAGGGGGGCCAGCAGCAGCAGCCCACCGGCAGCACCCAAAAGCAAAAAGTGCCGGTTCGACATAGCGGTAATGAAAATGAAAAAGGAAAGGCCCATACGGCCGCGGCGGAAACGGGCCGCTAATTGACAAAGTTATGCGCCGGCCGGGGCCGCCACGGCCAGCAGCGCGGCATCCGCCGGCCCCCGCAGCGCCACTCCATACAGGGCGGCCCCGACGGCTTCGGCGGGGTAGTGGCTGGCGGCGGCGGCCTACTCTACCAGCAGGCGGCCCGATGCCGTGCCGGCGCGCACCACGTACACGCCACTGGCCAGGCTGGCGGGCAGCACCAGGGCGGCCGTGCCGGTGGCATCGGCGGTGGCCGTGAGCACCGGGCGGCCCAGCGCATCGAGCACCGTGACCCGCGTGCCGGGCGCGGTGCCCGTGAGGATGGCCGTGCCGTGGGCAGGGTTGGGGAAGAAGCCCAGGGCGGGCGAGGGGCTGCCGGCCCCCGCCGCCAACGGGCCGGTGCCGCCGTTGAGGCACACCCCGGCCGTGTTGTTGTAGCGGGCCACCACTAGGTCCAAGTCGCCGTCGGCATCCATGTCGCCCAGCGCCAGGCTGGCGGGCGAAGTGCCCACGGCCACCCGCAGCGTGCCCGTGAAGGTGCCCGTGCCGTTGTTGGCCCGCACGCTCACGCTGGCGTTCTGGGCATCGGCTACCAGCAGGTCGGCGTCGCCGTCGGCATCGACATCGCCAAAGGCCAGGGAGTAGGAGCCGGGATTGGTCGAGGTGGGGCTGACGGTTACCTCCTGGGTGCCCGAGAACGCGCCGGTGCCGTCGTTTACGCGCACGCTGGCGGTCGGGCTTTCGGAGTTGGCGGCGGCCAGGTCGAGGTCGCCGTCGCCGTCGATGTCGGCCAGGGCCACGGCGTAGGGGCGGGTGCCCACGGCCACGCGGCCAGTGCCGGCAAAGAGGCCGTTGCCCGCGTTGAGGCGCACCTCCACGCTGCCGGCCGCGCTGTTGTTGGCGGTAACCAGGTCGAGGTCGCCGTCGTTGTCGAGGTCGCCCAGCGCCAGGCCCTGGCTGCCCAGGTCCACAAACACGTTGGTGCCGCCGGCAAATACGCCGGTGCCATCGTTCAGGCGAATGCTCACCACGCCGTTGTTGCCGCCGCACACCACCAGCAGGTCCAGGTCGCCGTCGCCGTCCACGTCGCCCAGGGCCGCCGCGCCGGGAAAGTTGTTGTAGCTCACGCCCACCGGTACCTCCTGCGTGCCGCTAAACTGGCCGAGGCCGTCGTTCAGCCGCACGCTGGCGGTGGCCCCGTAAAAGTTGGCCGTAACGAAATCGAGGTCGCCGTCGCCGTCCACGTCACCCAGCACCACGTTGTTCACGCCCCGGCCCACGGGTAGGTTCTGGGTGCCGCTAAAGCTGCCCGCGCCGTTGTTCAGGCGCACGCTCACGGTGCTGGGGCCAACGGTGAAGTAGTCGGCATTGGCCGTGACCAGGTCCAGGTCGCCGTCGCCGTCCAGGTCGCCCACGGCCACCCCCTGCGGGTTGGGGCCCACGCCCACGCTGTTGCTCACGCCAAAGCTGCCCCGGCCCGTGCCGCCCACCGCCGTGGTGAGTTGCGCCACCCGGGCCCGGGCCAGGGCCGTGCCCGCCGTGGCGGCCGTGGTCACGGTGTACTGCACCGTCTCGCCGGGCCGGAAATCATAGGGCCGGGGGCTGAACAGCAGCATGTTGCTGCTCACCGTAGCGGGCGTTGCGCCCGTGCGCCGCCCGCCCCGCTGGCTGCTGAACACCTGGAGCGCCGCCGCCGAGCCCGGGCTGAGCGGCTGGTTGAACGAAACGGTGAGGGGCCCCGAGCGCGGGGCCGCTACGGCATTAGCCGCCGGGCTGATGCCCGTGAAAACGAGGGCCTGAGCCCCGGCCGTACCGGCCATCAGCAACAAGGCCCCAAGGCCGAAAGCCCGGCGGGCAAAAGGGTAGTAAGGCATCATGTAGCTACGCAAGGAAAGGAGGGATGCTGGCCGCCGCGCCGCCAAGGCCCGCCAAAGGTAAGGCTCCCATCCGGCCACCAGAGGCCAGCCCCGGCCAGGGGCCACATCCGGTCGGGAGCAGGGCATCTGGTTGCCCGGCTAAGCCGTCAGGCGGCCCCCCGCCTCGCTCACCGTCAGCGTCACGGGCTGGCCCACGGTCAGGGCCAGGTTGTCGGCCTCGTGCCCCACCGGGAAGCCGTAGCCGACGGGGAAGTCATACATCCGCGCGTAGCGGTCGATGATTTCCCAGGCGGTGCTGCCAAAGGGGATGGTATTGTCGCGCATGTCGGAGAAGTGGCCCACCACCAGCCCGGCCAGGCCCGCCAACTGCCCGGAGCGGTGCAGGTGCAGCATCATGCGGTCGATGTGGTAGAGGTACTCGTCGAGGTCTTCCAGAAACAGGATGCGGCCCGCGAAGCTCGCCTGCGAGGCCGTGCCGGTGATGGTCTGCAGGAGGCTCAGGTTGCCGCCCACCAGCGCGCCGGTGGCCGTGCCGGGCCGGTTGAGGGCGTGGGGCGCGGCTTCGATGGGCTGGAAGGCTTCGCCGAACAAGGCTCGCCGCAGGGTTTCGAGGGCCAGCTCGCCGCCGGCCTGATGAAACAGCACCGGCATCACGCCGTGGATGCTGCCGTGGCCCAGGGCCAGCAGGTGGCTATTGAGCACCGTGATGTCGGAGAAGCCGGCCACCCACTTGGGCCGGGCCGCGAAGGCCGTGAAATCGAGCCCGTCCACGATGCGGGCCGTGCCGTAGCCGCCCCGGGCGCAGAGGATGGCCCGGATGGCCGGGTCGTCGAGTTGCTGCTGGAAGTCGCGGCGGCGCAGGTCGTCGTCGCCGGCAAACTGGTGGTGGTCGCCGGCAATGCTTTCGCCCAGCACTACTTCCAGCCCCCAGCTTTCGAGGGTGGCGATGGCGGGAGCCAGTTCGGCGGCCGATATTTTGCGGGCGGGGCTCACGATGGCGACGCGCTGGCCAGCGTGCAGGGCAGGGGGGAAGGAAATCGACATAAAAGAGCAGGGTTAAGCGGCTGCAAATAACGCAGGCCGTATCTTCGGAACCAGCGCGGCCCGTTCGGACGCCCCAACCCCGGCCCCGGTTCCGGCGTTGGTATCCGGACCGGGGTCCGCTTAAGTACCCGGCTCACCTTTTCCTCTTTACCTGATGAAAGCACTTCTCCTCTTCCTCACGGCCCTGCTGCTCACGGCCGCCCACGGGGCCAGCGCCCAGACCGTTATCGACACCACCGGCGGGCGCTACTACCGCCCCATCTTCGCCAATGTGACCGTGACTTCGGGCGTGACCTACGGCGCGGCCGTGAACTCCGTGGGCACCAATCAGACGCTGACCATGGACATCTACCAGCCCACCGGCGATGCGCTGGCCCGGCGGCCGGTCATCATCTTCGCCCATCAGGGCGGCTTCGTGTCGGGCACCAAAACCGATGCCTATATGGTGGACGTGTGCACGAAGTTTGCCAAGCTAGGTTACGTCACGGCCAGCATCGACTACCGCCTGCTGGACCTCAGCATCGTCTTCGCCGGCGGCTTCGACACCGTGAACGTCGCCAAGTCGGCCATCCGGGGCATGCAGGATTTGCGGGCCGCCGTGCGCTTCTTCCGCAAAGACGCGGCTACTACGAATACCTACCGGGTCAATCCCAGCTACGTCATCGTGGGCGGCTCCTCGGCCGGGGCCTTCGCCGCGCTCGAAGTCGGCTACCTCGACAAAGCCGCCGAAGTGCCCGCCTACGTGGGCATTGCCGCCCTGGGCGGCGTGGAAGGCGTGAGCGGCAATCCCGGCTACAGCAGCCTGCCTCAGGCCGTGCTCAACCTGAGCGGCGCCACCGAAACCCCCAACTACATCGAAGCCGGCAACGCGCCCCTGTGCAGCGTGCACGGCACCGCCGATGGCACCGTGCCTTACCTGCAAGGCCGGGTGGGCTCGCTGCTGCCGCCCAAGTACGTGTACGGCAGCGGCCGGCTGCACCCCCGCGCCACCGCGTTGGGCATCCGCAACACCCTGCGCCCGTTGCGCGGCGCGGGCCACATTCCCTTCGAGAGCAACGCCTTATACGCCGACACCACCTTCCGCACCATCCGCGACTTCCTGCGGCCCGTGCTGGCCCTGCCCGGCCTGGTAGTCACGGCGGCGGTAGCTCCCGCCACTGCCCAGCCCGCCGCCCAGGCCTACCCCAACCCCGCCGACGACGCCATCCGCATCGAGCTGCCCGCCGCCTGGTCCACCGCCGCCGAGGCCCAGCTGCTGGACGCGGCCGGCCGCGTCGTGCGCCTCATCCAGCCCACCACCCGCACCCTAAGCGTGCCGCGCGGCACCCTCAAAGGGGGCGTCTATTCGCTGAAGTTCCCCGGCCAGCCGGCGGTCCGCATCGAGTTCCGCTAGGGGCCGGCGGGCGGCGCTACCAACTCCATATTCACGCAAAAGGGCAGGCCAATGGCCTGCCCTTTTGCATTGCCGCCCGTGGGGGCTTACTCCACCGTGAGGCGCAGGGCTTTGTTGCCAGCCCGCACCACGTACACGCCGGTGGGCAGCCCGGCCGGCAGGGCCAGGGCAGCGGTGCCAGTGGCATCGGCCGGGGTCGAAAGTACCGGGCGGCCCAGCGCGTCAACCACCGTCACCGTCGTGCCGGGCCGCGCGCCGATGAGGGTGGCCGCGCCGCCGTGGGCGGGGTTCGGATACAGGGACAAGCCAGCGGCGGCCCCCGTTAGGGCCACGGTGCGCACGGGCGAATAGTTGAAGGTGCCGTCCTGGTCCACCTGCTTGAGGCGGTAGTAGATAGTGGATTGGTGGGTTGGCAGGTTGTTGTCGAGCAGCTCGTAGCTGCGGGCGCTGCTGCTGCCGGCAGCGGCCACCGTGGCGATGCGCTCGAAGGTTGTGCCGTCGGCGCTACGCTCCACCTCGAAGGCCTTGCTGTTCTTCTCGGTGGCCGTGCGCCAGCTCAGGGCCACGGCGGTGCCCTGGGCCCGGGCCGTGAAGGCGACCAGCTCCACGGGCAGCGGGTTCACGTTGAAGTCGCCGCCGGCGGTGAAGTCGGAGAAGCCCGACACGCCGGTGCGGCTGAGCACGGGGGCCGTGCCGGAGCCAGTGGTGGCGACGTGGGCGCCCACCAGCGCCCAGTCGGCGGCGGCGTTGGCCCGCTTCAGCAGCACGAGCTGGGTGTAGTCGGCCGCGCCCCGGATGCCGGTGAAGGTGAACGTGGGCGTGTAGGTGCCATCAACGAGGCCGGCGGCGGCGGTGAAACGCCAGTAGCCATCGCCCGAGGTTTTGTTGACGGTAATGCTGCCTTCGGTGAGGGGAAGGCCCTGGCTGCCGGCCGGGCTGGCAATGAACTCGGCCATGAGCGTGCCGCCCGCCGTGGGCGCGGTGGTGTAAGTGATGGTGGCCGGGCGGCCCACCGTGGCCAGGCCCACCGGGAAGTCGCGGCTGCCCGTGCTGGTGCCTATCCAGCGCTGGAAGGGGCCGGCCACGCGGCCGGTGTTGGTGGCGGTGGCATCGAGGGTGCCCGTCACCGTGGCGCTGGTGCCCAGGGTGAGCAGGTTGGTGGCGGTCGTCGTCACCACGCCTTGTTGCAGGCGGAGCGTGCCGCCGATGGCGGTGGCCTCCGAGAGCGTGACGCCGGCCGCGTTGTTGATGGTGAGCGAGCTGGTGCTGGTTGTCATGGCCGCGAGGCCCGTACCCGTCACCTGCGCCGCCGGCCCATTATACTCCAGGGTGCCGTTTAAGGTGCGGGAGCCGAGGCTCTGCACGTTGCCGGTGGCCGTGCCGCCGGCGCTGATGCCGTCGGGGCTGCCCAGGCGCACGGTGCCCCCGGCCACGATGGTGAAGGTGCCCGCGCCGGTGAAGGCCTGGGTGCCCAGGTCGAGGGTGGTGCCGCTGGCCACCTGGGCATTCACCAGGCCCGTGATGGTGCCGGAGTTGTCGAAGGTTTGGGTGCCGGCGGTGCCGGGCTTGCTGAAGAGCAGCTTCTGGGTGGTGCTGGCCATGTTGCCGGTGCTCACGGTGCCGGCATTGCTGAAGCTGCCGTTGATGGCTACGGTGCCGCCAGTGTAATTAACGACCGGTCCGTTGGTGCCCGTCAGCAGGTTGAAGGTCGCGCCGCTGGCCACCGCAAAGTCGCCGTTCACCGTGAGCGGCGTGGTGCGCAGTGTATTGGGGAGGCCGTTGTTGGGCTGGGCCGCCGCAAACGTGCCGCCGTTCAGCAGAAAGCGGCCCTGCACCGTAATCGGCGTGCCCCCGGTGCCGGTGCTGCCGCCGTAGCTGCCAATCACACTGGTGCCGGCCTGCTGCACGTAGCCGCCGGTGCGGTTGCCGCTGCCGTCCACGGTGCCCAGCGTGAGGCTGCCGGTGGGGGTATTAAACAGGCGCAGCGTACCCGCGCCGGTGCTGCGCACGGTGAGGGTGCCGGCCACGGTCATGTTGGCCGTGGACATGAACAGGTACGGCTGCACCGCCGTGGCCGTGCCGGCGGGCAGGCCCGTCAGGTTCACGTCCAGGTTTTGCAGGGTCTGGTTCACGACGGCGTAGGTCTGGTTGAGGATGCCGCCGGCCAGCTCCAGCGTCGAGCCGGAGCTCCAGGTCAGGAGCGGCATGGCGACGTTGATGGCTGTGGCGTAGTGCACCACCCGGCCGCCGCTTGCCACGGTGGTGGTGGTGGTACTGAGGCCCTGGCTGGCCGGCGTGACGGTGCCGGTGCTCAGCACCAGCGTGCCATTCACGACCAGGGCATTGGTGCCGGCCACGCTCAGCGTGCCCGAGTTGAGGCTGGTGCCCGTCACGCCGTCGGCCCCGCTCAGCTTGCCGATAGACAGCACGCCGCCCGCGTTCACGGTCATGGTCGCCCCGCCGATGATGGAGAGCATAGCGCCGGCCGCCGTGTTCACGATGCCGCCGTTTTCTATGGTGGTGGTCTTGGTAAAGGTCGAGGCGGCTACTGTGACCACGTGGCCGCTGCGCACGTTCACGGTGCCCACGAAGCTGCCGGTGGGCGCTACGGGCGCGGCAAACCAGCCCGTGCTGCCGTCATACGAGGCCTCCCAGGTGGCAGGGGTGCCCCAGTTGCCGGTGGCCACGCTGCGGAAGTAGCCGGGGGCTACGGCGGTCTGCACGGTGTAGGTGGTGGTGGTTTGCAGGTCTTCCGAAGTCAGCACAACGGTGGCCGTGCTGCCCGTATTCAGGGTTGCCGAGGCGCTGCCGCTGGCCACGGCCGCGCCGTTGACGGTGATGCTGGTGTACCCGTTGCTGGCCGTGGGCGTGAGGGTGTAGGTGGTGGTGCCGGCCGGCACATACAGCGTGTAGGCCAGCGTGGCGGCAGCGAAGACGGGGCTGAGCGCGCCCACCGAGGGCACCAGGTTGGCCAGCTTGGCATCGGTGCCCACGATGTGGGTGGTGATGGTGGGCGTGTACAGGCCCTGGCCGGTCACGGTGGCCTTTTCGGCCCGCACGCGCAGGTAGTAGTCGGTGCCGTTGGCCAGGCCGGTCAGGGCCTGGCTGGTGGTATTGTAGCCGCTCAGGGCGAAGGGCGAGCCGGCTACGGGCGCGGCGAAGGTGTTATTGGTCGCCACATCGAGCACATAGCCCTCCACGATGCCGGCGGCCGGGGCCGCCCCGTTGATGGTGGGGCCCGTGAAGCTGGCCGTGAAGCCGGTGCCGCTGCGGCCCGACACGGCCAGACCGGTGGGCTGCAGCAGGGCGTAGCTTTCCACCCAGTTGCTGGTGGTGTTGCCGCTGGTCAGGTTGAAGTTGGTGAGGGTGCCGTGGGCCGCGTCGGCGGCCTGGTTGGCCACCGTGGGGTAGGCGGTGTTGGCCCCGCCGGCCGTGCCGTGGTCGAAGTTGTAGTACGCCAGCAGGCTGGCGGGCACGGCCGCGCTGGTGCTGGTCATGTCGGCCAGCACCTGGGCCGGGGTGAGGGCGGCGTTGTAGAGGCGCACTTCATCGAGGCGGCCGTAGAAGGGCTGGCTGTACGCGGCCGAGCGGCCCAGCCACAGGGGCTCAGCCGTGGCAATGGGCGAGGTCCCCGACGTGGCGGCCACGGCCACCCCGTTCACGTACAGTTGCAGGGCAGTGCCGTCCCAGGTGGCGGCTACGTGCGTCCAGCGGCTGGCCGGAATGGCCGTGGTGGCCGTGGCATACGGCCGGGCCGAGGTACCCATGCCGCCGGGCCACACTTCGGCGTACAGAAGGCCGTTGGCCAGCAGCACCAGGTTGTAGTCGCCGCTCTTGCGGATGATGGAGTTCACCGCCGGCAGGTTGGTGCCGTACACCCAGGCTTCCATCGTGAGGCTGCCCAGGCCCAAGTTGTCGAGGGCCGGGGTGGGGGCCACCGCCACGTAGTTGCTGCTGCTGCCGTCGAAGGCCAGCGCGTTGCCGGGCGGGGTCAGGGGCGCGAAGGGCCGGCGAATGCTGGTCAGGCCGTTGGCCGCCGTGCCGGTCAGGCTGGTTTTGTCGGCCCGCACGCGGTAGTAGTAGGTCTGGGCCGGGTCGAGGCCGGTGATGGCCTGGCTGGTGCCGGCCACCGTGAAGGGCGAGCCGGCCACGGGCGCGGTAAAGGTGTTGTTGGTGGCCACGTCCAGCCGGTAGCCGTTGTCGACGGTGCCAATGGCCGGGGCCGTCCAGTTGGCGGTGAAGCCGGTGGCCGTGCTGCCGGTGGCGGCGGCCAGCGCGGGCACCACCCCGGCGTAGCTTTCCACCCAGTTGCTGGTGGTGTTGCCGTTGGTCAGGTTGAAGTAGGTGAGGGTGCCGTCGTTGCCGTTGCCGCTCTGGTCGGTGAGGGTGGTGAAGGTGGCGTTGCTGCCAGCGTTGGTGCCGTGGTCGAAGTTGTAGGCGGCCACCAGGCCGGCCTGGGGCGCGGCGGGTTGGTTGAGGTAGGCCGCCTGCACCTGCGCCGCCGTGCGGGCCACGCTCCAGATGCGGACTTCGTCGAGCAGGCCGTTCCAGTAGGCCTGGCCGTTGCGCATGCCGATGGCAACGGCGCTGGTGCCCGTGAGCACGGCCCCGGTGGCGGCCCGGCTGTTGTCGAGCACGCCGTCGACGTACAGGCGCAGCGTGCTGCCGTCGTAGGTGCCCACCACGTAGTGCCAGCGGCCGTCGGCCAAGTTGGTGCGGCCATACAGCCAGCCCCCGGCCGCCGACGGCCCGTTGAGTAAGAAGGAGGCCCGGCCGGCCGCCGCGTTGTTACCATTCAGGGCCAGGTACCACGAGTCTTCGGCCTTGGTCGTGATGTACTGCTCGGCGGTGCTGTTGGTATTCACCCAGCCTTCCAGCGTAATGGTGGTCGTGAGGTTGAACGCCGCGTTGTGCGCCACGGTCACGTAGTTGTTGGTGCCGTTGAAGGCCAGGGCGTTGCCGGGCGGGGTCAGGCCGCTCAGTGTGCGTACCGTGCCGCTGGCATAAGCGCCCGTGCCGGTTACGCTGGTTTTGTCGGCCCGCAGGCGATAGTAGTAGTTGCGGTTGGGCAGCAGGCCGCTCACGGCCTGGCTGGTGGTGCCGGCCGTTACGCCGAACGAGGTGGCACCGGAGGAGAACGTGCTCGTCGGTGCCACTTCCAGCGCGTAGCCGTTCACGATGCCCACCAGCGGGGCCGCCCAGTTGGCGGTGAAGCTGGTCGTCGTCACGCCGCTCACGGTGGCTAGGGGCACCACGCGGGCGTAGCTTTCCACGTAGTTGCTGGTGGTGTTGCCACTGGTCAGGGCGAAGTTGGTCAGCGTACCATCCTGAAAGTTCGTGGTGCGGTCGAAGAGCGTGGTCTGGGTGGTGTTGGCCCCGCTGGCCGTGCCGGCATCGAAGTCGTAGGCTGCCACCAGCCCGGCCTGCGGCACCGCCGGCTGGTTGGTATAAGCCGCTTTGATTTCGGCCGCCGAGCGGGCCACGCTCCAGATGCGCACCTCGTCGATGCTGCCGTTGAAGTATTCATAATTGGCCCCCGAGCTCGGGTCGTTGGTGCAGCCGATGCGCAGGTTGCTGGGGCTGGGCACTGTGTGGCCGCCCGGCGTATCGCTGCCCACGGCCACCCCGTCGAGGTAAATGGTGCGGGTCGTGCCATCAAACGTGGCCGCCACGTGGTGCCAGTGACCGCTCAGGTCGGGCGTGGTCACGATGAGGTCGGGCCCCCACCAGTAGTTGATGATGCCCGTCGGCGACAGCCGCAGCGCATTCACCTGGTTGGTGGTGCCCCAGTTTCCCCAGCCGATGATGCCCATCACGCCCATGGCATTGGGCTTAATCCAGGCCTCCAGGGTGTAGGTGCCGTTGCCCGTGGGCACGGGCGTGGTGTTGGGCAGGGCCACATAGTCGTCGGTGCCATCGAAGGCCAGGGCGTTGCCGGGCGCGGTCAGGCCGCCGGGCGTGCGCAGACTGAACCCGTCGCGCGAGTAGGCTCCCTGGCCGGTCACGCTGGTTTTGTCGGCCCGCAGGCGCAGGTAGTAGCGGGTGTTCACGGTGCGCCCGTTGATGGTGGCGCTGGTAGCGCCGCTGGCGGGCGTGAGCGTGGTCACGCCCGCGCTGTAGTCGGCCGTGGTCGAGCAGTCGAGCACGTAGTTGGTGATGGTGCCCACGGGCGGGGCCGTCCAGGTCACGCTCAGGCTGGCACCGCTGGCATTGCTGGTGGCGGCCAGGTTGGTGGGCTGCACCAGGGCGTAGCTTTCAATCCAGTTCGAGGTCGCGCCGGTGAGGGCAAAGCCAGTGAGCGTACCGGTATAGCCGGCCGCGCTGCCTATGTTGGGCAGGGTATTCACGCCGGCGTTGTTGCCGCCGGCCGTGCCCCGCTCACAGGTATAGTACACCTCCAGTCCGGGCTGGGGCAGCGTCAGCACGTTATTGAACGCGGCCTTCACCTGGGCGGCCGAGCGGGCCACGCTCCAGATGCGCACTTCATCAAGGCTGAAGTCATAGGCATCGGGGCTCTGGTTGCCCAGCCGGAGTTGCAGGGAGGGGTCGTTGGTGTAGTGAGTGCCGCCGCCGCCGCGCGAGTTTTCGGCCACGCCGTCCACGTAAATCGTCGTCGTGTTGCTACCCACTACCCCGGCCAGGTGGTGCCACTTGCCGTCGTTGATGAAGGTGTTGCTGAACAGGTACTGCCCGCCCACGTTGAATACCGCCTTGCCGGCATCGGCCGAGGAAAACCCGTAGATGCCCAGCCAGAAGTTGCTGCTGGTATTCACGAACTGCGCGGTGTAGCGCGGCGCGCTGCTGGTTCGTACCCAGGCCTCCACCGTGTAGGTGTTGCTGTAGTCCGGCAGCTCGGTGCCGGTATTCACATAGCAGAAAGTGCCGCTGAAGCTCAGCGCATTGCCGGGCGGCACCTGGGCCAGCGCCGGGAAAGTGCCCAGCAGTACCAGCCACAGCCACATCAGGGCCAGCCGCGCGCAGCCGGAGGTAAAGTTTCCAATCATAAAAGAGAGAGAGTGTGAAGTTTGCCGCAAATGTCGGGCTTACTTCAAAGCGGCGGTATCGCATGTTGATGCGATGCCGGCCCGGTCCGGCGCGCCAGTCTCTCCCTTCTTTTTATCCAGCCAGAAGTTATTGGATGAGGCCTTTCAGGCCAGCGTCGAGGCGGCCAGCTGGCCTTCTGCCACTGCTTCCACGGCCTGCACCTCGCCCCGCCGGGCCACGAATACGCCGGCCGTCCGCAGCTCGTCGCGCCATTGGCGCAGGCGCAGCAGCGGCACCGGCCCGGTGGCGTACACGCCGTGCACGTCGGTGCGCAGGGCGGTGGCGGGCAGCTCCAGCCAGGTCAGCACCTCGCGCAGCACGCCCACGTCGGGGTGGCGCAGGTACACGTCCAGCTCCAGCTCCTCGGCCGCTTGCAGGGCCGGGGCCGTGGCCTGCTTGGCATAACCGTAGCGCAAGCCGCGCCGTAGCGCCAGCACATCGGCCAGCACCGCCGAGCCGGTGGGGTGCCCGCCCGCCCCGCGCCCGCCCAGAAACTGTGGCCCCGCATACTCGCCCTCCACCACCACCCCGTTGAACTCGTGCTCCACGATGAACAGCGGCGACTCCGGCCCCAGCATCTGCGGCGTGACCAGGGCGGCCACGCGGCCGTTGGGCAGGCGCTGCACGCTGGCCACCACCTTCACCTTCTGGCCCCGCGCCGCCGCATAGGCCACATCCGCCGCGCCCACGGCCTCGATGCCCAGGTTCAGCACCTCATCAGCTTCCAGAAAAACCCCGTAAGCGTGGGCCGCCAGAATCACCGCCTTCGAGCGCGGGTCAAACGCGCCCATGTCCAGCGCTGGGTCGGTTTCGGCAAAGCCCAGCGCCTGCGCCTCGGCCAGCGCCGCCGCGTAGTCGGAACCTTCCTCGCTCATGCGCGTCAGCACGTAGTTCGACGAGCCGTTGAGGATGCCCTGCACCGCCCGCAGCGGCTCGTGGCTGAAGTAGCCATCCAGCGTCCGGATAACGGGAATGCTGCCGCACACCGCCGCCTCGTACAGCAGCGCCCCGCCAAAGTTCTGCTCCAGCTGCACCAGCTCCGGCAGGTGGCGGGCCAGCATGGCCTTATTGGCCGTCACCACGCGCCGGCCCTGGCGCAGGGCCGCACTCACCAGCCGGAAGGCCTCCGCCGCATCGTCAATTACTTCCACCAGCACGTCCAGCGTGGGGTCGTTCAGCAGCTCATCGGCGTGGTAAGTGAAGTGGTCGGCCGGCAGCGTGCGCGGCTTGTCGGGGCTCTTGACGGCAATGCGCGTCACGGCCAACCCCAGGCCGGGCTGCTGTTGCAGGATGTCATAGAAGCCCTGCCCCACGCAGCCAAAGCCGATAAGGCCCAGCCGCAGGGGTTGTGGTTGGTTGTCCATAAAAGAGAAGGTAGTCAGTATTGTTTGGCCCGATTCTGTCATCCTGAGCGCAGCGAAGGACCTTCTTACGGCCGAACGGTGCGCAGTAATCTCAAATAGCGCAGCCGTGGTAAGGTCCTTCGCTGCGCTCAGGATGACAGGCCCGCCGGCCTAATGCACGAATGTGGGCGCGTAGAATAGCTCCAGAAAGTGCGTGATGGCCGCCGTTTCCAGCAGGAACCCATCGTGCCCGTAGCGCGAGTCCAGCTCGCCATACATGGCCCCCGGAATATGCGCCGCCAGCTCCCGCTGCTCCGTCAGCGGAAACAGCACGTCGGAGGTAATGCCCAGCACCAGCGTGCGCGCCCCGATGCGGGCCAGCGCCGCCGGCACCCCGCCCCGGTTGCGGCCCAGGTGGTGCGTATCCATGCTCCGGCTCAAAGAAACGTAGCTGTAGGCATCGAAGCGCGACACCAGCTTGTCGCCCTGGTAGCGCTGGTAGGTGCTGGCGCGGTGCTCGCGCAGCAGTTCGTCGTCGCTCGGGTCGGTCTGGGTTTCGGCGTAGGCCGAGTAGCTGCGGTAGCTGAGCAGCGCAATGGCGCGGGCGGCGCGCAGGCCCTCATCGCCCCCGCCGGGCTGGCCGGCGGCATAAGTCGGGTCGGCCTCAATGGCCAGCCGCTGCGCCTCATTAAAGGCAATGCCCCAGGCCGAATGCCGCGCATTGGTGGCAATGACCACCAGATGGTCGAACAAATCAGGCCGCTGCACGGCCCACTCCAGCGCCTGCTGCCCGCCCAAAGAGCCGCCAATCAGCGTATTGATATCCGTCAGTTCCAATTCCTCGCGCAGGGCCTCGTGCGCCTTCACCAAATCCCGAATGGTCAGCAGCGGGAAGTGCTGGAAGCGGGCCTCCCCGGTAGCCGGGTCGGCATCCAGCGGGCCGGTAGTACCGTAGCACGAGCCCAGCACGTTGGCACACACGATAAACCATTCCGACGGGTCGTAGTAGCAGCCTGGGCCTACCAGGCCCGGCCACCAGGCCAGCACGTCGGCGTTGGCCGTGAGGGCATGGCACACCCAGACCACGTTGTCGCGGTCTTCGTTGAGCTGGCCCCAGGTTTGGTAGGCCACGTGCGCCCCGGTCAGGGTTTCGCCGCTTTCCAGGGTAAGGTCAGGCAGGTCAAATACTAGGGTTGGCATAATTCAATTAAATAGCACAGCTTCAGAACCAGCGAACCGGCCCGGCGCAATAGTTTCTCACTCCCATATCTCCTCCCATCACGGAAGAGGCCCGGGCCGATGCACTGATTCTAAAGCTGCGATAAAACTCGGCCGCCAGCGAGACTGGCACCGACCCGCCAGGGGTGGCCCGCTGGCGGCAATTCTGGTTTAAACTTCCAGCGGCTGGGCGTGCTCCAGCTCGGGCTCGCCCACTTCGTCGCCCTCAGTCGGCAGGCTGGCCGTGTTGCCGATGGCATCAAACGCCGCCTGCAAATCCGCCTTGATGTCGTCGAAATGCTCAATCCCCACCGACAGACGCAGCGAAGTCGGCGTCACGCCCGAGGCCAGTTGCTCCTCTTCGCTCAGCTGCTGGTGCGTGGTAGCCGAGGGCTGGATGATGAGCGTCTTGGCATCGCCCACGTTGGCCAAGTGGCTGATGAGCTTCAGGTTATCAATGAATTGTGTAGCCGTCTCCTTCGTGCCCTTCACGCGGAACGAGAGTACGCCGCCGAAGCCGCGCTTCAGGTATTTGTTGGCAATGGCGTGATAGGGGCTGCTGGGCAGGCCGGGGTAGTTCACGCTTTCCACCTGCGGATGCTGCTCCAGCCAGGTGGCCACTTTAAGGGCGTTTTCCACGGTGCGGTCCACGCGCAGGCTCAGGGTTTCAAGGCCGATAAGCAACTGCCAGGAGTTGAACGGGCTGATGGCCGGCCCGAAGTCGCGCAGCCCTTCCACCCGCGCCCGGATGATGAAGGCAATGTTGCCAAACGGCCCGCCCTTGCCAAACACGTCGTTGAAAATCAAGCCGTGGTAGCCCTCGCTCGGCTCGGTAAACTGCGGGAATTTGCCATTGCCGAAGTCGTAGGTGCCGCCGTCGACAATCACGCCGCCCACGCTGGTGCCGTGCCCGCCAATCCACTTCGTAGCCGACTCCACCACAATGTGTGCGCCGTGCTCCAAAGGCCGAAACAGGTAGCCGCCCGCGCCAAACGTGTTGTCCACAATCAGCGGTAAGTCGTGCTTCTTCGCAATGGCCGCAATGGCCTCAAAATCCGGAATGCTGAAGCTGGGATTGCCAATCGTTTCCAGGTAAATGGCCTTGGTCTTCTCGTCAATGTGCTCCTCGAACGAAGCCGGATTGTCGCCATCCGCAAAGCGCGCCTCAATGCCCAAACGCTTGAACGCCACCTTGAACTGGTTGTAAGTGCCGCCATACAGGTAGGCCGTGCTCACGAAGTTGTCGCCGGCCTGCAGGATGTTGTTAAGGGCAATGAACTGGGCCGCCTGGCCCGAGCCAGTGGCCAAGGCGGCCACGCCGCCTTCCAGCGCCGCCACGCGCTGCTCGAACACGTCGGTGGTGGGGTTCATCAGGCGGGTGTAAATGTTGCCAAACTCCTTCAGGGCAAACAGGTTGGCACCGTGCTCGGCGCTCTTGAACACGTAGCTGGTGGTCTGGAACAACGGCACGGCGCGGGCCCCGGTGGTGGGGTCGGGCTGCTGGCCGGCGTGGAGTTGGAGGGTTTCGAAGTGTTGGGGCTGAACAGACATGATGGGGGAGGTTTTGAAGTTTTGAAAAACCGAAATGACAATTGGAAAAAGTGCGATGCGGCTCTGAAAAAGCCTTTTTTAGCGCCGAAACTCCCCGAAATAGCCCGTGCTGCCGGCGTGGCCCAAACCCACCGCGAAGGCCCGAAAGCGCACGCGGCGGACCCACGGGGCCACCAAAAAAATCCAGAAGAGGGGGGGAGGGGTTCTAAGCCGGAATTAGCTTAGCAACAACACGGGCGGCAACAGCACATTCGCATTCGCTGCAACGAAGGCGATGCCACATTACGGCCGTCAGCGGCCGAAACGAAGAAACCCGAACCTGCGGCGCACAAAGCAGCCGAAGCATTCGGGGGCAAAAAACTGGGGTATGAAGAATTTTCCATGGCACTCGAATCATCTGTCCCAGCGCGGCCGGAGCTGCGGGTGGGTAGGAATTGGCACCTTTCGTTTTGCGAAGGTTGCCAGTGGGTCACGGAGCCTAGTCTCTCGCCACTTCTGTATAAAACTTGAAAACTGCCCACCGTTAGCGGGGAGTACCTGTTTGGTATCGGCAAATGTACGGGAGAATTTTTGGGATGGGCAAGCGGATGGGCGAAAATATTTTTTCGACGGTCTGGCGTGGCCCCTTCCAGCATGACGTGCTTTTTAGTTGTTCTTTTGACCCCATAAAACGCAAAAAAGCCACCCTGAAACAGAGTGGCTTTTCTCACCTTTTTTCTGCAAAAAAGTACCTAGAGACTAGGTATGGTCAACACCTGCCCCACTTCGATGTGGTCAGGGTTGTCGCCGATGAGCGCCTTGTTGGCGTCGTATATCTGGTGCCACTTGGCGGCGTCGCCGTAGTGGTGCTTGGCTATTTTGGAGAGGGAATCGCCGCTGACAACGGTATACGTGTTGCCGGCAGCTTCTGGTTTGGCGTTGCCAAAAAAATCGGTGCCGCCAGCCGCTGGCTTAGCCGCGGGCTCTACGGGCTTTTGTTCGCCTTTGTCGCTGATGAAATCGAAGAGTCCCATGGTTTTCGGTGAAGTTAAATGAAGAGATAAATTCTGCCGGAAACCCTTGCGGGCGGGCCGACCGGGTTGCTATACGGACAAGTGTAGGCGGGGTTTCGTTCTAAACTCTTTTGCGTCTGCATCGTAAGCCGACGAGGCCGCACCCCGTGCGTCATGTTTTCATTCTTTCACCATTACCCTTAGTGCACATGAAACTCCAGTCCCTTTTTTCGCTCCGTTACTTCGCCAGCCTGCTGCTGCTTGTGTCGCTGTTTGCCGCTTCGTGCAGCAACGATAAAGGCAAAGTAGAAGGCGTGAACATGCTGTACGGCACCGATAGCAAGGTGTGGAAAACCGCCAAGGAAACCGACACCGCCGGCGACAAAGTGAAGCAAACCGACGCTCAGAAGCAAGAGGAGCTGCGCATTTTTGCCAACGGCACATACAACATGACCGGCGCGAGCGGCGCAGTTTCGGGCAAATACACGTTTGACCAAGCCGGCAAAACCATCACCATGACCCCCGACGGTGCCACCACCAGCAACACCTTCGCCGTGGAAACCCTCACCGACAAGAAGCTCACACTGAAGTCGGCCGACGGCGCCGCACTGATGCTCGAAGCCGAGTAAATCACTCCGGATTCAAGTAATCGAAAAGCCCCGAACCAGTCTGGTTCGGGGCTTTTTTTGTGCTGATTATTTTGTGATAGGATGGGCTGTGGTGGTTGGCCGCTTCGCAAACACCCGCGCTACCCAGCGTGGCAGAAAGATGGTGCCCAGCACCAGATACAGGTAATACGTGACCACTCGATACAGCAAAACCATGAAGCTGGTGAGCGTGGCCGTGCCAATAAACTTGCCGAAAAACGTGGGAAACGCGCCCTCCACAATGCCCGCGCCGCCGGGCGTGATGGCCAGCAGCAGCAGCACTTTGTAGGTGAGGTTGCGGGCAAAAATGAAGAGGAAGGTGTCGGCATCCATCGGCACGAAGGCGGCGATGAGGCAGCCGATAACCAGGTAACGGGCCGTCCAGACGAAGAACGTGCTGGCCGCCGCCCGTACCCAGTAGATAGCCGGATTGCCGCGCAGCTGAATGGAGGCATCCATCATGCCCTGGCCGTGCTTGTAGGCAGAGCGCTGCCAGCGCCGCAGCAGCCGAAACGAGAACAGCCGCACCAGCAGCCGCCGCACCGATTTCGGGTTGATGAAAATGGCGTAGAGCATCAGCCCCGCGTAGGCCGTAACGGCCACGTAGCTGACCACAAACGCCACCCGCAGCGTGGCGATGAAAGCGCCCTGCATGGCCTCGTGCGGGTAGAGCCCGGCCCCGGCGATGAGGACGACCAGCGGCACCATGATGACGTAATACAGGTTGTCCATCAGGGCCGTAACCATGATGTATGCCAGGGACTTGCCTAGTGGAATGCCTTCCTTATTCAGAATAAACGAAGCCACTGCCGTGCCGCCCACCGCCGAGGGCAGCACGCACGACGCAAACTCCCAAATCATAATCACGTCGAGGCTCTGACGGTAGCTCAACTCGCGCTCGGCAATGTGCCGGATGCGGTAGATATAGCCCAAATCGCGGGCCAGCAGCACCAGCAATGTTATCAGCAGCCACTCCCAGCGGGCATGGGCTAGGGGGGCCAAATCGCCGGGCTTGTAGCTGCGCCAGAACATAAACCCCACCACGCTCAGGCCAATCACGACGGGCAGAATGAGCCGCGAGGGCTGCAAGCGCTGCAAAAAATGCGCGTCGTCTTCGGGCAGGGGAGCGAGGGTTTTGTCGGTCATCGAAGAAAATAAAGCAGCCCGGCAAAAGTAGGCGGTAGCGGGCCGGCGACTGATTAAAAATGGATTAAGGTGATATGAAAAACGTCATGCCGGGACAAGCTCAGCATGACGTTTTTCAGTGATAATCCGAACCGTTAGGCTAGGGCCGGCCGCCGGGGCTGCCGGCCGGCACGGTGCCGTTGGGCGTGCTGGTGCCGGGCGAAGGCGCGTTGGCCGGCGTATTGATGGGGTTGCCGGCCGGCGCTACCGGCTGGCGGCGGGTGGTGTCGGCGGGCTGGGCCGTGGCGGGGCGCAGGCCGGGGTATCCGCCGGGACGTTGGCCGTTGGCGGGCCGGCCGGTGCTGTCGGCTGGCGTTTTGCCTGAGGTACTGTCGGGAGCCGTGCCGCGTTGCTGGCCGCCGGGGTAGCCAGCGGGGCGTTGGCCATTGGCTGGTGCACCTGGGGCACCGGGGGCACCGGCTGGCCGGCTGCCGGCCGGATAGCCGCCGGGGCGGGCCCCACCCGCCGGGGCGCCGCCGCCGCCAGCAGGCGCACCGCCTCCACCACCTCCCTGGCCACCGCTCAGGTCGGCACCGCCACCACCGCCACCGCCATCGCCTTTCAGGTCATCGTTATTGATGCTTTTGCCGCGGCGCGTGGGGCCGGCCGTGAGCTTGCCGATGCGGTAGCTGAAGTTCACCTGGAAGCTCAGGTTGTGCAGCACGTTGGTGCTGGTTTGGTCCAGCAGCGGGCTGCTTACCGTGTTGCGGATGTTGATGGAGTTGGTGAAGAAGTTTTGCGCGCCGAGGCCAAAGCTGCCCTTTTTATCGGCGAAGTCGCGCCGCACGCTCATACCGTAGAAGCCGAAGCCGCTTTGCTCCCCTTGCAGCTGCACCTGCCGCCCGCGGTAGAACCCGAAGCCTTGCAAGGCCCACACATCGGTGAACTTGTAGCTGCCGAACAACCGGCCGCTGGCCACCAGGCCTTTGTTGCTGGCGTTATAGAGCGGGTCGGACACGTTATTATTCAGCACCGCGTAGTATGTATCGACGCCGGTGTTCAGGTTGAACTTGCCGCTGTTGAAGCTGGCAAACACGCTGCCACCATAGGCATCTTCCTGCCCAATATTTTTATACGTAACCAGCTGTACCCCAGTAGGAACATTGTTGATGTCAAGCTCTGGCTGGCGCACCGTCTGAATCGAGCCCGTGGTGTTGCGGGCGAATACCGAAAAGTTCAGGTTTACCTTCTTCACCAGCGTGCTGTAGCCCAGCTCGTAGTTGTTCGTGTATTCGGGGTCGAGCTTGGGGTTGCCTTCCGTCTTGATGAGCAGGTTGGACTGCTGCGGGTTGGGATTCAGGAACTGCAGCGACGGGCGTTGGATGCGGCGGTTATAAGCCAGCTTCACCACGTTGCCGTTGGCGAGCTTGCGCGAGAAGTTCACGCTGGGCACCAGCACTCCGTAGTCGGGGACGTCAACGGGCGTGGTGCTGCTCTTGAAATCGGCGTTGATAGTAGTGTATTCGTAGCGTACACCCGGCTTCAGGGTAAAGCCTTTGGGCAGGCTCACGGTGTACGCCACGTAGCCGGCGGCCACGTTCTGGCGGTAGTTGAAGCCGTTATTCAGGCCCACCCCGCCCCGGGGCACGAAATCTCCGTTCTCGCCCTGCGCGGTGAGGTAGGAGTAGTCGCTGCTCACGCGCCGCAAAATGTCCTTTGCCCCAAATTCCAGTACCTGGGTTTTGCCGATGGGTGACTGATAGTCCGCCTGCACCGTAAATTCCTCGTTGGCGCTGGGGTTGTCGTTGCGCAGGCGGCTGGCCGTGCTGAAGTCCGAATTCAGGATGGTGTTCGTGAAATCGTTCGTGCGGTCGTTGCGGCTGTACAGGGTCAGAATGCTGAATTCCTGCTGTGGCTTTGCGAAGGTGTGGGTGTAGTTGAGGCTGGCATCCACGGTGCCCGAGTTGTCCACCACGCTCACGTCGCGCACCGAATTCCCTTGCGGCGACGTCGACAGCGTCGTCAGGCGGCTCTGGTCGCTGTTGGAGCGCCGCGCGCCGTACGAGAGCGAGGCCTGCAGCGAGTTGTGCTCGTTGATGTCGTAGTCCCAGCCCAGCACCGAGCGCCCGAAGCCCTGGTTCTGCTTGGTATCAGCCGACTGCGAGGTGGTCGAGAGCACGTTGCCCAGCCCGTCCTTCAGCGTCTGCTGGTTGCTGAAGCTGCCCGGAATGTTGTACCCCGCCCGGCCGCCGGCGTTCAGCGAGAAGCCCATCTTGCCGGTGCGGTAGCTGCCGTTCAGGTTGAGGTTGCTGCTGCGCGTGCCCACGCTGGCATCGATGCCCAGGGTGCCGCCGCTCAGGTTGTTGGTTTTGGTGATGATGTTGATGATGCCACCCGACCCTTCGGCATCGTACTTGGCCGAGGGCGACGTGATGACTTCCACCGACTTAATCTGCTCGGCCGGAATCTGGCGCAGGGCATCCGCAATGCTGTTGGCCGCAATGGCCGAGGGTTTGTTATTGATAAGAACCCGAATGTTAGAGCTGCCGCGCAGGCTCACGTTGCCATCGAGGTCCACGCTCAGCAGCGGCACGCGCTTGAGCACGTCGGTGGCATCGCCGCCGCGCGCCGTCTGGTCGTTTTCGGCGTTGTATATGGTGCGGTCCACCCGCTCCTCAATCAGCGGCTTTTGGGCCACTACTACCACTTCGCCCAGCTTCTGGGCCGTGGCCGTCAGCGCCACCGCGCCCAGGTTCACGACGCCGCCGGCGGGCACTACCACGCCGGGACGGTCCTCGTTTTTATAGCCCAGGAAGCTGATTTGGACGGTGTAAGTCCCGGCCGGAATGCCGGCCAGCACGAATTTGCCATCGTCGCCGGCCACGCCGCCGTTCACGGGCGAGCCCGCCGCATCCAGCACGGCCACCGTGGCGTAGGATACCGGCTTGCCGGTCGTGGCATCGGTTACGGTGCCGCTCACGCGGCCGGCTGCCGCGCGGGGCGTGGCCGGAGTTGCCGTGGCCGGGCGGGCACCCGTGGGCGGGCCCTGCTGCGCAACGGCTAAATGGTTGATGCCCAGAAGGGCGGTAATCACTACGGCCGAAGCCGGTAAGGTTCGTTTCATACAATTCATAACGGCCAAAGTGCCGTAATCGGGGCCGAGGGTTGCATCCTCCCGGTACTTTTGTTGTTTGTGGGGCAAGCCGGTTGCGGGCTATATCGCTATCTGGCGCCTGCGCATTACGCAAAGGTCCTCGTTACAAACACCTTTCCGGCGGAAAACTAGATTATCCAACGCCGAACCCCGACCAAGCCCCGAATTCCTTCGGGCGTACAACCGCACTTCGCCCGCCGTCGTACCTTTGTGCCAGCCCGATAATCTTTTAGCGGGTCAGGCGGTTAACTCCCCGTCACCCATCCCACCACGCCTGCCCTGATGATAGTTGAACCCGGCCCGCTGCTCGCGGCAATTGACTCGCCCGACGACCTCAAAAAGCTCGCCCCCGAGCAGTTAGTCCAGCTCAGCACCGAGCTGCGCGACTTTATCATCGACTCCGTGAGCATCTACGGCGGGCACTTCGGTGCCTCGCTGGGCGTGGTCGAGCTGACGGTGGCGCTGCACTACGTCTTCAACACGCCCCACGACCAGCTTATCTGGGACGTGGGCCACCAGGCCTACGGCCACAAAATTCTCACCGGCCGCCGCGAAAAATTCCCGACCAACCGCCGCTATAAAGGCATGTCGGGCTTTCCGAAGCGCAGCGAGAGTGAATATGATGCTTTCGGCGTGGGTCACAGCAGCACCAGCATCGGGGCGGCGCTGGGCATGGCGGTGGCTTCGGATTACAAGGGTGAATTCGACCGCCAGCACATTGCCGTGATTGGTGATGGCGCTATGACGGCCGGCATGAGCTTCGAGGCCATGAACCAGGCCGGCGTGCTCAATAACAACATGATTGTCGTGCTGAACGACAACTGCATGAGCATCGACCCCAACGTGGGCGCGCTCAAAGAATACCTCACCGACATCACCACCTCGCGCACCTACAACAAGGTGCGCGACGAGCTCTGGAACGTGCTCGGCAAGCTGAGCAAGTTCGGCCCTAACCCCCAGCAGATTGCCCGCAAAGTAGAGGCCGCCATGAAGGCGACTCTCATGAAGCAGAGCAACCTGTTCGAGGCCCTGAAATTCCGCTATTTCGGCCCCGTGGATGGCCACGACGTGCAGCACCTCGTCACCATCCTCAACGACCTGAAATCCATTCCCGGCCCCAAGCTGCTGCATTGCGTGACGGTGAAGGGCAAGGGCTACGCGCTGGCCGAGAAAGACCAAACGCTGTGGCACGCGCCGGGTTTGTTCGACAAAATCACGGGCGAGATTTACAAGAAGACGCCCGACAAGCCCCAGCCGCCCAAGTACCAGGACGTGTTCGGCCACACGCTGGTGGAGTTGGCCGAGGCCAACGACAAAATCATGGGCGTGACGCCGGCCATGCCCTCGGGCTCGTCGCTGAACATTATGATGGCCGCCATGCCTACCCGCGCCTTCGACGTGGGCATTGCCGAGCAGCACGCCGTCACGTTCTCGGCGGGCCTGGCCACGCAGGGGCTGATTCCGTTCTGCAACATCTACTCCTCGTTCATGCAGCGGGGCTACGACCAGGTGGTGCACGACGTGGCCCTGCAAAACCTGCACGTGGTGTTCTGCCTCGACCGCGCCGGCTTTGCCGGGGCCGACGGCCCTACCCACCACGGCTGCTACGACCTGGCTTTCATGCGCTGCATCCCCAACATCGTGGTATCGGCCCCGATGAACGAGCAGGAACTGCGCAACCTGATGTACACCGCCACCCTGCCCGAAAACGCCGGCCCGTTCAGCATCCGCTACCCGCGCGGCGAGGGCGTGATGCCCGAGTGGCGCACGCCGCTGCAGCGCGTGGCCATTGGCACGGGCCGCGTAGTGCGTGAGGGCGAAGAGGGCGGCGTGGCCATCCTCAGCATCGGTCACATCGGTAACTACGCCGTGAAAGCCACCGAAACCCTGGCCGCCGAAGGCATTGATGCCGGCCACTACGACATGCGCTTCTGCAAGCCGCTGGATGAGGAGATGCTGCGCGACGTGGCCCGCCGCTACCGCGCCATCGTGACGGTGGAAGATGGCTGCCTGCCCGGCGGCTTCGGCTCGGCCGTGCTCGAATTCCTCACTGACCACGGTTTCCATATGCCCGTCGTGCGCCTCGGCATCCCCGACCGCGTGGTGGAGCACGGCACCCAGGATGAGCTCTACAAAGAGTGCGGCTTTGATGCGGCCGGCATTGCCCAGGCCGTGCGCGAGCTGGGCACCAAGGTCGGGAATCAAGTGCTCCAGTCGTTGGTTTAACAATTGCTACGCCGGTACATTTGCCGGGTTGCGCGGAGTGCGCAGCAATGTTTCTACCAAACCAATTTGCTTATGAAAGTCACTGTTTTTCTGGCCCCGGCATTGTTGGCTGCCACGATGCTGGCAGGTTGTTCGAAAGACGAGCCGACGCCAGTTACAGCCTCCACCGCTTCTACCATCAAGGTGGCGGTTGCCGAAGCCGGTGCCCCTCCCTACGACCTTGCCGAGGCGCGTGTCGTAAACTCCAACTACCAAACTGCCGCCTCCAGCCTCACTATCACGGGCAAGCTCAGTAGCGGCAAAGTATTGAACCTGGAGTTTTCGCGCGGAGCTGGCAGCCCACCCGCCAACACCACCAACGTACTCACCGCTTCGTTGGACGGTACGACGGGCACTGCCTCCAGCGGCACCACCACCTACAACGCGCAGACGCGCACCGTCAGCGGTAGCTTCAAAGCCACCTTCGTGGGTCCGGGGGAGGTATCGGGCTCTTTCTCCGGTATTGCAGTGCAGTAGCGCCCCCTTTCTGACGCTGTTGGTACTGAATTGATTCGCAAATAAAAGCCCCCGTAGCAGTTGCTGCGGGGGCTTTTTTGCCTTAAACATGAATTTTTGGAGAGCTGGAAATCAACTGCTCTTTTGGCCTCCGCAGTTATTTAGGAACCGATAAATGAATGTTGCGAAACGAATGTCGCAATCTCAACAAAGGGACTGGCCCAAAAGTAACATGCGGCGGCCCCCGTTGCCGGGAACCGCCGCGTGGGCATGGGCTACGGCCAGCGCCTAGCGGTACTTCTCGCGCTGGAAGCCGGCGGCGCGCAGCTCGGCCTTGTACTCCTTGTCGTCGGGATAGTTGGCGTCGAGGACTTTGGCCAGGGAGGAGAGCACCTGCTCGATTTGGGCGCGTAGGGTGTCCTTGGTGGCCACGGCTTTGGAGATTTCGCCGTTGGTGTCGGTGAGGTGGCCCACCAGCTCGTTGTAGCGCTTGGCAATGGGCTTCCAGAAGGCGGTGCCGTGGTCGCCGTCGTCGATTTTCTCCGACGTGAGGCCGGCCAGCAGGGTGTTGAGGGCTGCTGCCCGGCGGGTGCGGTCGCGGTCGATGAGGTAGGCCGCGCCGTCTTTGATGATGCCCAGCGTGGGGTAGTAGGCGAGGGCTTTTTTCTTGTCGTACTTGTCCACCAGGCGGGCTTTCACGCGGTAAAGGTTGGCCTCAATTTTAGCGTCGAGCTCGAGCAGTTCGTCGGCATCGATGGGCCGTGCTGTGCCGGCCTGCTGGCGCGAATCGACGGCGGCCACGTAGTCGCCGGTCATTTTTTTGAACGCGGCGGCGTTGGTATAGCGCAGCGTGAGCCAAGGCTGACCGTCCCAGTACTTGACGGCGGAGGTGGCCTGGTCGGCCAGCAGCAGGTCGTTGGCGGCTAGTAAAGGGGCTTTGCGGGGTTTGGGGGTAGCTTTGGGTTCCATAATGTGGTTGGGGATGGGAATGGTTGAGCGGCTAAAGTACTGAAAGCCCGCGCAAATCCAAACCGGCATGGTCCAGCCGGCCCGTAGCACTTCGCAAATGCCTTTTGCGCTGCAAAAACAGGTTTGCAAAGCTTCGCAAATGCCTTTTGCGCGCACAAAACAGGCTTGCGAAGCTTCGCAAGGCATTCCGAGGCTGCAAAACAGGTTTGCGAAGCTTCGCAAGGCAGTTTTGCGTGTACAAAAGGCATTTGCGAAGTACAAGTAGGGTGCGGGGCTTGCCCCCGCCCGTCGTTGCAAAGATTTCGTTCAACGACGGGCGGGGGCAAGCCCCGCACCCTACGCAAACGGCCCCGGCTCTTCACAGAGCCGGGGCCGTTGCGTCGCAACTGAAGCTTCTAACCGCTACTTCAGCGGCGGCAGGGCGGCGAGCATCGTTTTCAGGCCGGCCTCGGCGTTGTTGCCGAGGTTCACGCGCAGGGTGCGGCGGCCGTTGTCGAGCAGGGCTTGCAGGTCACCGAGGGCCTGGGCATTCTTGAAAGTGCCGAAGGTGTAGGAGCGGCCGGGCAGGGCCAGGTCCTGCGGGTTGTCGTCGGTGAACTGGATGAACAGGCCCGTGTTGGGGCCGCCCTTGTGGTACTGGCCGGTGCTGTGCAGGAAGCGCGGGCCATAGCCCGAGGTGGTGGCCAGGTGCAGCTCCTGCTGCACGCGCTGGCGCAGGGCCAGCAGGCTGGCGCTCACGGCAGGCGTTTCGGTGAGGTAGGCTTGCAGGCACACGAAATCACCGGGCTTCGCTTGCGCGAAGAAGGCTTTGAGCACGCCGGCCGCGCCCTCGCCGTGGGCGGTGGTGTAGTAGTCCACGCCGTTTTCGCTGGCGGCGGGGGCTTCGGTCTCGGGCAGCTTGCCTTCGGTTTCCACGGCCTTCATCAGCTTGTCGGTGGCCGTTTTGGCGGCCTGCACGTTGGGCTGGTCGAAGGGGTTGATGCGGAACACGGCGCTGGCCACGGCCGTGGCCACTTCCCAGCGGTAGAACTCCTGGCCGAGGTCGAAGGCGTCCTTCATCAACAGGGTGATGACGGGGTGGCCGGCCTGCTTGAGGGCTTCGAGCTTGCTGGCGTTGGCCTCGTCGGCCTGGTCCTTGTAGCCCACGTACACAAACACGCGGTCGGTGCCGTAGATGCCGGGGTCGCCCAGCGGCTCGCCGGCCACGGGCAGAATGCCCTTGCCTTCCTTGCCGGTGCTTTCGGCGATGAGCTGCTCCAGCCACAGGCCGAGGTCGTGCAGGGCATCGGGCACCACGATGGTGAGCTTGTCGCGGCCCTGCTCGGCCAGCACGCCCAGGGCGGTGCCGAATTCGAGGCCGGGGTTTTTATCGGTCGGGCCGTAGGCACCGCAGGCGCGCATCATCAGGATGGCGCGCTCCAGAATCTCGCCGATGGGCAGGCCGTAGAGAGCCGCCGGCACCAAGCCGAAGTAGGTGAGGGCCGAGAACCGGCCGCCCACCTCGGGGAAGTTGAGGAAGATGCGGCGGTACTTGGCGGCCGTGGCATCGGTCACGAACTTGGAGCCCGGGTCGGTGATGGCCACGAAGTTTTCGCCGGCCTTGTCGCCCTTGATTTCTTTGACTTTGGCGTAGAAATAATCGCCGAACGCCAGCGGCTCGGCCGTGGTGCCGGATTTGCTGGCCACGATAAACAGCGTCTCAGCCAGCGGCAACTCGGCCTCAATGGCCCGCACCGCACCGGGGTCGGTGGTGTCGAGCACCGACATCGGCAGGCCGTTTTCGCCTTTCGGGAAGGAGGATTTGAACACGATGGGGGCCATCGTGCTGCCGCCCATGCCCATCACCACCACGTGCTTGAAGCCAGCGGCCTGCACCTCGTGCACGAACTGCTCGATTTCGGGCACCGCAGATACCATCGTCTCCGCCACGCGCAGCCAGCCCATGTAGCTGCGGATGCTGTGCTGCCCGGCCTCGTCGCTGGTCCACAAATCCGCCTTCTTATCCCAGAAGCCGTGCACGAAATTATCGGCTTTGAACTTGGCAATTTGCGCATCCACGGCGGCCTGGTACTGGCCCAGCTCCATTTTGGAGTCGTCTACCTGGGCTTCCACGGCCAGGGCGCGCTTCTTTTCGATGGACTGCATCAGCTTGGCGAAGGGCTCCTTGAACTTGGTCGCGCCGTCTTCTTCGAGGTGCTGGGTCAGCTCATCGAGGTTGATGCCGAGCTCGGGCAGGCGAGCCAGTACCTCTTTCGAGTGCTCCAGGTTGGTTTCAATGGTGGCGGCCACCTTGCCGCTTTTGCCGAACAGGTCCAGCGTTTCCACCGGCACGGTGTTCACCGTGTGCGGGCCGATGAGGCCGTCGACGTAACGCAGGTTGTCGTATTTGGGGTTTTTGTTGCCGGTGCTGGCCCACAGCAGGCGCTGGGTTTCGGCCCCTTTGGCAGCGAGAGCTTCCCAGCGCGGACCCGAGAAAATCTCCTTGTACATCTGGTAGGCCTGCTTGGCGCTGGCAATGGCCACTTCGCCCACGAGGCTTTCGGCCAGCTTGCCTTTTTCGCCGCCTTCGGCCGCGATTTTCTCCAGCATGGGGTCAATCAGCACGTCGATGCGGCTGAGGAAGAAGCTGGCCACCGAGTCGATGCGGGCCAGCGGCTCGCCCTTGGCGGCGCGGTCTTCGAGACCAGCGATGAAGGCTTCGGCCACCAGGCGGTAGCGCTCCAGACCGAAAATCAGGGTCACGTTTACGTTCACGCCCTCCGAGATGAGACGGCGAATGGCGGGCAGGCCTTCGAGGGTGGCCGGCACTTTAATCATCACGTTGGGGCGGTCCACGGCTTTCCAGAGGGCCAAGGCCTCGGCGATGGTGCCTTCGGTGTCGTTCACCAGCTCGGGCGATACTTCGAGGCTCACGTAGCCGTCGGAGCCGTGGTCGGGGCCGTCGTAGAGGGGCCGGAAAAGGTCGGTCGCGGCCTGCACGTCGGACACGGCCAGATTGGTGTAGATTTCGTCAGTGGTTTTGCCTTGCAGGGCCAGGGCTTTGATGGCCGAATCATAGTCGGCCGTGTCGCCGATGGACTTGGCGAAGATGGCCGGGTTCGAGGTTACGCCGCGCAGGGCTTCGTCCTGAATGCGGCGCTGGAGCTTGCCGTCGATGATGATGGGGCGGCTGATAAAGTCCAGCCACAGGCTTTGGTCGAACTGGCGGATGTCAACGAGAGGGTTCATGAATGTGCAATTAGTTCAGAGGGTTCAAAGGTCAGGAATGATGGCCGTTGTTGCGGCGTTCCAGACAGGGGAATTGTGCGGTTCAGCGTAAAAAATTATGCTCTTCTACGGCGAACTGCCGGGTTAGAACAGCGCCGCCGGGTAATCGTTGCGGCACTTCTACTAGCTTTACGCATTGTAGTTCTATCTATCGCATTATTAAAATGGCCGGACGCCGCCCTTCTGCAAAACCCTCCGACTCGGCCCACAGCCCCGTTTCCATGGCCGATTTGGCCCGGGAGCTGGGCGTGTCGATGACCACGATTTCGCGGGCCCTGAGCGACCACCACAGCATCGGGCCGGCCACCAAGCAGGCGGTGCTCAAGCTGGCCAAAAAGCTGAACTACCAGCCCAACCGCATGGCCTCGTCCTTGCGAAAGGGCACCAGCACGCTGCTGGGCGTAATTGTGCCCTACATCGAAGGCCGCTTTTTTGCCTCGGTGGTGCACGGCATCGAAACGGCGGCCAGCAAGGCCGGCTACAGCGTCATCATCTGCCAGTCGAATGAGGATGTGGCGCAGGAGCGCAAGAACCTCGAAACCCTGCTCAGCGCGCAGGTGGCGGGCATTCTGGTGTCGGTTTCGCGCACCACACTCGATTTTAAGCACTTTGATAAAGTACGCAAGCGCGGGGTACCGCTGGTGTTTTTCGACCGCATTCTGGAAGGCGACAGCGTGAATGCCGTGGTGCTGAACGACCAAGGCGGAGCTTTCCAGGCCACTAGCCACCTGCTGGAGCAGGGCTGCCGCCGCGTGGCCCACCTGGCCGGCCCGCAGCACCTCAACATCTACCGCAACCGCCGCCAAGGCTACCTCGATGCCCTGCAAAGCCACGGCATCGCCCCGGACGAAAGCCTGATTATCGACTGCGACATGACCCTAGAGGGCGGCCAGGAGTGCATGAAGCAGCTATTGACCCTGCCCAACCCGCCCGATGCCGTGTTCGCGGCCGGCGACTCCGCCATCCTCGGCGCATTACAAGTGCTGAAAAGCCGGGGCCTGCGCGTGCCGCAGGACGTGGCCCTGGCCGGCTTCAGCAACGAGGCCCTGACGATGGTGGCCGAGCCTCACCTCACCTCGGTGGACCAGCGCTGCGAGGAAATGGGCCAGGCCGCCTTCCGCCTCTTCACCGATTTGGCGGCCGCCGATGGCACGGCGTTTTCGCAGCGGCAGGTGGTGTTGCAGCCGCAGCTGTTTGTGCGGGAGTCGTCGCTGCGGCGGGTGGAGGAAGCGGTGAAATAAATAAGGAGGCGGAAAGCAGGGAACGTTACTTTTGCCCATATGACGCCCGCCTCCAACCCGCCCACCATCGTTTTTCTCCACGGATTTGCCGAAAGCCGCGAGGTGTGGACCGATTTCACCCGCGCCTTTCCGGACGGCTACCGGCTGCTGGCCCCCAACCTGCCCGGCCACGGCACCAACCTGGCCCCCGTGCCCGACTTCTCGATGGAGGCCCAGGCGCGTCACATCATCGACTACCTCAACCAGAAAGGCTGCCCCGACCCGGTGCTGCTGGTGTGCCACAGCATGGGCGGCTACGTGGCCCTGGCCCTGGCTGAGCGCTGGCCCCAGCGCGTAGCCGGCCTGGCGCTCATCAACTCCACGGCCCTGCCCGATACCGATGAGAAGCGCCAGAACCGCGAGAAAAATATCAGCTTCGTGGAGCGCCACGGGGTGGGCAAGTTCATGGAATCATTCGTGCGCCCGCTTTTCGCGCCCACCAACCGCGACAAGCTGACCGACGCCCGCGGCCTGCTGGAGGAAATCGGCAAGGCCACGCCGGCCACTACCATTACCGGGGCGCTGCGCGGCATGGCCGCCCGCCCCGAGCGCACTCAGGTGCTGGCCAAAGCCCCCTTCCCGGTGCTGATGGTGGCCGGCAAGCACGACGTGGCCGTGCATTTCGACGATGCCGTGCGACAGGCGGCCCTGCCGCCGGTGGGCGCGGCGCTGTTTCTGGAGGGCAGCGGGCACCTCTCGTACCTGGAGCAGCCCGAGGCCACCCGCCGGGCCGTGCTGGCGCTGGCGGCGGCGGTGTTTGGGCGGTAGGTAACCCCGGCCAGTTGTTGAGCCGTTAAATCATTTTGAACGTGATGGGCAGCACGTAAAACACGCGTACGGGCCGGCCATTGAGCAGGCCCGGAGTAGCAGCGGGCCGTAGGCCGCGCACGGTGCGCAGCACCTCATCATCGAGGTTGCTGCCCGCCGAACCAATTATCTCCGGATTCTCCACCGTGCCGTTTTCAGCTATTTCAAAATAAACGTTTACCCGACCCTGTTCGCGGTTGCGGAGCGCATCGGCCGGGTACCTGACCTGGCGTTGCACATATTCGGCTAAGCCGCTGTAGGAGGCGGCCATTTGAGCCGGAATCGCGGCGGCTTCGGGGCCGTTCGAGTTGCGCGCGCCGCTTGGCAAGTAGGCAAAGGTGGGTTCCTGGTCGGCGTAAGGATAGGGCTGGGCGCTGGCATCTGCAGCAAAATTGAGGGCCAGCATGATGCGCGGGTTGCGACCGGGCTTGTCAGTAGCCTTGGGAGGCCCGGGCTGCCAGGCCGGCATCTGGGCCTGAAGGTATTGCTGAGCTGCCTGAGCCGCTTTGCCGAGGTCCGACTTTGCCCGCCTATCCGGGCCAACAAGTTTGAAATTGCCAGGCTGTTGCCCATCCTTGAGCTCAAACTGCAACACCACCCGCCCGGCTTGGTTGGGCGCCAGCAGCCGGGTGCTGCGGTGCACGAGGGCGCGCAACGAATCGGGGCCGCCGGGGTAGCGCGGGCCATCATACAGGGTTGGTGCCAGAGTTTGAGCGTGGGCCGCTGGCGCAATTGCCAATAGCAGCGCCATTGCGCCGCCGAAAAGTGATTGGTGCATTTGGAGAAATGGAAAGGAAATCGGTGCGCAAGCTACATGGCTTCCGGCAAGCATCGCTACACTTTGGCTCTATAGCGGGGTGTAAAATTTGCTGCTGAGCTGCCGCACGGCCCAATATTAATTTCTGCTTTTCTGTGCCTTGCCTGGGTTGCCACACCAAATTGGTCGATTAAGCTAAACAATTGGCGGCCTTGCTGCTTACCTTCGCGCGCTTTTACTGTTGAGCTTTATTGCGGAATTTATTTATTCATTTTCAATGAGATTCTTCTTCTTATTGTCGGGCCTATTGATGGGCCTGGCCGGGCCACTTATTGCCCAACCCCTGGCTCCGGCTACTGACCCCATTACTGCGTCCTCAACGCCCACGGCCGCGCCCATTCCGCCCGAACTCAAGCCTCATGGCAGCGTGTATTTCAGCTGGGGATACAACCGCGACTGGTACACGCGCAGCGATATCCGCTTCAAAAACACCAAAACGGACAACTACGATTTCACGTTTTTGAACGCGCACGCCAGCGACAAGCCCGATTTCAAGGACTTCTGGCGGTTCAATTCCTGGACCATCCCGCAGTATGACATGACGCTGGGCTACCTGTTTCACGACAAGCACGACCTGGGCATCGAAGTAAGCTGGAACCATCTCAAATACGTGGTCGACGACAACCAGGTAATTCACGTGCGCGGCAACATCCGGGGCCACTACATCGACAAGGACACGCTGGTAACGCCCGATTTTGTGCACCTCCAGCACACCAATGGCAACAACTACCTCATGGTGAACCTGGTGAAACACAAGACGCTCTGGGACCGCCGCCACTTCAAGGTGAGCGCCGTGGGCAAGGTGGGGGCCGGCCCCATGATTTCCTACACCATCTCCACCGTGCTGGGCAACCATCAGGAGGGGCCGTTCCACTACCACGGGCTGGTGGTGGGCAGCAGCCTGGGCCTGAAAGCGGATATTTTCCGCTATTTCTTCCTGCAAACCGATATTCAGGGTGCCTTCGCCGACTATACCAATACCTACCTCGGCGATGACCGGCAGGGCCGTGCCACCCACGTTTTCGGGTCGTTGCAAGCTATTTGGGCGTTTGGGTTCAACGTGCCGCTCTAATCGTTTGTCATTGCGAGTGGAGCGGAGCGCAACGCGGCAATCCGTACTCTCGGTGCGACTAGCTTTGAGATGTGATGAAGCCTTTTTCAACAATAGAAAGCCCCGATACTGTGCAGTATCGGGGCTTTCTGGTAAAAGAGAGCGTCTGGGTTTGACAGGACGGATTGCTTCGTCGTGCCTCCTCGCAATGACAGGCGATTACACCAGGCCGCTCATCCGTTCAAAGCCCGTTCCCAGAATGGCGGTGTCATTGGCTCCGAGCCAGTCTTTGAGGATGTTGGCGTAGATGCTGCGGAAATCGACCTGGTGGCGCAGGTCGCCCTGGTCGAGGTTCACGAGGTCGGGGGCGTCGTTGATTACACCTTTCTTCTGAAGCGCGCCGCCGGCCAGAAACACGTTGTTGGCCGTGCCGTGGTCGGTGCCGTTGCTGGCGTTCTGGCCCACGCGCCGGCCAAACTCGCTGAATACCAGCACCAGCGTGTTGTTCCACTGGTCGTGCTGGCGCAGGTCGTCGGCCAGGGCGGCCAGGCCGTCGCCCAGGTCGGTGAAGAGGCGCTGCTGCTGCTCGTGCTGGCGTACGTGGGTGTCGAAACCGCTCAGGGCCAGGTAGTACACGCGGGATTCCACGCCGGAATTAATCAGTTCGGCGGTGGTTTTCAGGTTTTTGCCGAAATCGGAGTTCGGATACGTCACGGCCGACTTGTAGATTTTCGATTTGTCGTACAGGTAATCGGCCGAAGACGCGGTTTCAGCCAGTGTCTTGTAGAGGTAATCGACCTGTTCCTGATGGGCGGGCGCGGTTTCCTTGCTCACCTTGGCCAGCAAACGGTTCTGGTTGATTTGGTGGAATTTATCCGGGTTTTTTAGGGCCAGGCCTTTGCGCTGGCGGCCTTTCAGGGCCAGGCTCAGCGTGTCGTCGATTTCGAGGGCATTGTAGGGCCGCTGACAGTCGGCGCAACTCGAATCGAGGTAGCGGCCCAGCCAGCCGGTGCTCACCACCTGGTCGGAGCCCGAGCCGGACTGCCAGATGTCCATCGAGCGGAAGTGCGAGCGGTCGGGGTTGGGGTAGCCCACCGAGTTCAGCACGGCCAGCTGGCCCTGGTCGTACAACCCTTTTAGGCCTTTTAAAGCCGGATGCAGGCCCAAATCCTTATCCAGCGCCAGAATTCCCTCGCTTTCCTTGATGCCGAGCGTGGGCCGGGCCTTGTAATACAAGTCGTTGCGGTAGGGGATGACTGTGTTCAGGCCATCATTTCCCCCGCCCAGCTGCACCACAATGAGGCGGCGTGCCCCGGTGGCATCGCGCAGGCCGGCGAGGCCCGGTCCCCGGTCCAGGGCGTGCAGAAACTTGGGCACCAGCAGCAAAGTGCTGGCCAAAGCGGAGGTGCGAAGGAATTCGCGGCGGGTGGAAGCCATAGCTCTATTGGGAAGGGTTGAGAGAACATCAAACTCCCCTCCTTACCAAGGAGGGGACGCTGACGCGAAGCGTCAGCTGGGGTGGTTGTGGCGTTGAAAGCTGCTTGAGCAATTATCAATGAGTTGTTCAGCCATTCTTCAATGCCACAACCACCCCCGTCAGAGCCTTTGGCTCGAACATCCCCTCCTTGGTAAGGAGGGGAGTTGGTGTTACGCCAGTTGGTATTCCGGCAAACTCAACAGGCTTACTAACGTGGCCCGCAGTGCCTCCGCCGGCTCTTTTTGCTGGGCGGCCTGTTGCACCAGCTGCAGGTTTTCGGGCCGAATGTTGGCCTGAAGCAGGAAGCCGCTGAGCTTCTCAGGCTGCTGGGCGGCGGGTGTGGCCCCAAGCAGCTGTTGGAGCGGGGCCAGCGGCAGGTGGGCGCCCGCGCCGGGCCGCACGGTGCGCTCGGCCTTGGTCTGGTTGGGAGCAATGTCGTTTTCGTCCTGCTTCAGGGCCACGGCAAATTCGGCGTTTTTGAACAGGATGGCAGGGAGCTGCAAGCGCAGTAGCAGCGACGACGAATCAATCCAGTTGCGGCCACCGGGCCAGCCGGCCACGTTGGGCGGCTGGAACAGGTTCTGACCCAAGGCGCGCTGGTAGCCCAGCAGCGGCTGCGCGTTGTCGACCTTCACATTGAGCGTGCGTCGGATGCCGGCCAGCAGCTCCACGGGGCTCTTGATGTGGGTGCCCATGTTAGCGGGCTCGTAGAACCAATCGGCCGAAAAGAGGCGCTCCATCAGGTCGGCAATGTCGTAGCCGCTTTTGCGGAAGGCCACCGCCAGCGGCTCGATGTGTACCGGGTTGGGCACATCGTTCACGAAGAAGCGGTAGATTTTGGTGGTCAGGAACGTGGCGGCGGCGGGCTGGGCCAGAATGTGCATCAGCACGTCCTCGCCGGTCAGGTTGCCGGTTTTGCCCAGGAAGGTTTTAGTGCCCGCGTCGTGCTCGCGCTCCCGGAACTTGAAGTTGCTCTGGTAGTCGTAGCCCCAGCCGGTGAAGGCGCGGGCGGCTTCTTTTACGTCGGTTTCGGTGTAGTTGCCCCGGCCCAGCGTGAACAGCTCCATCACCTCGCGGGCGAAGTTTTCGTTGGGGTGCTCCTTGCGGTTCTGCTGGTTGTTGAGGAACTGGAGCATGGCTGGCTCCTTGCTTACGGCCAGGAGCAAGTCCGGGAATTTGCCCAGGGCGTACTGCCGGGTGGTGTTGTGCAGGCTAAGGGCGGCATCGGGCTGGCGCACGCGGCAGGCAAAGTGCCCGTGCCAGAACAGCGTCATCTTCTCGCGCAGCTGCGCCGGCGAGGTAGCCATGCGCTCCATCCAGGCCGTGCTCATGTTGTTGAAGGCATCGCGGATGCCCTCGTTCTGCATCTTGCGCTGGGCGGGCGTGAGGTCGGCGCGGCGCAGGCGGGGCACGCCGGCCGCAATGGTGCCGCCTTTGAACGCGGCGCGCGGCCGCATCGCGGCCACGGGCGCTACTGGTGTGCCGGGCGGCGCAGGCTGGTCGGGCGTAGTCACCATGCCGTTGGGCACGGGGTTGTTTTTGGTCGAGGCCGGGTCGGTCATCACCATGCCCTGCGGGTCGGCGTAGTTGAGGCTGGAGCCGGCCAGGGGCACGTATTGCGCCGAATCGTGTAGCAGCTGGCGCAGGGCTTTGCGGGGGCTGAGGCCGGCGGCCACGTCCTGCGGGCGTGGCCCAAAGCCGGCACGCCAGTAGAGATGCTGCAGTTGCTGGGTGCTGTTCATGCCTTTAAGACGTGGTTAAGGGGAAGGGGTTTAATCTGTCATTGCGAGCGCAGCGTGGCAACCGAAGGTCTGCGTAGCTAATCCATCCTTTCCTTTCCAGAAACCCTGAGATGTGAAAAGCCCCGACTCTGTGCAGAATCGGGGCTTCCCATTGGTAGCAAGGGCATTTATCACATCTCAAGGTTGGTCGCGTTGGGAGGAAGGATTAGCTACGCTGACCTTCGGTTGCCGCGCTGCGCTCGCAATGACAGATGGCTTCGGTCAGTTAAAACCGCGCCCCCAGCACCACTGTCTTCTTGAATTCGCGCTTCTCACCGCTGCTGGGGCGGAATAACTCAACTAGCAAAATGTAGTAGCCCACGGCCGCCTTGTGGCCTTTATCATCGATGCCGTCCCACTGGATGAAGCCGTTGGTGGGCAGGGTTTCGTTGCGGGTGAGGCGGCGGGTAAGGCGGCCCAGGGCGTCGTACACCGTCACGCTGGCGGCGTAGCCGGGCGCGTCGAGGTGGTAGTTGAGGGTGGCGAAATCCTGCTGGCCGTCGTCGTCGGGGGTGAAGACTTCGGGCGTCACGGTCAACTCCTGGTCGCCGCCGGCTTCGTCCTGGGCCTGCGAGTTGGGCCGGCCGGGGGTGGCGTAGCCCACGGCGCTGGCCGCCGAGTGGAAGTTGCTGCCCAGCGTAGGTCCGTTGGTCCGAATGCGCTCCAGTGACACGCCTTCCTGGGTGGCTAGTAGGCTCAAGTGCAGGGCTTTGGAGTACGCCAGCCGGTCCAGCGTCACATTGCCGGCATTGAGCAGCACCACCGTATCCACGTCGGTAAACGAAGGCAGGCTGGCTACCTGAATCAGGTTGGCGGGGTCGCTGCTGGTGGGGTATTGGGTCTGAATGTTGGCCACATCCGTGGTGAAAGCCAACAGCTGCCCCGGCGCAATTACCAACGGCGAAGATGTTATCTGGGTAGGCGTGGCGCGGCCATTTATGCGGCCGCGCGAAAATTGCCAGCCCTGCAAATCGATGAATTTGTTGCTGCGGTTGATGATTTCCACGAACCGCACGGCGCTCACGCGGGGATTAAACAGCAACTCGTTTATCACCACGTCGCCGCTCGCGGCCGTTTCGGGCAGGGCGAAGGTGGCTGGCTGCAGCACGCCGCTGGCGTTGCCGGCGCAATCGGTGGCCGTTTGCACGGTGAGGGTGGTGGGGCGGCTGGGGCTCAAGGCGGCGGCCAATGTGAGGTCGACCTGCCGGAAATCGGGCCCCACGGGCGCGGCCCGCGTGATGGCCGGGCCAGGCGCGGCCAGCGCGTAGCGGCCCACGGTGGCGGCCGTGGTGCTGTCCAGCTTTTCGGAGAAATAGGCGCGGACGGTGGTGGCGTTCAGGGCTATGGCGCGGAGCAGGGCGGGGGCCAAGGCATCGGCATTATTGGCGCGCACCGAGTTGGCGCGGCCGGGCGTGCCGCCGCTGGGGTTGGTGCTGGCGGTCCAGTTTCCGGCCCCGCCGCAGTAGTTATTCGCGTCAATCATTTCCAGGCTCCAGCCGCCGTCCTTCTTCGTGGCATCGCGGTACCAGGCATCGGAATACGTCACTTCAAACAGCGTGCGGCCGTCCGCGCCGCGCAAAATGAGCTGGTCGCCGCCGTTGCTGAGAGAGGGGAAATTGGTGGGGCCGTACACCTTGCCGTAGGTTGCAAAATCGGTGGTGTGGGTGCTGCCGCACACAATGGCGTACTGGCCGGGGGCCAGGCGGGCAGTATCAGCAAAAACGGCTACCGTGGCAGTACCGCCCTTGCCCAAACGCACGCCGCGCAAACTGATGGTTTTGGTAGCGTTGCGATTGTAAATCTCCAGATACTCAAACATTGGCAGGCCCACCTGCGGGGTTTCATCGGCAAATATTTCGCTGATAATCAAGTCGCCTACCACGGGCGTGGAGGGAGGAGCCACGGTGGCCGTTTGCAGGCTGCCGCTCACGTTGCCCACGCAGTCGGAAGCCGTTTGCACGGTGACATTAATGATGGCCGAGGTCGAAACCGCCGTGCCCAGTGTGAGGTCGACCTGTCGGAAATCGGGCCCGATGGGCGTGACGCGGGTGATGGTATTGGCCGGGGCGAGGGTGTAGCGGGCCACGTTGCTCACCGAGGCGCTGTCCAGCTTTTCGGAGAAGGTGAGGCGCAGCGTGGTGGTCGCGGGCAGCTCGGCGCGGAGCAGGGCGGGGGCCAGGGCGTCGGCATTGGTGGCGCGTACCGAGTTGGTGCGGCCGGGCGTGCCGCCAATGGGGTCGGTGCTGGCAATCCAGTTGCCGGCCCCGGCGCAAAAGTTGTTGGTATCAATCATTTCCAGGCTCCAGCCGCCGTCCTTTTTTAGCGGGTCGCGGTACCAGGTGTCGGAGTAGCTCACCTCAAACAGCGTGCGGCCGTCGCGCCCGCGCAGAATGAGTTGGTCGCCGGCATTGGTGAGCGAGGGGAAGTTGGTTGGGCCGTACACCTTCACGCCGGGCGTGGCAAACTGGCTGATGCGCGTGCTGCCGCAGACGATGGCATACTGGCCGGGCAGCAGCTTGGCTGTATCGGCAAAGGCGGCGAAGGTGGTGCTGCCGGTTTTGCCCAGGCGCACGCCGCGGAGGCTCAGGGTTTTGGTGAGGCTGCGGTTGTAAATCTCCACGTATTCGGAGAGCGGCAGGCCCACTTGTGGGGTTTCATCGGCAAAAATCTCGCTGATAATAAGCTCGCCAAAAGCCGGTGTAGCGGGCAGGGCCGTGAAGGTGGCCGTGAGCGGTCCGGCGGCCACGTTGCCGTAAATGTCGGCCACGTTGCGAACTTCCAGCACGCTCTGGGCCGGAAAATCGGCGGCAAAAGTCAGGCGCACCAGGGCCGGGTTGGTGGCCGAGGGCTGTGCCGAAACCGGCCCCGCGCCGCTTTGCAGGCGGTAGTTGGCGGGCAGGCCGGCGCTGGCGGCGGCCACGGCTTCGTTGAAAACCACGTCGACCTGCCGGGCATCGGCGGGCACGGCGCGGGTCAGGAGCGGGGCCGTGGCATCGGTCACCACAAAGTCGTCGAAGTAGAAATTGCGGTTGTTGGTGGACGAATAATTCAGGAACACGCCCATGGCCACGCTGCGCTGGTAGGTGGCATCGAAGGGCTGGGCGGCCTCAGGCACGAAGGTGCGCCCGCCGGTAAGGTCGCGCTCTAGGGTCCATTGGTTGGCCGTAGTGCGGGTCACGCGCACGCGCACCAGATTGTTGGTGGTAGACAGGCTACCAGTCGCGCCGTCGATGAGCGGGACGGCGGTGCGGGTGGAGTCTTTGCGAAAAAGGCTGACTTTGCCGCCGGTGCCGCCTAGGCGCACAAAGTAGCCGGAGTTGCTGGTGAGCTTCAGGTCGGTCTGCGAGGCGATGAGCCACACGTCGGCGTAGTTGCCCGAAGTGGTAACCACCTTCAGGTTGGCCCAGAATTCCCAGACCGTGCCGATGTTAGCCTGGCAGGGCGTGCTGAGGGCAATCTGGGTGGTGGTGACGGCCGGGCCGTTACTTTGCAGCACCTGGGTATTCACCTGGAAGCTGGCCGCGTCGCCGGTCCAGGCGGGGTTGGCGGTGAAGTTGCCGTCGGTGAAATTATCGGCCAGCTGGGCGTGCGCGAAGCCAGGCAGGAACAGAAGCAGGAAGTAAAGGTGTTTCAGCAAGGGACGCAGAAGAAGGTGAAGCCGGCAAAATGCGGACGCGGCGTCTAAAGTAATCCATTTCTGGCGACATTTGCGGGCGCGTGCCCGTTAGTGCGCCTGTTTATTTTTCTGCTTTTTCCATGAAAATTGCTGTTGTGGGTGCCACCGGCCTGGTGGGCACCGAGCTATTGAAAGTATTGGCCGAGCGTCAGTTTCCCCTCACCGAGCTGCTGCCCGTGGCTTCGGCCAAATCGGTGGGCCAGTTTATCGAGTTCCAAGGCAAAAAGTACCCCGTGGTGAGCATGGACGATGCCATCGCGGCCCGGCCCGACATTGCCATTTTCTCGGCTGGCGGCTCCGTGAGCAAGGAGCACGCGCCGCGCTTCGCCGCCGTGGGCACCACCGTTATCGACAACTCCTCGGCCTGGCGCATGGACCCCACCAAGAAGCTGGTGGTGCCCGAGCTGAACGCCGACACCCTCACGCCGGAAGATAAAATCATTGCCAATCCCAACTGCTCGACCATTCAGATGGTGGTGGCATTGAATGATTTGCACAAGAAATACCGCGTGCGCCGCATCGTGGTGAGCACCTACCAGAGCGTGACCGGCACCGGCAAAAAAGCCGTGGACCAGCTCCTCGAAGAGCGTGCCGGCCAAACGGCCAGCAACCCCGCCTACCCGCACCCCATCGACCTGAACGTGCTGCCCCACATCGACGTGTTCGAGCCCAACGGCTACACCAAGGAGGAGCTGAAAATGGTGAACGAAACGAAGAAAATCATGGGCGACGACAGCATCCGCGTGACGGCCACCTGCGTGCGGATTCCGGTGATGGGCGGGCATTCGGAGTCCATCAACGTGGAGTTTGCCGAGGAATTTGACCTGGCCGAAGTGCGCGAAATCCTCGCCCACACGCCCGGCGTGGAGCTGGTAGATGACCCCTCAACCAACACCTACCCCATGCCCAAAGACAGCCACGGCAAAGATGCCGTGCTGGTAGGCCGCCTGCGTCGCGACGAAACCCAACCCAAAACCCTGAATATGTGGGTGGTGGCCGACAACCTGCGCAAAGGTGCCGCCACCAACGCCGTGCAGATTGCCGAGTACCTGCTGAGCCAGCAGGTGCCAGCGAAATAGCTGAAAAAATGCTGTGGAGGCGCATATTTGCGTCTCGTCATTGAACGGCCAACGCTAAAGGCGCGGGCGGAATCGTTCAACGCCGAGACGCAACTATGCGCCTCTATAGCTTTCAGCCTATGCCAGCTCTGAAGGGCCGTTTTTTATTGCTGTGGCTGGTGCTGCTGGCCGGCCCGGCCCGGGCGCAATTGGTGCTACGAGGCCGGGTGCTGGATGCCGAAACCCACCAGCCCATCCCCAACGCCCAGGTGGGCGTGGCCGATAACCGCATTGGCACCAGTACGAATGACGACGGCCGCTTTGCTTTGAGCATCCCGCCGGCCTATGCCCGGGAACGGCTGACGGTGGCCCTGCTGGGTTACCGCAGCTACAGCCGGCCGCTGCCGCCGCTGCCGGGGCCGGAGCTGCTTATCGAACTAAAAATCAGCCCGGCGGCGCTGGGCGAGGTGCAGGTAACAGGCTCGGTGCTGGGCATTGTGCGCGAGGCGGTGGCGCGCATTCCGCGCAACTACCCCACGCGGCCCACCCAGCTCACGGGCTTCTATCGGGAGTCGGACAACGACCTGGCCGGGCAGCCGCGCTATTTGGCCGAGGGGCTGCTGCTGGCGTTTAAGGAGCCGTATCAGCGGCGCACGGCGGAGGGGGAGGTGCAGATAAAGCAGTCGCGCAAGGTTGATTTGCGGCCGGACCGGCAGCCCATTCGCATCGACTGGGCGGGCGGGCCGTTCATCGTGCACATGGGCGATTTTGTGCACCGGCGCTCGCAGTTCATCGACCCCGCTCATTTCAAGGACTACGACTACCGCCTCGCGCCGGGCACTACCTTCCAGGACCGCCCGGTGTACGTCATCACCTTCGCGCCGAAGGCCGGCAACCGCCGCGCCGACTTCGAAGGCCGCATGTACATCGACCAAGACAGCTACGCCTTCCTCGGGGCCGAGTGGCACTACACGCCCGCCGGCCTCAACAACTCGCCGCATGCCGCCGACTCGCGCAGCCTGCGCGTGGCTTATCAATTCTACGCCGGCCGCTGGCATCTGAAAACCGTGTGGTGGCAAACCAAGCTGAAGCTGCCCATCGGCCCGCCACTCAACTATTTTGGCGAATTCCTGACCACGGCCATCGACACCGCTCAAACGCCCCGGCCCGGTTACATAGAGCGGGCCCAGTACAATGATGTGTTCCTGCGCAACGCCGTGGCCTACGACTCGGCGTTCTGGCAGGGCCATACCACGCTGCTGCCGCCCACGGCCCTGCAAAAAAGCCTGTTCGACCAGCAGCGCCAGCAGCAGACGGATTCCTTGTTCAAGCCCGCCGAGGCCGGGACGGCCCCGCAGCAGAAGCAGTTGAGTGGCTTCGACCGCTTTCTGAAACGCTTTAGCTACGGCTCGCACGCCGGGGCCTGGCCGCTGGCCGTGCCCGCAGCCGGCCTGATGGTGGCGTATGCGCCGGCCGGCTACGGCCTGCAGATGCAGCGCACGGCGCAGGTGAGTGCGCAGGATTTGACCATCATCACGCAGTTTGAGTACCAGTATGCCCTGACGCCGGCGTTGGCATTAAGCCTGGGCACGCAGCGCCTGTATCGGCAGTTCAAGGGCGACGGCTGGGAAGCGGGCCTGAGTTACGAGCACAACTTCAACCCGCGCCACCGGCCGCTCTACGGCCGCGCCGGCCTGGGCTATATCCGCCAAACTGTGGGCCTCCCTCTGGGCTCTTTCGATAATCCCGACGCTGGTTTGCGCGTGAATGGTACCCACCTGGGGGCCGATGAGCTAAGCGCCCGCGTGCAAACCGTGAGCGACGCTCTGCGCCCTTCCCTGGGCCTGGGGCTGGAACTGAGCCATAAGTTCGAGCTGGTGGCCGATGCCAGCTATCTGGTGCCATTGCGCAGCAAAACGCAGCTGCAGCTGGATGAGGAGAGCGGCTTCTTCCTTTTCCGCAGCTCCGCCACCGTCGATTTGCCGGCCGCCGACGTAGACCTGCGCGTGAACGACCAGCCCACCACGCGCCTGCCGTGGCAGCAGCAGTACTGGTTGCTGAGCATCGGGCTGCGCTACCGCGTCCGCTGAGACTTATGCCGCAACCCAAACTCCCCGCCGCTTTCTTCCAGCGCCCCAATGTGCTGGCCATTGCCTGCGACCTGCTGGGCAAGCACCTCTACACCCACATCGATGGCGTGATAACTGCCGGCCGTATCGTCGAAACCGAGGCCTACCGACATGAGGGCGACAACTCGCTCACGATGCACCTGCAGCGCAAGCGGCACCAGGCCCAGGGCCTGCACGTGCCCGGCGGCCACGCCTACATCTATACCGTGTACAACCGCCACGCTCTATTCAACATTGCCACGCACGATGCGCAGCACCCCGATGCAGTGCTCATTCGGGCCATCGAACCAACCATTGGCGTGGAAGAGATGCTGCGCCGGCGCGGGCTGGCCCGGCCCGTGCGCGCCCTCACCGCCGGCCCGGGCGTGCTGAGTCAGGCGCTGGGCATCACGCCCGCCCTCACCGGCCAGCCGGTTACCGGTGACATCATCTGGATTGAAGACCACGGCGAAAGGGTGGCCGATGCCGACGTAATGGCCAGTGCGCGGGTGGGTTTGGCGTACGCCGGCGAAGAGGCCTCCGGGTTGCCGTGGCGGTTTCGGCTGAAAGACAGCAAGTGGACCAGTCCGGCGAAGTAACGGGCTACGGTGCCGGGTACGGATTAGCCTTTTTGATTTCGAGCCAGCGCTCGGGTCGGTCCAGCGGCTCGTAGCCGAAGCGCTGGTAGAGGGTATGGGCATCGAAGGTGGCGAGCAGGTGGCGGCGCAGGTTTTGCAGGTCGGGGTGGGCCAGCATCTGCTTCACCAGCCACTTGGAGAGGCCGTGGCCCCGGAATTCGGGCAGCACAAACACGTCGCAGAGCCAAGCAAACGTGGCCCGGTCCGTCACCACGCGGGCGAAGCCGGCCTGGCGGCCATCGGGCGCATAGAGGCCGAAATTGAGGGAGTTGGCCACGGCGCGCTCCACGGTGGCGCGCGGAATGTGCTTCGCCCAGTACGATTCTTCGCTCAGCCAGCGGTGAATGGCGGTGAGGTCGAGCCGGGCCGGGTCGGTGCTGAGGGTGTAGCCAGCGGGGTGGGCGGCGGTGAAAAAGTCAGCCATGTCGGAAATAGCGTAAGGTTGCTGCAAGCTACAAAAATGGCTTTTGAGAGCGCAAGCCTCATCCGGCAGCGGCAGAGTTTCGTTATCTTTTGATAAACAGCGGTTTTTCATTCCATCACCTACTGCCTATTGCCATGAAATCTCTACGTAATGCGTTGCTGGCCGTGTGCGCCACGGGGCTGCCGCTCGTCGCCTGTGCCCAGGCACCGGCCCTCACCACGTTTTCGGTGGGCACCACCACAGTCACGGTCTCGGCCCTGGCCTCCAACCTGAACACCATCTGGGAGCTGGTGTGGGGCCCCGATAATTTTATCTGGATGACCGAGCGCGGCGGCCGCATCAGCCGTGTGAACCCGTCCACCGGGCAGGTGCTGCCGCTGCTCACCATCGCCGACGTGACCGAAACCGGCGAGAGCGGCCTGCTGGGCATGGTGCTGCATCCGCAATTTGCCACCTCGCCCTATGTATTCGTGGTGTATAACTACACCGACGCGGGCGGGCTCAAAGAAAAGCTGGTGCGCTACACGTATTCGGCTACGGCGGGCACGCTCACGGCCCCGCTGGTGCTGCTGGGCAGCATCGACGCCGCCACCACGCACAGCGGCTCCCGCCTGCTTATCCTCGCCGACGGCACGCTCCTGATGAGCACCGGCGATGCTCAGCAACAGTCGCAGGCCCAAAGCACGGCTTCGCTTAATGGTAAAATCCTGCGCCTGAACTTGGACGGTACTACGCCGGCCAATAATCCCATTGCCGGCAGCCGCCTCTACACCTTCGGCCACCGCAACCCGCAGGGCTTGGTGCAGCTGCCCAATGGCCGCATCTACAGTTCGGAGCATGGCCCGAATAACGACGACGAAATAAACAAGATAGAAGCGGGCCGTAACTACGGCTGGCCCAACGTGGAGGGCCTCTGCGACCAGCTCGGCGAAGCCAACTTCTGCACCGCCAACAACGTTCGCGAGCCCCTCACCGTCTGGACGCCCACCATTGCCCCGGCCGGCCTCACGTACTACGACCACCCGGCCATTCCCGGCTGGCGGGGCAGCCTGCTGCTGGCCGTGCTCAAAGACCACAAGCTCACCCAGCTCACCCTGGATGCCGCCGGCCTCACCATCCCTACCCGCACCGATTTCTTCACTGGCTTTGGTCGGCTGCGGGCCATCTGCGTGTCGCCGGCTGGCAAGGTGTACATCGGCACCAGCAACCGCGACGGCCGGGGCAACCCTGCCGCCACCGACGACCGGATTCTGACCCTCGAAAACCGGGCCTACGTGCCCACGGCCACGCGCCCGGCCACTGGCTTATCCTTTGATATCTTTCCCAACCCCGCCCATCGGCAGGCTACTGTGCAGTTGCCCACGCCAGGCGGCCGGCTCACGGTGAGCGACTTGTTGGGCCGCCCCGTGTATTCGGTGCAGCCCACGGGCACCACGGCCATGCTGGACCTTGCTGCTCTGCGCCCCGGCACCTACTTGGTGCAGGCCGATGGCGCGGCCGGCCGCAGCACCCGCAAGCTGGTGGTGGAATAAGTAACCCATCAGCTATTCAACAGGTTTGGCCTGCAGTCAACCACAATAAAAAAGGGTGCCGCGATTATCGCGGCACCCTTTTTCGATGCATCTGGTGAGAAGTGAATGCCTAGCGCACTACTTCAACCCAGCCTTTGGTCTGCACCCCGTTGCGGTCGGTGAGCAGGTAGTAGTACACACCAGCGGGCTGGTTGTCGCCGCCCCAGTTGTTCTGGTAGTTGGCCTGCTCATACACCTTGCGGCCCCAGCGGTTGTAAATCTCCATTTTGCTGGCCGTACCAGCCGTCGATACCTTGAACACGTCGTTCTGGTTGTCACCATTTGGCGTAATCACGTTGGGTATCTGGTAGTCGGGCACTACCACGGTTTGCAGTTTAGTCGAAGTCGTACAGTTGGTGTTGCCGGAAGAAACGGTAACCGCCAGTTTGATGGTGTAGGTACCCGCGATTTCGAGTTTCAAAGGGCCCGGAGCAGCGGTGTTGGCGAACGTAACCGGAGCATCGTTGATAGCGAGGCCGGTGGGGTCGCTCGTGCGCTGGTAGGTCCAAACGTAGGCGATGGCAGCGCCCGTGGTGTTACCCGTGGTCACCGTCTGGTTGGTCAGCTTGAAGTATACGGGCGGGCGGCTGACGGAATTACCAGCTTGGTCTTGCGGTGCCGAAGCCGTGAAGTTGGCAACAACACTCGGCAGCACGCGCACCAGCACCGAAGTGGTATCGGAGCAGCCGCTGCGGGGGTCGCCCGTAATCGTTACCCGGTACCGGGTGGTTACGGTGGGGTTCACGGTGGGGTTGGCTTTGGTTTCGTCGGCAGTGGCCAAGCCGTTGGCCGGAGCGAAGCGGTAGGTAAAAGTGCTGGTACCACCGTTGTTGACAGCCGAAGCCAGCAAGCTGGCCGTGCTGCCGGGGCATATCAGCGCGGGCGTAGCCACCAAGCGGGCCGTTGGCAAGGGCACTACTTCAATTCGAACGGTCTGCGTTCCATCGCAGCCAAAAGCAGTAGCTCCCGTGGCAACCACCGTGTACGTATTAAATCCCAGAGTCGTGGGCTGTACCGTGAGCGTAGCCCCGGTAGTGTTGGCCGCAACGCCCGGACCCGACCAGCGGTAGGTATAGGTATCGGGCAAGGTGCTACCCACGCCCGAGGGGCGGGTGGCCAAAGCCTGCAAGGTCACAACCGTGTTGGAATTGGCGCATATCTGCGTGGCCGATGCGGTGATGGCGACCGTAGGCTCGGGCACAACGCGCACGAGTACCGACATGGTATCGCCGCAAACGCTCTGGCCGTTGTTGTCAATGGGGAAGGTGTTGGGGAAGGCCGAGCTGCCCAGCGGGTTGGCTTGCAGGGTGTAGCGCGTAGTCACCGTGGGGTTAACCGTGATGTTGAACGGACCCGTCAGGCGGGTGCTGTTCACGGCGGGCAGGCCGTTGTTGTTGGGGGCCGTCCAGCGCAGCTCGTAGCTCTGAGCTACCGTTCTTACCACGCCGCTCACCAGCTGGCGCACCGAGTCAACGCGCGTAACCAGGCCGCTCAGGTTCACCGAACCACCGGGGCAGATGGAAACCGGCGTCACGTTGCCCAGGCCCTGGCTTGTAATCTGCGACTGCACCCGCACGCGGCGGCCGTCGGTTACTGTGATTTCAACGATGCGCTCCTGCACGCCTTTGATGGGGCAGGCATCATCTTCTACCCGGAAGGGCAAGCGCAGCGTCGTGCCAATAAAGGCGGGGTTCGGCTGGAAGTTGAACACGATAACCGGGCTGAAGCTGCCGTTCTGCGTGAGGGTAGCAGTGCCAATCTCGCCGTTTTGCAGCAGGTTGTTGAGGGCCGTGATGCCGCCCGCGCCGGTATAGCTCACGGTGAGGAACTGGCCGGCACCGTTGGGCGAACCGGGGGTAGCCGCGTTGTCGGGGTCGGTAAATACTACCCGGGCAGTAGAGTAGTTGCACGAAGCCACCGAAATCCGGGTCACCTGCGGCGTGTTTACTACGGCACCACCGATTTGGGTGGGGTCGAGCGAAGCCGTAGGCGTAGCGGGCGACGAGTTGCCCAGGCCATCTACTACCGTTACCAGGAAGTCGCGGCGAACCGAGCCCACCAGCACCCGCTGGCGCGTGCCCGGTATCAGGCGGTATTCCGAAATCTTACATACCACCACGTACTTGTTGTCGCCCTGAACAGGAGCCGTGCTATACAAGATGCGGGGCGTGAACTGCATCAGGCCGGTTTGCGCATTGAATGTGAGGCGTGGTGTGAGGGTACGGGCACCGGGGCAAGGGCCGGTTACGTCATAAACCACATCAATCGGAACCTGAGGCGTGTATATCTGGCCAGGGCCGTTGCTGGTGGGGCAGGTGAACGTACAGCCGGGCACCGGCGTGGGCGGTACGCAAGTTCCGGGGCGGGTTTTGTAAGCGTTGGGCGTGCCGCAGCTTGCCAGCGGCGAATCGAGGGTATAAACAACGGAGTCACCGTCGGGCTCGGAACCGGCAAACAGTATCGAGGCGGGCTGGTTCACGGATACGTACGGTACCGGCTTGTCCTGGTCAGAGAACTGGGCCGACGTGTTGTGCAGGAACATTGGCGTGGTGCTGCCAGCAGGCGTCACCAGCGAGTTCAGGCGGGCCTCGAAGCGGAACGAGCCCTGGCCGGTGAGGTTGGCGGTATTGGGGCGGGCCGAGTCATCGTAGCTCAGCACCCACTCAGCTGCGGGCAGCAGGTCAATGGTCCCCACGTAGTTGCGAAACTCGTAGAGGGGGCGAGTAGAGGTCGACGAGCACGTCACCCCAGCCTGTACGCGGGGGCAGTAGGGCTGGCCCACCTGCGCAACCCCTACCGGAGCCAGGGAGGCCGTTTGAGCAACCGTGTTGCAACCACCCCGACGGGCTTCGAGGGTAATGGCAGTCGTCGGCAGGTCGATGCCGGTACAGTCCCGGTAAAAGCTAACGGTTACTTCGTAGCGGTCGGTATTTCCGCCAGCACCCGGCCCGAGGTACCGGTAGCTTATCTGGCCCCCCTGAATGTGGGAGGCAAAGGCTGGCACGAAGCCGCCCAGCAGGAGCAAAACAATCGCTAACCACCGGATTGGCAGTGAATGTAGTGTTTGTTTCATATTTAAATGAATGAACTAAGGTGAAAAAATTAAGAGGGGGGTGAGGGAAAATGAAATGCTAAGAAACGCAATAAGCGCTACAATGCCTATTGCCAACTGTTTTTTTGGTAGAAGCCCGGGTTAGTTAGCGAAGGCCATATATAGAAGCAGGTGCGTTAGCTACTGCCTTTATCCACAAGCCCAAGTGTAATAATGCACAGCAAAAAAGATGCCAAGCCAATGTTTTTCAGAGCAAAACAGGAACTTTTTTGACTCTTCTTGCATCAAAATTTCACCCCTCTCCCTGATATTGCAATCCGGAGGAAGAGCAGGACTTTGCAGGCTGGCAACAGCCCAAACCCGGGCGGCAACTGCCCGACCCCGACGGGAACACGGCCTCTTGCGGGCTTTTTAGCGCCTTAGTGCTAATACCTATACTGCCGTAAAACCACTGATAAACAGGCTTTCAAAAGAAAGATGCAATATAATTCATCTCTGCGTTGTAGATTTAGAGCCTCTTCTATGCTGCTTAGTCACCCACTTTTTCAATACCCCCTCTTTTTCTTTCACTTTTTTAACCACCCCCTATGAAGTTACCAATACGTAACAGTTGGTTCCGTCTAGCGAGCCTGCTGCTCCTTTTCCACCTGCCAGCCTGGGCCCAAGTAGACACCTACACCATGGTGCCCTCCTCCGGCACTTTCACGCCACTGGCCTCCACTTCCACCAACGTGGCGGCAGTGCAGGCAGATGTGGCTGTATCGGGCAGCATTGCCCTGCCTTTTACGTTTGTTTTTGATGGCACATCCTACCAAAGTGTAGTCGCCTCTTCAAACGGCTTTTTGTCGTTCAACACGGGCGCTACGGGTTCAGATTCTAATGACCTGGCCCACACGTCAACTGCCAACGCCACCAACCACCCGGTAATTGGGGTGTATTGGGATGACCTGGACGGGCGCGAGACTACCGCGCGCGCAAGCTATCTGGTTACGGGCACGGCTCCGAACCGGGTGTTTACGTTTGAGTGGCTGAACTGGAAGCGCTACAACGGCACCGGTGCCAGCCTGTCGATGCAAGTGAAGCTGTATGAAACCACCAACGTGGTGCAGCTCGTTTACCGGCCGGAAGCGGCGGCTCTGGGCGCGGTCACGGCATCCATCGGCCTGGGTGGTGCTCTTTCGACGGGCACTGGCCCAGCTTCTTCGTTCCTGTCGCTGCAGGATGCATCGGCTACTCCCGCTACCAGCACTACTACGGAGAACAAGAACATCGCCACTTTCCCGGCCAGCGGCCAAGTATACACTTTCACGCCGCCCGTAGTAACCGCCTGCCCCACCCCGCGCAACCTGGCGGTACTGGCACAGTCGTCCACTAGCGCCACAGTTACGTGGAGTGTGCCCAGCGGCACGGGTCCGTACACCATCATCTATGGCCCCACGGGCTTCAACCCGGCTACCGGCGGCCAGCGCATCACTGCCACCACTGCCCTGACTAACATCACCGGCCTGACCCCCAGCACTGCTTACCAGTTTTACGTGGTGCAAAACTGCGGCGGCACGCTCGGCAACAGCGGAAACTCGGCCCCCGGCTCTTTCACCACGAACTGCAGCGCCCCGCTCTACGCGTCCCTCCCCGTTACGGAAAACTTTGAGAATACTTGGATTAACCGTTGCGACACCCGCGATGTGCCCAGCAATAACTGGAGCAATGACCCACTTACGGGCAATAACTCCTGGCGCCGCGACGACGACGGTGCTGCCGCCGCCTGGACCAGCATCACCTCGGGCGCTTACACCCCGACCGGCAGCCTGGGCACGCACTCTGCCCGTTTCCATAGCTATTCTGCTACCAGCGGCTCGACTGGTGCTTTCGACCTGTATGTTAACCTAAGCCAGACCGGAGCCAAGCGTCTGAGCTTTGATTTTATTAATACCAGCGGTGCCGACTCGCTGGTGGTGCAGCTTTCCACCAATGGCGGCACCTCTTTCACCCGTGTAGGGGGATTCAAGCTCAGCAGTGCAACCGGTTTCTCCGGTCAGGCGCTGAATATTAACAGCACTTCGGCTACGTCGGTAATCCGTTTCTTGGGCAAGAGCGACTACGGCACCACGGACATTGGCCTCGACAACATCGTGCTGGAATCGGCTACCGGTTGCCTCCGGCCTGCTAGCCTCGCCGCTACCGCCGTTACCGCTACCGCCGCCACTATTACGTGGCTGACCAGCGGCACGAGCCCCTACACCATCATCTACGGCCCCACGGGCTTCAACCCGGCTACCGGAGGCCAGAGCGTCACTGCTACCACCTCACCGGCTACCATCACCGGCCTGACTCCCAGCACTGCTTACGATTTCTACGTGGTGCAAAACTGCGGCGGCACGCTGGGCAACAGCCCAATCTCGGCCCCCGGCTCTTTCACCACAAGCTGCAGCGCCCCGCTCTACGCGGCCCTGCCCATTGTGGAAAGCTTTGAGAACACCTGGATTAGCCGTTGCGATACCCGCGACGTGCCCAACAACAACTGGAGCAATACTCCGCTCACGGGCAACGGCTCCTGGCGCCGCGAAGACGACGGGGCCATCGCTGCCTGGACCAGCCCCACTTACGGAGCCTACACGCCGGCCGGCAGCCTGGGGGCGCATTCAGCCCGCTTCCACAGCTCTTATGCTACTAGCGGAACGCTTGGCTCTTTAGACCTGTATGCGAACCTAAGCCAGGCCGGAGCCAAACGCCTGACCTTTGATTTCATCAATACCAGCGGTTCCGACTCGCTGGTGGTGCAGCTTTCCACCAATGGCGGCCTCTCTTTCAGCCGCGTAGGCGGGGTCAAGCTCAGCAGCACGACTGCTTTTACCAATCAGGTGTTCACCATCAACAGCACGTCTGCTACGTCGGTCGTCCGTTTCCTGGGCAAGAGTGACTACGGTAGCACGGACATTGGCCTAGACAACATCGTCCTGGAATCGGCTACCGGCTGTATCCGGCCGACCGGCCTCGCCGCCACTGCCAGCACGACCACCACTGCCACCCTCACGTGGCTGACCGGCGGCACGGGCACCTACACGTTGGAGTACGGCCCCGCCGGCTTCGTGCGTGGCACGGGCACCGTTGTTCCGAACCTGACGGCTCCGCCGTACACGGCTACAGGCCTGAACTCGGGCACGTCCTACGATTTTTATGTGACGCTGAACTGCGGCGGTGGTACCAATTCCACCCCAGGTGGTCCGGGCACTTTCGCAACGGCCATCACCAACGACAACCCTTGCGGCGCCACGGTGCTGCCGGTGACGTCTTCCTGCTCCCCGCTCTCGACTACCACTGTTGGCGCTACTGCCACCACGGGTACCGGTATCACCACCAGCGCTTGCGCCGGCTCCAACACCGCTCCGCGCGATGTGTGGTACTCGTTCACCACTGCCGCCGTCGGCCCGACCAGCACGGCAGTACGCCTCTCGGTAACGGGCGTGGCCGCCAGCCAGGTACAGGTGTTTTCGGCTACAAGCTGCACGGGTACGTTTGCATCCCTGGGCTGCTCGGGCACGTCGGCAACGGCATCGGCTCCTGACCTTGATTTGGCGGGCCTGACCCCCAGCACTACTTACTACGCACGGGTATTCGGCTACAGCTCAACCGTTGCGCTGGGCAGCTTTACCATTTGCGCGTCGGCAGTGCCCAACTGCAACGAGCCCGTGGCGCTGGGTGCAGACAGCATCGCCAGCACGACGGCCCGCCTCACGTGGGCTGGTGGCAACACGCCCGGCAACACTTACACGGTGCGCTTCGGCCTCGGTCCCAACTTGTCGCCCACCGGCGGCACGGTGGTTGCCAACCTGACTACGCAGAGCTACAAGCCCACGGGCCTGGCACCGAACACGAACTACTGCTTCTATGTGACGCGGGTCTGCAACAGCTTCAACGGCACCAGCATCCAGTCCGGCCCCTTCTGCTTCACCACGGCTCTGACTCCGCCGGCCAACGACAACCCCTGCGGTAGCGTAACGCTGACGGCCGGTACGCCTTCGGTGACGGGTACTACGGTGGGTGCCACCACCAGCACCCAGACTGGCCTGAACAGTGTGCCCTCGTGCGCACCTACCCAGCAGCCCAACGATGTATGGTACAAATTCACCCCGGCCGCAGGTAGCACCTCGGTTTCGGTTACCCTGCAAGGTGCAGCCGCTGGCGCGGTACGCGTGTTTACGTCGCCAAACTGTGCAACCGGCCCCTTCACGCAGGTGTTCTGCCGGAGCGCGGGTGGTTCTACCGGCTTTTCGGGACCTGTCTCGGTAACGGGCCTCACCGCTGGTACCACGTACTACATGGCCGTTTCCAACTATGCTACCGGCAACGCCACGGGTTCGTTCACGATGTCGGTGAGCACGCTGGGTACCGTTACTGCCACCAGCGCTCAGTCCAACACCGACGCGCTGCAGGTGTACCCCAACCCGAGCAACACCGGCCAGCTCACGCTGCGCCTGAGTGGCCTGAGCGCAGCCGGCCAGGCTACGCTGCTGAACGCCCTGGGCCAGGTAGTGGCTACCAAAGCCCTGAGCGGCACCGCCGAGCAAACCATGAGCACCCGCGGTCTGGCCACGGGCCTCTACACGCTCCGCGTGATGGTAGGCGGCCAGGTACTGACCCGCAAAGTGGTGCTGGAATAACCCTCCGCACTAACCGCAACGAAAAGGGCCGGCAATTTGCCGGCCCTTTTTTTGTGCCCGAACCCCAGGGATAGGCCGAAGTGTGAAGGTGTTATTAAGGTGCCGTGTTCAGGAAGTATTCAGTTCTTTCTTTGGCCCTTTCTATCACCGCTAGGCGGCTTTATCGTTCAGGGTGGCTCAGTGCTACAAGCCTTTCACCGCTGTGCGGCTGCTCCGCAACTTGGGTTAATTAAGCGGGCTGCCCGAGGTGGTGCCGCTCGTTCTTCACGGCGTTCTGCACGGTCCAGGTTACCTCGTGGCGCAGGGCAAACTGGCGCACCGGGCACTCCGGCATCAGGCACAGCGAGCAGGCGGCAAAGGTGCAGGGGTCGGCGTGTACGAACATTTCGACTTCCACGGCAAAGCGCGCCCGGATGAGCTCCTCAATATCGTGCAGCTCGGTGTGTACCTGGTCGAGGGTGAAGTAGTAGGGCATCTGCATGTGGCAGTCGATGTGGAGGTTGGACCCGTAGCGCTGTACGCGCAGGTTGTGCACGTCAATCCAGGGCGCGCGGCGCTGGGCCTGAAGCTCGGCAATGACCTCGGCCACCACGGCGGTATCGGTTTCGTCCATCAGGCCCGATACGGCCCGGCGCAGCATCCGCCCGCCATTCACCAGTATGAAGCCGCCTAGCAGCAGTGCCGCGCCCGAGTCGAACCGCACGATGCCGGTGGCCGCCACCAGCACCAGCGCCCCCGACGACACGATGGACGTGAGTGCATCAATGTAAAGGTGTTGCCCGTCGCCCACCAGCGCCACCGATTTCAGGCGCTTGCCGTTGCGCACCAGCAGCAGGCCCACACCTAGGTTCACCACGGCAGTGCTGGCCAGAAGCAGCACGCCCCAGTCGGGCCGGGCCACGGGGTGGGGGTGCCAGAAGTGCCCGCTGGCGCTGTAGAGAATGAATGCGCCGGCCATGAAAATCAGCCCCCCTTCAAACCCGAGCGACAGGTTCTCGATTTTGCCGTGGCCGTAGGGGTGGTTTTCGTCCTTGGGCAGGCTGGACAGGTAGAGGCTGTAGAGCGCAAAGCCGCTGGTAGCCACGTTGATGATGCTTTCCAGGGCATCGGTGAGCACTGCCTGGGAGCGGGTGAGGTGGTAGGCGTAGAACTTGATGGCCACGAGCCCGATGCTGACCACGAGGGACAGCAGGCCGAGGCGGTACTTGGTTTGGGAGGGCGTCATGCGGCGGGATTTTTCGGTGCAAAGGTCGGGCACCGGCCGCAAGCAGGGCGGCGTATTACGAGCGGGGCTTTGCCGGCTGGCATCGCTGCTAATGCCTGATTATACCTAAATGGTTCGGCCGCCGATACCTGCGCCAGTGCCGGGCTTTTCTGGCGCGGCGAATAATTGCCTGGCGGACACAACTTTTTTCGCGCAATCATGTATTTAAGTCGGTCGAAAATAATTTTTAGGTTAACCTAAAAATGTGTAAATTTGAAGTGAATCAGTCCTCCAACGTGCCTCCATCCATTATTACTGAACCCAAGCAACCGGCCGTCGAAACCGGCTGGCGCCACGCCCGGCGGGGCAACTCGCTGAGCGAGGTTTTCGCCACCATCAAGGTGCCACCGGCTGATGCCCCATTCTGGCGCAAGCTGATGGCCTTCTGGGGGCCGGGCCTGCTGGTGGCCGTGGGATACATGGACCCCGGCAACTGGGCCACCGACCTGGCTGGCGGGGCCCGCTACGGCTATACGCTGCTGTCGGTGGTGCTGATTTCCAACCTGTTCGCCATGCTGCTCCAGCACCTGGCGGCTAAGCTGGGCATCGTGACCGGGCGCGACCTGGCCCAGGCCTGCCGCGACCACTACTCGCGCCCCATCAGCCTGATGCTGTGGGTGCTGTGCGAAATTGCCATCGCGGCCTGCGACTTGGCCGAAGTCATCGGCTCGGCCATTGCGCTCAAGCTGCTGTTTGGCCTGCCGCTGGCCTGGGGCGTGGTCTTCACCACGCTGGATGTGCTGGTGGTGCTATACTTTCAGAACAAGGGCTTTCGCATCATCGAAAACATCGTGGCCGGCCTTATCGTGCTGATTTTCGGCTGTTTTCTCTATGAAATCATCGCCTCGCACCCCGACTGGCTGGCGCTGAGCAAGGGGTTGGTCCCACGCCTCGAAGTGGTGACTAACCCGCAAATGCTGTACGTGGCCATCGGCATTCTGGGGGCTACGGTGATGCCGCACAACCTCTACCTGCACTCCAGCATCGTGCAAACGCGGGCCTTTCCGCAGGACGAGCCGGGCAAACGCTCGGCCATCAAGTTCGCCACCATCGACTCGACGCTGGCGCTGTTTCTGGCGTTTTTTGTGAATGCGGCCATTCTGGTGACGGCGGCGGCGGCCTTCCACGGCAAGGGTCATGAGGACGTGGCCGATATTGCCGATGCCCACAAATTGCTCACGCCGGTGCTGGGTGCGGGTGCGGCCAGTGCGCTGTTTGCAATTGCCCTGCTCGCCTCGGGCCAGAATTCGACGCTGACCGGCACGCTGGCCGGCCAGATTGTGATGGAAGGCTTCCTCGATTTGAAGCTGAAGCCCTGGGTGCGCCGACTCATTACGCGCCTCATTGCCGTGATACCGGCCTTGATAGTGGCCATCCTCTACGGCGAGAAGGGGACAGGGCAGCTGCTGGTGCTCAGCCAGGTAATTCTCTCATTGCAGCTCAGTTTCGCGGTGGTGCCGCTGGTGCTTTTCACTAGCAGCAAGGCCAAAATGGGCGTGTTTGTGAATCGGCCGTGGGTAAAAATCGTGGCTTGGGTAGTGTCGGGTATCATCATCAGCCTCAACGTGTTTTTGCTCTGGCAAACCTTCTTCGGCTAATAATTTCTTCTGGTCCCGCTGGCCGCAGTTTGCGCGTGAAGGCGTGAGCTGCGAGCCAACGGGTGAGGCGAGATTGTAACTCGCCGCTCTGGACTTTTTTCCATTTCCCAATCAACTCTGGGTTTCAAGGTTAGCACCCGCACATTTTGCGGCGCAGAATCCCCATGTCCTTTTATATCCAATAAAATAGCTGTGAAAATACTGTTGATACTATTTATTTTGGTGCCGCAACTGGCTTTCGCTCAGTTGCCTACTATTGGCGGGGTAGTGCGCGGTGCCGCCCGCCAGCCGGTGCCGTTTGCCAGCGTGGCGGTGTTGGGCACCACGCTGGGGGCCGTGGCCGACGCGGCGGGCCACTACGAGCTAGCCGGCGTGCCGGCCGGGGCAGTGCGCCTGCGGGCCAGCGCCGTGGGCTTCGCGCCCATAGAGCAGCGCGCCGAGGTAACCGCCGGCCAATCCCAAACGGTTGATTTCCTGCTGCAAGCCACCGCCGCTGACCTAGGCGAAGTGGTGGTGACGGGCGTGAGCCGGGCCACCGAAATCCGGCGCAGCCCCGTACCCATTGCCACCCTCAGCCGCCGCGAAATCAACCTCAATGCCAACACCAACGTCATCGACGCGGCCGTGCGGGGCATTCCGGGCCTGAGCGCCGTTACCACCGGCCCCAACGTGTCGAAACCCTTCATTCGGGGGCTGGGCTACAACCGCGTGCTGACCCTCTACAACGGCCTGCGGCAGGAAGGCCAGCAGTGGGGCGATGAGCACGGCGTGGAGGTGGATGGCTACGACATCGAGCGCGTGGAAGTGGTGAAAGGCCCCGCCAGCCTGCTCTATGGCTCCGATGCCGTGGCCGGCGTGGTGAATCTACTGCCCGCCTTGCCCAGCGGCCCCGAAGGCCGGCTGCGTGGCGAAGTCCTCAATGAGTACCAGTCGGCCAACGGCTTAGTGGGAAATTCGCTGGGGCTGAATTACCAGAAAAATGGGTTCCAGACCAGCTTCCGGGCCAGCCACCGCTTGGCGCGCGACTACCGGAACAGTGTGGATGGTCGCGTGTACAACACCGGTTTTCGAGAGCTGACCCTGACGGGGATGGCCGGCGTGAGCAAGCACTGGGGCAGCTCGCACTGGTACCTCACGCTGTACGACAATCAACAGGAAATCCCGGATGGCAGCCGCGACTCGCTAAGCCGCCGTTTCACCCGTCAGGTGGCCGAGAGCGGGCTGGATGACATCAAAAAACGGCCGCTGGTGAGTGATGATGAGCTGAGCTCCTATGCCATCAGCCCGCTGCATCAGCGCATTCAGCACTACCGGGTATTCACCAAAACGCAGCTGCACCTGGGGGGCGGCGAGCTGCACCTGCTGCTGGGCGCGCAGCAGAACACGCGGGAGGAATTCAACCACCCCACCGCGCCCGGCCAGCCCGGCCTGGCCCTGCGCCTCACCACCTACACCTACGATGTGCGCTACCACCTGCCCGACTGGCAGGGCCTGCAAATCAGCCTCGGCAGCAACGGCATGGGCCAGCTCAACCGCCACCAGAACGCCACCGATTTCCCCATTCCCGACTACAACCTGCTGGACGCGGGCGGCTTTCTGCTTCTAAAAAAGCCCCTGGGCAAGCTGGAGCTGAGCGGCGGCCTGCGCTACGATACCCGCCTCGTGACTTGGAATGATTTCTACCTGGCCCCCAACCCGGCCACTGGGTTTGCGGGCGCGGCCGGCCCCGGCGCGGTGGGAGCGGAACTGCCGTTTCCGGCGTTTCGGCAGCGCTATCAGGGCGTGTCGGCCAGTGCGGGGGCGAGCTGTGTGGCCACGGAGCAGCTCACGCTACGCGCCAACCTGGCCCGCGGCTACCGCGCCCCCAACATCCCCGAAATTGGCTCCAACGGCCTCGACCCCGGCGCGCACATCGTGTATCTTGGCAACCGCAGCTTCCGGCCCGAGTTCAGCTGGCAGCAGGACGTGGGCGTGCTCTGGCACCAAGCCACGCTCGATGCCTCAGTGGAGGTGTTCCACAACTACGTGCAGAACTTCATTTACCAGGGCCGCTTGCTGAACGAGGCCGGGCAGCCGGTCGTCATCGTGCCCGGCAACACCACCTACCAGTTCCAGCAATCCGCCGCCCGTCTCTACGGCCTGGAAGCCAGCCTGAACTGGCGGCCCGCCGCCCTGCCGTGGCTGGCGCTCAACAACAGCGTAGCCTTCGTGAACGGCCAGAACGCCGACGCCAACCTGCTCGAACGCCAAGGCGAAGCCGCCCGCTACCTGCCGCTCATCCCGCCACTGCGGGCCCGCTCCGAGGTGCGCGCCACGCTGCCCACTGGCAAAGGCCGCCTCACGGGCACCTATTTCCGGGCCACGGTGGAGGGCAGCGCCAGCCAAAATCACTTCTACGCCCTCGACAACACCGAAACCGCCACCGCCGGCTATGCCCTGCTGGGCCTGGGGGCGGGCACTACTTTGGCGAGCCCGGGCGGCCGGCCGGTGGTGCAGCTCATCGTGCAGGTTGATAACGTGTTCGACACCGCTTACCAAGCCCACCTCAACCGTTTGAAATACTTCGAATACTACGCCGCCGCGCCCAATGGCCGCTTGGGTATCTACAACCCCGGCCGGAATGTGGCGGTGAAAGTGGTGGTGCCGTTCTAAACTAACCTGCCGGAAGTCGACTGTTCAGCTGGAAACTGCGTATGCGGGGCTCTCTTTCTCTTCGCGCTATGCTTCGTTTCGGTACGCTTTGCTTGTTTTTAACGGTGTTGATGCACCCGGCCGTCGCACAGCAGGGCGTTAAAAATGACACGATTAAAGTTGATAAACATCAATTTAACCTGTTCAATCCTACGCCGCGCAAATACATGCGCCCCATGGTGCCCGACCGCCCCGGCATCACCGAAAGCCCGTATTCGGTCGATGCGGGCCATTTTCAGTACGAAACTGATGCCCTGCGCCTGCTCACGCGCCGCGAGGGCACGGCCTACGGGCACGACTGGTACATCAACCACGCCCTAGCCAAAATCGGCCTCACCGACCGGACGGATTTACAAGTAGGCCTCGATTCCTACACCGATACCCGCAACTACGATGATGCCGACCCCGGCCAGACGGCCGTTTTTCGCGGCCTCGGCGACCTGAATCTGCGCCTGAAGCACACGCTGGTGGGCGACGACAATAGCCGTTGGGCCCTGGGTCTGATTGGCTACGTGACCCTGCCCACCGGCGGCCCGCGCGGCGATGGAGCCGTGGAATACGGAGCCGTGCTGCCCGTGGTGTACCAACTCAACAAGCCCTGGAGCATTGGCGGGCAGGTGGCCACGCAGGTGTACTGGGACCGCGAAACCCACTCGCATTACCTGCAGCTCACGCCCACGTTCACCACTGATTATCAGTTCACCAAGCTCATTCAGGTATTTGCGGAGTTGGTGGGCTACCGCGACGTGCGCCAGTCCTCATGGCTGAGCTCCATCAACACCGGGGCGCAGCTCGACGTGAGCGACAACGTGCAGCTCGATTTTGGCACCCACCTGCCCATCACCAATTCCGTGGACCGCGAATATTTCATCGGCATGAGCTTCCGGCGCTAAGGCGCGCGCCCTGCTAACCGTCCTTCCCGTACCTTTGCCCCGTCAAGGTGCCAGACCCCAATCGCGGGGCGCGGCTGAAAAGGGAATCCGGTTCAATGCCGGAGCTGTCCCCGCAACTGTACGCTTCACATCGGGGCGGGCCACGAATGCCACTGTTTGCTGATTGATTTTCAATCGACTAAATGGGAAGGCGGCCCGCTCGGCGAAGCAAGCCAGGAGACCTGCCCGGACATTCACAGGTTCAGCATTCGCGGAGGACGAATGGAGAAAGAGAACAGGGGCCGGTTTCGGCAGGCCCACTTTACAACTGTTTTTCGGCCTCGGTCTGGCGCTGGTTTTCTTTAATTTGAAGGCGACTGACGGTAGATTTTGAATCGAATTTTCTTTTGGAAAATTTGATTCGGATGCAGCTTTTTTTATCGTTCAGGCGTGTTTTCCCGTTGCCGGGCTTGCTGCTGCTGAGCCATTTGGCGGCAGCGCAGATAGCGCCTGCCCCAGCCGGGACCAGCCTGACGGACGTAGTGCATCCGCTGTCCGATGTGCAGGTGCGTGCCAGCCGACCCGCCCGGTTTGCCGTCGGCAGCCGCCGGCTTTTGGTTGATTCCACCACGCTCAGCCAGCAGCGCGGCGGCACGCTGGCCGACGTGCTGGCCGCCCGCAACTCCATCTATTTCAAGACCTACGGGCCGGGCCAGCTCACCACCATCACCATCCGGGGCACGGCATCGCGCCACACGGCCGTCCTCTGGAACGGGTTCAACATCAGCGTGCCCTCTTTGGGTGAATCCGATTTTGCCACCCTGCCCGCCAGCGCCAGCAGCCGGGTAGAAGTGCAGTTGGGGCCGGGCGGCGCGGCCTTTGGCAGCGGCGCGGTGGGCGGGGCGGTGCTGCTGTCGTCGCCCCTGCGCTGGGGCCGTAAGGGCTGGGCCAGTGCCCAGGCCGATGCGGGTAGCTTTGGCCTGTGGGGCGGCAGTGTGGAAGCCGGTTTCAGCAACGGGCGGGTGGCCGCGCAGGTAACGGCTTCGGCCCGCACCGCGCAAAACGATTTTGCCTACGCGGAGCTCGGCACCGGTCGCACCCGGCGGCTGGTAAATGCCGCCCTGCGCCACCAGTGGAGCGTGGCCGAAGACCTGGGCTGGCGGGTGGGCACATCCGGCGAAGTGCTGGCCTCCGTCTGGCTGACCGATACGGAGCGGGAAATTCAGCCCAGCCTGGGCACGGCCAACCGCCACGCCATGCAGCGCGACCGCAACCGCCGCGTGCTGCTGGGCTACCGCCACACCATCTCGGCCCGCCAGAGCTGGGCCGTGCGCGGGGTTTGGTTCGACGACGGCCTTGATTATTGGGACGATGACCTTAGCAGCCCGTCGCGGGTGTACACCACCCAGGCGCAGGCCGAATACACCGCCCAGCTAACCAGCCAGCTCGGCCTGCACGCCGGGCTGGAAACCCAGCGTTTCGACGCCCGCATTTCCGACTACGGCCGCAACCTGAGCGAGTACCGTAGCGCCGGTTTCCTGCTGGCCCGCTACGACCCTTTTGCCCGCCTGCACCTCAGCGCCCAGCTGCGTCAGGCCCTGCTGCCGGGGCAGCGCCCGCCCTTGCTGCCCGCCCTGGGGGCCGAGTGGGCCCTGCTGGAGCGCCCGGCCCATCACCTCACTGCCAAGGCCAGCGCGGCCCGCAGCTACCGCGCCCCCACCCTCAACGAGCGCTACTGGAGCCCCGGCGGCAACCCCAACCTGCTGCCCGAAAGCGGCGAAGGCTACGAAGCCGGCCTGGCCTACAAAGGGCAGCCCGCCCAGCCCTCGCCAGTGCAGTGGGAGGCCGAAGTCACCGCCTACCGCCAAACGGTGAAAAACTGGATACAGTGGCTGCCCGCCGCCGAATACGCCGGCAGCTACTCGCCCCAGAACCTGCGCCAGGTACGCACCCAGGGTCTCGAAACCAGCGCCGAAATCCGCTGGCGGCGGCCCATCCACGGCATGCGGGTGCGGGCGGCCTACACCTTCACCCAGGCCCGCAAGCTGGAAGGCTACGCGCAGGACCCCGACCCCGTGGGCGTGCAGCTGCCCTACGTGCCCCTGCACGCCGCCACCCTCAGCACCGACCATACCTGGCGGGGCTGGCAGGCCGGGGCCGCGTTGCAGCTCACCGGCTACCGCTACACTACCGCCGATGCCCAGGAGTTTCTGCCGTCTTACCTGCTGCTCAATGCCAACCTGGGCTATACGTTTCGGCCCGTTTCGGCGTGGGCCTTCACGCTGCTGCTGCAAGGGACCAACCTCACCAACCAGGCCTACCAAAGCTATGCTTACCGCCTCATGCCGCCCCGCGCCGGGCAACTCAGCCTGCGCGTAGCCTGGCGGTAAGCGGCCAGGCCCGGCGGGCAACTCAACGTGTCATTTTCAATTAAACCACCTTTTATACGCTTCATGTTTTCCCTCAAAAAACTATCCCTGCTGGCTTTGTCCGGCAGCCTGCTCCTCACCGCCTGCGACCCCAAAAAGGATGACCCCAAGGTCGAGTTGCCCAGCCCCAGCGAGCGGGTGTACGTGGTGAACGAAGGCAACTTCCCCAGTCCCGACGGCGATATCAGTCTGTTCAACACCACTACCAAGACGGTAACCAGCACCGGCCTCTATAAAAGCGTCAACCAAGGCGATTTAGGCTCCAACCCGCAGTCGATGACCATTATCGGTACGAAGGCATACCTGGCCGTGACGGCCAGCGACTCGCTGAACATCGTCAACCTCACCGATTTCCGGCACACGGCGGGCATTCACCTGAAGCAGCCGCGCTATGCGGTGGCGGTATCAGCTACTAAAGCCTACGTGACGCAGTGGAACGGCTATGTAGCCAATGGCACCGTGAGCATTGTGGACCTGGCCACCAATCGCATCACGGGCACCATCAGCACGGGGCTGGGGGTACAGCCTGAGGAAATTCTGCTGGGCAAAAACGGCCTGGTGTACGTGGCTAACAGCAGCAGTAACTTCCTCACCGTCATCAACCCGGCCACTGATGCGGTGCAGGCGCCCATCGCCACGCCCGACGGCCCGAAAGGCATTGTGCAGGACAATGCCGGCAACATATGGGTGCTTTGCGGCCAGTACGTCGACCCCAACGACCACATCATCCGCTTCAATCCGGCCACCCCAGCCACCCAGGTGAACATTGCCGTGCCCAGCAACTACTCCAACGGCAACCTGCGCCTGAACCCCGCCGGCGACAAAGTATTCGTGTCGTTGGGCGGTGACAGCAAGGTGGCCGCCGGCATCTACGAGCTGCCCCTGACGGCAACCACGTTGCCCGCCACGCCGCTCATTCGCCGTAATTTCTACGGCCTGGGCATCGATAAAGACAATGTTATTTACGGTGGTGCCTCCCGTGGGGCTTCCAACGGCTACGCATCGCGCTACACCAGCACCGGCACCAAAATCGACTCTTTCCAGGTCGGGAAATACCCCAACGGCTTCGTGTTCAACTAGATTTTCCACCTCCTCTTTCTGCAAAACAAGGAAAAGGCCCGCCCCGGAAGGAGCGGGCCTTTTTTGTGGGCCTTGATTTGACGCTGAATGGCTAAAAGCTAGTCGGCGATGCCGTCGTGGTTGCGGTCTTTGGCGTCGCCGGCGGCTTTGTAAAGGTCTTTGCCCGTCACGCGGCGCGTGGTGTCGCGGGTGAGGCCGGCGGTGGCCGAGTCGCCGTTGGCGGTGCCGTCGGTGCCGGCGGCGGGGCCTTTTTTGGTGTAGCCGCGCTCCACGTTGGTGTCGCCGTCTTTGGTGCCCGAGCTGCAGGCGCTAAACGTGGCGGTGAGGGCGCAGGCCACGGCAAGCGGGCGGAGGAAGTTTTTCAGAGACATGAAAGAGCGAAGGTGAGGGGGTAAATAATAAGCGATGCCGCAAGGTAGAAAAATAACCCGCCCGCACGCAACCCGAACCACCGGGCGCGGGTACGGTTGTACCGACGAGGACCGGCCGAAGGTTGCCCAAAGCTGCGCGTTCCCACTTCATTTTTCTTATTTGCCTGATGTTTAACCCGCTTTCCGTTTCCTCGGCGGCTACTGCGCTCGTGCCGACCTACACTTACCCCGAGTTCCGGGAGCTGATGACTACGCTGGCCGCCGAAAACCGCACCACCGGTCCCGAGCAGCTGCCGGGCCTCATCCGCTACACCGCCCAGAACCAGGCGCACCTAGATACCGCCTATGCCCGGCCCTTGCTGGCCGCGCTGGTCGAAAAGCTCCGGCAGCTGCCCCGCCCCGAGCGCTGGCTGGTGCTGGGCGAAACCTGGTGCGGCGATACCGCGCACACCTTGCCCATTCTGGCCCACCTGGCCGATGAAAGCCACGACCATGTCACGCTGCACGTCGCGCTGCGCTCCGAGCATCCCGAGCTGATGGCCACCCACCAGACCGACGGCAAAAACAGCATCCCCAAGCTCATTCGCTACGATGCGGCTACCGGTGCCGAACTGGGCACCTGGGGCCCGCGCCCGGCCGAGGCCCAGCTGCTGAGCCACCAGCTGCACGCCGATAAAACTTTGCATACCAACCAGGTAGTAAAGGGCATGAATATGTGGTACGAGGCCGATAATGGCCAGTCGGTGCAGCACGAGCTGCTGGCGCTGTTGGGCTAAGATTGGGGTTGAATCAAATTTTCCCCTATTTTCACCTTCCCAATTCCGAATTATATGCCCTTGCCGCTGCGCCTTCGCCTTCAAAAACACGTTGCTGCCTGGCCCTGGCGGCGGGTGGGCGTGCTGGCCGGCGTCAGCCTGTTGCTGGCACTAATGCTGGTGGGTTATTTGTTTGGCGTAAGTGACCATTTCTTTGGTCGACTTTTTTTTGCGTTTCTCGTATTGGTCTGGCTGCTGGCCGTTACGTTCCTCGCCGTGGTGCCCTTCGTGACCTGGGCCACCGCGCATTGGTTCGGGCGCGGATGGGCCGAAGTCTCGACGCCGGCCCCACGGCCCCGCCGGGCGGCCCCCGGCGCGTCAGCAGCGCGTTCTATTTCTCCACCGGCTGCCTCGCGGCGGCCCCAAACACGTTAAAGCCATTGAAAACTAACCTACTGCACATCAAAAATATGGTGTGCCCCCGGTGCGTAGAAGCCGTGCACAACCTGTTGGAGCGCGCTGGTTACAGCCCCAAAGCCGTAACGCTGGGCGTGGCCGAGCTCGACGAGAATACCCCCGCCGACCCCGAAGAACTGGCCCCGCTGCTGCACGCCGCCGGCTTCGAGCTGCTGCGCGGCCGCGCCGAGCAGCTCACCGAACAAATCAAAGGCACCCTGGCCGAATACCTGGAGCACCTGCGCACGGCGCGCTCGCCGCTCACCACCTCGGCTTTCCTCACGGACCGGTTTGCGGCCACCTACTCGCACCTGAGCAAGGTGTTTTCGCGCACCGCCCACCTCACCATCGAGAAATACCTCATCCGCCTCAAAATTGAGCGCGTGAAGGAAATGCTCAGCTACGGCGAGCTGACCCTGAACCAGATTGCCGACCAGATGCGCTACAGCTCGGGCCAGCACCTGAGCAACCAGTTCCGCCAGGTGACGGGCTACTCCGTGAGCGAGTTCCGCCGCCTGATGCTGCCCGAACGCATGTCGCTCGACGCGCTGGCGTAAGGCACCATCTTTCAATACCAAAAAAGGCGGCTTCCCACTCGGGAGCCGCCTTTTTTAATTAGGTTTGCCAGGTCAATTATTTCCTGCTTTTTCGATGTTGCTCGCTATTCTGCTGCCCGGCTTTTCCATGATGGTCAACGGCCATTTGCTGAAGGGGATTCTCTGTTTCGTGCTTCAGATAACGCTGATTGGCTGGATTCCGGCGGCTATCTGGGGCGTGGCGTCGCGTAGCCAGGATTTGGCCGAAAAGCGCCACCGCGAAACCCTGGAAGTGCTGCGCGCCCGCCGCTAGCGGGGCACTGCCCCGGGCCGCTGGCCGGCGTAGAAGCGGGCGGCGCGCAGGGCAATGGGCAGCCCGATGCACAGCATGAGAATCACCAGTCCGATGGCAGCCGGCTCCGGCTTGAGGGGCGGGGCCGCCACCCGCGAGCTGGGCAGCACCACCAGGTTCATTATCAGCCAAACCACCAGCCCATAGCCCAGGCCGGCCAGCACCGGATACCGCAGCAGCACCGGCAGCCGCGGGCTCAGCCAATACAAAAACACGGCAAACGCCACCGCAATGCCGTAGTGGGCCACCAAACCCAGCACGGCCGTGCCCGCGCCGCCCGCAAACGCCGCCTGCCCCACCAGCCCGCTGGCCACAAAATGCAGCACATTGACCGGGGACTTGTGCGTCGTCAGCACGTATTGGGTGCAGGCGGCGATGATGTCGAGCGTGCCCGCCAGCAACCCGGTAACGAGGGCCGCGCGGAGCCAGCCGGCGGGGCGCTCGGCGGCGATGGGGGAGGGAGAGGTTTCCATGCAGTAAAATAAGGATTTTGGCCGAAAGTCTTACGCCACTCGGCCCTCCGGCCGCCAGCCCCGACCTTTGCCGGAAATGAACCCCGGCCGGCCGCGCCGGGTTAGTCTCCACTGTGCCGAACCACTCTCCCCGCATCTTGCTCCTGACGCCGCCGCTCACGCAGCTCAACACCCCGTACCCGGCCACGGCCTACATTAAGGGCTTTCTGGGCGGGCGCGGGTATGACGTGACCCAGGCCGATATGGGCTTGCAGCTGGTGCTGCGGCTGTTTTCGGAAGCGGGTTTGCGGCGGGTTTTTCAGGAAGTTGAAGCCGGAAATTTTGAGCTGAGCGACAACGCCAAGCGGATGCTGCGCCTCCAAAACCGCTACCTGGCCACCATCACCCCGGTCATCCGCTTCCTCCAAAACAAAGATTTAACGCTGGCCCCGCGCATCTGCCACGGCCGTTTCCTACCCGAAGCCAGCCGCTTCGACAACGTGGCCGACCTCGAAACGGCCTTCGGCACCATGGGCCTCACCGACCAGGCCCGCCACCTGGCCACGCTCTACCTCGAAGACCTCGCCGACCTCATCAAGGAAACCGTGGGGCCGCACTTCGGCTTCTCGCGCTACGCCGAAAAGCTGGCCCTCTCCGCCACCAGCTTCGAGCCCCTGCACCAGGAACTGGAAGCCGCGCCGAATTTGCTGGATAGAATGCTGCTGGAGGAGCTGGAGCCCCTTTTGGCGCGGGTGCAGCCGGATGTGGTGGGCTTCACCGTGCCCTTCCCCGGCAACCTCTACGGCGCGTTGCGGCTGGCCAAACACATCAAGCAAATCAGCCCCGAAACCGTGACCATCATGGGCGGCGGCTACCCCAATACCGAACTGCGCGACATCAAAGAGCCCCGCTTTTTTGATTACATCGACTTCCTGACGCTGGATGATGGCGAGGGGCCGTGGTTGCGCCTGCTGGACTTGTTCGCCGCGCAATCGCTGCCTTCGATGGAGAAATTGCAGCCTCCCCCGACACTATTGCAGCCCGCATCAGGACAGGTAATGCCTCCCCCGATGCTAATGCAGCCCGCATTAGGGCAAGTAGTGCCTCCCCCGGCACTATCGCAGCCCGTCTTAGAGCAAGTAATGCCTTCCCTAGTGGTATTGCAGCCCGCGTTAGGGCAAGTAATGCCTCCCCCAGCCATATTGTTGCCTTCCTTAGCGCGATTGCGGCCTTACTTGGGGGCTGATGTGACCGAACTGCCTCTACAACGCACCTTCCTGCGCGACGAGGCGGGCCGGATTCACTACCTCAACCAGCCCTTCCCCGATGTGCCGCACGCCGAAGTGGGCACGCCCGACTACTCCGACCTCCCCCTCACCGATTACCTCTCGGTGCTGGAAGTGCTGAACCCCATGCACCGCCTCTGGAGCGATGGCCGCTGGAACAAGCTCACCGTGGCCCACGGCTGCTACTGGAAGCGCTGCTCGTTCTGCGACGTGACGCTGGACTATATCAGCCGGTACGAAACGGCCCCCAGCACGCTCCTGGTGGATAGAATCGAGCAAATCATCAACCAAACCGGCCAGACCGGCTTCCATTTCGTGGACGAGGCCGCCCCGCCGCTGGCCCTGCGCGACCTTGCCATCGAGCTGCTGAAGCGCCGCGTGGCCATCACCTGGTGGGGCAATATCCGGTTCGAAAAAACCTTCTCGCCCGACCTCTGCCGGCTGCTGGCCGCCTCGGGCTGCATCGCTATTTCGGGCGGGCTGGAAGTGGCTTCGGATAGGCTGTTGGCGTTGATGGAAAAGGGCGTGACCATCGCCCAAGTAGCGCGCGTCACGGACGGTTTTACCCAAGCCGGCATCATGGTGCATGCTTATCTGATGTACGGCTTCCCCACCCAAACCGCCCAGGAAACGGTGGACAGCCTCGAAGTGGTGCGCCAGCTTTTCGCGGCCGGCGTGGTGCAGAGCGGCTATTGGCACCGCTTTTCGATGACCGCGCACTCGCCCGTGGGCAAGAATCCGGCGAAGTATCAGGTGGCGGCCATCGGCCCGGAGCCCGCCGGCTTTGCCTGGAACGACCTCTGGCACGACGACCCGCTGGGCACCGACCACGAAGCCTTCGGCCCCGGCCTGGCCAAGTCGCTCTACAACTACCTGCACGGCGTGGCCCTCGATGAGCCCCTGGCCCGTTGGTTCGATTTCAAAACCCCGAAATCGACCACCCCGCGCCACCTCATCCAGCAAGCCCTGCAAGCCCCCGATAAGCCCGACTTCGCCCGCCAGAACCAACGCCTGTTCTGGCTCGGCAACGCCCCTGAAATCCGTATTGAATCGGGTAAAAAGGCCCCACGCGCCGTGCTCACCTGCTACGAGCAGGCCGAGGATTTCGAGGTGAAAACCACCGAAGCCGCCGGCCGCTGGCTGCACCAACTCCTCACCCAGCTCAGCCAGGATTTCGACACCAAAGTGCTACTGAAAGACGCCGCCGCCAGCTTTCCGAAATCGGAAGGCTCATTCGAGGCGTTCCTGCAAAGCCCGTCCTGGACCTTGCTGCGCGAGAAGAGCCTGCTGCTGCTGTAAAGAAACGGAACAGCCCGTCATGCTTCGACAAGCTCAGTATGACGTCTGGGGTATCGTTCAACTACCAACGACGTCCTGCTACTTCCCTTGTAGCCACTCCACCACGTCGGCGGGCAGCCCCGGCCCAAAGGCAGCGCTGCCCGGCAGCAGCAAATCGGGGCCGGTGGTGCGGTACACGCGCACGGCCGCGCCGCGCCGCCCGCCTAGCGCGTTGCGCAAAGCGACGGCGCGGGTAGTGGCCCCCGCGCCGCCGTACAGGCCCAGCAAGGGCATTTTGCGGTTGCGCAGCTCCCGAAACGCGGCGCGGGCGTTGGCATCCACCGCCGGGTTTTGGGCGATGAAAAAGGCCGCTCGGGGTGCGCCCGGGCCGGTCAGCAACGAAGCCAGGGCCGTCGCCCGGCCTCCCGCCGCCCACGCCCCGATATTGGCCGTGTCGGCCCCGGCGGTGCCGCGCAGCAGGCGCAGGGCGGCTTGTAGGCGCGGCGTTTCATCCGCAGCCGTGGCCGAATCGGCGGGCGGGAGTAGCAGCACAATCAGGCCTTCGCGGGCCAGCGCATCGGCCCAGATAGCGGCGGTGGGGGCCGTTTCGGCATCGGGCAGCAGGGCTAGCGCCGCGCCGGGCGTGCCCGTATCAGCCGGCGCAAACAGCCAGGCCGAGCCCGTGGTCTGCGGCACTTCCTCGGTGCGGTAGGTACTGGGCGTGGGCGCGCCCCGCTTCACCAGAATGGTGGTGGCTTTGGTGGAATCCAAGGTGAGGGTACCGCGCCAAAAGTCTCCGTCCAGCGTCAGGGCCAGGGTTTGGCCGGGGCGGGCGGGCCGCGTCAGGCGCAGCTGATTGTTGCTGAAAACGATGGTGTCGGCCACGAAGCTGAGCGTGCCGGGGGCCGTGAATTCGGCTTCGTAGTGGCCGGGGCTGGGGTGGCGAATGTCGAGCGTGGCCCGGGCTTCGGGCTGTCCGGCGGCGCTGAGGCTGCCTTCGTAATGGCCGACTGGTGGCGTGGCGGCTTCGGCAGTTTGCTCGTGCTTGGTCTGACAGGCCGTCAATAGAATGCCCAGGCACACGCCCAGCAAAGCGCCACTTTTGCGAAGGAAATGGCTGCTCATCGGACGCGTCGGGACTGACATAGGCATTCGGTAAAAGTAGGCGCTTTAGCGGCCGGCCATGCCCTTGCGCAAAATCAGGTCCGTCTGCACGTCCTGCCCCAGCCGGAACTCGTGCTGGCCCACTTCGCGAAAGCCAAATCGCTGGTAGAAGGCCCGGGCCTTGTCGTTTTTCTCCCACACGCCCAGCACCACAGCCGTGCAGTGCAGCTGCTCGGCCAGGGCCAGGATGCCACGCATCAGGGCCGCGCCCAAGCCGGTGCCCTGCCAGTCATCGCGCACATACAGGCGCTCAATTTCAAGGCGGCCGGCCTCGTCCTGGCCTTCGGGCAGGCCCAAGGCCGAATTATCGCGCAGCTTGGCATAACCCACCAGCTCGTTCTGCATATGCGCCAGCAAAAACGTGTTTTCGCGGTCCTGCAATTCGGCCATTTGAATATCCGGTCCGAAATTTTCGGCCAGATACGCGGCCATATCCGCCGGTGTATTGGTGGCGGCGAAGGTTTCCTGAAAAGTTTGACGGCCCAAATTGGCCAGTTGGGCGGCGGTGGCGGTATTGGCCTTGGCCAGCGAGATGCGCAGAGGAGATGACATGGCGCAAAGGTCGCGTTGCCGCCGCAGATTTAAAGGATTTCGTCGGCGTTGGGGTTCCGATAGGTGCTGGTGCCGCGCCGCATCCGCAGGCCCCAACGCATCAGCAAGCCGCTGGCCAGCAGGCCCACTAGGTTCACTGATAGCATCAATGCCGAGGGGCTGTCCGGGCTGCCCGCATTCCAGGAATAGGCCCCCACAGCTACTTTTAGCAACAAACCAATGCCCAAAAGCGCGCCGCTAAATATCAGCAGCAGGCCAACGAGGCGTTGGGTAGCAGGAGGGAGGGGAGGAGTTGCCATATCAGTCGTGCATACGATGCTCGCAAAGGTGAGGTTGGCCGTTTGCTTTTCGTTCGTTGTCGTTTCGGTTCTTTAGCGTAATTTCGGGCCACCAAACATCTCCGCGAGAGTAGCTCAGTTGGTAGAGCATCAGCTTCCCAAGCTGAGGGTCGCGAGTTCGAACCTCGTTTCTCGCTCATTACAGAACAGCCATTTAGCTTCGTTGCTAGGTGGCTGTTTTGCTTCAAACGCTCCTCTCCGTGAACTGCTAATCTAGTCGCATTGCTGATTCTACAGGTGGCCCGAATAGGGGTCTGCTGCGTGTGCCGAGTTTAAGAAACTCGTCTATCATTCAAAGTTTACGAAACTGCGTTAGGAGATGAGTTTCTTAAACTCGACTTCATGAAGATTGGCTACGCCCGCGTTTCCACCCGTAACCAGAACTTAGCATTGCAGCTCGACTCCCTGACCCAGGCTTGGTGCGAGCTCATCTACTAGGAAAAAGCCTCCGGCGCGCTGGCCGCCCAGGTCGAACTTGACAAGCTCTTGCTGCAGGTGTGCCCGGGCGAAACGGTCTACATCTACAAGCTCGCCCGGCTGGGCCGTTCGCTCAAGCATCTGCTCGACCTAGTGGCTGACCTGCAGCGCCGGGACATTGGCTTGATTTCGCTGACCGATGCCATCAACACGGCCTCCGCCCAAGGGTGGCTCGTGCTCAACCTGTTTGCCTCATTGGCCGAGTGCGAGCGCGAACTCATCCGCGACCGCTACCCCCTGTTGCAGGAACCGGACGTGGTCAAAGCCATGGTTATCCGCTCGGTGCATGCCTCGATGGCGCTGGAGAGCCAGGCCGTATCCCTGGCCCCCCGCCTCGCGTCCTTGTATGTGCAAACTGTGCCGGCACCTTTCCCGCAGCCATGAGTGCCGCCCGGGAACAGCAGAGCGTGGCGTGGGAGGAATCCCGGCGGGAGGGTTTTTTGCAACTTTATCGCACACGAATATTTCCGGGTTGACTTAGCAAGGCGGTGGCAAATTCCACAAGACATTATTCCGGGCCTGCAACTGGTTTTGGAGGACTTATTCACCGACCGTAACCGCCAATTTGGCCCCGCTGCCCGTGTATAAGTCCCTCGTCAAACCCTTCCTCTTCAACCTAGATGCCGAGCGTGCCCACCACCTCGTTTTCGATAATCTGCGCCGGGCGGCGCGGGTGCCGGGCACGCCAGCGCTGCTACGGGCGCTGTATGATTTCCAGTACCCCAGTCTGGCGCGCGAGGTTTTCGGGTTGAAATTTCCGAACCCGGTAGGACTGGCGGCGGGGTTTGACAAGAACGCGGCACTGACGGATGAACTGGCCACGCTGGGCTTCGGCTTCGTGGAAATCGGGACGGTGACACCCCGGCCGCAGCCCGGCAATCCCACGCCGCGCCTGTTTCGGCTGCCGCAGGACGAGGCACTGGTGAACCGCATGGGCTTCAACAACGACGGGGCGGCCGTGGTGGCGGCGCGGCTGGCCCGGCGGCGCAACCGCCGGCTCATCATTGGTGGCAACATTGGGAAAAACAAGGACACCCCCAACGAGCGCGCTGCCGAGGACTACGTGGCCGGTTTCGAGGCCCTGGTCGAGGAGGTCGACTACTTCGTGGTGAACGTGAGTTCGCCCAACACGCCCAACCTGCGCCAGCTTCAGGAGAAAAAGCCGCTGATTGAGTTACTCCAACAGGTGCAGGCCCGCAACCAGGCCCGCGCCATACCTCGCCCGCTGCTGCTCAAAATTGCGCCCGACCTGACGGATTCGCAGCTCGATGACATTCTGGAAATTGCCCGCAAAACCAAGCTGAGCGGGCTGGTGGCTACAAATACCACCATCAGCCGCGATAAACTCAGCACCGAGCCGGGCTACGTGGCCTCGCTAGGCGCGGGCTGCCTGAGCGGCAAACCACTGCGGTCGCGGGCTACCGAAGTCATCCGCTACCTGCACCGGAAATCCGACGGCGGGCTGCCGATTATTGGCGCGGGCGGCATTCATTCGGCGGCCGATGCGTAGGAGAAGCTGGCGGCGGGCGCTTCGCTCATTCAGCTTTATACCGGCTTTATCTATGAATGGCCGGCGCTGGTGAGCCGGATAAATCGGAGCCTGGTGCAGGGCTAATGCGCTGTGCCCGCCCGCGCTGGTGCCAATAGCGGGTAAGCAACCCGGGTTCGACCAAACCAGACCACCTCGATACTAATTGGCCCGCCAGCTGATGCAGCGGAATAAAGAGCTAAAGTTAAGATAGATGGTGCTTGCCAAGCAATTGACTACGCGAGCCATCTTTTTTTTAATGGCGAAAAGAATGACCAGAAGCGCGTCGTTTAGCCTGTTATGCCAAAAATAAAATTTGAGAAAAGCGGTGCGAAATAAAGTTAACCTTACCGATGAATGGCCGGGCGTAACAATGCCGTATTTTTGCATCATGCTTCAACCCAAAAACCTGTTGATGAAGCGCGGGACCCTGCTCGGCCGGGAACCGCGAGTAGACCGAGAGGTCTTCTCTGCTATCGGTTATTCCGATTTTGCCTTTGGTATTTCCGTTGTTATTTCTGGGTGTTGCCCCGCCACCGTTTCGGATTCCGAAACGGTTTTTTTATGTCCAATGAGTTGGGCGTTGTTAAACAAATAGGGTAAAACCTCCGACTCACAAGTACTGACCACGTACTTCTTTTTCCCAACTCCGGTATGGCACGTAAAGACCTGCTCGACATCGCATCCCTGCACCGTGAGGAAATCGAGTTCCTGCTCGACCAATCCACGTCCTTTAAAAAACTGTTCACCCGCTCGGTGAAAAAAATTCCTGCCCTAGAGGGCAAGTCCGTGCTCATGCTGTTCTACGAGGCCAGCACCCGAACGCACTCCTCCTTCGAGGTCGCGGCCAAACGCCTCTCGGCGGAAGTCACGAATTTCGACGTCGCCCACTCCTCTATCACCAAGGGCGAGTCGGTACGCGAGACAATTGAGACACTCCAGGCCATGCGGACCGACTACATCGTCGTCCGCCATAGTCATCCCGGCCTGCCCGGCATGATTGCCCGCCAAACCACGGCATCGGTTATCAATGCCGGCGACGGGGCGCACGAGCACCCCACCCAAGCCCTGCTGGATGCCTTCACCATCAAGGAAAAGTTTCCCGACCCCCGGGGCAAAAAAGTCCTCATCATCGGCGACATTCTCCACTCGCGCGTCGCACGCTCCACCAGCACGCTGCTGCAAAAGCTGGGCATTGAGGTGGCGTATCTCGGGCCGGGCTCACTGGTGCCCAAGTACGTCCCGGAAAGCATCCGTCGCTTCACCGATTACGAGGCGGCCATGGCCTGGGCGCCCGATGTGGTGTACCTGCTCCGCGTGCAGATGGAACGCCAGGACGTGCAGTTTTTCCCCAGCGTGCGCGAGTACCACCGGGTTTATGGCATCACTAACGACCGGCTGGCCGAAATCAGCGACAAGGGACTTTACATCATGCACCCCGGCCCCGTGAACCGGGGGGTGGAGCTGTGCGACGCCGTGATGGACTACGAGCGCAGCCTCATCACCAACCAAGTTGAAAACGGCATTTCCGTTCGCATGGCCGTACTCGACTGGCTCACCCCGGGCGGGGAATTTCCGCGGCAAGAAGCGTATGCCGCACCGCAGCGAGCCAGCTCAACGGTAATTATACCCTAAATACCGGACGCGACGGCTAGTTCAGCCCGTTTATTTTCTTTTTCAATAGCCAGAACACCCACAATCCCTTGCCGGTTTACAGTACTCCTCCATCCATGCTTCTCCTTCAAAACGCCCGCATCGCCTCCGAAAATTCATCCGTGCTTGTTGAGAGCGATGTCCTGATTGTCGAAGGAAGAATTCAGGCAATTGGTGAAAGCCTGGCCATTCCCGAAGGTGCCCGCGTCATCGACGCGCATGGTCGCGTTCTGATGCCCGGTATGTTTGATGCCCACGTCCATTTCCGCGCCCCCGGCTTTGAGAACAAGGAAACCATCACCACGGGTAGCGAAGCGGCCATTAATGGCGGTATTACCGGCGTGGTAATGATGCCCAATACCCGCCCGGCCCTCGACTCGGCCACCGCCATTGCCACCGTGCTGGAAAATGCCAAGCACCGGTCGCGCATTCCGGTGTACACTTCCGGCTGCGTCACCAAGAACCGCGAGGGCAAGGAACTGGCCGAAATCGAGGGCATGCGCGGCCTTGGGGTGAAGATGCTGACCGACGACGGGGACACCACGGCCGACCCGGCGGTGCTGCTGCGGGCGATGCAGTACGCCACCGAGTTTGGGATGTTTTTCGCCAGCCATTGCGAGGTGTCGGAGTTGGCCGGGCCGCGCGCCCTCAACGAAGGGGTGATGAGCTACCGGCTCGGCATCAAGGGTTCGCCGGCGTGCGCGGAAGAAATCATTATCGACCGCGACATCCGCCTGGCCCACGCGGCGGGCGCGCACGTGCACATCCAACACGTGTCCAGCAAGCTTGGCATGGAAACCATCCGTTGGTGGAAATCGCGTGGCGACGTGAAGGTGACGGCGGAAGTGATGCCGCACCACCTGCTGTTCACCGACGAGCACATCGGCGACTACGACACGAACTATAAGATGAACCCACCGCTGCGGACGCAGGCCGATTGTGATGCGCTGCTGGAAGGGCTCAAGGAAGGCATCTTCGACATCATTGCCACGGACCACGCGCCGCACACGCCGTTTGAGAAAGCCCAGGATTTCATCAGCGCGCCCAACGGCATCACCGGCCTGGATACGGCCCTTGTTTCGCTCCATCACTACTTCGTCGGGCCCGGAAAATTCGGGTGGGACCTGGTGGTGAAGCGCTATTCGGCGGAGCCCCGCCGCCTGATGGGCCTGCCGGTAGCCGCCATCGAAGTCGGCCAGCCAGCCAATTGCGTTTTGTTCGATACCGAAGCGGAAACGACCTTCACGAAGGAATTCATGAAATCCAAATCCCAGAACACGCCCTTCATCGACCAGACGCTGAAAGGCCGGGTGGACCTGGTGATTTTAGGTGCGGAAATCCTGCTGGAGCGCTGATAGCTAGTTGAGCCCGGACCTGTATTTTTCAGGATTCGGTTTCCTTTAGTGGCCGAGAACTAAAACCGAAGGTTTTAGTGGACCTTCGCTCCAAGGAGCCGTCGTAGACAATTGTGTTACAGGCGTTCAATAGTTCTGCAACAGCCACGACCCTTTGGGTGAACGGGCTTAGGAAGATGTTCTAGAACCGACCCGTTTGGCCAGGTAGCTTTCGAGCGCCATCGGGCTCTGTCCACCCTTCAAGGTTTCCAAGGGAAACACCAAGCGGCGACGTCCCACCCGAATGGCTAAAATGTCGGTCACCCGCAGGGCCTGCCAAATCGCCGCCAGGCCAATGGCCCCGGGAAAGAAGGGAGTGGCCAGGGTCTGCACATAAAAATGGCCCCGCCCGTAGGTTAAGAACAGGTATAAGCGGTAGGCGGTAAAGGCGGAAAAGCCAAGGCAGCACAGGCCCACGAGCAAGAGTAACGCCCAATGCTGCACGGATTTCCCCCGGGTGACCGTGGCCTCGGTCAGGTCCGCATACGCCACGTGCTCGAAGGCAAAGCGACTGCGCAGCCGGTGCAGGCCCTGCTCATCGAGGCCAAATTCGGGGGTTTCAAACGCGTATGCGGCCGTAGGTTCCTTACCTCTTTGGCAGAAGCCAACGATGGTCACCCAAAAGTATGTCCGCGCAAACTCACCGGTCCGCGAGTCTGCCAAATTAAAATCCGCCTTTGGCAATTCGGACTGTTTAGGTAGTCGCCAGTACATATAGCAGCTGCATGGCAACGGGCAACACCCGCTCGGCTTGGGCTTGGGTTGCCGGCCAGTCTCGGTCCTCAGGGGTGCCCAAGCGCAAGTCTTCCAGCGCGGCGTGGGCCCGCTCGGTGAGCGCGTCGGGCAGCCGGGGCGAGGCCAGGTACGTGGTGAGCAATTCCGCTGCGCCGCGGCGGGCCGTTTCAGCCAAGGACCAGTCGTTGGCCTGGCTGCCATCGGCGCGTTTGAGGTGGGCCAGGCACGCGCCCAGGAACAGGCGCTCTTCGGTGGGGTGGACGGGCAGGGCGTTGGACATGGGAGCTGTACGTAGATTGACCAAGCGCAGCACGAATCAGCATTCTCCCCCTTACTTTTAACGCGATTACCGTCCGGTGCCGGTTCTTTGCCGCATGACTCCTTATTCCCTTTCCCAGAAGTACGACACGTTAGCGGGCGCGACCTTGGTACTCAGCTTTGTGCTCAACCGCGTCTTTGATGCCCTGACCCACCGCGGGGTCTTCGCCGACGGCCCCGCAGCGTACAAGCTGGGCATGTTCCTGGCGTTGCTCGCCATCCTGGCGTACTACTACTGCATCGGCCAGGGGCGCCGCTGGGCGCAGTGGCTGTTTTTGGGGCTGGTGGTGGTCGGCATCCCCGTGGTTTTGCTGGGGTTTCGGCCAGAGCTCGGCCCGGTGGGCTATGCTCCCGTCCACGTGCTGGCCTACGTTCTCAAGTACGCCGGGCAAGGCATCGGAGCCTTCTTCATCGTCCTTAGTCTGCGGCAGGCCAAGGACCAACGCTGAACACTCCTCATTCCCCTCTTACCGTTCCAACGTTTGGGCAGAACGATAAGCGAAACTTGCCAGGCCCGCGCTTGGGCTTCCTGTCGGACCGGCAAGCGTGGCCGCTTCCCGCCGGGAGGCGGCGGTGCTGCCCGGATGCGAACCGCCTTCCGACGGGCCCACGGCAGTGCCCCCGCGTGCTAGCCGGCCTCGTCCAGGGGAAACAGCGGGCTCAACTGCAACCGCCGCAAGCAGGCGCGCAGGGGCGCGTTGACGTTGCGCAGCCACACGGTAGCGCCGGCCTGGCGCAGCAGCAACAGCTGGGAGACGACGTGGGCCACCCCGCGCAGGCGCTGGCACTGCAACTGGCCGCAGTCGATGACCAGGGGCCCGCGGGGCGGGGCGCAGCGGGCGCGCTGCACGGCAATGGGGTCGTCCAGGTGGAGACGGGCGGGCGCATGGGCCCGGGCTACGTGGGCGCGGAGGGCAAACGGAGGGGGTGTCATCGGCGGCGCGAAAAGATGGTAAGGGGATTGGGGCGGTTAGCCAACGGTTGTCAGCAACCGCTGAAGTTCGGCGTCGCTGCCCACCGGGCCGCGGTAGCGCAATTCGCCCGCTGCAGCCCGGCCGGCGTAGAGTTCGACCTCCTGGTGGCCGTCCGGCACAAAGGCCCGCACGATGCCCTTGGCGCTGGGCCGTACGTAGGTGCGGCCCGGAGACGTGCCCTCGACGGGCGTCCAGCTGATGGGAAAGAAACCGGCCTGAGTCAAGAGGAATAAGAGCATAGAAAAATTAAAATGTGAATATAATTACTATCACAAAGTTGGCTGGCACTCTGCCAATAATTTCTATGCATAAATACGGATATACCGACCGATTACTACGGATTTTGGGTACGCCCGGCTCCTGCGGTGCGGCTCGGTACGGGGCGCTGCAGGAGCCGGGCGTGCCTATCTTTCTCACCGGCTGGGATGTAATCTCGCCGCTTCACCAGGACCACATCGCCCGAAACCGTATTGCCGCTCATCCCGTCGTTGAGTCCCCGCTGCCCCAGGCCGGCACATCCCCTGCGGGGCCGGTAATTGCGGATAACCGCACGCCGCGCGGGGGCTTATAGGCGGCTGGAAGTCGGGCCACGCCGGGCCAAGTTGTTCAGGCAGCATCGCTGCAGGAGCTGCCTGGACCGGCGTGGCCCGCTCTGAAAGCTGGCCCGAGGGGCTATTTTAGGTAGCCAAAGAGGCCGTGGGTTTCCCCTTGCGGCCCGGCCGTAAAGTAGAGGTGCTGCTGGTCCTCGGCGCTCAGGCCGGTGGTTGGGAAGACCAGGGTCCACAGCCCGTCGATGTGAATGGGTTGCTGCTGTTGGTCCTTCAGGGTGCCCAGCAGCTGCCCCTGTTCGTCGTAGGCATGGATGAGCTCGTCCCCGAAATTGCCCACCAGCAGGGCATTATTGAACTCGCCGAAGCTGGCGGGTGCCCGAACCAGTCCCCACGGGGAATTGAGGGCCCCGCCCGTCACGAGGCGCTTCTCGAGGATGCCCGCCGGCGTAAACACGTCCACGTAGCCGTTGCCCGGGCCGGCCTCGTCGTCCTCGTTGTCGGGAGCTTTCAGCTTGGCATAGGCCACGTACAGTTTGCCTTCAAGGGCCTGGATGTTGAACGGCCCGAACCCGGCCGGAATCGTCGGGTCCGCAAACGGCTTATCCGTCACCGGGGCAAAGTTTTTATCAAACACGTCGATGGTCCGGCCTTTGAAATTGGCGACGTACAGGAAATTCGCGCCGTTGCCCCAAGGCACGCCAAGCGCCCCGCGGCGGGGCTGGGGAGCGCGCCGAAAAAGGAACGCGGCCCCACCCAGCAAACTTGTAACCGCCCCGCGCAAAGTTGCCTGCGGGCGGGGCTCAAACCTCCGTGGTGGGGCCTGCCAAGGGAGCGTGTGAACGGGAGGGAGACGGCCGGGACTAGAGGTCGAAATGGTTGGCCTAACCGGACCACCGCATGCCGGGGATGGTTACCTCGCCCGGCACCACCACGTTGCCGGTGCGCTGGAGCACGCCCCAGCTTTGCAGCTCGCCCTTGATGGCACGCAGCACCGACCGCAGCAGCACCACGTACATCAGCTGGCGGTACGCGAAGCGCTGGGGCAACAGGCCCCACAGCCGGCTCCGGCGCTCGCCCTCGAAGCCGAAGGCCAGGGCCGCCGCCGCGGCATCGACCCCCAAAAAGCCCAGGTAGTAGCCCAGCACCGGGCCGCCCTGCCCGGTAACGAGCGAGTAGAGCATCAGCAAATCGGCCAGGGGATTGAGGAAAGGCAGGATGAGCTGGAACACCAGCAGATTGGGGAAGGCTACCAGCCCCAGCGCGCCGTAGCGCGGGTTGAGGCACACGGCGCGGTGCTTACAGAACGCCTGCATGATGCCGAACGACCAGCGGAAGCGCTGCTTTAGGAACATGGCCACGGTTTCGGGCGCCTCCGTCACGGCCAGGGCGCGGGGCGCGTAGGTGACGCCGTAGCCGGCCCGCTGCAGCCGGATGGTGAGGTCGCAGTCCTCCGCCAACGTATCGGTGGTGAAGCCTCCCACGGCCCGCAACGCCGCCGTGCGGAACGCGCCGATGGCCCCCGGCACCACCGTGATGCCGCCCAGCAGCGCGAAGGCGCGGCGGTCGAAATTCTGGCTGGTGATGTACTCGATGGCCTGCCAGCGGGTGAGCAGGTTGCGCTCGTTGCCCACCTTCACGTTGCCGGCCACGGCCCCCACCCGCGGCGAATCGAAGTGGCTGAGCAGGTGGCGCAGGGCGGCAGGGTCGAGCTGGGTATCGGCATCGATGCACACCACGAAGTCGCTGGCGGTGCGGGCAATGCCGTAGTTCAGGGCCGAGGCTTTGCCGCCGTTGGGCTTCGTAAGCACCCGCACCTGCGGGTGGTCGGCGAAGGCGGCCGACACCAGCGCGTACGTCGCATCCTGCGAGCCATCGTCCACAAACACCACCTCAAAATCAGGGTAATCGAGCCGCAGCAGGCTGTCGAGGCTGCGCACGGCGTTCACCTCCTCGTTGTAGGCCGGCACGATGATGCTCAGGCGGGGCCACTGGCCTCCGGTTTCGGCGGGCGGCATGGGCGCGGCGGCCTCGCGGGCGCGGGTGCGGCGGTGCTGCACCCCGGCCAGCACGGCCACGGCCAGTTGCCGCCCCAGGGTGAGGACGATGCCCAGCAGCAGCAGCGTGTAGAGGCCGTGCTCGAGGAAATACAGGCCTTCCACCGTCAACCAGTTGGCTTCGGCCAGGTCGCGGTCGCGGTCATTGGCCAGGGCGGGCATCAGTTCGGCTTTGGGCCGGTGCATCAGCTCCGAGACGGTGATGAAGCGGTAGCCGTGTTGCTTGAAATAGTGAATGATGCGCGGCAGGGCGGCCACGGTGGCGGCGCGGTTGCCGCCCGCGTCGTGCAGCAGAATCACGCTGCCGTTGGCCTGCTCCTTCACCACTTGGTTGAAAATCTGGTCGGCCGTGACGCCCGGACGCCAGTCCTGCGGGTCGATGCTTTCGCCCACGGTCAGGTAGTTCTCGTGCTTGGCCCGGAAGATGGGCTCAATTTCCTGCAGGTTCTGCGGCTCCGCGTCGGCGTTGTAGGGCGGGCGAAACAGGATGGTGCTGTGGCCGGTCACGCACTCGATGAGGCGGCGGGTGGCGTTAAGCTCCAGCCGGGCCCGGGCGCCGCTCACGTCGGCGATGTTGGGGTGCGAGAAGGTGTGGTTGCCGATTTCGTAGCCGTCGTCGTAGAGCTGGCGCAGCAGCGGCACGTTGTTCTCGGCGTTTTCGCCCACCACGAAGAAGGCGGCCGGCACCTGCTCCCGCTGCAGAATTTTGATAACCTGCGGCGTGTAGGTTTCGTCGGGGCCGTCGTCGAAGGTCAGCACCACGGTTTTGGGGGCCAGGCCCAGCTTGCGCACCACGTAGCTGGTGGGCAGCACGGCGTAGCTTTCCTCACTGATGAGCTGGTCAGTTGCATCGAGCGTGAGGCCGATGCGCCCGTTCTGCGGGCCGCTGAGGATGTTTAACACCTCGCCCTCGCCGATGTAGTCGACATCGGTAGCGCCCACCGGCCGGCGCAGGTGCCGCATGAGCACGGGGCCGGATTTCTGTAAACTATCGGCCCGCAGGTTGCGGTGGAAAAAGTCCCACAGGCGCGGGTCTTCGGAGCCCAGCCGCCACAAGGCCACTCCGGCCAGGCCTTGGTCATCGGCGGCGCGCAGGGCGTTGAAGTTGGTAGCCGCGTCAGTGAAAAACACCTGGTGGGGGTGGTTGTGCTCGTCGGCGTAGCGGAAATCGAGGTTATAGGTGTCGTTGTCGAAGTGAATGGGGGCCTTTGCCTCCTTGGCCGTGGTCAGGGCTTCCTGGTAGGTGAGGTCGGTGCCTTCGATGTGTTTTTTGCCGCCGTCAGTGCGCCAGTCGTAGCCGTAGGCGGCCAGGCCGAGCACCAGCTTGCGCGGGTCCACTTGCGCCTCCATCTTGGTCAGAATGTCTTCTACCCACTTGTGGGCAGCCACGGGGCCGGGGGCGCTGCCGGTTTCGTGCTGGTCATAGGCCATCAGGACGAGGTAGTCGTTGGCGCGGGCCAGGGTGGCGGGGTCGTAGTCGTCGTTGAGCGGGGCGATGTCCTGCGTCACGAGGTAGCCGCCGGCGTGCAGGGCGGCATACAGCTCGCGCTGGAAGGTTTCGAGCGGGGCGCGGTCGTCGAGGTTCAGGTTTTCGAAGTCGATGTTCACGCCCTGAAACCCGTAGCGCCGGATGGCCTGCAGTACATTGGCGATGAACAGTTGGCGGGTGCGCTCGGTGGCCAGCATACGGCGGACGTTGCCGCCGTTCCACTTCTCCTTATAGTAGTTCGAAATCATGGGCACCACGGCCACGCCGGGGTGGCGGCGCAGCAGCGCCAGGGCCGCCGTGTCGATGTCGAGGCTGAGCTGGCCGGCCCGGTCGGGTACGAACAGCCACTCGGGCAGCACCATGTTCAGTTGGTCCACGTGCCGCCGCAAGGTGCTCATGGACTGCGCGTCCCAGTTCACGTAGAAGCCCGCCCGGATGGGCAGGCCGTTGCGGAAGGCCGGGGCCGGGCGATGATTTACCGGGCTAATGGGCTGGGCACGGCTGCGCCGGTCCTGGTAGCCGTGTGCGTGCCGGGGCAGCTGCTGACGCAGGGCCTGAAAGGTGCGGTTGTGGCGGTTAGCCAGCGTGGTCAGGGGCGTGGGCCGGAGCACTTGCCGGTACATCTCATTGGCCCCGAACGAGCCCGGCAACAGCGTGGCCGACTGTTGGAACAAGGCCCAGGCCAGCCCGGCCAGCGCCAGCAGTACGAGGACCGTCGCGGCGCGCGCGCCCCAGACGAAGCATTGCCAGCGCCGGGGGGAAAAGCTCTGAAAAACTTGGGGATTAGACTCAGCGGCAGTAGACATGGACGAAAAATAAAATTTCGGATGGCAGCCAACTCACAAACACAGCTTAATAGCAATCAATCTATTGCAATAAGAAAATAGTAATGACTACGGCTTGGGACGTAGTGGTGAAAGGTAGAATTATCGCCAGGCAAATGCCTTGATGTAAATCATACCTTGCCCAGATACCCATCATGTTCCGACGTTTTCGCCACTGGCCGCCGGACCAGCCGGGTATTGGTGTATCATTGGGCTTATCTATTCTTTCTTCTTCGTCCTGTATGCCGAAAGCATCCTTCGTGCGCCGCTACGCCACTTTGGTGGGGTTGGGATTACTCAGCAGTTCTTCGGCCAGGGCCCCCATTGACTACACCAACGCCGCCTTTCTGGCCCGGCTCTATGCCGACCCGGAGTACCTGGCCCTCAAGGCGCGGGTGGCCCGCGAGTTTGCGCACGCCCGGCCGGGGCAGTGGGGCGAATTTGTGAAGGGCGTGGACGAAGATTTGGTCACCAGCCAGAAAATCCTGGCCCTGACCTTCGACGCCTGCGGCGGCCCGCACGGGGGCAGCGGCTACGACGCCGAGCTGATTGACTACTTGCGCCGCGAGCACATCCCGGCCACCCTGTGCGTGACCGGCCGCTGGATTGACGAAAACCCGGCGCACTTCCGCGAACTGGCCGCCGACCCGCTGTTCGAAATCGAAAACCACGGCTTCAACCACCGGCCCTGCTCCGTAGACGGCGAGAGCGAGTACGGCATCCACGGCACGGCCACCGCTTCCGATGCCTTCGATGAGATTGAGGCCAACGCCCGCAAGATTGAAGGCCTGACGGGCCGCCGGCCCCGGTTCTTCCGCTCGGCCACGGCGTACCTCGACGAGGCCTGCGCCAAGCTGGCCGGCCAATTGCGCACCACCGTCATCAGCTTCGACGTGCTCTCGGGCGACGCCGTGGCCGGCACCCCGGCCGACGTCATCCGCGACAACGTGCTGCGCCACGTGCGGCCGGGGGCCCTGGTCATCATGCACTTCAATCGGCCGGCCTGGAATACCTACGAGGCCCTGCGCCAGGCGGTGCCCGTGCTGCGTGGGCAGGGCTACCAGTTTGCCCGCCTCCAGGATTTTCCCCTCAAGGGCCGTTGAGTGCGGGCAATGCCATTTCGGGTTAAGCGTCTGTTGGCTCTGGTTCCGCTTAACCCGACTGAAAGACAGGGTTGCCTCATACTCTTTGATGCTCTCTTTAGAGTAAGCTTATCCCTTCGCCACTATTAATAAATAAAGTATTCATTAAATGAACGGAGCGCGTCTACGGCCTCACCATTTTCTTGGACGCTTACATATTAAGGCAGCAAGGCTCAAAAGCACAACACATAATTAGCGGATAATTTTGTCCGGTATAGAATATGGCCGTACCTTTGCCCCATAATGGGAATGTTCTCCAAAGCGTGTGAGTATGGGATTCGGGCCGCGATTTACCTCGGGCAGCAGTCAGCCGACTCCGGCCGCCGCGTGGGCTTGAAAGACATTGCCGCCGAAATCGGGTCGCCGGAGGCTTTCACGGCCAAGGTGCTCCAGCAGCTGGTGCGCGCGCAACTCATCACTTCGGTGAAAGGTCCCACCGGGGGCTTTGAGCTGACGGCCGAGCAGCTGCGCACCGTCACGCTGCGCCAGATTGTGGTGGCCATCGACGGGGGCGCGATGCTGCAGGGCTGTGCTCTGGGCCTGCCGCAGTGCTCGGCCAAGCAGCCCTGCCCCATGCATTACCAGTTTCTGCCCATCCGCGACCAGCTCAACGAGGTGCTGGGCAGCCACACCCTGGGCGAGCTCGCCGGCAAGGTGCACGACGGCCTGGGCTTTTTGAAGCAATTCAGCTAACCTTTTTTTTGCGTCTATACCGGACAAAAATGTCCTTTAACAACCCTTTTATCGTTATGAATTCTGACCAAAAAGCCCTCGTTACGGCGACCGTGAGCACCCTCAAAGCGCACGGCGTGGCCCTGACCACCCATTTCTACCGCCGCATGTTCGAGCACAACCCCGAGCTGAAGAATGTCTTCAACATGAGCAACCAGCAGAACGGCAAGCAGCAGATGGCGCTGGCGATAGCCGTGCTGGCCTACGCCGAGAACATCGAAGACCCCTCGGTGCTGGTGCACGCCGTGACCAAAATCGGCCACAAGCACGTCAGCCTCGACATCCGGCCCGAACACTACGCCATCGTGGGCCGGCACCTGATTGCCTCCATCGGCGAGGTGCTGGGCGAGGCCGCCACGCCTGCATTGCTCGAGGCCTGGGCCACGGCCTACGGCGAGCTGGCCGGCCTGATGAGTGGCCTGGAAAGCGGCCTCTACCAGCACGCCGCCAACCAGGAAGGCGGCTGGACGGGCTGGCGGCCGTTTGCGGTGAAGCAGAAAGTGGCCGAATCCGATGAAATCACCTCGTTCTACCTTTACCCGACCGACGGCGGCAAAGTAGCGGACTACCAGCCCGGCCAGTACGTGAGCCTGCGTCTGTTTTTGCCTGAGCTGAACCTGTTTCAGCCGCGCCAGTACAGCCTCTCCAGCGCCCCGAACGGCGAATATTACCGCATCTCGGTGAAGAAGGAAGCCGGCAGCCCCACCCCGGATGGCCTGATTAGCAACCGGCTGCACGACTTCGTGGCCGAGGGCGGCATCGTGGAGCTGGCCGCGCCGGCCGGCGACTTCACCCTGGACACTTCCAAGCAAACCCCCGTGGTGCTGGTGAGCGGCGGCGTGGGCCAGACGCCCCTGTTGAGCATGCTCGACTACCTGATGAGCACCGGCAGCCCCCGCGAGGTAGTGTGGGTGCACGGCAGCCGCGATACGCAGGTGCACGCCTTCCGCGAGACGGTGACCCAGTTGGCTGGCCACCACGAAAACATGCAGCAGCACATTTTTTACGACACACTGGCCCCCGGCCTGGAGCAGGAAGGCTACCACGCCGGCTTCGTGGACCTGAACAAGCTCAACGGCGGCACCCTGATGCCGGAGGCCGACTACTACGTGTGCGGCCCGGCCCCCTTCATCCGCAAGCAGGTGCAGGACCTGGCCGCCCTGGGGGTGCCCCGCGCGGCCATTCACTTCGAGGAGTTCGGCCCGGCTACGCTAAGCGTATAGCCAGCTGGTCCGTCCGAAAGCCCGGGCAGGGTTTCATGCCATCTAACCGAGGCTGTTCGGGTCATCTCAGCGAACAGAAACCCTAATGCCTTCCCCCACCGATGAAATCCGCCATCGAGCAGTTTTCGCCCGCCTATTTTGCGCTGGTGATGTCCACGGGCATTATTTCGTTGGCGGCGCACGCACTCAAGTTGACGTGGGTAGCGGAAGGGTTCTTTTATTTGAATCTGGGGTTGTACCCGCTGTTCGTGGGGCTGCTGCTGTTGCGCCTTGTGCTGTTCCCGAAGGCGTTTTGGCGGGCCCTGACCGCGCACGAAACCGGGGCCGGCTTCCTGGCCCTGGTGCCGGCCACCACGCTGCTCGGCAGCCAGCTCGTGCAGTTGCGCGGCCAGCAGGGGCTGGGCAGCGTACTGTGGCTAGGCGCGGCCGGTGGTTGGGCGCTGCTGCTCTACGCCTTTTTGTGGGGCATCAGCACGGGGGCGAAAAAGCCGACCCTGGAGCGGGGCTTTAGCGGGCGGTGGCTGCTGCTGGTGGTGGCCACCGAGGGGCTGGCCGTGCTGGGTGCGAAGCTGCTGCCCGGTAGCCGCCTGCCCGCCGACGTGGGCGTGTTTGGGGTGCTGGGGCTGTTTTTGCTGGGTAGCTGGCTATACGTAGTGCTCAGTACGCTGCTCTTTTACCGGCTGGCCTTCGTGCGGCTGGTGGGCGAGGAAGTAGGGGCTGCGTACTGGGTGAGCATCGGGGCGGGGGCCATTACGGTGCTGGCCGGCGCCAGTTTAGTGGGGGCCATGCAGCACACGCCGGCGCTGGCCGACCTGCGGCCCTTTGTGAAAGCCTACTGCGTCTTGTTTTGGGCCGTCAGTACCTGGTGGCTCCCGCTGGTGTTTGGGCTGCGGCTCTGGAACCACTGGACCACGCGCCCGACGTTTGTCTACACCCCGGCTTATTGGACGATGGTGTTTCCGCTGGGCATGTACACGGCCGCCACCGGCCAGCTCGCCGAGGACCTGCCCCTGCCGGCCCTTCAACTCATCCCGACCTATTTTATTTTCATTGCATTGGCGGCCTGGCTGTCGACGATGGCGGGCATGCTGCACCACTTGCTGGTGCCCGCTAAACCAGCGCCCACCCCCGAGCTGGGGCGGGCGTAGGGACGCGGCCCGCCCCAGCGGCGCTGCCCCCGAAAACAGCGCCACTTTTAACGGGGATGCCTATTGCATATTCCCCGCTGCCCCAGGGGCTTCGGCCCGTGGGGCCATTCGGTCAAAACCTAAAAAAACCATGGAAACCCAAATGAACACCCCTACCCCCCAGCGCCCGACCGGCGGCCACTCCCTCGACGTGCCGCTGCGGGTGCTCGACCTGCCTGCTCTGCTAGCCCAGGTCCGGCAGGAGCCCGCCTACCAGACCGGCGACCGCAATTCCCTGACCGTGTTCAAGACGGATGCCCTGCGCGTCGTGCTGCTGGCCCTGCACGCCGGCGCCGAGTTGAAAACGCACACTGCCCCCGGCCCCATTAGTGTACAGGTGCTGGACGGCCAATTGACGTTCTGTACGGCGGAGCAAGCGGCAGAATTAGCGCCAGGGCAGCTGCTGACGCTGCACGCCGGCATTCCGCACAGCGTGCGGGCCGTCACTGAGGCGGCATTCCTGCTCACGCTGGCCGTGTCGAAGTAGGGCCAGCCGTTGGTAAATCCGTTTCACCTTCCCGCAAATCCCCATGTTTACCACCCACACTGCGGCCCAACGGGCCGTGCATTACCCCGCCGACCGCCGGCTGGTGGTCCGCTTCCAGCCGGGAGCCTTGGCCGTATGCGCGGCGCTGGTGCTGGTGCCCGTGGGACTGGCCTGGGCACAGTACCTGACCTTTGGGCTGCCTGCCGACCCCTCGGCCCTACTGGTGGCCCCCACTGCGGCAGACCCGCAGGGCTTTCCGGCCTGGCTGCGCCTCGGCCACTGGGTGAATTTCTTTTTCCTGGTGCTCATCGTCCGCAGTGGGCTGTCCATTCTGGCCGACCATGCCCGCCTGTACTGGAATAATGGCTGCGCGCCGGGCACCGACTGGCTCCGCTTCACGCCCGTGGCCGTGCCCACCGACCGGGTGTGGACGGCCAAGGAGGACGCCCGCTACCTGAGCCCCGTGCTGGGACTGCCCGGCTACCGGCACACCATCGGGCTGGCCCGGCACTGGCACTTTATCACGGTGCCCTTTTTCCTGCTCAACGGGGCGGTGTTCATTGTCCTGCTTTTTTTTACCAACCAGTGGCAGCGACTGGTGCCCACGTCGTGGCAGGTGCTGCCCGATGCCTGGCGCATTTTCGTCCACTACGCCACTTTCCACCTGCCAGTAGAGCCCAACGGCTTTTTCCACTACAACGCCCTGCAGCAGCTCGCGTACTTCGCGGTCGTGTTTCTGCTGGCACCCATCTCGATGCTGAGCGGCATGGCCATGTCGCCGGCCATCGAAAACCGGTTTCATTGGTTTCCCAAGCTGTTCGGCAACCGGCAGGGGGCGCGCTCGGTACATTTTCTGGTTATGGTGGCCTACGTCGCGTTCACTATCATTCACGTTGCGATGGTGGCCGCCACTGGCCTCACCCGCAACATGAACCACATGGGTACCGGCCAGGACGATTCGGGGAGCCATACCGGCTTGTGGATAGGGGCCAGCGTGCTGCTGCTGACCGTGGCGGCCGCGCTCGGGGCGCACTGGGTATCGTGGCAGCGGCCCCGCGCCCTGCAAAAAACTGCCGCTGCCATCAACGGCAATCTGTGGCGCTGGTCGATTGACACGTTTCACCCGACGACCTATTACACGAAAGCCGACATCACGCCCTATTTCTGGCTGAACGGCAAACTGCCGGATTCCGAGCAATGGCACGCCCTGATGACGAACAACTTCCAGGACTTCAAGCTGGTGGTAGGTGGGCTAGTGGAGAACCCCGTGGAACTGTCGCTGGCCGAGCTGAAAGCGCTGGGCCTGGAGCAGAATATCACCATGCACCACTGCATTCAGGGCTGGTCGGCCATCGCCGAATGGGGCGGGCTGCCTATCAGCAAGCTGGCCGCGCTCGTCCGGCCCCACGCCTCCGTGACCACCGTGGCGTTTTACTCCTTCGGTGAGGGCCTGTACGGCGGCGCGTACTACGACACCCACACGCTGGCCAACTGCCTCAAGCCCGCCTCCATCCTGGCCTGGGAAATGAACTACGCGCCGCTCTCCCAAGGCCATGGCGCGCCGCTGCGGCTGCGGGTGGAAAACCAACTGGGCTACAAGATGGTGAAGTGGGTCTGCCGGGTCGAGTTTATTGCCAGCCATACCGCCATTGGCAAAGGGTTCGGGGGCAAAAACGAGGACGACGAATACTTCGACCTACTGGCCGATACCTGAGCCGGCTGGTGCCCGGGCATCGCCTTCGGACAGCCGCCCGATGCCGAACGCTACTAAACATGGCTGTTGCAGAACTCCCGCAAAACGATTTTTGAACCTGAAAGGCTCAGGCCTGAGCGCCAAAAAGGATGAAAAGGCTATTCTGGACGACCCAATGCGCAAGGCCGCCGATAGGGGAGCGAATCCATGGCTTCTGCAACAGCCACCATCGTTTGTTTAAACCAATGTAGTAGAAGGGGGTAACAACGATAAATGACGATAAGTTGAGAGAGGTAAAAACCGTGTTTTTGATAGCGTTAAGGCAGTTTTAGTAACTGCTGATAACCCCCGTCTCGTGTCTTCCCAAGCTGAGGGTCGAGAGTTCGAGTCTCGTTCCTTGCTCATTGATGAACAGTTATTTAACTAATAAGCTGGGTGGCTGTTTTGGCTTAAGCGCTGGTTCAAACAAACGCACGGCACAATCAGGAGGGGTTGTAACCCTAAAATAGCTACTCTCAATGCTGTGTGTGGTGAGGGCCTGGCTCAATGAATGTCTTGGCAAAGTCATCACCGCTTCAACTCCATCGGTGCCTCAACAGGTTTGGTGCAGTCGCGACCCCCACTCGTGCCTTCCCGACCCGTCAACAGTGGCACCAACCGCGCCCATTGCGCGTCGGCGAGCCGTGTTCCCATGCTCCAGGGTAATAGCCATTGTTAACACCTCCTGGCTATTGGCTCCACTGGAGGAGACATGGCTTTCTGAATCGTATGAGCAATTCTATCCGCTCCATGATGAGGTAGGCCGAAATTCGAACCGGGAATGGGGGACTATGGCTAGCCCTGCGCTCCGAAGGCCGTCGGTACGGGGAATTGGTCGCGTAGCATCTCCAAAATGAGCGCCCACAGGTGCTCGTACGGAATGATTTCAATTTCAGCGTAGGCTTCACCAGGAGGATTGGTGCTTTGCAGCTGCTGCAAAATGGCCTTTCCGCCTTCTGCGGCCTGTTTCGAATTGAATCCCTTGTCCACCATGATGCGCAGCAGGCGCAGAAACAGTTTGCTGCGTATCATGCCGCTGCCCACCATGTGCCGCTGTTGGTACTTGCGCAGGCGCTCCAGGCGCACCATGATTTCCTCGAAATTGCGCTCACGCATATAAACCAGCATTTGCAGGACCAGGATGGCAACGTTCAGCCCGCTCTTATCGCGGCTGAACTCCGGCAGCATAAGCGCCCACCGGGCCATTTGCACCCGCCGCGCGGGGCCCATCCGCTGCGTCGGATGCACGAAGTCGTTGTAAGCCTTGTACAAATCCCAGCGTTCCAAAGCCGCCGGCCGCTGCTTGGAGAAAGCCGGGTTTTTCATCACCGTGGTGAATAGCTGCTGCGCGTATTCGTAGTTCTGGGCGTGCAGGGCCAGGAGCACGTGGTTTTCCTGAAAAAACAGCCAGTTACTGGAAGACGGATGGAAGTCCGACATCGCCAGTTGCGCTAATTTCAGGCCCTTGGTAGGCTGGCGGCTGCGCAAGTGCGCAAAAACGGTCATGAAATGATTGTAGCGCTTGTCGAACCGGCGCTCATTGAGCTTGCCCTCGCGCAGCTGCTTGGTGGCCAGCGCGGTCAGGCGAATAATCTCCGCGTAGTTCCCCTGCAGCTCGTGGATGGCCAGGCGCAGCCGGTAGAGGTAGTTGTAGGTATTGAATGTTTTGGCCCGCCGATGCAGCGCCTCCAGTTTCTCCAGGTGCGCCGGCAGCAGGGGCAGCACGGCCCGCCGGCTGCTCACCGTGCTGGCCAGGGCTAGTTGCGTCTGGGCGTGCAGCCGTTCGGCCTCGTCTTCCAGAGACTGGATGTGCTGAGCCTGCTGGAGCACCTTATCCATTTTCTCAAACAAGTGGGCCTTGCGCATCTGCGCGTAGAGCGTGCTCAGCATCCGCGCGCACTGCACGACGTACTGCGTGAATTCCCCTTTTTGGGCCATGCTCAGGCAGCGCTTGAGCAACTGCTCGGTCAGCACGTATTCGCCCTCGGCGAAGAGAATGCTGATTTTATGCAGCAAATCGAGGCATTCGCTCTGGTACCGCCGCGAAACCAGGTGGCGCGAATCGGAGTGGTCGAGGAAGTAAAGGTGATTGAGCAATTTGCCGCGTACCCGCGATTGGAGCTTCTGCAATGCCCGAACGTTGGGCGCTGATGCCTTACCGTATAAGGCCTTAACTAGTTGGTTTTGCGTAGCGTCGGGTGCATCAATTAGTGCTTGCACCAATTGATATTCCTTGGTTTTATGCTCGGCGGACAGGTCCAGCACCGGCACCGAATGCAGCGCCCGCGATGTCACAATTCGCGCAAGATTGGAAATATCATTCATGTAAAAACAGCCATAACGGGCTGGAATTGGCATTTTCAGCCTTGGTAATCTGCAAAACCCCGTGTCTTAAAAACGAGGAATGTTTCCTTTTTTCATTCGTGGGCACCACTCACCTTTGTACCGTGATTTTACAGCCAATAATCGGCTGATATGTCGCAAATTGACGATATTTTGTAGAAATACGAAAATAAAAACCCGGTGGGCTTAATGCATTTGAGGGTGTGTTTACTATCTTCTTAAGAATATTAAAGAATTACTTGTATTATTCATGGTCTGATTTAGGGTGAGAGTGTCCTTTTTTAGCCTCGGGGGGTGCCCTAATTTTGTTGTGTTCTTAATTAATACACAAACACTTACACCCCATCGACCATGTTCGACTTCTTCGCCATCGCCCTGTTCCAGCTAGCCACCGTATTTGGTTACGCTCCCACGGACCAACTGAATGCCAACGAATCGACTTCCTCCGTAATAGCGGCAGATGGAACGGTGGGTAGCGGTGGCTGGGGCAACGATGTAACCTGCAACGATACGACTGTCGGCAGCGGCGGCTGGGGCAACGACGTTATTGGTAAATAATAAGCTGCTGCCCCTTCGCCGCACGGCGCGCGCCGAAACGGGCAGCACTGCAACCCGCGTGGTGGCTGCTGTACGGTGGCCGGCATGGCCATGGGCGGTGCTCCGTCTGGGAAGGGAAGGCGAGGTGGCCTCACGGGCCTCCGCGTCCGAAGCGGGCGGTACCTCGCTCAGTACCCTCACCGCATCGGCCGAGGCCCGGCTGTTGGGCTCAACAGTGCAGGTGCTTGACGCATGACCAAGGTTTGGGGGGAATTAGCACTGCGGCGGTAGTTTCTGAGCACCGCAAGGTGCGCAGAGTGCCTGATTATCAGAATGCATAATTATTATCAGGGTGCAGATTATACCGCTTGTATAGCTCCAGTGTAAAGTGGAGCGGGGCACGGATAACGGATAAAAATAGAGGAGTTGTTTGGCTACTGGGCACAGACAAATTCATGCGGAGTTAGCCCTCGCAAGGTCTTCAAGCGTTTGGCGTGGCTATAGGCCAGCAAAATGAATTTTAGCCCGGAAAACACACCATCATTGTTGGGGCTATACACTTTTGCAACGTCCTAAGTCCCTTCGGCAGGGGCATATCTTTCCTTCCTCACCCTGACTAATGGTGCGGCAATTCTATAAAAAGCCTCGCCGGGTTGGTATATCCTTCCCCGGCAGAAGCAGCGTTCGTCGTTTATTGGTGGCTGTTAGGCGAGTAAATGCCCCCATCTGCATAAATTATTCGGTGGTACCGCTCACCATTTTGCTATCTTTGACCCATAAGTAACCCGCACGGGCTGGAAATGTGGAAAGGAAGGACCTTCTCGTGCCGCATGGTTTAGTTGAACAGGTGGGGTAGACACCTCTAGGCTAAACCTGCTACTTAGAAGGCCGTTGCATTAATGCAGCGGCCTTTTTTGTGTAGGTATAGCACCCTGCCCGCTCCCGATGACTTACTGTCTTTAAAAAAAAAGGCCCAACGCATGCGTTGGGCCTTTTTTTAAATTGCGAGCCGCATTGTTAGTCAAACTGGAAGGGCCTGACTGGACGGAAAGGGTCCATGTTCACAATACGGCTCGGTAGGCTGAAAAGTGGAAAGAGTGATTTTGCTATATTGTCAAATGCATAGCACCTGATTGGGCTATGCGTATTAGAATAACTCTTTGGCAAACAGCCAGTAATTTTGATATAGGAGCTGCTTTTCATCGCAAAAATACCCGGGGCATAATCCGTGTAAAAGGAATATGTTTGTGATGCTGTTATTATTGATATGGCAATGAATTTATTGATAATATTGCGATATGAATTAATAATTAATTGGTTTTCAACAAAATAAATTAAAGATAGGTCGATGGATTTTACACTGAATGCGATGTTTTGTGACATATCAAACGCTTTCTGCCGACGTTAAACGAAAAAGAAACCTGGCAATGATTTGAACAGCAGCTGAAGAAAATGCTCGTATTATGTTGTTTATAAAATGCTGATTATAAGTGAGTTTTTGGGCAGTTTGATTTCTCGGGTAAGGAAGCTTGGCTTCGGTGCGCAACTCAAATCAGTTAAACTGGAGGCTCGCCTGGAAGACATATGAACTGGGCTTCTGGCCCAACAGCCGATAGGCACCCATGCAAAGGCCTGACTACTGCGCAGTAGTCAGGCCTTTGCATGGGTGCCCCGTAGACCGTTATTTAGCCGGGACTACGTGGTAAATGGTTGAGGCCAGGTAGCCTGGCTTTAGGCTCATGACGTTTACGCCGGCTACGTCTTTGCTGGCAATAACACGGTTGGCGACGAAGTACAGCGGTACCAGCGGCAGCTGCTGCTGCATCAGGGCCTGAAACCGGCGCAGCAGCACATCGCGCTCGGCCGACGATTCGGCGGCGGCCACCTGCTGCATGAGCTGGTCGGCGGCCGGCGAGGCAAACCGGGTCAGGTTGCCTTCGCCAATGCCAGCGGTGCCGAGGATGGGCAAAAAGTTGAATAGAAAGGGGTTGCCTTTGATGCTCTGCACGTACATATCGAAGTCGCCGCTTTGCAGCAGGCCGCGCAGCACGCCCGACTCGGTGGGGGCCAGGGCGACCGGGATGCCCAGGGCCTTGGCGGCGCTGGCAAATTGCAGGGCCACGAGCTCGTAATTGGTATCGCTGCCCCGGTAGCGCAGCTGCAGGCTTAGCTGCTGCGCGGGGCTTTTGCCCAGCTGCCGGCTCCACCCAGCCGGGCTGCGGTGCCACCCGGCTTTTGTTAGCAGCTCGGCGGCCGCGCTTGGGCTATAGGGTATCAGGTTCAGGCTGTCGTTATACTTGCCTTTCTCCTGCGGGCTGATGAGGCCGACCGTACGGAAGCCTTTGCCCAGCTGGCTGGCCTGGCGCAGCTGTTCGGCGTCGAAGAGCCGGCTCAGGGCCTGCCGGGTGGCCGCGTCGTGCAGGGCCGGCCGGCTGGTGTTGAAGCCCGCCGTCATTACTTCGTAGGTGGGGGAGGTGTAGAAGGCGAGTTGCTGCTGTGCTGTCGAAGAATTTTTCAGGCGCTCGAATACCCGGGCCGGTACGTTGGGGAATACGTCGAGCTGCCCGCTACGCAGCGCCAGCGCGGCCGCAGATTCGTCCGGGATGATGACGTACGCCAGCTGGGATGCTTTGGCTTGAAACAAAACGGAATTGCCGGCTTTGTCGCCCCACCAGTTTTTCTTGCGCGTGAAGATTGCCTGCCGGTCCCGGCTCCATTCCTTTAGGGCATAGGGGCCGCACCCGCCCAGGGCCTGCGGGTGCTGCGCCGGGCTGGCGGCAGTGTACCGCGTGGCTATAAGCTGCTGCACCTGGGCCAGCTCCGCGCGCCGGCTGGCACTGGCCCGGCCCTGAATTTCGGCCAATGAATACTTTCGCAGGCGGCCTTCCGGGTCGAGGGCGGCCTCCGGGACCACGGGAAAATCGCCGGAGGCCTGCACGTAATCCGGGGCTTTGCCTTTGCAGACGAGTGTGAACCGGCGTGCGTCGCGCGGGTCCGATTTTATCTCCCGGATGAAGGCATCCTGCAGCTGAAACCCTTCGTTGGGCACGCCCTTGCAAAAAATGAGCTTGAGGGTGAACGCGACATCGGCGGCCGTGATGGGCTGGCCCGAGTCCCAGGTGGCCACGGGCTTCAGGCGATAGGAAAGCAGGGTCAGCGAATCGCCACTGTAGCTGACCTGGGGCAAGGCTTCGGCCAGAAAGGGTTCGTACTTTCTGGTTTCGGGGTTGACGGCCAGCAGGCCGCCGCTCAGCAGGCCCTGCGCCTCGACGGCATTCTGGTTGGGCTGCGTAAACGGGTCCAATGATTCCGGGTCGCGGGCCCAGCGAATGCGAACCGGGGCATCAACGGCCTGGGGCTTCGAGGGCGAGGAGCAGCTGCTCATGAAGCCGGCCGGTACGGCCAGGGAAGCGAGCAGCAGGAGACGAGGCGTGTGAGCCATGCGGACAGATTGAGAGTAGAGTACCAGAACGGTGGAAATCCCGTTGCATGACGCAAACGAGGTGATTCCAGGCAACGGGACGATTTCCAGTTGCCGGGTAAAGGTAGGAGAAAGCAGAACTTGCGACGGCCCAGCTTTAATTTCACTCTTTATGCTCGTATATATTAATCATTTGTTCACTGATTGAGCGGGAGCATATAATTATTCGCTCTTTTTTCTCTTCTGTCGGCTACGTTACCCAATGAAAGATTCCCGCAATCTGGCTCGCATTATCATCAATCGCCGGCAGGGGCAAGGGCCGTTGCTTGATTTTGAGGCCGGCGATAAGGTCAAGGAAAACCGGTTGGTATCGGCCTTGGCCGAATCGAAAGAGCCCTCCCGGAACCAGCTGATTCGCACGCTCTACGACCAGCCATCGGTGAAGAATGATGCGGCTTTTCGCCAATTGCACGCCCGCGTTTTTGGCAAGCTGCTCAACCACCTCTACTTCCTCGACCATTCGGACCCCCGTTATTCGGTTTCTCGCCGGTATCAGCTCGAATGCCTCGACCTGCTGCACAAGGGCCTGATTCTGTATCAGGAAGGGGCCTCGGCGTTGTCGGCGCGGGTGTGTGCCAGCTGCCTGGCCAAGGCCATACAGGACGGCTTTACGGCCTATGCCATTGAGGCCGCGCAGCAGCTGCGCACCGTGTATGCCGAAATGCAGGAGGTGAAGAAGTTCCGGGCCGTGGTGAAGGAACTGGAGCGCCTGCAGGGGCTCCGGCGGCTGGAGGAGCAAGCCGAAGCGATATACGCCGACGTGCGGCTGGCGCGCACCGGCCCGGTAACGCCGCTTTCTACCATGCTTGCCGCGCTGAAGCCCCAGCTCGAACGGCTGCGGCAGCTGCACCTTCAGGCCCAGACCCCCGGCACGGCCGATATCTACTACCGGGTGCAAATAGTGTACCTGGAGCAATCCGGTGATTACCAGGGTATCATTGATTTTACCCTGGAAGCGGAGCGCCAGCTGGCCCGCGGGCAGTTCAATGCGCACCGGTTCGATATCCGCTTTAATCTGTTCATGCGGATGTATGCCTACCTGCTGACCCAGCAACCGGAAAGGGGGCTTGAGGTGGCCAGGGAAGCCGAAAAGCATTTTCACCCAACGGCGGTGAACTGGATGTATTTTGAGGAGCATCGCCTTTTGCTGGCTATGCACGCCGGCCAGTTCGACCTGGCCCGGCGGGTGGTGCAGCGGGCCCATCTCAGCCCGGTTTTTGAGCGCCAAAACAAGCGGGCGCAACAGCGCTGGGAGTTGTTCGGTGCTTACCTGGACTTCGTACTGCCGCCCACCAAGCCCAGCCCGGCCCGCCGCCGGGAGCTGGGCAAGCTCGCCTTGATGATGCCCGAATACAGCCGCGATAAGCGCGGGCTCAACGTCGCCATTCTGATTGGCCAAGTGCTCTACTTCCTGCAGGAGCAGGATGCTGAGGCCGTGGTGCTGCGAGTGGAATCGCTGCGCAAATACCGGCTGCGGCACCTGCGGGAAGCGACAAACCAACGCACCCGCCTGTTTCTGCGCTTGCTGCAGCTCATCGCCGACGAGCAGTTTGACCCCGCCCGGTGTGCGGAGCGCGCCGCGCCGCTCCTGCACCAGCTGGCGAATACCCCACCGCCCGGAGAGGCTTTTGCGGAAGTCGAGATAATTCCCTATCCCTTGCTCTGGGGCATCATTTTGCAGCACCTGCGCACCTCCCCACCGGCGCTCAAGCCCCTCTTGGCTGCTGCTGCCGCAAGTAGCCCGGCCACCCAGTAGGCGGGGGGCGGGTTGTAAGCTTTCAGTAGAAAAAACGAATACAACCCGACGAGCGCCGTGGTACAAGCCAAGCGCACAGCGGCGGGGCCGGTTGTCGGCAATTCATCGTCTGGTTTTAAACACCTTATCCAGAAAATTGGCCGTGAACTGGAGCGTGGGCTCGAACCAGGGGTTGAACAGCGGAAACGTGTGGGGCGAATCGGGGAAGGCGTGGGTTTCGTGGTAGATGTGGTAGGTATCCAACTGCTTAATCAGGTCCTCGCGGCCCGCGTGCATCCGGTCTACGGCGCTGTTGATGAATACGATGGGCGGGGTTTGGGGCGTGACGTGGCTCAGGCCCCCGGCCTGCTCCCACAGCGCCGGCTTTTCCGTTTTCAGCCCGCCCAGCCACGCTGAGGCCGGCGAAGGCTGGTTGTTGGCACTTTCGCCCGATTCGGGGTGTGTGAACGACAGCGTACCATCCACGTCCACGATGGCCTGCACGCTGCTGGAGTGGCTGGTGTTGCAGGCGCTGCCTTCCAGCTGCTTATCGCCATTGGTGGTGCCCACCAGGGCCGCCAGCTGCCCGCCGGCCGAGAAGCCCCACACGGCAATCCGAGTCGTGTCGATGGGGTAATGCCGCGCGTTGGCGCGCAGCCAGCGGATGGCGGCCTTCAGGTCGTGCACGGCCGCGGGGTATTGGGCCTCGGTCGAGAGACGGTATTCGGCCGTGACGGTTACGTAGCCCCGGGCCGCAAGCTGCTGGGCCATGGGAATGTGGTTCGACCGATTGCCGGAGCGCCAGCCGCCCCCGTGAATGAACAGCACCGCCGGGTAACCTTTCTTCCGCTTGGCCTTGGGGTAGAAAATGTCCAGCTGCAAAGCGCGCGTGCCCAAAGTGCAATAAGTCAGGTTGTAAGCGGCCTGCACCGTTGCGGGCAGGGCGGGCTGGGCAATGCTGATTTCAGGGTGACGCTTCTTCTCTTTGATAAAAGCGCTCCGCACCGTGAAGGAAGTATCGCGGGCCGCCGGCAGCTGCTGGGCTTGGGCCGGGCCCGTCAGCAAAGCACCGCCCAGCAGGGCCGACCCGGTCAGCCGGAAAAAGCATTTTTGAAAGGACATGTGCATCTGTAAGAAATCGAAATAATGAGTCTCGCCAGTGCCTAGCTTTTGACTTTGACGGCTTTGGCATTGGCACCGGCTTTGGCTTCAACGGCCATGCGCCCTTTGCCCGCCTCGGTGCGGGCGGCCGTAATCTTTTCGGTGCGGCTGCCGCTCACGCTGAACAAGGGCTGGGCGGCGGGGGCCGTCACCCGCAAGCCGTCGAAGCTGATGTTGCGGCTGTTTTCCACGTACACCACCGGCGCGGCCGCCTGGGTTTCCAGCCGCAGGTTGCTGATGCGAATGTCCTGCGCCTCAATCAGCTCCACGCCTTTGTTGGTTTTCAGTACGAGGTTATCGAAGCTGATTTGCTGCACGCTCATCTCGGGCAGGCCGCGCAGGAAAAGGCCGCGCTCGGCCCCGTTGCAGACGATGTTGCTGATGGTGAAATTTCGGAACCGTGGCGTGGCCTCCGTCACGGCCGGAATGGTTTCGGGGGCGGCCTGGCCGTCGGCCAGCTTGGCCGGAGCCTTCGTGAAGTAGTACATGTCGAACAGAATGGCGTCGTGCACAATGTCCTTCATGGCGATGTTGCGCACGAAAATATTCTCTACCACGCCGCCGCGGCCCCGGGCCGTTTTGAAGCGCAGGCCGATGTCAGTGCCCATAAACGTGCAGTCTTCCACAAACAGGTTGCGCGCCCCGCCCGACATTTCGGAGCCGATGACGAAGCCGCCGTGCGCCCGGTACACCACATTGCGGCGGATGACGGCGTTTTCGGTGGGCATGCCGCGCTTGCGGCCCTCCGCATCCTTGCCCGATTTGATGCAGATGCCGTCGTCGCCCACGTCGAAGGTGCAGCCTTCCACCAGCACGTTGCGGCACGACTCCACGTCGAGGCCGTCGCCGTTCTGGGCGTAATCGGGGTTGCGGGCCAGCACGTTGCGCACCGTCAGGTCCTCGCACATCAACGGGTGCAGGCACCAGGCCGCCGAGTTCTGAAACGTCACGCCGTCCAGCAGCACCTTTTTGCAGCTGGTCAGCACCAGCAGGTTGGGGCGCAGAAAGTCCTTGATGGGCGCATAGTCCTGCGCGGTTTTGCCCGGCACCACGTCGCCGGGGTTGGGCGTTACGGAGCCCAAGCGCGTCTTTTCGGACGGGTACCATTTCTTGCCGTCCTCGCTCACCAGGCCGCCGGAGGCTACCTTTTTCTTCCATTCGTTGTCCGTCAGTCGGTCGCGGCCCACCATGCGCCAGGCGTCGCCGTTGCCGTCCACAATGCCGCGGCCGGTGATGGCCACGTTGGTCAGGCCGGTGCCGGACAGCGGCGACTGATTGCGGTAGGAGGGCTTGCCCTCAAAGCTGCCCAACACCAGCGGATATTGGTCGAAATCGGTGGTGAACTGCAGCACGGCCGCCCGCACCAGGTGCAGGTTCACGTTGCTTTTTAGCTCCACCGGCCCCGTCAGCCACAAGCCCTGGGGCACCAGTACCACGCCGCCGCCCTTGCGGCTGCAATCGGCAATGGCTTCGTTAATGCTTTGCGTATTGAGCGTGATGCCGTCGGGCTTGGCCCCGTAACGCTTGATATCGAACGTGTCGGCTTTGAACGTGGGCAACTGAGCCGTGGGCAGGTGCGCCCAGGAATAGGTTTCGGCAGCCTGCGCCAGGGCCGGCCGGGACGAGCCCAGCAGCGCAGCCGTCAGGAGGGCCACCGGTAAGGAGAGGTATGTTTTCATAAGCAGGGAAAATAGTTTGGCGGGTCACCTTTGATGGCGCTGGTTTTACTTCGGCAGCCACGGCGTAGTGCCCGCGAAGATGTTCGGGAGGGTATAGCGCCGGGCCTCTTTGGGCGTGAGCTGCCGGCTCCAGGCCACGCGGCCCTTGGCCGCAGCGCCGGGGCCGGTGCTGGCAAATTCGGCGTAGTAAGCCGTGGCTTCGTTGCTGGCTTTGCCCCAGTTGTCCCAGCCTTCGGGCCGGATGTGCGCGCCCATTTCGGTGTTGAGGAACACGGTGCGGGCATTGGGCCGCCAGGGCCGGCCAAGGTAAACCTTGGTGGCCTCCGGCCCGCCCGTGAGCTTGCAGTTCAGAAACACCAACCCAAACGCCTGCCGGGGCCAGGTAGAAGCGGCCGTGATGTAGGAATTGGTTTTGCTGAAAATGGTGCAGCCCTCAAACACGGCCGTGCTGGAACCAAAGATGAAATCCGTGGTGCCCTCGATGTAGCAGTCCTGGTAGTATTGCCGGCTGTTCTCGATGGCCAAAAACAGCGTGTCCTGGTTGCCTAGCAGGCGGCAGTGGCGGAAGGTGGCGCGGTCGCCCTCCACGTGCAGGGCCACGGCCTGCCCCACGCGCCCGGCCGAATTCTCGAAGGTGATGTTTTCGGCCGTGAAGTCGTTGCCCTGCACGCGCACCGTGGCCGAGGTGTAGGTGCTGTGCTTCTCGGCATCGCCGGAATAATCGCCGAAGGTGATGACCACGCCCTCCTTGCTTTCGCCCAGCAGAGTGATGTTGGTTTTCTGCGAGGGCACCAGCAGCTTCTCGTGGTAGGTGCCGTTTTTGATGAAAATGGTAGCCGGCACCTGCATGAAGTCTCGCACGGCCATTACTGCTTCCTGAATGGTGCGGTAGTCGCCGCTGCCATCGGGTGCCACCGTCAGGCGCACGGGCACCAGGAAGGTTTCGATTTTAGCCGATGCCTTGGCCGGGGCCGCCGGCGGCGCTACCTGAGCGTGCAGGTGCGGGGCAGTCAGCAACAGGCTGATGACTGCTACAAGATTTCTAAAGCGCATCAATAGAATTAATTATGAATGATTCGACCTGACCGGTTAGCGTGCTTGCGGGTCCACCGTTTTGGCGGCGGTGCGCTGCACAATGCGGGTGGCCAGCTCCAGCTTGAGCGCGCGGATGTCGGCCAGCACGATTTCGGCCATCTTGCGCGCGCCGAGTTCGTTGAAGTGCGTGTTGTCTTCCTTGCCGTCGGGGTAGTTGGGGTGCTCGCCGGGCACCACCTGGTTGAAGAGCAGCTTCGAGTTTTCGACGCCGAACTGCTGCAGCATGGCCTGGCTTTCGCGGTCGAGGTCGATGAGCGGCACCTGCTGCTCGCGGGCGGTGACGCGCACAATTTCGGAGTACACGTTGTGGGTGCCCTCCACCTTGCCGGCGGCGTCAAACTTGCGCCGGGCCACGGGCGTGATGAGCACAGGCGAGGCCTTTTTGGCGCGGGTTTCGGCGATGAAGCGGATGAGGTAGTTCTTATAATCGGCTTCCGGGGTGTAGCTTCTTTTGGTGGGCACTTCGTCGTTGTGCCCGAACTGGATGAAGACGTAGTCGCCTTCCCGGAGGCCCTCGGCCACGGGCTGCCAGCGGTTTTCGGCCACGAAGCTTTTGGTGCTGCGGCCGTTCTGGGCGCGGTTGTCCACGGTCACCGTCTCATCAAAAAAGTAGACGAACGGCATGCCCCATCCGGTTTCCGGGTAGGCTTTGGTTTCCTTTATCGACATGGTGGAATCGCCGATAAGGTACACGGTGATTTTGCGGGGCGGCGGCGCAAACGCCGTGAGCAGCAACAGGCCCAGCGCGGCGGCGCTTTTTAGCACGTAATTAGTCATGGGCTGAAAGTTGAATGAGGTGATTTTCAAAGGTCTGAAATTGCGCTTAGTCAATAGCTACGCTGCTGCCCGTCAGCTTCACCTCCGCCTTCAATATCCGGCCATCGGCCAGCGACTGGCTGAGCGGCTGGCCCCCACCGGCGAAAAGCTGGACCCTGCCGGGCCGCTCCGCCCGCTGGGCCTGCGCATTGAGCCGCGAGAGCTGGCGGGGCGTGAGGGTGAAGGTTACGGTTTTCTTTTCGCCAGGCTGGAGGGCTACGCGGCGGAAGCCTTCCAGCGCGTGCAGCGCCACCGGGCCCCGGGCATCGGGGTGGCGCACGTAGAGCTGCACCACCTCGTCGCCGGCGCGGCGGCCGCGGTTCTGCACCTCTACGCTCACCGTTACGGGCTGGCCGGTGGGGGCCGTGGCGGCCACTTTCAGGTTGCTGTATTTGAAGGTGGTATAGCTCAGGCCGTAGCCGAAGGGGTAGAGCGGAGTGTCTTTGAAATAGCGGTAGGTGCGCCCGGCCATGTCGTAGTTATCGAACGCGGGCAACTGCTTTTCCGATTTGTAAAACGTCACCGGCAGGCGGCCCGAAGGGTTGTAGTCGCCAAACAGCACATCGGCCAGGGCCGTGCCCGTGGCCTGCCCGCCGTACCAGGTGTTCACGATGGCCGGTAAGTTTGCTGCCTCCCAGGTGCAGCCGATGGCGCTGCCCGTCATCATCACAAACACCACCGGCTTGCCCGTGGCGTGCAGCAGCTTCAGCAGCTCGGTTTGGGCCTTGGGCAGGGCAATGGTGGTGCGGTCGCCGCCGCCGAAACCTTCGATGTCCACTTTCATCTCCTCGCCTTCGAGGCGCGGCGAAATGCCGCCCACGAACACCACCACGTCGGCCGCTTTAGCCTGGGCCAACACGCGCTGCTTATCTAAGGGCAGCACGTGGGCAGCGCCGAATTTCAGCGTGGCCCGGCCGCTATTCTGAAAATACTCCAGCTTGATATTCAGGTTTTTGCCGGCCTGTACGTTGGTGGTGTACTGGCTGGTGGAGGCATTTTGCGTTGCCCATTTATCTACCACCAACTGGTCGTCGATGAACAAGCGGTAGCCGTCATCGCCGGCGAGCTGGAAGGCCAGCTCCTCGGTTTTGTCGGGCGTGAAGGTGGTGAGGTAGCGGGCAGAAACGTTCTCCGAGCGCAGGCCCGGCGCGATTTCCTGGTCGGGGTCGCTGAGGTTGCGGTTCAGGCGTGCTTCCTGCAGACTGGCCACGGGCGGCCCTTCCAGCTTGGTGCCCTTGAAATACTCGGCTTTAAAGCCCGGCTTACCGTCGTAGGCCAGGTGTTTGTTGACATCGAAGGTTTCGTAAATGATGTCGCTGGCGTAGTCAACGCCTTGCGTATAAGTTACCTCGGTGCTGGGTCCCACCTTGGCCCGGATGCCCGCCAGCGGCGTCACGTTGGTGGTCGGGAAGCCGTTGTAGTTGCCGAGCTGCACGGTTTCGTTGTCGGCATTGGGGCCGAATACGGCAATTTTCTTCAGGTCCCGGCGCAGTGGCAGGGTGTTTTGCTCATTCTTGAGCAGCACGATGGATTCCTGCGCCATTTTGAGCGCGTGGGCTTGATGCGGGGCGCTTTCCACCACACTCATGGGGGTTTGGGCGTATTTCACGCGCTCCACCGGGTCGAACATGCCCAGCTGAAAACGGATTTTGAAAAGCCGCTTCACCGACACGTCCACCTGCTGCTCGGTTAGCAGCCCGCGCTTGATGGCTTCCTGCAAGGAATTATAGGTGAATAGCTTGCCATTGGCGCATTCCAGGTCGGTGCCGTGCAGCACGCCGGTGGCAGCGGCGGCGGGCGCATCGGCGTCTGTTTTGTGAGTGCGGTAGAAGTCGAGGATGCCGCCGCAGTCGGACGTGACGTAGCCCGTGAACTGCCATTTCTTGTACAGAATCTCGTTCATCAGCTTGTCGCTGCCGCAGCAGGGCTGGCCGGCGTAGGCGTTGTAGGCGCACATCACGCTGGCCACTTTGGCGTCCACAATCAGGTCGCGGAAGGCGGGCAGATACGTGTCCCACAGGTCATAGTCGCTGATTTGGGCGTTGAATACGTGGCGCTGGGGCTCGGGGCCGCTGTGCACGGCGAAGTGCTTGGCGCAGGCCGTTATTTTGTAATACTTCGGGTCATCGCCCTGGAAGCCTTTCACCAGGGCCATGCCCAGCTGGCCGGTCAGGTAGGGGTCTTCGCCGTAGGTTTCCTGGCCCCGGCCCCAGCGCGGGTCGCGGAAGATGTTGATGTTGGGCGTCCAGAACGTGAGACCCGTGTATTTACCCCGCTCGCCGCGCCGCTGGTATTCCTGGTGAATGGCCCGCGCCTCGTCGGCCGTCATGGTGGCCATTTGCAGCATAGCGTCCTGGTCAAACGTGGCGGCCATGCCGATAGCCTGCGGAAACACCGTCGTTTTCAGGGTCGTGCGGGCCACGCCGTGCAGGGCCTCATTCCACCAGTTGTAGGCCGGAATGCCCAGCCGGTCGATGGCCGGCGAGTTATTCAGCATCTGCGAGACTTTCTCCGGCAGCGTCAGCCGCCCCATCAAGTCATTCACGCGCTCATCAAAAGGCAAATCCGGGTTGCGAAAGGGCAGGTTGGCCGGAGCCTCGGCCGCGACGACTGGGGTAGTAGTGGGCGGGGCGCTGGCGGTTGGCTGGGTGGGTTGGCTGGCGACGCAACCGGCCAGTAGGGACAGCGACAGGGCTATTAGCGGCTTGTTCATAGAAAGAGAGAAGGAAAAACTTCCGGTCGTCCGCCAATGGGGGAAGGGCGTGAGGCCGGATAAGCAAGGCACCGCAAAGGCATATTGGTCGAGCTACTTTTTCGCGGTTAGAAAGCCCATTTCCAGCAGCCAGGCCTCGCACAGCGTCGTCCACTGGTTGGCCGAGCCGGGGTTGTTGCGCACGGCGATGGAATGCGCGCCCTGCGGGAAAATATGCAGCGAGCCGGGCACGCCGTGCTCCACCAGCGCCTGGTAGAACAGCAGGCTGTTGCGCTGATTAACGGTGGGGTCGTTGTATGCGTGGGCCAGGAAAGTGGGCGGCGTGGCGGCCGTCACGTGCAGCTCGTTCGAGAATTTCGCCACCAGTTCCGGCGGCGCGTTCTCGCCCAGCAGCGCGTTGCGGCTGCCCACGTGCGCGTACTGCCCCAGCGTGATAACCGGCGAAACCAGCACCATGAAACTGGGCGCGAAAGGCTGCTTGTCCAGCGAATCGCCGATGGCCGACACATCCTCCGGGTGAGTGCCGAGGGTGGAAGCCAGGTGCCCGCCCGCCGAGGCACCCATGATGCCGATGCGGCTGGGGTCGAGTTTCCACCGGGCGGCGTTGGCCCGAATCAGGCGCATGGCGCGCTGGGCGTCCTGCTCGGGGGCGATGCTGCGCTCTTTCAGGTCGGGCGAGTTGGGTAGGCGGTAATTGAGCACAAAGGCCGTGATGCCAATGGTGTTGAACCACTTGGCCAACTGCGTGCCGCCTACCAGGTACGTCAATTTCTGGTAGCCGCCCGGCGGGCAGATGAGCACGGCGCAGCCCTTGTTTTCCTCTTTCGAGGTGAAGAAAGCATATATGCCTGGCGTGCCCACCTGCACTATTCGCTCGTTCTCAATCTTGTCTTCCAGCTTCAGACCTTTTGAATTGGGCATCTTCTTCCGCGGCCACAGCGGCAGGAATTCCTGGGCCATCACGGGCCGGAAACTCAGGCTTAGCAAGCAAAAAAGAAGGAGGCGAAGCGGCATAGCTGGCACTGGCGCTTATTGCGCAGTTAGGTCGTAAGACTGGCCGGCCTGGGTGGCCAAATCGTAGAGCGTGAAAGCGGCCAGCCTGCGTTTGGCGGCCGTGGCCTTGGCTGAAATGAGCGGCGCTTTCACGGGCAGAATTTGGTAGAATTGGTTGGGGTTATCGCCCTGCGCGGCCGTGAGCTGGGTTTTGCCGGTGGCTTTGAGGGGGCTGTGCAGGCGCACGCGGCAGTTGCCGCCGAGGCGGGAGGTGATGTGCAGGCGGGTGACTTTGCCCTGCTCCCAGGCCAGGTCCACCACGTAGCCGCCCCGGGCCACGAGGCCGCGTACTTCGCCGGTGGGCCAGGCATCGGGCAGGGCCGGCAGGATGTCGATAGCACCATCGTAGCTCTGCACAAACAGCTCGGCCAGGCCCGAGGTGCAGCCGAAATTGCCGTCAATCTGGAACGGCGGGTGGGCGTCGAGCAGGTTGGGGTAGGTGCCGCCGCCGGTGGCTTCGTTCACCTTTTCCACGGTGCCGGGCAGGAGGCGCAGCTGGTTGGTGAGCAGCTTATACGCGTGGTTGCCGTCCTGCATGCGCGCCCAGAAATTCACCTTCCAGCCCATCGACCAGCCCGTGGAAATGTCGCCCCGCTGGGTGAGCGTGACGCGGGCGGCCTCGAACAATTCGGGCGTGTGGTAGGGCGAAATCTGCCCGCTCGGGAACAGGCCGTAGAGGTGTGAGATATGCCGGTGCGTGCCCTTGGGGTTGTCGAGGTCCTGCAGCCACTCCTGCACCTGCCCGTACTGGCCAATCTGCATGGGGGCCAGCCGCGCCCGCATGGTGCGCAGTGTATCGGCAAAGGCCTTATCGGTCCCCAGCAGCTCACTGGCCCGGATGGTTTTGGAAAACAGGTCCGTCACCAATTGATTGTCCATGGTGGTGCCGGCCACGATGCTGATTTTGGTATTGTCAAGCTGGTAAGAGTTTTCGGGCGACATCGACGGGCTCACCACCAGCCACTTGTGTGTGGGCTCCTCCTGCAAGGCATCCACGTAGTAGGTGGCCGCGCCCTTCAGCACGGGGTAGTATTCGCGCAGAAAAGCCTGGTCGCCGGTGAACTGGTAATGGTCCCAGAGGTGCTGCGAGAGCCAGGCCCCGCCCATCGGCCAGAGGCCGTAATTGGGCTTATCGACTTGCCCGGTGATGCGCCAGATGTCGGTGTTGTGGTGCATCACCCAGCCGCGGGCGCCGTACATGGTGCGGGCGCTTTGCTGGCCGGTCACGCTCAGGTCTTTGAGCATGGCGAAGAGCGGCTGGTGCATCTCCGGCAGGTTGGTGGGCTCGGCGGGCCAGTAGTTCATTTCCGTGTTGATGTTCACGGTGTACTTGCTGTCCCAGGGGCCTTTCAACTTGTCATTCCAGATGCCCTGCAGGTTGGCCGGCTGCCCGCCCGGCTGCGAGCAGCTGATGAGCAGGTAGCGGCCGTACTGAAAATACAGGGCCGCCAGGGCGGGGTCCTGGCCGTTGGCGAAGTTGGCCAGGCGCACATCGGTGGGCTTTTGGGCGGCGGGCGTCACGCCCAGGCTCAGGCTCACGCGGTTGAAATACTGCTGGAAGGCGGCCACGTGCGCGGCCCGGGCGGGCTCGTAGGGCTTGCCCACGGCCTGGGCCAGGTAGGCGCTGGCCCGCTGGGCAGCATCGCCGCTCACGTCGTGGTAGTTGATGAAATTGGTGCCGATGGAAATGTAGAGCGTGGCGCTGGTGGCGTGCTCGATGCGCAGGCCCTGCGGCTCGGCCAGCACTTTGCCGCCCTCGGCCACCACTTGCACGCGGGTCTGGAACTTGATTTGGCCGGGCTGGCCTTCGTGCTCGTTGCCGCTGCCGTCGAGAATCAGCTGATTATTTTCGGTGCGCAGGGTGGATTTTACCAGCGTTTCTTCGCTGAGCTGGCAGTCGATTTTGCCCGGCTTGCTGGCCGTCAGCCGCACCACCATCACTTGGTCGGGAAACGAGCTGAACATTTCGCGCTTGTAGCTCACGCCGTCCAGCTGGTAGCTCACCGAGGCCACGGCGCGGCCAATGTCCAGGTCGCGGTAGTAGCTGGTGGCTTTTTCATGGCCGGGGAAGGTTAGGTAGAGGTTGGCCGCCATCTGGTAGGGCATGCCGCTGTTGCCTTGCGGCAGCATTTTTTCCTGGGCCAGGGCCTGGGCTTCTACCTGCTGGCCGGCTTTCAGCTGCTCGCGCAACTGCCGGATGATGGGCAGCGCGTCGGGCTTCACGTTGTTGTTCGGGCCGCCGGCCCAGATGGTCGACTCGTTCAGCTGTAGCCGCTCGCGCTCGGGCGTGCCGAAGACCATTGCGCCCAGCCGGCCGTTGCCGATAGGCAGGGCCTCGTTCCAGTTGGCGGCCGGGTGGTCGTACCACAGCTTGAGCGGCGTGACTGGCAATGGTTTGGCAGCAGCGGGCGATACGCCCGCCGCCAACAGGCCCAGGCCGATGGACAGGTACGTGGAGGCCTTCCGGCGCAGCGGCACTACTTTCATCAGGAAAGAATAACGTGGAAAAAGCAAGCGAACAGGGCGAAAAAAACGGTGGGCAACCCCACCCGATGCTCGTTTACAGCACCGGTTGGAGTTGCCCGAACAGCCCCCATTTGGACTCCCACCCGAATGAGGCTGTTCATGTCGTTTCAGGCTTACAGGTAGCCGAAATTCTGCTTGAGGTTGGGGTTGGAATCAACCACGGTTTGCGGGAACGCCAGCAGCTCGTCGCCCGAATTGGGCACGTAGTTGGCGGCAAACAGGTCGATGAACGTGGACGTCGTCCCCCCCGTCAGCGCCTGGCGCCAGCTGAATTTGGCTGCCGTGGCGGTGGAGCCCGGAATCGGAATGGTGTTGGTGCTGACGTCAAACGGCCGGTAGAGCGAGCGGACGTAGCGCAGTTGGTCGTTCACGGCGTAGCCGTACACATACAGCGGAACTCTGGCCCCGATGCCCGTGCCATTGCGGATATCGGTCATGATGGCCTTGGCTTCGGCGATTTTCGCGCCCAGCAGGTTCCACCGAATCAGGTCGTATTTGCGGATGCCTTCGCCGCCGAATTCGAGCAGGCGCTCTTTCACCAGCGCGTCGAAGAAGCCGGTTTTGGTGCCCACCTGGGTGGTGGGCAGGGCAGCGTAGCGGCTGGCGGGGTAGGCCCGGCGGCGTACTTCTTCCAGGGCTTGCACCGGTGTGGTGCCGTGGTAGGCCGTGGCGGGGTCGGCCAGTTCGTTCTGGGCTTCGGCAAACATCAGCAGCACGTCGGCGAAGCGCACAATGGGCCAGTTCAGGCCCAGAGTTTGCGACGAGCCGGTGAGCAGCGGCACGCGCCAGTCGCGGCGGAATTTGCCGTCGCGCAAGGCGTTCAGCGTGGTGCTGGTTTGGGTGTTGGGCGTGGCGGCCACGGTCTGGTAGAGCGTCACAGTCACGTCGCGGCGCACATCAGTCGAGTCGAAGGTGTAGAAGTAGTTCGGGTTGATGGTGTAGGAGCCGCCGCCCTGGCCCCATTTCGAGGCCACGTCGAGGCGCGGGCCGTTGTTGTAGCCCAGCTTGCTGTCCGAGGCGGCCGAGCCCGAGCCCATGCCCACTTCAAACATGATTTCGCCGTACTGCGTGTCGAACTTGGCCTCGTTGATGTTGCGCCACACCTGCTCGTAGCTGGGGTTGAGGGTGTGCTGGCTGCGGTTTTGCAGCAGCGTGTCGCATTCGGCGCGGGCCATGGTGTAGTAGGTCAGGTAGTCGCTGGGGCGTTCCATCTGGCCGGTGCGGGCGCTGGAACGCCAGCCGCCGCGGGCCAGGGCAATGCGGGCGCGTAGGGCCTTGGCCGCGCCTTTGGTGAACCGCTCGTAGGCGTTCACGTCCGACTCCCGGCGCCAGGGCAACAGCTTCGAGGCCAGGGCGAGGTCGCCCAGAATCTGGTCGTAAATCTCGTTGCGCGGGGTCTGGGGCAGGTTCAGGTCGGTGTAGGCCGAAGAGGGCTTGAACTGCGCCGGCACGTCGCCCCAGTTCCGCACTATTTCCATGTAGTACAGCGCCCGCAGGGCCAGCACTTCGCCGTAGGCGCGGCGCAGGGCCTTCTGCTCGGCGGCGGTGCCGTTTTTATAGAGCGCCATCTGCGGGATGTTCTGTATACAGATGTTGGCGCGCTCCACGCCTTGGTAGAGCGTGGTGAAGGGCCCAATCAGCTCGGTGGTGCCGGCCGTCACGCGGTAGCGGTTGATGTCGCGGCTGCCACCGTCGGCCGCGCCGGCCCGGTTCTGGCCCTCGTCGGTGTCGGAGGGGTAGCCCGTGGAGAGGCGCACGCCGTAGCCGTTGTCGCCCGACAGCGGGTCGTAGGCGCCAATCACGGCGCTGTTCACGTTGGCCACGCTGCTGAATACGTCGTCAGAAATGTAGGACGAGGCCGGGCTTACGTCGAGGTAGTCTTTGCAGGCCGTGAGCAGGCCCGTGGCACCCAACAAAGAGCTGGTGGCCAGGGCGGCGCGAAGGATGAAGGAAGATTTCATATCAGGAAGCGGGTGGGAATTAAAGGGTCAGGTTCAGGCCGGCCAGGAAAGCGCGGCTGCGCGGATAGGCCGCGTAGTCGACGCCCGGCGTGAGCGGCGTGCCGCGGCGGGTGTTCACCTCGGGGTCGTAGCCCGAGTACTTGGTGAAGGTGTACACATTGTTCAGCGTCACGTAAAAGCGCAACTGCGTGAGCTTGGCGCGCTGAATAATCGACTTCGGCAGCGAGTAGCCCACCGTGATGTTGTTCACGCGCAGAAACGAGCCGTCCTCGATGGCCCAGGAGCTGAGCAGGTAGCGGCCGCGGGTGGGCCGCCACACCTGGGCGTTTTCGTTGAGGGCGGCCAGGGCCGTGGGCTCGGTCACGAGGTTGCCGGCGGCATCAATCGTGCGAAACCGGTCGCGCATCAGGCCCAGCACGTTCTGGTTGGCGTTGTAGCCGCTGGTGAAGTCGATTTTGTTGGCGTTGTAGATGTCATTGCCCACCACGAAGTTGAGGAACATGCTGGCATCAAACCCTTTGTAAGCAAACTGCTGGTTGAGGCCGCCCGTGAACTTGGGGTTGGCGTTGCCAATCACCGTGCGGTCGTTGGTGTCCACCACGCCGTCGCCGTTGATGTCCTTGAACTTCATGGCGCCCGGGGTGGGCTGCAGGTAGCCGCCCTTGGGGGCCGGCACGCCGGTCACGGTGGGCACGGTGTAGCCGGTGTTGTCGGCCACCACGCCGTTGTTGTTCGGCACGCCGTCCTTCAGCACGTAGTTCCAGCCGCCGCTGCCGTTGGGCGTGGCGTTGAAGTCGCTCACTTTGTAAAAGCCGTCCGACACGTAGCCGTACATCAGGCCCACGGGCTTGCCGGGCTGCACCAGGTAGTCGGTGCCGGTGTCGCTGGTCCAGCCCGAGTTGATGCCAGGCAAATAAGCCTGGCCGCCCAGGTCCTCCACCCGGTTGCGGTTGAAGGAAATGTTGCCGTTGATGTTCCAGGTGAAGTCTGGGGTCCGTACCGCCGTGCCGCTCAGCTGCAGCTCAATGCCGCGGTTAGACGTCTCGCCGATGTTGCGCAGCTGCGTGGCGTAGCCCGACGTCACGGGCACGGGCTGGGCAATGAGCAGGTCGTAGGTCGAGTTGTAATAGAGGTCGGCGGTGAGCTGCACGCGGTTGCTGAACAGGGCCAGGTCCACGCCCAGGTTGCGGGAGTGGGTGGTTTCCCATTTCAGGTTGGGGTTGGCCAGGGCCGAGGTGGCCAGGCCCGGCGTGCGGCCGTTTTCAACGGAATACTCCACGCCGCTGGTCGAGTAGGTTTCGCGGAACAGGTTGTTGCTGATGCGGTTATTGCCGGCCAGGCCGTAGCTCAGGCGCAGCTTCAGGTCCGACACGGCTGTCAGGGGCTGCATAAAGGTTTCCTTCGACAAGCGCCAGGCCACCGAAGCCGCCGGGAATACGCCCACGCGCTTGCCCTCCGCAAATTTCGACGAGCCATCCACGCGCATCGTGCCCGTAAACAGATATTTATCATCATAGGCATAGTTCACCCGGGTGAAGCCCGACAGAATGCGGTTGGGGTCTTCGTTGGTGGTGGGGGAGGGCTGCACGAAGCCGGCCGGAGCCTGGGCCTGGTTGAAGTTGGCCAGCGCCTTTTCGGGCTCGATGTCGGTGGGCAGGTAGAAGGCCGAGATGTTGAGCGAGTTGTTCAGGGTCTGGTACACTTCCTGGCCCAGCAACACGTCGAAGCTGTGCTTGCTTTTGGAAAACAGCTTGTAGGTCAGTACGTTCGAGTTGTTGAGCGTGAACTGCGTGCCCGTGCCGATGGAGGCCGTGGGCTGGTTGCCGTTCTGGCGGGCCACGCCGGTCACCTTGCTGTTGAATGCCTCCGTGCGGGTGGCGCGGTAGTCGATGCCCACCGTGGAGCGGAAGCTCAGGCTCTTGGTGAAGTTGTAGTTGACGTAAGCGCTGGAGTTCACCAGGCGCTGGCCGTCGCGGCGATACTCCGAATTGGCCAGCACGATTGGGTTAATCAAGCCGTTGTTGCCGCCGCTCAGGATGTAGTATTCCTCGTCTTCCTGCGTAGGGTCGAGCACTACGCCGGTGCCCAGGTTGGTGGTGAAGGGGCGGTACTGCACCGTGTTGCGCAGGCGCGACGAACTGGCCAGCCCGCCGCTGGCCGTGCCGGCCCCATTGATGGTCTGGTCGTTCAAACGCACGTTGAAGCCAAGACGCAGCTTATCGGTAGCCTTGTTGTCGAGGCGGAAGTTCAGTAGCTTGCGGTCGAAGTCCGAGGCCAGCTGAATGCCCTGCTCGCGGTTGCTGGTCAGGCTCAGCGAGTACACCGTGCCCTTGCCCCCGCCCGACACCGTCAGGTTGTGGGTTTGCTGGAAGGCATCGCGCCCAAACACCTCATTCTGCCAGTCGGTAAACGGCGACTGCCGCGCCCGCGCCAGCGTATCGCTCAGGAAGTTTCGCGAGCCATACGCCCCGCGAAACGCGGCCAAATCCGCGCTGCTGCGTGCGGCGCGCTCGTATTGCAGGTCGATAAATTCGCCGGGCTTCAGTACGTCCAGGCTTTTCACCAGCCGCCGCACCCCGGCAAAGCCGCTGTACGCCACCGTAGTGCGGCCCTCAATCCCGTTTTTGGTGGTGATAATAACCACGCCATTGGCCCCGCGAGCGCCGTAAATGGCCGTAGAAGCCGCGTCCTTCAGCACATCCACCGAGGCAATGTCCTGGGGCGAAATCACGTTCAAAGCATTCTCAATTTGAATGCCGTCCACCACGTACAGCGGCGAGTTGTCTTGGGTAATAGAGCCGCCGCCGCGCACCCGGATGGTGACGTTGGCCCCCGGCGTGCCTTCCGATGACGTGAGCTGCACCCCGGCCAGTCGGCCCGTAAGGGCCTCGGCGGCGGAGTTTACCGGAATATCCTTGATTTGGGCAGCGCTCACCGATGATACCGACCCCGTCAGCTCGCTACGCTGCACCGAGCCGTAGCCAATCACCACCACGTCGTCGAGCTGCTTGTTGTCGGCCGTCAGGGTCACGTCGTAGGTGGTGCCGCTGCCCACGGCCACTTCCTGCGACAGGAAGCCCACGTAGCTGAATACCAGCGTAGGGGCCGCAGTGCCCGCCGGCACGGCCACTTGAAAGCGGCCATCAGGGCCGGTCGAGGCCCCGCTGGTGGTACCCTTTACCAGCACGGTCACGCCGGGCAGGGCATCGCCCTTGGCATCCTTCACCGTGCCGGAAAGCGAGCGGTTTTGGGCCGCCGCCAGACTAATGCTCAGGCAGAACAAAAGCCAGTAAAGCAGGAAATTTCGTTTCATAATAAAGGTCATTGAGAGTGGGAATTTTGAATCTGAAGCAGGGCTATTCCTTGAGCAGGGGCACCGCAAACTGAGTTGCGCCACTGGTGTAGCGCACCAGGTAGCGGCCGGCTGCGAGGCCGTGGAGGTCGAGCGATGTTTGCTGGGTGCCGGGTGCGCAGGCCACCGTGGCCACCCGCTGGCCCGTGGCCGAGTACAGCGAAATGCTGGCCTCGCGGCCCACGGCCGGGTGTAGTAGCAGGCACTGCGCCGTAGCCGGGTTGGGGTAGGCTTCCAGGCCCATTTTCCCTTCGGCGGCTTTGGTAGTCAGCAGCACGCTGGCAATGCCGTTGAGGTAATTTTCGAGGTTCGTGTAGCCGTTGGCGGCCACGCCCTGGCGGTCGGCGGCGTTGTTAGGATTCAGGCCGTTGGCAGTTTCGTAGGCGTCGGTCATGCCGTCGTGGTCCGAGTCGGCGGGCGCGGTGCCGCAGCTTAGTACCGGCCAGGCCGCCTGCGACACGCTGTAAGGCGTAACGTGAGCCGGGTAGCCCCCTTGCACGTCAATCAGCCCGCCGGTTCGGTTGCGCACGTCGTTGATAATGCGCTGGTCCAGCACATCGCGCACGGGCAGCACGCAGCCAGCCTGGGCCAGCACGGCCGTGTAGGCATCCTGCGCCGTTTGGGTGGGCAGGGGCGTGGTGGCAAACGGCACGGTCACCTTTATGCGCGTGGTATCGGAGCGGGGGGCGCTGCCGGGGGCCACGCCCAGCCAGTTGTTGCGGGTCACGGCGGGGTAATTGTCCACGTAGTTGCCGCTCAGGTAGGCCTGCGGGAAGGGTAGGGCCGCGCTGAAGAACGGGTAAAACATCATGGACTTGATGGCCACGCCGCTGGTCGAGCCACTGGAAGTGGCCGGGCCATACTTATAGTAGTTGTTCACCAGGTTGTAGGCCCCGCCCTCGCCGCCGTTGGTGTTGTAGGAGCCCCAGTCGTAGATGACGTTGTTGCGGAAATCGGCCATTTCCGCGCCGGCCACTGCTGGCGTAAGGCCGCCGCTGCCCGAGAACCGGGGCATGCGCCCCTTGCAATGCGCAATCAGGTTGTGGTGGAAGGATGCGTGCCGCCCGCCCCACACCCCGCCAAATCCGTGGTGCTCAAAATCGGTATCGCCCGCTTCAAAGTGGTAGGAATAGTCCAGCGGCTCCGAAATCAGATTCCATTGCAGCGTAGTGCTGTCGCCCTGGTAAAAGGAGCAGGCCTCGTCGGTGCTCCAGCTCATGGTGCAGTGGTCCACCATGGTTTTCACATTGAAGCGGCCCCCAAAAGCATCATCGGAGCCGGCACCATCTACCATGCCTTGGTTCTGATACCGGTCGCCCATGCGGAAACGCACGAAGCGCACCAGCACGTTGTTGCCGTTCACCGTTACGGGCCGGTCGGCCAGGCAAATGCCATCGCCGGGAGCGGTCTGGCCCGCCAGCGTGGTATTGGCCGGAATGCGCAGCTGCGTGAGCAGGTGGATGGTGCCACACACCCGAAACACCACCGTGCGGTTGGGCACAGTGGTGACCGACTGGCTCAGCGCGTAGCGTAACGTGCCCGCCGTATTGGTGTCGGCCAGACTCGTCACCTCATACACTGTGGTTGGGGCGGCGGCCGTACCGCGCCCGCCAGAGGTGTACTTCCCAGCTCCTTCCGCCCCCGGAAAAGCAATGAGCCGCTGGCCTTGAGCAGTCAGCGCGCCGAAAAACAGGGCCGCAAATACGGGGATAACACCGATGTTGGAATGCAATAGCTTTTGACTGTTGCTCGGTCTGTTTTTCATGGTCCGGGTGGGTGGGGTAAGGATGGAATGAAAGTGTGGACTCAGCCTTCATGAAGTAAATGTGAATATCATTTTTAATAGAAACAACAAAGTTGGGATATAAATCGTCGGGAACGATGCCGGGAACGATGCCGAAAGATGATTCAATATGTAAAGGGAGCGGGGCGAAGTGGTTTTTGCTTTTGCAGGAGCGTATTAAATATCTTCTTAACGAATGTAAAAGATGCTGCTATACAATTGATTGCAATTAAAAATTAGCAGTCATGCGTTCGTTGCTTCGATATAATCGAGCCAAAAATAAGTAAAGTACTATTATTTTGACTGTCTTATCACAAATCAAAGAATGTGTACACAGTACAGATAATTGGCTGCTAAATTCGATTGGTTCAACAATGCGGTATCGATACCGAATTGTATAAAATCATAAAAGAGTCGTTAATTTGTGAATCAATTAATGACTCATTCAGCAGCTGTTTCGATAGCTTTGCTCAATCATGAAGTGCTTCCATCCGCTCTATAGCTTCCTGCTTCCTTTTATGGCAAAGAGTAGTATCCGCTACCGGTTTATCCTGCTGCTAGCACTCGTAGGGAGCTACCACCAGGATGGCCAGGCGCAGTCGTTGCCGCCCGGCGTTTCCAAAGTCTGGGTACCCGACCTAGGTAATGGCACCTATAAAAACCCGGTGCTCTACGCCGACTATTCCGACCCCGACGTAGTGCGGGTTGGCAGCGACTTCTACCTCACGTCTTCCAGCTTCAACGCGGTGCCGGGCCTGCAAATCCTGCATTCCAAGGACCTGGTGAACTGGTCCATTATTGGGGCGGTGTTTAAGCAACAGCCGCCGCTGGCCCGCTACCGCGAGCCCCAGCACGGCAATGGCGTGTGGGCGCCCGCCATTCGCTACCACAACCAGGAGTTCTATATCTACTACCCCGACCCGGATTTAGGCATCTTCGTCACGAAGGCTAAGAACCCGGCCGGCCCGTGGTCGGCACCGGTGTGCGTGAAGCAGGCCAGCGGCTGGATTGACCCTTGCCCGCTCTGGGACGCCGACGGCAAAGCCTATCTGGTGCACGGTTTTGCGGGCTCGCGGGCCGGCATCAAAACCGTGTTGGCCGTGAGCCCGATGAGCCCCGACGGACAGCGCCTGACCGGTGATGATGTGCTGGTATTTGATGGCCACGCCGGCCACCCCACGCTGGAAGGCCCGAAGTTTTACAAGCGCAACGGCTACTACTACATCTTCGCGCCGGCCGGTGGCGTGCCCACTGGCTGGCAACTGGTGCTGCGCTCCCGGAACGTGTACGGGCCTTACGAAGAGAAGATTGTAATGGACCAGGGCAAAACGCCCATCAACGGTCCGCACCAGGGTGCGTGGGTAGACACCGATGCGGGCGAGGACTGGTTTCTGCATTTCCAGGACCAGGGCGCCTATGGCCGGGTGGTGCATTTGCAGCCTATGGTGTGGAAAAACGACTGGCCCGTAATTGGCGAAGACCCGGACGGCGACGGCAAGGGCCAGCCCGTGCTCACGCACCGCAAGCCCCGCATCAAGAGCCCCGCGCAGCCGCTGGCCACGCCGCCCACCTCCGACGAGTTCAGTGCCGCTAAGCTGGGCCTGCAGTGGCAGTGGCACGCCAACCCGCAGGACTACTGGGCCTACCTGAACCCGGCGCAGGGCCAGTTGCGCCTGTATTCGGTAGCTCTGCCCGAGGGCTTCAAAAACTACTGGCAGGTGCCCAACCTGCTGCTGCAAAAGCTGCCCGCTGAAACCTTCACTGTCACCACCAAACTGACGTTCACGTCGCGCATCGAAGGTGAAAAAGTGGGTCTGATGATGATGGGGCTTGATTATGCGTACCTCTCACTCACCAACCAGGGAGGCAAGCTGCAGCTCAGTCAAACGGTTTGCAAGGATGCCGACAAGCTGAAGCCGGAAACCACGACGGCCCCGGTGGAGGTGCCCGCCGCGCTGGCCGGCAAGCCGCTCTACCTGCGCGTGACTACCAAGGCCGGGGCCAAATGCCAGTTCAGCTACAGCTTCGATGGGCAGACTTTTCAGCCGCTCGGGGCGGAGTTCATAGCCCGCGAAGGCAAGTGGATTGGCGCGAAGGTGGGCTTGTTCTGCTCGCGCACGGCCAAGTTCAACGATGCCGGCAGCGCCGATGTTGACTGGTTTCGCATTGATAAATAAGCCGGTTGTAGTGGCTTGTTATCCTGTTCTTACTCATTGATTTTCAACTATGCTGCTGCTCGGAATAGACCTGGGAACTTCATCCGTCAAGGTGTCGGTGGTAGATGCCGACACGCGCCAGTGCCTGGCCTCGGTGAGCTACCCCGACACGGAGCGCGAAATTCTGACCCGCCAGCCCGGCTGGGCTGAGCAGGACCCGCGCCAGTGGTGGCTCGATGTGCGGCAGGCTATTCTGAAAGCCAATGCCACCCAAGCCTATGACCCGCAGGAGATTGGCGCTATCGGCATTGCCTACCAGATGCACGGCCTGGTGGTGGTGGATGCGCAGCAGCACGTGTTGCGCGACGCCATCATTTGGTGCGATAGCCGGGCGGTGCCCTACGGCGAGGAGGCCTTCGCCGCCATCGGCGCAACCCGCAGCCTGGAGCATCTGCTCAACTCGCCGGGCAACTTCACCGCCGCCAAGCTGGCCTGGGTGAAAGCCGAGGAACCAGAGGTGTACGCCCGCATCGACAAGGTGTTGCTGCCCGGTGACTTCCTGGCCCTGCAGCTCACCGGCAAAGCCACTACCAGCATTTCGGCGCTGTCGGAAGGCATTTTCTGGGACTTTGCCGAGCACGCGCTTTCTGAGGACGTGTTCCGCTTTTTCGGGTTTGACAAGGAGTTGATTCCGCCGGTGCAGCCGGTTTTTGCGGCGCACGGCCGGGTGCTGGCGGCGGTGGCCGCAGAGCTGGGGCTGCGACCGGGCATTCCGGTGACCTACAAGGCGGGTGACCAGCCCAATAACGCCTTGTCATTGGGTGTGTTGGAGCCGGGCGAGGTGGCGGCTACGGCCGGCACCTCGGGCGTGATTTATGCCGTGACCGACCAGCTGTTTGTCGATGCGCAGTCGCGGGTGAATGCCTTTGCTCACGTCAACCACGCCGCTGAGCAGCCCCGCCTGGGCGTACTGCTGTGCATCAACGGCACGGGCAGCCTCAACCGCTGGATGAAGAGCATTGCCGGTCCGCAGCTGAGCTACCCCGAGATGAACGAGCGCGCTGCCGCCGTGCCCGCCGGCTCCGACGGCCTGCTCTGCCTGCCCTTCGGCAACGGCGCCGAGCGCATGCTGGCTAATCAGCAGGTCGGCGCGCACCTGCACAACATCGACCTGAATCTGCACACGCCCGGCCACCTGCTGCGCGCCGGGCAGGAAGGCGTGGCATTCGCCTTCCGCTACGGCCTGGATTTGATGCGCGAAAACGGCCTGCACCCCACGGTGGTGAAGGCCGGCAAAACCAATATGTTTCTGAGCGAGGTCTTCGCCCAAGCTTTCGCTAATGCCACCGGCCTCACGGTAGAGCTGTACCAGACCGATGGCAGCGTGGGCGCCGCGCTGGGCGCGGGCATTGGGGTAGGGGCTTACACCACACCCGCTGAGGCTTTTCAGCGCATGGAGCGCCTGCAAACCATTGAGCCCGATGACGAAGTCGATATTTACGAGCAGGCGTATCAGCAATGGAAAGCGCTGCTGATGAGCCGGCTAAATCTGGCAGCTATATCCCAACACCAGCCGGCATAACACGCCGAATCATTTCATACGAACCTTTAAAATACCCCTAATATGAGCATCCTCACAAGCGAAAAAACTTTGTTTTCCAGCATCCCACAAATCAAGTTTGAGGGCCTGGAATCCGATAACCCGCTGGCTTTCCGCTGGTACGATGCCGAGCGTGTGGTGGCTGGCAAGCCGATGAAAGACTGGCTGCGTTTTGCCGGGGCCTACTGGCACTCCTTCAACGGTAGCGGGGCCGACCCGTTTGGCGAGCCTACGCACCTGTTTCCGTGGGATACCGAGCGCGACCCCATCACCGCCGCCAAGGCCAAGATGGATGCCGCTTTTGAATTCCTTACCAAGCTCAACCTGCCGTATTACTGCTTCCACGACGTGGACGTGGTGGACTACACCAACGACGTGGCCGACAACGAGCGCCGCCTCCAGACCATGGTGGCATACGCCCAGGAAAAGCAGCGCGAAACCGGTCTGAAACTGCTCTGGGGCACGGCCAACCTGTTTTCGCACCGCCGCTACATGAACGGCGCGGCCACCAACCCCGACTTCCACGTGCTGGCCCACGGGGCGGCCCAGGTGAAGGCGGCCATTGACGCCACTATTGCGCTGGGCGGCGAAAACTACGTGTTCTGGGGCGGCCGTGAGGGCTATATGTCCTTGCTGAACACCAACATGCAGCGCGAGCAGGAGCATTTTGCCAAGTTCCTGCACACCTGCAAGGACTACGCCCGTCGCAACGGCTTCACGGGCACGTTCTTCATCGAGCCCAAGCCCATGGAGCCCACCAAGCACCAGTATGATTACGACGCGGCCACCGTCATCGGCTTCCTGCGCCAATACGATTTGCTGGGTGATTTCAAGCTGAACCTGGAGGTGAACCACGCCACGCTGGCCGGCCATACCTTCCAGCACGAGCTGCAGGTGGCCGCCGACGCCGGCATGCTCGGCAGCATGGACGCCAACCGCGGCGACTACCAGAACGGCTGGGATACTGACCAGTTCCCGAACGACATCTACGAGCTGACCGAGGCCATGCTGGTGGTGCTCGAAGCCGGTGGCCTGCAGGGCGGCGGCATCAATTTCGACGCCAAAATCCGTCGCAACTCGACCGACGTGCAGGACCTGTTCCACGCCCACGTTGGGGGCATGGACCTCTTCGCTCGCGCCCTCATTACGGCCGATAACGTGCTGCAAAAATCTGACTACAAGCAGATTCGCCAGCAGCGCTACGCTTCCTTCGACAGCGGCGCGGGCAAGGCCTTCGAGCAGGGCCAGCTCACGCTGGAGCAGCTGCGCGACTACGCCGCCGAAAACGGCGAGCCCGCCATCATCAGCGGCCGCCAGGAGTATATGGAAAACCTGCTGAACCGCTACATCTAGCGCCTTTCGACCGGACCCAAAGGCCGTCCTGCGGTGCGCCGCCGAAGCAGCTCGCGTGTGGTGGTAATTCTCTTATTGCGATTGGATTACTCACTACGTGCGAGCTGCTTCGGCGGCGCGCCGCAGGACGGCTTCTTTGTGCCATTGCCGACCATTCTTAAAGCCTAATCCAGCCATCATTCCTCAATTTATGCCCGTTTTCACTGCCTTCCGCCGGTTATTGCTCGCCGGGTTGTGTAGCCTCGGCTTCACGGCTAATGCTCAATCCGATAATGGCCGATTCGTGCAGGATTTATCGAATCAGGACTGGCGAATGTGGCTGGATAAGGCTGCACCTTGGGCGATGGACCGCCTTTATGCGCCACCAGTGAACATCAGTCAACTGCCAGTAAACCAGCCCACGGGCGGTTGGGCGACGTTGGCCAAAGGCGAAGGGAAAATCGTGCGCCTGCCGGCCACGGTGGAGCAGTATTACTGGGGGCAGAATGGCAATAGCTTCGGGCTGAGCGGCAATTACCTCGGCGTGTCGTGGTTCAGTACGCGGTTGGCGGTACCGGCCGCGTTACAAGGTCAGCGAGTGGTCCTACGCTTCGAGAGCGTGCGGTTTCGGGCCGAGGTGTTTGTGAACCAGCAACTGGCGGGCTACGACTTGGTGAACAGCACGCCGTTTGAAATCGACGTAACGAAACTGCTGCACTACGGGCAGGCCAACGACGTGGCCGTGCGCATCACCGACCCCAACGGCAATTTCGACTGGCGCGACTCGCAGAATTTTATGTGGGGCAGCTACCGCACCCAGCCCACGCACGGCTTCGGCGGCATCACGGGCAAGGTGGAACTGGTGGCCACGCCGCTGGTTTTTGTGCAGGATGTGTTCGTGAAAAACAAGCCCGCCCTGCGCGAAGTCGACGTACAGGTGACCACCGCCAACCAAACCAGCCAGCCCACCAGCGGGACCCTGCGGCTGGAAGTAAAGGAATTTGGCGGTGCGCAAAAGACGGTTTTCACCCAGGAACTGCCCCTGGCACAAGTGCCGGCAGGGCAGAGCACCCAAACCGTGAAGGTGAAGGTGCCCGAAGCCAAGCTCTGGAGCGTCGAAAGCCCCAACCTATACCAGTTCACGGCCACTTGGAAGGGTGCCAATAACGCCACCGATACCTATCACCAGCGCTTCGGCTTCCGCTGGTTTGAGGCGCGGGACGTGGCGGGCGGCGACCGGCAGTTTTTCCTGAATGGCAAACGCATTGTGTTGCGCACGGCCATTTCCTGGGGCTTCTGGCCGGTGAATGGCATTGCGCCGAGCGATGCGCTGGCCCGCAAGCAGGTGGAAACCGCTAAGGCGCTGGGGTTGAACATGCTCAACTTCCACCGCACCATCGGCCAGACCAACGTGCTGGACTACGCCGACGAGCTGGGCCTGCTCTACTTCGAGGAGCCCGGCGGCAACCAGTACCCGGCCAACCTGATGAACGCCACCGATTCGCTGGGCAAAAAGCAGGCGGATTTTTACCTGGCCGCCCGCACCGAAAAGGTGCTGCGCATGGTGCGCCGCGACCGCAACCACCCCTCGCTCATCATCTACAACTTCCACAACGAGCGCGGCGCGCCACCCGAACCGCAGGACCGCACCGAGATGAGCGCCGCCCACGCCCTCGACGAAACGCGGCTGCTCACCTATAATTCTTCCAACGGCGACCCCACCCTCAAGCCCAATCCGCGCTTCAAGCTGCACCTGCGGCCCTACGACGCGAAATTTTACGATTACGGCTGGTTCGACCAGCACCACGCCGGTGGGCCAGGCGTGTACAACAATGCCCTGTACTCCGGCCCCGGCAAGTACCTGCGCTTCACCGACCACAAGGACGAAATCATCTATTGGGGCGAGGACGGGGCCATCGGCACGCCGCCGCGCCTGCAGCTCATTCGGGACGAAATTCTGAAAACCGGGAAGGACATTGGCTGGGAAAGCGCCAGCTATCTGCAGTGGTACAATGCCTACGACCAATTCCTGACCAACACGCCCGGCTTCCGCCAGGTCTTTCCGACGGTGGATGCCCTGACCACGGCCATGGGCAATACTGCCTACTACTACCAGGGTCGGGCCATCGAAAACGTGCGCCTCAACAACGTGGCCGATGGCTACGCCGTGAACGGTTGGGAAAGCATGATGTTGGAAAACCACTCCGGCATCGTGGACAATTACCGCAACCCCAAGGGCGACGTGCAGCTCATCGCCCGCTACAACCGCCCGGTGTACGTGGCCGTGAAGCTGACCCGCAAAGTGCTGGGCGTGGGCGACACCGCCCGCGCCGATTTCTACCTCATCAACGAAGTCAACCTGCACGGTAAATACAAGCTGCGCGTGCAGGCCACCGACGAGCAAGGCAAGGTAGTTTTCACCAAAACCCTGTCCGTAAAAGCCACCGGCGGTACCACCTACGGCGAATTGCTGACGGCCGGGCTGCCCATTATCCCCACCAATGCCGGCTACACTACCGTGCGGGCCGAGCTGCTGAGCGGCAGCACTGCCGTGGCCAACGGCGACGATAAGCTCTACGCCGTGCGCCTGAATACCGCCGGCCTGCCCGCCACCGGCATGGTGGCCGATACCAGTGGCGTACTGGCCGGCTACCTCAAATCCGTCGGTGTCAACTCGTTCAAAGAATTTAAATCGGGCCGGCCAGTGGGCGACTATCTGCTGGTGGGCGCCTTCAATCCGCAGCAAACCGGCAACCCGCTGGTAACCGACATTCTGGAATGGGTGAACGAAGGCCACACGCTCATCGTGGTGAACAACATTGACAAATGGGCCACCCATCTGGGCCGCAAGGAAGTGGTGGACTACCGGGGCTCCAAGGAACTGGGCACCAGCTGGTACGGCGGCAACTACTTCGCCAAAAGCCACCCGTTGTTTGCCGGTCTGCCGCCGGCCGGGGTTTTCAACTGGGAGTACCAGTGCTTTGCCACCTACGACCGTGCCCGGCTGGGCCTGCGCCTGTTCAATGGCGAAACCATTGTGGGGTGTGTGTCCGACCACAAGAAGGAAGTGTACTCAGCCCTGAGCGTGGTGCCGCACGGCCGCGGCCGCATCATCCTCTGCGCTCTGGATATGTTCTCGACCCTGCGCGGTGTGAAAGTGGGCAAAAAAGCCGAAGGCGACGGCGAAAATGCCGCCCTCACTTCGCTCGACACCTCGCGCGGCAACCGGGCCAACCTCGTGGGCCAGCAACTGCTGCTGAACATGCTGCGGTGGAATGGCGCGCCGCAGTAGCCTGTTGCCCGTGAGCTATTGCGACTTCGTGGTGGCTGCTTGCCCGTGCAGCGAGGACTCGCGAATCATCAGCTTGGGCTTGAGCACAATGCGCTGCCCGGTAAATGTGTCGGAGCGCTTTTGCAGCTGCAGGAATAGCTGGACCGCCGCCTCGCCCATCAGCTCGCCGTGCTGGTCTACCGAAGTCAGTTGGGGCTTCACCATGGTGGTGAACGGCTCGTTGCTGAAGCCCGCCAGGGCCATGTCCTGCGGCACCCGGATGCCGTGTTCCTCCAGCACCCGCAGGGCCCCGGCCGCCGCAAAATCATAGGCCGAAAAGATGGCATCAGGCCGTGCCGGGCCTGCCAGTAACTGTTCCGTTGCCGCTGCGCCGGCCTTTTCGCGGGAGTTGGCCAGCGGAATCACGAGGGCCTTCTCATAAGGCAGTCCGTGTTTTAGCAGGGCATCGTGGTAGCCTTGGTGGCGGTTGAATGTAATGTTGAGGTGCTGCGGGCCGGCCAAGTGCGCAATGCGCCGGCAGCCCTGCGCAATCAGATGTTCGGTGAGCTGGTAGGCCCCGCGGTAGTCGTCGGCCACCACGCCGCACACGTTAGGGATATCCGGCATGCGGTCGAAAAACACCAGCGGAATGCCTTTGCGGCGCACCTGTTCAAAGTGCGCAAAATCGCGGGTGGTGTTGGACATGGACACCAACACGCCATCGACCTGCGCCTTCAGCAGGGCGTTGATGTGCTTCTTTTCGCGGTCCACCTCCTCGCTCGACTGGCATATCATCACGTTAAAACCTGCCTGGCTGGCCAGGCGCTCGATGCCGTGCACGACGGCCGGAAAAAAGGCCCCGTTGATGTGGGGCACAATGACACCCAGTACGTTGCTGCGCCCGCTACGTAGCGATGCGGCCATGCTATTGGGCTGGTAGTTTAGCTTTTCGGCCAGCGCCCACACCTGGGCCTTCGTGGCATCGCTCACATCGACCGCATTGTTGAGCGCCCGGGAAATGGTCGATACGGAAAGGCCCAGTTCCGCCGCCAGGTCCTGAATAGAAATACGTTTGCTGCCTTTGGCCATAGAATTATCGAGGAACACCGCCAGTAACCAGCTATCGGTCAGCCTGCCAACTATGCCTTAACGTGACTGTTCGCCAAGACTATCAGTCAGGTTCGGTAGTTTCCGGTCAACGAATCTACTTCGTTTTCACGGAGTGGGTCATTGCCTGCCGCGGCTTCAGGGCGCACCCATCGCATTCAAACCGGCGCATAGCCCCGAGCATCTGCTGCACGCCTTGCAAACCAATGGGTGCATTTTTAATAGATTAAGGATAGTAATTGCTGTGAATAGTTGAATGCCACAGGTTCGATATAGCTTGGGTTGACTTTGTGCGCATTTGGCATGGCTAAAGGGTTGCTGGTTTCTACAATTCACCTGAATCATCATATAATGTGTAGTTTGCAGCAGGCATGAGCTGTTGGCTCACCTGGCTCATACGTTTACCCCGTAGTTTCTTGTTTTCAATATATAAGTGGCTGATTACCTGAGCTTATTTTGGTGTCGAATCTTGCTGCTGATGCAAGTAGGGGCCTTATTGGGAGGCTGCGCCGCTGCTCCGCCCGAACCCGTTTACCGCATCGGCTTTTCGCAGTGCACCATGGGCGACGACTGGCGGCGGGCCATGCTGGCGGGCATGGAAAAGGAGCTGAGCTTCCATCCCAATGTGCAGTTTCAGGTACTGGATGCCCACAATAACAGCGAGTTGCAGCGCCAGCAGGTCGAGCAGCTGATTAAGCAGAAAGTCGACCTGCTGATTATTTCTCCCAACCAGTCCGGCCCGCTCACGGCCCTCACCGAAACGGCTTACAACCAAGGGATTCCAGTGGTGATACTGGACCGCCGCACCACTTCGCGCCTCTACACCGCCTACGTGGGCGGCAACAACCTGGAGGTGGGCCGCACCGCTGGGCGTTACGTGGCCCAGCTGCTGCACCAGCGCGGGCAGGTGCTCGAAATACTGGGCCGGCCGGGCTCCTCACCCGCCACCGACCGCGCCAAGGGCTTTGCCCAAGTGTTGGTCGCTTACCCCGATATCCGCCTGACGGCGCAGATAGCCGGCGACTGGCAGCCCGCCTCGGTGCTGCGCCAGCTGCCGGCGGTGCTGCGGGCGCACCCCGAAACCGACCTGATTTTTGCCCACAACGACCCCATGGCCCGCGCCGCCTACCAGGTGGTGACGCAACTGGCGCTGCCCCACCCCATCCGCATCATCGGGGTTGATGGGCTGGCCGGGCCCGGCAATGGCCTGCAATTGGTGGAAGATGGTGTGCTGAATGCCACCATGCTCTACCCAACGGGCGGCGAGGAGGCTATCCGGACGGCGCTGCACATCCTGCGCCACGAGCCTTTCGCCAAGGAAAATATGCTGGAAACGATGGTCATCGACTCAGCCAACGTGGGGCCGATGCGCGCTCAGACTGAGCAATTAGCCATCCAACAGCACGACCTGCGGCGGCAGCAGCAGCAGCTCGAATCGGAGATGCACCGCTATGCCAGCCAGCGCACCGCCGTGTATCTGCTGTTGGCCAGCTTGCTGGTTGCTACGCTGTTGGGCGCGTCGGCGTGGCGGGCGCTGCGCCTCAACCGACGCATCCGGCGGCAGCTGGAGCAGCAGAACGCCGAAATCAGCACCCAGCGCAACCAGATTGAGCAGCTGGCCGAGGCCGGCCGCCGCACGGCCGAAGAAGCCAGCCGCTCCTCGGAAGCCAAGCTGCGGTTTTTTACCAACTTCTCGCACGAGCTGCGCACGCCGCTCACCCTAATTTTGGGGCCGGTGGAAGAGCTGCTGACCGATGGGGCCGACCTCTCGGACGGGCAGCGTCAGGACCTGCAGTTAGTGCGCCGCAACGCCCAGCGGTTGCTGCGGCTGGTGAACCAGCTCATGGATTTCCGTAAAATCGACGTGGGCCGGATGTCGGTGCGGGCCACCGAGGGCAACCTCGTCGACTTCGTGCGCGAGTTGATGGACGTGTTTGAAAAAACGGCGCGGCGGCGCAACATCACCTACCGGTTTCTGCCGGCCGAGCCGGTGGTGCAGCTCTGGTTCGATGGCGAAATTCTGGACAAGGTGTTTTTCAACCTCTTATCCAATGCCTTCAAGTACACGCCCGATGGCGGCCACATCACGGTGAGTCTGCAGCCTGATTTGGTGGCCCACGTGGTGCGCGTGAGCGTGGAGGACAACGGCCGGGGCATTGCCGAAGTCGACCAGCCGCACGTGTTTGAATGGTTTTACCAGGGCACCCGGTCGTCGGCCAACAGCTCGGGCATCGGCCTAGCGCTGGCCGAGGGCCTGACGCGGCTGCACGAGGGCTCGCTCACGTTTCGGACCGAGCACGGCCATGGCACCACCTTCGAAGTGAAGCTGCCTCTGGCCCGGCCCGCCACCTTCCTCGAAGCCGACCCCGAGTCGCGCTCAGCCCCCACCGCCGAGCTCCTGCCCGATGACGAGCTCGCCGAGCCCGCCCCGCCGCTGGCCCGCACCGATGCCACCGCCCTGGTGATTGAGGACAACGACGACGTGCGCAACTTCCTGCTCCAGAAGTTGCAACCGTACTTTCAGGTCAGTTCCGCCGCCGATGGCCTCACCGGCCTGCGCCTGGCCGGCGAAACCATCCCCGATGTGGTGGTGTGCGACGTGAACCTGCCCGGCCTGAGCGGCCTGGAAGTGGTGGCTAAGCTGCGGGCCGACTGGCGCACCTCGCACATCCCGCTGGTGCTACTCACGGCCCGCAGCGCCCCCGAGGAGCAGGTGGCCGGCGTGCAGGCCGGAGCCGACCTCTACCTCACCAAGCCCTTCAATCCCACTTTCTTAGTAGAAAGCCTGCGCACGCTGCTGCGCAACCGCGACCAGCAGCGCGAGCATTTCCGCCGCGAGCTGAGCGTGGACACCGCCACCGTAGCCCCGCAGCGCGTCGACCAGAAATTCCTCGCCGACCTCACCGCCATCATCGAAGCCAACCTCGACCAGCCTACCCTAAGCGTGGACGACGTGGCCCGCAGCCTGGGCGTGTCCCAAATGCAGCTTTACCGCAAGGTGAAAGCCCTGCTCGGCACCGGCGTGTCGGACTACATCCAGAGCCTGCGCCTTACCAAAGCCCGGCTGTTGCTGCTGCAGGAAGGCAGCACCATCGCCGAAATAGCCTACCTCACCGGCTTCTCCTCGCCCTCGTACTTCTCCACGGCCTTCAAAGGCAAGTACCAGGTGTCGCCCTCGGAGTTTAAAGCCCTGCATACGCCCGGGCGCACCTGAAATATTTTTGCAAATCGGGTCGGATTAATGAAAGCCAGGCTGAAGTAGCACGTTGATTGGATGAAATTAAGTCGCAGATAATAAGTTATTTGTGATGAGTGCGAGCTTATGTAAGAATTCTGTAAGGAATTGAAAGAAACGAGCAAGCCATTGGGATGCCCGCACCGGACTTTTGAGCAAACCTCATCTCGTCCCGCATTCTCATGGTGCAGCGCAAAGTCCTTTTCTGGTCCATCGTCACGGCACTGGGCGGCTTCCTGTTCGGCTTCGATACGGCGGTAATATCGGGCGCGGAGAAAGCCATTCAGCAGCTCTGGCACCTGAGCGCGGTCGAGCACGGCTTCACCATTTCCATTGCCCTCATCGGCACGGTGCTGGGGGCCATTTTCGGCGGCATTCCGTCCGATGCGCTCGGGCGGCGGCAAACGCTGCGGTGGATTGCGGTCTTGTATCTAGTATCGGCGGTAGGGGCGGCGCTGGCCCCGGCTTGGGTGCCGTTCATGGTGTTTCGGTTTTTGGGTGGGCTGGGAGTAGGGGCGTCGTCAGTGACGGCACCGCTCTACATCTCCGAGATTTCGCCGGCCGAATCGCGGGGCAAGCTGGTGGGCTTGTTCCAGTTCAACATCGTGTTCGGCATCCTTGCCGCCTACCTTTCCAACTACCTGCTGGCCAATGTGGGCGAGCATTCCTGGCGCCTGATGCTGGGCGTGCAGGCCGTGCCGGCGGTGCTGTTTCTATTGTTCCTGTTCCGGGTGCCCGAAAGCCCACGCTGGCTGCTGCTACACGGCCGCCTCGAAGAAGGCCGCGAAGTGCTGCGCATCATCAGCCCGGCCACCGTGGATACTGATGTAACGGCCATCCTCACCTCCCAGGCGCATGATGCCGGGCAGGATGAGTCGCTCTGGAGCACGCAGTACCGCACGCCGGTGCTGCTGGCCGTGGCCTTCGCCTTCTTCAATCAAGTGTCTGGCATCAATGCCATCATCTACTACGCGCCGCGCATTTTTGAGATGACCGGGCTAGGGCAGGGTGCTTCGCTGCTGTCGTCGGCGGGAATTGGGCTGGTCAATTTCATCTTCACGCTGCTGGGGGTCAATCTGATTGACCGGTTTGGGCGGCGCACGCTCATGCTGGTGGGCTCGGTGGGGCTCATTGCCACGCTGGGGCTGGTGGCGCGGGCCTTCTACACGCAGCAGTTTGGCGGGGTGCTGGTGCCGGTGCTGCTGTTCGTGTACATCGCCTTTTTCGCCTTCTCGCAGGGGGCGGTTATCTGGGTTTTCATCTCCGAGATTTTCCCCAACGCGGTGCGGGCCAAGGGCCAGGCGCTGGGCTCCAGCACGCACTGGGTGATGGCCACGGTCATCGCCTTCACCTTCCCCTGGTTTGCCGAGCACCTAGGTGGGGGCAACACATTCGCCTTTTTCTGCGGCATGATGGTGCTGCAACTCATTTTCGTCCTGCGCTTTATGCCCGAAACCAAGGGCACTAGTCTGGAGCAGGTCGATAAAGCTTTGGTTATGCACTAGCGCGTCGACCACGGTCATTACCGCCCGCCGCCACTCACTCTCACCTCCAAAACCCACCCCTCACGCCATGGCCATTGCCTGCTTCGGAGAAATGCTCTGGGACGTGCTGCCCACCGGAAAGCAACCGGGCGGTGCCCCGCTCAACGTGGCGGTGCACCTGCGCAATTTCGGGCTCGAAGCGCAGCTTATCAGCCGCGTGGGGCACGATGATTTGGGGACTGAGCTGCTGGCTTTTGTAGAAAGCAAAGGCTTGAGCACGAAGTACGTGCAACGCGGCGAAACCCACCTGACGGGCGTGGTGAAAGCCAACGTGAGCAATACCAATGAAGTGACTTATAAGATAGTCCAGCCGGTGGCCTGGGACTACATTCAATATGAACCCGCGCTTAGCGACTTGGTTCAGGGGGCCGAAGCCTTCGTCTTTGGCAGCTTAGCTGCTCGCAGTCCGGTGAGCCGCGAAACCTTGTATCGCCTGCTGCAACAGGCGCCACTGAAGGTCTTCGACGTCAATCTTCGGCCCCCTCATTATTCGCGCGACGTGGTGCAATACCTGTTGCGCCACGCCGACATCGTGAAGCTCAACCACCACGAGCTCACCGAAATCATGGACTGGTTCGGAGCCAGTCCGGCCGAGGAAACGGCCCTGGAATGGCTGGCGGCCCGCTTCCAGCTGCAAGCCGTGTGCGTGACCAAAGGAGCCGACGGGGCCGCCCTCTGGACCGGCGGGCAGTTCTACCGCAGCCCGGGCATCGCCGTGGCCGTGCAGGACACCATCGGGAGCGGCGATGCTTTCCTGGCGGCCCTGCTTCGGGGCCTGCTCAGCCACCAGCCGCCCGCCGACAACCTCGCCTTTGCCTGCGCGGCTGGCTCGCTGGTGGCCACTTTCCAGGGAGCCACGCCGGCCATCTCCGAAAGTATGGTGCGCGAGCTGGCCGCCGCTACTGCCTGATTATTTGACTCTATCATCTGCCTCAAGCTGTCCATTTCCCACCCGATGAACCGATTGCTCCTCTGCGCTTTGCCTCTGCTCGTGAGCATCTCCAGCCCGGCCCAAACTCCGGTGCCGGCCGCCGACCCGTACCGGCCGGTGTACCACTTCACGGGCCCCAAAAACTGGATAAACGACGCCAACGGCTTGGTGTACAGCAATGGGCAGTACAACCTGTTTTATCAATACAACCCGCAGAGCGCCCAGCCCGGCCACCTGGCCTGGGGCCACGCCACCAGTCCCGACCTGCTGCGCTGGACGCATCAGCCCGTAGCCCTGACCGAGTACGCCAGCCCCGACGGCAGCAATACCATGATTTTTTCGGGCAGCGCGGTGGTCGATAAAGACAACACCTCGGGCCTGTTTCCGGCCGGCAAAACCGACGGATTGGTGGCCTTTTACACCGGCCACCAAGAGCGTGCCGGCGCGGTAGTGGCCCAGCACCAGAACCTGGCCAGCAGCCAGGACGGTGGCCGCACTTGGCAGCGCTACGCCGGCAATCCTGTGCTCGACATCGGCAGCAAGGAGTTCCGCGACCCCAAGGTGTTTTGGTACGCGCCGCAGCAGAAGTGGGTGATGGCCACTGTGAAAGCCGACCGCCAACAGGTGTACCTCTACGAGTCAAAGAACTTGAAAAACTGGACCTTCCTGAGCCGCTGGGGCCGCGCCGGCAACACGGTGAAGGAGTGGGAATGCCCCGATTTATTCGAGCTGCCCGTGCCCGGCGGCGGCACCAAGTGGGTGCTGCTGATTTCGGCCGGCAACCCGGTGGAGCAGTTCCGGGGGCAGCAGTATTTTCTGGGGCATTTTGACGGCAAGACGTTTACGCCCGACCAGGCTTACGAAGAGCCGGCTTACCTCGACTTCGGCAAGGACTACTTTGCCGCCGTCACCTTCAACAACGTCCCCGATGGCCGCCGCCTACTGGTGGGCTGGGCCAACGACTGGGCCTACGCTCAGGCCGTGCCCACCGGTACCGAGTGGCGCGGCAGCTTCGCCGTGCCCCGCGAGCTGAGTTTGCACCGCACCGCCGCTGGCCTCGTGCTTGCCCAGCAGCCCCTGGCCGAGCTGCGCCGCCTGGGCAAGGAAACCCTGACCGTGAAAAGCCGCGACCTCAAGCCCGGCGCTGCCGGCTACGAGCTGCCGTTTCGCGGAGAATCCTACGATTTGGAGCTGACCCTGAAACCCGGCAAAGCCAATTTGCTTACCCTGAACCTGCTGCAAAGCGCCGACGAGAAAACCGTGCTGCGCTATGACGTAGCCAAACAGGAACTCACGCTCGACCGGCGGCAGTCGGGCAACGTGGCCTTCCATCCCATGTTCGCTATGAGTCTCGAAACTGCGAAAGTGCCCCTGCGCGACGGCCAACTCCAACTGCGCCTGCTAGTGGACAAGTCAGTGGTCGAGGTTTTCGCCCAGGATGGCGAAACTACCCTCACGGACCTGGTTTTTCCCCGGCAGCACACCGGCCGCATCACCATAGTCACTGACGGCCCAGCGCAACTGACCAGCTTACGTCTGGTTGACCTCAGTCAATCGGTAACGCCTTAAAAAACTGTTTGTTAAAGAAAATAATTTCTGTTAACTTTTCGAGTGATGCCACTTTCCACATCCGCTTCCTTCCTGCTGAATACCACCGGGCTGCTGTTGCGGCGGCTGGTGCCGGGCGGCGCGTTGCTGCTGGCGCTGGCGGGCTGTGGGCATAGCGAGAAAAAAGCTGAAACTGTCGAAAAGCCCACAACGGGCGCGGCTGCCGTGACGGACAGCACGGTGGCCAAAAAGCCCGACTGGTGGAAGGAAACGGTGGTGTATCAGCTCTATCCGCGCAGCTTCCAGGATAGCAACGGCGACGGCGTGGGCGACCTCAAAGGCATCAATTCGCGGCTCGACTACCTGAAAAGCCTAGGTGTGGGCGCGGTGTGGCTGAATCCCATCTACGCCTCGCCCAATGATGATAACGGCTACGATATCAGCAACTACCGGCAGATTATGCCCGAGTTCGGCACCATGCAGGATTTCGATGCGCTGCTCAAGGGCATGCACCAGCGCGGCCTGAAACTGGTGATGGACCTGGTGGTGAACCACAGCTCCGACGAGCACGAGTGGTTTAAGCAGTCGCGCAGCTCGCGCACCAGTCCCTACCGCGACTACTACTACTGGTGGCCCGCCGAAAAAGGTACGCCCCCGGCCCGCTACAGTACCTTCGACGTGAAGCGCAACGCCTGGCAGTACGACTGGCTCACCAACGCCTACTATCTGCACTACTTCTCGCGCAAGCAGCCCGACCTGAACTGGAACAACCCCAAGCTGCGCCAGGAAATCTACGCCATGATGAAGTTCTGGCTGGATAAAGGCATCGACGGCTTCCGGATGGATGCCTTCCAGTTTGTGGCCAAAGACCCCACATTCCCGCCCATGCCGGGCCTGAATGAGCGCAACTACACCAACGCCTATAACCACGGCCCGCACCTGCATGACTACCTCCAGGAGATGAACCGCGAGGTGCTGAGTAAGTACAACATCATGACCGTAGCCGAAGGCGCGGGTCGCAACCCCCAGGAAGCCATGGTCTTCGTGGACCCCGCCCGCAAGGAACTGAACATGACCTACCACTTCGACGCGGTGGGTGTGGGCAACTCGGCCGCCGGCTACAAGCTCACCGACCTCAAGCGCGTGTTCACGCGCTGGGACAGCGCTTTTGCGGGCAAGGGCTGGCAGTCCATTTACCTCGGCAGCCACGACCAGCCGCGCATCGTGAGCAAGTTTGGCGACGACCGGCCGGCCTTCCGCGCCGCCTCGGCCAAGCTGCTGAATACCTTTCTGCTCACCATGCGCGGCACGCCATACTGCTACAACGGCGACGAGCTGGGCATGACCAATATCGGCTTCAACAGCATTGCCGACTATCGCGACGTGGCCGCCCGCAACGGCTACCAGCTGGTGAAAGCGCAAGGCGGCAATCTGCCGGCTTATATAAAGAATCTGGCCCGCTTCTCGCGCGACAACTCCCGCACGCCTTTCCAGTGGAACGCCACGGCCCAGGCCGGCTTCACCACGGGCACGCCCTGGCTCAAAGTCAACCCCAACTATCTTACCGTCAATGAGGCGGCGGAGGAGAAAGACTCGGCTTCGGTGCTGAACCATTTCCGCCGGGCCACGGCCCTGCGCCGGGCGCATCCGGTGCTGGTGTATGGGCAATACCACGTGCTCGACGCAGCCAACCCGCACATCTACGCCTACACCCGCATGCTGGGCGCTGATAAGGTGCTGGTGGTGCTCAACTTCTCCTCGGTGCCCCGCAGTTGGGCTGTGCCCACGGACCTGAAGCCCGCTGGAGCCGCCTGGCTCAATAATTACCCCACCATTCAGGCCAGTTCACCGGCGCTGGCGCTCCAGCCTTGGCAGGCCGTGGTGCTCCCGCTGCAATAAAAGCAGCGGGCTTTTCTCGACAACTCATCTTTCTCACCTAACGCTGCAATACATGAATAGACCCGGAGTTCGCCGCCAATTATTCCAGAATCGTTTGCAGGAATCGTTTTCTGGGAATTGCCAACCACTCGCTGCTTAAAAATTTCCCACCATTTCACTTTTAAAATCATGAGAAACAACGTGTACAAACGGTATAATCCGGGGGAGCTGCCGGCCGCCCCGGCGGGCCGCGGCCCAACAACGCTTCTGAAGCTGTTGCTGTTGGGAGCCTTATTTATCTTGTTTCCGCTGTTGAGCCAGGCCCAGGCCAACCGTTCGATTTCGGGCAAGGTGACGGATGAATCTGGGGTCGGCCTGCCCGGCGTGACAGTACTGGTGCCCGGCACCAGCACCGGTACCAGCAGCGGGGCCGATGGCGGCTTCCAGCTCGATGTGCCGGCTACGGCTACGAAGCTGTCGTTTTCGTTCGTGGGCTATTCCACGCAGGTGGTGGACATCACGGGCAAATCCACGGCATCGGTGGCGCTGAAAAGCGACGCGCAGGCGCTGGGCGATGTGGTGGTAGTGGGCTACGGCACGGTGCAGAAAGCTGACCTCACGGGTGCCGTGAGTACCCTGACCCCCAAGGATTTCAACAAAGGAACGTTCACCTCGCCCGACCAGCTCATCCAGGGTCGGACCTCGGGCGTGCAGGTAACGCAAAACAGCGGGCAGCCCGGCGGGGCCGCTACCATCAAAATTCGCGGCAATTCGGCCGTGACCGGTACCGGCCAGCCGCTGTACGTGGTGGATGGCGTGCAGCTCGACGGCCGCTCGGCGCGGCCGGGCCTGACTACGGCTTTCGGCGACAGCCCCGACAGCAACCCGTTGAACTTCCTGAACCCGGCCGATATTGAGAGCATTAACGTACTGAAGGATGCCTCGGCTACGGCCATTTACGGCTCGCGGGGAGCTTACGGCGTGGTTATCATCACCACCAAGCGCGGTAAAATCGGCGAGGCTAAAATCGACTTCAGTGCTTCGAGCGGCTTCTCGAAAATCCTGCGCAAGATTGACGTGCTCGATGCCAGCCAGTACCGGCAGGCCCTCACTTACTACGGCGCGCCCGCAACCAACGACAAAGGTCTGAGCAACGACCCATTGGGTGCCATTTTGCAAACTGGTACCGTTCAGAACTACAACGCGTCGGTGAACGGTGGCAACGAAAATGCCCGCTACCGCCTCTCCATTGGCTACCTCGACCAGCAGGGTATCATCAAGAAAACCGATTTCAAGAAGTACACCGCCAACTTTGCGACCAACCTCAAGTTCTTGGAAAGCAAGCGTCTGGGGGTAGATATCAACATCACCACCAACCAGTTTCGCGAGCAATTGGCGCCCATCACTAACAATGGTGACTTCCGGGGCAGCCTCATTGGGCAGGCCCTGGCCTGGAACCCCACCGACTCGCTGTACAGTGCCAACGGCCAGCCGGTATCGCGGCTGGGCAGCTCCACCATCAACCCGGTGGCGATGCTGGAATACACCAACGATAACTCGCGGGTGACGACGGCGCTGGCCTCGGTGTCGCCCTACTACAAGTTCACCGACTGGCTGGAATATCGGGCCCTGATAGCCGTGAACTACAGCACCGGTATCCGCCGTACCTCCTATGACCAGCGGCTGAACATCAGCGACTACCAGCAGTACGGCTACGCGTCCGTGAACACCACCGAGCTGCAGACCCAGCAGCTGACGCAAACCCTGAACTTTACCAAGCAGATTGCGACTGACCTCAACCTGACGGCTCTGCTGGGCTATGAGTATAACAAATACTTCTACTCGGGCACGGGCCTGAGCGGGCTGGGGCCGGTGAAACTCGTGAATGGCGTGTCCGTACCGGTCGGCTTTGGCACCTACGGGCTCGATTACACCAATTACCTGCAGTACTCGAACCCCTCGGGCCGCAAGATTTCATCGTTTGCCGACCCGGAAACGACTCTGCAATCGTACTTCGCCCGTGTCGTGCTGAACTACAAAGGGCGCTACCTGCTCACGGCCACCATGCGCGCAGATGGCAGCACCAAATTCGGCTCGAACAACCGCTATGGCTACTTCCCCTCCGCGTCGGCGGCCTGGGATATCAGCCAGGAGGACTTTCTTAAGGTAGAGGCCATCAACCAGCTGAAGCTGCGGGTGGGCTACGGCCGCACCGGCAACCAGGAGTTTCCGGCCGGCTCGGCGCAGGGCCAGTACACGTTCCAGGCCGATAACAAGGGCCTGGGCCAGCTCACCAACCCTAACCCGGACCTGAAGTGGCAGTCCGATGAGCAGTACAATGCCGGTATTGACGTAGCCCTGTTCAACAACCGCGTGACGCTGACGGCCGACTACTTCAATAAGCGCACCACGGGCCTGCTGTATCCGCAGCCTCCGGGGCAGCCCGCGGCCCCCGGCGGAGCCGTGGTGTGGAGAAACCTCGACGGCGTGGTGGTGAACAAAGGAGTGGAGCTGCTGGCTGGCCTTACGGCTATTGAAAGCGAGCGTTTTGGCTTGACTTTCAATGCCAACGCCACCTTTGTGAAGAACGAAGTATCGGGCCTGCCCGCTGCGCTCATCATTCAGACGGGCGCCCTCAGTGGGCAGGGTTTGTCGAACGTGTTTGCCGAAACCATTCAGAACGGCCAGCCGCTCAACGGCTTCTACGTGCCCACCTACAACGGCATTAACAGTGCCACCGGCCTCTACAACGAGTTTGGGAAGGCCAGCTACGTGGGCAACCCCAACCCCACCACGCTGCTGGGCCTGGGGGTCACCGCACGCTTCATGAAGTTCACGCTGACGGGCAACTTTACCGGGAGCTACGGCAACGTGATTTACAACAACACGTTCAACAGTGTGCTCAACGTGAGTCAGATACGGGCAGGCAAGAACATTGCCCTGTCCGAATACCAGTCGGGCGTGAAGGAGTCGCTTTCCAACGCTGTGACGCCCTCGACGCGCTACCTGGAAAGCGGCAACTACACGAAGCTCTCCAACCTGACGCTCTCGTACGCCATCGGCGACGTGGCCAAGGTAGTTAAAGGAGCCAGCGTTTTCGCTACGGGCCAGAACGTGTTCCTCATCACTAAGTACCACGGCTTCGACCCCGAAGTGAACACCAGCAAACCCAATGGCGTGGTGCCGTCGGTCGGCATCGACTACACCGGCTTCCCACCGTCCCGCACGTTCACGTTCGGCCTCAACTTTTCGCTGTAACCCACCCTACTCGCCTTATCGATATGAAAAAGATACTCAGCACCGCCGCCTTGCTGGCGCTGCTTCCGCTGGCCAACAGCTGCCAGATTACCGAGCGGCTCGATGCCACCCTGACACCCGAGCAGGCAGCCTCGGGCAATGCTTCCTCGCTGCTTGATGGGGTTTATTCATCCATGCGCAGCCCCTTCCAGGGCGCTACCCAGGTGTTTGCGCTTTCGGAAGTGACCACCGATGAGCGCCTGATGCCCACCCGGGCCGGCGACTGGGACGACAACGGCCAGTGGCGCTCTCTGCACCAGCGCACCTGGGATGCCAACCACGGCCAGATTCGCGACGCGTTCAACAACCTGAGCGGGGTGGTTTTTGCGGCTACCGACATGCTCCAGCCGAAGTTCAAGGCCAATACCCAGCAGCAGGCCGAAGCCCGCTTTCTGCGCGCCTTCGCCATGTACTGGCTGCTCGACCTGTTCGACCAGGTGCCCTACCGCGAACCCGGCGAGCTGGTAGTGGCCGCGCCGCGCGTGTACAAGGGCAGCGCGGCCCTCGACTACATCATCAGCGAGGTAACGGCCGTGCTGCCCAACCTGCCCGATGCGCCCGCCTCGCAGGCGACTAAGGATGCCGCCCGCACCCTGCTCATGAAGTGCTACATCAACCGGGGCGTGTATGCCAACCGGCAGACGCCCACCTTCGCGGCGGCCGACATGAACCAGGTGATTACCCTGGCCGACCAGGTAATCAACGGCGGCCGCTTCCGGTTTGCCGCCAACTACTTCGACAACTTCGCGCCGGACAACTCCAACATCGGCACGGAAAACATTTTCACCGAGCTGAACCAGGGTGGCGTAAGCAGTGGGGCGCAGTATGATTTGTGGCGCTTCATCTCGCACTACAACATGACCCCCAGCGGCTACAACGGCCCCTGCGCGCTGTCGGATTTCTACAACAAGTACGAGGCCGTGGATAAGCGCCGGGGCCAGTATTACACCTACACCAACGGCCCGACCAACCCCGGCCACCGCGTGAATGTGGGCTTCCTGATTGGCCAGCAGTACAACCTGACCACCGACGCACCACTGAAGGACCGCCTGGGTGCGCCGCTGGCGTTCACCGCAAGCGTGGCCATCATCGAAACCGGTGCCAACCTGGAAGTAACCGGCATCCGGCCGATGAAGTACCCTCCCGATTTCACCAATAACTCGGCCGGCGCCATCGATAACGACATGGTACACTTTCGCCTGCCCGACGTGTTGCTGATGAAGGCCGAAGCCATCCTGCGCGGCGGCACCGGTACCACGGCCGGCGTTTATGGCAGCACGCCGCTGGCCTTGGTCAATTCCATCCGGACGAATGCCTCGCGCGGGGCCACTGCGCTGGCCACCGTGGACCTGAATACTCTGTATGACGAGCGGGGCCGCGAGCTGTATCTGGAGCTGTGGCGGCGGCAGGACATGGTGCGCTTCGGCAAGTTCCTGGGGCCATTGCAGGAAGGCCCCACCAGCACAGATGCCCACTACCTCATCTTCCCCATCCCGAACCAGCAGCTTGCGGTGAGCCCCAACTTGGTGCAGAACCCGGGCTACTAAGGGATAACTGCGGAGGCAGGCGAGCTGGCAACAGCAAGCCACCGCCAGGAATTGTAAAAAAGGGTAAGCCTGTGCTTACCCTTTTTTATTCCACCTCATTACTTCTCTGGCATTTTTAACATGGTGATTTCTGAATCCAACTGGCTGCGTCCATTCCGTTGCGCGGTGGCGTTGCTGTTTATAGCCGCCGCCCAGCTTCCCGCCGCCGCCCAAACGCCCGACCCCTGGCGCATCGTTGCCGACAAGGTGGACCCGGCCAACTACTACGGTGTGACGGTGGCCAATGGCATCATGGGCGTGGTGTCGTCGCCCGAGCCCTTTAAGGTGAAGAACGTGGTGCTGGCCGGGGCCTACGACCAGTACGGCCGGGGCCGGGTGAGCAATTTCCTCAACGGCATCAACCTGCTGAATATGTACATGGAAATCGACGGCCGCCGCCTGGGTGCCGCCGATGCCAGCCACTTCCGGCAGGAACTGGACATGCAGAAAGCCACCCTCACCACCACCTTCGACTACCAGGACAAGGCCACCATCAGCTACACCACTTATGCGCTACGCCACCTGCCCTACACGGTGCTGCTGGACGTGTCCATCGTGGCCAAAAAAGACATTGCCCTGACCGCCGCCAGCGTGATGGACACGCCCGACGCCCTGCGCGACGTGCAGAATTACTACAACGAAATCGACCGGCCGCACGCCACTGTGCGACTTCTCACGTCCTCAGCCAAAAGCCCGACGGGCAAGCTGCTGCTGTGCGCGTCCACCACGTTTTTGTTCACGGAAGGGCAGGGGCTGGAGCCGCGCGTCATCCACGAGATGTGGGACAATGGCGAGCACCTGATGAAGTTCAGCAAAGCCCTGAAAGCCGGGCAGACCTACGGCTACGCCGTGGCGGGCTCGGCCATCACCTCGGCCCACCACCCCGACCCGCTGAATGAGGCCGAGCGCATGACCATCTTCGCCCGCCTCGAAGGCCGGGAGCGGCTGCTGGCCTTCCACGCCAAAGCCTGGCAGGACCTGTGGCAGAGCGACATCCAGATTGGCGGCGATGCGCAAGCGCAGCAGGACGTGCACAGCATGCTCTACCACCTCTACAGCTTTTCGCGGGCCGGCACCGATTATTCGCCCTCTCCGATGGGCCTTTCAGGCTTGGGCTACAACGGCCACGTGTTCTGGGATGCCGACCTGTGGATGTTCCCGGCGCTGCTGGTGCTGCACCCCGAAATTGCTAAGTCGCTGGTCGAATACCGCTTCCGCCGGCTGGAGCCGGCCCGACGCAACGCCTTCGCCCACGGCTACCAGGGGGCCATGTACCCCTGGGAAAGCGCCGACTCGGGCGTGGAGGAAACGCCGGTGTGGGCGCTGAGCGGCCCCTTCGAGCACCATATTTCGGCCTGCGTGGCCCTGGCCGCCTGGCAATACTACTGCGTGACGCAGGACAAAGACTGGCTGCGCGAAAAAGGTTGGCCGATGCTCTCGGCCACCGCCGACTTCTGGGCCAGTCGGGTGGAGCGCAACGGCCCCGGCCACTACGATATCAAGAACGTGGTGGCTTCGGATGAGTGGGCTGAAAACGTGGACAACGACGCCTTCACCAACGCCGCCGCCAAAGTCAACCTGCAAAACGCCGCCGTCGCCGCCAAGCTACTCGGCCTGCGCGCCAACCCCGACTGGGCGCTGGTAGCCCAGAACATTCCCATCCTGAAAATGGCCGACGGCGTGACTCAGGAGCACGCCACCTACCACGGCGAAGGCATCAAGCAGGGCGACGTGAACCTGCTGGCCTACCCGCTGAACGTCATCACCGACCCCGCCCAAATCAAAAAAGACCTCAGCTACTACGAAACCCGCGTACCCAACGAAGGCACCCCGGCCATGACGCAGGGCATTTTCGCTCTCCTCTACGCCCGCCTGGGCAATGCTGATAAGGCCAAGCTCTGGTTTAAAGATGCTTACGAGCCTAACCTGCTGCCGCCCTTCCGCGTCATCGCCGAAACCAAGGGCGGCACCAATCCTTACTTCGCCACGGGAGCGGGCGGGGTGCTGCAAGCCGTGCTCATGGGCTTTGGCGGCTTGGATATCACGCCGGCCGGCATTGCGCAGCGCAAATCCACGCTGCCCACCGGCTGGCAATCGGTGAAGATTACGGGCGTGGGGCCGCAACGCCGCACGTACTCTGTGAGTCGATAAAAAATTGATTGTCAATTAGTAAATTCTGGATTTATGAGCAACCTGTATCACGCGTATGGCCGCCTTAGCGGCAAGTTTTCGATGGTGGTTTTGCTGGCTCTGCTCGGCAACCAAGCTGCCTCCGCGCAGGCTCTCGCGCCGCAGCTGGGTAAGGCTCCGCTGAAGGAAATCCTGGCCGCCCTCACCACTGAGGAAAAGGTAAAGCTGGTGGTGGGCATGGGCTTCTATCCCGCCGGCTTCCCCGAAGGCATCCTGCCGCCCTCTGACCCTGCCGACCGCAAGGTGCCCGAGAAAGTGCCCGGCGCGGCCGGCCGTACCCACGCCATTGCCCGGCTCGGCATCCCGTCGCTCACGCTTTCCGATGGGCCGGCGGGTGTGCGTATTGCCCCCATTCGGGGCGGCGACAGTACCCGAACCTATTACGCTACGGCCTTCCCGGTGGCCACGTTGCTGGCGTCGAGTTGGGACACCGAACTGGTGTACAAAGTGGGCGTGGCGTTTGGGAGCGAGGTGCGGGCCTTTGGCATTGATGTGCTGTTGGCCCCGGGTATGAATATCCACCGTAACCCGCTGGGTGGGCGCAACTTCGAGTATTATTCCGAAGACCCGGTGGTGACCGGCAACATCGCGGCGGCTTTCGTGAATGGCGTCGAGTCGAACGGCGTGGGCACGTCCATCAAGCACTTCGCGGTCAATAACCAAGAGTTCAACCGCATGAAAATGAACTCGCAGGTGAGCGAGCGGGCGTTGCGGGAAATCTACCTCAAAGGCTTCCAGATTGCCGTGCGCAAGGCCCAGCCCTGGACGGTGATGTCGAGCTATAATCTCGTGAACGGCACTTACACATCCCAGAGTCACGAATTGCTCACGGCGCTGCTGCGGCAGGAGTGGGGCTTCAAAGGCTTGGTAATGACCGATTGGTACGGCGGCCAGAACCCGGTAGCCCAGCTAAAAGCGGGCAACGACCTGCTCATGCCCGGCACCACGGCCCAGACGCAGGCCCTGCTGGCGGCGGCCAAAAGCGGCCAGCTCACGCCCGCACAGCTCGATGCCAACGTGACCCGCGTGCTGGAACTGGTGCTCAAGTCACCCACCTTCCTCGGCAACAGCTACACCAGCCGCCCCGCGCTGCCCGCCGATGCCGCCGTGGCCCGCCAGGCCGCCGCCGAAAGCATGGTGCTGCTGCGCAACGAAGCCCTGGCGCTGCCGCTGGCCGCTGGCCAGAAGTTGGCCCTGTTCGGCAACACGTCCTACAACCTCATTGCCGGTGGCACTGGCAGCGGCGACGTGAACCGCGCCTACACCATCTCCATTGAGCAGGGCTTGAGTAAGGCTGGGTTTTCCGTCAGTTCTCCCATTAGCCAAGCCTACACGCAATACCTGCGGGCCGAAAAAGCCAAGATTCCCCCGAAAAAGACCTTCTTCGAACCCGTCCCGGTTATTGCGGAAATGGGGCTGGATGCGGCTACGCTGCAACAGCAGGCCCAGGCGGTCGATGTAGCAATTGTCACCCTCGGCCGGAGCGCGGGCGAAGGTGGGGACCGTAAAGTGACCGACGATTTCACGCTAAGGGCCGATGAAAAGGCCATGCTTCAACAAGTTGCCACAGCTTTCCATACCCTGGGCAAGAAAGTGGTGGTGGTGCTGAACGTAGGCGGCGTAGTGGAAACCGCCAGCTGGCGCAACCAGGCCGATGCCATTCTGCTGGCCTGGCAGCCCGGCCAGGAGGGCGGCCACGCCGTGGCCGACGTGCTGAGCGGCCAAACCAACCCCTCGGGCAAGCTGGCCACCACGTTTCCGATGGCCTACACCGACATCCCATATAGCCAGGATTTCCCGGGCAAAGTGAAGGCCGGCGCAGCCGCGCCAGCTAATTCGTTGGGCGGCCAGGAATCGGAAAACACGTATTCCGAGGGTATCTACGTGGGCTACCGCTACTTCAATACTTTCCAGAAACAGCCGGCCTATGCCTTCGGCCACGGCCTGAGCTACACCACCTTCGCCTATGGCCCGCTGAAACTCAGCGCGTCCGCGCTCAACGACAAGCTCACGGCCACGCTCACCGTCACCAATACCGGCAAAACGGCGGGCCGTGAAGTGGTGCAGCTTTACGTAAGCGCCCCCAAAGGCAAGCTCGCTAAGCCCGTAAGCGAGTTGAAAGCCTTCGCCAAAACCTCCCTGCTCGCGCCCGGCAAGGCGCAGACGCTCAGCTTCACCCTCACCGCCGCCGACCTGGCTTCCTACGACACTGCCGCCTCGGCCTGGGTGACGGATGCCGGAACCTACACCGTGCAGGCCGCCGCCTCATCAGTAGACGTGAAGCAGCGCGCCACCTTCCAGGTGGGTAAGCCGGTGGTGGTGGCTAAAAGCCGCCATTTGCTGGCCCCGCAGGCCCCGGTGACGGAAATGGCGCCACCCACGGCCAGTAAATAACAAGCTTGCCTACTCGCGCTGGCCGCAGGTTAGCACGTTGCGCGCTAACCTGCGGCCAGCGCAGCACAATATAAGCCGCGTGCGCGGAGTAGCTTCGCAAGGCCGCCCCCGTACCAGCGGGGGCGGCCTTGATTATTTATGCGATATTCTGACTTTCCTGCGGGTCAATCGGGCCGCGCTCGTCGCTTTCGGCGCTTCCGCTATGCGATGTTGGGCGGGCTTCTGATGCTGGCCTTTCTGCCCAAAACTGCCCAAGCGCAGGCGGTGACGCCCGCATCAGCCGCCACACTGTTGCGCCCCGCCGCCGTGTTCGATGGCCAGGAAATGCACTCAGGCTGGGTCGTGCTGGTCGAAAACGACAAAATCACGGCTGCCGGCCCAGCCGCTAAAGTAGCGGTGCCGTCAAACGCTCGCACCTTGGAGCTACCCGGCCTCACGTTGCTGCCCGGCCTTATTGAAGGCCATTCGCACCTGCTGCTGCACCCCTACAACGAAACTACTTGGGACAACCAGGTGCTACTGGAGTCGCAGGCGCTGCGGGTGACGCGGGCCACGGTGCACGCCCAGCGTACGCTGCTGGCCGGCTTCACCACCGCCCGCGACCTTGGCACTGAGGGCGCAGGCTTCGCCGATGTGGGCATCAAGCAAGCCATTAATCAGGGCATCATTCCCGGGCCGCGCCTGCTGGTAGTCACGCGGGCACTGGTGGCTACGGGCAGCTACGGCCCCAAGCTTTCGGTAGATGAAAATGTGCCCCAGGGCGCGCAGGAAGCCGATGGTGTCGACGGCATCATCCGGGCCGTACGCGAGCAGATTGGCAAAGGGGCCGATATTATCAAGGTGTATGCCGACTACCGCTGGGGGCCCGACGGCTCGGCCCAGCCCACGTTTTCGCAGGAGGAACTGACGCTGATTGTGCAAACCGCGCGCTCCACCGGCCGGGGCGTGGTGGCCCACGCCAGCACCCCCGAGGGTATGCGCCGCGCCATCCTGGCCGGCGTCGAAACCATCGAGCACGGCGACTATGGCACCCCCGAAATCTTCGCCCTGATGAAAAAGCGCGGCGTGGCCCTGTGCCCCACCGTGGCCGCCTCCGATGCCACCGCCCAATACAAAGGCTGGCACAAGGGCACCGACCCGGCCCCGCCCCGCATCCAGCAAAAGCACGCGAGTATGGCCGCCGCCCTCAAAGCCGGCGTGACGCTGGCCCAAGGCGGCGATGTCGGCGTATTCGCCCACGGCGACAACATCCGCGAAGCTGAGCTGCTGGTGCGCGACTACGGCCTCACGCCGCTACAGGTGCTACGCCAGGCCACCAGCGGCAACGCCCAAATCTTCCACCTCGCCGACCGGGGCCAAATCCGCCCCGGCCTGCTGGCCGACCTCGTGGCCGTGGCCGGCGACCCCACGCAGGACGTGGCCGCCCTCCGCCAAATCCGCTTGGTGATGAAGGGTGGCGTACTCTACCGGCAGCCTTAGCGGCTATTCCCGTTTTCCTTTCAGCATGGTTTTCAGCGCGGCCAGCTCGTCGCGCAGCTTGGCGGCCGTGAGGAAGTCGAGGTCCTTGGCGGCGGCTTCCATCTGCTTTTCGGTGGTTTTGATGAGCTTTTCCAACTCGGGCCGGGTCATCATGGCTATCACCGGCTCGGCAGCCATGGCCAGGGCGGCCCCGCCGTCCGTGTCGGCGTAGGGCAGGGTATCGAGCACGCGGTAGTCGGCCAAATCGGTCTGGCCCATGATTTCGGCGTGGCTCTTGCGCACGGTGCGCGGCGTGATGCCGTGCTCCTCATTGTAAGCCGCCTGCGTGGCGCGGCGGCGGTTCGTCTCATCAATGGCCCGCTGCATGGAGCCGGTCATGCGGTCGGCGTACATAATTACCTTGCCCCGGTCGTTTCGCGCGGCCCGGCCCATGGTCTGAATCAGGCTGCGCTGGTCGCGCAGGAAGCCTTCCTTATCGGCATCAAGAATGGCCACGAGGCTCACCTCAGGCAAGTCTAGACCTTCGCGCAGCAGGTTCACGCCAATCAATACATCGATTTCGCCCAGCCGCAGCTTGCGCAGAATTTCCACGCGGTCCAGCGTTTTCACGTCGGAGTGCACGTATTCCACCTTGATGCCGAGGCGGTCCATGTACTTGCTCAGCTCCTCGGCCATGCGCTTGGTGAGGGTGGTCACGAGCACGCGGTCGCCCATTTTCACGCGGTTGTCCACTTCGTCCAGCAGGTCGTCAATCTGGTTGATGCTGGGGCGGAGGTCAATTTCGGGGTCGAGCAGGCCCGTGGGGCGGATAATCTGTTCCACTACCACGCCATCGGCCTGGGTCAGCTCATAGTCCGACGGCGTGGCCGATACATACACCGCCTGTTGGAACATGCTCTCGAACTCATTGAAGGTCAGCGGCCGGTTGTCCAGGGCCGAGGGCAGGCGGAAGCCGTACTCAATCAGCGCCGTTTTGCGGCTGCGGTCGCCGCCCCACATGGCCCGGATTTGGGGCATGGTGGCGTGGCTTTCGTCCACTACCAGCAGGTAGTCTTTGGGGAAATAATCGAGCAAACAGAACGGCCGCGAGCCCGGCGTGCGCCCATCAAAGTAGCGCGAGTAGTTCTCGATGCCCGAGCAGTAGCCCAGCTCCCGAATCATCTCCAAATCGAACTCCGTACGCTCCATGATGCGCTTGGCTTCCGAGTCGCGCCCTTCCTTCTCGAAGTAGGCGTGCTGCTGCACCATGTCATCCTGAATCTGCTTGATGGCCGAGTTCAGGGTGTCTTTGCCGGTCACGAACAGGTTGGCCGGGTATAGCGCGATGCCGTTGGCCTCATCGCTCAGTTTCTTGCCGCTGATAGGGTCAATCTTGTGCACCGACTCAATCTCATCGCCGAAAAAGTAGATGCGCACGGCGTAGTCCGCATAGGCAGGAAACACGTCCACGGTATCGCCCTTCACCCGAAACGAGCCACGCGTGAACTCCACCTCGGTGCGCGAGTACAGAATCTGTACGAACTGATAGAGCAGGTTATTGCGCGTGTAGCGCATGCCCGGCTTCAGGAAAATGACGTTTTTGGCGAATTCCTCGGGGTTGCCGATGCCGTAGATGCACGACACTGAGGCAATTACAATCACATCGCGCCGCCCGCTGAGCAGGGTGGAAGTGGTGTGCAGCCGCAGCTTCTCGATTTCCTGGTTGATGGCCAGGTCTTTCTCGATGAAAACGTCGGTGCTGGCGATGTAGGCTTCCGGCTGGTAGTAGTCGTAGTAGCTGATGTAGTACTCGACGGCGTTGTTCGGAAAAAACGCCTTGAACTCGCCATAGAGCTGCGCCGCGAGGGTTTTGTTGTGGCAGAGCACCAGCGCCGGCTTGCCCGTCTGGGCAATGACGTTGGCCATGGTGAAGGTTTTGCCGGTGCCGGTGGCGCCCAGCAGTACCTGGGCGTGCTCGCCGTTGTTCACGCCTTCCACCAGCTTGGCGATGGCGGTGGGTTGGTCGCCGGTGGGCTTAAATTCTGAGGTCAGTTGGTACTCCATGCAACGCGAAAGGTAGGCCGAAATGGTCAGCCTACCTTAACCCAAATGCCGGGGAATGGGTTTCGCGGCATTTGGAAAAGGGCAGGGGAGGCTTGAGAAAACACGACCGTCATGCTTCGCTGCGCTCTGCATGACGGTCTTTTCTTCCTTCAAGCGGCTCTACCGTCCAAACTCCACGCCTGCCTCTATACCGAAGCTATATGGGTGGCTCTGGGCCAAATAGCTTTGTACCGGGTGGGCATTCAGCGCCACCAGACCGATTTCAGCAACTGGTCCCATCGTGAAGGCCCATTTGCCCGTGCTGGTGCGGAACTGCGTGCCCGCCGCGCCGCGCAGGCTGCCCATCACGCGGCGGTAAGGCCCGCCCGTGGAGGCGATGGAATAGGTGCGGGTGGCTTCCGGGTCGCCTTCTACATCGCTGCGCACACCCAGCAGGGCCGTTACTACACCGCCCAGGCGGCCGTAGATGCTCCAGCCGCGCTTCACGGGGTTAGAATAGCGCACTTCCAGCGGAATGCTGGCCATGCTGTAGCGGAAATTGGTGGTGTGCAGCGTGTGTTTGCTGCCCTGGCCCAGGTCGAACAACTGCTCGCCCACGAAGGACGACGAGGACGCCGACTGTGCCGTGGCCTGGCTGAATTCGGCCCCGGTGCTCAGCGACCAATGGCCGCGCAGGTGGCGCGTGGCCAGCAGCGCGATGCGCTGGCTCAGGCCCGGCCGCAGGTTGTTGCGGTATTCGGTAGCGGCTACTTCGGTAAGCTTCGGGGAGTCCGTGCCGAAGGCGGGACCCCGGTCATAATCGAACTCTGGCTCGATGCCGGCCCGCGAGAAATTAACGTTAGGGTTGAATACGCCGGCCGTGTAGCTGGCCCCGTAATGCCAGCGGTGTGCATCAATGGCGGGCAGTTCTTCAACCGGCACCGTGGCTAAGCCGTTGGGCAACGTGGTGGCGTTGGCCAAACTCAGTGAAGTTTGACGGGCAGCCAGCAGGCTCACTTCCTCGGGAGCAACTGTGGCTGCCGAAGCGGTGGTAGCGGCCAGCGAAGTCGTAGCTGCTACACCGCTGCCCATTGTGCCAGCCGAACTGCCGCCCGCAACCGCCGAAGCGCCGGCCGCAGCCGTGCCCGCTACGTCAGCCGCTGCCAGCATCCGGCCGGAATTCTGATTTGAGGTCGATTCTTCGGACTGTGCCTGGGCTGCCACTTGGTTGGTGGCCACAACGGAGGTTTCGCCAGCGGCTACTGCTACAGTAGCGGCTACCGTGCGGCTTGCCGAAGCAACGCCAGGCTGCAAAGCGGATTCAGCCGCTGAATTTTTGCCAGCTGAATAGCGGGCCGTTGAAGCCGAACCGAAACCGGTGTACTGGCTTTGAGTAGCCGCAGCTACGGCCGCCCGGTCCGCAGTAGCAAAGCCCTGATTACCTGATGATGTAATTGTGGAGTTGTTATTCGTTGCGGTGCTGTTATTAATAGAAGCCTTACCCGACAAAGCCGCACCCCTAGTACCAACTGCCGAGCCGTTAGCCGCCAGCGACGCATCGGACGGTCCCGCTACGTCTTTCATGCCCAGCGTGGCCGGAATGTTGGTGCGGCCCATCCGAGTGCCCGTCGCCGCTGGCCGGCTGTTCGTAGCCATTTCGGCACCGCCAAGCATATCGGCGCGGTTGGCCCACCAGCCGGTGCCGGCCAGCGTGGCCAGCAGCAGGCTGGCCGCCGCCACCCAGCGCGTAGCCACGAGGCGACGGCGGTAGGTTTCGTTCTGCCGAATCAGCAGCGAGTTATCAATCTGGTCCCACAGCATGGGGCGCGGGGGCACGGCGGCCTCTTCGCCCAGGTGGTGGCGGAATAATTCCTCCAGGCTGCCGGTGGTTTTAGGCGTAGTGTTGTCTTCGATAGGATTAACGGACATGGCGGGTTGGGGCACCGAGGCGCTCCAGTTTAGTTTGTAGGATGACGCGGGCCCGGGAATATTGGGATTTGCTGGTGCCCTCGGTAATGCTTAATAATTCGCCGATTTCTTTGTGGGTATAGCCTTCGATAGCATAGAGGTTGAAAACCATGCGGTAGCGCGGAGCCAGCTCCTGCACCATTTCCAGCAATTCGTTGAAGTTGAAGTTGCTGAGGGTGAATTCTTCGCTGGATAGGGTTTCGGGGTAGTCACCGTCGCTCACTGCTACCAGCGAGGCGTTGCGACGGTGCTGGCGCAGGGCCGCGTTAATCATAATACGGCGAATCCAGAATTCCAGCGGGCACTCGCGCCGGAAGCTGGCCAGCGTGCGAAACACCGTCAGGAAGCCTTCCTGCAACACGTCCTCGGCCTCAAAAGTGGTTTGGGCATAGCGCAGGCACACAGCCATCATTTTGCCGGCGTATTTGTCATAAAGCAGCTTCTGGGCCAGCTGGCGGCCGCGCAGGCAGCCGTCAATCAGCTCGGCTTCGGTGGGCGGGCTGGTTACGGCCGCGCTACGGCTGGCCGTGAGGCGCGGTGCCGTGGCGGGCTGGTCGGGCAGCACGTCATCGGCCCCGAACGCGAACCAGGAGAGGGCGCCGCTGCTCATGCCTGCGCCCGGTAACCCGTGCCGGCCAGGGAAAGAAGGGTAGAAGAGTCCATTTTCGCTTGCATAGAAAGGTGTGTCAATCAGAAAGTAGCCAGCAATGTGGTGGGCTGGCTTATGGGAGATGCACACCCATCGGAAAAGGTTGCAAATGGATTTTAGTTATCAGTCTGCGGTCCCATTATTCCAGATATCCCAGGCGGCTTCGGCTTGCAGACACAGCATTTCGAAGCCGTTTTTCACCTGCGCCCCGGCCGCGCGGCCTTTGGCCATAAACAGCGTTTCGGCCGGGTTATACACCAAATCATAGAGGTAGTGCTGCGCCGTCAGGGCCTCGTAGGGCAGGCGTGGGCACTCGTCTACCAGCGGAAAAGTGCCCAGTGGCGTGGTGTTGATGATGAGCTGATGCGCGGCCAGCACCTGCGGCGTCAGGTCGTCATAAGTCAGGCCGTGGCCCAGCGGGTTCCGCGTTACCGACCAGTAGGCGATGCCCAAATCATTCAGCGCCACGGTCACGGCTTTAGCCGCGCCGCCCGCGCCCAGTACCAGCGCCCGTGCCCCAAGCGGGGCCGGAAAAAACTGCCGCAACGACTCCCGAAATCCCACCACGTCGGTGTTGTGGCCGCGCAGGCGGCCGTCGGGCAGCCACTCAATCACGTTCACGGCCCCCACGCGGCGGGCCGAGCTGGCCAGCTCATCCAGGTAGGGCACCACGCTTTCCTTGTACGGGATGGTCACATTCAGGCCCGCCAGGTCAGGATTTGCCGCCAGCAGGGCCGGCAACTCGCCGATAGTAACCATCTCAAATAGCTCATACGCGTGGTCGGCCAGGCTCTGCGAGTAGAACTTCTGGCTGAAGTACGTCTGCGAGAACGAGTAATTGAGGGTGCGGCCAATGAGCCCGAACTGACGCATGGAGTTAAAATTAAAACCGAAAAACAACCTAAAGTAGCGCAAAAAAGCCGTCCCGGATATGAAAATCCGGGACGGCTTACGGTTTGGCGGAAGGTACGCTTCCGTGCGGAGCGGCCCGCCGGCTACCGGGCCGGTGCGTCGGCCGGGCCAGCCAGCTTGCCTTTCACAAACGACCACAGCGGCGGCAGCACCGACAGCGCAATGATGCCCAGAATCACCAGCTCGAAGTTCTTTTGCACCACCTCAATGTTGCCGAACAGGTAGCCCGCCAGCGTGAGCACCACCACCCACAGTACCGCACCCATGATGCTGTACGACGCAAAGTAGCGGTAAGTCATGGTGCCAATACCCGCCACAAACGGCGCAAACGTGCGCACGATGGGCACGAAGCGCGCCATGATGATGGTTTTGCCGCCGTGCTTGGCGTAGAAGGCCTGCGTCTGGTCGAGGTACTTGCGGTTCAGGAACTTGAAGTCCTCGCGGAACACTCGCGGCCCCAGGTAGTCGCCTACGGCATAGTTCACGTTGTCGCCGATGAAGGCGGCCGCAATCAGCAGCGGAATAATTATCCACACGCTCAGGCCGGTTTCGGGGCGGGCAGCTAGGGCGCCGGCCGCAAACAGCAGCGAATCGCCGGGCAGGAAAGGGAACACGATGATGCCCGTTTCGGTGAAAACGATGAGGAAAAGCACCAGATAGGTCCAGGTGCCATAGTTGTGGACAACGTCTACCAGGGTCTTGTCGAGGTGCAGCAGAAGGTCGAGAAAGTGTTTGATAATTTCCATGCCGGGCGTGAAGTGAGCCACAAAGAAAACCGGTGGCCGCCGAAACTACCCCGTTCACTGGGCATCAGCGGTTCGCGCGTCCGGTTTATTATTCCCCGCAGTTAGTGTCCCGAGCCTGTGCTTCTTACCTTTGCGGCCCGATTGGCTAACCGGGTACCGGACTTGGTATTTATCAGGTATTTTTTTCAATGCGACTAAATCATCCGGTTCCGGGTAGTGAGCCTGTTATTGAGCAGTGTAAAGCATCGACGTACGGTTCAGGTAAGCGTGGTGCGGCAAAACGTGGCATGACCTGTGATGAGGCCCGCCGCACCGCACCTACGAATTGGCCAGCTGCCCATTTTCACTATTCTACTGTGCGGCTAAGCAGGCTCAACCCCGGCAAATGATTTGCCGTTGCAGGACAAAAAAAATACTTACTCAATGATTGTTTATCAGGGCGGAGATTGGTGGCGGGCCTTGTGGCACTTTCATACTTCGGCGGTTATCCGCCTGTTGTTGAAGCGCGTAGCCCTGGTGGGACTCTACGGGTCGGCCATTGCCATCATCAGCCTCGATTTTCATACCCTCAACGTCCGCATCGGGCGCGAGTACCTGTCCATCCTAGGCATTCTGCTCAGCTTGCTGCTGGTGTTCCGCACCAACACCGCTTACGACCGGTACTACGAAGGCCGCCGCGTGTGGGGCCAACTGGTGTCGCACTGCCGGGGCCTGGCCATGGAAATGAACGCCCTGTTGCCCCGCGAGGCCAAATCCAGCCGCCGTTACTTCGCCGCCCTCATCTCCAACTTCCCCATCGCCCTCGAAGGCAGCCTGCGCAACAAAGTCCGCTTCGATAAGATGGAGGCGACCCCCGACATCATCGAGCGCCTCCAGAAGGCCGAGAGCGTGTGCTCCACCATCATTGCCGTGCTCATGGAGAGCGTGGAGCAGCTGCGCCAGGTCCAGATTTTCGACCCCATTCACCTCATCAACATCAAGCAGCACTACCTGGGCATGATGACCGTGAATGGCACCTGCGAGCGCATCAAGTCCACGCCCATCCCGTATTCCTACAGCTTTTTCATCAAGTGCTACATCACCGTTTTTATCATGGTAATGCCCCTGGTGCTGGTCGATTCCTGCGGCTGGTGGATGGTGCCCGTGACCATGATTGGGGCCTACGCCATGCTCGGGCTGGAGATGATTGGCAACGAAATTGAGAACCCGTTTGGGTACGACAGCAACGACCTGCCCATCACCCAGCTCTCCAATAAAATCCGGGTAAGTGTACATGATTTGCTGGGCGTGGAACTACCAGCCGAGAAAAAGGCTTTGGCGACCGTGCCCTACAGCGTAGTCCATTAACCGACGGTTTTTGTGCATTCAGCCAGTAATAAATAGCATTCATCCATAGTCGCTTGATAATATCAAAAAAGCCTTATTTGGATAGATTCGGCATTTGTGTAAATTTTCTCAGACCAGCCCAGCCTTTTTTTAAACCCCTGCGTATATGCGCCTCGTCGTGTAATCCGCATTCCAAGCGTTTCATCCTCTCTAACATTCAACCCCCAATTACATGCAAACTTTAACCTTTACTCAGAAGCTGTCGCGACAGCGGCGCTTTCTAAGCTCCTTACTTCCGCTCTTCGCCATCTTCTTGGGCCTGGGCTCCTCGCTGACCGCGCAAGCTGGCATTATCATCTCCAACTCGACGGTGACTATTAGCCGTAATGGTGGGGCCAATGAGAACATTGCGGCAGCGCAGTTTGATACACAGCGCCTTGGTACATACAATATCAATACTGGCCGTCTATTGCTCAACGGTGGCAGCTTTACGGCTACTGCTACGTCCACGACTACTCTTAACGCAGGCTTTGTAGATTATACGGTCGCCGACTCGCTTGGCAATCCTGTAAGCAGTGGTTCAATTCAGCTCACCGGTACTCCTGCTTCTGGTAGCCCGAGAAGTTTCACCTTTTCGACTGCTGGTATAAATCTGTTGAGCGGCATTACTACTGCTGGTGATGGGTACAACGTATCGGTTGTCTTCAGAGCTACAGGTCGTACTGGTGTAACCAACACTACAGTTCGTGATGACAACGGTGGCAGTGGTTATACTGGCCTTTTCAACGTAGTCGGCGTTATTCCTCCCCCCAGCTCGGTTGTCTTCTCCGGCGAATCGGTTACTGTTGACCAAGGCAACGGCAGCGTTAACTACCCCGGCTCTTCCTTCAACACGAAACTGCTTGACCAGAAGCCCGGCGCGACAGCACCTTTTGCTTTCGACATTAATGCTGGTCAGCTTATCCTGCAAGGCGGCACGGTAACGACTACCGAAACCGGTTCTTTCGTTGTGAACGGTGCCAACTTGGACTACACCCTGTATGACCCGAGCTTCAATCAAGTGAGCACGGGTACGCTGCAACTGCAACAGAACGGTGCCGTCAACAACGGTGTGCGCCAATTCTCTATTGGTAGCGGCAACACCAACCTGATTAGCCTGATTGCCAGTGCTGGTAACGGCTACACCATCCAAGTGTCGTTCCATGCTACCTACCAGGTAAATGGTACAGGCCTGCCGCAGCGTGCCAACGACAATAACTCGTACGCCGCTACTTTCGATGTGACCGGCACCAAAACGCCGCTACCTACCGTGCAGGGCAATACCATCGGCATCGCTCCGAACAACAGCGGTACCGTTATCTACAACATCAACCCCAACACGCCGCGCCCCTTCCAAAATGCTGACCTGAGCTCGTCGGCCAACAACGGCACGACTTACGACGTGAACAACGGCCAGCTGCGCCTGAACAGCACGACGGTAACCACCACCGAAGCCGGTGCCAATACCATCACCAGCGTGGTGCTCTACTACCGCACTCGCCTGGCTGGTACGTCCGGTGGCGCTTTCCAGCCTATCAACCTCACGCAGTCCGGCAACACCGTTAACGGCACGCGCACGTTCATCCTCGACCCCGGTGTTAACGGCATCAACCCCCAGCCTAACCTGATTGCTACGCCCGCCGTCACGGCTGCCGGCAACTATGTGGTTGACGTGTACTACCAGGCCAGCGGCTCGAACTCGATTACGAACACCAACTTCACTATCACCGACCCGAACGGTGCTCCTGGTAATGCCTACTCGGCTGGATTCACGGTATCGGGTACGCCGGTCGCCCAAACCATCTGGACGGGCTCTATCAACGACAACTGGTTTGATGCCCGCAACTGGAGCAATGGCGTGCCGGACCAAACTAAGAATGCCCTGATTCGTGACTTGGGTGCTGGCAGCGGCGTTCCTTACCCCAACATCAACTCCGACGTTGCGACGCCTACCTACAGCAACATCGGCTCCGGCCCGGCCAAGACCCGTAACCTGATTATGGGTGGTACCTCGCAAGGTTCGCGTTCCATTACCCGCCTCGTGCGCGGCCAGTTGCAAGTGTTCGGTGATTTCGACAACAGCTACGACAGCTTTATTCAGCGCGAAAACACCATCATGGAGTTTGCCGGTGGCGTAACCCAGACCATCACGGGCGGCTCATTTGTCCGGATTGATATCTCGGGTGGTGGCCGTAAGGATGTAGTTGGTATTATGAACGTTTCGGAAGCTATTAACTTCCTGACCCCCACCGTAAGCGCGGTTAACACGGTCATCCCGAACCCATACACTACGCTCAATGCAAATGCCGGCATTCTGACTACTGACATTCTCCAGCCCCTGCTGTCGGTGATTGTCCTTTCTGACCGCGCGCTCACCAATGGCAACAACGGTGCACAGCTCAACGGTGAAACCGATGATTCCTACCTGCGTGGCTTTGTTCGTACTACCCGTCAGGGTGTACTGGTAGGCGAAACGCGTACGTATGGCAACATGGGCATGACCCTGACTTTCAACGGTGCTAACAGCCCCGGCAACGTGGATGTGACCCGTAACACGGTAGAGGCTTATGCTCCGGTGAGCGGCCGCTTCGGCATCCGTCGCATCTTCGGTGTGCGTCCTTCCGACCAGGCTACCAACAACGGCGGCCTCACTGCTACGATGATTTTCCACTACCGCGATTCGGAAACCCGTAACCTGAATGGTGCCGACATCCGCACCCCCGGCAACAGCACCATCCCGGAAGACCAACTGACCATCTTCATCTCGACCAACGGCGGTGGTGCCTTCGGCCTGATTGGCCGCGACGGCCCGGTTGACCAGGTGAACAACAACGTGACCAAGACCGGCGTAACTCAGTTCGCCACCTTCACGCTGGGCAGCACCGAAACCCCTCTGCCCGTTCGCCTGATGGCGTTCGATGCCAAGCGCATCGGCAACGATGCTCTGGTGACCTGGCAGACGGCTTCGGAAGAAAACAGCAAAGGCTACGAAGTGCAGGTTTCGACAAATGGCACTGAGTACCGCACGCTGTCCTACGTTCCGAGCGCTTCGCCGAACACCACGCAGGTGACCAACTACAGCTACGTAGACAAAGAAGCCAACAAATCGGGCAAGCGCTACTACCGCCTGCACCAGATGGACTTGGACGGCAAAGATGCCTTCTTCGCCCCCACGGTGGTTAGCTTCGATGGCAAGGCTCCGGCCTCCAGCTTCGTGGCCTACCCCAATCCTCTCAATGCTGGCAACGAACTCCACGTAGCCCTGCAATCGGCAGCTACGGGCACGGCCAAACTGTTGGTGACCGACATGACGGGCCGCACCCTGCAGCAGCAGAACGTTGTCCTGAACGGCAGCCTCACCGATACTTCGGTAGCTGGCATGGGCGACCTGAAAGCTGGTGTGTACCTGGTGAAAATCACCTTGCCTACCGGCGAAGTGAAGAACCTGAAAGTGGTGAAGCAATAAGCTAACCACGGCTTCGGCCCACAGAAAAGCCGGCTTCCGCAAGGAGGCCGGCTTTTTTTGTGAACGATAGATAGGCAAGCGAGCCTAAAAAAGCCCTTCATGCCGAGCATGAAGGGCTTTTAATTTACTGGTCAGCGCACTCGGCTGGCGGTGGCTGCTTAGCCGCGGGGCATGGAAGTGCCGGGCTTGCCGGTCTTGGCCGCTGGCTGGAACATGGGGTCCACGGCATCCATATCGAGGAAGTGCGAGAACGTGTCGCCACGCAGGCCCAGACGAATGGTTTCGAGGCTTACTACTTCGTTAGGAGCAATGTTGCCGAGGTTTACGTTGGCCCCCAGCAGCTTGATGAACCATACTTGCTGGGCTTTCTGTGGGGCTTCCCACAAGATTTTCTCCGAAGGAATCTTGGTCAGAATTTCCTCTACCAGGCCCGAGCGCACCTCGCCGGTGCTGCGGAACAGGCCCACGTTACCGCCCTCGCGGGCCTCACCGATTACCTTGATGGCCCCGGCCTCAAGCTCGGTCTGCATCTGCGAAATCCACTTGTAGGGCGGGATGATTTTCTCGGCATCCTTCGAACCTACTTCGCTCAGTACGCGCACGCTCTTGCTCAGGTCGCGGATGTACTCGCATTTGCGCTCGTGGTCGAGGTCGATGCTGCCGTCCGATACCTCGGCGTACTCCATGCCGTAAGTGTCCAGCAGACGGCGGTAATCGTCGTATTGGTTGCGGATTATGAAGGCCTCAAACAGGGTGCCGCCGAAGTACACCGGAATATTGGCTTCGCGGTAAATTTCGAGCTTGCGCTTCAGGTTGGGCACCACGTAGGAAGTGGCCCAGCCCAGTTTCACCACGTCGGTATAGGTCTCGCCTACCTCCAGAAAATCTTCTACTTCGCGCAGGCTCATGCCTTTGTCCATTACCATGGTGTAGCCCTGCTCGCGGGGCTTGGGGGTGCGCTCCGGCAGTTGAGAGAGGTCGTAATTCATTAAAATTGAGTAAAATATGAGAATTTGGGGAAAGCTTGCCCGCTCTAAAAAAACGGGTGGCGCGGGCAAAGAAAAACCGCCCGTCGGCTGACGGGCGGTTACAAAAGTAGCATTAAGCCAAAATGTTATTTCCGAAACTGCTCAATAAGCCGTTTCAAACCCGGCTGCTCACGCAGTTGGGGGAAGTAGTCGAACAGAATAACGTGCTGTTCATAGTTGAGCGTGAGGGCCGTTTCGAGTACGCCGTATGCTTCTTTCATCCGCCCATCGGCCAGCAAATAAGCGCACAGCATGTAGTGAAAATGAGCTTCGTGGGGGTGCAGCTCCACGGCGTGGCGCACCAAATCCACGGCTTCGCTGAAATGGCCCTGCTCGTAGAGGATGGCGCTCCAGCTCACCCAGCCCTGCACGTCGTCGGGGGCCACTTCGGTGGCTTTCTCGTACGATTCGAGCGCGCTCACCACGTTGCCCACCTGGTTTTCGGCCGCGCCCAGCGCCGACCAGTACTCGCCGCTTTCGGCGTACAGCTCAGTCGCCTTACGGAAGTAGTGAATGGCCTCGAACCAGCGCCCCTGCTCCTGCAGCAGCACACCCTGGCCAAACCAGGCCTCGTCCATCTCGGGGTTCAGCTCCAGCGCCTGACGGTAGAACTTGCGGGCGGGCTCCCACTCGCGCAGCTTCTCATAGCACTCGCCGATGTTGCACAACGCCTCATCGGTCGGCTCGCCGGGTGGGTAGGCCATTTCGAACTCCGGAATGGCTTTTAGGTACTCCTGCTGGCACACAAAAGTGTCGGCCAGCCAGTGGTGAGCATCATAGAAATCGGCCCGGATGGTCACAGCGAAGTCGAATGCCTCGGCAGCCTTCGTGAAATCCTCGCGGCGGTACCAGTACTGGCCCAGGTTGTACCAAGCCGTGGCCGAATAAGGGTCGTCGTCGGTAAAGCGTTTGAAGAAATCTTCGTGCTCCTCCAGCCGCGCCGTGATGTCGAGGCAGTGCAGAAGCTCCTGCACGCCGGTTTCGTTGTCGGGATTGAGGCGCAGGCTCTGCTTGTAGTGCTTGGCCGCGCTTTTGAACTTCTGCCAGCTCTGAAAAGCCAGGCCCAAGTTGAAGTGAATGTCCTCACGCTCGGGCTCCTGCTCCAGGCCGGTGCGGAAAAACTCCACTGCCTGCGCAAATTCGCCCCGCTGCGTGCTGATAATGCCGCGCGTCACCGCCACGTCGGCGTTGGTGGGGTCCAGGGCCGCCACGGCGTCAATCTGGCGCTCGGCTTCGGAGTAGTCGCCACGCATGGCCGTCACTTGCGCGCGGTCAATCAGCAGCTCAGTAGAAAAAGGGTATTGGCCGAGGGCAGCTTCGCAGGCCTGGAGGGCCTTGTCAAACTCTGCACTCGTCACGTAATGGTCAATGATGTTCTCGAAGTCTTCCAGGTCGAAGAAAACAGATTCCTGCTGGGCCACCATGCGCTCGAAGCGGCGCACGGTATCCAGCACGGTCCGGTCGTTTTCAAAATGTTCGTTCATGCGCATAAAACCGCAGTTAAGTGGATTAATCTGGTTTTGTGAATTAGCGAATCCAGCAACCGGAGGTGGTTATGCCACTGCTTGCCAGAAACGTTCCACTCCACTTTTTCAGTACTCTATCAATAATAACAAATATTGGCCAAAACCGTGCAATCTAGTTGTTGCTAAGATACGATAACCGGTTCGAGGCGCTTGGGTTTTGCCGCTAACTCAGCCGCGCACCACGTCAGCGTATCAGGTAATGGGCGGAATTTCAGTCCTGTAGCGCTTTGCACTTTGGCGTGGCTGTACACCACCGGCTGCCGGCCCGCCCGCGCGGTGTCTTTGGTGATGAGCGGCCGGGCACCTGTAAGCACCGCCCGGGCATGCTCCAGCCGCCAGATAATTTCGGCGGCCCAGTCGGGCACGGCCACCGTGGGCGGGCGGCGCTGCATGGCCTCCGCCGCCTGCCGGAAGAAGTCGGCCAGGGGCACGGCCTCGGCACTCAGAATGTAGCGCTGGCCGCTGGCCTCGGGCTGGTCGAAGGCCAGGGCCAGCAACTGGGCCACCACGTCGCGCACGTCCACGAAGTTGATGAGGCCGCGGGTATAGAAGCGGTGCTGCTGGTGGGCGTAGCGCAGCAGGCGGGTGCTGCTGCGGTGCCAGTCGCCCGGCCCCAGCACCACCGATGGGTTTACGATGACGGCCGCCAGCCCTTCGGCCACGCCGCGCCATACCTCCAGCTCGCCTAAGTATTTGGAGGTGGCGTAGGCCGGATGTGCCGCGCCCAAGTCCCAGGAAGCCTTTTCAGTCACCGTCAGTACCTCACCGGGGGCGGCCGTAGCGCCCGCCGCTGGCCCGCCCAGCGCCGCCACCGACGACATGTGCACCAACCGGATGCCCGGCCGCTCCAGGCAGGCATCGACCACGGCGGCGGTGCCCTGCACGTTCACGCTCAGCAGCAGGTCCTCGTCCTGCGGCGCGTAGGAAACCAGCCCGGCGCAGTGGAAAACGTGCGTGACATCGGGCGTGAGGGCCACCCGCAGCTGTTCGGTATCGAGCAGGTCGCCGGCCAGCCATTCCACGCCGGGAGCAGCGTCGGTCGGCACCGCGCCCCGGTGCAACGCGCGCACGGCCAGTCCCCGCTCCCGCAGCGCCCGCAACAGAAAAGAGCCGATGAGGCCGGTGCCGCCGGTTACAAATATCATGAAATCAGTAGTTAACGCTCAGAGGCAAATGGATGGCATCAGCCGGCCCACAACGGCCTGCTAATTACTACTAACGGACCAGGTGTTAAAGCGTATTGTTCAGCAAAGGCAGCCGGAGCAGCTTTTCCATATAGGGCTGCACGAGTGTGCGCTTGGTCAACGTATCGGTGTGGCGCAGGTGGTGCGTATCGGTGCCCACAAAATCAACCAACTCGCCGTCAATTAATTGCTCAGCCACTTTTTTGGCGGCAGGGGAGTAGTAGCCCGCCAGCGAATTTAGGTTTACCTGGAGCAGCACGCCGTAATCGCGGCGCATTTTCTCAATCTCGGCAAAACGGCCGTATAAATAAGTATAGCGCTCAGGATGGGCCAGTACCGGCTGGTAGCCCTGGGACTTCATCTCGAAAATAATGTCGAACAGGTTCAGCGGCTCGTTCATGTAGGAGGTTTCGAACAGCAGGTAGCGCTTGTCGCCGCCGAAGGTGAGCATCTCGGTGCCATCGGCCAGCTTCCGGCCCAGAAACTCGTCGAGGTAGTATTCGGCGGCGCATTCGAGGGCTACGTCGTGCAGGCCGGCGGCGGCGGCGGCTTCGCGCAATAGCTTGAGCGCGGCCCGAATGCCTTCCGGCGTGTTCTTGTAGAAGTCGCCCATGATGTGGGGCGTCATCACCAGCTTGCGGTAGCCGAGGCCGCGCAGGGCCCGGAGCAGGTCCAGCGAATGCTCCACGGTTTCGGCCCCGTCATCGAGGCCGGGCAGCAGGTGCGAGTGCATATCGGCCATCAGGGCCGCCAGCGAAGCCGTAGCCACCGGAGCGGAAGTCGCCCCGCCAAAAAGACGTTGCCAGAGCGAAGCCATTTATCCTGTGGATATTAGGTGAAAAACTTCTTCAGCTTCTCGCCAAAGGTCAGTTGTTTGGTCGCGGGCTCTTCGTAGTAGCCCTGGCCATACGCGCCATAGCCGTAGCCGTAGCCATAACCGTAGCCATAACCGTAGCCGCCACCCGACTGTGCATCGTTGAGAATCGTGCACATGCGCGTGAAATTGTTGCTGCGCATCAGCCGGTTCATGTTCTTCACGAACGTCTTACGCGAGTAGCCGGCCCGCACGATGTAGAGCGGAATATCGGCCTTGCGCATGATGAGAATGCCGTCCGTAACCAAGCCCACGGGCGGCGTATCAATCAGGATAACATCGTAAAGCTGAAACAGCTCCTGAATCATGGTATCGAACCGGTCGCTCAAAATTAGCTCTGAGGGGTTGGGCGGCGTGGGGCCGGCCGAGATGAACTGCAAAGAGTCGATGCTCGTGGGCTGAATGCATTCCTGCACGCTGTGCCGGTCGATGAGGATGGTGCTCACCCCGCGCGTGTTTTCGGCCCCAAACGCCAGGTTGACCTTGGGCTTGCGCATGTCCAAATCCAGGATGATAACCTTCTGCCCCGAAAGAGCAATAATGCCGCCGAGGTTAACGGTTACGAAGGTTTTGCCTTCGCCGGAGATGGTGGACGTCACCGAAATCAGCCGCTTCTTTTTGGCTGAGCTGATGAAATCCAGATTGGTTCGGATGGAGCGAATGGACTCGGAAATGGCCGATTTAGGGTTCTTATCCACCACCAGGCGCGACACTTCCATCTTCTCCTTGTCGTAGGTCGGAATGATGCCCAGCACCGACGCTTTGGTGTTTCGCTCCAGCTCCCGCACGTTCGTCACGGTGTTGTGCATGAGGTAGCGCACCGCAATCAGGCCCAGGCCCAGCAGCAGCCCGCCGGCCAGCCCTACGGCATACACAATGAGCCTATTGGGGAAAATGGGCGGCGAGGGCGGCGAGGCCGGCGACAGAATCTGGAAGTCGGCCGTGGTGCCGGCTTTCTCGATGTTGAACTCCATTTTCTTGTCCAGCAGCATCAGGAAGGACTTTTCGTACAATTCCAGCGGGCGTTGCAGGCGGGCCAGCTCGGTGCCCTTTTCGGGCAGGCTTTGCAACTCGCCGGTCAGCTTGGCCCGCTGGGCATTGAGCTCGTCCATGCTGCGGCGCAGCAACTTTTGGTTTTGCAGCAGCAGGCGCTGGATGTTGTTGCGGGCAAAGTCGATTTTGGCCTGCTCGGCCTGCACTGCTTCCGTTTTATCGGTGTAGGAGCGCGACAGCCGCCGCAGGTTCCATTGCAGGCTGTTGAGCTCGGCCAGCTGTTCGCCCAGCTGCGGGTCTTTAATTTCCGCCAGCGCCGGGATACTCTGCTGCACAGTCTGGTTTTCGTCGCGCGTGAGGTTGCCTTGTTGCGCCATCTGTGCCACCTGGCTCAGCAGCGTCAGCGTTTCCGCCAGTTTCACCCGTTCTTCCTCCAACTGCTCCAGCTTTGTGCTAATCGTGCCTACCTCAGCCTTCACATCGTACGTGCCCGAGCTCTGAACAAAAGCCTGCAGGTTGTCTTCAGCTTCCTGCAGGTTTTTACGGGTTTCTTGCGAAATCTGGTCCAGAAACCGGAGCTGCTTCTGGGTGGCTTCCTGTTTGCTGGCAATTTTCTCGTCCAGGTATACCGAATCAATCTTATTGACAATGTCCTGCGCCTTCACGGCATTAAAATCGTTAAAGGAGATGCCAATTGTGTTGGCATCCGGGTTCACAATCTCAACAGTCAGGTTTTTATCCAGGTAAGCACTCACGGTATTATCGTCCTGCACCGTGAAGTGGTAGCTGCCCTCCAGCGCATCCGTGTCCAGGCGGGCTGTGGGCAGGATTTGCAGTGTAATGCCCGGCAGCGCGATGGTTTGCCCGAGGGCATATTCGCCGCCCTGCGGCCGGTTCTGATTGGTGAAATCAAGCTTAAACCGCTGCCTGTTCACAAATTTCAAGTCAAACTTCCGGTTGTACAGCGAGTTGTCTGTGATTTTGTACACCACCCGGAAAGGGGAGGTGCCGTACAATTCCGACTCCAGCACCGTGCCCTGCATGTAGTAGTTCACATCAAGGTCCAGCGAGTCCTTCAGCCGCCGGTAGATGATGTTGGACTTAATCAACTCCACCTCACCGGCCAGCTTGCTGCCTTGGGCCTTGTCTACCACGGCGGGGGCCATCTGCCCGGCCAGGCCTAGGGCGCTGCCCTGGTTGCGCTCCTCAATCTTGAGCAAGGATGTCGACTTATACACTGGCTTGGTATACCGCAGGTACAGCCACGACGCCGTAACGCCCAGAATAATCAGTAAGAGCATCCACAGCAGGCTGCGCCGGGCTACCAGTACCAGCGTGGCCACATCCAGGCTGGCGGAGTCATCGTCAGCCTCATTGCCTCCGGCGTTGGACACAACCGAAGGCTCCACGGCTCCGCCGTTGGCATTTCGAATAAGCTCTTCCAGCTCCGAGTTTTCGTTTACGGCCATTGTAATGCTATTACCAGCAAGCGCTGGGTATGATACTGGATATGATAAAAAGCTGCCGCTCAGCGCGCTATTTCACGAAATTTATGATAACAAGGGTAGTAGTCAGAATAAGCGAAGCAAAACTGATAATAGGTCCCGCGTCGTTCAGAGTTTCCAGCAACGGACGGTGCACTGGTTCTATGTAAATAATGTCATTCGGCTCCATTTGTAAGTTGGCCCGGCGCATCCCGTCCAGGGTTGTCAGGTCCACTTGCTGGATACGCGGGTTTTTCAGGTCGCCCCGGATAATCCGGATATTACTGGCCTTGCCGCCGTAGCGGTAAAACCCGCCGCCGCCGACGATGCTTCCGCCGCCGCCACCGCCGCCGCCGTCGATGCCACCGGCCAGAGCCAGTACCTCAATCAGGTTCATGTTGTCGTTGGCCAGTGTCACCACCTGCCCCCCTGGTGCCCCCAGAATGAACACCCGATTGTTGGTCACCCGCGTGGTCACGAAAGATTCCTTGTAGTATTCATTATAGCGAACCTGCAGCACACTGTCGGCCTGTAGCAATGATAAGCCACTTACCTTCACTCGGTTCACCAGGGGCAATACCACCGTGCCATCGGCCTGCACCAGAAACTCGGAGCCCGCCGTGGCGCTGCCAGCCGATTGGCCCACGGTGCGCTGGCCCGCGGCCGCGCGGGCATTGCCGCCGCCACCGCTACTGCTGGGGCTGGCACCGGCACCCGCGCTGCGGCTGGGCAGCGCCCCGCCGGGCTGGCCAAACTGCAGTTCGCCATTGGGGTCCAGAATGCGCTCGCCTTTATTCGTATTCACCCGCACTTCCAGGAAATCGTTGGGCTGGATGAGGTAGTTGCGTGCCGTGCGGTTCACGGCCAGGCGCAGCTTGGTGCTATCCAGCTGGCGGCCCTGGCTGTCGGTGAGCCGGAACATGGTGCGCTGGTTGTAATAGTGAGTGGAAACGCACGACGAAAAAAGCAGCAGCGCGGGCAAGGCCAGCAGCCACAGCGGCTTGAGGCGACGAAAGTGAAATGTCGGCATGAAGGCCAATTAGGGCGATATCAAACAAAAACCAGGAAAAATTTTGGCCTCGAAAGGCAGATTCCCCCCAAAAAGCCTCAAAAGTAACGCTTTTGCCGCGCCCATTCAACAACAGGCGGTTGCGACGGGCCGCGCCCTCCCCGTTGCCAACTGCCTGAATCGTACTTTTGTGGACTGCGAAGGGCCAAACCGCCGTTGCAGTACCGACGACCTTATATTCTCTCCAATCCCACCCTTAGTTCCCTTTACATGGAAGCCGTAGCCACCGAAAACCAGACCATGATAGCGCAGATGGTGCGCGACTTTGGCGCCCAGCACATCAAGCCCGAAATGATGAAATGGGATGAAAGCCAGGAGTTTCCCATCGACGTATTTCACAAGCTCGGCGAGCTGGGCCTGATGGGCGTGCTTGTGCCCCAGCAGTACGGCGGAGCCGGTTTTGGCTACGTCGAGTACGTAACCGCCATTGCCGAGCTGTCCAAGATTGACGGCAGCATCGGCCTGAGCATGGCCGCCCACAACTCGCTCTGCACCGGCCACATCCTCCAGCACGCTTCCGAAGAGCAGAAGCAGAAATACCTGCCCAAGCTGGCCTCCGGCGAATGGATTGGCGCCTGGGGTCTCACCGAGCCCAATACCGGCTCCGATGCTGGCAATATGCGCACCACCGCCGTGCTCGATGAGAGCGGCGAAAACTATATTATCAACGGCGCGAAAAACTTCATCACCCACGGTAAATCCGGCAACGTGGCTGTGGTTATCGTGCGGACCGGCGAAGTGGGCGACTCGCACGGCATGACGGCCTTCATCATCGAGCGCGGCACGCCGGGCTTCGAGGCTGGCCGCAAGGAAGACAAGCTGGGCATGCGCGCTTCGGAAACCACCGAGCTGATTTTCACCGACTGCAAAGTGCCCAAAGAAAACGTCATCGGCAACGTGGGCGACGGCTTTGTGCAGAGCCTGAAAGTGCTCGACGGCGGCCGAATCAGCATCGCAGCCCTCAGCTTGGGCATCGCCCAAGGCGCTATGGAGGCCGCTACCAAGTACAGCAAGGAGCGCCACCAGTTCAACCAGCCCATCAGCAACTTCCAGGGCATCGCCTTCAAACTGGCCGATATGGCCACCGAAATCGAAGCCGCCAGCCTGCTCACCTACCGCGCCGCCGATATGAAGGACCGCGGCCTGAACGTGAACCTGGAGTCCGCTATGGCCAAGCTCTACGCCTCGGAAGTGGCCGTGCGCACTGCTAATGAAGGCGTGCAAATCTTCGGCGGCTACGGCTACACCAAAGATTATCCGGCCGAGAAATACTACCGCGACGCCAAGCTTTGCACCATTGGTGAGGGCACCAGCGAAATTCAGAAGCTGGTTATTGCCCGCGTGCTGCTTAAGTAAACCGTGGATTCTGGCAGATTTCGCGGGTTTTGGGGTCAGTTCGGCCGCCAGCGCCTAGGCGTTGGAAATGAATCGACTACAAAATCCGTGAAATCCGTTTGAATCCGATAAATCCGTGATTATCTTTGCGGCCCGGTTTACACCGCCTCCCTCTGAAAATCTCCCTCATTCCCTGATATGATTATCATTCAAATCAAAGACAACGAATCGGTTGACCGCGCTCTGAAGCGTTTCAAAAAGAAATTCGAGCGCACCGGCGTTCTGAAAGAGCTGCGTCGTCGCACGTTCTTCCAGAAGCCCAGCATCACCGAGCGCAAGCTGAAGCAGAAGGCTGTTTACAAGCTCGCCACCTACGGCCAGCCTGGCGAATAGTCCGAAAGTTTTTCGGCCCGTTTAGCTTTGTTGAAAACCGGCTGGTTTGCCTCTATTGGCAAGCCGGCCGGTTTTTTCGCGTCCATACCGGAGCGATAAGCTTGGTGGAAAATAAAAAAATGCTACATTGGATGCCCGGCCCAACCGCCGGGCTTTTTTGGTGTTGGTATGGATGCTTTTCTCGATTTTTTGCGCTTTGAGCGGCGCTACAGTCCGCACACGATTGTCTCTTATCAGACCGATTTGGGGCAGTTTGCGGCCTACCTCAAGTCGGCCTACGAGCTGACTGACCTCACCCAAGCCACGCATCCGCTTATCCGGGGCTGGGTGGTGGAGCTGATGCAGGAAAACCTCGACCCGCGCACCGTGAACCGCAAAGTGGCCTGCCTGCGCTCATACTACAAGTTTCTGCTCCGCAACGGCCGCATCGAAGCCAACCCCATGCTGCGCATTAAGGCCCCAAAAATGGCCAAAAAGCTACCCGAATTCGTGCCCGAAGAGGCCCTGAACGGCTTGCTGAATACGTTTGAGTTCGGCGACGACTTTGCCGGGCAGCGCGACCAACTGGTGCTGGAAATGCTCTACGGCACGGGTATCCGCCTCTCGGAGCTTATCGGCATTCACGCCGACGATGTGAGCCTGGGGGCCAGCACCGTGCGCGTAACCGGCAAAGGCAACAAGCAGCGCCTCGTGCCACTCAATCCCACGCTGAAGCTCGTGATTGAGCGCTACCAGGCGAAGCGGGCGCACGAGTTTGGTACGGTGGGTGGCCCGTTGCTGCTCACCGACAAGGGTGACGCGATGTACGAAAAGTTCGTCTACCGCACCGTGAAGCGCTACCTGAGCCAGATTACGACCTCCGGGGCGCAGCAGCACCCGCACGCGCTGCGGCATGCCTTTGCCACCCACTTACTAGGCAAGGGAGCCGACCTGAATTCCATCAAGGAATTGCTGGGCCACGCTAGTCTGGCGGCCACGCAGGTGTACACGCACTTGTCCGTCGACCGCTTGAAATCCGTATTTGAACAGGCCCACCCACGGGCCTGAGTTTCTATTTACCCTTTTACCTCTTAATCACCCGCTTTATGAAAGTACAGATGCATTCGGTGCACTTCGACGCCGACCAGAAATTGCTTGATTTTGTTCAGCAACGTTTGAATAAGCTGGAAACTTTTTACGATAGGGTCACCGAAGGCGAGGTTATTATGCGCCTCAACAACAAGGATGGCATCGAGAACAAAACCGTCGAGATAAAGCTGCTGGTGCCCGGCAACATCTTGTTCAGCCAGGAAGATGCTGCTTCGTTTGAAGCTGCCGCCGATGCCGCTACCGAAAGCCTGCGCCGTCAGATTACGAAGCACAAGGAAAAGGCCATTGCCCATTAATAGATTCGGCATTCTGCCCAACAAAAAGCCCCGCCTGATGAGTCAGGCGGGGCTTTTTGTTATTGTCGGATGAGGCTTACAGCCCAAATTCAGCCTTAATCTGGGGCACGTAGTCGAGCTTTTCCCAGGTGAAGGTTTCGAAGGTTTTCTTCTCGCCGTTGGGCATCACCACGTCCACGGTGCCGGGCTGGCGGCCCATGTGGCCGTAAGCCGCCGACTGGGCGAAGATGGGGTTTTGCAGGCCGAAGCGCTTCACGATGGCGTAGGGGCGCAGGTCGAACAGCTTGTTCACTTTCTCGGCTACCTCGCCGTCGGTGAGGGGCTGGCCGGCCGCGTTTTTCACCTTAATGGTGCCGTAGGTGGTCACGAACACGCCCACGGGCTGGGCCACGCCGATGGCGTAGGCCACCTGCACCAGCACCTGGTCGGCCACGCCGGCGGCCACCAGATTTTTGGCGATGTGGCGGGCGGCGTAAGCGGCCGAGCGGTCTACTTTGGAGGAGTCTTTGCCGGAGAAGGCACCGCCGCCGTGGGCACCCTTGCCGCCGTAGGTATCCACGATGATTTTGCGGCCGGTGAGGCCGGAATCGCCGTGGGGACCACCGATGACGAACTTGCCGGTGGGGTTGATGTGGTAGGTGATTTTGTCGGTGAACAGGGCCTGGGCATCGGCGCTCAGGCCGGCTTTCACGCGCGGGATGAGAATCGACAGCACATCGGCTTTGATTTTGTCCAGCATCACGCTTTCGGACGCATCGAACTCGTCGTGCTGGGTGCTGATGACAATGGTATCGATGGCCTCGGGCTTGTGGTCGTCCGAATAGCGAATGGTAACCTGGCTCTTGGCATCGGGGCGCAGGTAGGGCATGGCCGTGCCCTCGCGGCGGATGGCGGCCAGCTCCTGGAGCAGGCGGTGCGAGAGGTCGAGGGCCAGCGGCATATAGTTGGCCGTTTCGTGGCTGGCGTAGCCGAACATCATGCCCTGGTCGCCGGCGCCCTGGTCTTCGTCCTTGGCGCGCTCCACGCCCTGGTTGATGTCGGGCGACTGCTCGTGCAGGCGGTTCATCACCTCGCAGGTGTCGGCGTTGAAGAGGTATTCGGGCTTGTTGTAGCCGATGCGGCGAATAGTCTCGCGGATAATGGGCTCGGCATCAACGTGGGCCGTGGATTTGATTTCGCCGGCAACGAGGGCAAAATCGGTCGTCACGAGGGTTTCGCAGGCTACTTTGGCAGTGGGGTCCTGGCGCAAATACTCGTCGAGGATGGCGTCGGAAATCTGGTCGGCAACTTTATCGGGATGGCCTTCCGAAACCGATTCGGAAGTGAACAGATAGGGCATTGAATGCGCGAAAAGAGCGGAAGATAGAAACGAAGCGCGCCCGCCAGGCCGAAACCGGCGGGCGGGCGCGGCACAAAAGTACGGAAATCCGGGCTATTGGTGGCTATGCAGTTGGCGAGGAAATGCAGTAGGGTTCAGCAGCCCACGGAAAATAGCTGCCGTAAGTGGTGAGGCTACAGTTGAGCCAGCCGGCCGCCATCTACCACCAGCGTGGTGCCGTGTACGAAGCTGGCTTCGGAAGAAGCCATGAAGGCAATGGCGGCGGCCAGCTCCTCGGGCGTGCCCACGGTGGCTTTGTCGATTTTCTCGGTGCCGTTTTTCACGTTGGGGTTGCTCCAGAGCATGGGTGTGTCCACGGCCCCGGGAGCCACGGCGTTGATGCGGGTCTGCTTTCGGTCGAGCTCCAGGCTCATGCCGCGCACGAAGGCTTCGAGCGCGCCCTTGCTGGTGGCGTAGGGCACCACGTTGGCGGTAGTCTGGTGGGCGTGTACTGAGCTGATGGCCACGATGGCGCTGCCGGCCGGCATATGCGGCAGGCAGAGTTGGGTGAGCTGGGCCAGGGAGCGCAGGTTCACCAGCATCAGCAGGTCCCATTGCGTGAGGGGCAGGTCCACTAGATGGTCAAAGGTCATCATGGCCGCGTCGCATACCAGCACGTCGATGCGGTGATACTTGGCCAATACTTTTTTCACTACGCCGCTAATGGCGCGGGGCTTGGACAGGTCGCAGGCCATGAAAATAGCTTTGCCGCCGGCTTTGGTAATCAGGCGCACGGTTTCGGCCCCGTCGGCTTTATCGCAGCCCAGCACCACTACGGTGCCGCCTTCGGCTCCCAGCCGCACGCAGCAGGCCCGGCCAATGCCGGATGTTCCGCCCGTCACCAGGCACACTTTATCTGTAAAACGCATTCCTGAATTATTGAGTGAAGAGCCCCGCGCTAATTGCGCAACTGCTCTACGGCACACAACCGGCTAAGGCGGGTTTTGTGCTGGATAAATGGTGTGCCGCGCCAGGTTTCAGGCAACAGCAGGGACGCCATTCACCGGGGCCGTAAGCTTTTCGCACACCAGCACCACCAGCCGGCCGCGCAGGTCGGTGGTGGCAAACAGGTACACCTCGCCGCCCTCGCGGATGCCGGTGCGCCGCCGGAAGTCGGCCACTGAATCGGGGAAATTGCGGGTAGTGACGTGGGCGCGCGCCTCGGGTCCCAGGTGCGCCTTGAGGGCCGCGCCATCGGCTTTCTCCACGGCCAGGATTTTGAAAACCCGGCCCGGGAAATCGGCCCGCAGCACATCCGAAGTGTAGAGGTGGCTGTGCTGGTGCAGCTTGAGCAGTTCGAATGCGGTGCCGATGCTGCGAAAAGCCCCCGCTTTGAGCACGGCCGCGTTGGGCTCGTAGAGGTACTGCTGGGCCTCGGCGTAGCGGGGCGTGGCGCGGGCCTCGCGGGCGCGGTTGAGGCGGAATTCCTGCTGGGTGCCGTCGCGGCGCAGGTTCAGGGCGTAGCGCTCGGGGTCCACGGCAGGCTCCTGGCCCAGCTCGTAGAGCACTTCTTTCACCTCATTATCCACGGCCACCACCCAGAGGCGCCGCACATGGGCCAGGCCCTGCACGGCAAGCTCAATGTCGAGCATGGGCGAGGTTTTGAGCAGTACCTTATCGGCCTTGTGGAGCAGCAGCGGCAGCAGTTTTGCCACGTCGGGTTCGCAGTCGCGCAGCAGGAAAATCTTGCGAGCGGCGGTGTCGCGCCGGGCCGGGTCGAGGTAAACCCAGTCGTAATGGTGCGGCGTGCTTTTCAGAAATGCCACCGCGTCGGCCGCATTAATGGTCACGTTATCAATGCCGAGCTGACTGAAATTATAACGCACTACGCCAGCCAGCGCGGGGTCACGCTCCACGTAGTCGACCTGTGCCACGCGGGCGGCGAAGGCGGCCGAGTCGGCCCCGAAGCCGCCGGTGAGGTCGGCCAGACGCTGGCCTTCCACCAAATTGGCTTTGAAAGCCGCCGTGCGGGCCGACGAGGCCTGCTCGACAGATAAGGCGGGCGGAAAAATCAGTTCCGGGTTATCGGCCCAGGCGGGGAGCTTGGCGCGGGCTTTCTGGCGGGCCTGAATCTGGCGCACCAGCTCGGGCACGGGGAGGCCGGGGTGGCGGCGGGCTTGGAGGGCCAGGTGGGCGGGGTCGTCGTGCAGGTGCGCGGCCACGTACCGCCGGGCCGCTTCGGGCAAGGGGTAGTCCATGGATGACCTTATACGGAGAAACGCGGCAGTTAGCGCAACGCCCAGCGCAGCGAAAGCAAAGGCTGGCCCGTGGGCGCAGCCGCAAAGCCGATGGCGGCCGGCTGCAAGCGCTGCCACGTGCCGTTGTGAGCTACGTCGTGGTTAAAAGTCTTTACCGCCCGTTGCAGGTGCGAGTTGGTATTGCGATTGATAAAAACCGTGGCCAGCAGGCTGGTAGCGAACACGCCGATGGCTACCTGCTGCGTCGAGTTGAAATACACCCGGTCGCCGTGAGCCAGAATCTGCTGGCCGTACAGGCCAAACGACCCGACGGCCACCAGGCGGTCAATCAGGAAAAAAGTCTTCTGGCGGCGGTACTCGTCGAGGTGAGCCAGGGCATCGGCGTTGCCCGCCAGATAGGGGCGGAGCTTCTGTCCAAAAAAACCAGCCGTCTGGTAATTGTCGCCGCTGGCACCGGGGGCCAGGAAATCAAAATTGTGCTGCGGGCCACCCAGGCCGCGCCCCTCATCTTCGGGCGATAGGCGTATGCTGCCAGGACCTTGCTGCGCCAACGCAGGAGCTAATAAGCTAACTGATAAGATAATAGTGGCTGCGCCACGGAGCTGCCAGTTAACTGTGCGCAGCTGGTTGATTTCGTGCATAGTAACAAATATAATGATGCCTGAAGAGCTGAAAAGAACACCTCCGCAATATTTTCTGGCCGCCAACCCAACAAAGCCGGGTTGTCACACGTTCAGGCCGAACCGGCTAATCACCCCTTGGGCCGCGTGTTTCACCATCCAACCGAATATTTTACATGAAAACATCCTTTGTATTCCGCCGCGCCATTCAGGCCCTTCTGCCGGCTACCCTGCTTTTGGCCGCCTGCGGCAAGAGTGACACACCCGCGCCGGCGGTAACTCCCGATACGGCCAAAGTATTGGCCGTTCACGGAGCGGTAAACAACTCAACGCGTCCAATCAAGGTGACGGTGGGTGACAAAGAAGGCCCTTCGGTGACTTACGGCACCAACACCCCCTACCAAACTGTTGCAACGGGCAACCTGGCCGTAAAGGCGACCATTGATGCCTCAGGCGGGGCAACGCTATACAATATGCCGCAAACAGTGGCGAAAGACAAAAGCTATTCGTTTTTCGCTTACAGCGTTCCGGGGCAATCAACCGCTACTGTATCCGGCCTTTGGGTAGAAGATGTGCTGACCGCCCCGGCTGTTGCGACCAACGCCAAGGTGCGGCTGGTACACATTGGCCAGGACCTCGACTCTCCGCTGACACTGAGCAAGACGCCTAGTGGCGGCGGTGCATTGGTACCCGTGACCACTGCTACTGCTGCCGGGCAGGCATCGGCATTTGTCGAAATTCCAGCCGGCGCAGCCAGCTATAACTTGGCTAACAGCAACAATAGCGCTATCCAGCCAGCGTTCGGAGGAACAATCTTGAATACTGCATTCGTTGCCGGAGGTATTTACACCATCATTGTACGGGGAGCCTCCGCTGCCACTGCGCCTACCGATAATGAGAAATTTACATTGCAATTGATAAAGAATAACTAAAGCAATTGCCAAACCTTGCTGCAAAAGCCCGCGCCCAACCGGCGCGGGCTTTTTTGTGTTCCACGGCGAACAAATCCCGTATCTTTGCGGTTGAATCGCCACACAATAATTAATCCGTATCATGGTGGAAACCACGACGAAAACGTACGTTCCGTACAAAGTAAAGGACATGAGCCTGGCCGAGTGGGGCCGCAAGGAAATCCGCCTCGCCGAAGCCGAAATGCCCGGTTTGATGAGCCTGCGCGAGGAATTTGGCGCGGCGCAGCCCTTCAAAGGGGCCCGCATTGCCGGCTGCCTGCACATGACCATCCAAACGGCCGTGCTCATCGAAACCCTCAAAGCATTGGGCGCGGAGGTGACGTGGTCGTCGTGCAATATCTTCTCGACCCAGGACCACGCCGCTGCGGCCATTGCCGCTGCCGGCATCCCGGTGTATGCCTGGAAAGGCATGGACGAGGCCTCTTTCGACTGGTGCATCGAGCAGACGCTGTTTTTCGGTGAAGACCGTCAGCCGCTGAACATGATTCTGGACGACGGTGGTGACCTCACCAACATGGTGCTGGACCGCTACCCCGAGCTGGCCGCCGGCATCAAAGGTGTTTCGGAAGAGACGACGACCGGCGTGCTGCGTCTGTATGAGCGTGTGAAAAACGCCACGCTGCCCTTCCCCGCCATCAACGTTAACGACTCGGTGACGAAGTCGAAATTTGATAACAAGTACGGCTGCAAAGAGTCGGCCGTGGATGCTATCCGCCGGGCTACCGACACGATGATGGCTGGCAAAGTGGCCGTGGTGGCCGGCTACGGCGACGTAGGAAAAGGCACCGCCGCCTCGCTGAGCGGCGCGGGTGCCCGCGTGATTGTAACCGAAATTGACCCCATCTGCGCCCTGCAGGCGGCCATGGACGGCTACGAAGTGCGCAAGATGAAGGACGCCATTCCGCGCGCCGACATCGTCATCACCACCACCGGCAACTGCGATATTATTCGCGAGGAGCATTTCCGCGCCCTGCGCGATAAGGCAATTGTCTGCAACATCGGTCACTTCGATGATGAGATTGATATGGCGTGGCTGAACTCGAACTACGGCCACACCAAAGACACGGTGAAGCCGCAGGTGGATATCTACACCATTGAGGGCAAAGAGGTGATTATCCTCGCCGAAGGCCGCCTCGTAAACCTGGGCTGCGCTACCGGCCACCCCTCGTTCGTGATGTCGAACTCGTTCACCAACCAGACGCTGGCCCAGCTGGAGCTGTGGGAGCGTGGTGCGCAGTACGAAAACCAGGTGTACACCCTGCCCAAGCACCTCGATGAGAAGGTGGCCCGCCTGCACCTCGCCAAAATCGGCGTGGAGCTGGACGAACTGACCGCCAAGCAGGCCGACTACATCAAAGTGCCGGTAGAAGGTCCGTTCAAATCGGATTTGTACCGCTACTAGTAGTTAACCGTAGTATTGAAAAAGGCCGGCTCACGCAAGTGAGCCGGCCTTTTTGTTGTTGATAAAACTGAATCAGGCGATGGGCTGACTAATGAGCGCCGCCCGTACGGCCGGTGCCACCTGCGTGCCCAGCAACTCGATGGACCGTAGCACGCTTTGGTGCGAAATGCCTTCGATGACGAGTTGGGCCAGGAAACGGGTGTTGTTGAACAGCTTGTGCTGGTAGAGCAGCTTGGCGATGATATCCTGCGGGCTACCCACCAGGAGCGGACCCTGCGGGCCGCAGAGATAGTCGAAGTGGCGGCGGTCCATAGGGGACCAGCCGCGCTCACGGCCGATGCGGTTCATGAGCGTGGAGTAGGGCGGGAAGAATTCGTCGCGGGCCTGCTCGGCGGTATCGGCGAGGTGCAGGTGGCAGTTGATGGCGAGTTGTAGCGACTCTATGTCGTAGCCAGCTTTCTGGGCCGATTCGCGGTAGAGCTCGGCAAACGGCACGTATTGCGCGGGCGCGCCGCCCAAGATGGCAATGGTAAGCGGCAGGCCCAACTGCCCGGCCCGAATGACGGACGCGGGCGTGCCGCCCACGCCAATCCAGACTGGGATTTTGGCCTGCGCCGGGCGTGGGTACACGCCTTTGGCCTCAATAGAAGCGCGGTGCTTGCCCTGCCAGGTTACCACTTCGTTGTCGTTGATTTTGAGCAGCAGCTGGAGCTTCTCAATGAACAGTGCGTCGTAATCCTTCAAGTCCTGCCCGAACAGTGGGAACGACTCGATGAAGGAACCGCGTCCGGCAATGATTTCGGCCCGGCCGTTGGAAATGAGGTCGACGGTGGCGAAGTTCTGGAAGGTGCGGACCGGGTCGACGGAGCTGAGGACGGTGACGGCGCTGCTCAGGCGGATGCGCTTGGTGATAGCGGCGATGGCGGCCAGGATGACTTCAGGGGCCGAGATGATGAAATCGGGGCGGTGGTGCTCGCCGAGGGCCAGCACGTCGAGGCCAGTTTCATCGGCCAGCTTGCCCATGGCTAGGAGCTCCTGCATGCGTTGGGCTGCGGCGTGGTCCTGGCCGGCTACGTGGGCGGGGGCGATTTCGCCAAATGAGCTGATGCCTATTTGCATATGATGGGATAAATTGATAGGGAAAGAACTGGGAAGCGTTGGGACAGCGAAAGGTTTTAGGGATAGTAAAACGTCATGCTGAGCGCAGTCGAAGCATCTTTACCGCCAGAGTAAAAATTACTGCTGCGGTAGAGATGCTTCGACTGCGCTCAGCATGACGTTCTTTTTTGTTCAAATAAACTGGCTACTTCACCTCCGGCGTCACGCCCATGTTGGCGTAGCAGAAGCTCCAAACGTCGGCCCACTCGTCGATTTGCAGCTTGGTGCTTTTGCCCGCGCCGTGGCCGGCGTTCACGTCCACTCTAATCAGGGTGGGGTTGGGGCCGGTGTTAGCGGCCTGCAGGGCGGCGGCGAACTTGAAGGAGTGCGCGGGTACCACCCGGTCGTCGTGGTCGGCCGTGGTTATCATGGTGGCGGGGTAAGCGGCGGGCTTCAGGTTGTGCAGGGGCGAGAACTTGCGCAGGTTTTCGAACTGCTTCTGGTCGGCCGAGGTGCCGTATTCGGGGGCCCAGTTCCAGCCGATGGTGAAGGTCTGGTAGCGGAGCATATCCATTACGCCCACAGCGGGCAGGGCTACTTTGCAGAGGTCGGGGCGTTGGGTCATGGTGGCCCCTACGAGCAGGCCACCATTCGAGCCGCCCGCGATGGCGAGGTGGTCGTAGTCGGTGTACTTGTTGGTTTTGAGGTACTCGGCGGCGGCGATGAAATCGTCGAACACGTTTTGCTTGTTGGGCGTCATGCCGGCTTTGTGCCAGGCCTCGCCGTACTCGCCGCCGCCGCGCAGGTTAGGGATGGCCAGCACGCCGCCATTTTCCAGCCACAGCATACGGGCCACCGAGAAGCTCGGCGTGAGCGAGATGTTGAAGCCGCCGTAGGCATAGAGGTAGGTGGGGTTCTTACCATTCAGCTCCACGCCTTTTTTGTGGACGATGAACATGGGAATCTTCGTACCATCCTTGCTGGGGTAAAATACCTGCGTGGTCACGTATTCCTGCGGGTTCACGTCCACTTTCGGGGCGCGGAAAACGGTGCTGGTGTTGGTGGCGAGGTCGTACTTGTAAATCGTGGTGGGGTAGGTGAACGAGGTGAAGGCGTAGTACACCGCCTTGGCATCGCGCCGGCCGCCGAAGCCGCTGGCCGTGCCGATGGCCGGCAATTTCACGTCGTGCTCAAACTTGCCTAACTCCGAATACACCTTCACCTGCGAGCTGGCATCGTTCAGATAATCCGCCACCAGCTTGCCGCCTACCTGCGTCACGCTTTCCAGCTTGTTCTTGCTTTCGGGCAGCACGTCGTGCCAGTTCGCTTCGGCGGGCTTCTTCGGGTCGATGCGGATGACGCGGTAGTTGGGGGCCTTATAGTTGGTGTACACCAGCACCTCGCCGCCCACGTTGCCGATGACGTTGTTGTTGAATTCGTAGCTCGAAATGAGCATGGTCCAGGTTTTGGCCTGCTTGGGGTCGGTGAGGTCGCGCACCAGCAGCTGGTTGCCGTCGGCCTTGCCGTCAGTGAGCGTCAGGGCCAGGAACCGCTCGTCTTCGGTGGCCGTGGCGAAGCGGAAGCCGAGGGGCATTTTGGGGTTTTCGTACACCAGCTGGTCGGCGCTTTGGGGCGTGTTCAGCTTGTGGAAATAGACTTTGTGGAACTCGTTCTTGCCCGAGAGGCCGTTTTCGCCGGCCTTGGGCGCGTCGTAGCGGCCGTAGTAGAAGCCGTTTTTGGTCCACGAGGTGCCGGAGACTTTCACCCATTCCAGGGTTTCGGGCAGCAGCTTATTCGTCGTCAAATCCATGATGCGGACCTTGTGCCAGTCGGAGCCGCCGCCGCTGGTGGCGTAGGCCAGGTAGCGGTGGTCGTTGCTGAACTCGGTGCCGGCCAGGGCGGTGGTGCCGTCGGCCGAGAATTTGTTGGGGTCGAGGAGGACCTGCGGCTCCTCGGTGCCGCGCTGGCGGTAGAGCACGGCCTGGTTCTGCAGGCCGTCGTTTTTGCTGAACACCAGCTCCGCGCCCACCTGCTCGGGCACGCCAAACCGCTCGTAGTTCCAGATTTTGGTGAGACGCTCGCGGATTTTATCGCGGAACGGAATCTGCTTCAGGTAGCCAAAAGTCACTTCGTTCTCGGCCGTCACCCAAGCCTTGGTTTCGGGCGAGTCGAGGGCTTCGAGCCAGCGGTAGGGGTCGGCCACTTTGGTGCCGAAATAGGTGTCGGTGAAGTCGGTCTTGCGGGTTTCGGGGTATTTCACGGGGGGCAGGGGAGTGGGCAGCTCCAGGCCGGCGCGACGGCTGGGCTCGCCTTTTTCGGGCACGGTGGTTTCGGTGAGGGCCTGGTGGTTGGGGAGGGTGTTGCGGGCGGGCGGGGCAGTGGCCCGGCAGGCCGTGGCCGCCGCCAGAACGGCAACCAGAGGTAAAACAGCTTTCATATGGTTTGGGAAGAATAAAAGAACGTCATGCAGAGTGCAGCGAAGCATCTCGCGTGCAACAGTGACTCAATCGATTGGATTACTTACTACAAGCGAGATGCTTCGCTGCGCTCTGCATGACGTTTTGCTAGTCCAGCTGCACATCATCAGCCACCGCGCCGCCCTGACTGCGGGGAGTAGCATCAGGCGCGGGCGCGGCTTCTGTCACCGCCGCATCCGCTGTAGGTTGGCTGATGGCGGAAGCCACCAGTTCGGGCAGGTTGGCGCGCAGCCAGCGCAGCTCCTCGTCCACGCGCTGGCTCACCAGGCGCTCCACTTCCAGGCGCTGGGCGGGGCTGAGCCGGTCGAGAACCGGCTGGGCGGGGGCATTGTTGGCCTCGGGCGCGGCCGAAGCGGCGAGTATCAGGGCTTCGGCGCGTTTCACGCGGGCCACGGAGTCGGCCACGGCGGCGCTGGTTTCAGCGGCGGCGGCTTGGGCGGCGGTGGCGGCCTGCTTGGCCAGGAGGGTTTCGCGGCGCTGCTGGCGGCGCCACTGGCCCAGCGTCACGCGCAGCATGATGTAGAGCACCAGGCTCAGAATGCCCAGAATGAGCGCCAGCGGGGCCGCAAACCGGTAGAGCAGGCTGCCCGGGCCGGTAGCGGGCAGGGCCACGGCCGAGGTGCCGGCGGCGTCGCGCTCGGCGGCGGCCTGGGCTTCGGCGGCCTCGGCCGGGCCGGGCGCGCCGGGGGCAGTGGCGGCGGTATCGGCCACTTCGGGGGCCATCGCGGCCGAGACTTCGCCCAGCGGCGTGCCCGAGGTCACGTAGTTGGTGAGGGCGGTTTCGAGGGCGGCCACGCGGGCCATGCGGGCGGGGGCTTTGCGGCGGGCAGGCGAGCTTTTCAGCTTGCTTACAATGGCTTTGGTGAGGGCGGCCAGCCGGGCGGGGTTGTCTTTCTTGCCCTGATAAATGGCGCCCCGGCCTTCGATGGACTGGTAGAGCACGCTGTACACGCGCAGGCTGTCGGGCCGGATGCTGGCGGCCAGGGCGTCGAGGTTGCCGCCGTCGCAGCGCACGGTGCTTTTGAGGTTGGGCCGGCCGGCATCATCGTACACGAAGCGCACCGTGGCGCACCAGATTTGCACCTTGGATTCATCAAGCGAGGGCTGGCCGAGGGGCGTTTGGGCGCGGGCGGTGAACAGAACAAGAGCCAGCAGAAAGGCCAGAACGGGGCGGAAAGTCATAAGCAGCGCGATTTTACCGGAAAAGTACGGTTTTGGGCGCAACTTATTAGGGTTTTCATACTATCGCCCCACGGTGGCAGTACCCACCGGGCCAGGCCAGGGCTGAGCCGGCCAAGTGCAGGTGTTGCCCAAATGCCCCGCCGGGGAAATAGCGGAAGCATGGCTTTCACATAATATTGATTAACAATATTTATTTGAGGTTGGATATGATTAAGTTTGGCCAGGTATCTATCATAAAATCAGAAATTCATGTTTTGCAGCCGTTTCAATCCTTTTCTACCCCGGCCAGTAGCCGGTTTTATGGTCTTTCTGTTGATGGTTTTGCTGGAGGCCTGCGCCCCGCGCATGGCCCGCAAAGCCTTGGAGCGTGACCCCGATGGCGATGGCGTGGCCCTGGGCCAGGACAAATGTCCCGACACGCCGGCCGGGGTAGCAGTGGATGCCAACGGTTGCCCCCTCGATACCGACGGCGACGGCGTGGCCGATGCCCAGGACCGCTGCCCCACCGCCAAAGGCTCACCCGCCCTGTCGGGCTGCCCCGACCAGGACGGCGATGGCGTGGCCGATGTCCAGGACCGCTGCCCCACCCGGCCCGGACCGGCCTCCAACAAAGGCTGCCCGGAAATCCGCGTGACCATGAGCCCCCGGCCGGCTCGCGACCCCATCGAACAGATGGTGCAGGCGCAGGAGCAAAAGGAGAAAGCCAAACGCATGGTCACCGTTTTCTTCTGCACCAACCGCAATCTGCTGCCCGTAAACCCCAAGGCCAGGCAGGCCATTAATTTTGGCAAGGAAAAGGCCATTACCCGGTATGGCACTTGCCAGGTCAGCATTCCGCGCGACCACAAGCTGGGGCAGGTGGAGCTGCCGGCGACCTTCATGGGCTACGAAATCGGGAAGCCCAACCCGGCCAAACACCTCATCCTGGAGTCAACCAAGCTGCTCTCGCAGGAGGATTTGCTGAACCTGATGAACTACAAAAGCGACGCGTCGGCCAACCGGGATGCGTTCGTATTCGTGCACGGCTTCAACAACGACTTCCGGACGGCGCTGTTTCGCACGGCCCAGTTCACCTACGATTTGGGCTTCAAAGGGGCTCCGCTCTTGTTTAGCTGGCCTTCGCAGGGCAGCGGCCTGGCTTACCGCATCGATGAGAAGCGCAATCAGGCATCGGTGGCGCAATTTGAAGCCTTTATGCGCACGTTTCTGCAAAAATCCTCGGCCACCAACATCTACCTGATTGCGCACAGCATGGGCAACCGCATTATGCTGGCCACGCTGCAAGACCTGATGCAGAAGGAGCCGCAGTTGTTTCGCAACCGCCATGTGCGCGAAATCGTGCTGACGGCCCCCGACATCAGTGTGGCGGATTTCAAGACCAAAATTGCTCCGGTTATCAACGGCAAGCTGAACGTGACGCTCTATGCTTCCAGCAACGACAACGCGCTGCGGTTGTCGCAGCGCATCAACCATAACATGCGGGCCGGGCAGGCGGGGCCTGGGATGCTCCTGATGCGCGGCGTGGAGACGATTGATGCCACGGGGGTGTCAACCGACTTTCTGGGGCATTCATACTTTGCGTCCGAAGGCACCGTGATGAGCGACTTGCACTACCTGTTTGTGGACAGCATGCGCGCCGGCAAGCGAACGTGGCTGATGCAGCCGAAAGGCAAATCCTACTGGACGTTCCGGCGGCCGCTAAAGCGCTGATTTTAAAGAGTGGGGTTGGTGCGTGTTGGCGTTTCTGCTGACATTCTGGGTGAGTGGTTTGGGGCTGGAAACGGGGTGCCGGGGCCTATGAGGCAACCGGGGGCGGCGGGGCGCAGCCCGGGTTAGCTGCCGGGGAGCTACCGCCGGGTGTTTGGCCAGCGCCAGGACGGCAGCCAGGCGGCCGAAATGGTAAAGAACCGAATGACCCTAAAAGAATTACGCAAACAACGGCTAACGCACTAGATTTGCCGATGTGTTTTCCCCGAACACTTTTTTCACCCCCTTTTTCTTTTTTAAGCATGGTAAATCATTTACAAATCACGCCCCGCCGCGCGCGGAGTGGCCGTTGGGCCGGCGCGCTGGCGCTGCTGGCCTGGCTGCTGCCGGCGCTGGGCCACGCCCAGAGCCGGGCCGATGCCTACGGCTTCACCCAAAGCACGGGCACTTACACGGCCATCACCGGCACGGTCATCAGCACCGCCAGCGACGATAACGTGGTGTACCCCGCCACTACGCTGCCCTTCACGTTCACCTACGCGGGCACGGCCTACACCACCCTGCGCATCACCTCGAACGGGTACATCACGTTTGGCGCTACCGCGCCGGGCACTGCTACCTACACGCCCATTTCCTCGACCACCGGCTACGACGGGGCCATCTCCGCGTTTGGCCTCGATGGGGGCGGCCGGAGCAATACGGGGGCGGCCATCAGCACCTCTACCGAAGGCACGGCCCCGAACCGCGAGTTTGTGGTGCAATACGCCAACTGGGGGGCCTACGGCGGCCTGAACGGGGTAGAGAACTACCAAATTCGGTTGGTTGAAACCAGCAACGTTATCCGCATCGTGTACGGCAGCTTCACCGGCCTGGGCACGGGCACCAACCCGCAGGTGGGCCTGCGCGGGGCCGCCGCCACCGACTTCAACAACCGCGCGAGTGCCGTGGGCTGGGACCAGACCAACACCGGGGCCGCCCTCACCAGCACCTCCACGGTAGCCGTGAGCGCCACCCTGATTCCAGCCTCGGGCCTCACGTATACCTACACGCCTTCCGCTAAGGCGGAGCTGCCGGCCATCCGGCCCACGACCACGGCCGTCACGGGCAACTCGGCCACGGTGGCCTTTGTGGCCCCGGCTGCGGCTACCGCCCCCACTTCTTATACCGCCACCGTGACGCCCGCCGTCACCGGCAGCCCCTTCACGGTCACGGCCTCGCCCTTCACCATCACCGGCCTGGCTGCTAATACGCCCTACGCGGTGAGCATTGTGGCCACCTACGCTACCGGAGCTTCGCTGCCCACCGAAACCCGGTTGGTGACGGCCACGGCCTGCGCGGCTCCCACGGCGCTTACCATCAGCGCCATTACCACCACCTCGGCCAGCCTGTCGTTTACCGCGCCCACCTCGGGCGTGGCCAACTACACCGTGACGACGACGCCCGCCACCAACACCTACACCATCACCGATGCCACGACGGCCGCCCCGCTCGTGCTCACCGGCCTCACGGCGGGCACGCCCTACACGGTGAACGTGGTGAGCAACTGCTCCGTCGGGGGCGTTGCGGCCACCGCTACCACCACCTTCACCACGGCCTTTGCCTGCGTGACGCCCACGTATGCCACGCTGCCCTACACGCAGACGTTTGAGAACACCTGGGTGAGCAACTGCGCCCTGCGCGACGTACCCAGCCTGAACTGGAAGCTGACCCCCGGCGCTACCGACCCGGACGCCTCGTTCCGCCGCTACGACGACGGCGTGGCCGGCAACTGGACCGGCGGCTCGACCAACTACGGCTACACGCCGGCCGGCAGCAACGCCGGCGGGGCTACGTCGGCCTTCTCGGCCCGCTACCACTCCGGCAACGTGTCGCCGGTGACGGAATTCGCCTTGTTCGACCTCTACGCCAACGCGGGCGGTAGCACGGGCACGCCCACGCTCACGTTTGATTACATCAATACTTCGGGCTCGGATAAAATTGAAGTGCTGCTGAGCACCGATGGCGGGGCCACGTTCGGCACGCCCTTGTTCACACAAATCCTGGCTGCCAGCTGGACCACCTACACCGTGCCGCTGACCGGCGCCACGGCCACGAGCATCATCCGCTTCCGCGCCACGGGCGACAACGGCAGCACCGACATCGGCCTCGATAACGTGAATGTGAGCTACGTGACTTGCTCCATCGTGGCAAGCCTGGGTGTGGCCAACATCACCGCCACCACCGCCAACGTGACCTTCACCGCTCCGAGCGGCGGGGCCAGCTACACCGTGACCTATACCCCCGCCGGCGGCACGGCTACCACCGTCACGCCCGCCCCCACGGCCTCTCCCGTGCCCCTGACGGGCCTCACGCCCAACACCACCTACACCGTGAGCGTGACCACCAACTGCGCTGGCAGTACCACTTCGGCGGCGGTCACCACTACCTTCACCACCGCCTGCGTGGCGGCACCCTACGTCGCCCTGCCCTACACGCAAACCTTTGAGAGCACCTGGGCCAATGCCTGCGGCACCCGCGATGTGCCCGATGCCAACTGGCGCTCCTCTCCGCTGACGGGCAACAACGCCTGGCGGCGCTTCGACGACGGCACCGCCGGCGGCTGGAGCACCACCAGCGGCGCCTACACCCCGGCCGGCAGCAATGCCGCCGGCGCTACGTCGTCGTTCTCGGCGCGCTTCCACTCCTATAACGCCACCGCGGGCAGCCAGGGCCAACTCGACCTTTATGCCAACGTGAGCGGCGGCACGGGCACAGCCACGCTGACTTTTGACTACATCAACACCTCGGGCACGGATAAGCTGGAGGTGCTGCTGAGCACCGACGGCGGGGCCACCTTTAGCACCACGCCTTTGTTCTCGCAGGTGCTGGCCGCTACCTGGACCCCCTACACAGTGGCCCTGACGGGTGCCACGGCCACGAGCATCATCCGCTTCCGCGCCACCGGCGATGACGGTCTGAGCGACATCGGCCTCGACAACGTGAGCATCAGCTACGTGACTTGCGCACCGCCCACGACGGTGGCAGTACCGGCGGCTAACATTACCACGACTACGGCCCAGGTGACCTTCACCGCTTCGCCCAGCACCCCGACCAGCTACACGGTGACCACCTTGCCGGCCACCACCCAAGCCAACGCCACGACTTCGCCCATCACTCTCACCGGCCTGACGCCCGGCACCACCTACACCGTGACGCTGACTGCCAACTGCTCAGGCAGCAGCGGCAGCTCGACGACCACGGCCCCGGTGAGCTTCACTACGGCCTTCGCCTGCGTGACGCCCACGTATGCCACGCTGCCCTACACGCAGACGTTTGAGAACACCTGGGTGAGCAACTGCGCCCTGCGCGACGTACCCAGCCTGAACTGGAAGCTGACCCCCGGCGCTACCGACCCGGACGCCTCGTTCCGCCGCTACGACGACGGCGTGGCCGGCAACTGGACCGGCGGCTCGACCAACTACGGCTACACGCCGGCCGGCAGCAACGCCGGCGGGGCTACGTCGGCCTTCTCGGCCCGCTACCACTCCGGCAACGTGTCGCCGGTGACGGAATTCGCCTTGTTCGACCTCTACGCCAACGCGGGCGGTAGCACGGGCACGCCCACGCTCACGTTTGATTACATCAATACTTCGGGCTCGGATAAAATTGAAGTGCTGCTGAGCACCGATGGCGGGGCCACGTTCGGCACGCCCTTGTTCACACAAATCCTGGCTGCCAGCTGGACCACCTACACCGTGCCGCTGACCGGCGCCACGGCCACGAGCATCATCCGCTTCCGCGCCACGGGCGACAACGGCAGCAGCGACATCGGCCTCGATAACGTGGGTATCAGCTACGTGGCCTGCGCGCCGGTAACGGCTCTGGCGGTGCCGGCGGCTACCATCACTACCACCACGGCCCAAGTGACGTTCACGGCTCCGGCCAGCGGTTCGACCAGCTACACGGTGACGACTGTGCCGACCACCACCCAGGCCAACGCCACCACCTCACCCATCACCCTCACCGGCCTCACGCCCGGCACTAGCTACACCGTAACGCTGACCGCCAACTGCACCGGCGGCGGCAGCTCGACCCCTGCGACGGCCACCTTCACCACGGCCTTCGCCTGCGTGACACCAACCTACGCCACGCTGCCCTACACCCAGACGTTTGAAAACACGTGGGTGAGCAACTGCGCCCTGCGCGAGGTGCCCAGCCTGAACTGGAAAATGACGGCGGGCAATGACCCCGACGCCTCGTTCCGCCGCTACGACGACGGCGCGGCTGCCAACTGGACGTCGACCTCGTATGGCTACACGCCGGCCGGCAGCAATGCGGGCGGGGCTTCGTCCTTGTTCTCGGCCCGCTACCACTCCGGCAACGTGTTCCCGGTAACGGAATTCGCTCTGTTCGACCTCTACGCCAACATCAGCGCCGGCACGGCCACAAGCGTGCCTACGCTGAAGTTTGACTACATCAATACTTCCGGCTCGGACAAAATCGAGGTGCTGCTGAGCACCGACGGTGGGGCTACGTTCAGCACCACGCCCTTGTTCACGCAGGTGCTGGCCGCCAGCTGGACCACCTACACCGTGCCCCTGACGGGTGCTACGGCCACGAGCATCATCCGCTTCCGCGCCACGGGTGATAACGGCAGCACTGACATCGGCCTCGATAACGTGAACGTGAGCTACGTCGTGACCACTGCTACCACCACGGCCCTCACGGCCACCGGGGTGAGCGTGTACCCCAACCCGGCCCACGAGAGCTTCACCGTGCGGGTGCCCGCCGTGGCCAACGCCACGAGCGTACAGGCCGAACTGCTCAATGCCCTCGGGCAGGTGGTGCGCAAGCAGTCGGTAGCGTTGCCCGCTGCCGGTGCCTCGTTCACGGTGCCTACCGCCGATTTGGCGACCGGCGTGTACACGCTGCGTCTCCGGGCCGGCGATGCCAGCCTGGCCAAGCGCGTGGTTATCAACTAGATTTTCTGAGCCGGCTCCGCGTTGGGGCCGGCTCTCAGGTAGGCTTGATTGAGCATACTAAAAAGCCCCGACTGCACTGGCAGTCGGGGCTTTTTGGTTTTGATAGCAGCGGTAATCGCGCGGCCCGCGCCGTCTTAACTGTAATCAATTTCCGTGTTATCACCGATGTTCAATGAGTGGTTCATGCCCCGGAAAGAGGCGTCGGAGCCCACGATGCAGTCGTGCATCACGGCCGCCCGCAGCTCCGAGTAGCTGCCGATGATGGAGTCGCTCAGGATGCAGTTTTTGACAATGGTTTTGTCGCCGATGGCTACGTTGGGGCCGATGATGGAGTGCGAAATCTGGCAGCCGCGCCCGATGCTGACCGGGGGAATAATAACCGTATCGGGGTATTCGGAATAGTCCTGGCCTTCCAGAAACTCGGGGCGGTTCAGCAGGCGGGCGTTGGCTTCGAGCAGCGTTTCCTTGCGGCCGCAGTCGAACCAGTTGTCTACCGGGCACGTCGTCATCACCTCGCCTTCTTCGATGAGGTGCATCAGCGCATCGGTAAGCTGAAATTCGCCGTGGGTGCGCACGTCCGAATCGATGAGCCATTCCAGGGCCTGAGCCAGCTTTTCAGGGTAGGCCAGCTTGTAGAGGCCCACCATGGCGAAGTTCGATTTCGGAATTTTGGGCTTCTCCACCACCTTGTTTACCCGGCCGCTGTTGCCGGTTTCCACCAGCCCGAACATGCTGGGGGTTTTCACTTCCTTCACGGCGAGTACCGAGCCGGGCGTGGCCATCAGGGCGGCCAAGTCCACGTCCACGATGGTGTCGCCGAGCATGATGAGCACGCCGTCGGGGTCGTGGCGAAACTCCTCGCGGGCCAGCCACAGGGCGTGGCCGATGCCCTCGCGCGGCTCCTGTACCACAAACGTGGCCTTGAGCTCGGGGTACTGGCGGCGCACGTAGCGCACGATTTTATCGCCCAGATAGCCCACGATGAACACAAAATCGGTGAGGCCGGCGGCCTGCAAACGGTCGATGATGTGGCCCAGAATGGTGTTGCCGGCCACCGGCACCAGGCTTTTGGGCTGGGTGTGGGTGTGGGGGCGCAGGCGCGAGCCAATGCCGGCAACGGGAATAACAGCTTTCATGAAACAGGGCTGTGTAATGAAGTAGGCGGGAGGACGATAAATGAAGGCGTTCGGGCCAGCTAAGCAGCAAGCTACAACTACTAGGGCTAAGCTGCGTACTTTGCCCCAAACCCGGTACCCAACCGGGGCAGCGGCCGTAGGTTTGGCCCGCGGCGCTTTCAACCCCCGAATACCCTTCACCAACACCCTTCACAACCCATCATGAAACGCTTTCTTCTCTATTTCGCGGGCCTGGCCCTGTTGCTCACTCAGTCCTCTTGCGGCTACAACGGCATGGTGACGCGCGACCAAGCCGTGAAAGCCCAGGCCGGCAACGTGCAAAGTGCCTACCAGCGCCGCAACGACCTCATCGGCAACTTGGTGAACACCGTGAAAGGGGCCGCCAAGTTTGAGCAGGGCACCCTCACCAGCGTCATCGAAGCCCGCGCCAAAGCCACCAGCGTACAGCTGAATGCCAACGACCTGACCCCCGAAAACATCAAGAAATTCCAGGAAGCCCAGAGCCAGGTTTCGGCCGGACTAGGCCGCCTGCTGGCCGTGTCGGAGAATTACCCCGACCTGAAGGCCAACGCCAACTTCCAGGAACTGCAGGCCCAGATTGAAGGCACCGAAAACCGCATCAACGTGGAGCGCAACAAGTTCAACGCCGTGACCAACGACTATAACACGTTCACCCGTTCGTTCCCAAATAACCTGTTTGCCGGGATGTTCGGCTTCCAGCCCAAGCCGTATTTCGAGGCTGACGCGGCCGCTAGCAAGGCTCCTACGGTTCAATTCTAAGTTTAATTGATAGAACGTCATGCTGAGCGGAGTCGAAGCATCTCTACCGCGCAAGTAATTAATTGCTATTGCAGTAGAGATGCTTCGACTGCGCTCAGCATGACGTTCTGTTAACTTCTAACTTACCATGACTTCCCCCCTCACTCCCGCCCAGGATGCAGCCCTAGTAGCCGCCATCCGGCAGGCCGAAATCACCACTTCCGGCGAAATTCGGGTGCATCTCGAAGACACCTGCCCCACGCCCGAGCCGCTGGACCGCGCCGCCCAGGTATTTGGCGAGTTGAACATGCACAAAACTGCCGCCCGCAACGGCGTGCTGTTTTACCTGGCCTGGCAAAGCCGGCAGTTTGCCGTGGTGGGCGATTCGGCCATCAATGCCGCCGTGCCAGACGACTTCTGGGAAACCACCAAGGAAGCCGTGCTTGAGCAGTTCCGGCACGAAAACTACGTGCTGGGCCTGGAGCGCGGCATCAAAATGGTGGGCGAGCAGCTCAAGCGCTATTTCCCCTACAACGCCGCTACCGACCAGAACGAGCTGGACGATTCCATTTCTTTCGGCGGCCAAAAACCGTCTTCCGACGCATGAAAAATTCCGTGGCTACTGCCAGGATATCGACTTTGTTCCGCTTCTCCCTGCTAAAACCGGGCGTGCCAAAGCGGTGGCTGCCAATGCTGCTGCTGTTGCTCGGGCTGGTTTCAGCCCTCAGTAGCGCGGCGCAGAACATCCCGCCCCGGCCCAATCCCCCGCGCCTTGTCAACGACCTGGCCGGGCTGATGCAGGGCGGCGAGGCCGACCAGCTGGAACGCAAGCTGGTGGCGTACAACGACAGCACGTCGTCGCAAATCGCCGTGGTCACCGTGCCCACCCTCGACGGCGACGACATTGCTGACTACGCCCAGAAGCTGTACGAAGGCTGGGGCATTGGCCGCAAGGGCAAAAACAACGGCATCCTGATTCTGGTGGCAAAGCAGGAGCACACCGCCCGCATCCAGACCGGCTACGGCCTGGAAGGAGCCGTGCCCGACGCTCTGGCCAAGCGCATCATCAGCAACACGCTGGTGCCGGCCTTCCGCCAAAACCAGTACTACGCGGGTCTTGATAGAGCCACCGACCAGCTCATTGCCCTCGCCAAAGGCGAATACCAGGCCGACCCCGCCGACGCCCAGCGCCAGGACCGGGGCGACCGCACCGGCTCGGGCTTTCCATTCTGGATTATTATTCTCGTGATGGTCATCGTGTTCACCATGATACGCAACCGGGGCGGCGGCGGCGGGCGCGGCAACCGGGGCTTTGGCGGCGGCTTCATTCCGCCCATCATCTTCGGCGGCGGCGGCTTCGGCGGCGGTGGCGGCGGCTGGGGTGGAGGGGGCGGCGGAGGTGGCGGCTTCGGCGGATTTGGCGGTGGTAGCAGCGGCGGCGGCGGTGCCAGCGGCAGCTGGTAAAGTCCCCGCTGCTGATAATTGAAAAGAAAACAGCCCGGTCGAGAATATCTCGGCCGGGCTGTTTTGCTGAAATAACTACTGTTAGCGAGGGATTGACGCTAACCTTTTTGGTACGGGCACAGTATCAGCCCTAACCCCGCAGCCAGCGTGCTACGCGGCTTTCACCTCCCTTCTTCATTCTTTCACGCCATGAACGCCTCCCGTCTTTCCATCTTCATCTTTCTCTTCGCCCTGGCCACTACACTCACCGGTTGCGCAGTCATTGGCGACATTTTTAAAGCCGGTGCCTACACGGGCATCATCGCCGTGTTTATCGTAGTGGCGCTGTTGTTCTTCATCGTGAGCAAAATGCGTGGCCCCCGCCCCTAATTCGGCACGTAGCGACAATAAAAAAGCGCGGCTCCTAAGCAGGAGTCGCGCTTTTTGCGTCTTAGCCTTATCGAAAAGCTAGGCGCTTTTCTTGCTGGGCATAGTGCCGATGATGTGGTCCCAGAGCGTGCTGCTCACGCCGAAGGCTACCTCGTCCTGCCGGTAGTGGTGCTGGCTGTGGTGCGTCCACCACACCTTCAGGAAGTTTTTTGGCGGCGAGTAGGCGTGAATGGCGTAGTGCACAAACAGGTACATGGCGTAGCCAAACGTGAAGCCCGACAGCAGCCCAAACGCATACGAGCCGAAGCTGAAGCGGAAAATGAAGAACAGCAGCGACGCCACAAACACCGTGATGATGGGCGGCATAGCCAGCCGGGTCTTGTCCTTGGGGTATTCGTGGTGCACGCCGTGCATGGTGTACTGGAACTTGGCGCGGCCCGGCGTGGTGGCCGGAATGTGGTACACGTAGCGGTGCACCAGATACTCAACGAACGTAAAAGCCAGCAGCCCCACCAGGAACAGCCCCAGCGCGGCCACGCCCGTCATGAAGCCGTGCGTGAGGCCATAATACATGCTGATGATGCCCGTAGCGGCAAAAATGCCCACCGGCAGCGCAATGTGCGTGTGCGAAAGCCGCTCCAGCACCGGGTTCTGGAAAAGCTGGGCAGAGCCTTTGTGCTTGGGCCGGACAGGGGCTGCTGTAGCGGGTGTAGGAGCCTCGTTTACAGCCGGTTCTTCGGTGGATACTGATTGCATAGGGGTAACAAACGTCGAACGAATCAATTAACAAAATTACGATGCAGGCGGCAATGTGGCGGGCAGAGCAAATCCGGCCCCCGCCAGCTGGGCCACCACGGCCGGCAACGTGCAGGCCGCCCCGCACCGCAGCCGCGCCTGGGCATAAAACTTACTTCGGGCGGCAAGAGTTTCGCGCAGCCAGGCTTCGGCCCCGCCGGCGGCGGCCAGCAGGGGGCGTTTAGCTACTTCCTCGGGGGGCAGGCGGGCGGCCAGCACCTCGATGGGCACATCGAGCCAGAGCGTGGGGCCGGCCTGGTTGAGCAGCGCCATGTTGTCGTGAAAACACGGAGTGCCGCCGCCTGTGGCCAGCACCAGCGGCGGGCCGGCGTGGGCGAGGGCCTCGCGTAGCACCGAAGATTCCACAGCCCGAAAACTCGCCTCGCCGTCTTCGGCAAAAATGGCGCGCACGCTGCGGCCGGTGCGGGCTTCAATGGCCACATCCAAGTCCAGAAAGGGGCGGTTGAAGTGGGCGGCCAGCTGGCGGCCAAGCGTGGTTTTGCCCGCGCCGGGCAGGCCCACCAGGCTCAAGTGCCCGGAGCCGCCGCGAGAAATGATGGAGTCGGGGAGAGGCTGCTTCACAAGTCCTGACGTGAATTGAGATTATGCTGGCGCAGCTTTTAGCTGAGCTTCACGCGCGGGTCGAGCACGGCGTATAACACGTCCACTACAATATTTATCAGCACAAACAGGGCGGCCACGAACAGCGTTGAACCCATAACCACCGGAAAATCAAGGTTCTCGACGGCGCGTAACGTCACCGTGCCCAGGCCTTTCCAGTTGAAGATGTATTCGATGAAAAACGCGCCCGCCATGAGCGAGGCCAGCCAGCCCGACACGGCCGTGACCACCGGGTTCAGGGCGTTTCGGAGGGCGTGATGCAGCACGGTGGCGGTGCGGCTCAGACCTTTGGCGCGGGCTGTGCGGATGTAGTCCTGGCTTAGCACATCGAGCATGCTAGAGCGCGTGAGCTGCGTGATAATGGCCAGCGGCCGGATGCCCAGCGCCACGGCCGGCAGCAGCAGATTGCGCAGCACCAAGTGCCGTTCGCCCGTGAACGGGTCCGTTTCATAGAGCTGGCCGGTGAGGCTCAGGCCCGTCCAATGGCTCCAGTAGAAGCCGAAGGTGACGGCAATAAGAATGGCGGCCACGAACGACGGCACCGAAATGCCCAGCACCGAGGTGCTTACCAGCACCCTATCGAGCCACGACTGGGGCCGCAGCGCCGCCACCACGCCAAAGGCCACGCCGCCCACGCTGGCAATGAGCATGGCCGCCAGCGCCAGCCACATGGTGCCGGGGAAATAATCGAGCAGAATGCGCAGCACGTCCTTATTGCTCTGGAAGGAGCGGCGCAGGTAGGGCGTTTTCAGTACCAATGCTTTAGTGCCCAGCGGCAGCAGCGCGAAGCCGCCGTAGCGGGCGCGGCCGGCCGAGTCGGCGGGGTGCAGGCCCAGCGGCGAAATATCGTTGAGGTAGCCCACCAGGCGGGCGGGCAGGGGCTGGTCGAGGCCGAGGTCGGCGGTGATGGCGGCTTTGGTGGCCAGGTCGGAGCGTTGGCCAGCGAGCAACGCGGCGGGGTCGCCGGGCAGCACGTTGAAGAGCAGAAACACCGTGCAGGCCACGCCCACCAGCACGAGCACGCCCTGAGCTAAGCGGCGGAGGATGAAGGCGAGCATACCGTTACTCCTTGAGCACCTTTTCTATCTGCCACAGTTCTGGAATGTCGTGGTAGTGGTACTTGGCTTTCACCACGCCGTTTTGCAGCACCATGAGGCCGGGGTTGGAGCGAATGATGGATTTGAGCACCGTGGCATCGGCGAAATAGTAGGGGCCGGCCAGGTTCACGTCGTGGCGGAACGAGTCGAACTTGGCCGCGCTGGTGCTGGTGATGGTGAGCGCCGTGATGCCGCGCCGCGACTTGGCGGCATCTTCCATCAGCTTGTTGATGGCCGTGAACCGGTCGCGGTCTGTCTTGTTGGTGTTCTGCACGATGAGCACCAGCTTGCTGCCTTTCAGCAGCTCCTGGGTGTAGGAGTTGCCGTTGACATCCGATACCTCGAAATCGGTGATGACCGGGGTGGAGGTTTTGGGATTCAGCGATTCCATGGCCTGGTATTTCCAGGTGGTATCAGTGGGGTAGGCGTCGAAAGTCTTGGTTTCGCCGTTGCGCGTCATCGTGTAGCGGTATTGGGCGGGCTCGGCGGGCTTCATCAGCTTGCCAATGTCGTTGCCGACTTTATAGGGCAGGAAATCGAAGTAGGGGAGGTGGCCCAGCGCCCGCACCCCAATGCCGATGGCAATAGCCGTGGCAAACGTCATGACCATAATCCCGAACGTGCCCGTGACGAAGGAATGCCGCAAAAACCGCTGGTGCGTGAACACCACCAGCCACAGCACCAGCAGGAACATGTCCTTGGCAAACGAGGTCCAGGGCGTGAGCTTGATAAAATCGCCGAAGCAGCCGCAGTCCGTCACCTTGTTGAAGGCCGCCGAATAGAAGGTGAGGAAGGCGAAGAAAATAAGCAGCCCCAGCAACACCCACAGCGTGATGCGCAGGTGCCAGCGCAGCAGCAGCGCCACGCCCAGAATCACTTCGAGCGAGCTAAGCAGGATGGACAGCGTGCGCGAAATGTCCTTGAACCAGAAGAAGAAACCCTCCAGCGCGGGCACCGAAACGGCAAACACCTCGAAGTATTCTTCCAGCTTGTAGGCCGTGCCCACCGGGTCGTTCAGCTTAATCAGGCCCGAAAAAATGAACAGCGCGCCCAGCAAAAACCAGCACACGCGGGTGATGGTGCGCAACAAATGAGGGGCCGGCGCGACGGCCGGAGCGGAGCTAGTTGGAGACATAGAAACAAAGGTAAGCCGGTGGCAAAACGCAGGGGCTTGGTGTGGGGTTATGAGACATTAATAAGAACGTCATGAACAAGAACGTCATGCAGAGCGCAGCGAAGCATCTCGCGTGCTATAACTAATTAATGGTGGCGGGCAAGATGCTTCGCTGCGCTCTGCATGACGTTCTACCCCTCCCCGCGCAAAATCAGCGCAAACACCGCGTAGTTCAGCATGTCGCGGTAGCTGCCTTCCACGCTCTCGCTCACCAGGGCCGCGCCGCCGATGTCTTCGAGCTGCTTCACGCGGTGCAGCTTCATCAGAATCAAATCCGTGATGCTGGCTACGCGCATTTGCCGCCAGGCTTCGCCGTAGTCGTGGTTTTTGGCCAGCAGCAGGCGGCGGTTTTCGGCGGCTTCGTGGTCGTAGGCGAGGGCCACGGCATCGGGGGCCATGTCGAGCGGGGTTTCCTTGGGCAGGTGCAGCTGCATCAGGGCGATGAGGCAATAGTTGATGATGGCCACGAACTCCTCGTTCACGTCATCGGCCACCATTTGCACACCCGTTTCCTGAATGGTCCGGATGCGGTTGGCCTTGATAAAAATCTGGTCCGTGACCGAGGGCAGGCGCAAAATGCGCCACGCCGTGCCGTAGTCGTGGGTTTTAGCCAGAAACAGGGTGCGGCAGCGGGCCAGCAGCAGGTCGTAGTGTTCGGGGGTGTTCAATGGGTGAATAAGTGAATGGGTGAATGAGTGAATGAGCGCAGCACCGGCTTCACTGCCGCAAGTTCGCCCTCGTGGTTGGATATTGAGCCTTCGTAGCCCCGAATCCTGCCTCATGCGTTCTTTGGTTCATTCACCCATTCACCCATTCACCCATTCACTTTTATCGCCCCACGGCCGCCTGCTCGATTTGCGCCGGCCGCAGGTGATGGGCATCCTCAACCTCACGCCCGACTCCTTCTTTGCCGATAGCCGCGTGGCTTCGGAAAAAGACCTCCTTGCCCGCGCCGAAGCCATGCTGCACGCTGGGGCCGCCGTGCTCGACCTCGGGGCCTACAGCACCCGCCCCGGCGCTGAAGATATTTCCGAATCTGAAGAAACCCGCCGCCTGCTGCCCGCCGTGGAAGCCCTGCGCCGGGAATTTCCGCAGGCCTTTCTCTCCGCCGATACCTTCCGGGCCGGTGTAGCCGAAGCCGCCGTGCACGCCGGGGCCGACCTGGTGAACGACGTGGGCGGCGGCACCCTCGACAAGGAAATGTTTGCCACCGTGGCCCGCCTGCGCGTGCCCTACGTGCTGATGCACTTGCGCGGCACGCCCCAAACCATGGCCAAGCTCACGCACTACGAAGACGACCTGGTGCTCACCCTGCTGCGCTATTTCCGCGACGGCCTGGCCGCCCTGCGCGCCATGGGCGTGACCGAGGTGCTGCTCGACCCCGGCTTCGGCTTCGCCAAAACGGCCGCCCAAAGCCACGAGCTGCTGCGTCGCCTGCCCGAGCTGCAGGCGCTGGGCCTGCCCGTGCTGGCCGCCCTCTCGCGCAAGCGAATGGTGTACGGCCCCCTCGGCCTCGGCCCCGAAACGGCCCTCAACGGCACCACGGCCCTGCACATGGTGGCCCTGCAAGGCGGCGCTAAGCTCCTGCGTGCCCACGACGTGGCCGAAGCCCGCCAAACCATACAATTATTTGCCAACACCTTTCCAATGGCGGAATAAAGGCCGTAATTTGAAGGGCGTTTGTCATCCTGAGCTTGCGAAGGACCTTGTCACGTCTGGGCCGGTTGAAACTACTGCAACTAGTTCAGCAGTGATAAGGTCCTTCGCTATGCTCAGGATGACAAGCGTCTCCTCATTCTCCCAACCCACCCGATGACCGGCCCATTCCCCATCAATTTCCTGCACTTCGGCTGGATTGACGCGGCCGATGTATTGCTGGTGACGGTGCTGCTCTACCAGCTTTACAAGCTCTTGCGCGGCTCGGTGGCCCTGAATGTGGCGCTGGGGCTGGTGTCGTTCTACTTGCTCTATCTGGTGGTGAAGGCTACGGGCATGGAGCTGCTCACCAAGATTCTGGGGCAGTTTATGAGCGTGGGCGTGCTGGCCAGCATCATTTTGTTTCAGCAGGAAATCCGGCGGTTTTTGCTGAACGTGGGCAAGGCCACGGCCCTGGAGCGGATGCGCGGCTGGGCCTGGGGCCGCCCAGCCGAGGTGGCCCCGCTGCCCATCAGCCCGTTCGTGGAGGCCGCCAAAAGCCTCTCCAACAAGTACACCGGCGCGCTCATCTGCTTCACCCAGACCGCCGACCTCACGGCTTTCGCCGATTCCGGCGACCGGCTCGATGCCGAAATCAGCAAGCGCCTGCTGCTCTCCATCTTCAACAAAACTTCGCCCCTGCACGACGGGGCCGTGATTGTGGCCAACGGCCGCCTGCGGGCCGCCCGCTGTATCCTGCCCGTGAGCGAAAACCCCGACGTGCCCGCCTCGCTCGGCCTGCGCCACCGCGCCGCCATCGGCCTGAGCGAAATCACCGATGCCGTGGTGCTCGTGGTGAGCGAGGAAACCGGGGCCATGAGCCTCGTGCGCCACGGCGAAGTATTCCGCAACCTGGGCACCGGCGAGCTGCGCGCCCGCCTGAACGAATGGCTGTTAGCCCCGGCTCCCGGTGCCGCCAACGCTGCCCGCAAAGCCGAAGCCGCCGCCTGATAAAGGCCCCGCTGAGTAAGGGTAAGGCGCAATCCATCAACTCATTTTGTAGAGGGTAATTTATTGAAGGCTAACTGCCTGAGTGGTGGATTGGCGGGTGGGGGCGCCGGTGGTAGCCGGGGAGGGATTAGGTTTTCGAACTTTTCGTTTTTACTTTTCTCAGACGTTCTGTGCTGTGCCTTTCAGGCAGTTGGGTTTTGGTGCGACTCACCCAGCGCACTCAGAAGCCAAAGCCCGCCGACTGCCGGCGCAAACCCCGTTGCCAGTTACGGCGCTACCACCCGGTTGCTTTTTCATTCATTCCCCTTTTTCACCCTCGTATTCATCCACTTTACTCTTTTTTTCGATGCACAAAAAAATACTCCGCGAGCAGCAGGGGCTGCGGCTCCGTGTCCTGTCGCCACCAAAGCAGCTGACGCGCCTGTTGGGCGCGGGCCTGCTGCTGCTGGGAGGCCTGGGTGCCCAGGCCCAGACCACCACGGTTTTCAACGAAACCTTTGAGGGTACGACCAACAGCTTCACGCTCGTCAACGGCTCCGTGGTTAACCAGTGGGCGGTGGGTAAGGCGGGGGGCAACGGCCCTACCACCACAGGCACCAATGCGGCTTACATCAGCAACGACGCGGGCGTGACCAACGCCTACACCATTACTTCGTCGTCCGTCGTGCACATGTACCGCGACGTGACCGTGCCGGCCGGCCAGGGCAACATTCAGCTGGCTTTTGACTGGAAGGCGGCGGGCGAAAGCACCTACGACTACATCTTGGTGCAGGTAGCGCCCACTTCGTTTACGCCGGTGGCGGGCACGACGCTGAGCACCAGCGGCGTCACGGTGCTGGCCCAAATCAACCTGCAAACGGCCTTTGGCCGCACCACACTCCAACTGCCGGGCAGCCTCAGCGGGAGTACCCAGCGCCTGATTTTTACCTGGCGCAACGATGGCACGGGCGGCGCACAGCCCCCGGCTACGATTGACAACATCACGGTGACGAGCCAGACGGCTAACCCCCTCAGCGGGGCGTACACCATTAATAACGCCCTGGCCACGGGGGGCACCAACTTCGCCAGCTTCACCGATGCCGCTACGCGCCTGAACCAGGACGGCATCAGCGGCCCGGTGACCTTCACGGTATCGGGCGGGCCGTACACCGAGCAGTTTCTGCTGGGCGAAATAGCCGGCGTGAGCGCCACCAACACCATTGTGGTGAACGGCGGCGGGCGCACCATCCGGTTTGCCTCGGCCAATACCAATCAGCGGGCGGTGGTGCAGCTTAATGGCACCGACTACACCACCATCAACAACCTGAACATTGATGCCACCGGCGGCACCGGCACCAGTGGCACCTACGGCTACGGCGTGCTGCTGACCAACGCGGCCGACAATGACCGCATCAGCAACAACACTATCAACGCGGACATCGCCACCACGTCGACCAACTTTGCCGGCATCGTGGTGAGCGGCTCCACGTCCAGCGCCACCACCAGCGGCAATTCGGCCAACAACCTCCTCATCGAGGGCAATACTGTGAACGGGGGCTACTACGGCATTTCGCTGTACGGCAACAGCACGACTTCGCTCAACACCGGCAATACCGTGCGCAACAACAACGTGCGCGATTTCTATACTTACGGGATTTATACAGGCTACCAGGACGGGGCCCAGTTCATCGGCAACGACATAAGCCGCTTGCTGCGCACCAACCCCAGCAGCTTCTACGGCCTCTACACCTTCGGCTCGTCGCGCAGCTTAGCCATTGAGAAAAACCGCCTGCACGACCCATTCACGGGCAACCCGACTTCGGCCAGCACCCTGTACGGTATTTACCTGGCCAACAGCACCGGGGCCACCGCCGCCACCACCAACGACGTGGTGAACAACGTGCTCTACAACATCAACGGCACCAGCACGCAGTACCTCATCTACAACTCGGGCTCGGCGTTCAGCCACATCTACAACAACTCCATCAACGCCGACGACCAGTCGGCCGTCGTCTTCACCACCTACGGCATCTACAACTCCGGGGCCAACACCGAGGTGAAAAACAACGTGGTGAGCATCACGCGGCCCAGCACGGGCACCAAGTACGGCCTGTACTACTCGACGGCCCCAACCAGCAGCGACTACAACGACATTTACGTGCCCAACGGCAACGTGGGCTACTTCAGCGCGGCCCTGTTGACACTGGCTGACCTGCAAGCCGCCAACGGCAAAGTGTTTGACGCGAACAGCATCTCGACGGACCCCGCCTTTGCGGGGGCCAGCACCGGCAACCTGTTGCCCACTAATGTGCTGCTGAACAACGCCGGCACGCCGCTCGCCCGCGTCACCCAAGACATTACGGGGGCTGCCCGCGGCACCGTGCCCGACCTGGGCGCTTACGAGTTTACCCCGGTGGGCATCGATGTTGCCCCGGTAGCCCTGCTGGGCCCAGCCACGGGCACCAGCTGCTACAGCGCCGCCGAAGCGGTGGTGGTGCAGATTCGCAACGCCGGCACCGCCACCCTCAACTTTGCCACCAACCCGGCCACGGCCACGGTGGTCGTCACGCTGCCCGGGGGCCTCACCCAAACCCTCACGGGCACCGTGAGCACGGGCACGCTGGCCAGCGGCGCGCTGCTGAGCGTGACCCTGAACAACACGCTGAACCTGAGTGTCCCGGGTGCCTACACCTTTGCCGTGACGGCTACCGTGACCGGCGATGCCAACACCGCCAACAACGTGCTCACCCCCGCCGCTACCCGCACGGTGGTGGCCCCGGTGGCCGGCGTGCTCTCGCCCGCTGCTTTCAACATCTGCGGCAGCGGAACTGCGTCGCTGAGCCTGGCCGGTGCCTCTAGCGGCAGCCTCCAGTACCAGAGTAGCAGCAGCGCCACCGGCACCTTCACAGACATTGCCGGCGCTACCGCGGCCACCTACACCACGCCGGTGCTCAGCAGCACCACTTACTACCGCGTGCGCAGTACCTGCAACGCCAACACAGCCTACAGCAACGTGGCCGCCATCACGGTGAATAACCCGGTGATTTCGGCGGCTCCTACGCCGCTCAGCACCTGCGCGGGCGGCACGGCTACGCTGGCGGCTACGGTGCCGGCGGGCATTTCGGTGCGCTACTTCACGGCCGCTACCGGCGGTACGGCCGTGGGCACCGGCAGCCCATTCGTAACGCCGGCCCTCACGGCTAACACGACGTACTACGCCGAAGCCTTCGCGGGCGGCACCGAAAACGTGGGCAAAGCCCTGACCAACGGTGCTGACGGTACCAATACGGGTGGTGGCCTGTATTTCACTACCACTGGCCCCACTACCATTGCTACCGTGACGGTGTACCGCACGGCCAACGCGGCAGCTGGCACCGCTACCATCTACCTGCTCTCGGGCAGCACTACGAGCACCACGGGTTCGCTGGCCACCATCATAGCGCCGGTGCCGGCCAACACCACGGCCGCCGTGTCGCCCACGGTGCTTACCCTGAATTTTGCCGTGCCTGCCGCCGGCAGCTACACGCTGTACCTGAGCTCTGCTACGCCGGCCCTCGTGCGGGACTATACCACGGCCGTGCCGGCCACGGCGTACCCTTACACCTCGCCCAGCGGCACGGTGAGTATCACGGGCGCTACGCTGGCCACGTACTATTACTTCTTCTACAACTGGCAGATTGGCTCCGAGTGCGTGGGCACTGCCGCCCGCACCCCCATTGTGGTGAACGTGGGCAGCGCGGGCCTGGTGGCTTCGCTGCCGGCCGCGTCGGCCGGCACTTGCGGCCGTACGCCTTACCAGTTGGCTGGCACCATTGCCGGCACGGCTACGGGCGCTACCTACACCAGCACCGGCACGGGCACGTTCTCGCCCAATGCCTCCACGCTCAACGCCACCTACACGCCCTCGGCGGCCGATGTGACGGCGGGCAGCGTAACCATCACCCTCACGCCCACCGGCCCGGCTGCTTCGTGTACCACGACCGGGCAGGTGGTGCTGGCCATCGCGTCGGCCCCGGCGGCTACTTTTAGCTACCCATCGGGCACTTATTGCTCGGGCTCGGCTAGCACGGTAGCGGCCACGCTGGCCACCGGCACCACGGCCGGCACGTTCTCGACCACCGGCACCGGCCTGGGCCTCAACACCACCACGGGTGCCATCAACCTGGCCGCTTCGACGGCCGGCACCTACACGGTAACCAACACCGCGGCGGCTGCCGGGGCTTGCGCCGGCACCACGGCCACGGCTACCATCACCATCGTGGCCGGACTGGCTACGCCCACGCTCACGGCCACGCCCCAGGCGGGCGGCGGCGTTCTGCTGAGCGCACCGGCGCTGGCCGGGGCCACCTACCAGTTCTCCCGCAACGGCAACCTGGTGGGCACGGCCGGTACCAGCAACACCCTGCTGCTGCCCGCGGGCTCCCCGAACGGCAACTACACAGTGGTCATTACCTCAACCTCGGGCTGCGCCTCGGCACCTTCGACGGCGCTGGCGGTGGTGGTAACGGCTGCGCAAACCGCTTCGCTCGCCGGCGTGAGCCTGCGGGTGTACCCCAACCCCACGCCCAACGGCAGCCTCACGCTGGAGCTGCGCGGCCCCCGCGCCACGGCCTCGCAGCTGCTGGTGCTGAACTCGCTGGGCCAGGTGGTGCACACCAGCACCATCGCCCCCGGCTCGGCCTCGCTGAACCTGGCGCACCTGGCGTCGGGCGTGTACACCTTCCGCGTGAAAACCACGGAAGGCGTGCTCACCCAGCGCGTGGTACGCGAATAGGTTAGCGCCTCGCGCCAAGCAAAAAGCCCCGCTGGCAGCTGCCAGCGGGGCTTTTTTGTGCTTGATAAAATAGATTTAGCAGTTGACTGAGCCAGTATTCTATTTCAGAACGGCCAGCTCTTTGCCTACTTTGGTGAAGGCGGCAATGGCCTTGTCCAGATGCTCCCGATTATGGCCGGCGCTGAGCTGCACCCGGATGCGGGCCTTGCCCTGCGGCACCACGGGGTAGTAGAAGCCCACCACATAAATGCCCTCCGTGAGCATGCGGGCCGCGAATTCCTGGGCCAGCTTGGCATCATACAGCATAACGGGCACGATAGGGTGCTCGCCGGGCGTGATGTCGAAGCCGGCGGCCGTCATCTTTTCGCGGAAATATTTGGTGTTCTCTTCGAGCTTGTCACGCAGCTGGGTGCTTTCCGTCAGCAATTCTAGCACGCGCAGGCTGGCGCCCACGATGGCTGGGGCCAGCGTATTTGAGAACAAATAGGGGCGGCTACGCTGGCGCAGCATGTCCACAATCTCCTTGCGGGCCGAGGTGAAGCCGCCCATGGCCCCGCCCAGCGCCTTGCCCAGCGTGCCAGTGATGATGTCGACGCGGCCCATCACGTTGCGGTACTCGTGGGTGCCCCGGCCGGTTTTGCCCAGGAAGCCGCTGCTGTGGCACTCGTCCACCATCACCAGGGCCTGGTATTTATCGGCGAGGTCGCAGATTTTGTCGAGCTGCGCGATGGTGCCGTCCATCGAAAACGAGCCGTCCGTCACGATGATGCGGTGGCGCGTGCCTTTGGCCACGGCGTCCTGCAGCTGTTTTTCCAGGTCGGCCATGTCGTTGTGGGCGTAGCGGTAGCGCTGGGCCTTGCACAGGCGCACGCCGTCGATGATGCTGGCGTGGTTCAGCGCATCCGAAATAATAGCGTCCTGCTCATTAAACAGCGGCTCGAACACGCCACCATTGGCATCAAAAGCTGCCGCGTAGAGAATGGTGTCCTCGGTGCCCAGAAACTCGGCCAGCTTAGCCTCCAACTCCTTGTGAATGTCCTGCGTGCCGCAGATGAAGCGCACCGAGCTCATGCCGTAGCCGTGCGTATCAATGGCTTCTTTGGCCGCTTTGATGACCTCGGGGTGCGAGCTCAGGCCCAGGTAGTTGTTGGCGCAGAAGTTTAGCACTTCGCCGGCTTCGTCGGTTTCAATCTCCGCGCCCTGGGGCGAGGTGATAATGCGCTCCTTTTTGAAAAGGCCGGCATCTTTGATTTCCTGAAGCTGCTGGGTGAGGTCGGGCTGGAGAGTGGCGTACATATTTGGTGGGATGGTGAGTTTAATGAAGCAAAATTACATTGTCAGTAGGGGCGGGGCCTGCCCCCGCCCGGTCGTTAGCGCCGTTCTAACGATTCCGTTCAACGACGGGCGGGGGCAGGCCCCGCCCCTACCTCTAACGGCTAAAAAACGCCTGCGCGCCCTTGCGCCCGCTATCCATCAGCTGCTTTTTTTGCTCATTCGAAATCCGTTTGATTTTCGGACTAAAGTTCAGAAAGTCGATGCTGATGGTGCGCTGCCAGTCGGCGGGCTGCACGGGGTTGAGGTTTTCGAGGGCCACGGTGTAGAGGGCGCCCATGTAGGTGTTGAAATCGGTGATGTCGTAGGGGGCGAGCTGCCGGCGGCCGGCGGGCGCGCCATCCAGCGGAATCTGCTCGGCGCGGTCGAGGCGCAGGCCCAGGGTTTCGGGGTTGAAGACGTGGCCGCGCGCATCGGGCGGGCCGGTGAAGCCGGCGGCCAGGTAGCGCGGGTAGTCGAACAAATCGATGGGGTAGTTGGCCAGCAGGCCGCCATCGACGAGCACCTGCACGGGCTGGCTGGGCGCGGGCGTGCCGGTTATCACCTTGTTCTCCGCATCGAGCAGCACGGCCCGGAAGTAGAGTGGAATGCTCATGCTGATGCGGACGGCATCGGCCACGCGCATGGTGGGCGTGGTTTCGTAGCTGAACACCTGCACGCGCTGCTGCGTGAGGTTGGTACCGGTGGTGTAAAGGTCGCGGAAGCGGGTGGGTTCTTTGAGGGCCAGCGCATGCAGCTCGCCGAGGGTGAGGTGGGCGTTTTGGGTTTTGCGGGCCACCAGCTCGCCGAGGTAGGTACTGAACTCATCGCCCCGGTACCAGCCGTATTCCTTCACCAGCCGGTGCGTGCCGCCGAAAAAGATGAACCGGCCATCGTTCAGCCGCTGCACGGGCGTGGCATTCACCACGTCGATAATTTCCTGGGCCGAGTAGCCCACCGCCAGCAGCGCCGCCTGAATGGCCCCGGCCGAGGTGCCCCCCACCCGCGTGAGGCCGGCCAGCACGCCGCGCTGCTCCAGCTCCAGCAAGGCCCCGCCGTAGGCAATGCCCCGGATGCCGCCGCCTTCCATCACCAGGTTGCGGTAGCGCGGCGAGGCAGGGGCTTGGGCGCGGGCCACCGCACTTCCCAGCAGTCCGATTCCCAAATACAAGAGCAGCAAACGCACCTTCATGGCCCCAAAGATACCGCCAGCCGCCAGCCGGGCCGCCGGACGCTATTGGTCCTGGGCGCGGCCTTGTGCGAACTGATGCAACAGCTGCGCCACCTCCTGGGGCGGGTGCGGCGCGTGGCCGGGGGCCGCCGCCAACGGCAGGAAGCCGGTGATTTTTTCCAGGGCCTTGGCATCGGCCGGAACGTAGGCCATGCGCCAGTCGGGAAAGGCGCGCTCCGTGATGGGGCCGTAGGCCAGGGTGCGCACGGCGTAGTGGCGCGGGTCGGCCTTGATGCGGGCGTAGAGCTGGCTCAACGCGGGCTCGGGGCCTTCGAGCACTTGCATGAATTCGCCGTTGGCATACAGCAGCAGGCCGCCGAGGCGGCTGCGCTCGTTGTGCAGTCGGGCGCGGCGCAGCAGCGGCGGCAGCGTCACTTCGTGCACCGCCCGCGAGGCCTGGCTGCGGTAAATCAGGGTGTAAAGCAGGGGTTGGGGTGGCATGGGGCGGAGCGGGGTTGGTGTAACTAAGGCGCTCCAACACCGTTGTGGGCAAAACGGTGCCCTTGCCCACGGTCCGGCTACGGCCGCCCCGGTATCTTTGCAGCCCAAGTCCCACTCTCCCCATCTCAACCTGACCCCCCGCGCATGGCCACCACTCCCGGCGACACTGAAACTTCTGTATTACCCGGCTCCGTGCTGGTTATCGGCGCCTGCGGCCAGCTGGGCCTCGAACTGGTAGCCGCCCTGCGCCAGCGCTACGAGCCCCACCTGGTGGTAGCCGCCGACGTGCGCCCGCCCAAAAACCCGGACCTGCTGGCCGGCGGCCCCTTCGAATTGCTCGATGTGCTCGACCGCACCCGGCTCGACAAGCTCATCCGCCAGTATCGCCCGAAGCAGATTTATCATCTCGCCGCCCTGCTCTCGGCCACGGCGGAAAAGAACCCGCTCTTCGGCTGGCAGCTGAACATGGACGGCCTGCTCATCGTGCTCGAAGCGGCCGTGGCCCACGGTGTGGCCCAGGTGTACTGGCCCAGCTCCATCGCCGTGTTCGGGCCCGATACCCCGCGTGACAACACGCCGCAGGTCACCATCATGAATCCCAACACGGTGTACGGCATCAGCAAGCTGGCGGGAGAGCAGTGGTGCGAGTGGTACCACCGCAAGCACGGCCTGGACGTGCGCAGCCTGCGCTACCCCGGCCTCATCGGCTACAAGAGCCTGCCCGGCGGCGGCACCACCGACTACGCCGTGGACATCTACCACAAGGCTGTGGCCGGCGAAAAATACGAGTGCTTCCTCGAAGAAGACACCTACCTGCCGATGATGTACATGCCCGACGCGCTGAAAGCCACGCTGGACCTGATGCACGCTCCGGCCGAGCAAATCAAAGTCCGCACCAGCTACAACCTGGGCGCGATGAGCTTCTCGCCGGCCGAAATCACGGCCAGCATCCAGCAGCACGTCCCCGATTTCGAAGTCACCTACAAGCCCGACGGCCGCCAGCAAATCGCCAACTCCTGGCCCGCCAGCATCGACGACTCGAAAGCCCGGCAGGACTGGGGCTGGCAGCCCGACTTCGACCTGGATAAGATGACGGCCGACATGCTGCTGCACTTGAAGGAAATGCAGCCGGCGTAGCAAGGTAGCTTCGTTCAAATCACAAAAAACGCCCCGTATCAATTGATACGGGGCGTTTTTTGTGAAGCCTGCGCCCTGAATAATTACACCTGTTGCTTCGTGGCTTCGGCGGCTTTCGTTTCGGTGGGGCGGCTGCCGCCGGCGTGCCGGGGCACATTGAAGAGCAGCGACGTGGCCCACGGCACCGCGAAGGCCGCCACCGTAAGGATGGTAATGGCCACGTCGGCGGCTTCGCTTTCCAGGGCCTCGCTCACGGGATGGCCGGGCAGGAAGTGGGCCACTAGCGAAAGCACCAGCTTCAGGCCCAGCAGGCCGATGACCCCGAAAGCGGCGGTTTCCAGAAACGGGTACTTGCCCATGAGCAGCACGAAGCCCTGCGCCACCAGCCGCATGGCCAGAATGCCGATGAACACGCCCACGCAAATCAGAATCAGGTTGTCGGTGAAGGCCACCACGGCAAACACGTTGTCGATGGAAAAGGCCAAATCCATGAGCTCAATCAGCGCCACCGTGGCCCAGAATTTCCCGAACAATCCCAGCGTGTTGCGGTAAATCCAGCTTTTTTGCTTGTCGATGGCTTCGTCGTCGTGTGCGGGGCGGGCCTTGAAATGGTCGTAAACCAGGTACAGCAGGTAGAGCCCGCCGAGCGGCTTCAAAAACCAGAACTTGATGAGAAACGAAGCGAACAGAATGCACAGCCCCCGAAAAATATAGGCTCCGAAAATGCCATAGCGCAGGGCCTTGTGGCGCTGGTCTTTGGGCAAATCGCCCACCATGGTGGCCAGCACGGCAGCATTGTCGACCGAGAGCAGGCTTTCGATGATGACTAGGTTGCCCACGATGGCCAGCGAGGCCAGCGGGTTGTGCAGAATTTGCTCGATGTATTGATTCACGGGGTAAAGCTAGGATAGCGGGATAGTAGAGACGCATAATTGTGTCTCGTCGTTGAACGACTAGGTCTGCGCTCAATTCCACAGACATAACCGCATCAGCAAAATGTCGTTCAGCGGAGTCAACGACGAGACGCAAATATGCGTCTCTACAACTGGATGATGCCCAGTAGCAGCGACACCACCAACATCACCAGCACCGTGCCGCCAGCCCATTTCAGGGTGAAGCGCTGATGCGCGCCGATATCAACTCCCGCCAGGCCCACCAATAAATACGTGGACGGCACCAGCGGGCTCAGCAGATGTACCGGCTGGCCCAGCAATGAGGCTTTGCCCATGGTAGCCGCCGAAATCCCAAACTGCGCCGCCGCCTTGGTGAAAAACGGCAGGATGCCGAAGTAAAATGCGTCGTTCGACATGAAGAAGGTAAGGGGCGCGCTCACCAGCCCAGTCAGCACCGGGAAGTGCGGGCCGAGCGAAGTAGGCACCAGCTGCACGAACGTCTGCGCCATGGCATCCACCATGTGCGTACCGTTGAGGATGCCGGTGAAAATCCCCGCCGCAAACACCATCGCCGCCACCGACAGCGCATTGCCCGCGTGGGCCGCAAACCGCTGCCGCTGCTGCGATAAATTCGGGTAGTTCAGCACGGCGGCCAGCGCGAAGGCCAGCATAAACAGCACCGGCAGCGGCAGCAGCTCGCGCACCAGCGCCACCATCAGCGCAATGGTGAGCAGGGCGTTTACCCATAATAACTTGGGCCGGCGCAGGCCCTTTTCTTCGGGCGAGAGCTCCAGGTCAGGGCCTTCCGGCAGGGGCTGGGGCAGGCCGGCGGCGAGGTTGAATACCACGGCTTTCTTGTTGGCATCGGCTTCGTTAAGATGCTCCAGCCCCAACCGTTTCCGCTCCCGCTTGCCAAAGCGCCAGGCTACAAAAAACACCCACACCAGCCCTGCGCCCATAGCCGGAATCAGCGGGTTGAAAAGCTGCGTGCTGTCGAGGTGCAGTACGCTCATGGCGCGGGCCGTGGGGCCGCCCCAGGGCAGGATGTTCATCACGCCGCCTACCAGCATATTCATGCAGGTTAATATCAGCGGGTTGATGCCGAGCTGGCGGTAGAGCGGCAGCATGGCCGTGACCACGATGATGTAGGTGGTGGCCCCGTCGCCGTCCAGCGACACGAGCAGGGCCAGCAGCGCCGTGCCGATGATGATTTTCAGCGGGTCGCCGTGGGCCACGCGCTGGATGCGGCTGATGACCGGGTCGAACAGCCCGGCGTCCGTCATCAGTCCAAAATAGAGGATGGCGAACACCAGCATGATGCCCGTGGGCGCAATGTTCTTGATGCCGTCGAGCATCATCGGCCCCATCTGCGAGCCGAAGCCGGTGAGCACCGCAAACGCCACCGGCACCAGCAGCAGCGCCGTAATGGCCGACAGACGATTCGTCATAATCAGCACCATGAAGGTGAGAATCATGGCAAAGCCAGCGAGTGCGAGCATGGTGGTGAAGGGGTGGGTTGATGGATTGGTAGATTAAAAAAGAACAATCATGCTGAGCGAAGCCGAAGCATCTCTACCGCTTCGTTGCGCGGCCTCACCAACCACAGGCAACGAATTCGTCCCACCTCATTCGTTGCAGCAAACGAGTTACTTGCGCGGTAGAGATGCTTCGGCTTCGCTCAGCATGACGTTCTGATTTTCAACGTTCAGCCAATTAGAAGCTGAACCGCAGCGAAGTGAAATAATACGCCCCCATGAAGCCGAACTGCGAGGTGAAGCGCGTGTAGGGCGTTTGGCCCGAGGCCGTGAGCGAGGGGAAGGCGATTTCGTCGGGATACACGTTGAAGACGTTGTTGGCGCCCACGGTCAGGCCCAGGCGCGGCGTGAAGCCGTAAGTGAGCGAAACATCGGTGATGGTTTTGGCCGAGAAGGTCTGGTCGAGTTCGGCGCTGGACTGGATGGCCGTCACTTCGCCGAAGCGGGTGGCGCGCACCAGGCCTTCGATTTTCTTGTAGCGGTAGTTGGCCGAGCCGATGAACTTGGAGCGCGGCTGGGCCTTTTCAATCAGGCCAATCATCACGCGGTCCACCAGCGGGGTGCCGAGGTTGGCGAGCTGGGCCGGAGTGCGGACTTCGCCCACCACTTTGGTTTCGTTGAGGGCCATGGCCAGGTTAAGGCCCATTTCCTGGTCGCGGTCCATCTTTTTGCGGTAGCTGGCCACCACGTCGAGGCCGCGGGTGCGGGTGTCGAGGGCGTTGGAGAAGAACTGTACCTGGGCGTAGCCGGAGCCGGCAAACGTCGGTTTGAGGGCCGGGCTGGCGGCATCGAGCTGGCCCGAAATCACCACCCGGTCATTGATGTCAATCTGGTAGGCATCGGCCGTGAACACGAGGTCGGGCGTGACCTGGGCCGTGAAGCCGAGGTTGTAGTCGAGCGTGGTTTCGGCTTTGAGCTGGCCCACGCCCAATTTCTGCACGTAGGGGTTATCGTTGCGCAGGTGGGCAATGGGGTAGGAGTCGAACACGCCGTTGAGCGTCAGCCACTGGGCATCGGCGTAGTTGGAGTAGTAGAGCTGGTGCATCGAGGGGGCGCGGAAGCCCCGGTTGAGCGAACCGCGCACCGAAAACAGGTCGGTGAACTTGTAACGGGTCGAGATTTTGCCGCTCACGTTCGAGCCGAAATCCGAGTAGCGCTCGAAGCGGCCGGCTGCGCCCACCAGGAATTTATCGGTGATGTCGCTCAGCACGTCCACGTACACGCCGGCGTTGTTGCGGGTGCGACTCACGGCGTTCACGGCCGCGATGCCTTCGCGCCCGCTGCTGCCCACGTCGGGGTTGTTGGTGGTCACGGGGCCTTTTTTCCAGGAGGCTTCGTCGCCGGCCAGCAGCTCGTACTGCTCCACCCGGAACTCGCCACCGTAGCTCAGACTCAGCGATTTCAACCCGCTTACCTCAAAAGACTTCGACACGTTCACATCGGCCAGCACCTGCCCAAACTTGTTGGTGCCGGTGTAGAACGACGTGGGTGAGGCGTTGCCGTACGACGGGTTCACCGTGTGGTTGGCGTAGGTCTTGATGATGTTCTGGCCGCCGCCGAGGCTGAAATCGAGGTTCCAGCCGCCGGCCGTTTTGCGGCGCAGGCCCACCGTGGAGGCCACGTCCTGCACCGTGGCCGGGAACACGGGGTTGTAGCCATTCGGGAAAAGCGAAAGGACGGCCCGCGCCTTGTTGCTCGGGTTGCGGAAGAAGCCATAGGCCGTCATGTCCTTATATGAATACCCGCCGAATGAGTACAGCCGCCAGGCCTCGCCCAGCGCCACCTCGCCGTTGTAGAAGAACTGCCCCATGGTGTTGCGGGCCGTGCCGTATTTCGTGACGTGGCGGTTGAAGCCATTCTGGGCCACCAGGGCATCGTCGGTGGCTTTATCGGAGTTGTACACGCGGCCGGTGTAGTCGCCCGAGCGGTCGGTGGGGTCGTTGTGGTGGCCCTGCACGGTCAGGTTCAGGAAACCGTCGCGCTTGCCCACGGGCAGGCCCAGGTTCAGGCCGGTGTCGTAGGTCGCGCCGTCGCCCTTGTCGGTGATGCCGTAGCTGCCGGTAACCACGCCGCCGCGCGGGTTTTTCTTCAACACAATGTTCACGATGCCCGCAATGGCATCGGAGCCGTACTGGGCCGCCGCGCCGTCGCGCAGAATCTCCACCCGCTCGATGGCGGCCGTCGGAATAGCGTTCAAATCGGTGCCCACCGAGCCGCGGCCCACCACGTTGTTCACGTTCAGGGCGGAGGACTGGTGGCGGCGCTTGCCGTTGATGAGCACCAGCGTTTGGTCGGGGCCGAGGCCGCGCAGCGTAGCCGGGTCCACATACGAAGTCACGTTGCTGATGGCGTGCTTGGTAGAGTTGAACGAAGGCGCGGTGAAGTGAATCATCTGGCCCAGTTCGGTCTGGCCGGTTTTGGTGATTTCCTTGGCCGTGAGCACGTCCACGGGCACGGGCAGGTCCACGTTGGTGCGGGCCTCGGAGGCGCGGTTGCCCACCACAATCACGTCGGCGGTGGTGTGAGTGGCAGTTTTCATGGGCACGTCCAGGGTGTTGGCCCCGGCGGGCACGGCAATTTCGCGCAGCTCGTAGCCCACGTAGGAAATCACCAGCACGTCGCCATCGTCCACGTCGAGCTTGAAGCCGCCGTCGGCATCGGTGGTGGTGCCGCGGTTGGTGCCTTTAATGGCCACCGAGGCAAACGCCAGCGGCTTCTGGTCGTTGCCATCCAGAATGCGGCCGGTAAGGGGGCGCCGTGCCAGCGGAGCGGAATCGTTTGGGGCCGCAGCCAAAAAAGCAGCCGGCGAAGCGGCGGCAGCCGGGCCACCGGCCACCGCGCAGGCAGCCAGCAGCAGCGCCGCGCCCGCCGTCCGGGCCGAAAGGGGAGAGGAGGGTAAGTTTCGCTTCATGGGAATTTTGAGAAAGAGGGAATGGATTCGCAATTGATGAAGCGAAGTAGCGAGGCGATTTAGAATACATTTGGAAGATTTGGCGTTTTGTGAAAAATAAGTGAGGGAGTGCTTACTTATTTGATTTTTAAGCTGAGGCGAAAGCTTGTCATCCTGAGCGCAGCGAAGGACCTTATCACGCTGGCATGATTTGCTCAAATGTGATAAGGTCCTTCGCTGCGCTCAGGATGACAGCCTTTATAGATTCATCGACTCCCGAACGGCGCTACCTTGCCCCTCATTCCCATCTATTCCCATGAAACTGCTTCTCGTCGAAGACGAACCGGCCCTGCTGGCCAGCGTGGTGAGCTACCTGCAAGCCCAGCACTACGTGTGCGAAGTGGCCACCACCTACGCCCAGGCGCAGGAAAAAATGCTGCTCCACGACTACGAGTGCATCGTGCTCGACCTCACCCTGCCCGGCGGCGACGGCCTCGACCTGCTCCGCGAGCTGCAGCGTCACCACAAGGCGGCCGGCGTCATCATCACCAGCGCCCGCGCCGGGGTCGACGACCGCATCACCGGCCTAGAGCTGGGGGCCGACGACTACCTGCCTAAGCCCTTCTACCTGCCCGAGCTCAGCGCCCGCATTGCCGCGCTGGTGCGCCGCCGCCACTACCAGGGAACGAACTTATTGCAAGCCGGCGAGCTGGCCGTGGACGTGCCCGCCCGCCGCGCCGCCGTGGCCGGCAAGGCGCTGACGTTGACGCGCACCGAGTTCGACCTGCTGCTGCTGCTGCTGGCGAATCAGGGCCGCGTCATCACCAAAGGGGCCATTGCCGAGCATCTTTCCGGCGACGCAGCCGAGCAGTTCGATACGTTTGAAAACGTGTACGCCCACGTCAAAAACCTCAAGCGCAAGCTGACGGAGGCGGGCGCGCCGAACTACATTCGGATGGTGTACGGGCTGGGGTATCGGTTTGAGCCAAACTGATGAAAGCACGACAACTCCCCTCCTTGGATAAGGAGGGGATATTTTAGCGCAGCTAAAATTGGGGTGGTTTGATTCGTTGAACGACTCGCGCCTGGTTCGTTCGGGTGTCGTTCAACGAATCAAACTACCCCCGTTCGAGCCCTTGGCTCGAACATCCTCTCCTCGTCTGAGGAGGGGAGTTTGATGTTCAATGCTCCTCATGAAGCTGCTGGCCCGCACCACCGTCATTTTTCTGATTTATGCCAGCGTGGTGGCGGCGGCGGGAACGTTCGTGTACTTCCACTTCATCCGCAAAATCTACTACGGCTACGTGGACCGGACCCTGAGCCGGCGCAAGCTGCGTGTGGATAACGACCTGCGCCTCTACCTGCGCTCGCCCGCTGATTTGGAATTCTGGCACCGGCTCGACCACAACGTGGAATTTGTGCCGCTGGCCGCGCCCGGGCCGCCGGCTGCCTTCAGCGTGCGGATGATGTACAATCAGCTGGTGAAGAAAACGGTGCCGTACCGACAGCTGGCCGCGCCGGTGATGTTTCAGGGGCGCCCCTACCGATTGGAATTGCGCACCACCATGCTCGATAGCCAGGAGCTGCTGGCGCGTATCGGGCAGGCGGGGGCGCTGCTGTTTGGGGCGCTGCTGGTGGGGCTGCTGGTGCTGCAGCACGTGCTGGCGCGGCGGCTGTGGGCTCCGTTTTACCAAACGCTGGGCGAGCTGCAGCGCTACAAGCTCGACCAGCCCGAGCCGGTGCACCTCGCGCCCACGCGCATCCCCGAGTTCAAGGCGCTGAACGCGGCCATCGGGCGGGTGCTGAGCCGCAACCAGCGCATCTACCACCGCCAGAAGGAGTTTACCGAAAACGCGGCCCACGAACTGCAAACGCCCCTGGCCATCCTCCGCACCAAGCTCGATATGCTGGTGCAGGCCCCCGGCCTCACGGAGGAGCAGGCCGGCCACATCGAGCCGCTGCTGGACGTGACGCAGCGCCTCACCCACCTCAGCCGGAGCCTGCTGCTGCTGGCGCACCTCGACCAGCAGCTATTCTTCCCCACCGAAACCGTGGACCTGGCCGCCGCCATCCGCGCCCAGCTGGGGCAGCTGCGCGAACAGCTGGCCGGGGCCGGCCTCATCCTCGCCACTGACTTGGTGCCCACGCTACCGGTGGCCGCCAACCGCTCGCTGATTGATATTCTGGTGAGCAACCTGCTCAGCAACGCCATCCGGCACAACGTGCCCGGCGGGGAAGTGCGTGTGGTGCTTACGCCGGAACTATTGACGGTGGAAAATACTGGCCGCCCCCGCGCCCTGCCCGCCGACCAGCTCTTCGTGCGCTTCCGCCCCGGCCCGGAGCGCCCGCCCGGCAGCGTGGGCCTGGGCCTGGCCATTGCCCGCCAGATTTGCGAGACCAGCGGGTTTTTGCTGAGCTACCATTATGAGGAGCCGGGCCGGCACCAGATGCGGGTGCGGATGTAGCGCGGACTTTGTAGTCCGCGTGCCCGCGGAAACCCAAGCGGCGCAGCGGCGCGGGCTACAAAGTCCGCGCTACAGCAGCCCGCTCATCTCCTCCAATATTGCCTCCCAGTTTTCCAGATACAGCATGTGGCCCTGGCCCGGCAGCAGGTGCAGGGGGGCGCCGCCCAGTCGCTCGGCCAGATAGGGAATATTGCCCGGCCCCCACACGCCGTCGGCCTGGCCGTGCCAGAGGCGCATGGGGGCACGCACGTCCTCGATGCGGAAGCCGGGCGGGCGGCACCAGGCTTGCGCGTCATCATACACGCCCCGGCCGTGGTTGGCGAAGCCGGCCACCGCCGCATCGCGCAGCAGGGCGCGGTGCCGGTCCGTGACGCGGGCCTCGGCCGGGCGCATGCCTCGGATAAACCAGTCAATCGTGCGGTCGGGGTGGCGTTGCCATTGCTGGCTGAGCCAGAGGAAGGTGGTCCGGTTCAGCCAGGGGAAGCCGATTTGGCCCCAGCGCAGGGCCTTCCAGAGGGGAGAAAGGTGCCGGTAGGCGGCCCGCTCGCCCAGCGGTAGGCAGGTGCTGAGCAGCTGCCCGGCCGCCACCCGCTCCGGATGCCGGGCCGCCAGCGCCAGCGCGTGCACCCCGCCCACGGACCAGCCCATCACGCCCACCGGCCCGCGTATTTCCAGCGCATCGAGCATGGCCACCACGTCATCGGCAAAGGAAGGAAACGTGAGGGGCCGGTACACGCTGGACCGGCCCACGCCGGGCCGGTCGGGGGCCAGAATCTGGAGCTGCAACCGGGCCAGCAGAGCCGCATCAGCCGGCAATTCCAGCCCCGAGGAGCCGAAGCCGTGGTGAAACACCACCGCCCGGTGCGCGGGGCTGCCGTAGCGGGTGAGGCCCAGCGTACGGCCGTCGGGCAACAGGACAGTGAGCGGGGTGGGGCCGACGGCGGGGTACTCAGGCATGGCCGAAAGTACGGCCGCCGGGCCGGGTGGTTTTACTCGACAACCAGCCGGCTGGTGGCCGTGCCGCAGCGCACGAGGTAGAGGCCGGGCACGAGGCCCTGCACATCGAGCGTGGCGGTGGTGGCGCGGGCGGGCAGCTCCTGGCGGCGCACCGTGCGGCCCAAGTTATCGAGCAGGAGCAAGGGGCGAGGAGTAGCCGTTGCTTCGGGACAGCTCAGGCGCACCTGGGCGGTGGCGGGGCCCTGCCCGGTAGGGCCGTGCCCGGCAGGGTTGGGGGCCAGGGTGAAGACTTCGGCCGGCCGGGCGGCGCGGGCGGCCAGGGATAAGTTGCTGACGCGGGCCACGTAGCCGGCCTTGTTGCCGGTGCTGAGGGCCAGCTGGCCAAAGCGGGCCGAGCCATTGAACTGGCCCCCGATGGTGGCATTGCCGTTGGGTTCCAGGGCCAGGCTGGTGGCCTGGTCTTCGTTGGGGCCGCCAGCCTGCGCCGCCATCAGCCACTGCCCGGCCGCGTCGAGCCGCCCCACAAACACATCTGCGCCCCCGGCGCTGTACAGCGTGGTGCTGCCGAAGCTGGCGGAGCTGCCCCCGACGGAGCCGCTCGTACTGGCCGCGCCAAATGTGCCCGCCATCACCAGGCTGCCGGTGCCGTCCAGGGCCAGGGCCGTCACGATGTCATCGCCGGCCCCCCCCAGGCGGGTGGCCTGCGTCCAGAGGCCGGCGGGGCTGAGCTTAGCCACAAACCCGTCGGTGCCCCCCGGCGAGGTGAGCACGGTGCTGCCAAACGTGGCCGTGGGGGCCAACCAGCCGCCGAAGCGGCCGCCCACGTAGGCGTTGCCCGCCGCGTCCAGGGCCAGGGCCATCCCGGCATCGGTGCCCTGGCCGCTGGCCTGCACGGCCTGCGTCCACTGGCCCGTGGGGCTGAGGCGGGCCACGTACACATTGCTGGTGCCGGCGCTGGCCAGCAGCGGGGTTTGCCCAAACTGCATCAGCCCGAAAAAGCCGCCGGTGAGCACGGCCTCGCCGGTGGGCATGAGGCGGAGGGCCTGCACATCGGCCCCTTCCACGGTGCCGGTGCCGATGCCCAACAGGGCCTGCGACCACTGGCCGGCGGCACTGAGGCGGGCCACAAAAACGGTGGGGCAGGAGCGCACCGTGCCGTTGATGGCCGTGAAGTTGGGCAGGCCGGTGAGGGTGGTGCCCCCGATGGTGATGGTGGCGCGGGGGGTGGGCGTGAGGCCCAGCTTGTAGAAGCTGCCCGCCAGCACGGCGTTGCCGGCGGCATCCACGGCCAGGGCACTGGGCCGGCAGTAGTCGCTGCCCGGCAGCAGGAAGGCCTGCGTCCACTGCCCGGCGGCGTTCAGGCGGGCCACGAAGCCGTCCTGCCGGCCCACCGAGGTAAGCGTGATGCTGCCAAAGGTGGACGGTTCGGAGATGGCGACGGTGTTGTTCGTGGCCCGCGGCAGGTAGCCCGCCACGGTCACCGTGCCGGCCGCGTCCACGCCCATGTCCAGCAGCACATCGCCCGAGGGGCCGCCGCCGCTCACGGCCTGCACCCACTGGCCGGCGGGGCTCAGGCGGGCCACAAATACGTCGCTGCCCAGCGTGGTGCCCGCACCGGTCAGGGTGAACGGGCCCAGCGTGAGCGTGCCCCGAAAGGTGCCCGCCACCACGGTGGTGCCGTTGGCCTCCACCACGGTTTTGGCCACGATGGGCTCCAGGGAGCTGACATTGCTCTGGTTGGCCTGGCTGACCCATTGCCAGTTGGGCTGCTGCGCCCGGGCCGTGCCGGCCAGCAACAGCAGCAGCCACAGCGCCCGCAGGCGGAGGGTAAAAGGTAGCATCATTGGAAAGGAATGTTATCGGGTTAAAGAAGGCGCGAACCGGCGGTTCATCAACCGGCGTGCTATTCACCTGAAAAGATTACTCCACCACCAGCCGGCTGGTGGCCGTGCCGCAGCGCACGAGGTAGAGGCCGGGCACGAGGCCCTGCACATCGAGCGTGGCGGTGGTGGCGCGGGCGGGCAACTCCTGGCGGCGCACCGTGCGGCCCAAGTTATCGAGCAGCAGCACGGGGCGCGGGGCGGCGGTGGCCTCGGGCCAGGCCAGGCGCACCTGGGCAGGGCCGTGCCCGGTAGGGTTGGGGGCCAGGGTAAAGATTTCGGCCGGCAGGGCGGCGCGGGTGGCGGTGGCCAGGCCCGCGAGGCGGGCCACGAAGGCCGACGAGTTGGGGGAATTTCCGCTCAGGGTGAGGGGGGCAAAACGGGCCGCGCCGGTGATGGCCCCGGCCACCGTCACGTCGCCGTTCGGGGCCAGGGTGGTGGCCAGGGCATAGTCATCGAGCTGGCCGCCGGCCGCCACGGCCTGCGTCCACTGGCCGGCCGTACTGAGCCGGGCCACGAACAAATCCTGCCGCCCGGCACTGGCCAGGGTCGTATTGCCAAAGCTGATGGGGTGGCCCATCGGCGGGGGAGTGGGGGTCGAGTCGAGGCCGAAATAGCCGACCACCGTGGCAGTGCCGGCCGCATCTACCGCCACAGACCGGGGCACATCGCTGCCGGGGCCGCCGGCCTGCACGGCCTGGAACCATTGCCCCGTGGGGCTGAGGCGGGCCACAAACACATCGGACCCGCCGGCCCCGGTGAGCGTGGTGCTCCCGATGCCGACCGTGCCGCCCGGGGCGGTGGTGGTGATGATGCCGGCCACCACCACGTTGCCGGCCGCATCCAGGGCCAGGGCCTGGCCCTGGTCGCTGGTCGGGCCACCAGCCCGGACGGCCTGGGTCCACTGCCCGGCGGCGTTCAGGCGGGCCACAAACACATCGGCCCCGCCCGTACCCGCATTGACGAGGATAAATGGATTCGGGGCCTCGATGCGCATGTTGCCGTAGAACCAGCCCGTGACCACGATGCCATTGGCGGCATCCACGGCCACGGCCCCCACCGACGTGTTGTTGGTGGGCGCGGCACCCCCCGCCTGCACGGCCTGCGTCCACTGGCCCGCCGCGCTGAGCCGGGCCACGAAAACGTCCTGCGAACTGCCGGACGTGAGGGTGGTGGTGCCAATGGTCAGCACATTGGTAAAAGTGCCGGCCACCACGGCCTGGCCCTGGCCATCCAGGGCCAGAGCCTGCGCCTGGATGATGCCCCCGGTGCCCAGGCGCAGGGCCTGCGTCCAGGCACCCGCCGGGCTGAGGCGCGCCACAAAGGCATCGACGAAGCCCCCGCCGCCGGTGAGCACGGTGGAGCCGAAGGTGGCGGAAGCCAGTGGCTGGCCCACGCCGTAGTTGGTGAAATGGCCGATGATGGTGACCGTGCCCGTGGCGTCCACGGCCAGGCCCGTGATGCTGTCGTCATCGGGCCCGCCGGCCCGCACGGCCTGCGTCCATTGGCCGGTCGGACTGAGCCGGGCCACGAACACATCGTAGCGGCCCGCACTGACCAGCGTGGTGGTGCCCAGCGTGAGCGTGCCCGTGAAGGAGCCGCCTACTATCGTATTGCCGCCGGCATCGGCCACCATGGCCGTGGCATAAGACGTGGCATTGGCGGAGGCCACGCCCTGGCTGGCCCACTGCCAGGTGGGCTGCTGCGCCCAGGCCGGCCCAGCCAGCAGCAATAGAAACAACAGCGCCCGCAGGCGCAGGGTAAAGGTTTTCATAAACAAGCGTGGAAAGGAAGGTGGAATTTTTTCAAAGGTAGCCCGGCGGGTGGGGGCTTGGCAGAGCTCTGCCGAGGGGTACAGGCCAGCCCGGACCCCTCGGCAGAGCTCTTTTTAGGGGTCCGGGCGCGGCCGGCCGCCTCGGCAGAGCTCTGCCAAGCCCTCCGGCCGCGCCCGGACCCCTAAAAAGAGCTCTGCCCGGCACTCCGGTCGTGGCCGGGGCATCGGGCAGAGCTCTGCCGAGGGGTCCGGACTCGGCCGGACTACAAAACAGAGAATGTTTTCTCGTTCCTGTGCAATTTAGCTGGCCGGATGGGCTGGGGCGGGCAATGCGGGCAGGTTGCCATCGGCCGCCGCCCCCACGGTGTTGGGGAAGGGGAAGAAGCTGTAGGCCACCTCAGGGTTTTCGAAGTACTCGTGCAGCCGCCCGGTGTAGGCGCGGTAGAGGCCGAGGCACACCTTGAGCTCTTCGGCATCGACGGCGGCGCTGCCTTCCTGGCGGGTGGCGTGGTCGGTGACGCGGCCTTCCAGCGCATCTCTCAACAGCTTGAACTGGGTTTCGGCTTCTTTGGTGTCCACCTTGGTTTGGTTGCTATAGGTGGTGCCAATGCGGTCGAGGTAGTACCTGGCGCGCTTCAGAATGTTGGTGTAATCGGCCTGATACAACGCATCCATGCCGCCGGGAAAAATATCGATGCGCTCGGCCTGGTTGCGGTCCGGGAACGCCGGAAACACCTTGGTGGTGTTGGTGAGCTTGGCCCAGGCCAGAAAGTTTTTCACGGCCGTGCGCAGCGTGGCCGCCGTGGCCGACTTGCCCTGCTCGCCGCGCTGCCCGTGGGCGGTGCGCAGGCCCTCCACCAGGGGCGCGAGGTAGGCAATATCGTCGGCGTGGGCGGCGGCATCGCGGTTCAGGTTGGCCAGCACGGTATCGGCGAAGGCCAGAAACTCGTCGTCGCTCAGGGCGGCGCACAGGGGGATGAAGAAATTGTGGAAGTAGGTTTTGTGGGTCATCCGAAGTTGGGAGAAAAGATGATGAAAAAGGAATTTGTGGGGCCAAGGTAGGGGAAAATAACAGTTAGCCTACCCCCGGAACGTCATGCTGAGCGGAGCGCAGCGGAGTCGAAGCATCTCTACCGCGCAACTAATCTGTTTACTGCTGCGGTAGAGATGCTTCGACTCCGCTGCGCTCCGCTCAGCATGACGGTTTTGCATCGTCCCAATCCGCCCCCACTTCTCCCTTTCCATTCCTCTTTCGCCCTCTTCCCCATGATAGTCAACTCCACGCCCGCCGGCTGGCAAATCATCTACCAGCAGGCCCACGCCCTGCTGGCCGCGCAGCTCGCCTGGCACTGGCCGCCCACGCTGCCGCCCGATAAGTGGGTGGGCCTGCTGGCCGCCATCGCGCAGCACGACGACGAGCAGGCCGCCTGGCGCGGCCACGGCGGCCACCACGGCCTCACCGCCGCCGGTGCCCCCGCCAACTTCACCCAAAAAGCATTCTCGATGGAGCAGGCCGCCGGCGTGCTGGCCGCCGCCCGCTTCCAGGGGCGCTGGCGCAGCCTCCTCACCAGCCTGCACCTAAGCTGCCTCTACGAACACCTGCGCGGCCAGCGCAAGGAAATCGACGGCTTTCTCGATGACCTCAAAGCCCGCCAGCAGCAGTGGCAAAAAGAACTCAAGGCTTCTCGCAAAGAAGCCGCCCAGGCCTACGCCCTGCTGCACTGGTGCGACCGCCTCTCCCTCATCCTCTGCCGCCACGAAATCCCGGAAATGGGCCGCGCCGTCGAAATCCATCGCGGGCCGGACGGCACCACCCACACCCTGGCCCAGCCCGCCGGCCCCGGCGGCCCGGTCATCATCACCCCCTGGCCGTTTCAGGCCAAGGAAATCGAAGTGAGCGTGGAGGCCAGCGTGCTCACCCAGCTTCAATATAAAGACGATGCCGAGCTGGCCGCCGCCCTGCGCGCCGCCCCGGTCGAGACGCTGCGCTGGACGCTGGCGTGCCCGTAGCGCGGACTAAAAGTTGGCGCTACGGTCCCCGCCGCGCCAACGCTGGCCCGGCCCGGCCGTACTAGCAAGCGCACTCCCGCTTTTCGGCATTCCCCTTTCCAGTTCTGCATGGCTACGCACTACAAGTTTTCTGATGTTCTCGCCGTCCTCAAATCCTCGGCGGGCGAGTTCAGCAACAACAACTCCTTCCGGCACGCGGCGGCGCTGTCGTACTACACCATTTTCTCCCTGCCGCCGCTGCTGCTCATCGTCATCACCGTGGCCAGCGCCGCGTATGGCGGCGAGGCCCTCACGGGCCAGATATACGGGCAGCTGAAGGGCCTGGTGGGGCCGGATTCGGCCAAATTCCTGCAGGACAGCATTGCCAAGTTCACCCTGCAGCAGCGCGGGCCGGTGGCCACGGCCATCGGGGTGGGCACGCTGGTGTTCGCGGCCACCACCTTCTTCGTCACCCTCCAGGAAAGCATCAACGACATCTGGAACCTGAAGGTGAAAACCACCGGCATCGGCATCGGGGCGTTTCTCAAGCAGCGGTTCCTCTCGTTTGGGCTGATTCTGAGCGTGGCCCTGCTGCTGCTCATCTCCTTCGTGGTGAGCGCCGTGCTCAGCGCCTTCACCGGCTGGCTGTCGCGCCAGATTCCCGAAGCCGGGGTCATTGCCATCAAGCTGGTCGATTTTACGCTCTCGCTGGGCATCACCACGCTGCTGTTTGCGCTCATCTACCGCTTCCTGCCCGATGCCATCATCCGCTGGCGCGACGTGGGCGTGGGGGCCTTCATCACGGCGCTGTTGTTCGTGATTGGTAAGTTTCTCATCGCCTTCTACATCGCCAAGTCCGACCCCGGCTCGGCTTTCGGGGCGGCGGGCTCGGCCATCGTGCTGCTGCTGTGGGTCAATTATTCGTCGCTCATCATCTTCTTTGGGGCCGAGTTCACCCAGGAGTTTGCCGATGCCTTCGGCCAGAAAGTGCAGCCCAAAGCCCACGCCGTGCGCGTGCGCCTGGAGGAAGTGGCCCCCGGCGAGTCGGACGAGGAACGGGCCACCGGCCGCCCCCGCAGCACCGGCAAGTGGAAGTCCTGAGCGCCCCTGCCGCTGTCGCCAAGCCACAAAAAAGCCCGCCCAGCTATGCCGGACGGGCTTTTCAACTTTCGGGCGTGAACCCCGCAGTGTGTTCTTAGAACGCGATGCCGAACGTGATGCCCGTGCGAATGCCGAAGCCCTTGAAGGTGCCGGCATCGAGCGTGCCCGTGTTGGAGCCGTTGCTCTTGTAAGTCACCGAGCCGCCGTTGTACGACGGGCCCAGGAACGTATCGAGCGAGAAGCGCTGCTTGAAAATCCACTGGTGGCCGATAAGCACCCCGCCCCCGAACGTGTCGAGCGACGCTTCGTCGGTTTGCGATTGGTAGGTGCCGCTGCCGCTGCCCGTGTACACGTAGCTGTCGTGGGTGTCTTTCAGCGTCAGGTTCTGGTAGCGCAGGAAAGGCGCTACGTAGAAGCCCTGCATGGCCTCTTTGCTTTCCGACAGGTAGAAGCGGTACTCCGGCGTGATGGCGAAGCCCGTAATTTTCGTGTCATTAATGCTCCAGTTCGTGAACAGGGCCCCCAGCTGAATGCTGCTGTTGGGGTTCAGCTTGTGCTCAAAGAAGAACGAGCCCGTTTTCACGATGGGGCTCAGGATGTTCACTTTGATGTTGTTGGTTTGGGCCGAAGCCGAGCCGGCTGCCAGGAGCAGGCCGGATGCAAGTAGTAGCTTTCTCATGCAATTGTAGAAAAAAGTGGAAAAACGGTATCCGACAAAGGTATACTGCTGCATTCGAATAGTCACTACTTAAAAGGCAAGGCCGAATTAAAAAGCAATGCCGAAGGTGGCTCCGCCCCGGAAATCGTAGCTGTTGTTGTTGAGGTAGCCCACAAAATCGCCCTTCCGGGGCGTGTAGCCCGGCTGGTTCGACGAGGTGCTGGTGAACGTGTAGCCGGGGCCGGTGAAAATATCCAGCGAAAAGCGCTTTTTGAAAATCCAGTGCCGGCCCACCACCACGCCCAGCCCGAAGGCCGAAAGCGAGGATTCATACTTCTGGTTGTAGCCGCCGCCGTTGTTGTTGGCGATGTAGCTGGTGCCGGTCTGGCTCAAGTACTGGTAGCGCAGGTAGGGGGCCACGTAGAAGCCCTCCAGCGCCGGGTGCTTCTCGGAGAGGTAGAGGCGGTACTCCGGCGTGATGGCGAAGCCCGAGGTGCTGCGCCCGTCGTAATAGCCGTTCGGGTTGAAGCTGTAGTTGCCATCTTCCTGATAGCCAAAAGTGCCCGACAGGCCCACCTGCACGCTGCTCGACTCGCTGAGCTTGTGCTCGAACGACAGGGCCAGGGTGTTGATGATGGGCTGAAAGATGTCAACCTTCACGGCGTTATCCTGGGCGTGGGCGGCCCCGGCCATGAGCAGCAGGGCGGGCAGGAGTAGGGTTTTTTTCATGGGATTTGAAGGAAAGAAAATGAGGGAGGAAAGAAAACAGGAGATACAAAACTACGGCCGCGCGCACATGATGCCGACGGCTGCGGCAGGGTTGCACAAGTGCGAAAAAGCAAATGCCCCGGCTCAACTTCTGAGCCGGGGCATTTATTGTGGGTGGCGGGGTAGGCAGTGCCGGCAGCCTACGCGGCCGTCTTCTCCTCCTTCACGGCCAGTTGCCCGCAGGCCGCGTCGATGTCCTTGCCGCGCGAGCGGCGGATGTTGGTTTGCACGCCGCGGTCGGCCAGGTACTTGTGGAAGGCGGTGATTTTGTCGGCCTCCGCGTTCTGGTAGTCGGCGTTTTCGATGGGGTTGTACTCGATGAGGTTGATTTTGCAGGGCAGCCACTTCGAGATTTTGAGGAGGTGCTCGGCATCGTCCAGCCCGTCGTTGAAACCGTCGAATACGATGTACTCATACGTGACTTTGCGGCCGGTTTTCTGGTGGTAATACTGGAGGGCTTCCTTGAGCGCGGCCAAGGAGTTGGCCTCGTTGATGGGCATGATTTCGTTGCGCTTGGCATCGGTGGGGGCGTGCAGCGAGAGGGCCAGGTTGGCCTTCACGTCGTCATCGGCCAGCTTTTTAATCATCTTGGCAATGCCGGCCGTGCTGATGGTGATGCGGCGTGGGGCCATGTTCAGGCCATCGGGCGCGGTAATGCGGCGCACGCTTTCCACCACGTTGGCGTAGTTGAGCAGCGGCTCGCCCATGCCCATGTACACGATGTTGGTGAGCGGCGTGCCGTACTGGCTTTCGCACTGCTCCCGAATGCGCACCACCTGGTCGTAAATCTCGGCCGCGTCGAGGTTGCGCTTGCGGTCCATGTAGCCCGTGGCGCAAAACTTACACGTGAGCGAGCAGCCCACCTGGCTCGAAATGCAGGCCGTCATGCGCGTATCGTGCGGGATGAGTACGCCTTCCACAATGTTGCCATCGTAGAGCTTAAAGGCCGATTTGATGGTGCCGTCGTTGCTGAGCTGCTTGTTCTGCACCGTCACGCCGTTGATGACGAAGTGCTGGTCCAGCAGCTCGCGGGTGGCCACCGAGATGTTGTTCATCTCCTCAAACGTGGCAGCGGTGTTCTTCCACAGCCACTCGGTTACCTGCTTGGCACGGAAGGGCTTCTCGCCGTGCTCCACCATAAAGGCCTTGAGCTCGTCGGGCGAGGTTTTGCGGATATCACGCTTTTTAGCAATGGGGGCGAGGGGCAATTCTAGCAGCATAGTGCAAAGATACAAGCGAGTAGGGCGATGGGTTCCCGGGGGCGGTGAGTTTGCCTCCGGCTGTTTGGCATTGCGCGTTCAACGGCCCCGGTGACTCGCCCGATATTCCCGCAAGCCATCCGATGGCCCCGCAAGTCATCCGATGACTCCGGTAAGGCGTCCGATGGTCCCGCAAGTCATCCGATGGCTCCGGTAAGGCGTCCGATGGTCCCGGTAGCTCGTCCGACGGCTCCGCAAGTCATCCGATGGCTCCGGATGACTGTCCGATGGCCCCGGAAGGCTATCCGATGGTGCCGCAAGTCATCCGATGGTGCCGGTAGCGCATCCGACGGGCCTGGCGCCCGGTAGCGCTACTGCAATTGCGCGGCCAGCTCCGGCGGCAGCGGCCGCAGCTTGCGCAGGTTGTAATCGAAGCAGAGCATACCGGTTTTGGCGCGGGCCACTTCCTTGCCAGCCTGATTGTGGACGTGGTAGACCACGTCGAAGCCATATTTATTGAGGTCGTTGCCGGCCATCTGGATGCGCAGCACGTCGCCGTGGAAGGCCTCGGCCTTGTATTCCACGGCCACATCCACCATGATGAGGCCGAGCTTGGTGACGGCATCGTAGTCGTTGGGCAGGCCGATGGAGCGCAGGAAATGCACCCGCGCCTCGTGCAGCAGGCCCAGCAGGGCATCGTTGCCGAGATGCCCGCCGTAGTTGAGGTCGGTGATGCGGACCGGGATTTCGGTGGCGAAGGAGAAGGTATCGGGCAGGGCTACTTTTACGCGGGGCATTTTTTCACTGAAGAATTAGGAATGAAGAAGGAAGAATTCCCTGACGAGCCAAAGGTAGAAGTGCGCGTGACGGCCGACGGCTCGCCTACGCTCTTTGTGCCGGCCCTGAACGAGCATTACCACTCGCAGCACGGGGCGCGGCAGGAGTCGGCGCATGTATTTATCGAGGCGGGCCTACGTCCTCTGTTAGAAGCAGGCATGGGCCAAGCGCAACCGCTACGCTTGCTCGAAGTGGGCCTGGGCACCGGCCTCAACGCCCTGCTGACGCTGGAAGCCGCACAAGCGGCCGGCGCGGCTGTGGCCTATGATGGTTTTGAAACCTATCCACTGCCGGCCGAAACCGTCGCTGTGCTGGCTTCGCAGTGGCAAGATGAACCGATGCTGGCTACGGCATTTGCCCGAATGCACACCATGCCCTGGGGCTTGCCGCTTATGATAGCGCCGGAATTTTCACTGGCCAAAGTGCAGAAGCCCATTCAAGCCGTTGCCCTGCCAGCTAATCATTACGACCTCATCTACTTCGATGCCTTCGCTCCCGAAAAACAGCCCGAGCTGTGGACAGAAGATATTTTTCATAACCTCTACTATACCGCCGCGCCCGGCGCGGTGCTGGTGAGCTACTGCGCCCAGGGCCAGTTCCGGCGCAACCTGCGCGCCGCCGGCTGGCTGACGGAGAAGCTGCCCGGCCCCCCCGGCAAGCGCGAGATGACGCGGGCGTGGAAGGAGTAGGGGAGGAGGGTAGGAAGGGTGAGTTGCACGTCATGCAGAGCGCAGCGAAGCATCTTTACCGCGTAAGTAATTCAATCAATTGGGTTAGTATTGAGGTAAAGATGCTTCGCTGCGCTCTGCATGACGTTCTTTAGCTTTTCCCTCTGCTAACTCACCAATTCACCGTTTTGTCCCGCAAATTTCTCGATATCGAAAGCCCCGGCTGGGTCACCGATGGCCTCATCAGCGAGGCGCAGCGGCAGCAGCTGCTGGCCCGCTACCCCCAGCAAGCGCCTGCCCTGGGCCTGCTCCCCATCCTGGGCAGCGTGCTGGTGGGCCTGAGCGGCCTGAGCGTGGTAGCGGCCAACTGGCAGGGCCTGCCGGCCGCCCTGCGGCTCGCGCTGCTGCTGGGCAGCTTGGTGGGCAGCTACGCCGCCGGCAGCTACTTCCTGCGGCGCGGCAACCCCGACTTGGGCCACGGCCTCATCGGGCTGGGGCTGATTTTGTTCGGGGCCAGCATCATCCTCACCAGCCAGCTTTACCAGCTGGTGGGCTACGATGCCAGCGGCCTGCTGGCCTGGGTGATAGCCGGCGGGGCTTTGAGCTACGTGTACGGCTCGCGGCTGCTGGTGCTGCTCACGGTGCTCATCGGGGCGGCGGTGCAGACGTACTGCGTCGAGTCGCTGGGGATTTTCAGCTACGTCACGGCCTGGCTGGTGGTGGGCGGCATGGGCTACTACTGGTGGCGGCGGCCCGATACCGTGAGCGCCACCGTGCTGGCCGTGGGCTTGTTGTGGCAGGCGGGGCTGTTCATCATTGTGCAGCATTCCAAAATCACCTGGTTTTTCGTGCCCGCCATGCTCATCTACGCGGCCGGCGACTGGCAGCCCAACCGCGCCGGCGGGCGGGCCTTGCAGGTGCCGTCGCTGGTGGCGGCGTATCTGTTCATGTTCGGGCTGGCCATTTTTGGCGAAGCCGATGCTTATGCCAACATCCTGCGCCCGCCGCTGCTGCCCTACCTGGGGGCGCTGGCGGCGGTGCTGGCCGTGTCGGTGGCCGGCAAGCGGGCGCGGGGCCGCCTCGCCACGTTGCCCGAGTGGCTGCTGCTGCTGCCGGGGTTTTACCTCTCGGGCGGGCTGTCGTTGGCCGTGGCCACGCTGGTGGTGCTGTATGCCCACGCCGGCTCGGTGCTGGCCCGCGCCAACCGCGACCACGACCCCGAGCAACTCACCATCGGTGCGGTGCTGTTTGTGGCCGCCACGGCAGTGGCCTACTTCAAGCTCACCTGGGGCTTTATGGATAAGTCGCTGTTTTTCCTGCTTGGCGGCGTCCTGCTGCTGGCCCTGAGCTGGTACCTGCGTCGCCGTAATGCTCAGGTGCTGGCTGCCGCTGCACCGCCGGTAGCCCAGCAGGCTGGCACGCCGCCGCTTCCAGCTGCCGCATCCGAAGCCTCCGAGCCAACTCCTAATTCATAATTCAACATTCATAATTATCGAATGACGGACCTGCTCTCCTGGTTTTCCGCCCCGGCGCGCCGCCGCCCGCTGCTGCGGGCGCTGGTGGCCGCGCAGGTGCTCTACGTGCTGGGCGTGGCCGGCGCGGGCTACGCCACCACGGCCCTGGGCCAGCGGATAATCCTGGCCACCACGCCCCTCGACCCCAAGGATTTGCTCTACGGCGACTTCGTGCGTCTGCACTACGCCATCAGCGACAATCCGCTGAGCCGCTGGCACGGCGAGGGCGCGCCCACCCGCCGCCAGGCCGTGTTCGTGCTGCTGGCTCCCGGCCCCGACAGCCTCAGCACCGCCGTGGGCGTGTACCCCCAGGCGCCCACGCCCGGCGCGGGCCAGGCGGTATTGCGCGGCTGGGTCACGGATGTGTACCGGGGCTCGTTTGCCCTGCGCTTCAACCTGGAGCGCTACTACGTGCCCGAAGGCAGCGGCCTGCGCCTCGAAAAAGCCGGCCGCCTGCACCCGCTGCGGGTGCGCGTCAGCATCGCGCCGTGGGGCCAGGCCCGCATCACGGGCGTGGATGCGGCGTTGAAGTAGCCGGAATGGATGAAGCAAAAAAGCCCGGTGTGCTGAGCACGCCGGGCTTTTTTGCTTTGCAAAAGTTTTGCTCCGCTATTGAATGCGGTAGGTAACAGGCACGGTAAACGATACGCTCACCTCGCGGCCATTTTGCTTGCCGGGGATGAATTTGGGCAGCGTTTTGATTGCTCGCATGGTTTCCTCATCCAGCCCGGAACCCAGGCCTCTCACCACTTTCACGTCTGTCACATCGCCTTTGGGGTCCACGGTGAAGCTCACGAATACCTTGCCTTCAACCCCGTTTTGCAGGGCCTTGGCCGGGTAGCGCACCGACTTCTGAATAGCGGCTACGATGGCGGCCTGGCCCCCACCGCCGGGCAACTCAGGCATTTGCTCCACCGACACGTAAATTTTTGTGTCCACTACGCCGTCGGTGGCAGCTGGGCGCTCTACCTCTTCCAGTGGCGCAATGTCGACAGCAGTAACGCCTTCCGTGGTAACGGCCGCTACCGTTGCCGTGGCTAAGGCTTGTTGCTCAGGCACCTCTTCCGTCACGCGGTCATCAGGCGCTACCACGGGCGGCGTAAATCGAATGGTAGCTACGTGGATTGGTTGGGCCGGCGGGGCCACCGGCGGCGCGATAGGCGGGGGAGGCAGCACCTTCGGGTCGAGCGGCGGGGCAATAGGGTCTGCCGTGAAGGGGTGCGTCTGCACTTCCACTACGTCCTCCTTCAGCAGTTGCGCCAGCAGCGGAAACACCAGCAGCAACGCCAGCATGGCCGTGGCGATAATCAAGGCCCGCGTCATGTGGCGCTGGTAGAGGGCACGGAGCTCGTAGGCCCCGTAGTGGCGGTTGCGACCATCGAACACGATGTCGTCGAGGCTGGCCGTGGCCAGCTGGGCATTGTTCATCATAATGTGGCGGTTTTGAGAAGGGTTAAGTCATCCTGAGTAATCTTGACCAAGGCGTATTTTGGCTGATGCACGATGTTCATCTCGTCGAGCACGTCAATCATGTCCTGGTATTTCGAGTCGGCCGAGGGCTTGATGAGCACCACCAGGCCCGGCTGTTGCCGCATGCGGGCGATTAGCGCCGGGCGCAGGCCATCGGGGGCGAACGAGGTGGTCTTCAGCTCGGGCACGGCGGCGGTTTTGTCCTGCGGCGCATTCAGCCCGAAGAAATAGTGCACCCGGTGGTTTTTGCCCAGAATGATGGTCATGGACCGCGAGGGGGCTACCGACGTGGGCTCCGTGCTCTTCACCGGCATATTCAGGTCCATCGCGAAGGGCTTGGCGAAGGTGGTGGTGAGCATGAAGAAGGTGAGGAGCAGAAACGCCAGGTCCACCATCGGGGTCATGTCGATGCGGGTCGACATCTTCTTCGCTCGTCGTTTGCCCGGCTTCGCGGAGCCGGCGGATTGCTGCTGGATTTCGGCCATGGGTTCTGTCCTGAAAAGGTGAAAGATACCCGAGCAACGCAGCGCGTTATAGCCTTATTGTGAGAATATTATGAATAATAATTTATTCTCAACCCCTATACTAAATAGCTTAACAGTACGTTTTCACTAGATGCCTCAAAACCGCCACACCCCGCCCGGCGTGATATAGGCCGTGAGCGGCACATCGGTGGGCAGCACGTCGGCAATGGCGGCCACGGGCGCATCGTCCAGCACATTCAGACCGATGAACTGCGTGCCCGGCCGGCATTGGGCCAGAAACCGGTCATAAAAGCCGCCGCCGTAGCCCACGCGGTGGCCAGCGCAGTCCACCGCCAGCAGCGGCACCAGCACAGCATCGAAAGCGGCAGCGGGCACTTCTGTTTCGGCAGTAGCGGCGGGCTCAGGGATGCCCCAGCGGTTGGTAAGTAGCGGCGTGGCCGGTGTCAATTCATAGTGACGCAGCGAGATGCCGTCGGCCTGTACCACGGGCGCGGCTAGGCGCACCGCCAGTTCCTCAGCCCAGATTCGATGAATAATCGGCCAAGTGTCCGGCTCATTCCGTTTGGCCAGCGGCAGAAACAGATGTAGCCAGCGCCACTGCGCCACCGAGAACTGGTGGAATAACTGGTCGCAAAGCTGCTGGCTACGCTGCGCGATTTCGGCAGGTGGCAGGGCCTGGCGGCGGGCGAGGGTGGCGCGGCGCAGAGTGGCTTTATCCTGCATCGTAGCGTGGACCTACTCCTCCTCCAGCACCGTGAACTCCAGCGCCAGCGGCTCAAACGCCTCAATCAGCTGCTCGATGAAGCCGGGATTGTTTATCAGAATGCTGAGCACGTTTTCGCTGCGCTCCTGCAAGCCGCCGCCGGGAAACAGCTTGTCCTTGAGCGCGGCCAGCTGGGTGTAGGCGGTTTCGTGCTTCATTTCGGCGGCTTTGCTCAGGCGCTTTTCGAGGCCGGCGAGGCCGGCGGCGGCTTTCTGCGCTTCGGCGGCCACGGTTTTCACCAGCGTGGGGTCGAGGCGCTGGGCCAGGTCCTGCACCTGCTGGAACGATGCAGCCAGGGCCTGCTGCTGCTCTTTCAGGCTGATTTCTTCCTGGCCCAGGGCCGCGCCTACCTGCTTCTTCAGCTCCGGCAGCGGCCGGAAAATCTCGTGCGTAGTCAGGCCCAGCTTTTTCAGCTTGCCCGCGTTGGCCCGGCTGATGTACTCGGCCGAGTTACGTGGCAGCACGATGGGGAAAGGCACGCCGAACGCCGCAAACACGTCCTTCAATTGAAACCAGTACGCCACCTCAGCCCCGCCGCCGATGTAGACCAAGTTCGGCAGCAGGATTTCCTGATACACCGGGCGCAGCACCACGTTGGGACTGAACTGTTCGGGGTGCGCCTTCGCCAAGGCCAGTAGTTCGGCCTGGCTGTGGCATTTCGCGGTGTTGCGAATGGTAACTTCCACGCAGTCGGCTCCGCTGGCGTCGGGTTCCAGGCGTTCGCGCTTGCCCTCGTCGGTGATGAAAAACAGGTTTACGGGCCGCGAATACACCTGCGGCTTGTAACCGGCGGCGGTCAGGCGGGCGTTGGTGGCCTGCACGGCGGCGTTGGAGGCGTGCGTTCCGATTTCTTTCTCCAGCAGCGGCACCAGGGCCTGTTTCAGGGCCGGGCGGTCGGCATCCAGCGTCACCAGACCGAACTCACCGAAGAGGGAATCGGCCAGCTTGCGGGTGGCTTCGGCCAGGGTTTTCGATTCGGAATAGGCCTTGTGGAAGGCGGCTGGTACCTCGGGCGGCAGCTGGCTTAGCAGCTGCTCGCTGAGGCCGTCGAGGGGCAGGCGGCCCACCGGGCCGCCGGTGCCGGCCGCGTCCCAGGCGTAGGTTTTGCCGAAGAGTGAGAAGTGGTTGATTTCGGCAAAATCATGGTCCTCCGTGGCCATCCAGTGCACCGGCACGAAATCATACTGCGGGTATTTCGCCTTCAATTCCCGGCTCAGCTTGATGGCCGACACGATTTTATAAATGAAATACAGCGGCCCCGTAAGCAGGTTGAGCTGGTGCCCGGTAGTCACGGTGAAGGTGGTGGGCTCGGCCAGCAGGAGCAGGCTGTTTTCGATGGCCGGCTCCGGGTCGGGGGCAAAGCCGTATTGGTCGCGCAGGGCCGCTACCAGCCGCTTGCGGGCTTCGGGCGAGTAGGCGGCTTTCTTTTCTTCAATTTGGGCGGCGAAGTTTTCGAGAGCCGGAAAGCGGTTGTAAAACGGGGCCAGGGCCGGGTTTTGGGCAATGTAATCGGTCAGCAGGCCCGAGAAAGCGCCGGTTTCGGCGTAGGGCAGCGTGGTACAACGAGTAGGCATGGGGGAAATACGAGCAAGGCCGGGTTCGGTATGAACCCTGGCCAATGGCAAAAGTCCGCACAAAACCCGGCCCCGGCCGAAAAGTTAAATCTTACGCTTATTCAGCCGCCCAAAACCGCATTTCGAGCGAGAGGCGCGTTTCATCCTCGTTCAAATTCACGGCCCCGCCGTGCAGCAGGTAGGGCGAGAAAAGCAGCACTTCCTCCGGCCCCGGGTTGGGGCGCAGCAGGTGCAGCGGCTGGGCCGAGGCCACCACGCCGGGCACGCTGTATTGCGCACCGTTGTACACGGCCCCGGCGTGGGTGCGCGTCAGCTGGTCCTCGGGCCACCAGTGCGAGCCGGGCAGCAGCGCCAGCGACGAATCGGCGGTGCTGCCCGCCAGCGGGAAATAGATATTGATGCCGTTACGCAGCCGGTCAATCCACACGTCGCGGTGCAACGGGTTGTTATCGGAGCGCCGGGGCCGCACGATGCGCAAGTGGAACTGCGCCCGGCCGAGGGCCGGGTTGTGGGCGCTGATGGGCCGGCCGCACAACTCCGCCACCCGCGCTTCGAGGGCGGCCACCGGCAGGGGCAGCCACGCCAGTGGGCAGGTGGTGGTTTGCTGCACCACGGCCAGGTGGCGGGCATCGTCGTCGCCAACCAGCCGGTGGTAATCCGTCACGGGCCAGTCGGCCGCGATGTCAAAGCCCGCGCCGCGCACGGCCGTGCGTATCACCTCAATCAGGCCTTCGCGCAGGGTCGCGTTTTCGGCCGGCGTGAGCCAGGGAGCTACCGTGTAGCCGGCTGCTGCCCAGGGCTGCGTGGCCGTGAGGTCGGTATCATTGGCCAGCAGGATTTCGGCCGCGCCGGGGCTGGCAGGGCCTTCCACATGGTATTCGATATCATGCTGGTTGAGACGAGCTTTCATGCGGAAATCTGTCGCGTCTTTATACCAAGTGGCCGTATAGGTCGAAATCCGAGGCCGAGTCAATCTTCACATTTGCAAAATCGCCCAAGCGCACAAACGTGTCCTTTTCCACCGCTACCAGCACTTCGTTGTCCACCTCCGGCGAATCAAATTCCGTGCGGCCCACGAAATGGCCGCTTTCCTTGCGGTCGAACAGCACCTTGTAGGTCTGGCCCACGCGGGCTTCGTTCAGCTCCATCGAAATGCCCTGCTGCAATTCCATGATGGCATCGGCGCGCTCCTGCTTCAGCTCTGCCGGTACGTCGTCCACCAGGGTGTGCGAGTGCGTGTTTTCCTCGTGCGAGTAGGTGAAAATACCCAGGCGCTCAAAGCGGGTCTCCTCCACGAAATCATACATCTCTTGGAAGTCCTTTTCCGTCTCGCCGGGGTGGCCGGCGATGAGCGTGGTACGCAGCGCAATGCCCGGTACGCGCTGCCGAATGGTATCGACCAGCTCAATGGTGCGGCGTTTGGTGATGCCCCGGCGCATGCTTTTTAGCATGGCATCGGAGCCGTGCTGCAAGGGCATATCCAGGTATTTGCAGATGTTTTCGCGCTCGGCCATCACATCCAGCGCATCCAGCGGAAACTGCGACGGGTAGGCGTATTGCAGACGAATCCAGTCGATGCCGTTCACGTCCGACAGGTTGCGGAGCAAATCGGCCAGCTTGCGCTCGCCGTAGGCTTCCAGGCCATAATACGTCAAATCCTGGGCAATGAGAATCAACTCCTTGGTGCCCATGCTGGCGAGGCGCTTGGCCTCCTTCACCAGGTCCTCAATCTTGCGGTCGACGTGCTTGCCGCGCATCAGCGGGATGGCGCAGAACGAGCAGGGGCGGTTGCAGCCCTCCGCAATTTTGAAGTAGGCGTAGTGCTTGGGCGTCGTAATCAGACGCTCGCCGATGAGCTCGTGCTTGTAGTCGGCGTTCAGCACCTTTAGCATCTGCGGCAGCTCCAGGGTGCCGAAATAGGCATCTACCTGCGGAATTTCCACCTCCAGCTCGTCCTTGTAGCGCTGCGAGAGGCAGCCCGTCACGTACAGTTTATCCAGCCGGCCGGCCTCCTTCTCATCCGCGTAGCGCAGAATGGTGTCGATGCTTTCCTGCTTGGCGTTATCAATAAAGCCGCAGGTGTTGATAATGACGATGTTGGCGTCGGACTTCTCGGCCTCGTGGGTCACGTCGAAGTCGTTGGCCTGGAGCTGGCCCATCAAAACTTCGCTGTCCACGATGTTCTTCGAGCAGCCGAGGGTGATGACGTTTACTTTATTGGTGGTCTGATTTCTAACCTTCATGAATCACAGAATTATCGGAACCTACCTGCTGAGATAGGTTGCATAGAATGCCCGCAGGCATAGATTGGTTCGGTTGTGCTTGATTTAGAGCGCCTCAAACTGCCGCAGGAAGCGCATGTCATTCTCCGTGAACAGGCGCAAGTCCTTAATCTGGTACTTGAGCATGGCGATGCGCTCGATGCCCATGCCCCAGGCGTAGCCGGAGTATTTCTCGGGGTCGATGCCAGCGTTTTCGAGTACGGCGGGGTCTACCATGCCGCAACCGCCGATTTCGACCCAGCCCGAGTATTTGCAGATGTTGCAGCCCGCGCCCTTGCAAATCAGGCAGGTAATGTCAATTTCGGCGCTGGGCTCGGTGAAGGGGAAGAAGCTGGGGCGGAAGCGGATGTTGATATCGGCCCCGAACAGCTCCTGCACGAAGTAATACACCGTCTGCTTCAGGTCGGCGAAGCTCACGCCCTCGTCAATGAAAATGCCTTCCACCTGATGGAACATCATGTGGGCGCGGGCTGAAATGGCCTCGTTGCGGAACACCCGGCCTGGCATCACGCGGCGGATGGGCAGGGGCTCGGTTTCCATCACGCGCACCTGCACGGTGCTGGTGTGGGTGCGCAGCAAGTGCGGCAAAGCCGGTGCGCCAGTGGCGGCTTCGCCAGTTGTTCCAGCGTTGGCCGCGCCGGCCGCGTGCGACACCGGGGCCACGAAAAACGTGTCCTGCATGTCGCGCGCCGGGTGGTTTTCGGGGAAGTTGAGGGCCGTGAAGTTGTGCCAGTCGTCCTCAATCTCAGGGCCTTCGGCCACGGCGAAACCGATGCGGCCGAAGATGCGCAGCATCTCCTCGCGCACCAGGCTCAGGGGGTGGCGGGTGCCCAGGGCGTTGGGCACCACGGGCAGGGAGTAGTCGAAATCGGGGTTGGCGGGGGCGTTGTCGGCCGCCGCTTCGGCGGCCTGCTGGGCCTCGTCGAAGCGGGCCTGGGCCTGCTGCTTCAGGGTGTTGAGCTGCTGGCCCACAGCACGTTTGTCTTCGGCAGGCACGGTCTTGAGCTGGTCGAACAAGTCGGCCAGCCGGCCCTTACGGCCGAGGTAGCTGATGCGAAAGGCATCGAGTTCGGCGGGATTATTCAGTTCGGCCGTTGTAATTTCGGCCGTCAGCGCGGCAATGGATTCCTGCATCATAGCCCGCAAAGTTACGGCAAGGCTCCGGCCCTGGCCGAACGTTTCGCAAACACATTCAGTTACGCCGTTTATAAACCACCCACGAAAATCTCCTGCCATGAAGCGCGCCCTATTTTTTTTACTTATCAGCGGAGGCTTAGTTACTTCCGCCGCCGCCCAAAGCGGTGGCTGGGACGCCCCGAGTGGCTGGGATACCCCCAAAAAAGCTCCGGCTAAGAAGACCACCAAGAGCAGCACCTCCACCGCGGCCGGCGCGAAAGCCACGCAAAACGGCGGCGCAGCCGCAGTAGCCCCCGAAGCTGCAGGTGCTATGCCGACCCCCGAGGCAACGCCCGCACCGGCTGCGGCCGATAAAGCTGGCTTTGGTGGCGGTGGCGGCAGCAGTGCCGGCGGCGTGGCCAGCGGCTCGGGCATTTCGGTAGCGCCTGGTGCCCCCGTTATCATGCGCGGCGGTCGTAGCGTGATGGCTGATGATGCTGCTGCCATGCGTGAGCGCCGCCTCAACCGCAAGCCGCGCCGCGACAAGCCGTGGCCTCCGCGCCCGGCTACAGCCCTCGCACCTGCCGCGCCAGCTCCTGCTGCTGCCGCCCCAGTAGCTGCTGAGGCTGCTACCGGCGCCGGCAATGCCGCCAACGGTGCCGAGATGGCTCCTACCGCTGCTGCACCCAAAGCCGGCACGCCCGCCAAGGCTCCCGCTAAGGCCGTTGCTCCCGCTCCTGCGCCTAAGAAAAAAGCGCCTGAGCCGCTGGGTTGGTAGTAGCCTGGCTGCGTTGCAGATAAAGCCTCCGGGTTTTTCTCTGCCTGGCATCAATTAGTATTAGAAAGCCCGGTTGTGCCCTGAAAAGGAACAGCCGGGCTTTTTTGCGTCCCGATTTTTCCTTGTGATAAAAACTGAACTGCGGTGCGGCAGCGGGCAAATGGCATTGGATGAGTAGTGAGCTTGGACCTTACCGCCGGGTTTCGCGTATGCCCGGAGCCGGGCTGCTTCGCAACGCTGGCGTTTTCCCTCACCACCCCCAATTCACGCTTATGATTCGTTCTGTTCTCACCCTGATACTGGCGCTGGCCATCGCGGCGGAAGCATCGGCCCAAACGGCCCCCGCGACCAAAACCGCCGCCCGCAAAACCACAACTACCCGCAAAACCACCGCGAAAAAGATGGTGACGCGCAATACCACCGCCCGCCCCGCGCCCGCCGAAACGGGCGGCCGTACCAAAACCGGCCCCGCTGGCAATGGCTCGGTAGGCTCCACGGAAAGCGCCGATGGCAAGGGCCAGAGCGTGTACGCCGCCCCCGGCATGCCCGTGAACGTGGACAACCCCAAGAAGGTAGAAGGCTACAATGGCCCGGCTCCCGCCCGCACCAAAAGCCGCACCACGCTCACGCCCCGGTAAACTCCCGGCTTCTGTCGATGAAACGGCCCGGTTGGTCCGCATTTGCGGGCTGGCCGGGCCGTTTTGCGTGGGCCGGGGAGGAAGCAGAAGAAGTTGGCACGCTTTTCGAAATGTACCCTGACAGCTAAACGAACCAACTTTTACTTCTCAACTTCTTTTTCCTTCAGCCATGTTCCGCTCCATCCTTACCCTCGCATTGTCGGTGTTCCTATTGGCTGAAGCCAGCGCCCAGACCACGCCCGTCGCCGCCAAAAAGAAGACCACCAAATCGGTGAAAGCCTCGGCCCGCGCCGCCAAAAAAGCCCGCCGCGTCGCCCTCAAAACCACCCCCACCACGCCCGTGATGAACGACGGCTGGCCTCCCCTCGAAACCACGCAAACGGCCGTGGCCACCACCACTCCCGCCACCGACGGCGGCTGGGGCCCGGCCTACCCCGCCGCCAGCACCTCGCGCGGCGAGATTGACAACGCCAACGTGTATGCCGCCCCCGGCATGCCGGTACACATGCGCACCAGCAACGGCATGGTGCCCTACAGCGTGCGCCCGCCCCGCAAGTCGGCCGCTACCCAAACCACGCTCGGCAACTAATTCGGCCCGGTGGCGGCCCGGTTGGGGAAATCCCGGCCGGGCCGCTTCTCGTATTGCCAGTCGGCTTCCGTCGTTCGACCTCACCCACTGCGGGCCGTGGTGCGTATGACGGGAGCCGGTTCGCTTTCGGACCCCGCCTAGGCGGCTACTTTTGTATCAGTTCACTTTTTTATTACTCCATCGATGTTCCGTTACTTTTTCGCCACGCTGCTGCTGGTCACCTTTGCCGTAACCGGAGCCAATGCGCAAACCAAAACCCGCGCCGCCCGCAAGAAAATTGCGCCTTACTCGGCGCGGGGCGCCCGTAAGGCCCCCAATATCAACCCCCACACCGGCAAGCCCTACGGCGCCGGCGTGCCCGAGGAAATCAAGAACGGCTCGATGTCGTACCTGGCCCCCAGCATGCCCATGCGCAAGCAGGTAGGCTACCAAAGCAACGGTGGCTACAACGACAACCGCACCCCGCGCCCCCGCTACGTGAAGCCCGCCAACAGCACCCTCACCCGCGACAGCAACGTGCCCGTAGCGCCCGGCAAAACCAAAGTAAAAACCAAGCGCTAGGCCTGGGTTTCCGAAGGGCATTTGCCAAAAAAAAGAACGGTCATGCTGAGCGCAGCCGAAGCATCTCTACCGCGTAACTAATCCTTACAATTGGATTACTACTGCGGTAGAGATGCTTCGGCTGCGCTCAGCATGACCGTTCTATATTTTCCAGGCAGTCCGGTAACCTGAAATCTACGCCGGTTCCGCCACGGTGGTGGCTTCGTAATAAAGCGTGTTGCAGTTTTCGGGACGCAACACCAGTTGGGCCATGGCGCGCACGTCGGCCACGGTCACGGCCTGGATGCGGCGGCTTTCGTCGTTCACCAAGTTAGCGTCGCCTTGCAGCTTGCTGTAGGCCAGGTTCATGGCGCGGTTCAGGAGGTCGATTTCACCGAACACCAGGCTGCTTTCGGCTTGGTTTTTTACTTTTTCGAGCTCGTGGGCGTCCACGTCCTGGGTCAGGAATTCGGCCACTACGGCTTCCACGGCGGCATCGGCGGCTTTAATATCCACGCCCTCGTTCAGCTTGCCGCTGATGACGAGCAGGCCAGGGTCGAGCGAGCCGGTGAGCGACGCCGAAATGTTGTTGAACAGCGCCTGCTCCTTCACCAGCCGCTGGTGCAACCGCGCCGATTTGCCGTGGCCCAGCATGTCGCTGAGCAAATCCACGGCGTGGTAGCGGGCATCGCCCCGGGCGGGCATGTGGTAGGCCTTGTACAGGGCGCTGAGGGGTACTTCCGCGTGGGCGGTGAGGTGCCGGGCTTCGGCCTGGGCAGGCTCCTGGGGCAGGTGGCGCTGGTAGGCCGGGCCGCCGGGAATGGGGCCGAACCACTTCTCGGCCAGTTGGCGCACGTCGGCGGCGCTCACGGCTCCGGCCACTACCAGTACGGCATTTTGCGGGGCGTAGTGCTTCTTGAAAAAGCCGCGCACGTCGTCCATTACGGCGTTTTCGATGTGCGCAATCTCCTTGCCGATGGTGTTCCACTGGTAGGGGTGGGTGTGGTAGGCGAGGGGCTTGAGCTGGAGCCACACGTCGCCGTAGGGCTGGTTGAGGTAACTCTGCTTGAACTCCTCCACCACCACTTTACGCTGCACTTCGAGGCCGTTTTCGGAGAAAGCCAGGTTCAGCATCCGGTCGCTTTCGAGCCAGAAACCGGTTTCGAGGTTGGCGGCGGGCAGCGAGAGGTAGTAGTTGGTGACGTCGGCCGAGGTGAAGGCGTTGTTTTCGCCTCCCACGCGCTGCAGCGGCTCATCGTAGCTCGGAATATTGACCGAACCCGAAAACATGAGGTGCTCAAACAGGTGAGCGAAACCGGTGTGCTCGGCGTCTTCATCGCGCGAGCCCACGTCGTACATCACGTTGAGCACGGCCATGGGCGTGCTGAAATCTTCGTGTACGATGCAGCGCAGGCCGTTATCGAGGGTGAATTCGGTGAAATGAATCATAGAGAAAGCAATGGAATGGGCTAAAGGTACGCGCCGCGCCCGAGGCTGTTAACCGAGGAAAAGCGCGGCGGGTTTGCGACTGCCCCGAAAACCTGCCGGTCTCAGAAACCGACCCTTCGGACACCCCGGCCCTTGCTGGTGCTACATGGGCATTCGGGTACCCAAAACCAGGTACACGAAACCGATACCTGTAGCGTTAGGAAAAACGGCACCCGGAAGTTTAGCCAGAAAAAAACGTCGTTGGTCGGGCAAAATAAGCCATTGGAGCACGAGCCAGGCTCTGACCTCGCCTTCTGCCGGACCTTTATTAGCTGCCCTTGCTCTAGCCCTATGCCCGAAACATTACCCGCCGTTGTGACCCTCGAAGCTCCTGCTACACTAGCCGAGGCCCAGGACCGCATCGCGGCTCTTGAGGCGGAACTGGCGCGGACCCGGGAACAAGCGGCGGCCGCCGCGCAGCAGCGCGATTTCCTCGAAACCATTCTGCACAGCCTGCCGGCCGAAATAGGCGTAGTGGATGCTGAGCTTCGCTTTCAGTACCTCAACCCGGCCGCCATGGCCGACCCCGCCGCCCGCCAGGCAGCTCAGGGCAAAACCCTGGCTGAGCTGTCCCCGCAGCCCGGCTGTCCGCCCGAATTCACCCCCAAGCTCCGCTCCCTGTTCGACCGCGCCTGCGCCGGCCAAGTGGTGGAGTGGACCGAAGTGGTAGCCAAGCCCACCGGCCCGCGCCATTTCCTGCGCCGCCTGCAACCGGTGTTCGGGCCGGATGGAGCGCTGGCATGGTTTATCGGCTACGGCCTGGATGTGACCGACCGCGAGCAGGCCCGCCAGGCTCTGGCCGACGAGCAGGCCTTCACGCGGCAGGTGCTGGACACCACGCCGAGCATGATTTTCGTGCGCGACCGGGCCGGCAAGTTTCTCTTTCAAAACCGTGCCATTCAGCAGCTTGAGGCTGCCGCCCGGCTGGAAGGCGATGCCGACAGCCGCCGCCGAACCCGCGACGCCGAGTTGGCCCGCTTCGCCGAAATTGATGCCCAAGTGATGGACGGCAACCGGGAAATAGTGGTGGAGGACTGCTTCACCCTGCCCGATGGCAGCGTGCGCTGGTACCACTCCACCAAGCGCCCGCTGCACCGCCCCGACGGTACGGTGCACGTGCTGGGCGTGAGCACCGACATCACCGAGCTTAAGGCCGCCCAGCTGGCCGCCGAAGCCGCCGCCACGGCCCGCCAGAACTTCCTGGCCAACATGAGCCACGAAATCCGCACGCCCCTCAATGGCGTGCTAGGCATGGCGGCCCACCTTACCAAAACCCCGCTCGACCCGCGCCAGCAGCAGCTCATCGACATCATGCAGCGCTCCGGGCAGCACCTGCTGAGCGTGGTGAACGATGTGCTCGACATGGCCAAAATCAGCTCCGGCAAGCTGGAAATGGAGCAGGTGCCTTTCAATCTCTGCGATTCGGTGAGCGCCGCGCTCCAGCCGCTGGCCTTGCAGGCTACCGAGAAAGGGTTGGTTTTCGAGGGTACTTCGCTGCGGGCGAGCTATCCCCAACCCTGGGTTATCGGCGACGCGCACCGCCTCAATCAGATTATCATCAACCTGGCCAGCAACGCGCTCAAGTTCACCGAGCGGGGCACCATCAATGTATCGAGCGAGCTGGTGGCGGAAACGGCTGATACGCTCACGGTGCAGTTCAGCGTGGCCGATACCGGCATTGGCATCGCTCTGGCTCATCAGGAGCGCATCTTTGAGAGCTTCACCCAGGCTTATGCCGACACCAGCCGCCAGTTTGGCGGTACTGGGCTGGGGCTGAGCATTGCCCGGGCGCTGGTGGCGCAGCTGGGCGGCGTGCTCACCATGACCAGCGCCGTGGGCCGGGGCACCACGTTTGTGTTCACCGTGACGCTGCCCAAGGCCCCGGTGCCAGCGCTGGCCCCGGCCTTCACCGCCGCCTACGACACCGGCCGGCTGGCTGGCGTGCGCGTGCTGATGGTGGAAGACAACGAAATCAATCGGGCCGTGGCCCAGATGACGCTGGCTCCCTGGGGCGTGGTGCTGGAAGAAGCCGTGGACGGCCCCGCCGGCCTGGCCTGCCTCGAAGCCAAACCCTACGACATCGTGCTGATGGACATCCAGATGCCCGGCCTGAGCGGCGTGGACGTGACCCGCCGCCTGCGCCAGCTGCCCGATGCGCGGCGGGCCAATACACCAGTTATCGCGCTTACCGCCAACGCTTTTCGCTCGGATGTGGAGCAGTACCTCGCCGCCGGCATGAACGATTACCTGGCCAAGCCCTTCGATGAGGAAGTGCTGTACCACAAGATGGTGGCCTTGCTGGATGCGCCAGCCGAGCCGCTCTACGACCTTACGCGCCTGCGCCGTCAGTCGCAGGGCCGCGCCGCGTTTGTAGGCCAGATACTGCGCTCCTTCCAGGCCAACATGCCGCTGAGCCTGACGCAGCTGCACGCCGCCGCCGCCGCCCGGCACTGGGCCCAGGCCGCCGAAATCGCGCATCACATCAAGCCTAATTTGCTGGCCCTGGGCGTGGCCGGCGTGGCCGCGCCGCTGGAAATCCTCGGTTTGGCGCATCCCAAGGCCACGCCGGGCACGTTGCCCGCGCCGGAGGTGCTGGCCGGAGCCGTGGAGCAGCTGGCCGCCGTGGTGGGCCGGGTGCTGACGGCCATGCCGGCCGAGCTCGCCGCGCTGGAAGCCGCCGCCTAAAGCGGGGCCAGCCGCCGCATCAGCTCGGCTTTGTGGAGCTTGCCCACGGGCACGGTGTAGGGGCCCAGCGTGAGCTGGTGGTCATCGATGGCGTCGATGCGGCGGGTGTTCACGATGTAGGAGCGGTGCACCCGCACGAAGTGGCTGAAGGGAAGCCGCTCTTCCAGGTTCTTGAGCGTGACGTGCACAATGTGCTTGTGCGTGGCCGTGACCAGCACCGAGTACGTGGACATGGCCTCGATGTAGTACACGTCATCGAAATTGATGCGCACTAGCTTGCCATTGACTCTGGCGAATACATTGGAATTTTCCATCCTGAGTGGCAGGGCGGGGGCGGGCCGTGGCCGTAAGGCACGTACTTGCTTCACGGCCTGTAGAAAACGGGCGTAGTCCACGGGCTTTACCAGGTAGTCGGCCACGGGCAGCTCAAAGGCCTCGGCGGCAAAGTTGTGGTGCGAGGTAACCAGCACAATGGCCGGCAGCGGCTGCGACAATATCCGAATCAGTTCCAGGCCGGTGAGGTTGGGCATCTCGATGTCGAGCAGCAGCAAGTCAATTGGCGGGTGCGTTTGCAGAAACTGCAGAGCCGTGAGGCCGTCCGGCAGCGTCGCGGCCAGTTCCAGGCCGGGCGTGAGGGCCACGAAATGCTCCAGGGCCAGGCGGCTCATCTCGTTGTCGTCGACGATGACGCAGGTAAGCGGTAGCAGGTCGGGCATAAAATATGGGCAGGGAAGGAGCTGCCTGGGTGGTAGTGGGTGCCAATAGCGGCAAATGGGCAGAGCTGTAAATCGTTGATTGTTAAACCGGATGGTTGTAAGTAAGCACGACTGTAGAATTATGAAAGCAGCACTAGCGGCTGTCAGGCCTCAAGGTGCTGATTTTCTTTTAGGATTCCTATGTTTTTTGCCCTTCCTCCTGTTTTCATCCACTGCTGCGCCACCATCCATAGAGCTGGCCCGCCGGTTTTCATAATATGATGAGAGGAAAAAGCCATGATGGAACTGCCGGGTAAAATTCGGCCGGGGTTCTGAGGGAATGATGAGGAAGGAAAAGCCCTGTGCAGATGCCCGCGCAGAAAGTAGCCCGGTGCGGGTCCTGCTTTCCTACCTTTGCCCACCCAACCCCACCCACTTAGTCATGACTTTTGACCGCCACGACCTCTCCAACGAAACCCTTTTGCACCTCTATCAGCACCTGCTGCGCCCCCGGCTGATTGAGGAAAAAATGCTGATTCTGCTGCGCCAGGGCAAGGTCAGTAAGTGGTTTTCGGGCATCGGGCAGGAGGCCATTTCGGTGGGCAGTACCCTGGCGCTGGAGGCCGATGAATACATTTTGCCGCTGCACCGCAACCTAGGCGTGTTCACGGGACGCGAGGTGCCGCTGGGTCGTCTGTTTGCGCAGTGGCAGGGCAAGCGCACCGGCTACACCAAGGGCCGCGACCGCAGCTTCCACTTCGGCACCAACGAGCACCACATCGTGGGCATGATTTCGCACCTCGGTCCGCAGCTGGCCGTGGCCGGCGGCATTGCCCTGGCCGATTTGCTCGATAAAAATCCCAAAGTGACCCTCACCTACAGCGGCGACGGCGGGGCCAGCGAAGGCGACTTCCACGAGGCCCTGAACGTGGCCGCCGTATGGCAGCTGCCGGTCATTTTCATGATTGAAAACAATGGCTACGGCCTGAGCACGCCCAGCAACGAGCAGTTCCGCTTCAAATCCTTCGTGGACAAAGGCCCCGCCTACGGCATGGAAGCCGTGCAGGTGGACGGCAACAACGTGCTGGAAGTGTACACCACCGTGAAGCGCCTGGCCGAAGACCTGCGCCAAAACCCGCGCCCCGTGCTGGTGGAAGCCCTCACGTTTCGGATGCGCGGCCACGAGGAAGCCAGCGGCACCAAGTACGTGCCCCAGAGCCTGATGGAAGAGTGGGCCGCCAAAGACCCGGTCGAAAACTTCGAGAAATGGCTGCTGGCCGAAGGCATTCTCACCGAAACCGCCAAGCACGGCATCCGCGAAAAAATCAAGGCCGCCATCGAAGCCGGCCTCCAGGAGGCCGACGCGGAGCCGATGCCCACGGCCGACATTCAGGAGGAAATTGCTGACATGTACCAGCCTTTCGACGCGCCCGCCACGGATGCGCCGAAAGATGGACCGACCCGCGAAATCCGCTTCATCGACGCTATTTCCGAGGGCATGAAGCAGAGCATGACGCGCTACCCCGAGCTCGTGCTCATGGGCCAGGACATTGCCGACTACGGCGGCGTGTTCAAAATCACGGACGGTTTCGTGGCCGAATTCGGCAAGGCCCGGGTGCGCAATACGCCGCTGTGCGAGTCGGCCATCGTGGGCATCGGGCTGGGTTTGAGCATCAAGCGCAAGAAAAGCATGGTCGAGATGCAGTTTGCGGATTTCGTGACCTGCGGCTTCAACCAGATTGTGAACAACCTGGCCAAGAGCCACTACCGCTGGGGCCAGAATGCCGACGTGGTGGTGCGCATGCCCACCGGCGCGGGTTCGGCCGCCGGCCCGTTCCACTCGCAGAGCAACGAGGCGTGGTTCACGCACGTGCCCGGCCTGAAAGTGGTGTACCCCAGCAACCCGCACGACGCGAAAGGGCTGCTCTGCGCCGCGTTTGAAGACCCCAACCCGGTGCTGTATTTTGAGCACAAGATGTTGTACCGCAGCCTGAGTGGCCCCGTGCCGGAGGCCTATTACACCACGCCCATCGGCCAGGCCGCGCTGGCGGCTGAGGGCAACGAAATGAGCATCATCACCTACGGAATGGGCGTGCGCTGGGCTCTGCAAACCTGCCAGGATTTAGGCGTGTCGGCCGATATTCTGGACCTGCGCACCCTGCTGCCCTGGGACCAGGAGGCGGTGCGCAAAACGGTGGAGAAAAACGGCCGCGTCCTCATTCTGCACGAAGACACGATGACCGGCGGTATCGGCGGCGAAATCGCGGCCTGGATTGGCGAGAATTGCTTCGAGCACCTCGATGCGCCCGTGCGCCGGGTGGCGTCGTTGGATACCGCCATTCCGTTTGCGCCGCCGTTGGAGGCGGCTTTTCTGCCCCAGCAGCGTCTGCGCGAGCAGGTGCAGGCCCTGCGTAACTACTAGCCGTTGGGTTGGCGCGGTTTTCGCGCGTGGCCCGCGTATCTTTCTCTTTCTGATTTAATTGGTTCTGCCTGCTTTGCGGTGAAATACTGTTTACCCTCCGTCGTGTTCCGGTCCCTGGTGGGCGTGCTGCTGCTGAGTGCGCTGGGCGGCTGCACGCTTTATCACAAGGTATTTCACCCGTACCGGCTGCCCACGCCCAAGCCGTCGCCGGAGTTTATTGCGCAGCAGAAAGAGAAGAAGGAGCACCAAAAGCTGCAGAACGACCTGGCCAAATCGGCCGCTTCGGCCAAGAAGAAAGCGGGCCCCGACGCGCCGGAAGCCGCCACCGATGTCTCCACGCCCAGCAACGACGGGGCCACGGCCAGCGCCAGCACTACCGCTGCCAAAGGCAGCGTGTACCCCGAGCGTTCCACGGTGCGGTACGACAAGCACGGGCTCATGAAAAAGCCCAAGCTGAACCGCCGCAAGCGCCACAAAGTGAGCAAGGGCTTCCATCCCATCGAGTCTATCCGCAACTTCTTCAAATACGGCCTCCATGCAAAACCCAACTACAGCCCCGACCACCGGCCGGCGCCCAAGCAGCCCAGCACGACGCCCGAACAGGAATTGCCCGATGAAGCCATGCCCACTCCAGCCCCAGCCGCGCCTGCTCCGGAGCCCGCGCCCACTGGCAAGCCTTAGCCGGCTGCTGGGCCTGCTGGCCGTAGCGGCATTTTTGCTGAATGCCGCGCCTGCCCAGGCTCAGATTGAGCGCGTGAAGCCCAGCAAAATAAAAGCCGCCAACCGCCGCGCCCTGCGCGAAGACCGCACCACCGATTCGCCCTATAAAGACAGCCACCTCGACGTGACCAAGGTGCAGCTCAAGCGCGGCCAAAGCACCCAAGCCGTACCCGAAACCCGCAAAGACCTCAACTACAAATCCGGCACCGCGCCCAACGTGCAGCCCCCCGGTTTCCTGGGCCTGCGCCGCCGAAAAACCACCCTGCAACGCCCGCCCAACCAAGCCAGTAGTAAGAAGGAAAAGGCCAACGAAAAAGAATGAGCCGCCCGGCGGGAATCTACTGGCCGTAAGTTGTTGTAGTGTACCCGCGCGCCAACCCGGCGCCATTCAGCCGGCCCCAAGTCTTCATCCAATCCAAAATATCGCAATGTCCACTCCCTGGCTTCCCCTCACCCAGTCCGACGAAATCATCCAGCTGGCCCAGGCCTCGCACGAGCAGCCGGTGCTCATTTTCAAGCACAGCACCACCTGCTCCATCAGCGCGGCGGCCAAGAGCAAGATTGAGCGCCAGTGGGCCGATAGCGGCCTCGACCTGCCCATCTATTACCTCGATTTGCTGCGCTTCCGGCCCCTGTCGGCCCAGGTGGCGGAGCAGTTCAGTATCCGCCACGAGTCGCCGCAACTCCTGCTCATCCAGGCCGGCGAATGCACCTACGACGCCTCGCACATGGGCATCCGCCTCGCCGATGTGAAGCAGGCCGTACAAGGCTAGCAACCAATAGTAAATAAGTGAACGGCTACCCGGTTTCATGCGTTGAAACAGGTAGCCGTTCACTCATTTTAAACCCTTGACTATTTGTACTCGAACACGATGTTTTGCCGCACGTCCGGGTGCAGGCTCAGGCCTACCGGGCAGGTGTGAGCCGAGCGTTCCAGCAAGGTGCGTTCAGTAAGCGCCAGGGTGGCGGGCAGTGTAAACGTCACGTCGATTTGGGCAATGCGGCGCGGAGCTTCCGTGCTCATGTGCTTCACCACGGCAAAGGTGCTGCCCACCAGGTCCCACTGGTGGCGCTCGGCCACAATGCCCATCACCGTCATCATGCACGAGCCCAGGGCCGTGCTCACGAGGTCGGTGGGGGAGAAGGCTTCGCCCCGGCCGTGGTTGTCGGTAGGAGCGTCGGTTTGAATTACATTGCTTGAGGCAACGTGTGTGGCTTCGGTGCGGAGGTGGCCCGCGTAGCGGGCAGTGGCGGTGTTCATTAAGTCAGGAAGTTACCTTTACGAAGTTGTTTGTTCTTTCGCTAATTTACGTATTACTTGGTGCGCCGCGTTTTCGGCGTCGGTTCGGGTCCCTTTTCGGTTAAAGATTATGCGTTTTTTTCCTGCACCTACCTACCGCTGGGGCCTGCTGGCTGCCGGCCTGCTCACGGCCGCCGGCGCGCAAGCCCAGGACCGTGCTGCACCGGCCGCCACCACCACGCCCGCCCCGCCTTCCCGCTCCGCGTCGGCCCCGCTGCGCTCGGACATGCTTTCCGACGCCCCTTCCGATGAGCAGTCGTACCAGAAGGAATTCGTTTTCGGGGTGAACTTCAACACCCAGGGCGGCCTGCTGGGTGGCGCGTCCATCCGCTCCACGCGCGTGCTGGAAGGCCGCCTGCTCCGCTTCTGGAGCCTGGAGGGCGTGATGCTGAAAAACAACGACAAGGAAGAGCGTTACAATACGCTGATTGGCGGCACCTACATCAACCGCAAAACCAATTACGGGTTCGTATTGCGGCCTTCGGTGGGTGTGCAGCGCATCCTGTTCCGCAAGGCTGCTGATGCCGGCGTGCAGGTAAATGCCTTGTTGAGCGCAGGTCCATCATTCGGCCTGCTGATGCCTTACTACATCAGCTACGACCGCACGGCCACGCGCACGAACGTCATCAATCTCTCGACCGATGAAATTGTGAACGAGCAGTACGACCCCTACAAGCATACCATTGTGGGCGCGATTCTTGACCACGGCCCCTTGTTCAGCGGCATTGGCGAAACCAAGGTGGTGCCCGGCTTCCACCTGCGCGGGGCCCTCAGCTTCGAGTACGGCCGCTACCGCGATGCGGTGACGGGATTAGAAGCGGGCTTTCTGGTCGAAGCCTTCACCAAGCGCATGGTCATGCTCAGCCCCAGCATTCTGTCCGACACCGATGTGCTGAACCGCAAGTTCTTCCCCTCGGTGTACCTGACGCTGTATTTCGGGCACCGCTCGTAAGGCTTCGCTCAATGAAGAATTGAGAATTAGGAATGGAGAATTCGGACTGGGACGTCGCCGGATAGGCGAGGCGCATCAATTGCGCCGTAAATTTGTTAGTGCTTAGTATCGAATGGGCCGAGGGTAATTCCTCCTTCTTCATTCCTCATTCCTCATTGAAACAATGATTGATTTGCCCGTTATCCAGCCCGAAACGGCTGCCCCCGCCCGCCCCCGCAAGCCCGACTGGCTGCGCGTGAAGCTGCCCGTGGGCGAAGAATACGCCGCCGTGCGCCGCCTCGTCGACGAGCACAAGCTGCACACCATCTGCGAGAGCGGCAACTGCCCCAACATGGGCGAGTGCTGGGGCGCGGGCACGGCCACGTTCATGATTCTGGGCAACATCTGCACCCGCTCGTGCTCGTTTTGCGCCGTGGCCACCGGCCGCCCCACCGAGTACGACCTCGACGAGCCCCGCCGCGTGGCCGAGGCTATCAAGCTCATGAAGGTGAAGCACGCCGTGCTCACCTCTGTAAATCGCGACGAGCTCAAGGACCGCGGCGCCAGCGTGTGGCGCGAAACCGTGGTACTCACCAAGCAACTCAGCCCCGAAACCACCATCGAAACCCTGATACCGGACGTGAAAGCCAACTGGGACGCGCTCGATGTAATGATTTCGGGTGGCCAGGAAGTGATTTCGCACAACGTGGAAACCGTAGGAAGCCTCTACCGCCTCGTGCGCCCGCAGGCCCGCTACGACCGCAGCTTGGAGCAAATCCGCCGCACGAAGCAGGCCGGCCACCGCACCAAATCCGGCATTATGCTAGGCCTGGGCGAAAAGCCCGACGAACTGTACCAGGCCATGGACGACCTCGTGGCCAATGGCCTCGACATCCTCACCCTCGGCCAGTACCTGCAGCCCACCAAGCGCCACCTCGAAGTAGCCGAGTTCATCACCCCCGACCAATTCGCTCACTACAAAGAAGAAGGCTTGCGCCGCGGCCTGAAATACGTGGAAAGCGGCCCGCTGGTGCGCAGCTCCTACCACGCCGAGCGCCACGTGAACGTGCCCGTGTAAAGGCATTTGAGTGGACCGGTGTAGCTTAGGCCAAAAATCTGCTTATGGCCTTTTTTACTGCTGCTGGTCGCTTACGTCGGCGAACTTATTTTCTGCGAGTGCTGGCGCTCTACGCACTGGCTATGCTGGTTTATGCCCTGCCTGGGCTGCTGTACGCCGTTCAGGTACCATCATCGGTGGCGTTACTGGCGTTGGGCGGCTTTTTGGTCATTTTCTACTTGGTACTCATACAGGTCTTGCTGCGCCTGCACGACCTGAACCTAAGCAGCTGGTGGAGTCTGATAATGCTGCTGCCAGTAGTGAGCTACATTTTGGGCGGTGGTCTGCAATTTGTGCAGGGCACTATTGGCCCCAACCGGTTTGGGCTCGACAGCAAAAGACCTCATCTATTGCCGCCAGCTGTCACTGTAGTTGATTTAGAGGTGAACTAAACTTCACTGAACAAACAAAAAAGCCCCTTCCGTCTACGGAAGGGGCTTTCTTATAGCCGAAGCACGAATGCTATTACCGGCGGGCGTTGTTATCCTGCGGCGGGTAGGTGCTCAGAATGCCGTTCACGATGCGGTGGGTTTCCACTTCATCAATGGTGTTCTGGTTGACCTGGGCCTGGCCGGTGCCACGCCACGCCAGCTCCTTGCGGTGAGCGTCGATGATGTCAATTACCACGGTGCCGGCCTTGTACTGCGTCACGGGCGAATAGCCGCGGTAGCCGCCGTAGCCGTAGCCATAGGGGTAGCCCATGCCATTGTAGTAGGGCGAAACCTGCTGCTTGTCCTCCACGCGGGCGCTGTAGGCCACGTAGATATCGGGCGCGGTGGTTACTTCGGTCAGGCCTTTCTGGGTCATTTCCGAAGCCACGGCGGCCCGCATCCTTTTGTCGAGGAAGGACTCGTAGCCTTTGGCCGGGCCACCCTCGGCATCGCGGGGCTGCTGCGGGTACCAAGCCCAGGTTTTGAAAGCCCGGAAATTCACAGCGTGGTCAAAATCATTGGTCACGCCTACGCGGGAGGCCGTGGTGCAGCCGCTGGGACTCAGCAGCAACACTAAGCTGGCGGCAACCAAGGCCACCGGATGGGCCAGAAAACGGGTGATGCGATTCATAAAAAGGAAGAAGGAAGACGGGTGTATTAATGCCCCTAAAAAGCCGTTTATCAGGATAAATGGGCTGTTTTTAGCGGCTGTGATAGTAACGGAAAAGAGGGTTGCGGCGTTCCATTTTTATGGGGCTGGGCCGGGGGGTAAGCGGATGCAAATAAGAAGACAAAATATTGACATCACCGGAATTTGTCCTACCTTACCTCCAAAATCCCCACCCTTGCTTTTTCCTAGTTGATGAAAAGAACTGCCCTACTCTTTTTGGCTGTCTCCAGTCTGTTTGCTGCCTGCACCTCCACCCGCGACGAAATGAGCAAGGCGGCCGCCGACCGTACCCCCGTAGCGCACAACACCATTGTGGACTGCCCCGTGTACGATGGCATGAAAAAAACGTCCACTGTGCTCGCCCAAACCACCAGCGGCAACGAAGTGCAGGTGACCGATACCATCAACGCCTATTTCGTGCGCGTCCGCCTCGATAAGGACGGCCAGACCAAAGTAGGCTACATGGACCGCCGCTGCTTCGGCGAGCGCGGCAACGAGCGCGGCAACCGCAAATAGCCACGACCCGCGCACTCGCGCGCTGTTTTTAACTTCTCTGCAAATGCAAAAAGCCCGATTCATCGAATCGGGCTTTTTGCGTTGGGAGTCGGCCGCAGTTAGTACGACGGGCCTTTGTCGGCCTGGACCAGCTCTTCCTGCTGGTCGGCGTATTCTTCCATCGGCGTGCAGCTGCAAATCAGGTTGCGGTCGCCGTAGGCCGAGTCGATGCGGCTGACGGCGGGCCAGAACTTATTGGCGCGCACATACTCCATGGGGTACACGGCCTGCTCGCGGGTGTAGGGGCGGGTCCACTCGTGTACGAGGACGGTGGCGGCGGTGTGCGGGGCGTGCTTGAGCACGTTCTCCTTCGCATCGGCTTTGCCCGATTCCACGTCGGCGATTTCCTTGCGAATGGAAATCATGGCGTCGCAGAAGCGGTCGAGCTCGGCTTTGCTTTCGCTTTCTGTGGGCTCAATCATGAGCGTGCCGGCCACGGGGAACGACACGGTGGGCGCGTGGAAACCGTAGTCCATCAGGCGCTTGGCGATGTCTTCTACTTCGATGCCGGCCTTTTTGAAGTGGCGGCATTCCAGAATCATCTCGTGGGCGCAACGGCCGTGGCTGCCGGTGTAAAGCACCGGGTAGTGCGCTTCGAGGCGGGCCTTGATGTAATTGGCATTGAGAATAGCTGTTTCAGTAGCGCGCTGCAGGCCGTCGCCGCCCATCATCGAAATGTAGGCGTAACTGATGGGCAGGATGCTGGCCGAACCCCACGGCGCGGCCGAAACCGAGCCATTCACACGGCCTTCTACCGGAATTACGGCGTGGCCGGGCAGGTAGGGGATGAGGTCGGCTACTACACCGATGGGGCCGATGCCGGGGCCGCCGCCGCCGTGGGGGATGCAGAAGGTTTTGTGCAGGTTGAGGTGGCACACGTCGGCCCCGATGGTGGCGGGGGAGGTGAGGCCCACTTGGGCATTCATGTTGGCCCCGTCCATGTACACGCGGCCGCCGTGGCTGTGAATGGTGGCGCAGATGTCGATGATGGTTTCCTCGTACACGCCGTGCGTGCTCGGGTAGGTCACCATCAGGCAGCTCAGGTTGGCGGCGTGCTGCTCGGCTTTGGCCTTGAGGTCGGCCACATCAATGTTGCCGTCTTCGGTGCTTTTCACCACTACCACTTGCATGCCGGCCATCACGGCCGAAGCAGGGTTGGTGCCGTGGGCCGAGGCCGGAATCAGGGCTACGGTGCGGTGGTGGTCGCCGCGGGCATCGTGGTAGCCTTTGATTGCCAGTAGGCCGGCGTACTCGCCCTGCGCGCCCGAGTTGGGCTGCAGGCTCACGGCCGCGAAGCCGGTGATTTCACACAGCCAGGCTTGCAGGTCCGAGAAAATCTGCTCGTAGCCTTTGGCCTGCTCGATGGGAGCGAAAGGATGAAGGCCGCCGATTTCGGGCCAGGTCACCGGAATCATCTCGGCGGTGGCGTTCAGCTTCATGGTGCAGGAGCCGAGCGCAATCATGGAATGAGCCAGGCTCAAATCCTTGTTTTCGAGCTGCTTCATATAACGCAGCATCTCGTGCTCGGCGTGGTGCGTGTTGAACACGGGATGCGTGAGGTACTCGCTGCTACGCACCAGCGCGGCAGGAACGTGCAGCTCGGCGGCTTCCACGGTTTCGGCCAGCTGGTCGGCTTCCTTGCCCAGCACTTTGGCAAACACGTCCAGAATGTCGGCCACGTCGTGCAGCTCGGTGTTCTGGTTCAGCGAAATGCCGACGCGCTGCTCTTCGAAATAGCGGAAGTTGAGGCGGGCGGCTTCGGCTTCTTTCTTCAGCGCCTGCGCCAGTTCGGCACTTTCGAGGCGTAGGTTCAGGGTGTCGAAGTAAGATGTGTTGGTTTGCTCTACGCCCAGCTTTTTCAGGCCGGCTTCCAGGGTTTGGGCCAGCAGGTGGGTGTTGGTGGCGAACTGCTGGAGGCGCTGCGGGCCGTGGTACACGGCATACATGCCGGCCAATACTGACAGCAGCACCTGCGCGGTGCAGATGTTGGAGGTCGCTTTTTCGCGGCGAATGTGCTGCTCGCGGGTTTGCAGGGCCATGCGGTAGGCCTTGTTGCCGGCCGCGTCGATGCTCTGGCCGATGAGGCGGCCGGGAATAACGCGTTTGAACTGCTCTTTGCAAGTGAAGAAACCGGCGTGGGGGCCACCGTAGCCCATCGGCACGCCGAAGCGCTGGGAGTTGCCTACGCACACATCCGCGCCCAGCTCGCCGGGCGAGGTGAGCAGCGTGAGGGCCAGCAAATCAGCCGCCATCACCACAAAAACGTTGTTTTTCTGCGCCTGGGCGATGAAATCTTTGTAGTCGAACACCTCACCATCGGCGGCGGGATATTGCACCATCGCGCCGAAGAAACCTTCGTTGCTGAGGTCAACTTGGCGGTGGTCACCCACTACCAGCTCGATGCCGACCGGGGTGGCGCGGGTGCGCAACAGGTCGATTGTCTGGGGCAATACCTGCTCCGATACGAAGTATTGGTTCGCGTTTTTCTTCTTGGTCTGGCTGTGCAGCATGTGCATAGCTTCGGCGGCAGCGGTGCCTTCGTCCAGCAGGCTGGCGTTGGCGATTTCGAGGCCGGTGAGGTCAATAACTACCGTTTGGTAGTTGATGAGAGCTTCGAGGCGGCCCTGGGCAATTTCGGCCTGGTAGGGCGTGTAGGCGGTGTACCAGCCGGGGTTTTCCAGAATGTTGCGCTGGATAACGGGGGGCAAAGTCGTGTCGTGGTAACCGAGGCCGATGTAGGACTTGAACACCTGGTTCTGACCGGCAATCTGCTTGAATTTCGCCAAAAAAGCCCGTTCGCTGAGGGCGGCGGGCAGGTCGAGCGGTTTCTTTAGGCGGATGGCGGGCGGCACGGTTTCGGCGATGAGCTGCTCGATGCTGTCCACGCCGATGGTGCGGAGCATCGCCGCCTGGGCATCGGCCCCGGGCGCGTTGTGGCGGGCTTCAAAAACGTCGACTGGCGAGAATTTCAACGACATAAAGACGGGAATAGGTTGGTGGGGAGCCGGTTAGGCGGGTGGGTTTTTGGATTCAGATTCCTTAACAAAGGTACGCCCGAAACGTCCCGGCGAACTGTGGGAAAGCCGTAATTTTGGCCGGCTATCTGGTTTGATGGCGCGTCATGGTGCCGTTGAACCCGCTTGTCATCCTGAGCGCAGCGAAGGACCTTATCACGTTCGCATCGGTTGAATTAGTGCAAACTGTTCAGTGGTGATAAGGTCCTTCGCTGCGCTCAGGATGACAGATGTTTTCCCGCTTCTCACCCAATTCCCACCCCACCCCATGTCCCTCACCATCGGCCTCATCCGCGAAGGCAAAACCCCGCCCGACAAGCGCGTGCCCCTCACCCCCAAAAAGTGCGTCGAGGCGCAGACCAGCTTCCCCGGCCTGCAAATCGTGGTGCAAAGCAGCCCCATCCGCAGCTACGCCGACCAGGAATACCGCGACCTGGGCCTGGAAGTGCGCGACGACCTGAGCACATGCGACGTGCTGATGGGTGTGAAGGAGGTGCCCGTCGACCAGCTCATTCCCAACAAAACCTACCTCTTTTTCTCACACACCGTGAAGAAGCAGCCCGCCAACCGCAAGCTGCTGCAAGCCGTGCTCAAAAAGAACATCACCCTGATTGACTACGAGCTGCTGACCAACGCGCACGGCGAGCGCATTGTGGCGTTCGGGCGCTACGCCGGCATCGTGGGGGCCTATAATGGCCTGCTCACCTACGGCCGCAAGCACGGCCTCTACGACCTGAAACCCGCCTACCAATGCGTGGACATGGACGACATGCAGGAGGAGTTTTTCAAAGTAAAAAAGCTGCCGCCCATCAAAATGGCCATCACTGGCAGCGGGCGTGTGGCGCAGGGCGCCCTGGAGGTGCTCGACCGCATGGGCATCCGGCGGGTGAGTGTGTACGATTATCTGTACCTCGATTTCAACGAGCCGGTGTACACCCAATTGCGCAGCTCCGACTACAACCGCCGCCGCGATGGCCGCGTGTGGGATACCCAGAATTTCCACCAGCACCCCGAGGAGTACGAGTCTACGTTCGGCAATTTCCTGCCCGTCACTGACCTGCTCATTGCCTGCGCCTACTGGCACCCGGCCGCGCCGCTGCTTTTCACCGAAGCCGACACGCGCCGGCCCGATTTCCGCATCAACACCATCGCCGACGTGACGTGCGACGTGAACGGCTCGGTACCCACCACCAAGCGCAGCAGCACCATCGCCGAGCCAGCTTTCGACTACAACCCCGCCACTGGCGAGCTGGAGCCGCCCTACTCGCGCCCGACCAACATCACCGAAATGGCCGTGGATAACCTGCCCTGCGAGCTGCCCCGCAACGCCAGCCGCGACTTCGGCCGCCAGCTCATCGACAAAGTGCTGCCCCACCTGCTGGGCCCCGATGCCGAGGGCGTGATTGCCCGTGCCACCATCGCCAAGGGCGGCCAGCTCACGGAGCGGTATCAGTATCTGGCCGACTACGTGGCCGAAACGGCCAGCGTGTAGTTTAGCCCGGAATTAACAAAAAAAGCCCCTCCTGGAAACAGGAAGGGCTTTTTTTGGTGATGAAGCAATGCGGTGTGAATTGGAAGCCGCCTTGCTTCATTGGGGAAAGAATGATTTAGAACGTGCGGTTGAACCAGCCTTTGATGTCGTCAATGGCGTGGCCGGTTTTCTCTTGCAGTTTGCCGTACCACTCGTCCTGCTTGCCGTCTTCGTAGTCGAGGTCATCGTCGGTGAGGTTGCCCCACTTCTGTTTGGCTTCGCCTTTAATCTGGTTCCAGTTGCCGCGGGCTTTCAGTTCGGTGCTGTTGCCGGTGGCGGTAGCGCTGGCATCGTTGCCGATGTTATTGAACCAGTTCTTGATGTTGTCGATGGTTTCGCCGGTTTTGGCCTGTAGGTTGCCCAGCCACTCATCCTGCTTGCCTTCGTTATAGGTCAGGTCGTCGTCGGTCAGGTTGGCCCATTTCTGCTTGGCGGCACCTTTCAATTGGTTCCAGTTGCCGCGAGCTTGCAACTCGGTATTGTCGCTGATGTTATTTTGATTAACGTCCATGGTTGAAAGGGGAGTTTAGTTAGAAAGAAATGAGGGCGGGAAGAGGTGAAATTGTTGGGCTTGTACGCAAGGCTTTTTGGGCGCGTTGAGGCCGTGGGCCGAATGCCGAAATTTTACACCCGCTGCCACGCGCTGGTCTCCCGGTCTGGCTGCGGGGCCGCGCTATTGAAAGCCTGCCACTAGGCTACCAATCAGCACCACCCACACGCCCGCGCCCACGCCGTAGCCACCCCAGGCTCGGCCGCGCTTGCGGCGCTGGGCCTCCGCGCGGTAGGCCGGGCCATAGACCGGGTCGGCCAGCAGTTCGGGGTGAGGAGCATGGAGGTTGGCCGCCGTTATGGGATGCGGCGCAATGCTGACCGGGGCCACCGCGCCCAGCAGCGGCCCGCCGTAGAGCGTCGCGCCCAACGCGCCCCAGAACGGGCCGTTGGTGGTATAGCTGCGGGCCGCGTCCTGGTGGCCTTTGGTGCGGCGCTGGGCCTCGCTCAGGCCCGGCAAAAGGTCGGGCGCTGGCGGCTTTTCGGGGGAAGCTGTTGGATGCAGCACTTCGCGGGTACCGTTGGCGTAGCGCACCAGAAATACATCGGCGGCGGCCAGTTGGATGGTGTCGACCCCGGCCAGCGGCAGGTAGCGAAGCGCCAGGGGCGAAATGGTGAGTACCCGGCCCGGAATTTCGGTGCCATCGGTGCGGAGAATAACATCGATGGTTGTGGCTTGTTGGGCCCGGCCCCGGCCCATAACGGCCAGGAGCAGCACTGGCAGCAGCAAGCAGCGGCGCAGGGCCGCGAGAATGTCGGTGGTACGCATGGCCTACCGATGCCGGGCATTGAACCCCAGCATCAGGCTGATGCGGGCACCGCCGTTGCCCGGCACCACGGCCAAGTTCACGGGAAAGTTGATGCCGTTGGAGCGAAACGAGGTTCCCATGGCCAGCACTAGGTTGGCCCCCAGCGGCGTCAGGTTCGGCCCCACGCCGAACTCAAGGCCCTTGGCCCCGCGAATGCCCAGCAGCCCGCTGATGCTGGGCAGAAACTTGCCCTGCTCCAGCCCGCCCACCAGCGGCACGAATTCGGCCAGCCCGCTCACCCCGTTGGGCATCCGAAACAAGCGGCTCTCGAACTGCCAGCCAAACTGCGTCAGGAAGGGGTTGAGGTCGGGCATGCTTTCGTGGGCCTTGTCCAGCACGCTGGCCGAAAGCACGGTAAAGCCAATACGCGGGCCATCGAGCCGAATGGGCTCGTCCAGAATGGCATCGTCGGGTGCCGCATTGCTGAGCGTGGGCACCTCGGCCGGAAAAGCCGTGCGCGCCGCCGCACCCGATACGGGCAGGCCAGTGCCGACCGCCGCCGGGGGCGCATTCAGCACTTCCTTGGTGCCGTTGGCGTAGCGAATCAGGAACACATCGCTGCGCCAGATGCTGATGAGCGGGCCGTCGGGGTTGTCGGCGCGGCGGTATTTTACTTCGGAGGGCGTGATTTCGACCACCTTCACCGCGATTTCGTCGCCGTTGCGCTTGGTGAGGAGGTCCTGGGCGCGGGCCGGGCCGACCAACAGTACCAGCAGGAAAAACAGGGAGAGTAGGCGTGTGAACATGGCGCAAGAGGCTAAGGGTGAAAACATGGCTAAAGGTGGCGCATTTAGTAGCCGGCTTTCAACCGTATTTTGCATATTGTTAGACCTTAGGCAAAGTCTTTTGAGTTGCGCAAGTATTTGTCTGATAATGGTTAATGTTTTGATAAAAGGATATTAATTCGTGTCCTAAATAATCGAAAATCTCTATCTACTGCACCAATGGACGACCTGCGCACCACGCTCCTCACTCTCAGCCCCGACGACCGGCGCGATTTTGGCCGCTTCATTCAGCGGCAGCGCCGCAAAACCATCGGCCGGCTCGATTCGCGCCTCTACGAGCTGCTGGTGCGAGCCAAGGAGCTGAAAACTGAGCAGCTCATCGCCCAGCTCTACCCTGATGCGCCCAACCCCGTGGCTTACTACGCGTTGCGCAAGCGCCTCATGCGCCACCTCACCGACTACCTGCTGCTGCGCCAGCGCCAGCTCGATACCACGGCCGCCGCCACCGTGCGCGGCCACCTGACCCTGGCCCAGTATCTGTTTGAAGCCGGCATCCCGCGCCTGGCCTGGACCACCCTGCGCAAAGCCGAAAAGCTGGGCCGCGAAACCGAGCAGTACGAGCAGCTGAACGCCGTGTACAACCTCCAGATTCAGCACGCTGAATCGCCCCACGCCGCGCCACTCGACGAAATCCTGCCCCGCTACCGGGCCAACAAAAAAGCCGCCGATGAGGAGGAGCGGGCCAACATTGCCGACAGCCTGCTGCGCCAGCGCCTGCGCGAGGCGCGGGTGCGTGGCCGGGCCACGGTATCCGTCGATGCCATTTTGCAGCAGATTCTGGCCGAATACGACTTGCAGGAAGCCTTCGCCCGTTCGCCCTCGCTGCTGAGCCGGCTCATGTCCATCACGCGCAGCGCCATGCTGGTGCGGCGCGATTTTACGTCGTTTGCCGTTTTTATCGAGCGCTGCTATAATCTGATGGAGCGCCGCCACGGCTTTGCGCCGGCCCAGCGCGGGCACCAGCTCAAGCTGCTCTACATGCTGGCCCACGCCCTGTACCGCTCCCGCCGCTTTGCCGAGTCGGTGGCATACCTGGAAAAAGGCACTGCGCTGATGAGCGCCGGGCCGGGCCGGCAGTTCAGCGAGTTTGCGCCGCGCTTCACCTTCCTGCTGGCCGCCAACTACGCCTTCCTGCGCCGCAATGCCGAAAGCATCAGCCTGCTCGAAGCCACTTTGCGCGGCCCCAAAGCCCTCGCCACCGCCGATGACCTCACCGCCCGCTTCCAGCTCACGTTCCACTACTTCGCCGAAGGCAAGTTTGCCAAAGCCAACCAAGCCCTGCTCAGCCTGGCCCGCACCGACCACTGGCTGGAGCAGCACCTCGGTCTGGAATGGATGCTGAACCGCAACATCGGCGAAATGCTCATCCAAATCGAGCTCGACAATACCGAGCAGGCCCTGACCCGCCTGCGCGCCATCGAGCGCACCATCCGCGAGCTGTTTCCCGCCGTGCCCGCCGATGCGGCCACCGCCACCCAGGCCGTACCCGCCGGTGGCCCCTATCACCCCGTGCTCATTTACCTGAGCCTGGTGCGCGAGCTCATCGAAAACCCCGCCACCGCGCACAACCACGATTTTGGCAACCGCGTGACGCACCTGCCCGCCTTCATTTCCGAGGAGCGCGAAGACCTGCAGGTCATCAGCTTCTACTCCTGGCTGCGTGCCCGCACCCTGGGCCGCCCGTACTACGACGTGCTGCTGGAAATTGCCAATGCCTGAGTATTGCGCATAAAAAAAGCCCCGCGCAATCACTTGCGCGGGGCTTTTCAGGAAATCAGGGCCGACTGGAATTACTTCTTAGCGGCTTCTTTCATGTTCTCTTTGGTCTGCTGGGCCGATTTGGCGGCAGCGTCGCCCATGGCGTCCATTTTGGCACCGGCGGCGTTCATTTTGGCATCCATCTTGGCACCGGCGGCGTCCATTTTGGCGTCCATTTTGGCACCGGCGGCGTCCATTTTAGCGCCGGCTTTTTCGGCGGCGGCGTCCATTTTGGCACCGGCTTCCTGGGCACCAGCTTTCATGTTGGCCGAGGCATTGTCGACGGCAGCGCCGGCGGCGGCACCAGCTTCGGTAGCCGTGGTGGCAGTGCTATCGGTGGTTACGGTAGCAGTGGTACCTTCGGGCGTGGTGGTCGTGGTTTCGGTAGTTTTGGTTTGCTCGCAAGCGGTGGCGGTGAAGGCGACGGCAGCGGCTACGAAGAGGGCTTTAACGGAGATTTTCATGGTCGTTGAATTTGAGAGTGAGATTTGACGGTTAATCAACGAGGAGGAAAAAGGTAACCCACGGGCGGGGCAGGCCCAACGGGTTTCGCTCCGAACCAGCCGGTGCAAACCGCCCAGCTAACTTTTATCGGCCCGCAACAGTATAGCCCTCACGCATCTTCTTATTCTTGCATTCCCATGGATTCCACCGCCGCCACTCCGCAAACGCCCGCCACGCCCGCCGTGCCCATGGCCGTAAGCGACCAGCAAAATACTGCCCTGCTCGACGATACGCTCACTTTCCTCACGGCCAGTACGCCCACCAACGCCGGCCCGCAGGGCCGCACCGAGGTTGAGCGCTGGGCGGCCGTGCTGGCCGCCTCCGACCGCCCCGGCCTAGCCAAAATCAAGCAGGAACTCAGCCAGCTCAGCGACCTACTGGCTGATGCTAAAACCCCCGCCCACGACATCGCGGAAATCCTCGCCAGCCTGGGGGCCGAAACCGCCAAAGTAGCCGAAGAGGCCGGCGGCGACTACGCCGCGCCCCTCGCCAACCTGAGCAAGCAGCTCATCAAAGCCGGCAACACGCTCTCGAAGTAAGCTGCCGGCTGCCTCGCCGTAACCATTGTAGCGCGAACTTTGTAGTTCGCGTCCCCGCGCTACCCGGAAAAATTCCGGTTGGCCGCGTGGCGACGCGAACCACCAAGCTCGCGCTACTGCTTTTTATGGCTCCATTATCTCCCACCGACCTGCTGCCCTACGACCCATTCGATGGCATGCGCTTCGGCCCCGAAACCTGCTTCCTCAGCGGCCAGCCCGTTGGCCCCGATGATACCGTTCCCGTCTTCGCCGAGTGGCTGCAGACCCGCTATAACCTGGCCGAGCGCCCCATTCAGCTCCTCGACCAGCGCACCGTCCTCATCAAGGATTTGCGCTTGCCCGCTGCCCCCGCCGCCCGCCAGCGCATCGAAGAGCTGGAGGGTAGGGTAGAGGCCGCCGCCGCGCAAGGCCCCGCTGCCCTGCGCGCCCTCGGCGATGACACGCTTTTCCTCTGGATGGGCAAAATGTTCTACGGCATCTTCATCACCGAGCTGCTGAACGAATTCGAGCCCCTGATAAAGCCCAAGTACCCGCTGGCCGAAAACGCCGCGCTGGTACGCCGCTTCCAGGCATTTTTTCAGTTGCTGCAAGGCCTGCGCGTGCCCACCGAATACGCCGATTTCGTGCCCGGCTCCGTTTTCGTCCTCGAAGCCGACCCGACCGAAGACGTGACGCCCTTCGAGTACGATGACGACCTGAATACCCTCGTTTTTAGCATCAAGCTCGATAAAACCGTGCTGGTCGCCTGCCTGGTCGATATCGGCCTCGTGGGCCAAGCTATGCGCAAGGTGTACGCCGATGCCCAACGCCCGCTGCATCCGGTCCAGATTGCCGAATTCAAGGCCCGCGTGTACTACGCTGCCCACCTGCTACACGTCGTGCCGGATATCTACCCCCGCCACCCGCGCCCCGGTGACACCCAAATCGTCTTCGACGCCCTCATCGACGACGTTACCGGCGCCATCTTCAACCCTTGGGAAAACAGCGCCTACACCCAAACCCTGGCCGAAATGTGGCAACGCTGGAACATCACCCTCGCCGACGTAGTAGCCAAACCCGCCGAGCCGCTGAGCTTGCTTTACAACTCAGACGGAAGTCCGCGCGAGTTGAGAAACTGGCCGGGTTTGTAATTGCTTAACCAAGAAAAAGAACGTCATGCTCATCTGGCGTCCGCGCAGCCGAAGCATCTCTACCGTGTAACTAACCCAATCGACGGGGATTACTACTGCGGTAGAGATGCTTCGACTCCGCTCAGCATGACGGCCTATCTATATCATGTCCGTGTTCAAGTATCCTTTTCGTCACTACTTTCTACCGCTATTGATTCTGCTGCCGCTCACCAGCTGCCTCAACCTCCTCAAACCCCGCCACGACTTCGCCACCTACACGCCTGCGCCCGGCCCCGATTACGCCCATGATAGCCTCTGGGCCGCTCTGCCCACCCGCCGCGATTCCGCCGACGCCGTGCCCGAGCAGTCCAACCTCCGCGACGAGCAAGCCACTGCCGCCGCCGATGTTTTCTTTATCCACCCCACCACCTACTATTGGCGTGCCGCTTGGAACGCCGACCTCGGCCGGGAGAAGTTAAACCGCTACACCGACAAAAGCACCATCCGCCACCAGGCCAGCGCCTTCAATGCGGCCGGCCGCATCTACGCCCCGCGCTACCGCCAAGCCACGCTCTATTCCTTCTTCGACGAGGAAACCACCAACGGCCAGGCCGCCCTCGACCTCGCCTACGCCGACGTAAAAACCGCTTTTCAGTACTACCTCGCCCACTACAACCAAGGCCGCCCCATCATCATTGCCGGCCACAGCCAGGGCACGGCCCACGCCACGCGCCTCCTCCACGAGTTTTTCGATAACGACCCTAAGCTGCGCCACCAGCTCGTGGCCGCCTACCTTATCGGCTTCAAAGTGAAGCCCGACGAGTACCAAACCATCCGGCCCTGCCCCGATTCGCTCGCCACCGGCTGCTTTATCAGCTACAATTCCGTGGCCACCGGCAACGACTATCCGCCCTTTCACCCCTTCGTTGCCACCAATCCCCTCACCTGGACGCTTGACACCTTGCTAGCCCCCGCCACCCTCAACCGCGGCGGCGTCAGCCAGGATTTCAAGCGCATCGACCCGCAAGTCACCGATGCCAAAGTCCATCAGGGTCTCCTCTGGATAACTCCGCCCAAGCCCGGCGGCTACCCGCGCTTCCTGCTCCCCGGCCGCCCCGAGCTGCGCCATTCCTACCACATCGCCGACTACGGCCTGTTCTACATGAATATCCGCGAGAACGCCAAGGCGCGGGTGCACGCGTGGCAGGGACGCAATAGTCAATGAATCGATTTAGAAATACCTTTCTCAACCATCGCCGACCTGTATAGCATGTAGCCTTTGCGGATAAAAAATTGAGGCATGCTGCCGCGTTGTAGCATGCCTCAATTTTTTATCCGCAAAGGCTACAGGGTTGTAGCCCGCTTTGGTTTTTTATCAACGAAGGCTACAGCCATTTCTTTATCGCTGACCACCCGCTATTTCCAAGGACATCCGCGAGAACGTTAAGGCGCGGGTACGGGCTTGGCAACTGCTACACCAGTAATTGCATCATCAAACAGTTCGAGCGGTTGCGCATACTCACCTTGCTAACTAATCCCATGAAAATACTTCTGGTTATGCTGATGGCAAGTTTATCTGCCACCGCGCAAACAACACCCGTACGCTATCCAAAGCTCAGCAAAACCCTCGACAGCTTGGCTTATGTTGACCAGTGGCCGATGCAGCGAATGTTCCAGCAGCTTCCCGATAGCGCCGGGCGAAATTTAGTCCAAGTTGAAAAAATCAACTTTGCCCGCCATCAGCCCATCTTGGAAAGAATTGTGAAGCAGTACGGCTACCCTGGCTTTAAGCAAGTGGGCGAAAAAAGCGCCCACAACTTCTGGCTCTTGGTGCAACACGCCGATGCATACCCCGATTTTCAGCGGCAAGTGTTGCGCCTGATGCTGCCCGAGGTGAAAAGAAAGAATGCCGCCCCAGCCGACTATGCTTACCTGACTGACCGCATAGCAACTAATGCTGGACAGCTTGAGGAATATGGAACCCAAGTAACATACACAGGATATGTAGGGAAGGACTTTAGTAAAGTCATTGCTGTTCCGGTGTCATTGCGCGACCCCAAAAATGTAGATAAACGTCGTGCTGCTATTGGGATGGAACCGCTACAGAAATATTTGGATGGGATGGCTGAAATGACCAGGCAAATGAATAAGCCCCAACCACAGGCACAATAAAAAAGGCCCGCTAGCGCAATGCCAGCGGGCCTTTCTCATTCAGCAGTCAGCCGCAATTAAGCGCCGATAGCCACACGCTTGAAGTCCGAAACCGTCATGCCTTTCGACTTGCTGTCGAGCAGCTGGGCGATGGTCATCGAGTTGTCTTTCACGAATTCCTGGTTCAGCAAGGTGTTGTCCTTGTAGAACTTGTTGAGTTTGCCGAGAGCAATTTTCTCCAGCATAGCCTCGGGCTTGCCTTCGGCGCGGGCCTGCTCTTTGCCTACTTCAATTTCACGCTCAGCAATGGAAGCATCCACACCATCTTTATCAACGGCGATAGGCTTCATGGCTACAATTTGCATAGCCACGTCGCGGCCTACGGCAGCGGCATCAGCCGAACCAACGTTTTTCAGGCCCACGAGTACGGCCTTCTTGTTGTCGGAGTGGATGTACGAAGCCACTTTCTCAGCGGTCAGCGTAGCGTAAGTCACTTCCAGCTTCTCGCCGATTTTGCCCATCAGGTCGGTCACGTGCTCCTGCACGGTCAGGCCGTCCGAAGCTTTGGCTGCGAGGATGTCCTCTTTCGTGCCAGCGTCGATGCGGATAGCGGTGTCCAGGATTTGCTGAGCCAACTCACGGAAGTTAGCCACTTTAGCTACCGATTCAGTCTCGCAAGCCAAGGCCACCAGTTTGCCTTTGGTGCCGTCTTCGCTCACGTTCACCAGCACAAGGCCTTCCGACGTTTCGTTGTCGGCGCGCTTGTCAGCGATTTTCTGGCCGTGCTTGCGCAGGATGTCGCGGGCGGCTTCGAAGTCGCCGTCGGCTTCCACCAGGGCTTTTTTGCAATCCATCATGCCCGCACCGGTCATGGTGCGGAGCTTATTTACGTCTGCGGCGGTAATAGCGGCCATTAGAGTATTTATTTGGGAGGGTTGAGGAATGAACTTCAAACTCCCCTCCTTACCAAGGAGGGGACGCTGGCGCGAAGCGTCAGCTGGGGTGGTTGTGGGCGTCTGAATCGTTCCGCACTGTTCAATGCCATAACCACCCCCGTCCGAACCTTCGGTTCGAACATCCCCTCCTTGGTAAGGAGGGGAGTAAATAAAAAAGGGAACCTCCGGAGCCTAGACTACTCGAAGGTTCCCTTTTTTCAAAGAGCTAAGAAGGGACTATTCTTCGTCAGCAGCCGTCTTTTCAGCAACAGCAGCCTCGTCGGCTTCTTTGCGGTCGGCGTCTTCTTTGTCAACTTTGCGCTCCGACAGGCCGTCTTCGATGGCCTTACCAATCACACCAACAATCAGTTGGATAGATTTCGAAGCATCGTCGTTAGCAGGAATCGGGAACTGAACCAGCTCGGGGTTCGAGTTCGTGTCGCAGATAGCGAAAACGGGGATACCCAGTTTGTGGGCTTCTTTCACGGCGATGTGCTCGCGCTTCACGTCCACGATGAACAGGGCAGCGGGCAGACGGCCGAGGTCGGCGATACCACCGAGTACGCGGTCCAGCTTGGCGCGCTCACGCGACATCATCAGCTTCTCACGCTTGGCAAGAGCGGCGTAGGCCGTGTTCTCTTTCACCATCTTATCGATGGTGGCCATCTTCTTCAGGCTCTTGCGAACCGTGGCGAAGTTGGTGAGCATGCCGCCCAACCACCGGTCGGTCACGAAAGGCATCTTCAAACGCTCGGCTTCCGTCGTAACGATTTCCTGCGCCTGCTTTTTCGTGGCTACGAACATGATTTTGCGGCCGCTTTTCGCGATGTTGCGAATAGCCGTGGCAGCGTAATCAAGCGAAACCAACGTTTTGTTGAGGTCGATGATGTGGATGCCGTTCTTCTCCATGAAGATGTACGGCGCCATTTTGGGGTCCCACTTGCGGGTGAGGTGACCAAAATGGGCACCTGCGTCGAGCAGGTCCTTATAAGTCGTCTGAGCCATGATAGTATCCTCCTGGTTTTAGCGTTTCGAGAACTGGAACGAGCGACGAGCTTTGCGCTTGCCGAATTTCTTGCGTTCCACCATGCGCGGGTCGCGGGTGAGGAAACCTTCCTTCTTCAAAGCAGGACGGGTTTCTTCGTTGTCGCTAACGAGCGCCTTGGTGATTGCCAGACGGATAGCTTCAGCCTGAGCCGAAATGCCACCGCCTTTCACGTTCACCTTGATGTCGTACTGGCCGACTTGCTCAAGAATTGCCAGGGGCTGGTTGACTACGTTTTCCAGCAACTCGTTGCTGAAATACGACTTCATGTCCCGGTCATTGATAGTGATATTCCCTTGCCCGGCCTGCATGTAAATGCGGGCCACCGAGGTTTTTCTTCTACCAGAGGTGTTGGTAATTGCCATTTAGTGAGAAAATTAAAGAGCGTAAGCCGTCGTGGCTTACAGGTTTTTGAGTTCGATAGCAACGGGCTGCTGTGCCTCGTGCGGATGCTCCATGCCGGCGTACACGTACAGGTTGCGGTACTGGGCCGAGCCGAGTTTGTTGCCTTGCAGCATGCCTTTCACAGCGTGCTCGATGACACGACGCGAGTCGCGGTTCATCTGCTCGCGCACAGTGCGACGCTTCTGGCCGCCGGGGTAGCCCGAGTGGGTGATGTAGACCTTCTCGGTCATTTTCTTGCCCGTTACGCGCAGGTTGTCAGCGTTGAGGACGATGACGTTGTCACCGCAATCAGCGTTAGGCGTGAACGAAGGCTTGTGCTTGCCGCGCAGAATGTTGGCAATCTGCGAGCAAACGCGGCCCAGAGGGGCGACGCTGGCGTCGATGATAACCCAGCTCTTCTGGGCGTTGGCCTTGCTGACGTGGGTCGTCTTGAAGCTCAGGTGGTCCATGAGTCGAAAAAAAAGGTATGCTAAACTATTGAATAAGAGTGCGGAGCCGCTTGGGCTTCGGGAAAAACGGACACAAAGGTACTGATTTATGGGGAAATAGACAAGTGCAGCGCAGTAGTTTTTCTGTGAAAGCATTGTGTCTGTGCTTACAGCGGCTTAAATCGTATCGGGGCTACATGGGCTGGCGCGTACTTTTGCCGCTTATTGCTTGCTGCCGGCCCCGGTGCTCCATATGAATCTACTCGCTTCCCATCCCGACGCTTCTTATACTGACCGCCGTGTCCGGTTATTGCTGGCGGGCCTGCTGGGCCTGTCGGTGGTGATGGCCTTCCTCACCAAAGGGACTTACGATTCGGGCGACAGCATCAAGCACTATTTGTTTGCCCACTATGCCTTTCAGCACCCGTTGAATCTGTTGGATTCGTGGGCCAAGCCCCTGTTTACGCTGCTGGCTTCGGGGCCGGCGCAGGCGGGTTTTATTGGCATGAAGCTGTTTCAGTGCGTGGTGGTGGCCGCATCGGCGTGGTGCGCCTACGTGGTGGCGCGGGCGCTGCGCCTTCCCGCGCCGGAGCTGGCTATACTGTTTGCCTATGTCACGCCGGACTATTTTCTCATTCAGTTTTCGGGCCTTACAGAGCCGTTGTTTGGGCTGATATTAATAGGCTCAGTGGCTCTGGCCATGACGAAACGGCCGGGCTGGTCGGCGGCCCTGATTTCCTGGCTGCCCTTCGTGCGCTCCGAGGGCTTTATATTAATTGGTATCTGGGTGGTGTTCCTGGCTTGGCGTCGGCAGTGGCGCAGCTTGCCGCTGCTGGTGCTGGGCTACGCCGTGTACAGCGTGGTTGGCGGCATCGTGTTTGGCGAGCCGGGCTGGGTATTTGGCCACAATCCCTACGGTACGGTATCGGTGTACGGGCACGGCGACTGGAATCATTTCCTGATTAGCCTGCCGGGCTTGCTGGGCTGGGTGCTCACGGTGCTGGCCGCCCTGGGTGGCGTGCGAATGCTACGTCACTGCGCCCAACCGGAGCGCTGGCAGCAACCGCTTTTCAGCGCAGAATTGCTGCTGGTGTACGGCAGCATTACGGTGTTCATTCTGGCGCATACTATCTTTTGGGCGAAAGGACTGTTTAATTCCTTTGGCCTGACGCGCGTGCTGACCGTTACCGCGCCGTTGTTTGCCGTGGTGGCTCTCAATGGATTGGCTTGGTTAGCCGAGCTAGGCAGGTCGGAGAAAGCGCAGCGGCGCATTCGCCTGGCGGGGGCGGTAGCGGCGGTGGCGTTCTTATTCACCGGGGCGCGTAATGCCTTTCGCTGGCAGCGCGACTTTGGCCAGTCTGCCGACCAGCAAGTGGCAGAGGGCGCGGCGGCTTGGCTGCGCCAAACCAACAACACTACCCGGCCCCTCGCCTACGAGTTTCCTTACGTATCGATGGCCACTCAAAACGACTTTTTCAACCTGGAAAAGCACCCTAGTACTAACCTGAACTGGGCTCCCCATCTCGAACTCCTGCCCGTGGGCACGCTGCTGATATGGGATGATTGGTTTTTTCCGGTTGAGGGGCGCCTGCCGATGGCCCAGCTCCAGGCAGACAACCGCTTCCGCCAACGCTGGCAAGCAGCCCTTCCCCGCGACCCCTACCACCCCGAGCGGGACACCGTACGCGTAGTCGTGTTTGAGCGGGTGCGGTAAGGATTTACCGATTCTGGGCCAGTACATCCACCAGCACCCGGAAATCCTTCGGATACGGAGCTTCCACGCTGATTTCTTCGCCATCCAGCCCGGTAAACTGCAGCTTGAGGGCGTGCAGAGCAAACCGCTTGATGAACGGCTGTTCTTCCTCGCCCTCTTTCACGTTGAATTTTTTCTTCAGCGAAGACAGGTAGAAATCCTCCCCACCATAGTCCTTATCACCAATAATGGGGGCCTGCAGGTACATCAGATGCAGGCGAATCTGGTGCATGCGGCCGGTGACGGGCTCGCAGAGAATGAGCGAGTGGCGGGCGAAGTTTTCGAGGGTGGTGAAGTAGGTTTCGGCGGGCTTGCCCTTGTAGGCGAGGCGCGCTTTGCCGCGCGTGGTGGTTTCAATGCTGCGCTCCACCAGCTGGTGGTCGAACTGCGGGGTACCCCACACGGCGGCGTGGTACTGCTTTTTTACCTCGCGGTTTTCGAACTGCATGGCGAGGTGGCGGTAGGCGGCCGGGTTTTTGGCGAAGGCCAGCGCGCCGCTGGTTTCGCGGTCGAGACGGTGGGCGGCCTGGATGTCGTCGTGGTGCTGGCGGGCTAGGCGTAGCATGTTGGGCGCGCCGCCCACCCGCTCATCGAGCGTGGCCAGAAACGGCGGCTTGTTGACGACGAGGTAATCGTCGTTTTCGAAAATAACGAGGTCGGAGAAATTCGGGAGCTTCATAAGAGGCCGCAAAGGTACGACGGCCTCAGGCCGCGCTTCCCACCGCGCCATTTTTGGGTTTGTTCAGCTTGAATTCCAGCGTGGTGCCCTCGCCCACGGTGCTTTTTACCTTGATGGTGGACTTGTGCGCCTCCACAATGTGCTTGCTGATGGCCAGGCCCAGCCCCGAGCCACCCGACTCCCGCGAACGGCTCTTATCGATGCGATAAAACCGCTCGAAAATGCGGCCCTGATGCTCGGGGGCGATGCCCGCGCCGTCGTCACGCACGGCAATGCGAACGGAACGGCCGCTTTCAACCAATGAAACCACTACGCGGCCTTTGTCGCGGCCGTACTTAATGGCGTTGTCAATCAGATTGATGAGAACCTGGCGGATGCGGTTGCGGTCGGCCACTACCAGCAGGCCGGTTTCGGGCAGGCTGGGCGGGAATAGCTCCAGGTGGGTGCCGCGCCGGGCGGCCTGCTGCTCCAGCAGCTCGAAGATTTCGCGCACCAGCACAATCAAATCGAAGCGCTGGCGGCGCATCCGCACCACGCCTTTTTCGAGCTGCGCGATGGTGACCAGGTCCTGTACGAGCGCATCAAGCGTGTCGAGACTTGCGGCGGCTTTGCGCAGGAACTTGCGGCGGGTGGCCAGGTCAATTTCGTCGTCCTCGTCATCAAGAATGGTGTGGACGAAGCCCTGGGCGGCAAAAAGCGGCGTCTTCAATTCGTGCGAAACATCGGCTAGAAACTCGCGGCGCAGGGCTTGCAGGCGCACCAGTTCATCTAATTCCTGCTGACGGCGCTCGGCCATGAGCAGGATTTCGTCGCGCACGCGCTTCACCGGCTCGGGCCGGAACAGGAATTTGTTGCTCAGCTTCTTGAATTCCTTGCGTTTGATGTGCTCCAGACCCGCGTAAATGCCGTTGATTTCCCGGAAAATCAGGGCTTCAAACGACAGATAAATCAGCAGAAAACAAGCCGCCACCGTAACACCCGCCGCCAGAAATGCCTCCCGAAACGGCAGCGTGGGGCCGATGCGGGCATAGGTAGTGAGCACGCCCGCCACCAGCAGCGCGATAAGGATGGCAATGGTGCGAGAGGATAAATTCATGCGCAAATATGGAAAGGCGGGACTTATGAGGCGAATACATACCTTTATCGTCCGGCAATTCCGCCCGGCCTACCAACCGTCCGATTTGATGAAAAAACTAGTACTCCTATCTGCCATTTTGCTTGGGGGCGCGGCCGCTGCCCAGGCGCAGAGCAACGTCGTCAAAATTAACGCAGTAAGCTTAGCCGTGCAGACGGGCTCGGTTTTTTGGGAACATCAAATTGCCGTTGACCGCAGTCTAAATCTGGGCGCTTTCGTCACTAACTACAACGACAAACATTCGGGTACTTTCTCCTCCGAAACCCAATTCAGAGGATTTGGGCTAACGGGGGAGTACCGTTTTCATTCCGGAACCGAAGCGCTGCGCGGGTTTTTCTTCGGGCCATACCTGCGCTTTCAGCATTTCAACTTCACTGAAACTTCCACCTTTCTCTCGAATGCTCCCACGCAGGACAAAGCTACGCTCACCACCTTCGGCGGGGGCGGCGTGCTGGGTTGGCAGGGTATCATTGCCGGGCACCTCAGCATCGAGCCCTTTCTGGGGGTGGGATATGCTGCCGGAAGTGTTGATAACCTTGATGATAACCATGGAACCCTAGACGTTCGTGGAGGAATTGTCGGCTTGGAGTTGCGCCCCGGCTTGTCGATTGGCTACGCATTCGGCAAAGCGACAGAATAATGCCTGCCGCTAGTCCACGTTGAACTTGTAGCCCACGCCCTTGATGGTCTGGATGTGGTGGTCGCCCACTTTTTCGCGCACTTTGCGCACGTGCACGTCCACGGTGCGGGCCAGCACGAATACGTCGTTGCCCCAGATATTCTGGAGCAGCTCTTCGCGGTTGAACACCTTGTGGGGCGAGGCGGCCAGGAAGGCCAGTAGCTCAAATTCCTTCTTGGGAAGGGTGATTTTCTTGCCTTCCTGATACACGGCGAAGGCGGTGCGGTCGATGCGCAGGCCGTTGATGTCGATGGCATCTACTGCGGCGTGGGGGTCCTGGTCGCGGCGCTTCACGGCGGCCAGGCGGCCGAGCAGGGCGCGCGGCTTGATGGGCTTGGCGATGAAGTCGTCGGCCCCGGCCTCGAAGGCGGCCACCTCGGAGAATTCTTCGGCCCGGGCGGTGAGGAACAGGATGTAGGTGTCCTTGAACTTGGGGTTTTCGCGCAGCAGGCGGCAGGCGGCGATGCCGTCGAGGTTGGGCATCATCACGTCGAGCAGGATGATGTCGGGGTGAAACTCGGCGGCTACTTCCAGGGCTTTGCGGCCGTCGGAGGCGGAGGCGGTTTGGTAGCCTTCCTTCTTCAGGTTGAACTCCAGCAGCTCGACAATGTCCGGGTCGTCATCAACCACGAGAATCTTGTACACGGGCGTTTTGGCAGCAGTCACGGCGTTTGGGGCTTAGGTGAAGCGAGGCAATGTTTCCGCAAAAGTACCGCTCCCGGCGGCCGGCATCATGTTACGATTGTGTGATGTCCGGCAGCCGTTCCGGCGGCGGCGACGGGAGGCACAGCGCTACGATGAAGAACCCATTCAGAAAAGAGTACAGCAGGGCGTGAATGGCCCAGATATTCAGACTGAGCTCTTTGGATTGAAACAGGACCAGGTTACTGGTGAGAAAAATCAGGCTGTTGGCCGAGAAATACAGCAACACGCCCGCCGAAATCCAGAACATTGGCTCGCGCTCCAATGGTGCCAATGATACGGGCAATGTCTTGAGCACGCGCCTGTAATACAGCCCCACCAGGACCAGCATGGCCACGCTTTCGATGAAATGCTGGATGGGGCTGAACTCGACCGTGCCGGGCCGGGGCCAGCTGGTGAGCGCCGTGCCCAACACAAACAGGCCGATGCCAACCGGCAGATACCGGGCCACGGGATGCGGCCACAGCGCCCGCCGGTACATCAGGCCCAGCAGCGTAAACTCGATGGCGGTATCAATAGGGGCCAGAAACAGGTTGGGCTGGTGGTGGCGCTGAAACCATAAAGACACCACCGTAACCACCAACGCCAGCCACGACAGCCACGCCAAGTAGCGTCGCACGGCCTCGTACCGGCGGTACCGGACCAGCCCCACCACGCACGCCACCACGAGCGGAACCGACGAAAAATTGACAATAAAATGCTGGATGGCGTTCATGGTTACTACGAAAGTAACCCGTCAGGCCAGGCAGGCAATAGATATACTGATATTAAGAATGCTCTTGCTGCCGCGCTTGGCTAGTTGGCCAGGTTCAGTTTCCACTTCAGGCCCTGGTAGCGCACCATGTCCACCTTCACGGTGCCCACGAACATCTCGGCCTGAAACAGCACCGGAATCTTGTTACGGTCATCAGAGAGGTACACTGAAATGGCGTTTTCGCCCCGGAATAGCTTATTATTGGGCATTTTGGGCACCAGCTTGAACGCGCGCACGTCGCCGGCTTTGGTTTCCACCACTTCGCGGCCTTTGTACACCACGTCCAGGATGAAATTGTCACCGTCGAAGTAGCCGGGCATCCGCACCACGTCGCCCACTTTCATGCGGTCGAAATTGATGGTGCGCAGGTAATAAAAGCCGCTCACCAGCTCCAAGGTGTTGTTGGCCACCTTCACGGTGGTGTGCTTGGGGTTTTCCTTGTTGTGGTCCTGCACCTCAGCCACGTCGCGCAGGTGGTCGAAATCGACGGTTTCCTTCTTGCGGTAGTTCTTCTCGGCGATGTCGCGCTGGGCGCGGATGGGCAGGATGCTGGTGGTGTCGATGTAGGCCCGCCACTGGTCGCGGATGCGCAGGAAAAAGTCGAACGAGCCGGTGGTTTTGCCGCTCACGGTGGCCTTGTAGCAGGGCCGGTCATTCACGCGCTCCAGGCTGCCGCCGGTTTCCACGGTGGCCTCGCCGCCATTGATGAGGCCGTAGTGGACGGTGTAGCGAATGGTTTCGCCGCGCCCGAAGCTGGATTGTGGAACGTTGCGCACGGCATCGCCAGGGCCCATTGCGAGCTGGGCGGAGGCGAGCAATACCAGGAGAGCAGGAGTAAGAAATAACCAGCGGCGCGTCATATCAATAACTATAATAAAAAGAAGGGGCAGCCTGACCCTAGACAAACGTAATGCCAGCCCCGGAGCTAAGGTAAAGGTACGAACATAAAAAAAGCCCGTTGCGATTTGCAACGGGCTTTGGATTATTTACGGAAGGTGCGGCTGTGCTTACAGCGTGTCTTCGCCGTCCTCCGGAATGCTCATGTCAACGGGAATTACGTCCTCGTCGCCCTTGGCCATGTCGCGGATTTTCTTCTCGATTTCGGCGGCCAACTCGGGGTTGTCGAGCAGCAAAGTCTTCACGGCTTCGCGGCCCTGGCCGATTTTGGTTTCGCCGTAGTTGAACCACGAGCCCGACTTGCCGATGATGCCCATGTCGACGCCAAGGTCCACAATCTCACCGACTTTGGAAATGCCCTGGCCGTAGATGATGTCGAACTCGACCACTTTGAAGGGCGGCGCTACTTTGTTCTTCACCACCTTCACCTTGGTGCGGTTGCCGGTCACGTTGTCCTTATCCTCCTTGATTTGGCCGATGCGGCGGATATCGAGGCGCACGGAAGCGTAGAATTTCAGGGCGTTACCACCGGTGGTGGTTTCGGGCGAGCCGAACATTACGCCGATTTTCTCACGGAGCTGGTTGATGAACACGCAGCAGCAGCCGGTTTTGTTGATGGTGCCGGTGAGCTTGCGCAGGGCCTGGCTCATGAGGCGAGCGTGCAGGCCCACTTTCGAGTCGCCCATGTCGCCTTCGAGTTCGCCTTTCGGTACGAGGGCGGCCACGGAGTCAATCACGATGATGTCGATGGCGCCGGACGAAATCAGCTGGTCGGCGATTTCGAGGGCTTGCTCGCCGTTATCGGGCTGGGCGATGAGCAGGTTGCTGGTATCGATGCCCAGTTTCTCGGCGTAGGATTTGTCGAAGGCGTGCTCGGCGTCGATGAACGCGGCCATGCCGCCTTTCTTCTGCGCTTCGGCAATCATGTGCATGGTCAGCGTGGTCTTACCCGACGATTCCGGGCCGTAGATTTCGATGACGCGGCCGCGGGGCACGCCGCCAATGCCGAGGGCAATGTCGAGCGAAAGCGAGCCGGTGCTGATGCTTGGAATGTCGCCCACCTTGTTGTCGGAGAGCTTCATTACGGTGCCTTTGCCATAGGCCTTATCCAGCTTGTCCAGGGTGAGCTGGAGGGCTTTCATTTTTTCGGCCGCGGTGTTGACTTCCGCCTTTTCAACTCTTTCGGCTTTCGGAGCCGCTTTGGTAGCTAGTGCCATGTGGGGGTATTTGAGAAAAAGGGATTAGGTTTGGTAAAGTTACTGGTTTTGGCCGGGTCGCAATCGAATAAATCTATTCCTTGTTAAAGGCCCCGAATGGGCTGTTTTGCGGCGGCTTTTTCTAACACAGAGGTTAGTGGTTTGGTGCCGTTGAGAGGCGAAATATATGAGGAATTATCTAAAAATATTAGTTGGCCTTGTGGCTGTGCTAATTAGAGTGGAAACAGCACAGGCGCAATTGGACAATCGGGCGTTTACAAGTCCTACTCCAGGCAGGCCGGAAGGCCACATGGAGATGGATAATTTGCTAAATGAACAGAGGAAGGAAACTGATTCTGTAACGGCAAATATTATTCGGGCAGCAAATCCGGCGGCTGCCGGGGACCTGCGCGTCTCGCTCAATGCCTTCACCTTCTTCAAGGACAACGAATACTTCAACAAGATTGTAGACGGCTACACGCTGTACGGTACGCAGTTGAACCCGCAACTCGTTTATTATCCCACCAAAGACCTGCGGCTGGAAGGCGGCGTGTTCATCTGGAAAGACTTCGGCAACCCGGTGTTGAAGGCGGTGCGGCCCACGTTTCGGGCCACCTGGACCACGGGCAAGCAGCAGATAATCCTGGGCAACATCCGGGCAAACCTGCACCACAACTACATCGAGCCGATGTTCAACTTCGAGCGGGTGATGCTGAACCCGCTGGAGGAAGGCATTCAGATGCGCTACACAGGCTCGCGGCTGTTTGTGGACCAGTGGGTGGACTGGCAGCGCCAGCAGTACCGCTACAGCAACTACCAGGAAGAAGTGGCCGGCGGCCTGACCAGCAGCTACCGCATCAGCCCCGACAACAGCCGCTGGACGGTGGCCATCCCGTTTCAGTTCACGGCCATCCACCACGGCGGGCAGATTGATACGCTGGACAAGCCCCTGCAAACGGTGTTCAACGAGGCCTTTGGCCTGGAGGCGCGCCGCACCCTGGACGGGCCCACGCTGCGGGCCGTGCGGTTCAATGGCTACGTGCTCGGGTATCAGGATTATTCCTTCACGAAGGGCCAGTTTCCGTTTCAATACGGCCGGGCGCTGTATCTGAACGGTACCCTCGAAACCCGCTACGCTGATGTGATGGTGAGCTACTGGCAGGGTTCGCGCTTCATGTCGCCGCTGGGGGGCGACTTGTACCAGAGCGCTTCGCGCACGGTGTCGAACCCGGATTTTCTGGACCCCAAGCGCAAGATTATCATGGTGCGGCTGCTGCGCGACTTCCGCATTTCCGACGGTGCCGCGCTCTCAGCGCGGGTCGAACCGGTGTTCGACCTCAACGCCAAGCTGCTGGATTATTCCTTCGGGATGTACTTCAATTTCCGGCAGGACTGGCTGCTGGGCAACGTGGGTAAACGCGTGCGGGTGGGGCAGTAGCCGGTGGGGCGATTTGGCCCGCGTCAGGCGTTGCGCACGAGCCAGAAGCGGCAGATTTGGCTTAGCGTATCCGAATTACGGAACCAGAGCGGGCGCTTGGGCGGCGGCTCTGGCTGAAAGCCCACGGCGCGCGCCACGGCCTGCCCGCGCACATTGCCCTGAAAGCAGCGGATGAGCAGGCGCTGGCTGCCCACCGTATTAAAGCCAAAGTCGATGACGGCGGCCAGGGCCTCGCGGGCGTAGCCGTGGCCCTCGGCGGCGGCGGCCAGGTAGTAACCGATTTCGGCCTGGCCCTTTTGCTGGGGCATGAGGCAGATATCACCCACATATTCGGCCGTGGCGCGGTGCCAGATGCCGAACACGTAGAAGCGCCCGGTGCGCCAGTCCTCGGCGAAGGTGCGCAGGGACACCACGGCATCGGCCACGGACCGCACGGCTTGCAGGCGGTCGGGGAAGGAGGCCTGGAAGCGGGGACGGTCGGCGTGCAGCAACGCGAAAAACGCATCGGCATCGGCCGGCTCGTAGGGGCGCAGGCAGAGGCGTTCGGTGTAGAGCGGGGCGCGGGGCAGCATAGCAGCGTACTACGGAAAAAGGGCCGCCTCCGTGTCCGGAAGCGGCCCTTTCACAAGAAATAAATCGGCTATTTGTTCTCGCCCACGTACTGGCTGGGGCTGCCCAGGGCCTGCTGGGTGCGCATCACGTTCACCTGCCGGGCGGCTTCGTTGAAGAATTCGAGGCGGCGGATGAGCATTTCCTTCACCAGCACGCGGCCTTCGGGGGTGCGCATGGTGCCGCGCTTGTCGGCCAGCACGCGCTGCATGGCGGCCAGCGTCTGGCCCTCGTGCTTCATGAACTGCTGCTGGAACTCGGCCAGCCGAGCCACGCCACTGGCGCTAAGAGTGAAGTCCTCGCCAGCGCCCTGGTTCAGCACCTCGCACAGCACGTACACTTCAATGGGCAGGCTGGTTTCGAGGGCCGTGGTGCGCAGGTCGAGGCCGGCGGCCAGGGCGTCGAGGATGATGCGCACGTTGCGCTCAAATTGCTGATAGTAGGCTTGGGCTTCCATATTAGGGACTTGTCAGGGCTTTTGTCATCCTGAGCAGAGCGAAGGACCTTATCACGTTTGGAGCAGTAATTACTGCCAATTGTTCATCGGTGATAAGGTCCTTCGCTGCGCTCAGGATGACAGACGTTTTCTACAAAAGTTCTTTCACAATCTGCTCCACGCCGATGCCTTCGGCTTCGGCTTTGAAGTTGCGCACGAGGCGGTGGCGCAATATCGGCACGGCCACGGCGCGCACGTCCTCAATATCCGGCGAGTATTTGCCGTTGAGCAGGGCGTTGCACTTGGCACCCACGATGAGGTGCTGCGAGGCGCGGGGACCGGCTCCCCATTCCAGCAGCTGGTTGGTGCGGGGGGCGGCGCGCTCGGTGTTGGGGCGGGTTTTGTGCACGAGGCCCACGGCGTATTCCACCACGTTATCGGCCACCGGCACCCGGCGCACCAGCTCCTGGAAGGCCTGAATGTCGGCGGCGTGGAGGACTTTGTTGACCGTCTGCTTGATGTTGGAAGTCGTCTGCTTCACGATGTTCAACTCCTCGGCATATGTCGGGTAGCCCAGCTCGATGTTGAACATGAAGCGGTCGAGCTGCGCTTCGGGCAGGGGGTAGGTGCCTTCCTGCTCGATGGGGTTCTGCGTAGCCAGCACGAAGAACGGGCGGCTGAGCGGGTAGCGCTGCCCGGCCACCGTCACGGCGTATTCCTGCATCGATTCGAGCAGGGCGGCCTGGGTTTTGGGCGGCGTCCGGTTGATTTCGTCGGCCAGAATGATGTTGGCGAAGATGGGGCCTTTCACGAAGTGAAAATCCCGCTGCTGGTTCATCGTTTCCGAGCCCACGATATCGCTGGGCATCAAATCGGGCGTGAACTGGATGCGGTTAAACGACAAATCCAGTGAGTCGGCAATGGTCTGAATCAGCAGGGTTTTGGCCAAGCCGGGCACGCCTACCAGCAGGCTGTGGCCCTGCGAAAACACGGCGGTAAGCACCAGCCGCACCACCTCGTCTTGCCCCACGATGACCTTGCCGATTTCCTGGCGCAGCTTCTGGAAGGAGGCGGCCAGGGCATCGGCAGCTTCTTTGTCGTTTTGGAATTGAGCCATTCGGGATTTTAAGAGGAAGGAGGAAAATCAGTCATCCTGAGCGGAGCGAAGGACCTTATCACGTTTGCATCGATTGGTTTACTACAAACCGTTCAGTGGTGATAAGGCCCTTCGCTCCGCTCAGGATGACAGTGGAAACAAGACGAAGGTTATTTCTCCACCGCGTCCAGCACCTTGCACTGGGCGTATTCCGGCTCTACTTCGAGGTACACCGTGCCACGGTTTTTGGCAAACCACTCGTCCAGCGCCTTCGTCTTTTTCTCGTTGAGGGCGGCGGCGGCAATCTTCTGGTAGTCGTCCTGCAGGTTGGCCTGGTGGGGCGGGGTGTTCGATTTCAGCCACAGGATGCGCATGGCGTCCTTGCCGTCGTCGGTGCGGTAGGCCATCGGCGGGGTGATGTGGCCCACCTTCATCGTATCAATCGTGAAGAAGATGGCCGGGTCAAGCTTATCAAGCGGCAGGCGCGAGCCGCCGTCCTGGCGGTTGGCGAGCAGGCCGCCGTTGCTACTGCTGGTTTTATCCGAGGAGTTGTCCTTGGCCGCTTTGGCAAAAGTGATGCTGTCGGACAGAATCTGGCGGCGCAGCCGGGTCAGCAGCTTGGCCGAGGCACTGATATCGGATGAGCCAGTCTCTGGCTTCAGCAGGATGTGGCGCGTCGAATACGTGTTGCCCTTGCGCTCAATGAACTGAATAAGGTGGAAGCCGAACTGCGACTGCACCACCGGCGACATCTGGCCTGGCTCCAGCTTCATCGAAGCCGCCTCATATTCCGGCACCAGCTCGCCGCGCTTGAAAAAGCCCAGATATCCGCCTTCCTTGGCCGAGCCCGGGTCTTCCGAATTGGCCTTAGCGAGGGTAGCAAAATCAGCCCCGGCCAGCACCTGCGCCCGCAGGTCATTGAGCTTGGCGATGGCGGCCTGCTTGGCCTTGTCGTTCACCTGGGCCGGCACCACAATCTGGCCCACTTCCACCTCAGTGCTGAAGTATGGCAGGCTGTCCTTCGGAATGCGGGTAAAATACTGGGCTACTTCGCGCGGCGTCACCGCCACCTTGCCGGTGATGGTTTCCTGCATTTTCTGCTGCGTGAGCTGGTCCTTAATCTGGGGCCGCAGGTCGTCTTTCAGCGATTTGATGGACTTGCCGTACTGCTCCTCGAGGCGCTTCTCGGAGCCAATCTGCTGCGCGAAATAGGCCATGCGGCGGTCTACTTCGCTGTTCACCTGCTTGTCCTCCACCGTCACGGAGTCGACGTCGGCGCGGGCCAGCATCAGCTTGTTCAGCACCAGGCTTTGCAGGATTTTGCATTTCAAATCCGGTGCCACGGGCTTGCCTTCGGCCCGGGCCACCTCCTGGGCGTAAATGAGCTCCACCTCGGAGCGCAGCACAATCTGGTTGTCCACCTTCACAATGATGCCATCGAGCAGCTGCTGGCCCTTGGGCCGGCTGATGCCCAACTGGGCCTGGGAAGCGGGCACAAAGCCCAGTAGCAGCAATAGCGTAAGCAGGGCCGGCGCTATGGCGCGGTTCACATTAACAAGCATAAAGTCGTATTGAAAAGCCGGTGGACAGGTGCCCCGGCCTGGTCCGTGCGGGGCTAACACCCAAACGGGCCCACAAATTTCACCATAAATCCGTTGGCAGACAAAAACAAGGAGCCGAAGCCCGCCCGGAAGGTTGCAGTTAGGTACTGAGTGAATGAGGGAATGGCTGAATGAGCGAATGTTTAGTGGTCATTCACCCATTCAGCCATTCCCTCATTCACTCAATCATTACTTCGTTACCAGCTTGCTCACTTCGGCCTCGTTCACTTTCACGGGGCGGGCGGCGCGCATCTGGGCAATCCATTCTTTTTCTAGGTAGGTCTGGTAGTCCGACGTGGCCTGGCCACGAGCTTCAGCCAGGGTTTTGGGGCCGGCGGGCAGCGTGCGGTCGATGGTGACAGCGTAGTAGCGGCCATCCTTCTGCACGTTGTAGGTGCCGGGGCCTTTGGTCATCAGTTCGTCCATCACCTTGTTGTCGCCTTTCTGGAACACCTTCTGGGTGATTTGCACCGACAGCGGGTTCTGGTCGTTCATCTCCGACTCGATAGCAACCGGATTACCGCTGAATAGCGCCACCTGCGCCGCAGTGGTCGTGCCTGGCGTGGCCTGTACCGCTTTGCGAATGCGGCTGGCGGCCACGCCCCGGCGGCGGAGCTGGCGCACCGTCGAATCGGCGCGGGCGCTGGCCAGGCTGGCCTTTTCACCCTTCTTCACGCGGCCGGTGATGGTCACCTGCATGGTGGTGTCCTGGACCATGCGCTTGCTGATGTCATCCAGCGTCATGTTTCCTACTTTGCTTAGCGTGGTGCCAAAGTTGAAGGCCACGCCCTGGGGCACGTTGCGGGTGAGCGGGAAGCGGCCGGTTTTCATTTCCTTCTGCACGCGGGCCAGTAGGGCGGGGGTGGCGGCGCTTACTACGGTGCCCTGCACGCGCTGGTCCCACTGGTACTTGGCCTGGTTGTCGGCGAAGTATTTTTTCAGGCCCACGGTGTCCTCAATGGCCTTGCTCCACACCTTCTCGTCCATCAATTGGAAGAGCAGGATGCCGTCGCGGTACTCCTTCACCAGCATGCGGTAGTCCTCATACTTGGTGTCGAGGCTGTTTTTTTCGAAGTCGGTCAGGCTTTGCTCCACGTACTGGTCGTAGAGCTGCTGCATAGCAAAAGCCGGCTGCGCGCCCGTGCGGGGGCGCTGGTTTTGCTGCACGTAGGCCAGGAAATCCTTCACCAGATAAGGCTTGCCCTTGATGCTGAACAGGGTCGAGTTATCATTGGCAGTGCCTTTGGCGGCCTTCATCGTAGCAGCCGGAGCCGTGTACTTGAAGCGGCCGGCCACCAGCGCCGTATCGGCTTTGGCGAAAGCGTAAGTCTTAGCCGAAGCCACTTCTGAGAACTGGTCTTCCTGGCGCACGCGCTTCAGGAAAGCGGCTTTGTTGAGCTCCGAGCGGGAATCCTTGGCCACTTTGCTTTTCAGGCTGGGCTCCATGTCGGCGAACTTGGCCAGGGGCTGGCGCTCAATCAGCTTGATGATGTGCCAGCCGTAGGGCGTCTGAACCGGGGGAGCGAGGTCGCCGGGCTTTTGCAGCTTGAAGGCGGCATCCTCGAACGAGGGAATCATGCGGCCGGTGCCGAAGGGCGGCAGCTCGCCGCCATTGGCAGCCGAGCCGGCATCTTCCGAAAACTGGGCCACGAGCTTGTCCCAGTTCTCGCCCTTTTTCAGGCGGCTGTAGAGCTCGTCGATTTTCTTCTTGGCGGTGAGCGAGTCGGCCTTGGCGGCGTTGGCGTTCATGCGAATCATGAGGTGAGCCACCTTGATTTCGCCCTGCGCCGTGCGCTTGTCATTCACCTTAATAATGTGGTAGCCGAAGCGCGTGCGAATGGGCTGCGACACCTGCCCCACAGGCGTTTTGTAGGCCGCCGACTCAAACGGGTACACCATCTGCATGGCCGTGAAGTAGCCCAGCTTGCCGCCGTTCTCCTTCGCCGAAGGGTCTTCGCTGTTGGCGCGGGCCAGCTGGCCGAAATCGGTGCCGGACAGGGCCTGCTGGCGCAGCTTCTCAATCTTCTGATATGCCGTTAGCGTGTCCTGCGGTGTGGCATCGGGGGCCACGCGCACGAGGATGTGCGAGGCGTTCACCTCCTGGCTCATGCGGTCGTAGGCCTCGCGCACCAGCTGGTCGGTCACGCTCTTCTCGGTGAGGTAGGGCTGGGCCAGCTGCTGGCGGTAGCCCTCCAACTCGCGCTTGAAGGCCTGCGTGGTGTCGAGGCCCTTCTGCTCGGCTTCCAGCACTTTCAGGCGGAAGTTGGTGTAGAGGTCCAGGTAGTCGCTCACGCTCTGGCGGGTGCCATAGTCGGGGGCCGAGCTGTTGTTTTTCCGGTAGACGTAGGCAAACTCATTGGCTGGCACCGGGTACGTGCCCAGCGTTTCGACGGCCGGGCCGGTAGCAGTAGAACCCGTGGTAGCCGATGCGGCCGGTTTGGAAGTTTGGCAACCAGCCAGCAGCGTGACAACGGCCGCGCCGGCGTACAAAATGCGTTTATGCATAGGAAAAGTTAGAAGACAAAAGCGCTAAGCGAGTAGTAAGTAGCGGCGCGGGCATAAAATTACCGGTGCGAAATTAACTAATTTCCGGGGGGAATGGCGCAAGTTCTTCGCCGGATGAGCCGGATAAAAAAAAGACCGTCGTGTGGGGCACAACGGTCTCAAAAATAAGGTCTGAAAGTGTGGCTCAGGCCAGGTGCTTGCTGAGGTGGCACACGGTATGGTTGCCGCGTGTGAAAAACTCCACGCGGTCCATAAGTCGGTTCACCAGCGTCATGCCCATGCCGCCTTTGCGGCCCTGCTGGATATAGGCGTGGAAATCGGGACTGGTCGTGGGGCCAGGCAGGAAGATGGTGTCGCCGTTGTCGGCAATCTCCACGTTCAGGTCGTGCTGGTCAAAAGCCAGGGTGAGGTCCAGAAACTGGGTTTCGTCCTCGCCATTGGCGTGGATGATGAAGTTAGCCACTACCTCATCTACGGCCAGCACCACTTGGTTTACCGTCACTTCGGAAAGCGGCCGGGTGTTGAGGTAATTCCGCACGAAGTCGCGCACCTGTTGCAGGTGGGCACGCGAGCAGGCAATGCGGAGGGCAGACTTCATCAGTGAATGAGTGAATGAGTGAATGAGTAGGGTGAGCAGAAGGGTAAAGAATCGTCTAAGCAGTCAATTCTTTACTCATTCACTCATTCACTCATTTACTCATTGAAAACTAGGCGGCTTCGGCTTCGGCGAGGCTTGGAACGATGGTCATCAGCGCATCCAGGCCCAGGATTTCAAATACGTTGAACACTTTCTCCTGCATGTTGAAGAAAACCAGCTTCACGTTGGCATCCTGAAAGCGCTGGAGGTGCGAGATGAAAACTCCTAGGCCAGCCGAAGAAATGTAGCTTAGTTTGGCGCAGTCAATCAGGACTTTGCGGTAATTGAGGATGTCGGGTTTAGCCAGCTCAGTGTCAAGAACGATGGCGGAGCTGGCATCCAGCTCACCATCGAGCAACAGGGTAAGGGTATCAGCGGAGGGTTGTGCGGTAACTTTCATAATGAGGGCGATACGTCAGGCCTACGGCAGGGGTTGGGCCGACTTGAATTTAATCACGAGCAGGGTCTGGTCGTCGTGGATGGGGAAGCCGTGGGTAAAGCTGTTGAGGTCGTCGAGAATGAAGTTTTTAATGTCCTCAGCCTCCTGAAAATAACTTTCCTCCAGGCGCAGTTTGAGGCGGTCTTCGCCATATTCGTCGGTGCCGGAGCCGCCGCGTGCCTCCACAATGCCATCGGTGTAAATCACCATCACATCGCCGGGGCTGTAGTCGTAGAACTGGTTTTTGATGTGCTTCTCGTAGCTCTCGTTGCGGATGATGCCGAGGCCGAGGCCGGCGGAATCGAAGTAAAAAACCTCCTCGCGCAGGGCGTGATAATAGAGGGTATGGCAATGCCCGGCGCGGGCAAATACAAAACCACCCTGCTCATAGTCAATGATGTAGAGCGAGGAAGTGATGAACGACGACTTTTCCAGACAGTGGATGAGGGCGGTATTGGCCTGGGCCATAAACTTGCTAGGCACCGGGAATTTGTCGCGCTCGTTTTTGGCCAGCGGGTTTTCCTGCATCAGCGAGTGGAAAATCCCCTTCATCTGGGCCATGTGGAAGGCGGCAGTGACGCCCTTGCCGCTCACGTCGCCGATGATGACGGCCAGGCGCCGGCCCGGCAGGTGCAGGAAATCGTAGAAATCGCCGCCCACTTCCTTGGCCGCCAGCGAGTGCGAGCTGATTTCGAACCAGTTATCAGTCGGCAGGTTTTTCGGAATGAGGCTGTCCTGAACCTGCGAGGCAATTTTTAGCTCCTCCTGAGTGCGCTGGTTGGCCAGCGAAGTGCGCATCAGCTCCAGGTTTTCGATGCTGAGCACGGCCTGGCCGGTGAAGGTCTGGAGAATGCTAAGGTCTTCGCGGTTAAAAGTATTGGGCTCTGCTTTCAGCAAATACAGCGTGCCATAATTGAAGTGCAGGCCGTGCAGCGGCAGTTGAATGAGCGAGCGAAATGCCTGCGAGGTGCCCAGAAAGGCGGAATGCCGGTTCAGGTCGTTGGTCATGTACTCGCCCTCTACGGCGGGGTGGGCGCGGAGACCCTTGCGCAGGATATCGGCCTGCTCAGGCGTGAGGTTGTAGTACTGGGTAGCGTTGGTGTCGTCAGTGCCGGTGTGGTTGGGGTCGAGGTCAATCCAGGCAGCATCGGCCCGCACTGTTTCCACAGCCGACTCCAGCAACACACTATATACCTCGGTAGAGGTCTGGCCCCGCTGGACAATCTGGGCCAGGCGTTGTAAACTCAGCATTTCGCTCTCGCGGAGTGCGGCAGGGATTACATTGCTGGACGCAACTGGTGCTCGGAAAAATAGCTTGAACAGCACCGCAAGGGTGCCCAGGTCGGCCAGCAACAGTAACCAGATGGCCCACGACGCCGTCCCGGTGCCGCCGTCAGTCAGCAAGTTGCCAACGGCCAGCGCTCCGCTTAGCAGCGCTAATAGAAAACCAATGTACAGTAACGGATGACGCACAGACAGAACCTAGGAATAACACAAGCACACCAGCCCGCCGCGCCGTAGCCGACGCTCAACCGGCGTGCAAGATACAATCGGCTATCCGAAAAGGCTCCATCCGATATAAGGCATAAAAAATGGGCAATGCCGGCCGTAACCAGCATTGCCCATTGTGATTCAGCGCGCTACTTGGCCTTTGGCAAAGTAGCTGCCTGGCTAGCGGCTCGAATAATTCGGTGCCTCGCGGGTAATCTGCACGTCGTGCGGGTGCGACTCGCGCAGGCCGGCCCCGGTGATGCGCACGAACTGCGCCGCCTGCAGGGCTTCGATGTTGGCCGCGCCCACGTAGCCCATGCCGGCCCGCAGGCCGCCCGCCAGCTGGTAAATGACCTCCGAAACATTGCCTTTGAAGGGCACGCGGCCCACAATGCCCTCGGGTACGAGTTTCTTCACGTCGTCCTCGGCATCCTGGAAGTACCGGTCCTTGCTGCCGTCTTCCATCGCCTCTACCGAGCCCATGCCACGGTAGGACTTGTACTTGCGGCCTTCGTAGATAATGAGGTCGCCGGGGGCTTCCTCGGTGCCGGCCAGCAGCGAGCCCACCATCACGGCTGCCGCGCCGCCGGCCAGGGCCTTCACGAGGTCGCCCGAGAATTTGATGCCACCGTCGGCTACCAGCGTCACGCCGGTACCTTCCAAGCCCTTGGCGGCTTCGAGTACGGCGGAGAGTTGCGGTACGCCAATGCCAGCGATGATGCGCGTGGTGCAGATGGAACCCGGGCCTACGCCCACTTTCACGCAGTCGGCCCCGGCATCGGCCAGGGCGCGGGCCCCGGCGGCGGTGGCCACGTTGCCGGCCATCACGTCCAGCTTGGGGTAGGCGGCTTTGATGGCGCGCACGGCATCCATCACGCCTTTGGAGTGGCCGTGGGCGGTGTCGAGGCTCACGATGTCCACGCCAGCTTCGACCAAAGCGGCCACGCGCTGAAGCAGGTCGGGTGTGACACCCACAGCGGCGCCCACGCGCAGGCGGCCGAGGTGGTCCTTGCTGGCGTGCGGCGAGCGGCGGCGCTTGCGAATGTCCTTATAAGTCATCAGGCCGGCGAGGCGGCCTTCGCTGTCAACCAGCGGTAGCTTGTCGACTTTGCTATCGGTGAGCAGGGCTTCGGCGGCGGCCTGGTCGATGCCGGCGGGGGCGGTGACGAGGCGGGAGAGGGGCACCATCACTGTGGTGACGGGCTGGCTCATGTCTTTCTCGAAGCGCAGGTCGCGGCTGGTGAGGATGCCTTCGAGGACGTGGCCGCCATTCACCACGGGAATGCCGCCGATGTTGTGCTTGCGCATGAGCTGGCGGGCGTCGGCCAGGGTGGCGGTGGGCGGCAGAGTGAAGGGGTCCTGAATCAGGGCCGACTCGCTGCGCTTCACGCGGCGCACCTGCTCGGCCTGGGCCTTGATGGACATATTCTTATGAATGATGCCCAGGCCGCCTTCCTGCGCCAGCGCAATGGCCATGTCCGACTCCGTAACGGTGTCCATGGCCGCCGAAATAAGCGGGGTTTGCAGCCGGATGTTGGGGGTGAGGCGGGTGCCGGTGTCGCAGTCGCGGGGCAAAACCTCGGAGTACGCTGGGAGCAGCAGTACGTCGTCGTAGGTGAGGGCCTCGAAGGCAATTTTGGGGGTTGCGGAATCCGCCATGGCAAAAGGGGTTGGGGGTTGGTGCCTTTTGCCAGTCAAAGGTACGGCGGGAAGTTGGGTTGGACGCCCGCCGTACCGATGAAGACCGGATTATTCTTTGGTGAATTTGCTGGTGCCCACCGCGCTGCCGGCCGTGAGGCGCGACAAGTACAGACCCGAAGCCAGGCGGCTCACGTCCACGTTCTGGCCGTTGCGCACGCGGGTGCGCAGCACGGCCCGGCCCCGCGCATCACTGATTTCGAGCAACGCGTCGCCGGCCAGATTGGCGGGCAGCGACACGCGCAACTCGCGGGCGGCAGGGTTAGGGTAGAGGCTCACGGCGAGGGTTTGGGACGGGCGCGTCGCCGTGGCCGTGGCAGGCGCGTACAGCCAGGAGTAGCCGGCCGGAAACTCGCGCTTCCAGAACCATTCGGCGTGCTGGCCGTCGGCGCGGGTGTTGAAGTTGAGGTTGGTGGCCGGCACGCCGCCGCTCTGGAGCGAATCGCGCAGGGCCTGCATCTGGGGCACCATGGTGGTGCTTTCGGTGGTGCCGCTCACGAAGTAGAAGCGGGTGTTGGGGTTGGCCGGGTGCTGGTGGGCGTAGGCCGCCAACTGCGGGTAGGCAAACCAATATGCAGGCGAAAACGAGGCCACTTTGCCAAACACCGAAGGCTCGCGCAGGGCCGCGTAGGTGGCAATGAGCCCGCCCATGCTGGAGCCGCCGATGCCGGTGTTGGCGCGGTCGGGCAGGGTGCGGTAGTTGGTATCGATGTAGGGCTTGAGGGTTTGCACCAGGAAATCAATGTACAAATCGCCTTGGCCGCCGCCGTAGGCCGGGTTGTTCCAAGGCGAGTATTCATCGAGGCGGTTGGCGCTGTTATCGATGGCCACCACGATGCAGCCGGTCGGGTCCTGGCCGTTGGCGGCCAACAGATTCAGGGCCTCGTCCACGCCCCACTCGCCGGCAAAGGAGGTGGCGGCGTCGAACACATTCTGGCCGTCCTGCATATAGAGTACGGGGTAGCGGCGGCCGCTGGTAGCATAGCCGGGCGGCAAATACAGCCACACGCGGCGGGTACGGCCCAGCTGCGGCATGGCGAACGTGGTCGAAATCACGCTCACGTTGGCTGCTGCCGTGGAGGTTGGACCGCCGCCGCCGGGGCCGGCGAGGTCTTCCCAGTTCAGCACCTGGCACAGCACGGTGGCCGCGCCGGTGCCAAAAGTGTAGGTGCGATTGGGCACCGAACCGTTCGAAGCATTGGTTTCGACGGCGGCCCAGGAGCCGCGCGTAAACTTGTATTCCATGGTGCCGGTGGCGGCGGGCAGCGTGATTTGGTAGCTGCCGTCGGCGTTGTGGGTGAGGGCGTGAGCCGTGCTGCCAGGATTCCAGCTATTGAAAGTGCCGGCGATGTAGAGCGTGGCGTTGGCCGGCGTGTTAGCCGGCACGGCCGTGATTTTAAAGGTGACCTGGGCTTGGGCGGTGAAGCCAATGAGCGCCAGTAGCAGCGAGAAAAGCTTTTTCATAGGAAGTGGGTGGGATTGGATGGAAGTGAAAAATCGGGCCGCGAAGGTACGACGGGGGGGACGCGGGTAGAAAGAACGTCATGCTGAGCGCAGTCGAAGCATGACGTTCTGAGTGACGCTTCAACAGCCGTCGGCAAACAATTCGCCTCTCCAACCCGTCTTAGCACCTACCATTTCAACGAATGACTCCTTATGTCTGATTCCACTGCCAAAACCTGGTTTATCACCGGGGCCTCGTCCGGCTTCGGCGAAGCCCTGGCCGACTACGTGCTCGAAAAAGGCGACCGCGTGGCCGCCACCTTCCGCAAGCCTGAACAGGCCGACGAATTCACCAAAAAAGCCGAAGGACGCACCCTCGGCCTGGTGTGCGACGTGACCGATGAGGCCACCGTCAAAACCGCCATTGCCGATGCAATTGCCAAATTCAACCAGCTCGATGTTATTGTAAACAACGCCGGCTACGGCTCGATGGGCAGTATTGAAGAAGTGCCTGCCGAGGAAGTGCAGCGCCAGTTCGACGTGAACGTGTTCGGTGCGCTTCACGTGTTGCGGGCCGTGCTACCGCAGTTGCGCAAGCAGCGTTCAGGCCACGTCCTCAACATCACCAGCATCGGCGGGCTGAAAACCTTTCCCGGCGTGGGCATTTATAATGCTTCGAAATTTGCCTTGGAGGCCATTGGCGAGAGCCTGAGCCAGCAGGTAGGGCCGCTTGGCATTAAGGTGACGAACATCGAGCCCAGCGGTTTTCGCACGAAGTGGGCGGGCGAGTCGGCCACCATCGCCGATACCAAAATTGATGATTACCAAGCCACGGTGGGCGAAAACCTGCGCGGCATCCAGGGCTACAGCGGCCGGCAGCCCGGCGACCCGGTGCGCGCCGCCAAAGCCATGTACGACGTGGTGCAGCTTGAAAACCCACCGCTGCATTTGCCGCTGGGCAAAGCGGCCGTGAAGGGCGCCCGCGAGAAGTTTGCCGGTATCGCCAAGGAACTGGAGCAATATGCCGCAGTGGGCGACGCAGCCGATTTCCCGGCTGGCGAATAATTCTTGATTTCTTAAACTGAAAAAGCCCCGGGCTGCTCAGAAATGAGCGGTTTTCGGGGCTTTTTCGGTAGCTAACGCCTGCGGCCCGGCGTATCTTCGCCCCATGTCTCTTTCTGCCAACGACTACGAAGCCACCTCCTGGGAAGACCTCCAACGGCTGCTTTTCCAGGATACCTGGGATGCGCGCATTGGGCGGTTCCGGTCGCCGTTTGTGTACCGGGGCGGCCGCTCGCGCCACTTTCAGCTCGAAACCAGTTTGCAGCGTCTCGGCGGCGAGTACCAGAATCTGGAGCATCACTTGCTGCGCAATTTCCGCAAGTACGCCCGCGAAACGGGTATGCCTGCCGCCGCCGCCAGCACCTGGGACTGGCTGGCCTTGGCCCAGCACCACGGCCTGCCCACCCGCCTGCTCGACTGGACGTACTCGCCCTACGTGGCCCTGCACTTCGCCACCGACGACATCGCGGCCTACCACGAAGACGGCATTATCTGGGCGCTGAACTACGTGAAGGCCGCCGAGCACCTGCCCCAGCGCCTGCGCCAGGCCCTGCAAGCCGAAGGCTCCAACGTCTTCACCTCCGAACTGCTGCTGCCCGTGAGCAGCAGCCTGCGCGAGCTTGAGGAATTACAGGCCGAGCCCTACGTGCTGTTTCTGGAACCGCCCAGCCTCGATGCACGCATCGTGCACCAGTACGCGTTATTTTCCCTGATGAGCACGGCCCAGAGCGTGCTGCACGACTGGCTGGCCGACCGCCCGGAGCTGTATTTCCGCATTATCATTCCGGCCCGCCTCAAGTGGGAAGTGCGCGATAAGCTCGACCAGGCCAACATCACCGAGCGGGTTCTGCTACCGGGCCTCGGTGGCCTCAGCCGCTGGCTGCACCGCCACTACTCGCCCCGGGCTGATGGTAAGAACTTCCTGGATGAGAACGAGATGCGCTAACGTTCGCGGCTAGTCCTGCCAGGGCCAGTGCCAGCGGAAGCGGTGCTCTTTGGCGCGGTCCCGCTGGGTATGGTCGTGGCCCACGACCTGCACGTCCCACACCAGGCCCACGGCCCGCAGGCCCGCCAGCAGGTACCAGCCCAAGTCGAGTTCGTACCATTCGGTGCTCATTTTGGCCGAGCTGGGGTGGGCGTGGTGGTTGTTGTGGAAGCCCTCGCCGAAGGAAAGCGCGCCCAGCACCCAGCTGTTGTAGCCGTGCTCGGTGGCATCGTCGATGTCGTAGCGGGCGTAGCCGTATTTGTGCGTCATGAAGCCCACAAACCAGTGCCCCAGCATGCTCACGCTGACCCGCACCGGCACACAGATTATCATGGCCTCAAACCCAAAAAAGACCCAGATGAAGCCAGCGAGGCCGATAACGTGCAGGTACCAGGTTTTTTCCAGGAAAACGAGCCAGGGGTCGTACAGGTCCTCGGCGGGAATGTGGTAGCGGCTGAGGTCGCCGGGAACTAGGTCGAAGTGCAGGTTCCAGTAGTAGTCGCGGGCCAGGGAGTGGTCGTAGCGGAAGTAGGGCGGGCAGTCGAGGCGGTTCTGCCAGTAGTCGCGGAAGTAATGCACCCGCAGCCAGGATATTGGCCCACCCAGCCCCGATAATACTGCCAGATAGGCCAGCACGCCCCGCGTAATCCGCCCGCACCGGTAGGCGTGGTGGATGATGCCCCGGTGCAGCCCAATAGAGTGCCCCAGCCCCACCGTGAGCACCACCAGCCCCGCCGAAGCCAGTCCGCGCGGCCCCGACCAGCTCGACCAGCCCCAGCCTAAGGCGGCCGCCAGCATCAGGTACAGCCAGGTGTTGTGGAGCCAGCCGGGCGTGAGCCGGTCGCCGGCAATAACCGGCGCTTCGGAAGGAGCGGTAGAAGCCATGTAACAGTGGAAAAGGCCTGATTTTCTACGAAGTTACATGGCCGCCGGCCAACGCGAAAATGGTTTTTGGAGCTGCCGCGCACGCTTCTGCCGTGCTGTTTTTTGGCCGGGCGGCCCGAGGTGCCTGCGGCCCGTTTACTGCCCCAGCCGCTTCTTCGTCAGCCTAGTCGGGATATGCTCCATCGGCTTATCGGGCCAGGGATGACGGGGGTAGCGGCCCTTCAAATCCTTGCGCACCTCGAAGTAGCCCTTCTCCCAGAAGCTGCGCAAATCGCGCGTTACCTGCGCCGGCCGGCCGCCGGGCGACAGCAGATGCAGCAGCAGCGGCACGCGGCCGGCCGCCACGGTGGGCGTTTCGGTGAGGCCGAAGAGCTCCTGCAACTTCACGGCCAGTACGGGGGCGGTGGGGTCGCTGTAATCCAGGGTAATGTGCGAGCCGCTGGGCACTTCCAGTGCGGCGGGGGCAAGGCGGTCCAACTCCTGGCGCTGGCTCCAGCCGCCGGGCAGGCGCGCCAGTAGCGGTTCGTAGAGGTCGAGGCGCTGCACCTGGTCGAGGGTTTTGAGGCCGGTGAGGTGCGGGCCGAGCCAGTCAGGTAACTCTCGGGCTAGTGTGGCATCATCGAAAGCCGGCCACGGTTCCGAAGATTCAGTCGCGGGGAAGTGCTGCCGTAGGAACTCCAGCCGCTGCTGTAGCTGGCGGGCGGCGGGCGTCCAGTTCAGCTTGCTCACGCCGGCTTCCTGCAAATAGTCGAGCAAGGCCCGCGCCACCAGCGCCGCATCGGGCTGGCCGATGATTTTTTCATCAAGCAGCAATGCCCCCAGGCGGCGCACGCGGCGGCCGGTCACGCGCTGGGTGGCGGCATCGTAGCGCACTTCGTCGGTGGTCGTAATCTGGTCGGCAAAGGCCAGCTCTAACTCGTCCTGCCCGAGCGGGGCAGCCAATGTAGCGCGCGGGGCCGAGGCCGTGCCCGCTAAGTGAGCCACCGCGAAAAACGTGGCCTGCGGGTCCACGTCGGTGGTGTTCAGGCTCACGCGTTGGCCAGTCACGAGGCGCAGGCGGTCGTGGGTTTCGCGCTGGGCCAGCCGGTCGGGGTAAGCCAGGGCGGTGAGCAAGCCAATGGGTGAATGAGTGATTGAGTGAATGGGTGAATTTGCCGATTTGCCCATGCGGCCGGTGAGGTTGCGGGCCACGTCGCGCACCCGTTGCAGCGTGGCGTGGTGCAGGGCCAGGCCGGGCAGGGGCGGACGGCCGCTGGCCAGTGCTTCGAGGCGCAGGCGCAGGTCGGGTGGGGCGGGGCGGGTGTCGGTGGGGGCAGCCCAGCGCAGCAGGTCGCGCTCGGCCAGCAGGGCGGCTAGTGAGGCGGCGGCGGGGCCGTGGCCCAGTTCCTGCCCGCGCACTACGAGGTGGCCCAGGCGCGGCGGCAGGCCCAGCGCAGCCAGCTGCCGGCCGTGCGGTGTGGGTTGTGCTCCCGATTTATGTTCAACCAAAGCTCCCAACCGCAGCAACAAATCAGTAGCCTGAGCAAACGCCGCAACCGGCGGCACGTCTAGCCAGCGCAGGCTAGTAGGTTCGGCCACGCCCCACAGGGCCAGCTCCAAGGCAAGACTGCTGAGGTCGGCGGTGTGGATTTCGGGTGGGCGGTGGGTCGGTAGGTTGTGGTGCTCGGCTTCGGTCCAGAGGCGGTAGCAGGTGCCGGGGGCGAGGCGGCCGGCGCGGCCCCGGCGCTGGTCGGCGGCGGCGCGGGCCACGGGCACGGTTTCGAGGGTAGTGAAGCCGGTGCGCGGCACAAAGCGCGGCACCCGCGCAAAGCCGCCGTCAATCACCACCCGCACGCCCTCGATGGTGAGGCTGGTTTCGGCAATGCTGGTGGCCAGAATGACCTTGCGCCGGCCGCCGCCCACCGGACGCAAGGCCGCATCCTGCGCTTCGAGCGGCAATTCGCCGTGCAGCAGGTGCAGGTCGACGTGGTCGGGCAGGGCATCCTGGAGCTTGCGGGCGCTGCGCTGCAAGTCGCCCACGCCGGGCAGGAAAACGAGGATGTCGCCTTCGGGGTGCGCGTTTAAAGCCGCCTTTACCTGCGCTGGCACCAGCTCGGCCAGCCGCTCATTGGGCTTGTTGGGCAGGGCCGAGGCCCGGCGTGGGTCGAGGTAGTGCGTGTCAATCGGAAACAGAAAACCGGCCGATGACACCACCGGCGCGGGCAGCCACTGGCCCAGTCGCTGCGCCTCCAGCGTGGCGCTCATGATGAGAATGCGCAGCTCGGGCCGCAGCACGGCCTGTGCATCCAGCGCCAGCGCCAGGCCCAAATCCGCATTCAAACTCCGCTCGTGAAACTCATCAAACACCACAGCCGCTATGCCTTCCAGCGCCGGGTCGTCCTGAATCATGCGCGTGAGAATGCCTTCGGTGATGACTTCCACGCGGGTTTCCTGGCTCACTTTGCTATCCAGCCGCACGCGGTAACCGATGGTGCGGCCCACGGGCTCGCCCAGCAGCTGGGCCAAGCGGGCGGCGGCCCCGCGCACGGCCAGCTGGCGCGGTTCCAGCACCAGGATTTTATCGTCGGGGTTGCGCCACTCGGCGGCCAGCAGCTCCAGCGGCACCACCGTGGTTTTGCCCGCGCCGGGCGGTGCCTCCAGCACCACGCGGCTGTGGGCAGCCAGGGCGGCCCGCAGTTCGGGCAGCGCCGCGATGATGGGCAGGCTGGGGAGGGGCGGCAGGACGAAGGCGTTGGGCATTGGGCCAAAATTACGGCCTGAACCGGGGGCAGTGGTTTACTCCACTACCAAGCGCCGCACTTGCCCGCCACCGCACACCAGGTACAGGCCAGCCGATAGCTTTTCGGGCAGCACAAGGCGGGCCGTGCCATCTGCTTCCGAAGTAATGGCAAGCAGAACACGGCCCAATGGGTCAAGGACTTGGACAGGAGCGTGTGGCGCCAGCCCACTGAGCATAGAGCTGCCGTGGGAGGGGTTGGGCCAGAGCGATACACCGGTGCTGGAATACCCCCGGGCCGTTGCCAGGGCTGTGCTGCCGTTGAGCATGATGCTTACCGAGCGCCCCGGGCTGTTATTGGTCACCAAATCGAGGTCGCCATCCCCATCCGCATCACCGGCGAATACCTGGTCGGCAAAGTTGCCCACCGCAATGTCCTGACTGCCGCTAAACAGGCCGCTGCCGTTATTAATCCGCACGCTCAGTGTGCTGCTGCCAAGGCCGTTGGTGGTGGCCAGGTCGAGGTCGCCATCGCCATCTACATCAATTGCTGCCACGCTGACAGGGTGCGGGCCAACGCTTACTTCCTGCGTGCCGCTGAAGTTACCATTGCCATCGTTTAAGCGCACGCTAACGGTATTCAGCGACAGATTGGGGGCCAATAAATCGAGGTCGCCATCGCCGTCTACATCGCCTGCGGTGATGTGGTAAGCCGTTCCCGTTGCCACTTGCTGCGTGCCGGTGAAGTTGCCGCTGCCGTCGTTCAGACGTATAATAACGGTGTTCGCTGCGCCGGTAGCCAATACATCGAGGTCACCATCGCCGTCTACATCGCCGAGCAGGATGCTGTGGGCACTGCCCGCCTCCACTTCCCGCGTGCCGCTGAAAGTGCCCGTGCCGTCGTTCAGGCGCACCGCAATGTTGGTGGGGCCACCCGGGCGAGTAAAAAGCAGGTCGAGGTCGCCATCGCCGTCCACATCGCCCAGGGCCGCATCGTTGGCAGCACTGCTTGATGATACGAGCGGGATTTGCCGGCTGTCGCTGAAGACTCCGGCCCCATCATTCAGGTGCACACTGATACGGTACGGGCTGGAATTGACCATGTCGAGGTCGCCATCGCCATCCACGTCGCCAAGCAGCAAGGACGTGCCCGTTAGCACGGCTACTTCTGTGTTGCCCGCAAAATGGCCACGGCCGTCGTTCAGGCGCACACTCACGGTGGTACTCTGAGTAGCCACCAGTAGGTCGAGGTCGCCGTCGCCGTCTACGTCGCCCATGGCTCCACCATTGGCGAAGCCGCCTACCGTTGGGGCAGAGCCGAGACTAAAAATGCCGGTACCGGTGCCGCCCGCCACTGTAAACTGGCCAACCCGCGCTCGCCCGAGGGCCCCGCCCAGGCCGGCTGCTGCGGTCGTAACCGTGTATTGAACTGTTTCGCCGGGCATAAACGGATAGGCCGTGGGCGCAAAATTGAGCGTGCTGCCACTTACTGTAGCCGGCGCGGCCGCAGTGCGCCGCCCGCCCCGCTGGTTGCTGAACACCTGCAGTGCCCCCGCCGAAGCGGCCGTGAGCGGCTGGCTGAAGCTAACCGTGACCGGCCCGGTGCGTGTAGCCGCCAGGGCGTTAGCCATCGGAGTGGCGGTGGTAATGACAGGTGCCTGAGCCAGTGCGGCCCCTGCCGGGGCCAGTAGCAAGCCCGAGCGCAGGGCCAAACGAAAACGAACGGAAGAGTAGAAAAAATGCATAGCCGAGAATGATTAGTGGAAAGGAAAAGCAGGCTGGCTGGCCCGGCCAAAGATAGGTGGTTTCCCCAAGCGATATGGCTTTTTGGTGATAATATATATCGCTGACAGTCAGGGACATGTTTTTTTGAAAAAGCTATTGCCCCGTTCTGTGCTAAGTTTAAAAAAATGAACCCCTCATCATTGCCTTATGCCTTTCAAACTGCCTTCTTCGCGCCACCACTCGCCCCTGGCAGCCCTCGCCCACCTGCCCGCCATGCGGCAGTTTCTGGCCGAAATCGGCATCCCAACCCAGGAAGTCGAGCTCACTACTGACACCTTTCTGCCCGGCATCCTCATCGAAAATGGCGGCCTGCTGATTGACCCGGCCAAGCTGCTCTACCCTGGCGACATCCTCCACGAGGCGGGCCATCTGGCCGTGACGCCCGCCGCCGAGCGCATCCAGCTGGCCGGCAACGTGATGGCTGGCAAGCCCGACCAGCACGGCACCGATGGCGAGGAAATCGTGGCCATGCTGTGGTCGTACGCTGCGGCGCAGGCCATTGGAGTGCCGCCCGAAGTCGTGTTTCACCCTGCCGGCTACCGCAACTCCAGCAAATGGATGCTAAATAATTTCAGCCAAGGCATCTACCTCGGCCTGCCCTTGCTGGTCTGGATGGAGATGACGACAACCGAAGGCTTCCCCCAAATGACCCGCTGGCTGCGCGAATAGCGCCGCTCGCTACACCTGCTGCATGGGCCACAGCTCCACGCTTACGGGGCTGCCGGCGTGCACCACGGGCTTGCCGGACGGCGTGGGCAGGCCGTGGCCCTCAATTAGGTTCGATTCCAGATGCAGCACCTGGGCGGTGCTGAGCGGCCACGGCGCGTGGGCCACCCGGCCTCGGTAAAGCTTGGTTTGGGCCTTGTTGCTGGTGTAGAGCGCGTACCGCTCAGTGAGGAAAAATGCCAGCGAGCCCGGCTCTGAAGGTGGCAGCGGCGCGCCAATTTTCCAGGTGGCGCGGAAGCTGGCAGGCGGGGCCCCGCCGTGGGTGCGGGTGGCCGTGAACTGCCGCAAATCGGCGCTGGGCCGCTCCAGGCGCATGTCGGCACGCAAATAAGGCAGCCGGAAAAACGTGCGCGCCACCCACACGGCCAGCGCGTTGGTGGCATCGAGGGAGAAAAACCACACGCCCGGCACGCCGTCCAGATGCACGTAGGTGCGCACGTTCAGCTCCAAGAAGGCATTGGTGCCCGGCATTTCCGGCGTGAGGCGGGTGCGCACCTTGCTCATCTGAAACGGCACGACGGCCAGCCACGCCATGCCATCGTGAGTGTCGATTTTGAGGCGGGGCGGCAGATGCGGCTGTAGCAATTCGGCCGGCACTGCCCAGTGCAGAAACAGCAGCTCGCTCCACTGCTGGCGCAACAGGGGCTGGCCCATGGGCCGCTCGCGCAGGGCCAGCCGGTCCGAGAGGGTAGGAGCGAGGGGAGTAGGAACGGGGCTGGTGGGCAGCGGGAAATCGGGCATGAATAGCGGCAGCGGTTGGCAGGGATAACAACGAACCCCGGCAAGTGGCGGCCGCGGCTGGCCCTAATACGTGGGAAAAGCCGGGTCGACTCGTTCGGCCCAGGCGTCCACGCCGCCGCGCAGGTTGATGACGTTGGTGCGACCCAGGCGCTGGCGCAGGTAGCTCAGGGCGTGGGCCGAGCGCACCCCGTGGTGACAAATGACCACCACCGGCCCCTCGGTGCGGATTTCGGCGGCGCGGCGCGGCAGCTCGTCCAGGGGCAGCAGGAGGCTGCCGGGCAGGTGACAATACTCGAATTCCATTTCCTCGCGCACGTCGATGAGCTGAATATCGTCGCCGGCTTGCAGGCGGCGGTGCAGGTCTTCGGGGCTGATTTCTAGGGAGAAGCTGGACATGGAGCGGGGTTGAGGCCACAAAAATAGGCTCGCCGCGTTCTACCTTGCGGCTTCATACCAGGCCGTGCCCGCGTGTTTGCTTCTTTGTTGCTCGATATTCCGACCTCGTTTGTGCAGTATTGGCACGCTACCACCGTGCTGGAGCTGGTGGCCGTGGTCACGGGATTTGCCTGCGTGTGGCTGGCCGCGCGCGAGTCCATCTGGAACTTCCCGGTGGCCATCATCAGCTGCCTGCTCTACGTTTTCGTCTACTACCGGGCGCGGCTTTATTCCGACTGCTACCTCCAGGTCCTGTTCATTGCCCTGAGCATTTACGGCTGGTACGAGTGGCTGTATGGCGGGCGCAACGATACCGAATTGGGCGTGACGCACGCCACCCGCCGCGAATGGCTGGCCGGCGCGGCCTTCGCCCTGGCCTTCACGCTGGGCTTCGGCTACTATCTGCATTATAATACCGATGCCTCGCTGCCGCACCTCGACAGCTTCACCACCGCCGGCAGCATCGTGGCCCAATACCTGCTCACTCGCAAGCGCCTCGAAAACTGGCTTATCTGGATACTGGTCGACCTGATTTACGTGCCTGTGCTCTGGTACAAAGACCTTTACCCCACCAGCTTGCTCTACGCACTCTACTTGGGCCTGGCTGCCTACGGCTACTGGCAGTGGCGGCGCGAGATGGCCCGGCCCGTTTCCGCACTACCGGAACCGGCCAGCGTTTGAGCGGTTTTATAATGCCATCAAGTTGACTTGTTGCGCCGGGAGGCACCCGCATTATCCCCCAGATGATGACTTCCGGCTCTTGCTTACCCCTCGTTTCGTTTCTTCACTGCGTCCGTCCCCACCCCTTTTAAGTTGCTCCGCGTTTCCCTCACCGGCCCCGAGTCCACGGGCAAATCGACGCTGGCCGCCCAGCTGGCGGCGCACTACGGCACCTCGTTCGCCCCCGAGTTTGCCCGCGAATACCTCGCCCAGTCCGGCCCGCACTACACCCCCGAAGACCTGGAGGAAATAGCCCGCGGCCAGCTCGCGGCCGAAATCGCCGCCGCCGCCCGCGCCAGTAACGGCCTGTTTTTCTGCGACAGCGACCTGCTGGTGATAAAAATCTGGGCCGAGCATTCCTTCGGCTCCTGCCCCGAATGGATTCTGCGCACCATCGACCAGCAGCAGTACGACTTGGCCCTGCTCATGGGCATCGACCTGCCCTGGGAGCCCGACCCGCTGCGCGAACACCCGCACCTGCGCCAGCATTTCTACGACCTCTACCGCCGCGAGCTAAGCGAGCGGATGGCCAACTTTGCCGAAATTTCCGGCTCCGATGACCGCCGTTTTGCCCAGGCCCGCTTTCTGGTCGATGAGCTGCTGCGCACGGCTGTCCAGCCCACTACTTCCGTTTTAGAAGAACCCCGCATGGCCTACCACCCCACCCACTACACCCTCAACACGCTGGCCTGCCAGGCCACCTTTGCCGCCCACGGGGCCGAGCTTACCAGTCTGCGCACTACCGCCGACGACCTCGAATACATCTGGCCCGCCGACCCGGCAGTATGGGCCCGGCACGCGCCCGTGCTGTTCCCGCTGGTGGGCCGCCTGCCCGAGGATGCGTACTCCTACGAGGGCCGCGCCTACAAGCTGCCGCAGCACGGCTTCGCCCGCGACCAGGAGTTTGCCGTGGTGCGCCAAACTGCCACCGAGCTGGTGTTCCGGCTGCAGCACGACGAAACTACCCGCGCCGTCTTCCCTTTCGCCTTCGAACTCACCATCACCTACACTCTGCGCGACACCGAGCTCACCGTGCGCTGGGACGTGCGCAACCCCGCCGCCGATGCGCCGCTGCTCTTCAGCATCGGGGCGCACCCGGCCGTGCGCTGCCCCCTAATGCCCGATGAAAAATTCGAGGACTACTACTTCGAGTTCGACCACCCCGTGACCCTGGAGCGCCACCTGCTGCAGGGCGGCCTGCTCACGGGCCAGACGGCCCCCGTCCTCACCGAACAACAGGAATTGCCCTTGAGCTACGACCTGTTTGCCGATGACGCCCTGGTGTTCAAGCACTACGATTTCAGCGGCCTCACACTGCGCTCGCGCAAGTCGGCTCACTTCGTGCGCTTCCAGTTCGACGGCTTTCCCTACCTCGGCCTCTGGACCAAAGGTCCGGGGGCCAGTTTCGTGTGCGTCGAGCCCTGGCACGGCATCGCCAGCGCGGCCGGCAAGCCCGGCGACCTCAGCGAGAAAGAAGGCATCCTGACCCTGGAGCCCGGCCAGGTTTTCACCGCCGCCTACACCATTACCGTCGGCTGATTCGGTTTCAATTAGTAGCCAATGCCTGCCCCTTTTGACATTCGCTCCATCCGGCCCGAGGATACTTACGCCCTGCGCCATCAGGTGCTGTGGCCCGATAAGCCGCTGGATTATGTCAAAATCGAGGATGACGACGTGGGAAACCACTTCGGCGCTTTCCGTCACGATGAGCTGGTGGCGGTAATCTCCTTATTCGTAGAAAACCGGACGGCCCGTTTCCGCAAGTTTGCCACCCGGCCCAACTGCCAAGGGCAAGGCATAGGCAGCGCCTTGCTTCGGCACGTTTTCAGCGAGGCCCGGCGGCTGGGCGCTACCTGCATCTGGTGCGATGCCCGGCAGGACAGCGCCGGTTTTTACGCCCGGTTCGGCCTGCGGCCCGAGGGCGAAACGTTCTACAAAGGGCCTATTGCTTATGTGCGTATGGCCGTGGCGCTATGAGCAAAGGATAAACAAAGAGGAGCTAAAAGGCTAAATCCGCGTTTGACGGGGCTTTGGCCTTTCAACTCCTCTGTTCTTAAATCAACTGCCTAAATCTCCACCCGGCGGCGGTTGTAGTCGGGCTCCCAGTCGTTGATGGGGCGCGAGATGCCGGGGGGCAGGTCGAGGTCGGGCAGGCCGGGGTCGTGGGGTTCGCCACCATCGTCGTCGCCATCGCTGGGCGGGGGCGGGGGCACTACGCGGCGGCGGCGCGGCAGCACCAGGACGAACAGGAAAAAGGCGCAAAGAGCAACGGCGTAGACTAGGCTTAACATGGCGAAAGCGGCTAAAACGGTGCGGAACCTATAACATAGGCTCCCGGCCCTGCGTTCCGCCGGCCGACGTGCCTAAATTAACTGACAGTCAGCAAACCGCCACTGACCTAACCACCGAATAATAAAAAAAGATATGGGCCAGCGCGGCGGGCTATATCTTTGCGGCATGTTTAGGGGTGCTGATGTTGTGCACGACATCGGCTGAGATGATACCCATCGAACCTGAACCGGGTAATGCCGGCGAAGGGAATAAACAATCCACGGACGATTCCGCGGCCGCTCCGACCCCTGGGGCGACGGCGCGTTCCACTTTTTATACCACCCTTTTTTGAAAACTGTACTCCTTGCGGGGGCGGCGCTGTGTGCGCTGGCCGCCGCGCCGGCGTGGGCGCAAGTCCCCGTGTCCGGCACCGTGCCCAATGATACGACCATTGCCCGCCGCATCCTCACGCCCGGGGCAATCGTGACGGCCACCCGCGCCACCGACAAAACCGGCACCACCTACCAGAATGTGAGCCGTGAGCAGCTGCAAGCGCGTAATTTCGGCCAGGACATTCCCTACCTGCTCGACCAGACGCCGAGCGTGGTCACGACCTCCGACGCGGGCACCGGCGTGGGCTACACCGGCATCCGCATTCGCGGTACGGACGGCACCCGCATCAACGTGACGCTGAACGGCGTACCGGTGAACGAAGCCGAAAGCCACGGCGTGTTCTTCGTCGATTTGCCGGATTTGGCCTCGTCTACCCAGAGCATTCAGGTGCAGCGCGGGGCCGGGCCCAGCACCAACGGCGCAGGCGCTTTCGGGGCCAGCCTGAACGTGGAAACCCTCGGCCTGCGGCCCAAAGCCTACGCGGAGGTGAACAACTCGGCGGGCTCGTTTGGTACCTGGAAAAGCACGATTATGGCTGGTACGGGGCTGATAAACGGCCATTTTACGGTTGATGCCCGCGCCTCGCGGGTGCAGAGCGAGGGATATATTGACCGGGGCTGGTCGCGGCTGAAAAGCCTGTATCTGGCCGGCACGTATTCCGATGAGAAGACCCTGCTGCGCGCCCTCGTCCTCACCGGCTACGAAACCACTTACCAAAGCTGGTACGGCCTAGCCGATTCGCTGCTGCACAAAAACCGCCGCTACAACGAAGCCGGCACCGACGCCGGCCAGCACCCGTCGGCCTATAAAAACCAGACCGACAACTACCAGCAGGACTACTACCAATTCCTCATCTCGCGCCAGCTCACCAGTACGCTCAACCTGAGCGTGACGCCCTTCTGGACGCGCGGCGGCGGCTACTACGAGGAGTATAAGGCCAACCAGGGCTTCGCCAAGTACGGCATCAGCGGGCCTGTTTTTCAGCCCAATGCCAGTGGCAGCCTCGATACGCTCACGAGCACCGACGTTATCCGCCGTCGCTGGCTGAAAACTGATTTGTACGGCGCAACCTATGCCTTGCAGCTCCGGCCCACCGCCGGTCGCGTGACCGAGGCCACGCTGGGCGGGGCTTTCGTGGGCTACCGGGGCCAGCATTTTGATGAGCTCACCTGGGCCCAGCGCGGCACATTTATCCCCGAAACCGGCACCCGCTACTACGACGAGCCCAACGCCCACAAGACGGATTTCAACGTCTACGCCCGCGCCAACGTGAGCCTGACCGATGCGCTAGGCATCTTCGGCGACCTGCAGTACCGCACCGTGCGCTACGAGCTGTTTGCGCCCGATGGCCGCCCCGACGGTGCCAAGAGCCAGCAAGTCATCAACTTCAATTTCCTGAATCCGAAGGCCGGCCTCACCTACCAGCTCACGGGCAGCACGCAGGCCTACGCCTCGTTTGCCGTGGCGCAGCGCGAGCCCACCCGCACCGACTACACCGACACGCCCGCCGAGCGCCGCCCCACCGCCGAAACCCTCTTCAACTACGAAGCTGGCCTGCGTCGCACCGCCGGCAAGGTGCAGGCCAGCCTGAACGGCTACTACATGCGCTACCGCAACCAGCTCGTGCTTTCGGGCCACCTCGACGACGTGGGCAACCCTATCCACACCAACGTGGCCGACTCGTACCGCGCCGGGGTGGAGGGCCAGATTGCCTGGCAGCCGGTGTCCAAACTCACGCTCACGGCCACGGCCACGGCCAGCCGCAATAAAATCGACAACTACACCGATTACCTGGCCGACTATGACAAGGGCGGCGAAAAGGCCACGTATTTCAAGCAGACCAACATCGCCTTTTCGCCCGACCTCACCGCTGCCTACACCGCCGAGGTAGAGCCCGTGGCCGGCCTGAAGCTGGCGGCGCTGGCCCGCTACGCCGGCCGCCAGTACCTCGACAACACCAGCACCGAGAGCCGCAGCATCGCACCCTACTACGTGCAGGATGTGCGCCTGCGCTACCTCTGGCACCCAACGGCCTTCGCTGGCCTGCGCGAAGTAGAAATGGCGGTGCTGGTCAACAACGTTTTCGCCACCGAGTACGTGAACAACGGCTACACCTACGGCTACGTGTACGGCGGTCAGACGCAGTATTTCAACTACGTTTACCCGCAGGCCAAAACCAATTTCCTGGCCTCGCTGAATCTACGTTTCTAGACCACGGATTCGCTCGGATTTTTCGGATTAATCGGATTTTGTGGACGACTCAGAAGCCACATTCCCAAACAAAAAGGCCGCTCATTGAGCGGCCTTTTTTGTTGATGCTGTCCGGGTTTGCCGCTACACAGCGCTGTCCACAAAATCCGATTAATCCGAAAAATCCGAGCGAATCCGTGGTCAGATGATGAGCCGCACCCCGCCCAATTCCGAAATCTGGTACGGAAACCGGTCCCCCGGCGAGCCGATGAACATGAAGTTTTTGGGGATATTCCACCGCTTTGAGAGCTCCTCAATCAGGTCCGGGCCGAAGTGGCCTTCCATGGTCACGAAGTCTACTTCAATCTGCTCGTAGGCGCGGTCCAGCACTTTGATATCGTTCAGCAGCTCCTCGGGGAATTTCTCGCCGGGTTTGAGCAAGGTCACGATTTTCAGGCGGTTGGTAAACTCATTCTCCACCACGTAGGTCATCACCTTGTTGAGGTTGGCCACGTTGTCGCCTTTGGTGAAAAACACGAATTCCTGTCGGGCCAGCTCGCGCAGGTGGCGCTGGATTTTAAGGCGGGCCAGGCGCGCCACCCGTGGCAGGTGCTGCACCAGCCACTCGGCCGCCAGTAGCAGCAGCCGCAGAATGGCCATGCGATTGAGCATGATGGACACCACCGCCATGGCCGGCAGGAAGTATTCGAGGAACACAATCAGGTATTCGGGGTGAATCTTGACGTTGCCGAACAGGGCCAGCAGTACACCCACCAGCGCCAGCGTGACGGTGAGAATGCCCGCGTACACCGGCCGCGGCAGATTAGGCCGTTTGCCCTTCAGCAGGAAATTGCCGAGGGCGAAGAAGGCCATCACCGACAGAAACGAAATGGTGTACACGCCCGCCAGCGGCCCCAGTTGCCCGTTGGTGATGAGCAGCACCGAAATGCACAGCAGAAAAAAAGCGCTTAGGATGAGGTAATTGCTGCCCCGGCTGTTTTCCTTGAGGAAAAACTGCGGCAGAATCCGGTCCAGGGTCATGCGCTTCATCAGGCCGCTCACGCCCACGAAGGATGTGAGCACGGCCCCGCTCAGCACGGCCACGGCATCGACCGAAATGGCCGTGCCCAGCCAGCTGCCCCCCGTGACGGTGCCCAGGTACGAGAGCAGCGTTTCGGTGTGCTGGCCCACCGCCACCAGCGGCAGCACGGCCACGGCCAGAAACGCAATGAGCGGGTTGAACACCGTGACCACCACCCACATGTTGCGCAATGTTTTCTGAAACACACCCTGGGCCTGCTCCTCCACGAAGTTGGCCGAGCTTTCGAACCCCGAAATGCCCAGCATGGCCGCGCTAAACCCAAAAAACAGCGCATTCAGGATGCTGCCGCCCTTCACGGGCAGCGCAAAGTTGAGAGACAAATTGTGCAGGCCGTGGGTAGCTAGGTACCACCCCGCCACGCCCACCAGCAGCGTGAGCGAGGCCAGGTGCGTGATGAAAATGATGACCGCCACAATCGCCGATTCGGACATGCCCAGAATGGTGAGGGCCAGAAACAGCCCCAGCAGCCCCATGGTGGCCCCGATGATGGGCAGCCCGTGCCACAGCGTGTGCAGGTAGTGCATGGCCTCGTTGGCCGAGAGCACGGCCGTGGCCATGTACGACAGGATGGTGAGCGAGGCGGCCAGCGCGGCGTTGCGCTTGCTTGTGGTGTTCAGCAGCACGTTGTAGGCCCCGCCGTTCAGGGGCAGGGCACCCACTACTTCGCCGTAGATTTTGCGGAATAGGAACAGCACCGCGCCCACTATCAGCAGGGCCAGCCAGGCGTATTGCCCGGCGTAGGAAATGGCCAGCGCCGACACGTACAGGCACGACGAGGAAATGTCGTTGCCGCAAATGGCGGTAGCTTCCAGCTCGCTGAGCTTGGGCGGGTGGTGGGTGGGTATCGGGTTGGGCATAGCGCGGCGGGCAGAAAGACGGGCAGTTGGCTTTAAACGAAGTTGGCGAACGGGAAGCCGTGCGGCAGCCCGGCAAAGGTGGCGAAATGTAAGGCGCCCGTTCCGGCCTCGCCCGTCGCGCCAACTCCCGGCGGCTCCGGCCCGCCTGTTATCTTTACCCGCACATTCCCACCCCTCACCCCAATCCCCGCCCCATGTCATCCGAAGCCGACGTTCTCTCCCCCCAGTCGAAAGCCCACACTGCCCAGAAAGGCAGCACCAACGCCAACGGCTTCACCGATTATTTTGACCTCGACGGCCTGCTGACCGAGGAGCACCTGCTCATCCGCCAGTCCATCCGCGACTTCGTAAAAAAGGAAATCAGCCCCAGCATCGAGAAATGGGCGCAGGACGCGCACTTCCCGAGCGAAATCGTGAAGAAGTTTGGCGACGTAGGCGCGTTCGGTCCCACCATCCCGCAGGAGTACGGCGGCGGCGGCCTCGACTACATCAGCTACGGCCTCATCATGCAGGAAATTGAGCGCGGCGATTCCGGCATGCGCTCCACGGCCTCGGTGCAGGGCTCGCTGGTGATGTTCCCGATTTACGCCTACGGCTCCGAGGAGCAGCGCAAAAAATACCTGCCCAAGCTGGCCTCCGGCGAGTGGCTGGGCTGCTTCGGCCTCACCGAGCCCGACCACGGCTCTAACCCCGGCGGCATGACCACCAACATCAAGGACATGGGCGACCATTACCTGCTGAACGGGGCCAAGCTCTGGATTTCGAACTCGCCCGAGTGCCAGGTGGCCGTTGTCTGGGCCAAAAACGAGCAGGGCCGCATCAAAGGCGTCATCGTGGAGCGCGGCATGGAAGGCTTCAGCACCCCCGAAATTCACAACAAGTGGAGCCTGCGCGCCTCCTGCACCGGCGAGCTGGTGTTTGAGGACGTGAAAATCCCCAAAGAGAACATCCTGCCCAACGTCGACGGCCTCAAAGGCCCGCTCTCCTGCCTCGATTCGGCCCGCTTCGGCATTGCCTGGGGGGCCATCGGCGCGGCCATTGATTGCTACGAGTCGGCCCTGAAATACTCCCTGCAGCGCGAGCAGTTCGGCCAGCCCATCGGCGGCTTCCAGCTCCAGCAGAAGAAGCTGGCCGAGATGATTACCGAAATCACCAAAGCCCAGCTCATGGCCTGGCGCTTAGGCGTGCTCAAAAACGAAGGCAAAGCCACCAGCGCCCAAATCTCCATGGCCAAGCGCAACAGCGTCGACATGGCCCTGCACGTAGCCCGCGAAGCCCGTCAAATCCACGGCGGCATGGGCATTACCGGCGAGTACCCTATCATGCGCCACATGATGAACCTCGAATCGGTGATTACCTACGAAGGCACGCACGACATTCACCTGCTCATCACGGGCGCGGATATCACCGGCATCCAGGCCTTCAAGTAAGCCCCTGTAGCACATGCTTTAGCTTGTGCCCCGCAACAACGAAAAACGGCCGCTCCAGCAATGGAACGGCCGTTTTTGTTAGCAAAAGAAGCCCTTACCGCCGCTCCATCATGTACACGGTTTCGGTGGTGGCCCCGACGCCTACGGTGCTTTGGGCCACGCTCACTAGCCGCCAGCCTTTGGCGGCCAGGGCATTTACCTGGAGCAGTTCGGCGTGGTGCAGGGCCACGGCCACGTCGGTACTGGTGCGGTCGGTGCCGACTCTTACATTGGTCAGGCGCTGCACCTGCTGCTTGCCATCGGGCTGAATGGTAATGATTTCGGGTACGTAGGATTCATTGCCCGGGCGGCCGCTGCCCACCACCATCAGGTAGCCGGTGGTGGCGGGGGCCGCATTGGGGTAAAACGCCCAGGAGCCGGCCACGGCCAGTGACAACGAAGTCAGGAGAAGGAATTTCTTCATAAAAAGGGAGCTGAAATGAATGCCCCCGCAACTTACGCAGCGTCAGGATTCCGCTCGCTACTCCACCACCAGGCGGCGCACCTGCCCGCCGCTGCGCACCAGGTACACGCCGGCCGGCAGTCCGGCGGGCAGGGCCAGCCGGGCCGTGCCGGCGGCATCGGCGGTGGCGGTGAGCAGCACCCGGCCCAGGGCATCGAGCACGGTGAGGGGGGCATTGGGCACCGCCCCGGTGAGGGTGGTCGGGCCGTGCCCGGCAGGGGCGGGGTTGGGGGACAGGGCCAGGGCCGGGGCGGCGGGGCGGCCGGCGGCGGCGGCCAGGGCGGTGCCGCCGTTCAGGCGCACGGTCACGGTGTTGGACGAGCCATTGGTCGCCATCGCGTCCACGTCGCCGTCGCCGTCCACATCGCCGACGGCGAGGCCGCTGGGCAGCGCGCCCATGTCGGAGTTGGCGTTGGTGGCGGGGGGCGTGAAGAGGCCCTGGCCGTTGTTGAGGCGGACACACAGCAGGCCGTACTGATACGGGAAGCCAGCATTTTGCCGGGTGGCCAGCAAGTCGAGGTCGCCGTCGCTGTCCACATCGCTCAGCGCGATGGCAGTCGTAACGCTGCCGACTCCCACTGCTAGTTGGTTCGGATTGGTGGGCGGGCTGGTGAAATTGCCCAGGCCGTCGTTCATCCGGATGCTGATGGTGTAGTCCGACATAGCCAGCAAATCCAAGTCCCCGTCGCCGTCGATATCGCCCAGGGCTACGTGGATGGGGAGGGAGGCTACGCTTGGATTCGGATTGGAGCCGGCCGCCGTGAACGTGCCGTTCCCGTTATTGAAACGGACACTGACGGTGGCGTTGTTGCCGTTGGCCGTGATAACGTCCAGGTCGCCATCGCCATCGATATCGCCGACGGTTAGCCCGTAGGGCATGTCGCCCACGGCAATGTCCGGCGTGGTGGCGGAGGCGGCAAAGACCGCGGCCCCGTTGTTGAGGCGGATGCTCACCAAGTTGTTGCCGGTGGTGGTACACAGCAGGTCGAGGTCGCCATCGCCGTCCACATCGCATAAGGCGGCGGTGGCCGCCATCGTGCCCACCGCTATTTCCGGGCCGGTGCCGGGCGCGGTGAACGTGCCGGAGCCATCGTTCAGCCGCACGCTGACGGTGCCGCCCTCGCGGTTGACGGCCGCAAAATCGAGGTCGCCGTCGCCATCCATATCGCCCAGCACGAGGCTGCTGACATTGCCCACCACATTGCCCACCGCCACCAACGAACTTCGGGTAAAGGCGCCGCTGCCATCGTTCCGAAGCACGGCTATCGCATTGTAGTAATTCGTGGTAATCAAATCGAGGTCCCCATCGCCATCCACATCCCCAATGGCAATGCTTTTGGGACTGCCGACGTTGGTGTTAGGAGGGGTGGCCGGGAGCACAAAGTCCCCGCGGCCCGCGCCGCCCGTGGCCGTGGTGAACTGCCCCACCCGGCCTTGCGCCAGCACCCCGCCGGTGCCGGCCGCCGCCGTGGTCGCGGTGTACTGCACCGTCTCGCCGGGCATAAACGGATAAGCCGAAGGTGCAAAGCTGAGCGCACTCCCGCTCGCCACGGCCGGCGTGGTGCCGCGCGAGCGCAGCCCGCCGCGCTGGGCCGAGAAGACCTTGAGCGCCCCCGCCGAGGCGGCCGTGAGCGGCTGATTGAACGTGACCGTGACCGGGCTGTTGCGGGCCGCCGCCCGGGCATTGGCCATCGGAATAACGGAGCTGATGACGGGGGCCTGGGCCAGGGCGGCCCCGAGGGGGGCCAGGAGCAGGGCGGCGGGCAGCGCCCAGAGGGCGCGGGAGTAGGAATGGGGCATGGGAGGTTGGAAAAGAAGGGGGGAAAAGAGTTAAGGATTTAACGATTTCACGCAGTGTTTCGCAGGGTTAAAACCCCAGTGTCCCGCAGTGCTGTTCTGGGACAACACTGCGGAACACTGCGGTTTTAACCCTGCGAAACACTGCGTGAAAGCAGAAAAGGGCGGCGCTACCCGCGCACGCGCCAGCCGCCGGCGGCCAGCTCGCTGGTTTGCAGCACCAGCAGGTAGGGCTCGGTGGCGGCCGTGCCGAGGGTTGAATAGTCGCTCAGGGCCACTTTCTTGCCGTTTTTCACCAGCACGCCCTGGCCGGGGCGGGGGCGGCTGGTGGGCGTGGCGCCGAGGTAAAACACCACGTCGTGGCCGCGCCCGCCGGTGTTGTAGAGGTTGGGGGTGGGCACGCTCTCGTCCAGGATATTGAACACCAGTTGGGGCTCGTTGTAGGGCGTGAGGCCCTTGGCCCGGAACTGGTGGGTGGCCGGGGTTTTGGGCAGGCGGCGCAGGGCCTCGTACTGCGTCACGAGGCCGGCATAGGCAAAGCGCTGGGCGTTCACCAGCTTGTCCAGGCGCAGCAGGGTGGCGTCGATGCCGGCAAAAAGCGGGGGCAGGCCGTCGGTGACGGCCTTGGTGCCGGCTTGCAGCAGCACGGCCTGGCCGTCGGTATCGGCCAGGGCTTTCAGGTCCTTGGCGAGGATGTCCAGTACCTCGGGCTGGTAGCCGGCATCGGCCAGGTCTTCGGCCTGGATGGTGCCCACGGCCTCGGCAATTTTTTGGGCGTAGGCCAGGAAGGCCGTATCGGGGCTGTAGAGGTAGCTGCCCACGGTTTTGGCCAGGGCGGCGGCCAGCACATCGTCGGAGGTGAGCACCAGCACGAGGCCGCGCAGCACTTCGGCCTTTTCGGCGGCTTCCTTCTTCACTTCGGTGCGGGTGCGCGTCACGCCCGTGGTGGGGGCCAGCTGCAGGGCGGCTTGGGCATCGAGGCCGGCCACGGCCGTGGTCACCTCGCCTACCAGCGTATTTATCAGCTTTATTTTTAGCAGCGGCGTGCCCGCGTGCCCGTACCAGGCCAGCACGTTGCCATACATCTTGCGATGATTTTTTTGTTCTTGATTCATGAAAAAAGTGGGGTGGAAGGAAAGGCCGCTGAAAACCAGCGGGTATTGCCGCTTGAAATATAAGAGAAGAAAACAATACCGGATTGCATCGGGCACCCGCCTAGCCCTGCCGAATCGGTACTTGGTGCCACCAAGCAGCTGCTTGGGGCCATCGAATGACCATTTGGCCCCATCGAGCAGCTACTTGGGTCCCCCGAGGAATCATTTGGCCCCCCCGAGCGGCCACTTGGGGTGCCCGAGCAGCCATTTGGGTATCCCGAGCAGCCATTTGGGTATCCCGAGCAGCCATTTGGGTATCCCGAGCAGCCATTTGGGGTGCCCGAGCAGCCATTTGGGGTGCCCGAGCGGCCATTTGGGTACCCCAAGTCACTACATGTCGCTGGAAACGGCCTTTTTCGGCCGCCGCTTACTCGGCCAGCAGCGCGGCCAGGCGTGAGATTTCGGCTTTGGCTTCGGCCACTTCCTCGTCGTCGGGGTGGTTCACTTCCACCACTTCCACGAAGCCGCCCATCATGGCCAGCATCACTTCGCGGGCGTGGTGGGCCATCGCGGCCATTTCCTCCGGGGTTTCCTCGTCGTCGGCCGCCGCGTCGCGCATCACGTCTTCGAGGCTGCCGGTGGCCAGCACGTCGGTCACGGTGCTCAGAGCGCACACCTGCGCCGCCTGGTAGAGGCGCAGCAGCTCGGAGCGGCTCAGGCTGAAGGGCTCCTCGGCGCTGGAGGCGGCCAGGCGGGCGGCCAGGCGCTCCAGGGCCTTGCGGCGCAGGCGGCGCACGCCGCCCAGGGCGCGGCCAAAAGGCGTTTCGGCCAGCTCGGCCAGGATGTAGGGCAGGCGCAGGGCGGTGCCCAGCGTCACGCGCTGGCCTTCGTTGAAGGTGACGTGCACGGCGGGCTCCTCCGCGTCCTCGGCCTCGTCGGCAGCATCCATCGACTCGGCTTGGATTTCCTCGGGCGAGTGGCCAGGCGGGTAAAACGGCCGCAGCGTGTCATCGAGGCGGGCAAAGATGCTTTCGGTTTGCAGCCGGCGCAGGCGCAGCTCCTCGGCCAGGTCGGCATCGCCGGCGGCCAGGTATTGGGCAATGTTTTCGAGCAATGACTCGCCAAAGGTGAGCATGTACTCGCGCGGCCCGGTAAAATCTGCTTCGGCGGCCTTGTTGCGGCCCAGGTAGGCCTGCAGGGGCTCGTTGATAGCGCTTTCGTACACCAGCCGGCCCACCACCACAAAGTCGAACAGCTGGAGGGTGTGGGCGGCCATCACGCGGGCCAGGCTGGGGTTGTCGGTCACGCCGGTTATCACTTTCAGCGTGTCGAGGTCGTAGCCCAGCAGCTCTTTCAGGGCCAGGGGCACGGGGTCTTCGTCGTGGCCCAGCAGCATGTAGTTGGCCACGCTGCCCAGCAGCAGCAGCGGCTGCATGGTTTGGTATAGCTCGGGCGGGAGCAGGGCAATCTGGCGCTGCAATTCGGCTTCGAACTGCGCGGCCTGCGCGGCATCGTCGTTTTCTTCTTCGGAATTGGTGTCCGGGTCGTCGTCCTCAAAATCGGCCATGGGAAGGAGGGCTAGGCTGCCACGCACGATGGCCGCGGTAAATTGGGAAAGAAAACCTGAAAACGCATCCGGCCCGGCCATGCCGGCGCGGCAAAACCGCTAGCCGTGCCGTAGTTTTACCCTTTGGGACGCCGCGTTAGGCGCGCAAAACCCTCATCACAAGCTTTCCCCCGCCGGGCCTGATGGCCCGGTCATCCCGCGCCATCAGGCCCGGCCACCGCCACCCTACCCCGTGGCCGGCCGCCCATTCTACCCAACCATTTAACCCAGGCGGGCGCAGTCCCGCCCCCCGCGCCTTCATGATTAAACCGCTCACCTCGCTCCGGTTTTTGTTTGCCCTCATGGTGTTTTGCAGCCACCTGCAGTTCGTGGATGGCAACGAATACCCCACTTTCAAGGATGTCACGGGCGAAGGCTTTATCGGCGTCAGCTTCTTCTTTATTCTGAGCGGGTTCATCCTGTCGCTGAACTACGACGACAAATTGCTGGACCGACGGGTAACCTTCCGCGAGTTCTGGGTGGCCCGCATTGCCCGCGTGTATCCCCTGCACCTCGTGACGCTGCTGCTGGCCGTGGGCCTGGTCATCGACTGGGCCCCGGGCTGGAGCGAATTCTTCGTGGACCCGGCCGCTTCCACCGTCATGTTTCTGAGCAACGCCACGCTCATCCACGCCTTCATTCCCGTCAACGACTACTTTTTCTCCTACAATTCCCCTTCCTGGAGCATCTCCGATGAGATGTTCTTCTACTTCGCGTTCCCGTTCATCATAACCCTGTTTGTGCGCAACAAGGCGCTGCTGCGCTACGGCTGGCTCCTGTTTCTAGCCGTGCCGGTGGTGATGAACCTTTCCCACGACGACGGTTACCACCGCTTCATGTACATCAATCCCTTCTTCCGGATTGTTGATTTTGTGGTGGGCATTACGCTGCACCAGGTCTACAAGCGCGGCTACCTCCGGGGCTTGTATAAGTCGAAGCTCGGGGCCACGCTCATGGAGCTGCTGGCGTTTGGCGTGTTCGGCGTGGCGGTCTACTTCCGGGGCGAGGTGGCGATGGGGTACCGGTATTCGGCCTACTACTGGCTGCCCATGGTGCTGATAATTTTCTCGTTTGCGCACCAGAACGGTTACTTATCGGCGGTGTTTTCGACCCGCATCTGGGTCTGGCTGGGCGAAATCAGCTTCAGCTTCTACCTCATTCACCAGCTGATAATCCGGTACCTGCTCACGCTCAATGACCGGCACGCCCTCGGGGCCAGCAACTGGGTGCTGGGCATTACGATGTTCGTGCTGTCGCTGGGCCTGAGCTACCTGCTGCACCGGTTTGTGGAGCTGCCCGGCAACCGCTACATCAAGGCCCGGTACAAGCAGAGCCGTTTCGCGCCGGGCGCGCCGCTGAGCGTGCCAGCCGTAGCCGCCGTGCCGGTTGTGGCTGCCGTGCCGGTAGCAGAAGCCATCCCGGTGCCGTAATTTGGCCCCATGATGAAAATCGTCCCCTCGTCCGAACCCCTCGTGCTGCTCGAATGCCTCGTGGCCGGCACCTCGCACCGCCCCAACCTGGAGAAGTACGAGCCCAAGCTGAAGGTCGGCCAGGCCCTGCACCTGAGCCGCGAAGCCGACAACCACTACGACGACTGGGCCGTGCAAGTGCACACCGCTCCCGCCACCGACCCCGCCAACGTCTGGCTTGGCTACCTGCCCGAGGGCCGCAACGAAACCGTGGCCCGGCTCCTCGATGCCGGCAAGCACCTCTCCGCCCGCCTCAACCACAAATCCTGGGAAACCGACTGGCTGCACTTGGATATCGAAGTGCTGCTGCACGAGTAGGAGCTTTTTGAGAACAGAAAAGGCCGTCATGCTGAGCGAAGTCGAAGCATCTCTACCGCAATAGTAAATAATTACTGCTGCGGTAGAGATGCTTCGACTTCGCTCAGCATGACGTTCTTTGTGTAAAGCTGTTTTTTCTACTCCCCACGGAGCTTTTTTGCGCCCCCAACCGTTACTCATCCGCTTAGCAAGCGCCGACCAATCATTTTAGCAATATCATTATGCGCGAAGCCTATCTCTCCGGCGGCACCGACGGATTCGATGCCACCGACAAGGACATCGACAAAGCCCTCCGTCCGCTCAGTTTCGACGATTTCACGGGCCAGGACAAGATTCTGGAAAACCTGAAAGTCTTCGTGGCAGCCGCCAAGATGCGGGGCGATGCCCTCGACCACGTCCTGCTGCACGGTCCTCCCGGCCTGGGCAAAACCACGCTCTCGCACATTATTGCCAACGAGTTGGGCTCGGGCATCAAGATGACCAGCGGTCCGGTACTGGATAAGCCCAGCGACCTCGCCGGCCTGCTCACCAACTTGGAGCCGCACGATGTGCTGTTCATCGACGAAATCCACCGCCTCAACCCCGTGGTGGAGGAATACCTCTACTCGGCGATGGAGGACTACCGCATCGACATCATGCTCGATTCGGGCCCGAATGCCCGCTCGGTGCAGATTTCGCTGTCGCCCTTCACGCTCGTGGGCGCTACCACGCGCTCGGGGATGCTCACGGCGCCGCTGCGCGCCCGTTTCGGCATCTCGGCCCGGTTGGAATACTATGATTCCAAGCTGCTGACCACGATTGTGCTGCGCTCGGCCGAAATCCTGGGCACGCCCATCCACGAGGATGCGGCCTACGAAATTGCCCGCCGCTCGCGCGGTACGCCCCGCATTGCCAACAACCTGCTGCGCCGCACCCGCGACTTTGCCCAAATCAAAGGCGACGGCACCATCACGGTCGAAATCGCCCAGTTCGCCCTCAATGCCCTCGACGTAGACGCCCGCGGCCTTGATGACATGGACAAGCGCATCCTTACCACCATCATCGACAAGTTCAAGGGCGGCCCGGTGGGCATCAGCACCATCGCCACCGCCTGCGGCGAGGAAGGCGAAACCATCGAAGAAGTGTACGAGCCGTTCCTGATTCAGGAAGGCTACATCAAGCGCACCTCGCGTGGCCGCGAGGCCACGGAAGCCGCGTACCAGCACCTGGGCCGGTTATTGCCGCAGAATATGCGTGGCAACTCGGGCAGCTTGTTCGATGAGATAACGTCGTAGAAATGTAGCGCGGACTTTGTAGTCCGCGTGTGCTTCGCACATACACGGACTACAAAGTCCGCGCTACAACCCCACGGAACGCGCCGCCCCCAGCGGCGCGTTTCCTGTTTCTTTGCAGCTCAGTTACTCCGTTGCCCATGCTTCCCCAGTCCCAATGGGCCCCCTTCATCAAGCGCCGCGCCGCCGAGCTCGGCTTCATGGCCTGTGGCATTTCCAAGGCGGAATTCCTGGAAGAAGAAGCCCCGCGCCTCGAAACCTGGCTCACGCGCCGCATGAACGGCAAGATGGGCTACATGGAAAACCACTTCGACAAGCGCCTCGACCCGCGCCTGCTGGTGGACGGCGCGAAATCGGTGATTTCGCTGCTCCTCAACTATTACCCCGCCCCCGAAACCCAGCAGCCCGACGACACCCTCAAAATCAGCAAATACGCCTACGGCCGCGACTACCACTTCGTCATCAAAGACAAGCTGAAAACGCTGCTGGCTGATATGGAAGCCGAAATAGGAGCCATCAGCGGGCGCTGCTTCGTCGATTCCGCACCGGTGCTGGACAAGGCCTGGGCTAAGAAATCCGGCCTCGGCTGGGTGGGTAAGAATTCCAACCTCATCACGCCCGGCAACGGCTCGTTTTACTTCATCGCCGAGCTGATTGTGGACGTGGAGCTGCCCGCCGACGGCCCCATCCGCGACTACTGCGGCACCTGCACCAAGTGCGTGGACGCCTGTCCCACCCAGGCCATCACCGAGCCCTACGTAGTGGACGGCAGCAAGTGCATCAGTTACTTCACCATCGAACTCAAGGACCAGATTCCGACCGAAGTATCCGGCCAGTTCGGCAACTGGGTCTTCGGCTGCGACATATGCCAGGACGTGTGCCCCTGGAACCGCTTCTCGAAGCCGCATAACGAGCCGCAGTTCAACCCCGCGCCCGGCCTCAAGGACCTGACGCCCGGCGACTGGCGCGAAATCACCCACGAATTATTTACGGAGCTGTTCCGTCAGTCGGCCGTGAAGCGCACGGGGTACGAAGGGCTGAAACGCAACATCAGGTTTGTGGCCGAGTAGCGCCGGCCCACGCGAGGGCTGCCTTATGCCAGGCCGATTTCCGGCGTGGTGCTGGCAAATACCCGTTTCAGTACCCGGCGGTAGAGGCGGGCAAACTGCCGGTAGCACCAAGTGCGGAAATCGGGCAGCTCGACGGGCTTAATCATCTTCAGTGCTTTACGCAATTCTTTCTCGAACAGGGCTTTGTTGAAGCTGACCTTGGTCAGAATCATTTTCATGTAATCTAGCATAGAGCAGGGAAAAAGGATGGTGAAATAGTAAGCGCGAAAAACAGCAAGTTTAATAGTTTGGCTTAGCTGTTGGATATTAAAGATACTATATATACTTAAGATTTTCACAATCCATAAGGCTTCCGAAGGGGAGCATTAGCTGGCCGAATACGCAAAAAGAGCAGCCAGGGCCACTCTTTTTGGATGAAAAGCCAAAATTTTATAACTGCGATTACACGAACAAATTCAGGGCGGTCTGGGCTACTGCGCTGCTTACCGGCTCATCGAAGGATTCGGCCAGGGCCGGGTCGTGAATGGCCGTGTTGCTACTGATGAGCAGGAAGGAGGCGAACGGTACCGGCACGCCCGGCGTCACGTACTGCACGCCGTTTTCCTCGCCGCCAGTGGCGGCTGCGGTCAGGGCCTGCGCGGCAGTAGGGCGCACAATAGCGGCATCTTCCTCGCTGGGCCAGTTTTGCACCACTGCCCCCCGGCCCTTACGTAGCCCGCGGATGTGGGCCGAATGCTGGGCCTCAACGGCGTGAATGCGCAGGGCGGCCCGGAACAGCTGCGGGTCGTTGATGTTAACGGTCTGGGTCTGGTAGAGGCGCACGCTCAGGTCTTCCAGCTGCTGGGCCACGGCTAGGAAGGCATCGTAGTTCGTGAGCACGTTGGGAAACAGCTCCGGGTTGGCGGCCACGTTGTGCTTGCCGCTGAAATCGAACTGAGGCAGGGCGGGCACAAGGGCTCCAGCATCCTGAAGGGCTTTGAGGAGCAGGGCGGCGTGCTGGGTCTGGTGGGCCAGCAGGCGCTGGAAGTCGGCGGTTTGGGCTACCGGGATGAGGCCGGCCGCGGCCAGGGCCTGGGTGTAGAGTGCTACCTGCGTGCGCTCGAGCTGGAGCAGCTGCGTCACGGCATCAAATGAGGTATCGGCCGGGGCGGCGGCGGCGGGCAGGGCGACACCCAGCGGCAGGGCCGCCACGGCAGCCCGGCCCAGCTGGGCCAGCAGGGCGCGGCGGGGGGCCGGCGCGGCAATAGCGGGCGTGGCCGCCAGCTGGTCAAGAATGGAAATCAGCTTCATACAGGAACAGCCAGGCTGGCCACGGAAATAACGTAAGGGGCGAAGTAGGGGGCCAGGGCCGTTATCACTTCGGTAGGGGTTTTGGTGAGCAGCTGGCCGTTGCTGCCCACCACGTCGCTGTTGGCAAACGAGCCGGGCGTGAGCATGTCGCGCACGGCCGCGGCCTGGCGGGCCTGCACCGACGACATCTTGAGCAGGATGGTGCGCTGCGGCGCGCTGCTGCTCGTGAACAAAGGCAGCAGCACCGGATAAGCGGCGGCCACGAGGTCGGCAATCTGCTGAGACGCGGCCAGCACGCCGGCGCGGGTGGTTAGCGTGAACTTGCTGAGGCTGAACGCGAAATCGGTGGGAGCCAGCTGGGTAGCGCCCGTCGGGTCGATGAGGTAGGCGATGGTTTTCTGGTGCACCACCTCATGGTCGCGCAGGTCGGCGAAAACGGCCCGCTCGGTGGTGGTCAGGTCCGTGGGCGGGGCATCTACTACTTTCTGGTAGAGCGTTACCTGGGCCAGGGCCATCAGGTAGGCGTAGTACAGCAGGCCCGAGTCGCCGGCCGGCAGGGCCAGCTGGTAGGGGTCGGCGGCAGTGGGCGTGGTGGTAGTACCCGAGCAGCCGGCCGCAATCAGGGCCACTGAGGCGGCCGAAGCGGCCGAAACCCGTAAAAACACGCGTCGCCCCAGCGACTGCTCCCGCCAGGCGGGTAAAAAGGTGTGGTCAGACATTCGTAAAGTATTCAAGCCAGCCCGCTAACCCGAGAAGCCGGGCCCCAGCCATTACAAAGGTACTCGCTACCCATCCATTGGTTGCAAAGCCCTAAAAAACAAAGCCGGTCCTGCGCGGGGGCAGAACCGGCTCGCGGCCGAAAGAGTGCCGCTCATACCTTGTCATTCCGACGCAGGAGGAATCTGGATAAAACCGTTGGACTGCTTTTCTCAGATTCCTCCTGCGTCGGAATGACCAAGCTACGCCAGCAGCCCCCCGGCGCGGGAAGAGTCCAGTACCTCGGCAGCCTGCAGGGGCTCGTCGAAGGCGGCAGCGGCATCGTCGGGCAGATACGTGGTGGCCCCGATGCCCGCCGTGATGAGCACGGCGGCGTTTTTGCCGGCAGCCCCCTGCTGCTGGTTGCTTTCCGGCGGGCTGGGCTGGGCCGGGTTATAGGCCGGAATGCCGTAGGTGGTGCCCCCAAGGGCAACGACGGTCTTCGTGCTGCTGGCCACGCCGCTGGTGTAGGCTGCTTTGTATAGCGGGTCGGTGGCCAGGTCGTCGCCGAGGCTCACCCAAGGCTGCTGGGCGCGCATGGTGCGAATATGCGCCGCGTGGCGGGCTTCGATGGAGTGAATCTGGAGCACCGGCGTGAGCAAATCGGTGCCAATCAGCTCGGCGGCGCGGCCCTTGTAGGCGCGCACGCCGGTATCTTCCAGCACCTGGGCGTATTTCAGCTGGTCGGCGTAGGTGGCGGGTAGCAGGTTGGGGTTGAAGCGGATGCCGGTTGTGTTCGAGCCCGCGACCGGTGTGCCCCCCATCTTAATGATGGCATCGTGCAGGTAGGTTACGTGCGCGTCCTCGTGGGTTTTGATGAGGGTGATGGCGTCGCGGGCCGCACCGGCCGGAATCTGGCCGGCGGCGAGAAACTGGCGGTAAAAGTCGGCTTCGAGCAGCTCCAGCGTGAGGGCGTAGTTGAGAATATCGGTGGGCACCGAAGCCGTGCCGGCGTAGGCTTTCTGGAACAAAGCCCCCAGAAAGAGGGGCGAGGTGGCCAGGGCTGCGCGCTGGGCCACGGTGCCCAGCGAGTTGAACACGGCGCGGCGCGAGCTGAAACGGTCCAGTACGTCGGGGTCAGCTTCCGCCAGCAGGTCGATGATGTTGAAAAAATTCATGGCAAAAAAGAAGTCGGAAGAAGAAGGTTACTGGCCGATGGTGCTGCCGTTGAGCGTTTGCTCCACGAAAGTCTGGGCGATGGCAAGCACGGCGGTCGGGGCCAGCTGGCGGTCGAAGCCGAGCACGTCGGTGCCCTCGTTGGTGGCGAAGGAGCCGGGCGTAATCAGGTCGCGCACGTAGGCCGCGTGCCGCGCCTCAACCGACACAATCTGGCCCGCGATGCCCAGGTACACCGCACTTTTGAACAGCTTGGCCGCGCCATTGTAGGCGGCCACGCCCAGGTCCTCGAAGGCCTTGGCGGCATCGAGAATGCCCAGCTTGGTATCGGTGGTGGCCTTCACGCGCTTGGTGAAGTCGATGCTGTCGAACTTCGGCGTAAGGTCGGGGATGAGGGTGCCGCTGAAGTCGCGGTTGATGGCCGTGCGCAGGAAGTCGCGGTGAATGGCTTCGTGGATGGCCACTTTGGCGAAGTACGGAATTTCGGCGGGCAGCAGGGGCGAGGTGGTGAGAGCTACCACTTTGGCGTAGAAAGCGGCTTCGAGCTGCTCCAGGGCGTAGGCGTAGTTGAGCAAGCTGGCATCGCCGGTGCCGAAGCTCACGGCGCTGGTGGCGGCGGTGTCGGGCGTGGTTTCGTCCTTCGAGCAGCCGGCCAGGGCCAGCGCCGTGACCCCAGCCGTAGCGCCGGCATACATAAAGAAGGACCGGCGCTTGATGCGTGCCAGCAGGGGCTGCCCCGGCTGCGGGCTTTGAGAGTCGGTGGGCCGAAGCGTATCGGACATAAATAACGAGTGTTTGATGAGCAAAAGAAGGGGCAACTACGAAAGCCGGCGGCCCGGGCCGGGCCAGTGCGAAACCCGCGACCAGCTCACTACCCCCGAATACCGAAGCGGATTCCACAGGAAGATGCCGATACAAAGCTAACTCGTTGCAAAGCCCGGAAACGAAACCCCGGCCCCGGCGGGCATTATAAACAGCAAAGCCGGCCCCGCGTGTGCGGAACCGGCTTTGCAACAACCCCATTGCGGGGCCAAACGGAATTACTTCTTGAACACCGAAGCCAGCGTGGTAACGGTAGCCGAATCCAGGGGCTCATCGAATGCCTCGGAAGCCTGGGCGGCCGTGACGTTGGGCGTGGAGTTGGTGATAATGGGGACCATGGCCTGAGTGGTGAGGTCTTCGCCGGCGTAGTAGCCCGACGTTTTCGTCGGGTCCGGGCCGCCGCCGTCGGTGCCTGAAATCCAGCTCTTGGGCGAGGCGCTGAGGCTGGGCGTGCCGGCTATGCCACCGGCCAGGGCGCGGCGCATGGTGCGGATGTGCGAGGCGTGACGAGCTTCGACTGAGTGAATGTTCAGGGCTGCGGTCAGAATGTCCGGGCTCACTTTCAGGGCCGGGGCACCGCCTTTGTAGGCGCGCACGCCGGTGTCTTCCAGCGTTTGGGCTACTGCCAGAAAAGTGGCGTAGTCGGTGAATACGGTGGGGAATACTGGGGCCTGTGCCCCACCCTTGGCACCGGTGAAGTCGAATGGAGCCGCGCCCATGTCGGCCGGGGCTACTGTTGGACCGCCCAGCGCCGTGCGCAGGAAGTTCTTATGAGCCGCCTCGTGGCCCTGAATGGTGGTAATGGCCTTCAGGCCGTCGACACTAAGCGCGTTTTTGATAGCCGTAGCGGCCAATGCCTGGGTGTAGAACTGGTACTCCAGGTCCTCAAGGCCCAGAGCAAATTCTAACACGCCCTTAACGGCAGCAGGCAAGGTGCTGGTCTGGCCGTAGGCTTTGCTGAACAGGGCCGACAGGGCCAGCGGAGCAGTAGCCAGGGTAAGTTTCTGACCGATGCCGCGCAGGGAGTTGAACACTGCCCGGCGGGAATCGAGGCGGTCGTACACTTCCGGGTCAACCTTCTCGATTTCTTCGATGATTTGGAAAAAATTCATGATGCGATATTTTAGAAAGAAAGAAAAAGAGGAAGGCCGTTAGACCAGTTTCGTAGCACTGATTTTCGAACCGTCTTTCAGGTAAGCATTCACGGCCGTGGCCACATCCTGCGGCTTGGCCGATTTCTCCAGGCCATCGGCGGTGAGGTCATCGGCGAAAGTGCCGTTCGAAATCAGGTCGCGGATAAGCGCCGCGTGCCGGGCTTCTACCGAAACAATTTTTCCCGCCAGCGTCAAATAGGCATCAGTGGTGATGTAGCGGGCGGCCCCGTTGTAGGCCGAAACGCCGGTGTCCTCGAACAGCTTGGCCGCGCCCAGTACCGATGTTTTGTCGCCGAAGTTGATTTTAGAAAAATCAGGCTCCAGTGCCTTGATTATTTGCGTAGGAGCGGCGCCAGTCAGGGCCGTCTTGAAGAAATCAGCGTGGATTTTCTCGTGGGCGGCAATGTCCGAGAAAATGTTTTTTATATCTGTTGTCGCACTAGCGTAGTAAGCGCCGGCCAGCACTTGCGCATAGAAAGCCGATTCCAGCTGTTCTAGGGCGTATGCGTAGTTGAGCACGCCCACATCGCCAGCGCCCACGTCAATCAGGTTGGCGGAGGGAGTGGTGTTGTCGCTGTCTTTCGAGCAACCAGCCAGCACGAGGGCCGTGGCCCCGGCCGTAGCACCGGCATACATGAAGAACGAACGGCGTTTGATGGGAGTGTACAGCGGCTGGGCGAACGAAGTATCGTCGGCACCGCGGGGCTGGAGGTTATCAGACATGAGAGTGAAGTAGTTAGGTGGAAATTGAAACCTGCGGAGAAGGCAATGCAATTCCGGACAGCGCCAGAAGCCTGTCAGTAAGTGGAAAACCGCAACCGTATAGGTGGTGTGTGAGCAGATACGGCATTAACTGGGGATAGGGATTGATTATGCCCTAATTTTTTGTTATAACCCCGGCCGAGGGCAGGGAAATGCTGAAGTATGGTTTTCGCTGGAATGACTGAATCCAGCGTTTTGAGCTACTTTTAGCGGGTGATAATGCGCTAGTGACTATGGGAGGACTTTTTTGGGTATTGGGGCTGCTGCCGGGGCTATTGCAGGCCGGTCCGGGCCAGGCGCCGCCGGTTGCCCCGCCCAAGCCCGCTCAGGCCGCGCCGGCCGCTCAGCCCAAGCCCCCGGCCACGCTGGCGGCCGATGTAGAACTGCTGCCCGGGCCGGCCTCGCTGCCCGTCACGGGCATATTCACGCTGGCTTTCCGGCTGCGCGGCGGCGCACTGGACAAGTATTCGGAATTTCCGGAGCTGGAAGGCTTCAAGAAAACCGGCAAAACCAGCACCACCACCACGCGCATCGTGCAGGGCCGGCGCTTTTCCGACCTCACCATTACCCAGCGCTACGTGCCCTACGGCGAGGGCGAAATCGTTATCAAGCCCTTCCAACTCACGGTGAACGGGGTGCTGCTGCGCAGCAAGGCCGCCACCGTTCGGGTTGGGCCGGCTGCCCCGCCCAATCCTAGCGCCATCACCAAACCAGTGAACCCCACCGCGCCGCTGCAAGCCGTGGGCGACCTCGACAAGATGTTTGGCAAGCCCAAGCCCGTGCTGTATGAGGAGCGGGCCGACCACGCCTTCCTGGCCGTGGTGGCCGACCGGCCGCGCGTGTTTGTGGGCGAGGGCGTGCGCGTGGGGCTGTATTTCTACCTCAAGCCCGAAGACCAGGCCCTGTTGGCCTTCCACGATTTCACCGACCAGCTGCCGCCGCTGCTGCACGAGCTGCACCAGCCCACCGCCTGGCAGGAGCCCGGCCCCGAACCCAGCGTGACGCCCGACACCGTGCGCCACCTCGGCCAGAAATACCTACGCTTCCGGCTGGCCGAAAACCTCTACTATCCCCTCACAGCCCAGCCCCTGCGCTTCCCGCCCCTGGCCCTGACGATGGTGAAGTTCAAGACGCTGAAAAAGCCCGAGCCCGGCCAGGACAACCGCCTGGCTGGCTACAAAACCTATACTGCGCCCGGCCTGGCAGTAGCGGTGCAACCGCTGCCGACGGCCGCGCCCGGTGGCCCGGTGGCGGTGGGCCGCTTCGAGATGCAGGAGGCCATCAGCCGTACCAAGTTTCGGGTGGGTGAGTCGTTCACCTACTCGTTTGGCGTGGCGGGGCAGGGCAACCTGGCGGCGGTGCTGGCCCCGACGGTGGCGGCGTGGCCCGGCTTGGATGTGTACGGCTCCGACATGCGCGAGGAGCCCGCGCCGGGTGGCGGGCGCAAGGTGTTTCGGTATCGGATGGTGGTCCGGCGGCCCGGCGTGCTGCCCTTGGATAGCTTGTTGAAATTGGTGGTATTCAACCCCGCTACTGGCCGCTACGACGTGTTGCGGCCCGGCCTGCGGCCGCTGGTGCAGGGCGTGGTGGCAGCCGTGGAACCCCTGGCCCGGCCCGAGGATGACCCCTTCTACGGTCCGGCGCTGGCCGGGGCCGACACCACCATGCAGGCGCTGGACGTGTACCGCGACGTGCGCCGCTACGCCGACTGGCTGCTCATCGCGCTGGCGGGCGTAGCCGGCTTCGGTTGGTGGCGGGCCGGGCGGCGGGCGTAGTTTTGCGGGGACTTGTGGCTGGCCACCTGTCATCCTGAGTACCAAAACCAAGCACCATAAAATGTCCAATACTTTCGGCTCCCTCTTTCGCATCACCACGTTTGGCGAGTCGCACGGGGCGGGCATCGGCGTGATTATCGACGGCTGCCCGGCGGGCGTGGCCGTGGATGCCGCCCACATTCAGGCTGCTCTCGACCGGCGGCGGCCCGGCCAGAGTGACCTCACCACGCCGCGCAAGGAGGCTGATACCGTACACATTCAGTCGGGCCTGTTCGAGGGCGTGACCACCGGCACGCCCATCAGCCTGTTCATCCCCAACGCCGACCAACGCTCCGACGACTACTCGCACATCGCGCATGCCTACCGCGCCAGCCACGCCGACTATACCTACGACGCCAAGTACGGCCGCCGCGATTACCGCGGCGGCGGCCGCAGCTCGGCCCGCGAAACGGCCGCCCGCGTGGCGGCCGGTGCCGTGGCGGCAAAACTGCTGGCCCATTTCGGCATTGAAACGTTAGCCTACGTATCGGCTGTGGGCGAGGTAGAAGTGCCCGTGGGCTACGAATTGCTCGATTTGAGCCTCATCGACAGCAACCTGGTACGGTGCCCGCACCCCGAAACCGCTGCCCTCATGGAAGCTCGCATCCGGGCCGCGCAGGCCGCGCACGACACCGTGGGCGGCGTGATTACGGGGGTCGCACGCCACGTACCCGCCGGGCTGGGCGAGCCGGTGTTTGATAAGCTACCGGCCTTGCTGGGCCACGCCATGCTTAGTATTAATGCAGTGAAGGGCTTCGAGTTTGGCTCCGGCTTTGAAGGGACGAAATTGCCCGGCTCGCTGCACAACGACGAATTTTACACCGATGCTGTGGGAGCCGTGCGCACCCGCACCAACCACAGCGGCGGCAGCCAGGGCGGCATTTCCAATGGCCAGGATATTTATTTCCGCGTCGCGTTCAAGCCCGTGGCCACGCTGCTCCAGCCCCAGCAAACCATCAACGACCAGGGCGAGGCTATCACGCTGGTGGGCCGGGGCCGCCACGATGCCTGCGTGCTGCCCCGCGCCGTGCCCATCGTGGAAGCCATGACCCAGCTGGTGCTGGCCGATTTGCTGTTGCGCGCCCGCGCCAACCGGGTATAACTGAAATGATGTAGGTACATTTGCAACCTCTGCGGCCCCGTCGCGGTTGTACCTTTGCAGCTGCCGCCCCGGCGGCGCTTCCCCCTGATTTTAAGCCCCGAAACTATGTCTGCTGTTTCCATTTATGCCGAAGCTTCTCCCAACCCGGAGAGCATGAAGTTCGTCCTCAACCAAAACCTGCTGGTGGACGGCGTGAGCGTGGATTACCCCAACCTCGAAGCCGCCGCCAACTCGCCGCTGGCGCAGGAGCTGTTCGGGTTCGACTACGTGGGCCGCGTGTTCATCGCCCAGAACTTCGTCACCGTCACCAAATCCCAGCCCGAATTGGCCTGGACCCAGCTCATCCCCGAGCTGCGTCAGTTCCTGAAAAGCTACGTGGAAGCCGGCGGCCCCATTTTCCTAGTGGACCCCGCCGCTGAGCAGAAGGCCGCCCAGGCTGCCACCGCCGGCGACCCCACCCAGCAGGAAGGCCAGATTGCCCAGAAAGTCATCGACCTGCTCGATAACTACGTGCGCCCCGCCGTGGAGCAAGACGGTGGCAACATCACCTTCAAAAGCTACCACGAAGGCATCGTGACCGTGAACCTGCAGGGTTCGTGCTCCGGTTGCCCCTCGGCCACGGTTACCCTGAAATCTGGCATCGAGAACCTGCTCAAGCGCATGGTGCCCGAAGTGCAAAGCGTAGTAGCTGAAGGTATTACGGTTTAATTAATCTGTCATTGCGAGGAGGCACGACGAAGCAATCCGTCCTGTCAAAACCAGAAATGCCTTTTATCAGAAAGCCCCGATACTTCGCAGTATTGGGGCTTTCTGCTGTTGAAAAAAGAGCCTTGTCACATCTAAAGGCTTGTCGCTGAGAGAGGACGGATTGCCACGGGCTACGCCCTCGCAATGACAGTTACTGCCCTCATTTCAACTGCGATTTGACCGTGAAATTCCTTACCACCGTGAAGCCGAAGTAGATGTCGCCGTTGAAGAAGTCGCCGCTGGTTTGGGGAACGAAGAACTTCTCTGTCATGCCTTGGGCGTTGGTGACGTGCAGCTGGAAGACGTGGCCGCCGGTTTCAATGTCGAACCCTGCGCCGAGGGCGTTGCGGAAATTATCCGCCGCGTAGCCGGGTAACACGTAGAAATAATCGGCGGTGAGGGCGATGCGCTTGGTGAGTTTCTGGCGCAGGCCCCCGCCGATGGAATACACGTCGTTCTGCATGCCGGCCAGGGGCACGTAGTTGCGGTGGATGAGCGTGGGCATGAGCTGCAACGACAGGCCCGAACTAACCTTGCGGGCAATGAGCACCTGGTAGGTATAGTCAAGGCGCGAGGCTGTGGTGCGCTCCGTAGGCAAGGTGCCGAATTTAAGCGTGGTGATGGCCGCCGACCCAAACAGCGTGACCGATACCGGCATGGGCCGCGCCCCGCTGGTTTGCCGCAAAGCCCGGTATTTCAGGAAGCCATCGAAGGTTTTTTCGATGTTGCTGCGGCCGATGCCCACGGCCAGCCGGTTGGTCAGGCCGTACTCAAAGCTCAGGCGCAGCACGGCTTGGTCGAGGCCGAAGAAGTTATACGCCCCGCTATTCAGCGTGCCGAAGCGGTGCTGAATAAGGAAGGCCAGCGTGCCCTGGCCCGGCGTTTCGACCGACTGCGAGTTGATGATGTGCGTGCCCTTGAACGTGGCGGCCACCACCTCGCGCTTGGTCGAGTCGGCGGTTTGTCTTTCGAGGTCCTGCAGCAGGTCGGTTTGGGCGCGGGCGGGGCTGGCCAGCGCCAGCAACCCAGCCAGCAGCAGGCCGAGAAAACCACGGGAGGGGTAAAGATTTTGAGTCATAATGAAAGCGGGAAAGAAAGCGACGAACGGAATGACGGCCGACTAGTGGGGCGCGGTAGTGGCACCCACAGCACCTGCCACGGGGTCGCAGGATAGGGCCACGCGCACGGTCACGACCTTGGCAATGTTGTTGCGCACCAGCAACGGAATCTCGATGTTATAGTCGGCTGACGCAACCGGAAAGGTAGCAAAAGCCAGTAATTGGCCGCTTTTCAGCTCCACGCTGGCGGGCACCGTTATGCGGTGCGTCACGCCGTGCACGGTCAGGTCGCCCTCCACCTGCACGTTGTGCGGGCCGGCGGTGGCCAGCGTAGCGGCATCAAACCCCACAAAATGCCCCGTGAAGGTGGCCTTCGGGAATTTGTCTGACTCCATGTAGTTCTCGTTGAAGTGCTCCTGCATGAGGGTGCGCTTGAACACGAAGCTTTTGATGGGCACGGAAAAGGCTAGCTGGCCCGTCCCGAAATCGAGGATGGCCGCCGTTTGCTGGCTTTTGGCTTCGATGTCCTCAATCGGGGTGGCCGAAAAGAACGACACACGCCCCGTTTTGGTCATGTACTTGCTCTGCGCCTGTGCGCCCGCGAGCGCAGAGAACAACAGGCAGACCGATAGCAGAAAAAAGGAGCGTTTCATAGCAAAGAGGGGAGGAAGTGGGGTTACTGGGGTTTGCCCTTGGCGTACCAGGCTTCGATGCGGGCAATGTCGCAGTCTGATATTTTGCTGCCGTCTTTGGGCATGAAATCGTAGCCGATGCTGTGCTTGATGGAGCCCAGCAGGCTGGCCTGCGGGTAGCTGCTGATGGTGGCGTAGCTGCTGAAATCATTGCCGCCGCCCAGCGTGGTGTACACCGTCGAGCCGTGGCAGCGGCGGCAGTTGGCATCGAAAATGGGAGAAATGACCCCGGTGTAGGTGATGGTTTCGGTGGATATATCGCACGCCGGAGCCGGGTCGCCGTGCGAGTAAGTGCAGCCGGCCGCCAGGCCCAGCAGCGTCGTGGCCACGCCTACCAGGGCCGGCCGCAGCCAGGCAGAAAAAGAACGAACGTCGAACATAGAAAGTGTCGAATATGTGATGGAAAATGAAATGGAAGGAGCGGCCGGAAAGGCGCACTGGCCGGAGCACGGGCAGTGCGTGGCGCTTAGAAGCCGTATTTGACCCCTAAAAATACTCCGGCGCTAGTGAGCCGGATTTTGCCGGTGCCCACGCCGGCCAGGGGGAGCTTCAGGTAGGGCTCGGCTTGCAGGCTCCAGCGGGAGCTGAGGGCGCGCTCGTAGCCGGCCGATAAATTCAGGATGCTGAAGTAGTGCTGGTTCTGGTTGGTGGCCGAGCCGGTCCAGTAGCTTGGTACGCCGGTGGCGGGGTTGGGATATTCGTAGGAATAGGCTTCGTGCTGCATGAAAAACGAGGAGAGGCCCGCGCTGCCAAAGACCCGGTACCGGGGCCGGACTATGAGGTCGTAGCGCAGGTTCAGCGGCACATCGAACACGGTGCAGGACCCTTCCACGTCGGTAAAATCGCGCTGGTACACGCGGGCCGTGTTGGCCCCGAAGTCATAGTCCTCGCGCCGGGCCGTGTACTGCTTGGTGGAGCGCAGCAGGCCGGTATTCACGCGCACGCGGCTGCTGAGGCGGTATTCCAGCACCAGTCCCACGTTGGGCATGGGCTTCTCGATGCTGGCGAATTTCACCGTGCTCACATCGGGCGCTCCTACCAGCGCCACGTAGAAGCGCGGCTCGCGGGCGGGTTTGGGTAGTTCGGGCTGGGGCGGCGTTTCGGCCAGTGCCACAGTGGCCAGGGGCGTGGGCAGCGGAACGGGCTTAGCCGCCGGAGACACTACCGGGCGCAGGCCGAGCGGGGCAAAACCAGTTGCAACAACATTGGCCTCATCAGCATCAGCGCTACGGGGGGAGGTGCTGGCTGCATCAGCCGGAGCATCGGTAGCTGCCGGAGTAACAATAGCATTTGCCGCGTGGGTACGCAGGGAGTGAGCAGTAGCCGGTTTGTGGGCTTCTACCGCCACCGGGTAGCTCGCCCTTGCAGCAGCAGTATGCCGGCGGCTGGCATTCGAATTCAGGGGGGGGCTGGCTTCCGAATGGGTTTTAGCAACACTCCCAGCTGGTGCGGTCGTAGCCTTGGGCTGTCCGGCCGTTGTCAGGCGCTCGCGGGACAGGTGTGCAGATTTGCGCGGTCGGGTAGCTACCACAAACCCATTCGCGGCGCTTTGCTGGCGGGCCGGGGCTTCCGCATTCGTTCTGCTGGCTCGGCTACGCTCGGTAAGCGCCGTAGTAGGCGTTACCGCAAGCGGGTGGGCTTTGGCAATGGGAGCAGCTGTCGGCGCTACGGCAACGGCCGAGACAGTAGAAGAAGCGGTTGGTGAAGCGGCTGAGGAGGTATGGAGTGTGCGGGAATCGGCAGTCGAAGCAGAGGTTTCCGGGGTTGGGGATAACGCAGGGTTCGGAGAGGCAATCGGTGACTTTTTAATTGAAGTTGAAGCCACCGGATGGATTGTTTCTTTGGCCAGATGCCCGGCCACCGGAGCGCTGGCAGCCGACTGGGCCGCCGGCTGCCCAGCGAGTGCCGTGGCATTTGGGGCGGTTGGGACCATCGCCGCCGGCCGGAGCAAAAGCCAGCCCAGCCCAATCACTAATACCACGGCCACTTCGGCCACAAAAAACTGCCACAACCGCCGCCGGACGGCGCGCTCAATCACCGCCTTGTCCAGCTGGCTTTCCAAGCGCAGCCAGGCATCCAGCGGGAACGGGGTCGGCTCCGGCTCCGGCGGGTTTAGCCGTTGGAACGCGTTATCTATATCGTTATCAGACCACATATCGAATTGCTGAGGAAGTAGTAACCTGGGCCAGCATGGCCCGCAAATGGGCACGGGCTTTAAATAAATTAGACTTGGAAGTGCCCACGGAAATATGGAGCTGCTCAGCAATCTCCTCGTGGCCGAAACCATCAATCACGTTCAGGTTGAACACCGCCCGGTAGGCGGGCGGCAGGCGCTGCACAAGGGTCAGCAGCTCGTCGTAGCTCAGCGTATCGAGGGGCGTCGGGCCTTGGTCGGCCTGGTTCAGGGTCGCGTCGTCGAGCTCCTGCTGGTGCTGGTGGCGCTCGTTGGCGCGGTAGTGGTCGATGGCGGTGTGAATCATGATGCGCTTGAGCCAGCCCCGGAACGAGCCCAGCACGTCATCGGGGTGGCGGGTGGCATCGAAGCGGTACAAGTCGCGGAATACTTTCAGAAAGCCGTCGTTGGCTGCCTCCAGGGCCTGGTCGCGGTCGCGGGCGTAGCGCAGGCAAATGCCCATCGCAAAGCCATGAAACTGGCCATAGAGCCGGCGCTGGGCCACCCGTTCCTGGCGCACGCAGGCAGCCAGCAGCTCGGGCAGCGGCAGCGGGGCAGAATAGGGTGGCGAAATGTGCAGCATCGACGGCGGGTGGCAGGCTTCTACTGACCACTCGGAAGGTAAGCAAATTCGGTTGCTTCGATACAAAAAAAGCCCGGCACAGGGCCGGGCTTCTTCAGAATGACTCAGGGCGTTTTGCGTCCTGATAAGGGGATTCGTTACACGTTAGCCGTGCTCAGCTTGGGTGCGTCGCCGGGCAGGCCGGTCACGTCCTCGCCAGCGGCTTTGCGCTCACGCTCCTCTTTCTTGCCGTAGGTGTCGAGGATAATCGGGGTGGCGATGAACAGCGACGAGTACGTGCCGAAAATCACGCCGATAATCATGGCGAAAGAGAACGAGCGGAGGGTTTCGCCACCGAACACATACATCACGAACACCACCAGGAACACCGTGGTGAACGTAATCATAGTGCGCGAGAAGGTCGAGTTCAGAGCCGGGTTCACCACCTGGGCGAAGGTCAGCTTGGGGTTTTCGCGCAGGTACTCGCGGATACGGTCGTAGATAACCACCGTGTCGTTCATCGAGAAGCCGATAACCGTGAGCAGCGCGGCCACAAAAATCTGGTCCATCTCGTAGTTCAGGCCGAAGAGGCGGGCAATCGGGAAGGCGGCAATCACGAGCAGGGCATCGTGGAACAGCGCGACCACGGCAGCCATCGAGTACTGCCACCGCTCGAAGCGGAACAATACATATACGAAGATACCCAGCAGCGTGAGGCCCAGCGAGAGCACCGAGGTGCGCTTGATGTCGTCGGCGATGGTGGCACCTACTTTCGAAGTCGACTTGATAACCGGCGCGTCGGCGCTATAGGCTTGCAGGCCCTGGTTCAGGGCGGCTACTACTTTGGCGTCGGCCACGGGGCTTTCATCCTCGGCGAGGTAGCCGGTGGTGATGCGCAGGCGGTCAGGAGCGCCGTACTGCTTCACTTCGAGGCCGGCATCCTGGAAGGCGGGGCGGATTTTATCGGCCACGTCAGAAGCTACCATCGTTTTGTTGAAGTCAACCACGTAGGCGCGGCCACCTTTGAAGTCCACACCCAGGTTCGGGCCGCCCTGCACGTACATCAGCACGAAGCCGATGATGATGAACACGGCCGAGAACGTATAGGCAATTTTGCGCTTGCCCACGATGTCGAAGTTCAGGTTCTTGAACAGGTTGCGCGAAATCGCGGTGCTGAAGGTCATCGGGTGGTTCTCATTGCCCTTCACCATCCACTCGATGATGAGGCGCGACACGAACACGGCCGACAGGAACGAGGTGAGTACACCGATACCGAGGGTAACCGCGAAGCTCTGCACCGGACCCGTACCGAAGAAGCCGAGAATCACGGCAATCAGCATGGTCGTCACGTTCGAGTCAAAGATGGCCGAGAAGGCGCGCGAGTAGCCTTTGTTGATGGCATCGGTCAGGCCGAGGCCGTGGTCCAGTTCTTCCCGGATTCGTTCGAAAATCAGTACGTTGGCATCTACCGAGGTGCCCATTACCAGAATCAGACCGGCGATGCCGGGCAGCGTGAGGGCCGTGCCAAACTGGGCCAGTACGCCCAGAATCAGGAAGATGTTGAAGAGCAGGGCAATGTCGGCCACGATACCGGCGCGGCCATAGTAGAAGGCCATGAACAGCATGATAATCACCACGCCGGCCAGCGACGAGTACAGGCCCTGGTTGATGGCTTCCTTGCCGAGCGACGGACCTACTACGGCCTCTTCCACGATGCGCGTGGGAGCGGGCAGCTTGCCGGCTTTCAACTGGTTAGCCAAGTCCTGGGTGTCTTCCACCGCAAAGCTGCCGGTGATGCTGGTGCCACCGCCCGAAATCTCGCTCTGCACCACGGGGGCCGAGCACACGTAGTTATCGAGCACCATGGCCACCTGCTTGCCAATGTTGGCGGCGGTCATTTTCTGCCACTTGCGAGCGCCCGAGGGCGTCATGCTCATCAGCACTTCGGGCTGGCCGTTCTGGCCGAGGTCGGCGCGGGCATCGCTTACTACTTCGCCGCCCAGGGGAGGCACGCCGTCGCGGGTTTTGCGCACCGGAATCAGCTCCAGGTACTCCTGCTTGTCGATGGTAGTGGGTTTCAGGCTCCAGAGCAGGGCCAGGGTGGGGGGCAGGGTGGCTTTGGCTTCGGCCGAACTCAGGATTTTGTTCATCGCCGAGGTGTCGCGCAGGTTCACGCCCAGGCGGCCGGGCATGGTGAAGAGCTTGGCGAGGGCGCCGCCCTTGTTGGCAGCCGAAGAGTCAGCGGCCGATTTGCCGTCTTTGCCTTTCTTGGCAAGCTGGGCAGCCAGCGAAGTTGAGTCGCCAGCGGCGGCGGTAGCGGTAGTGTCGGTGGTAGTAGCGGCAGCGGGGCCGGCTTTCGCAACGGCATCCTTGGCTTGCAGCTGCTTGTCGAGGGCCACCAGGTAGGGGCCGATTTCGTTCTGGTTCCATACTTCCCAGAACTCCAGTTTGGCCTGGCCTTGCAGCAGTTTGCGCACACGGTCGGGGTTGTCCACGCCAGGCAGCTCGATTTGCAGACGGCCGGTGCCTTTCACGCGCTGGATGCTGGGCTGGTTCACGCCGAACTTATCGACGCGGGTGCGCAGAATGTTGAACGAGCGGTCAATGGCTTCCTCCACTTCCTTGTCAATCGCGCCAATCACCTTCTCGTTCGAAGAGTTGATATCGATGTTGCGGCTCTTGTTCGTCGTGTTGGCGAAGATGCTAGCCAGCGGCTTGCCGGCGGCGTTCTGCTGCCAGGCCTGGGCAAAAAGGGCCGTGAACGGCGTGCCCGAGTTGGTTTTCTGAGCTTCCTGCGCATCGGCCAGCGACTTGTTGAAAGCCGGGTCTTTGCTGTTGCCGCTCATGGCGCGCACGATTTCCACCGGCGAAACTTCCAGCGTCACGTGCATGCCGCCTTTCAAGTCAAGGCCGAGGCCGAGCTCGCTCTGGCGCACCTCGCGGTAGGTGAAGGGGCCGAATACCGGTGCGCGCCACACCGAATCAAGGTAGTGCTGGCGCTGGCCTTCGTCGAGTTTGCCGTTTTTGGTGGCGTAGGCCACGGCCTTCTGCTGCACCCCACGCGAGACGTAGGTGAAGAAGAGGAAGTACGCGCACAACGCCGTGACGACGAGGGTGAGCGCGATGATTAATCCTTTGTTACGCATTATTAAAAGTGTTGAATGTTAGATATTGAGGGTTGAATTCCCGAAGTGGAAAGCGGAGAATAAGCGAAGCGGAAAAGAAAAGGGTTGGATGTTGCGTGAGCCGCCAGCCCTTCGGCCAACACCCATTCAACACTCAACCCTCAAAATTCAACACTACTTAGGGAGCCTGCGGCGATAGCGCCACAGCCAGCAGCCGTGCCCGGAAAATCTCGCCGGCGCGAATGCCCGCCAACAGGCGTGGCGCGGCCAGCTGCCAGCGCAGCGTAGGCAGCCACAGGGTGGCGGTGGCCGGCAAAGGCAGCCAGGCGGTGCCCAGCGGGGTTACAAAATGCTTGACCGTGCCGGTGGCTTCGAGCAGCACTTTTTGCTTGACGACGGTGGCGCGGGTGGGCGCAGCCCAGCGCGTTTCGGCCTTGCCCAGGGGGCGCAGCACGCTCACGGCCCGCTGGTTCAGGCCCAGCACCAGCAGCACCGTGGCGGCAAGCCAGGCGAAGCGGAGCGAAAACCAAAAACGAGCAATCAGTTGGGACATGGCGGCAAACGGGGTCTGCAAAGATACCACTTTGCTGGAAAAGCCAGCAAGTGCGCCTTTAATCCAGTTTGAGGTCCATAAACCGCACTATTTCAGCGCTTCAAACGAATACTGCGCATCGGCCCAAAACGCATCCAGCGCCACGAGCCGGGGCTTGAAGAACGAAATCAGCGCCGGCCAGTCGTCGCGGCTGAAGAGGTTCACGCCTGGCAGGTCGTGGTAGATGCGGCTCAGCGGCTGGCCCTGGGCATCGGTGGCATCGGCCTCCCAGGCCCAGGTTTCGCCCAGAGTTTCGTGCAGCAGGGTTTTCAATTCCAGAAACTGCTCCCAGAACAGCTCGCGGATGCCCGCGTCGGGGTGCGTGAGCTCGATGCCGATGCTGGCCCGGCGGTTATCGGCCTGCATGCGAAAATACACGTTTTTGACGCCCGTCTTGTAGTTTATCCAATTGGTGGTGTCGCCCTCAGCCGAGGGTACCGGGGCCATATATTGCCCAAATGCCGTCCAGAACGCCTGGCGCAATCGGGTGATTTCTGCTTTGCTATACATTCGATAGAGTGAGGACAAAAAAAGAACGTCATGCTGAGCGCAGCCGAAGCATCTCTGCCGCAATAGTAAACCCACTCGCTGGGTTAGTTGTGCGGTAAAGATGCTTCGACTGCGCTCAGCATGACGTGCCGGCGGTGCGGTTCGTTGCCAGTGCTGCTTACAGCGGCGTGGCCCACCAGCCGGCTTCGTTGTTCTGAATGGCCACACCACCGGCGTTGTGGTAATATTCTTCCACGCACTCCCGGAAGCCCGGATTGTAGGTGCTGGCAAAGCACACGGCGTGGTCGGCCACGGGCAGCGGGCCGGTGTGCACAGCAAACACGCTGCCGCGCTCGGCCTTGGTGATGATGAGGTAGGTGGTGTCGCTCAGCTTGCGGGTCGACTCTTCAAACGCCTGGTCGTACTCCTTGTCGGGCGTCACGGCCACGCGTAGGGCCGCGTTTCCCGGCGGGTGTTGCAGCACGCCGGACTGGCCGTTTTTGTCACAGCTGCTCAGCGCAGCCAAGCCTGCCACTGCCAGCGCCGCTAGTTGAAAAGAACCTTTCATCGTTGTAAGAATAGCGTGTAAACGAGGGTTATACGGAGCAATTTATCTCTGGGCCAACCCGACTTGGTTCGGCCGCAAGGATGATTTGTGGGTCCAATATAATCTATTTTAACTGCTACTTTGATGAAGTTGGCAAAAAATAACTGACCAGCTTAGCCCGCTGCTTTGCGCAGCCCCGGCCTGCTAGCGCTTTTTCACCGTCCGCCAAAGCCCTTATTCTTCGGCGTTCACCTTGGTGCGCAGGAAGCCCACCAGCACCTCCAGCCCGCGCTCAAAATGGCGGTTGTTGGGAATCACGATGTCGGCGTAGTGCTTGTAGGGCGCGATGAACTGCTCGTAGGTGGGCGCTACGTGGTGCGTGTAGCGGTAGAGCACGTCGGCTAGGTCGTAGCCCCGCTCGTCGCGGTCGCGGATGATGCGGCGGTGCAGCTTCACGTGCTCCTGGGCATCGATGTACACCTTCAGGTTGAGCAGCTTGGCTATTTCCTCGAAATGAAACACGAAAATGCCCTCCACCACCACAATGGGCGCGGGCCGGAACACCAGCTCCTGCGGCGTCACAGCCGCATTATTGAAGGTGTATTCCTTGCGGCGCACCTCGTGGCCCTGGCTGATGCTGAGCACGTCGGCGGCATAAGCGGCGGCGTCGATGCTGGCGGGCAGGTCAAAGTTTTCCACCCCCATGTCGTCGCGCAGCTGCTTTTCGCGCGGGTGGTAGTAATTGTCCTGCGAGATGAGGCAAATCTGTTCCTCCGGGAATGCTTCCAGCAGCCGGCGCAGGAAGGTGGTTTTGCCAGAAGCGCTGCCGCCGGTAATGCCAATTAAGTAGGGGGTCTGCATAGCAGGCAAAGGTAGTTTGGGGACGGGGAATATGAGATAGGGGAGATAGCAGGTGCTAAGACGAACGTCATGCAGAGCGTAGCGAAGCAACTTTACCGGGGCGAGTAATCCAATCGACAGGATTAGTGACTGCGGGCAAGATGCTTCGCTGCGCTCTGCATGACGTTCATGCCTGCGTGTTCCTATTCCTCATTCAAAAAAGCCACCAGCCCGGCCACGGCCCGCGCCCGGTGGCTGATGCGGTTTTTTTCGGTCCCGCTCATTTCGGCGAACGTGCGGCCATCGCCCTCAGTGGGCGCAAACACGGGGTCGTAGCCGAAGCCGCCGGTGCCCCGCCAGTCCTCCGTAATAAGGCCCGCCACTTCGCCCGCAAACTCGTGCATGGTACCATCGGCCCCGGCCAGCGCCACCACCGTGCGGAAGCGCGCCGACCGGTCGGGCTGGCCGGCCAGTTCCTGCAGCAGCTTGGTTACGTTGTCTTCGGCCAGGCGCTGGGGGCCAGCGTAGCGGGCCGAGTACACGCCCGGCTCGCCATTCAGCGCCGTCACTTCCAGCCCGGTGTCATCAGCGAAGCAGGCCACGCCGTAGTGCTGGCGCACGTATTCGGCTTTCTGGCGGGCGTTGCCTTCCAGGGTGTCCTGGGTTTCGGGCAACTCTTCTTGGCAGCCGATGTCGGCCAGGCTCAGCAGCTCAATGCTGGCCGGCAGCAGCGGGCGAATTTCATCGAGCTTGTGGGCATTATTGGAAGCGAAGCAGAGGCGCATTGCAGGAGATTCGTGAAACAAGACAGATGAATAGCAAAGCACAAAAGAACGTCATGCTGAGCTTGGCGAAGCATCTCTACCGCGCAATTAATCCTTCCGATTGGATTACTACTACGTTAGAGATGCTTCGACTTCGCTCAGCATGACGTTTTGAATTAGCCCGTTCTGATTAAGAAGCAACCTACCGGAACATCGACTTAATAGTGCCCCAGGAGCGCTGCACGGCGCTGGGCGTGCCGGCCAGCACGGTGAGGTAGCTTTGGTCGGCCCCGGGGCCGCGCACGGTGAGGCGGTAGGTGTAGGGGCCATTGCCGGCTGACGGCGGCGCGGGCGTGGTGCCGCCGGTGGTGCGGTACACGTTGGCGTCGAGGTACTGGTAGTGCCGCATGCCGGTGGCAGCGGTGGTATTTACTATAGTATAACTGGCTTCGGTGGCACCCTTGCGGGCCAGCTCGAAACCGGTGACGTCGGTTTCAGAATTCACTTCCCAGTCAATCCGCACGAGGGTGCCGGAGTAGGCGGCCGTGAAAACCGTGAGCGTGGCCGCGTACACTACGGCCGCGCTCCACAGCACCAGCAGCAGCGCTACGGGGCCGGAACGGCGCAACAGACGGCGAACGAGTACAGATTTCAGCACACGCAACGGGCCGGCCCCGAGTGTGGGCCGAATTCAAATGTACAACCTTTTCAGAAAGTCAACAAGCTCAGGCGCACGGGGTGGCGCGGCCGGCTGTGGCGAAAATATTGGACGCAGAGTTGGGTATTTCCGAGCTAAGCCGTACTTTTGCAGTCCCTTCCGCAAAATCGGCAGGGTTCAACCGGTAAAACCGACCTCTCGATATGAAAAAGGACACCCACCCCGAGTACCAGGAAGTCGTATTCCAGGACTCCTCTTCGGACTTTAAGTTCATCACCCGCTCGACGATGAAGCCGACCGACACCATCACGATGGAAGACGGCAAAACGTACCCGCTGGTGAAAATCGAAGTAAGCTCTGCTTCGCACCCCTTCTACACGGGCAAAAACATGTTCATCGATACGGCCGGCCGCGTGGAGAAATTCCGCAGCCGTTACGCCAAGAAGGAGCAGAACAGCGCCAACAAAGAATAGCTTTTATCAGCTGTTAGCTTCCAGCTAATAGCCGTTAGCTTTTTAAGAACTCCTTTCGGTTTCGCCGGAAGGAGTTTTTTATTGGCCCTCGGCCAAGCCGCTTGCCGTAAATTTGGGCCTGTTTCAAAAGAAGCTAACAGCTAACGGCTATTAGCGAATAGCTTAAGAAAAATGCACGTTCTCCTCTTCGACGACCCGGCCATTCGGCCGCACCTGCTGCCTTTCACCTTCACCCGGCCCGTGGGGGCGCTGCGCTGCGGCATCCTCACCATTGCTGAGAAGTGGCAGCGGCATCTGGCCGCGCCCACCGTGGGCTACCTCACGCAGCCGTACCTGCAAGCCAAGTTCCCGGTGTGCGCCGATGGCGTGGTGACCGGCCCGGCGCTGGTTATCAACGGCGCGGTGTGCCCCGATGCGGTGCTGGTGAAGCAGGTGCTGGCGCTGCAGCCCGGCCAAGGCCTGTATTGCGACGAGCTGCTGGTGGCGGCCCACCTCGCCGATGCCTCGCTGGTAGCCGAGCTGGTGCAGGATGGGTTGAAAGAAGAAAAGCAGGTGGCCGAGCCCGTGACGGTGATTGACCGGCCGTGGCAGCTGTTTCTGCGCAACGGCGTGGAAATTCGCCGCGACTTCGCGCTCCTCACCAAAGGCCGCACCTCGCAGCCGGTGAATGACGCGCACACCATTGTGTACGGGGCCGAAAATATTTTCATTGAAGAAGGCGTGAAAATCCGCGCCGCCATTCTCAACGCCGAGGACGGCCCGATTTACCTGGGCAAGAATTCGCAGGTACACGAGGGTGCTATCATCAAAGGGCCGCTGGCGCTGTGCGAGGGCTCGCACATCAACGCCGGAGCCAAAATGCGCGGCGACAACACCGTGGGGCCGTTCTCGAAAGTGGGGGGCGAAGTGGGCAACAGCATCCTGCTGGGCTACTCCAACAAGGGCCACGACGGCTACCTCGGCAACTCCGTCATCGGCGAGTGGTGCAACCTGGGGGCCGATACCAACACCTCAAACCTCAAAAACAACTACGCGCCCGTCAAAATCTGGAGCCACGCCGCCAAGCGCTTCGTGGACACCGGCCAAACCTTCTGCGGCCTGATGATGGGCGACCACAGCAAGTGCGGCATCAACACCATGTTCAACACCGGCACGGTGGTGGGCGTGGGGGCCAATATTTTCGGGGCCGGCTTCCCGCGCACCTTCATCCCGAGCTTCAGCTGGGGCGGTGCGGCGGGCTTCGAAACCTTCAAGCTGCCCAAAGTGAACGAGGTGGCTGAGCGCGTGATGGCCCGGCGTGGCCTGCCGTATGATGCGGTTGAGCAGGGGATTATGAAGGTAGTATTTGAGGCGACGGAAGAGGACCGGGTTTGGGAGAAAGCCAAAGCATGACCTTCGCTGATATCCCCAACCAGTCTGCCGTCAAAGCCCTGTTGCGCCAGTCGGTGCAGCGGCAGCACGTGGCGCACGCCCAGCTTTTCCGGGGGCAGGAGGGCGGTGCGGCACTGGCGCTGGCCCTCGCCTATGCCCAGTTTCTGAACTGCGAGGACCGCGCCGCCGATGCCGAGGATAGCTGCGGCCACTGCCCGGCCTGCACCAAAACGGCCAAGCTGGCGCACCCGGACCTGAACTTCATCGTGCCCGTAACCACCACCAAAACGGTGACCAAGGACGCGGTGAGCAGCAAGTTCATGGCCGAGTGGCGAGCATTCGTACTCGACAACCCCTATCAGGGCCTCAACGACTGGATGCAGCACATCGGGGCCGAAAACAAGCAGGGCAACATCAGCAAGGACGAAGCCGTGCAGATTCTGAAGCTGGTGAGCCTGAAGGCCTTCGAGGCCCGCTTCAAAATCGTGATTCTCTGGCTGCCCGAGCTCATGCACCCCGCCGCCGCCAACGCCGTGCTGAAACTGCTGGAAGAGCCGCCGCCCGCCACCATTTTCCTGCTCGTCAGCCACGCGCCCGAGCAGCTGCTGCCCACCATCATTAGCCGGGTGCAGCCAGTGGTGGTGCGCCCGTTTTCGGAGGACGACATCACCGCCTACCTGCGCGATGAATACCAGGTGCCCGAAGTGAAAGCCCGCCAGGTAGCCCAGCTGGCCGAAGGCAGCCTCGGCGCGGCCATCGCCAGCCGTGATGCCAACGCCGACCACGATTACTTCGAATTCTTCCGCGACTGGATGCGCCTGTGCTTCAGCTACGGCAGCAAGGCGGCCGATATTCTCAAGAAAAGCGAGGAATTCCAGAAGCTGGGCCGCGAAAACCAGAAGGAGTTGCTGAGCTACTCACTGGGTTTGGTGCGCAAGGTGCTGCTGTTCGGCATCGACCCAAAATTCGTCCCGCATCTGGCCAATGGTGAGCAGCAGTTCGTCACGGGCTTCGCCAAATTTGTGACCCCGCGCAACGCTGATTTATTAACCAAAGAGCTGACCGACGCCCACTACCACATCGAGCGCAATGCCAACGCCAAAATGGTGTTCGTGGATAGCTCGCTGCGGTTAGGCGGTTTTTTACGAGTTTGAGTGAATAAAACCACGGTCATGCTGAGCGCAGTCGAAGCATCTCTACCGCGCAACTAAATCAATTTTGGTGTAACGAAGCGGTAGAGATGCTTCGACTGCGCTCAGCATGACGTTCCAAATAACAACTGCCTGATTATGACCATTCGCCTCGCCACTCGCGCCAGCCGCCTTGCCCTTTGGCAGACGGAACACGTCGCCCACCTGCTGCAAAAGGCCGGTTTCGAAACCGAAATCGTGCCCATGCAAACCACCGGCGATGCTGTGCAGGACCGCAGCCTGGCCAAAATCGGCTCTAAAGGCGTGTTCACCGAAGAGCTGGAAGCCAGCCTGCTGCGCGGCGAAACCCACCTCGCCGTGCACTCGGCCAAGGACGTGCAAAGCAGTATTCCGCGCGAGCTGGAGCTGCTGGCCTTCCTAGAGCGCGAGCGGGTGAACGACGTGGTACTGAGTTTCGACGAAAAATTCTCGCTTGATAAGCCCGGCATCGTGCTGGGTACCAGTAGCACTCGCCGCAAGGCCCAGCTGCGCCGCTTCTACCCCAACGCCACCACTGCCGAAGCCCGTGGCAACCTCCAGACCCGTCTGCGCAAACTGGAAGAGGGCCAGTTTGATGCGCTGGTGCTGGCCTTCGCCGGCGTGCACCGCATGGGCTACGAGCACCTGGTGCGCCACACGCTGCCGGCCCACCAGTTTGTGCCCGCCACCGGCCAGGGCAGCATCGCCATCGAGTGCGCCGCCGACCTGGACGAAGCCCTGAAAGCCCGCCTCAAAGCCGCCCTCGACCACCCCGCCACCCACACCTGCCTGCTGGCCGAGCGCGCCTTTCTGCACACCATGGAGGGCGGGTGCAGCATTCCCTCCTTCGCCCTCGCTACCCTTGATGGCGGCCGCCTGCGCCTGCACGGCGGCCTCATCAGCCTCAACGGCGAGGAGTACGTGGAGGAAATCCAGACCGTCGAGACAGCCGCTGACGCCCGCGCTTTGGGCATATCGGTGGCCGATGCCGTGCTGGGGCGCGGCGGACGCGAAATCCTGGCCAGCATCCGCGAGCACCGCGGCTAAAGCGCTTGGTTGCGGCCTGCAAATCCATGTAGTTTTGGGGCATTGTTCCCGTTATTCCTGACGTTGTTCTTATGAAATCCTTTCTTTTTTCCTGGGCTGGCACCGTATTTCTGGCCCTGTTGTGGCTGACCTCTCCCACGTTCGCGGCGGATAAACCGGCCAAACATGCCAAGCATAAAAGCAAGGATGAGGTCGTGACCATCACCACGGCCCAGGGCGTTATTCGCCTGGTTTTGTTCGATGACACGCCCCTGCACAAAGCCAATTTTCTGAAGAAAGCCCAAAGCGGATTCTACAACGGCACCTCATTCCACCGCATCATCGAAGGGTTCATGATTCAGGGCGGCGATGCTAATTCCAAGGATGCCGACCCCGGCAACGACGGCCTCGGCCAGCCCAACGAAGGCACCATTCCCGCCGAGCTCGCGCCCGGCCACCAGCACAATTACGGCTCTGTGGCCGCCGCTCGCATGGGTGGCCCGGCCGGCACGCCCAGCAGCATCACCCAGTTTTATCTGGTTGAAAACCACGACGGCGCTCATTTTCTCGACGGCCAGTACACCGTTTTCGGCCAGGTAATCCAGGGCCTCGACGTGATTGATAAAATTGCCAAGCTCCCCAAAGACGGCCGCGACCATCCGCTGGGCGATGCCAAAATGACCATGAAAGTGGAGAAGATGAAACGCAAGAAAATCACGAAGGAATACGGCTACACCTATCCGTAACCGATTGCAAAGGCGCACTGCATGAAAATCCTTCTCACGGGTTCCAATGGCCTGCTCGGCCAGAAGCTGGTGGCCCTGTTGCGGCAGCAGCCTGATGTAGAGCTCGTGGCCACGTCGCGGGGAGTCAACAAGTTGGCCGGCCTCTACTCCGATGTTCGCTTCGTGCAGCTGGATGTGAGCGATGCCGCCCAGGTGCAGCAGGTGCTGGCCCGGGAGCAACCCACGCACCTCATCCATACCGCCGCCATGACCAATGTGGACGAGTGCGAACTCAACCGCGAAGCCTGCTGGCAGCACAACGTGACGGCCGTCGAAAACCTGGTGGCGGCCTGCGCCCGGCAGCATATCCACCTCACGCACCTCAGCACCGACTTCATTTTCAGCGGCGAAACCGGTCCATTGGCCGAGGACGCCGCTCCGGGGCCAGTCAATTTCTACGGCGAAAGCAAGCTGGCTGCCGAGCAGGCCGTGCAGGCCAGCGCCGGCCCCTGGGCCATTGCCCGCACCGTGCTGGTGTACGGCGTGGCCCACAACTACGGCCGCACCAACATCGTGCTCTGGGTGCGCGACTCGCTGCGCGCCGGCAAGCCCATCAAAGTAGTGGCCGACCAGTGGCGCACACCCACCCTGGCCGAGGACCTGGCCCAGGGCTGCTGGCTGCTGGCCCACCATAATGCTCAGGGAATCTACCACATCAGCGGCGCGGAAATGCTCACGCCCCACGCCATGGCCCTGCGCGTAGCCGAACATTTTGGCCTCGATGCAGGCCTGATTGAGCGGGTAGATGCCAGCACCTTCACACAGCCAGCCCGCCGGCCCGCCCGCACCGGCTTCCTCATCGACAAAGCCCGGCACGACCTCGGCTATCAGCCCCATACCTTCGCCGAAGGCATTGCCCTGGTGAGCGCCCAAAACGAAACCACCGCCAGCTAGCGCCCGGCTCGTTTAGCCAAGGGCTGATGGCTTGGGTATAGGACAAAAAAAACCCGCCGGGGCAGACGGCGGGTTGAAACTCAGCCGGGGTAGCCGGTGAGCGGTAGATACTGGATTATGGGTAGAATATTATACCAGATGCAACAGGGTAATTAAGAGCTGGAAATTAAAAGAGGGAAAGGCGGAATAGCAGCGAAAACGCAGGCCTAAGCCTGGGGCCATACTCCAACCAGAAGCCCTCCTACCAAAACAGCGGTGCGGCCCAGTAGCGCCGCTTCACCCAAAGCCCGGGGCACTACCATTCCGTCAGGGGTGACGAAATCGATGCCTACGGAAATGGGACGAGCGGCTTCTTTCGGGGCTTTCGGCCGGCGAGGAGTGCTTAATGACGGATAGATGAGCAGGTACATAAGGATATAGATAAAACGGTGGTAGAAAAAGAAGCGCTACCTGGGGAGAGCAACGAGGGTTTTTATTAAAAGCAATACAATGTTACGGCCACTACACTGCCGATAAAAGGACATAATGGCCCTGATTGTGACATCGAAAAAGTAGCGTGGTGGAATGATTTATATCAATTATTGATTGGTAAAATCATATATGAAATAAATAATCACAGGCTGATTTTATTATAAGCAACTGTTTATTAGCGTTGTGTAATTTTTTATGTTGAGCTATTATTATTATAAAAAAACCGAATTTGTGACATAGCATCAACTGCTCAACTTCTTCTGAAGCATTAAATAAATCCCACCTATACTTGCCAAAGGCTAAGTTCTTGGATTTAATAAGCGACTTAGGGTATTAAGGCTTAATATGCTCATGGTAAGCAGCAATGAAGGGAATAATAGAACCCACCAAGCGCTGGGCTCACTGCGCACGGTGGCGAGCAGCCGGCCCCAACTAGCTACCTCCGGGGGCAAGCCAATGCCCAGGAACGACAAGGTGCTTTCCAGGCCCAGCAGGCCCGCGATGCTCAGCGGCAAGGCGGTGCGAAGCGGGTGCAGGGCATGGGGCAAGGCGTGCCGAAACCACACTTGCCCCTCCGAAAGGCCGGCTGCCCGCGCAGCTTCTACAAACGGTAAGTGGCGGACGCGCAGCATCTGGGCCCGCACCAACCGGGCCATTGGGGGCCATGTAGTGAGCACCAGCACTGCCAGCAAGCCGGGGACCGAAAGCCCGATACTGGCCACCACGGCCACTACCACAATCAGGCGCGGAATGGTGTCGAGGGCCGTGGCCGTACCCATTACCAACGCATTGACCGGCAGGGGGCAAGTAGGCAGCGGGCGGCTTCGTGAAGTTGCACTTACCGCTAGGATTGCGCCAATAAGTATTAGCCCCATCCCCAGCGTTGGAATGGGCAGCTGCAAGCCCCACCACACGCTGCCCGCACCCATCAGCCAGTAGGACAAGGGGGCCCGGGCGGTATTTCCCCAAAAGCCGGCGGCGGCCCCGGCAAGGCCCCCAACGAGTGCCGCCAGCAGGGCGGCCGGCAATGTGAGCAGCACGGCCGTGCGGGTGCCATACACCAGAATGCTAAGCACATCGCGCCCCTGCGGGTCGGTGCCGAGCCAGTGGCGGGTGGCACTAAACGGTGGCACGGTCATGTGGGCCAAATCGGGGGTGCCGGGCGGGTAGGGCAGGGGCAGCAGGGGCACTGCTGCGGCCACCAGCACCAGCAGGCCCAGCCAGCCTAACGCCAGCCGCTGCGGCCAGGTGGGGCGAAAGGAGGTCAGGACTGCCAACGGATGCGGGGGTCGGCCCAAAAATAAGAAAGGTCGGCGAGGAGCAATGCCAACAGGCGAACCGCGCCGGTGAGCAGCACGCCGCCAATGAGCACGGGATAGTCGCGGGCGGCGGAGGCTTCGGCCAGCAGGCGGCCCATGCCGGGCAGGGCAAACACCACTTCCACCACCACGGCCCCGGCCACGAGGGCCGGTAGGAATTCGGCAATCTGGGCGAGGGTGGGAAGCAAGGCATTGCGCAGCGCGTGATGCCGGACCACGGCTGCTTCGGACAGGCCTTTGGCGCGGGCCGTGGTGGCGTAGGCGGTGCCCAACTCCTGCTGCAGGGCGGCGGTGAGCTGAAGCGTGAGCTCGGGCAAGGCCGTAATGACCAAGGCTAATACCGGGAGAATCAAATGCAGAAAAACATCGGCCAAATGCTGGCCGGGGCTCGTGCTCGTTTCATCTAGTTGGCCGAAGCCGTACGCGGGCAGCCAGTCCAGCACATCAGGATTGGCAAATACCAGCAACAGCACCAGGGCCACCACAAACAGTGGGAGGCCGTGTACCACAACCAACACTACGCGCACAGGACGCTGCCACCACCAAGACGTGGCCAGGCGCTGCGCCAGCGCCAGGGCAATCAGCACCGCGAGAACGGCCGCCGTGCCCGTGAGCGGCAGCGTGAAAGCTAGGGCATGGCGCAGACGTGCGGCCACGCCCTCGCCCGTCCGAAACGAGGTGCCCAAATCGCCGTGCGCCAGGGCCCGCAGCCACTGGTGGTACTGGTTGTGGAGGCCGTGCCAGTGCCAGGACTGCATTCCGGCAGGCGAAGCCGGCTCGTGGCTCACGTAAAAAACGGGTAAATCGAGGCCGAAGCGTTGGCGCAGAGCTTGCAGCGCAGCCTGCTGGCCTTGGGGTAGCAGGGCAGGGCTGGAGCCTGTCTGGCTGGTGGCATCGGGCAGGGATAGGCGCAGGGCGGTGTCGAGGTCGTGGCGGCTCAGTAGGAACACGGCCGAGGCCAGGGCCCAGATTGCGAGGAAAGTGCGGGCCAGACGTCGGAAGATAAAACGGGCCATGCGCTATGCCACACCAGAATTTAAGGTTCAACCACGATTTCGCGTGAGACGCAGTGGCTGGCTACGCAGGCATTGGAGCCGTAGCCGCGCATGCTGAAGCGCACCGAATACGTGCCGGGCCGACGGAAAACGTGCTGCGCCGTGCGGGCCTGCACGATAGTGCCATCGCGAAAATCCCAGACGAACTGCACGTTGCGACAGGTGAGGAGCTGGGCCTCGGGCGAATCGAAGGACACGGACTGGCCCACGCGCACGCGGGTGGCCGAGGCGGTGAAATCGACGATGTCCTGCTGCACGAGGTTGACGGGGATGTACTTCTGGCCGCGCCGGATTTCGCCGGTTTTGTCCACGATGACATCGAGCTCGACCACGTAGTTTTTGCGCTCTTTGTAGCAATGGCTCACCGTAGGGCCGGTGAGGGTGGTGCCGTCGCCCATATGCCACTGGTAGGTGAAGGGGCCGGCCGGCTCGTCGATGGACGGGCGGCCGTCGAGGTCGACGCACAACATGCGCGGCAGGGGCGGGCCGCAGCCTACGCTAGTGGTATCGCCGGCCTGCTGGGCCTGGGCGGCCAGACCCGCCAAGACGAACAGGGCCGCTAGTAGCGAGGATTTAATGGAAGAAAAAGCTACTGGAAAGCGCATATTAGAGGATTAGGCGAAGAAAACGGCGCGGCGGCTAGAATTTATTAAGGCGCTGCATGACCTCGCGCAGGTAGGTCTGGCCCACGGGAATGTGCTTGCCTTCCACGATGACCGAGTTGTCTTCGAGGGCCTGAATGCGGTTGAAATTGACGATGAAGGAGCGGTGCACACGCACGAAGCGGTTGCTGGGAAACTTCTCTTCCACCGCCTTCATGGTGCTATACACGATGAGCTTGCTCTGGCCCGTGACGATGTGCACGTAGTCGCCGAGGGCTTCCACGTAGCGCACTTCGTCGAAGCTGACGCGCACGAGCTTGTTGTCGACTTTCACGAAGGTGAAATCGGCGTCAGCGTCGGACGTTTCGATGGCATCGGGGCCGGCTGCGGCGGCGCGGCGCTCGGCCATTTCCAGGGCTTTTTGGGAAGCTTGCAGGAAACGGGCGTAGCTCACAGGCTTCACCAGGTAGTCGACCACGGCGTGCTCGAAAGCCTGCACCGCGTAGTCTTTGCTGCTGGTGATGAGCACGACTAAGGGCGGATTCTGGAGCATTCCCAGCAGTTCGATGCCGGAGAGCAGCGGCATTTCCACATCGAGAAACAGCAGGTCGACGGGCGCGGTGCGCAGGGACTCGGCGGCTTCGATGGGGTTGGTGAAGCTGCCGACAGCCGTCAGAAATGGCGTGTTGTTGATGCAATTGAGCACTATCTGAACCGACATTGGGTCGTCATCAACCACTAAGCAACGCAGATTAGAAACAGCCATAAGAAAGCGAAACGGTGGGAGTTTTGGTAACGAATGTAGGGCCCACGGTTCAGTTTTCAAGTTCCGGCCCGCTCCTCCAGCTGCGGGTACAGCTCGGCCAGCTGCTGGCGGATGGTGTCGAGCAGCGGCTCGCAGTAGGGCAGGGCCGGGTGGCGGGCGGCCCGTTCCAACTCGTCGAGCTGGGTGTGCAACACCGGCACACCAAAATAGGCCACTTGGCCCTTGAGCTTGTGGGCGGTGCTGGCCAGCGCGGCGGGGTCACTGGGGCAGGTGGCGGCCATTAATGCCTCCAAGGCCGGGGCTTCGGTGAGGAAGGTGGTGATGATTTGACGCAGGAAGCCTTCATTTCCGCCGGCCAGCTCTTCCAATAGGTGCCAGTCGGGCTTGAGCGTTGGTGGGTTGGTGGATTGGTGGGTTGGCGGGTTGGCGGGAATATGTTCTTCGTTGGAGGTGATGGCTGCTTCGGCACCGGCGGTGCCCCGGCCGGTGAAATGGGCAATGCGGGCGTAGAGCACGGCCGGCTCGAAGGGCTTGGCGAGGGTATCATTCATGCCGGCGGCCAGGGCCAGGGCGCGGTCTTCGGGCAGCACGGAGGCGGTGAGGCCGATGATGGGTAACTGGCCGGCATCGGGAAAGTGCTGGCGGATTTCGCGGGTGGCCCCATAGCCGTCAAGCTCGGGCATTTGCACATCCATCAGGATGGCGTCGAAGGGCTGGGTGGCGCCGGTGATGGCCTCCACGGCCAGGCGGCCGTTATCGGCGATGACGACCTGCACGTTCCAGGCTTCGAGGGTTTTGCGGGCCACGAGTTGGTTGAGGGCGTTGTCCTCTGCCACCAAGATGCGCAACGCCGGCTCGAAGGGCGTGAGCAGGCCAGCGTGGGCGTCGGGGCGGGCGGCGCTGGCATCGGCCACTTCGTAGGGCAGCTCGAAGAAAAACTCGGAGCCTTGGCCTTCCTCGCTGGTCACGCCGAGCTGGCCGCCGTGCAACTGCACGAGGTTGCGGGCAATGCTCAGGCCCAGGCCAGTGCCGCCAAACTCGCGGGTGGTGGAAGTGTTGGCCTGCGAAAAATCCTCGAAAATGGCCCCCAACTTGTCATTTGGGATGCCAATGCCGGTGTCACGCACGGCGAAGCGAACGAGGGCGTGGCCGGCTGGGTCGGGGGCTGAAACAGTTTCTACCGTAACCGTGACGCCGCCGGCGCGGGTGAATTTGATGGCATTACCCACCAGATTCACCAGCACCTGATTGAGGCGCACGGGGTCGCCGAGCACGGCGGCGGGCACGTTGTCGGCCACGTTTACGGCCAGAAAGAGGCCTTTGCTTTCAGTGGCAAACTTGAACATGGCCCCGAGGCGGCGCACGGCTTCGGGCAGGCGGAAGGGTACCTGCTCCAGCGTCAGCTTGCCGGCTTCCATCTTCGAGCTGTCGAGGATGTCGTTGATAATCACCAGCAGGTTTTGCGACGACGACTCGATGGCCGTGAGGTATTCGGCCTGCTCGGTGTTGGGACGGGTAGCTTGCAGCAGGTTGGTGAGGCCGATAACGGCGTTCATCGGCGTGCGGATTTCGTGGCTCATGTTGGCCAGAAACTGCGCCTTGGCCCGGCGCGAGGCCTCGGCCGCGTCGCGGGCCACCACCAAATCGGCGTTGATGTCTTCGATGTGGGCTTTCTGCTGGCGCAGCTCGGCGGTGCGCTCGCGCACAGTGCGCTCCAGCACAAACTGGGTGCGGCGCAGCGTGCGCTCGCGGAAGCGCACCAGCCCATAAGCCAACCCGGCCAGCGCCAGCAACGCAAACGTGCGGAACCACCAGGTACGCCACAGCGGCGTAGCCACGCCAAAAGTGGCGGCCACCACCGGGCTCCACGGCCCACTGTTGCCGCGCCGCACCCGCGTCTCAAACACATACTGGCCAGCATCGAGGCCCGGAAACTGGGCTTCGCCGGCAGTGCTGGGGCGGCTCCACTCATCGGAGAGGCCGCGCAGGCGGTGCTGGTAGGTGAGGACGGCACCGGCATTGAGGCTGATGCCCTGAAAGGTGAAATTGACGCGGTGGCGGGTGGCGGATAGCCAGCCCAGCGCATCCAGGGCGCGGGCTTCGCCGTCGACTTCGACCCCGGTAATGGCCAGGCCGGGCCGGCGGGTGGTGGCGAGGCGGCGGGTAGTGGCTACGTCTACGCGGAGCAGGCCGGTGCGGGTGCTCAGCCACGCTACCGCGCCGGTGCGGGGGCCTGCAGATAGGGCGGCGGGGCCGAGGCAGTCGCGCACCAGCGGGTTATCGGTGGCGGCGAGGGGCGTGAAGACGCGGGTGCGGCAATCCAGCAGCGTGAGGCCCTGGCGATGCACCAGCAGCAACTGCGGACCGGCGGGGCCGGGCAGCGGCAGCATTCCATAGGTATAGTCGGAAGGCAGCTGGCTGGCGGCGGTGAGCTGTTGCCACTGGCCGGAACGCTGGCGGCAATAGATGCTCTGGCCCTCGGTGCCCACCCAGATGCGGCCGTCGGCATCCTCGGCTAGGCTGCTGGCATCAAGGCCCACGGAGCCGAGGCGGTAGTGCACGAATTCGTCCATCACAGGGTCGTAGGCGGCGATGCCGGTGCCGTGCGTGGCCACCCAGACGCGGCCGGTGTGGTCGGCCAGCAGGGCGTAGGTGGTGTTGTGCAGCAGGCCGTTGGCGGTGGTGAAATGGCGAATTCGCTGCGAAGAATCGGCGGGCAGGAGGTAGAGGCCATCAGCGGCGGTGCCTACCCAGAGGCCGGAGCCGGGCGTGTAGGCCAGGGCCGTGATATTGAAATCGGTACTATTGAAACCCGGTACAGCCTGCGGAATATGACCGGGCGCGGCGGCTGTGTAAAGGCCGGTGGACGTGCCGACCCAGAACCCGCCGCCCAGCCGCGCCGGGCGCGGCAGCAGCGCTTTCACCGAACCGCCGCGCAGAGCCGGAGCTACGAAATCGCCTTGCTGAGCAGGCGCAAGGCCATTAGCATGAAGCCGGAAAAAGCGGTTGCCGCCGAAAGTAGCCCAGGCTTCGGCCAAACCTTTTTGGTGCACCGTAGCCAGCGCCGGCAGTTGATTGGCCGAAGCGAGGGGGTATGCTTCCAGCCTCAAATGCCGGTCCGAATGGCGCAGCAGGCCCTGACCGGCGGTGCCCAGCCAGGCGTTGCCTTCGCGGTCCTCGAGCAGGCAGGTGGGTTCGGTGCCTTCGGGCAGGCGCAGGTGGTATCGGCGCAGGTAGCGGCCGATGGCGGCGGTATCGACGTGCGGGGGGCCGTCGGCGGGCAGGCGCAGGCCGACGGGGACGGCACTACGCTTGGCCGGGCTGAATGAACTGGTGGCGGTTTGCTTCACCGAAATGCCGCCTTGGTAGTGGCCTACCCAGAGCCGGCCGGTAGTGGGCTCCTCGCACAGCGACACCACAAAATCCTCGGCTAGGCCGTCTTTCTGAGTAAAGGCCACGAACTGGGTGCCGTCGTAGCGAATAAGGCCTTCGCCAGTGCCTAGCCAGAGGTAGCCCTGCCGGTCCTGCAGCAGCGCGTACACGAAAGCCGGCCGGAATCCCTCCGTTGGCCCAAACTGGCGCAAATAGGCCTGCTGGGCGCTGGCCGGCCGCATCCAAAGCAGCAGCCCAAGCAGCGCCAGCAGCATCAGGCCCAGCCGACGGATATAGAGAAAGCGGAGAAGTAGTTTCAAGCGGAAAACACCACCTGCCGGATTGGGCAGTTGTTTGACGCTGCAAGGTAGAACGGGCCGTTGAGCGGCGGGCCGACTTTACGGTTATCGAAGTGCAGAACCCGACGAATACAGCGTTTTGCCCGATAGTAGCGCGGGCTTTTATCCTAACCCGAGCCGTCACGCGCGGACTAAAAGTCCGCGCTACTTACTTGGCCGTCACCTTGAACTCGGTGCGGCGGTTGAGTTGGCGGTTGCCTTTGCTGGTGTTGGGCACTTCGGGCCTGGTTTCGCCGTAGCCCATGGCCGTGAGGCGGGCGGCGGCGATGCCGTGCTGGGTCAGGTAACTCACCACGGCCTGGGCGCGGCGCTGACTCAGGTCCTGGTTCATGGCGGCTTCGCCCACGTCGTCGGTGTGGCCAGCCATTTCCAGCTTCAGGGCGGGCGTTTCGGTGAGGAGCTTTTGCAGGCGCTCCAGCTCGGCGGTGCTTTCGGGGCGCAGGGTCGCCTTGCCGGTATCGAAAAAAATGTTGCGCAGCACGATGGTGGTGCCGATTTCCAGCTTCTTCATGGGGATGTCCTTCACCACTTCGGCGAAGGCCGCGCCGGCGGGTAGGTCGAAGTTTTCGGAGTGAAAAAGGTAGCCGTCCTGCCGCACCACGATGCCGTAGTTAGTGCCCGAAGGCAGGCTCACCAGGTAGCGGCCCGAGGTGGCATTGCTGCGGAAATTGGCGATGGTCTGCCCGCTGGTGTTGTCGATGAGGTCGATGGCCGCGTCGAGTGGCTGTTTGGTGGCGTCATCGGTCACGGTGCCTTTCAGGATGGTGACCTGGGCCGTGGCCACCGCCACCGCCGGAGCCAGCACCGTTTGCTTGATGGGCACGAGGCGCGAGGCCAATAATTGGTCCTCTTCGCTCAGCAAAGGCTGTTTCTCCGGCCCGAGAAAGGTGATGCGGTAGATGTCCTTCGCGCCCAGCCCGCCGGGCCGGTCGCTGCTATAATAGCCGTGCCGCCCCGAGGCCGAGGTCACGAAAAATACGTCATCATCGGGCGTATTAATGGGCCAGCCCAGGTTTTCGGGCGTACTCCACTTGCCGTTTTCAAACACCGATTTGAAGATGTCGTAGCCGCCCATCGAGTTGTGGCCTTCGGAAGAAAAGTACAGCGTCTTGCCATCGGGGGCCATAAAGGCACCCTCCTCACCATAAGCCGTGTTGATGGCCGGGCCCAGGCTCACGGGCGTGTTTTTGCCATCGAGGTCTACTTTGTAAATGTCGGAGCTGCCCGCGCCGCCTTCGCGGTCGCTCACGAAATAGAGGTAGCGGCCGTCGGGCGAGTAGCTGGCCGAGGTTTCGTGGGCGTTGGTGTTGATGCGGCTGTTGAGGCGGCGGGGCTTGTCCCAGGCCGTACCGCCGAGGGTGGTTTCGAGCAAATCGCCGCCGTTGGTGCCCACGTACACCAGCATGCGCTGGCCGTCGGGGGCCAGGCCCACGGTGGCGTTGTGGTCGTCGGTGTTCACGGGCGCGCCCAGGTTGGTGGCGCGGCTCCAGGCCTTGCCCTTCCAGGTCGATTGGTAAATGTCTTCAAAATAGCCGTTACCCTCCGGGTCCTTCTTGCCGCCCGTCGAGCCCTCCCGGCGCGAAGTAATAAGGATAGTCGACTCATCAGCCGACACCACCGGACCGTAGTCCGAGGCCTGCGAGTTTAGCTCCGGCCCGGCGTTATCAATGAACACGCGCGTGGGGTGGGCCATCAGCTGCTGGCCGTTGCGGCACTCCTGAATGCGGCGCTGCAAGTCGTTGGGCGTGATGGTGCCGGCGTCGCCGTTGCGGGTGTTGCTGCCCACGGGCGTGGCCAGCTGGTATTCGGCCATGGCCTCGCGCCATTTGCCACTTAGGTGCAGGGCACGGGCCAGCAGGTAATGGGTGCGGGCATCGGCGGTGGCGTCGAGCTTGGCCGCTTTTTGCAGGTAGGGCAGGGCGGCGGTTTTGGTAGCCGAGTTCAGGTAGCAGTCGCCGATTTTAACATTCAGGGCCGCGTTATTGGGGTTGAATTCCTGGGCCGCCAGAAAGTGCGGCAGGGACTGGGCGTAGCGCGGCGGGTCGGCGCGGTAGTCATCGTCGCCGGCTTTCAGCTCGCGGTTGGCTTCGCGCAGGCCTTCTTTATTATCGCCAAAGTTGTCTTTGGTAAAGGCCACGCTTTGGGCCGCGGCAGGCAGCGCGGCGCTGGCGAGGAGCAGGAGGACTAGCAGGCGAATAGGAAAGGACATAGCAGAATGGAATAATATTGGTCGTCATGCAGAGCGCAGCGAAGCATCTTTACTGCTCAATGCAATTCAATCGAAAGGATTTAGTGACTGCGGGCAAGATGCTTCGCTGCGCTCTGCATGACGTTCTTTTTGTGTGATATTCTCAACTACTTGGCCGCTTCGCCACTACTCCGCCGCCTCGCCCGCGCAACCAGCCGCCGCCGCGTAGTTATTCCCCACGGCAATGCCCAGCTCGGCGGCTTTGCGCCAGTCCTGGCAGGCCTCATCGGCTTGGCGGAGCATTTCGCGGGCGTGGCCCCGGTTGAGGTAGGCCTCGGCGTAGTCGGGTTTTAGCTTGAGGGCGGCGCTGGCATCGGCGGCGGCATCGGCGTATTTTTCCAGCTTGAGCTGAGCGGCGGCGCGGTTGTTCCAGGCGTAGGCGTACTTCGGGTCGAGCTGGAGTGCCTGGCTGAAATCAGCAATGGCCCCGGCGTAGTCCTTGTTTTCGAAGCGGGCACTGCCCCGGTTGTTGTAGGCCAGGGCGTTGTCGGTTTTCTTGGCTAGGTAGGCGTCGTAGTCTTTCAGGGCCTGGGGCAGCTGGCCGGTGTGGCGCTCGGCGGTGGCGCGGTTCAGCAGGGCCGAGAGCAGCTCGGGCTGCAAGGCCAGCGCTTCGGTATAGTCCAGGGCGGCGGCGGCGTAGTTGCCGAGCTTCTGCTGGGTGCTGGCGCGGTCGTGGTAGGCGTAGGCCAGCTTGGGGTCGGCCTTGATGGCCCCGTCGAAATCGTCGCGGGCAGCTTGGTATTCGCCTTTCTCGAAGCGCAGCACGGCGCGGCTGTACCATGCCGGCGCGTAGTCGGCCTTGGCCTTCACGGCTTCGGAATAGTCGGTTTCGGCCTCGCTGGGCTGGTTCTGGGCCTCGTGGGTGCGGCCGCGGCCGAAGTAGCCGGCGTAGTTGCCGGGCTCCAGCTTCAGGGCTTGGTCGTAGTCGGCCAGCGCCTGCGGGTATTCTTTCAGCTCGTAGCGGGTGGCGGCGCGGTTGGTGTAGGCAGCCGCAAAATCGGGCTTGGCGGCAATGGCCTGGTCGAAACTGGCCAGCGCCGCCGGGTAGCTCTGCTTACTGAAGCTGACGAGGCCGCTGTTGTAAGCCTTTTCGGCCAGCTGCGGGCCGGGCAGGGTGCTGGCCCGCACGGTGTCGACTTGCGCCCAGCCAGCCAGCGGCGCACCCAGCAACACGAAGAAAAACAGACTCTTTTGTATCATAGCCAGATGCTAAGTCGAAAGGAAAGCGTGGATAGCGAAGATATTGGATTTTTTGGTTTGAGCTAATAATGAAGAATGTCTTGCTATTCCTTCTTCGCTGTCTTCACTTTCCCGAAAATGCTCTTGGGCAAAATCATGTGCGCCCCGCGCGTACCGTCCACCACCTGCGTCACGTCGAGGTCGCCGGCCACGCTGCACAGCATATAGGCATCGTCGCGGCTGAGGTGCTTTTCGGCCACCAGAAAGGCAATCATTTCGCGTACTGCGTCCTTAGCGGCGAGGGTCAAATCCTCGTTCAGGCCCATGCTGATGTAGGCGGTGGGCGTTTCGGCGCGGGGCAGGGTTTGGTGCAAATCCTTGCGCACGATGAATTGCAGCGTGCCCGTGAGCGAGGTTTCCAGTGCCGTAATGTCGACTTCGCCGTTGCCTTGGCCAGCGTGGCCATCACCCACGAAAAACAGGCCCCCCGCCGCGTGCACCGGCAGATAGAGCGTGGTGCCGGCCACCAGTTCCTTGTTATCGAGGTTGCCGCCGTGGATGCCGGGCGGCGCGCTATTGATGCGGCCCGCCGCGGCCGGCGGGGCCACGCCCATGCTCCCGAAAAACGGCCGCAGCGGCACGTCGATTCCCGGCAGAAAATGCGCCACCATCTTCTTCGCATCGAGCGGGATGATGCGCATTTTGGCGTAGCCGAAATCCTCGGGGATGAAGCCGCTTTTGGCCCCGAAAGCATTGTAGGCGTAGGGAATGGCCAAATCGATGGACTGAATGCGGACTTCCAGCACGTCGCCGGGCTCGGCCCCTTCCACGAAAATGGGGCCGGTGAGGATGTGCCCGCCCGGCCCTTTGTTGGTCACATGCTCGGTGATGTCACGCAGGTTGGGCTCAACTTGCGCGGCGGGCAGGCCCGCGCCTTCCAGCCGGGCCGGCGTGGAGGTGATGAGCGTGTGCACCCGCACCGTTTCGCCGGATTTGATGCGTAGCACGGGCGGCGCGGCGGCATCATAATAGCCCCACGCGGCGGTGGCCGGCGTGATGGGCAACTCGTGCAGGGCGGCTTTCTGGGCCTGGGTGCGGGGCGGCGGGCCGAGTAGCAGCGCCGCCAGGGCAAAAAGCGGGAAGCAAACTTTCATGGCGGTAAGTTCGCTCCGGGGTAGCGGTTGTCAGGCAGACTGCTTGGATGTGGCTCGGTGAGGGGTGGCCATAGGATGCGGCCTGCTGTTGCCTAATGGTCGAAAATAGTCGGTATCAATTGAAAATCAGGTCTGTAATATCATTTTATTATTATGTTAAGCAAAATAAACTTGTAAAAACCCGCTTGTTACTTGCCCGTGGTTTTGCCTGATTCGGCAAATGTAGGGTAGCAATCAGGCTGCATGCAATGGCTTGGTGGCAGCGCTGGCTGGCGGAAAGCCGTAAGCGCAACGCCGGCTAATGGACGGCATTCACCCGAAGTTTGCAGTCGGATTGCCGCCAATTGCCCCGGCCCGCTGTTTAAATGAGCCGACGCACTGCGCCAAAGCGCCAAAACCCCGCTACCCCAATGCCCCCCGCCACCGCCCCGCTCTCCGCCGCCGAAACCAACCGCTACAGCCGCCACCTGCTGCTGCCCGAAATAGGTGCGGCCGGCCAGCAAAAGCTTAAAGCGGCCTGCGTGTTGGTGGTGGGCTGCGGCGGGCTGGGCTGCCCCGTGCTCCAATATCTTGCCGCCGCCGGCGTGGGCACGCTCGGCCTGCTCGACTTTGACACAGTGGACGACAGCAACCTGCAGCGCCAGGTGCTCTACGCCACCGCCGACGTGGGCCGCCCCAAAGCCGTGGTGGCCGCCGAAAGGCTGCGCGCCCAGAATCCCTTCATCGAACTGCAACCGTACCAAGTGGTGCTTTCGGCAGCCAATGCGCTGGCGCTGTTCGCGGAGTACGATTTGGTGGTAGACTGCTCCGATAATTTTGCCACCCGCTACCTCGTCAACGATGCCTGTGTGGTGCTGGGCAAGCCGCTGGTATTCGGGGCCATCTTCAAGTTTGAGGGGCAGGTTTCGGTGTTCAATTACCAGAATGGCCCCACCTACCGCTGCCTGCATCCGGTGCCGCCCGCTCCCGGCGATGCCCCCAATTGTGCCGAAATCGGCGTGCTGGGCGTGCTGCCCGGCCTCATCGGCACCATGCAGGCCAACGAAACCCTGAAAATCATCCTCGAAATAGGGGAGGTGTTGAGCGGCCGTCTGCTGCTAGTCGATGCCCTCAGCATGCGCTTCCAGACCATCGGCTTCCGGGCCGTGGCGGCCAACCAGCACCTCACCACGCTGGCCCCCGACTACGCGGCTTTCTGCGGCGAAGCGCCGCTCGAAGCCGCCACGGCCCGCGCCCCCGAAATCTCGGCCGATGAGTTGAAGGACTGGCAGGCCAGCGGCCGGCCGCTCCAGCTGATTGATGTGCGCGAGCCCCACGAGCACGCTCACCGCAGCATCGGCGGGCAGCTGATTCCGTTGGGGCAGCTGGCGACTCAGTTGGCCGAATTAACCCCCAAAGTGCTAGTGGTGGTGCATTGCGCCAGCGGCGTGCGCAGCCAGAAAGCAGCGCAATTGCTACTCAGCAATGGCTTCGCAGAAGTGTACTCGTTGCGCAACGGCCTGGCCGATTATTAAGCCGTCGCCGGGCTGGGCCAAGCGGCCAGGCGGGCGCGGATATGGGCAAGCCGCGCTTGTTTGGGGGCGGCGCGCAGGGCCAGGGCCGTGGCCGTCCAGTACTGGTGGCCGGTCAGGAAACGCTCCTGCAGCTGAAACCAGGCGTGTTCGCTGGCGATGAGCTGGCGGGCCGTCAGCTCGCGGAACAGGCTGGTGGAAATGGGCACGAAATCGGGACGGCCGAGGTAGTCGAGGTCGGCATCGCAGAGAATCTGGGCCAGGTGGCAGCGGGGTTCCTGCGGATACTGGGTGGCAATAATCAGGGCGCAAATCTTCTCAACCTGGCCTGGCGAATAGCCGAATTCCGGCAGCGTGCCGCGCACTATCTCGCATCCCCGGGCCTCGTGGCCTTCATACGTGTGCAGGAAGCCCGCATCGTGGTACAGGGCCGCCGTGCGGAGTAGGGTGAGGGTTTCGGCATCGGTCACGCCTTCGGCGGCGGCCAGCGTCTGGGCGGCCTGGGCCACGTCAAGCGTGTGGGCCAGGCTGTGGTAGTAGAGGGTGGGGGCCAGGCCCCGGCGCAGCTCGCGCACGATAAACGCTTCGGCAGGTAGGGCTCGCATACGGCAGGAACGGACGCGGTGAGATGATGAAACCCGGCGGGGCACGACGGCAAAAAACAGAGAAAAAGCAAAACTTAGGAAGCAGCCAGCAACTACTACGCCACTTTCAATAAATTGAAATGCTGCGATAAATCGAGATATGATTTATCGCACAACAGGATTATTCGCTACCTTGATTAGCCATCGCACTCGGTTCCCTTTATTATGAGGCCGTGTACTGCCTGCTGACAATGGATTTGCGGAAGGCTAATTTACTGAAAATTAAGGTAAATGTTCTATTTGTTGGTGTCAATTATAAGGGAATTGGAGTAATTAATTCATCTTTACGCGGACAAAGGAAACCGGCGCGTAGCCGGGGCCCGGCGATGCTGGCTGGCCCGGCAGTCTGGCCGTAATTTTACCTGTTTTCCACTCGCTTCTACCCGCGATGATGCCCCATCAATCCCACCGCTTTTCGTGCCGGCCGCCAGTGTCGTGCTCTGGAATGCGGTATGCATGGGCCACTTATTTCCCCGTCGCCGCCAAGACCCAGCTTTGCCCATGAGATGGATTTTTACGGTGCTGATTTTCTGGGCGATGGGCGGGCCGGTGGTTGCCCGCCAGCACTACTGGGAGGCCGATTATGATTCGCTGACCCGTGTCCTGCCGCAGCAAACTTCTGATACTGCCCGCCTGCGGGTGGTGCAGCACCTGCTCGACCTGCACCCCACCAACGTGCAGGCCCTGCCCTTGCTCGACCAGTTGCTGCGCCTCAATAAGCAGCTGCAAGTGCTGGACGCAGCACCCTACCGCCACCTGCGCAACGGGCTGGTACTGTGGCAGCAGGGCAATGCCGACGCGGCCGCCCTGGACACCATTAAGGTAGCCGTGACGGAGTTTGACCGCCTGGGCCGGCCAATTCCGTGGCTGCTGATTGACCTGGTGACGCTCTACAACCGGCTGAACCAGATGGATGCCCGCAAGCGCTACTACGAGGAAAAGCTGGCGTACTACCGCCTGCGCAGGGCCACCGAGAACGTGGCCGCCTGCTACGTGTCGGAGGGCGGCTACTACCGGCGCATGGGCGACTATAATCGCACCCTCAACAGCGTGCTCCGCGCCGCCGACCTGGTGCGGGCCTACGACCGGCCGCTCTACGTGCGCGAGCTGCTGGTGGCCGGGGACGTGTATGCCGACTGGGGCAACCGCGCCAAAGCTGTGCAGTACCTGGGCCAGGCCCTGCGCCTGCCCGAGTTCCGGCGCATTCAAGGCCTGGAGCGGGTGTTTACATTCTTGGCTTTGTCGCGCCTGTATGCCGAGGGCGACCATCCCACCACCGCTCTGCACATGGTGGATTCGGTGCTGACCGCTCGCGGCGGCGATGCCGCCGAGCGCAAGCTCAGCCAGGCCTACGCGCTGGTGCAAAAGGGCCGGGTGCTGCTGCAAATGCAGCGCGTAGGGCCGGCGGGCCAGCTGTTGGAGCGTGCCCAACAGCTCGGGGATTCGCTGCGCATTCCCATGTCGGGCCGGCCGGGCGAGTTTGAGCTGGATGCCGCCTGGGCCTGGTACTACACGGCCCGGCACGACGATGCCCGCGCCGAAAGCCACTGGCTGCTGGCCTACCGCAAAGCCACTGCCGCCCGCATCGAGCGCCTGCGGCCCGAATATTTGAAGCAGCTCATCGCCTTTTATGATGCCCGCAACCGGCCGGCCGAGGCCCAGCGCTACTCCCGGGCCTACATCGCCCTGACTGATACGCTGAATGCTGCCCAGAATACTTTCCACGTAGCCCAGTACGAAAGCGAGCGGATGGAGCAAGCCCAGAACGCGCAGATTGCCAGCTTGCAACAGGCGCAGGCGGTGCAGGCCGTGCGCCTGCGCCTAGGCCAGTGGCTACTGCTGGGCGCGCTGCTGACGGTGCTGGTGGTGTCGTGCCTGGGCGCGTTCATCTACCGCCAGCTGCAGGTGAACCGGCGCACCCTGGCCCAGCTGCGCCAAACGCAGAACCAGCTGGTGCAGGCCGAGAAAATGGCTTTCCTGGGCGAGCTCACGGCCGGCATTGCTCACGAGCTGCAGAATCCGCTCACCTTCATGAAAAACTTTGCCGAAGTCAGCACCGACCTTGTGGAGGGCATGAATGGTGACGGCGACGGCCAGGCCCCGGCGCTGGAAACCGAGATTCTGGCTGGTCTGAAGCAGAATTTGCAGCAAATCAGCCAGCACGGTCAGCGGGCTTCATCCATTATTAAGGACATGCTGGAGCACTCGCGCTCCGGCACCGGCCAGCCTGTGCCCAGCGACCTCAATGCCCTGGCCGCCGATTCGCTGTCGCTGGCCTACCAGGGCCTGCGCGCCACCGATAAGGACTTTTACGCCACCCTGAGCAAGGAGCTGGACCCCCGCCTGGGCCCGGTGGCCCTGGTGACGCAGGACATGGGCCGCGTGCTGCTGAATCTGTGTACCAATGCCTTGCACGCCGTGCGCCAGCGCCAGCGCGACCTGGCGCAGCAGGGCACCAGCGGGCCGGCCAGCTACCAGCCCACCGTGACAGTGCGCACCCGCCGCCCCACCGACAGCCCGGTGGTGGAAATTCTGGTTTCGGACAATGGCACGGGGATGCCGGCGCAGGTGCGGGAAAAAATCTTCCAGCCCTTCTTCACCACCAAGCCGCCCGGCGAGGGTACCGGCCTGGGCCTATCGCTGAGCTACGACATCGTGACTAAGGGCCACGGCGGCACCCTCACCGTGGAAACCCGCGAGGGCGAGGGCACCGAATTCCTCATTACCCTGCCCGCCTGAGCTGTGGAAAAGCCTGCTAACTGGACGGGGCGCGCCGCCGCCACCCACTGGGCCTTGGGCTTGCGCCGCACGGTGCTGGGCTGGGGCCTGCGCGGGGCCATAGCCGGCGGCGTGCTGCTGAGTGCGTTCGCGCCCGTGCAGGCTCAGCCTCAGGCCCAAACCCGGCCCCAATCCATCGACCGGCTGCGAGCGGCCCTGCGCGCCCACCCGCAGCCTGATGCCGGGCGCGTCAATAGCCTTAACACGCTGGCGCTGGAGCTGCGCAACAAGGCTCCCAATGAGTCGGCGGCGCTGTTTGAGGAAGCACGCCAGCTGGCGCAGCTGCTGGGCTACACCGCCGGCGCGGCCGAGGCCGAGCTGGGCCTGGGATTTCACTACCGCCACCGCAGCGAGTATACCCTGGCCGAAAGCTTTTCGGAGCAAGCCCGGCACGACTTTGAGCTGAGCGGCGACCGCCTGGGCCAAACCCGCAGCCTCTACAACCAGTCGAGTGTGTACTCGGAACAGGGCCTGTACGCCAAGTCGTTGCAGGCCAACCTGCGCGGCCTGGCCCTGGCCAAAGCGGCTCACAGCCAGAAGTGGCTGGCCTTTCTCAACACCCAGCTGGGCATCACCAGCACCTACCTGCACGAGTATGACAATGCCCGGCGCTACCTCACGCAGGGCCTGCGCTGGGCCCGGCGCTCGGGCGACCAGAACGGCATCGGCCACGCCTACGCCGGGCTGGGCAACCTCTACCGCACTCAGGGCCAATGGGCCAAAGCTCAAGCTAATTACGAGCAGGAAGCTAATGTCTTCAGGCAAACCAATGACGAGGGCGGGCTGGTTTTCGAAGAAATCAATATTGGCGACATGGAAGAGCGTCAGGGCCATTACGCCGAAGCATTTGCCAACGTGCGCAGCAGCCTGCGGCGCGCGGCGCGCCTGCAAGTCGTGGGCGAAGTGCCCCGGGCGCAACTGGTGCTGGCCCGCACCTTCCTGCACACCGGCCGCCCCGACAGCGCCATCATCTACGCCCAGCGCAGCTTGCAGGCCACGCGCCGCAGCGGCGACCGCCCATCCAGCCGCGACGCCAGCCAGGTGCTGGCCCAGGCCTCGGCCCGGCGCGGCGATTTCGCGGCCGCCTACCGCTACGAGGAACTGTTTGGCGCTTACCGTGATAGCCTCAATAGCAGCGACTTGCAGCGCCAAGCCGCCGTGCTGGAATACCGCGCCGAGCTGGCCAAAAAACAGGCCCAGATTGGGATGCTCACCAGCACCAGCCGGCTCATCCAAACCCGTAACCGCCAGCAGGGCTGGCTGCTGCTGGGGGCCCTGCTGGGCCTGGGGGCGGTGGGCACTCTGAGCGCCGTGCTCTGGCGCAACAACCGCGAAAAGCAGCGGGCCTACGCGCTGCTGACGCAGCAGCAGGACGAGCTCCGCGCCGCCCAAAGCCAGCTGGTAGCGGCCGAGAAATGGGCCTTCGTGGGCGAGCTGTCGGCCGGCATTGCTCACGAGCTGCAGAACCCGCTGGCTTTCATGAAAAACTTCGCCGATGTGAGCGTGGGCCTGCTCGACCACAGCCCCACCGCGCAGCCTGCCGGCCTGGAGCAGGAAATAATGGCCGGCCTGAAGCAGAACCTGCTCAAAATCAGCCAGCAGGGCCAGCGGGCTTCCGCCATCATCACCGACATGCTGGCCCATGCTCGCACCGGTGCCGGCCCGCGCGTGCCTACCGAGCTAAACGCCCTGGTGGCCGAGGCCCTGGCGCTGGCCTACCAGGGCCTGCGCACTCAGGATGCCGCCTTTCATGCCACGCTGGTGCAGGATTTTGCCCCCAACCTGGCCCCGGTGCCCGTGGTGGCCTCCGACCTCACCCGCGTACTGGTAAACCTGTGCACCAATGCCTTGCACGCCGTGCGCCAGCGCCAGCAGGAAGGTGCCGCTGCCATTGCCTACCAGCCCACCGTGACGGTATGCACGCGCCAGACCGCCACCGGCACCATCGAAATTACCGTGCACGACAATGGCACAGGGATGCCGGCGCAGGTGCGGGAAAAAATCTTCCAGCCCTTCTTCACCACCAAGCCGGTGGGCGAGGGCACGGGCCTGGGCCTGTCGCTCAGCCACGAGATTGTGACCAAGGGCCACGGCGGCACCCTGGCCGTGGAAAGCGTGGAGGGCGAGGGCACCGAATTCATCATTAGCCTGCCGCCGGCCGGCAAAGCATAACGGCCGGGGCAGTACATTTCCAGCCGTTTGGGCAGGGCCGAAACCAGATACGAAGAAAATTCAGCCGAACTGCCCAACTTTGCGGCGGCCCGCGCGCCGTTTTTTGCTCTACATTCTTGCTTCTGCGCTCCTTCCTCTATGGCTCACTCGGCTGGTTACGGCGACCTTTTTTACCTGGCCCCGATGGCGTACGGCATGGCGCGTGGCCTGAGCCGGTTTCTGGACCTGCCGCAACGGCTGCCCCGCTGGCACCGGGCGCTGAACTACATCTGGGTGCCGGCGGCGGTGCTGATTGTCATTTCCTTGGCGTTTAGTTTCAAGTCGCCGATTTTGGGCGATGTGTACTGGCTGCTGGTGCTCTTTGCGCTGCTGGGCGTGCTGCTGGCCCTGCGGCACTACCGCCCGGCGCGCACGCTGCTGTTTGCCACGGCCCCGTTTGTGGTGTATAAGGTGCTCGAAATCATCATTGAAGACTCCAATGGGAAGATTCCCAAGAGCTTCGATGCCTTTCTCGATACTACGCAAGGCTTCGTTATCATCTGGCTGATTACGTTCATTTTCATTGCCCGCAGTCAGAAAAAGCAGCTCGAAAAAGAACGGGTGCTGCGCGAAGAGGAGGAAAAAGCCAAGCGCCTCATTGAGGCCCAGAACGTAGAGTTGGAGCGCCTGGTGGCCGAGCGCACCGCCGCTCTCACGCACCAGGCGCAGGAGCTGAGCGGTGCCCTGGTGGAGCTGCGCACCACCCAGGCCCAGCTGGTGCAGTCTGAAAAAATGGCCAGCCTGGGCGAGCTCACGGCCGGCATTGCCCACGAGATTCAGAATCCGCTCAACTTCGTCAACAACTTTGCTGACGTGAGCGCCGAGCTCATCACCGAGCTGGAAGAAGAGCAGCTGAAACCCGACCGCGACCTGGAGCTGGAAGCCGAGCTGCTGGCCGACCTCAAGCAGAACCTGCTCAAAATCAGTCAGCACGGCGGGCGGGCGGCCAGCATTGTGCGGGGCATGCTGGAGCACTCGCGCACCAGCTCCGGCGAGCGCACCCCCACCGATATCAACCAGCTGGCCGACGAGTACCTGCGCCTGGCCTACCACGGCCTGCGGGCCAAGGACAAAACCTTCAACGCCACGCTCAAGCCCGATTTCGACCCCGCCCTGCCGCCCGTTGAGGCCATTGCCCAGGACCTGGGCCGGGTGCTGCTCAACCTGCTCAGCAACGCTTTTTATGCCGTGCGCCAGCGGCAGATGCGCGGCGGCGAGGCCGGCTACGCGCCCACCGTGGGCATCAGCACCCGCCGGGTGGGCGACAAGGTAGAAATCCGGGTGCGCGACAACGGCCAGGGCATTCCCGAAGCCGTGCGGGCCAAAATCTTCCAGCCCTTCTTCACCACCAAGCCCACCGGGGAGGGCACCGGCCTGGGCCTGTCGCTGAGCTATGATATTGTGACCCAGGGCCACGGCGGCACGCTTTCCGTCACGTCGCAGGAGGGCAGCTTTACCGAGTTTCTGATTAGCTTGCCTATTAATCAAGCCGGCTAACTGCCGCCGTTGTCTCTTTCTGGTTCTACCACCAGCCACCGCCGCTAAGCCGCTGAACTATGGCGCATACTTAGCGGTTAGGGCTGGGCTTTGGCCTGTTGCTTAAGTGAATAAGCGCCGGCTTTTTTTACTTTGTTTCCCTTAGAACCAGTTCGTTGATTTCTATTATTACCCGGGTTTCAGCTCTTCGCAGGCTTGGCTGGCTGGGCATAGTGCTGGCCGTGCTGCTGGCGGGCCCGGGGCCGGTGGTGGCCGGGCCGCGAGCGGCCGGAACGCCAACGCCGGGCGCGGCCGTGGACAGCCTGCGCCACCTGCTCACGCTGCCCCAAACCGACTTCGACCGGGTAACGCTGCTCTGCCAAATCAGCGACCAGCTCTGGACCCAGCACACCGACTCGGCCGCCGTATACGCCAACAAAGCGCTGGCCCTGGCCCGCCGCATTCACTACCAGCAGGGCGAGGGTGCGGCCCTCAACCGCCTGGGGGCCGCCCTGCGCGAGAGCAACCTGGCGCGTTCGCTGGAGGTGTTTCAGCAGTCGCTGCGCATCGCCGAAACCACCCACGACCAGGGCTTGATAGCCCAGAACCTGCGCAGCATCGGCATCATTTACGTGTACCTACGCGACAAGCGCCAGGGGCTGGCCTACTATTTCCGCGCCCTGAAAATTGGCGAGCAGCTGCACGACGAGCACCGCACGGTGATTGAGCTAAGCAACATCGGGCTGGCGTATGACTTGTTTGGTCAGATTGATTCGTCCCGGATTTTTCAGGAGCGGGCCTACGCCTTGGCCCGCCGCCTGCACACTCCTACCAACTACATTCTGTACGGCCTGGGCAACGTGGCCCGCAAAAGCGGCCAGGTGGCGCAGGCCCGCACCTTCTACCACCAGAGCATTGCCGAATCGAAGAAGGTGCACCACTTGCGCAGCCTCAATTTTGCTTACGTAGGCTTGGCCGAATTGTATCAAAAAATCGGCCAGCCCGATTCCAGCATTTATTACGCCCGGCTGGGTTGCCAGGCAGCCCAGACCAACGGCTTCCTGCGCGGCGTGCTCAATGCCAGCACCCTGCTCACCCAGGATTTCAAGCAGCGCGGCCGCCCCGACAGCGCCCTCAAATACCAGAGCCTCATGCTGGTGATGAAGGATACGCTCTTCGGCCAGGAGAAGGTGATGCGCCTGCAAAGCCTCAACTACCGCGAGCAGCAGCGGATGCAGGAAGTGGCCGCCAGCCAGGCCGCGCTGCGCGCCCGCTACCGTACCGCCGGGCTGGTGGCCGGCCTGGTGGGCCTGCTGGTGCTGGCCGTAATTCTGGCCCGCCACGGCCGCCAGGAAGAGCGCGCCCGCCGGGCGCTGGAGCAGTCGCTGGCCGAGCTCAAAACTGCTCAGGACCAGCTGGTGCAGCGCGAGAAAATGGCCTTCCTGGGCGAGCTCACCGCCGGCATTGCCCACGAGCTGCAAAACCCGCTCAACTTCGTGAAGAACTTCGCCGAAGTGAGCACCGAGCTGGTGGACGAGATAAACGGCGACCCCCACAACCCCGCCCGCGACACCACCTTAGAGCGCGAAATCCTCGACGGCCTGAAGCAGAACCTCAAGCAAATCAGCCAGCACGGGCAGCGGGCCACGTCCATCATCAAGGGCATGCTGGAGCACTCACGCACCGGCACCAGCCAGCGCCTGCCCACCGACCTCAACGCCCTCATCGAGGAAAGCCTGCGCCTGGCCTACCAGGGCCTGCGCACCAAGGACAAGGACTTCACCGCCGAACTCATCACCCAGCTCGACCCGGCGCTGCCGCCCGTATCAGTAGTGCCGCAGGACCTGAGCCGGGTGCTGATTAATCTGTTTACCAATGCCTTCCATGCCGTGCAGCAGCGCCAGCGCCAGCAATCCGGCCCCGATTATCAGCCGGCCCTCACGGTGAGCAGCCGGGTGACGGCGGGGCAGGTCGAAATCAGCATTCGGGACAACGGCACGGGCATGTCAGAGAAGGTGAAGGCCAAGGTGTTCCAGCCTTTCTTCACCACCAAGCCGGTGGGCGAGGGCACGGGCTTGGGCCTGTCCATGAGCCACGAAATTGTGACCAAGGGCCATGGCGGCACCCTGGCCGTGCAAAGCCGGGAGGGCGAAGGCACCGAATTCGTGATTAGCTTGCCGGGATAAATCCCAATTTTAACCGGGAATAATTCTGGCCACGAGAAGTAGTTCGCTGCGTGGTGATTCGCTGTTGCCTATGCGTCACTTTCTACTGCTTGTGGCCTTGGGGCTGCTTCTGCTGCTGAGCGGCCCGCTGGCCGCCCAGCCTACGCCCAGCCGCCGCTACTGGGATACCAATACCGACTCGCTACGCCGGGTGCTGGCCACCCAGCGCGCCGATACCGCCCGCCTGCGCACGCTTCGCCACCTGGCTGATTTGGAGCCTATTAGTGCTCGGGATGCCGAGCTAACCGAATTGGTGGCCCTAACCGGGCGGTTGCACCGCCCCGATTACCGTCCTTACCGCCGGCTGCTGGGTGCTATCCGGCTACCGGATAATCGCGCAACCCTACCCGCAGTCCTCGACAGCTTGCAGGCGACGGTGACGGCATTCGATTCGCTGGGCCATCCCGCGCCCAACCTGCTCATCGGAATTCGGGTGCTGTTTAACCAGCTCAACCGGCAGGAGGCCAAGCACGCCTATTACCAGGCCAAGCTGGCCTTCTATGAAAAGCGCCACGCCACCAAAAACATGGCCGCCTGCTGCCACGCGCTGGGCGGCTACTACGCCTACCGGGGCGACTACAACCAGTCCATCAGCTACTACCTGCGCTCGGCGGAGCTGTTCCGGCCCTTCAGCCCCTTTTTCTATTACAACGAGGTGGCTGTAATCGGGGCTTCCTACGTGCAGTGGGGTAATTACGACCGGGCCATGCCCTACCTGCGGCAAGCCGTGGGCTGGGCGGGAACCAGTGCCGGCAACTGGGGATTTTTGAACCGGGCCATTGCCGACGCCTACCGCCGGCAGCACCGCTACCCGCTGGCCATGCGCTACGCCGACCGCGCCCTGAGCCCTCAGTCACCGCGCGACACGGTGCCGCCCTTTCAAAAAGCATATGGGCTGGTGGTCAAAAGTGCCGTGCTGCTGGGCCAGGGCCGGGTGGCCGAGGCCGGCCGGCTGCTGCCCCCGGCCCAGCGCCTGGCCGACTCCCTGCATCTACCCGTAACTGGTCCGGCGGGCAACTTTGAGCTGAATGCCACCTGGGCGCGCTACTATGCGGCCCGCGGCGAGCCGGTCCGCGCCGAAACGCACTGGCTGGCCGCCTACCGCCAGGCGCAGGAGTCACGCTCCACGCCCCTGCGCCTGGCCTACCTGCGCGAGCTGGGCCGCTTCTACCAGCAGCGTGGCCAGTCCGCCCCAGCCGCCCGCTACGCCCTGGCCGCCACCGCCCTGGCCGACTCGCTCGAAACCGCCCAGGGCCAGTTTCACGTGGCGCAATATGAGGGCCAACAGGCCGAGCGTGCCCAGAACGACCGCATTGCGGGGCTGCGCCAAAAGCAAACCCTGGCCGCCGCCCGCGACCGGCAGCAGCGCATCGTGGGCGCGTTTCTGCTGAGTGGCGTGGTGATGCTATTGGTGCTAGCCGCCGTGTTCTACTACGCCTTCCGCCGCTCCGAGCGCCTCAAACACCTCGTCACGGCCCAGAAGCAGGACCTGCAAATCCAGCGCGACCAGCTCGATACCTCCCTGACGGAGTTGCGGTCCACGCAGGCCCAACTCATCCAGAAGGAGAAGATGGCCAGCCTGGGCGAGCTTACCGCCGGCATCGCCCACGAGATTCAGAACCCGCTCAACTTCGTCAACAACTTCTCGGAAGTGAGCACCGAGCTGTTGGAGGAACTGGAAGAGGAGCAGGCCAAAGGCATGCGTGACGTGGCGCTAGAGGCCGAGCTGGTGAGCGACCTGCGGCAGAACCTGGGCAAAATCAGCCACCACGGCCGGCGGGCGGCGGCCATCGTCAAGGGCATGCTGGAGCACTCGCGCACGAGCACCGGCGAGCGCGCCCCCACCGACCTGAACCAGCTCACCCATGAGTACCTGCGCCTGGCCTACCAGGGCCTGCGGGCCAAAGACAAGTCCTTCAACGCCGCGCTGAAAACCGACTTCGCGCCCGGCTTGCCGCTGGTCGAAGCTGTGGCCGGCGACCTGGGCCGGGTCTTGCTCAATTTATTCAGCAACGCCTTCTACGCCGTACAACAGCGCCAGCAAGCGGGCGAAACCGGCTATGCCCCGACCGTGAGCGTGTCGACGCAGCGCGTGAACGGGCACGTGGCCATTCGGGTGGCCGACAACGGCACGGGCATGGCGGCCGAGGTGCAGGCGAAAATCTTCCAGCCGTTTTTCACGACCAAGCCCACGGGCGAGGGCACGGGCCTGGGCCTCTCGCTTTCGCACGACATCATCGCCCAGGGCCACGGCGGCACCATCGCGGCCGAAAGCCAGCCGGGGGAGGGTGCTACGTTTACGATTTGCCTACCCGCCTAACTCTCTTGCTTTTATGTCGACCCCTACGCTGCGCCGGCTGAAACACGCCGGCTTCTTGGTGGGCCTGCTGGCGCTGCTCCTGGCAGGTGGTCCGGTAAGGGCCCAACCCTTTCCGCACCGCTATTGGGCCGCTTCGCCCGACTCGCTGCGCCGGGTGCTGGCGGCGCAGCGGACCGATACGGCGCGGCTGCGCACCCTGCTGCACCTGATAGATTGCTCGCTGTACTCCCTAGACCCGGTTATGTCCGACATGGCGACGGTCGTGGTGCTTACGAAGCGCCTACGCCGCCCGGAACACCGCGCCTACCGCCTGCTGCTCGCCGGAGTACAGGCCAACGGAGTGGCGGCGCTCGACAGTCTGCAAGCGGCCGTGACGGCTTTCGACCGGCTGCACCGGCCGGCGTCTTGGCCGCTCGCCCGCCTACGCGAGGCCTTCAGCACCCTCAACCGCGAAGGTGCCCGGCTGGCGTATTACCAAGCCAAATGTGCCCAATACCTCCGCAGTGGCGATACTATCAGCCTGGCAGTGTGCCATCACGCGCTGGGGGGCTCCTACACCTATCGTGGCGATTATAACCAAGCCACCAGCCAGTACCTGCGGGCCGCCGCGCTGGTCCGCCCGGTTTCGTCTTCCCTCTACCGCATCTTTCTATTGAGTGCGGGAGCCAGCTATGGGAAGTGGGGCAACTACGCCAAAGCCTTGCGTTACCTGCACTTGGCAGAGCCTGGCCTGACCAGCGCTTCCCAACGCGTGGCCCTGTTTCGCGCGCTTGGCAATGTTTACCTGCAGCAACAGAACTACCCGGCCGCCCTGCGCGCGGCCGACCAGGTCCTAAAAAACTCCACCGTCGTCTCAGGACCCGTACCGCTGGGCATGCTACGTATCAGGGCCTTTGCCTGGGTGCTGAAAAGCCAGGCGCTGCTCGCGCTGGGCCGGGTAGCCGAAGCCGGCGTGCTGCTACAGCATACCCAGCCCCTGGCCGATTCGCTAAAGCTGCCGCTGGTCATCACGGCCGCTCCCCTGGAACTGGACGCGGCCTGGGCGCGCTATTACGAAGCCCGGCGCAAGCCGGCCATCGCCGAAACCTACTGGCTACAGGCCTACCGCAAAGCCGTCGATGCCCACAGCACGCCGCTGCGCCTGGCCTACTTGCGCGCCTTGGCCCGCCACTATCAGGCACGCGGGCAAATGGCACCCGCCGCCCGGTATTATCAGGCCGCTACGGCTTTGGCCGACACGCTGAGCGATGGCCAAGGCGCCCTGCAGGTGGCGCAGTTTGAGATTGAGCAGGCCGACCGCGCCCAAACGGCCCGCATCGCCCGCTTGCGCGAAAGCCAGCAGCAGGACGTGGTGCGGGCCCGCCGCCAACGCTGGGTGCTCGGGGCCGTGCTCACGGTGCTGGCGCTGATTGGCGGGTTCTCGTTTTTGCTCTGGCGCAGCAACCGCCGCCAGCAGCGGGCCAACGCGGCGCTGAGCCTCCTCAACGAAGCCGTGACTGCCCAGAAGCAGGAGCTGCAAACCCAGCGCGACCAGCTCGACCAGTCCCTGACGGACCTACGGGCCACGCAGGCCCAGCTCATCCAGAAGGAGAAGATGGCCAGCCTGGGCGAGCTTACCGCCGGCATCGCCCACGAGATTCAGAACCCGCTCAACTTCGTCAACAACTTCTCGGAAGTGAGCACCGAGCTGTTGGAGGAACTGGAAGAGGAGCAGGCCAAAGGCATGCGTGACGTGGCGCTAGAGGCCGAGCTGGTGAGCGACCTGCGGCAGAACCTGGGCAAAATCAGCCACCACGGCCGGCGGGCGGCGGCCATCGTCAAGGGCATGCTGGAGCACTCGCGCACGAGCACCGGCGAGCGCGCCCCCACCGACCTGAACCAGCTCACCGACGAGTACCTGCGCCTGGCCTACCAGGGCCTGCGGGCCAAGGACAAAACCTTCAACGCGAAGCTGGAAACTGACTTTGCGCCCGGCCTGCCACTAGTCGAAGCCGTGGGGGCCGACCTGGGCCGGGTGCTGCTCAACCTGTTCAGCAACGCCTTCTACGCCGTGCAACAGCGCCAACAGACGGGTGAAGTGGGTTATCAGCCCAGAGTCACGGTGAGCACCAAGCAGGTGGGTAAGCAGGTTGAGGTCCAGGTTTCCGACAATGGCACGGGAATTCCCGCCGATGTCAGGGCCAAGATTTTCCAACCCTTCTTCACCACCAAGCCCACGGGCGAGGGCACCGGCCTGGGCTTGTCGCTGAGTTACGACATCATCACCAAAGCCCACGGCGGCACGCTGGCCGTGGCGAGCGAGCCCGGCAAGGGCACCAAATTTCTCATTGGCCTACCCGCCTAAGCCGGGCCGTAACCTACCTTTGGCCCGACTAATTTTCCCCGCCTCCGCCCCATGCAAATTCTGGTTGTTGACGACGAAACCGATGTGCGCGACCTATTTCTGCAGCGCTTCCGCCGCGAAATCCGTAACGGCGAAATGAGCTTCAGCTTCGCCTTTTCGGGCGAGGAAGCCCTGACCTACCTGCGCGCCCACCACTCCGAAGTCCTCATCATTCTCTCCGACATCAACATGCCCGGCATGAGCGGCCTCGACCTGCTCGGCCACGTCAAGGAGGAGTTCGAGATGCCGCCCACCACCATGATGATGATTACGGCCTACGGCGACAACGCCAGCTACCAGCAAGCCATGAGCCTGGGGGCCAATGATTTCCTGACCAAGCCCGTAGATTTTGCCGTGCTAAAGGAGAAATTGCAGCACCTGCTGCCCTAAGGCGGCGTAGAAAAACGAGCGATAATCTGAGCGCCATCCTTTTCTGACGTATTTTCGTCCAATTATTCGCCTTCTGCCAATCCTATGAAAACCAAAATTCTGGTGGTCGATGACGAAGCCGACCTCGAACTGCTTATCAAGCAGAAGTTTCGGCGCAAAATCCGGGAGAGCACCTACGAGTTTCTCTTCGCCACCAACGGCCAGGAAGCCCTGGAGCGCATCACCGAACACCCGGATACCGACGTCATTCTCAGCGACATCAACATGCCGGTGATGGACGGCCTCACGCTGCTCACGCGCACCCACACCGAGCACCCGGCCATGAAAACGGTCATCGTGTCGGCCTACGGCGACATGGGCAACCTGCGCACGGCCATGAACCGGGGCGCGTTCGATTTCGTGGTGAAGCCCGTCGATTTTGCCGACCTGGAGCTGACCATCGAAAAAACCGCCGACCAGGTGCGCCAGCTGCGCGACACCCTCCGCGCCATCCAGGAAAACAACATCCTGAAGATGTACGTCGACGAAACCGTGCTCAATTTCATGACGCGGCCCGACTTCGAAAACCGCCTCCTGGCCTCCGAAACCGTGGAAGCCACCGTAGTTTTTCTCGACATCTGCGGCTTCACCGCCCTAGCCGAAAAGATGCCGCCCACCGACGTAGTGAGCCTGCTCAATACCTATTTCGACCTGGTGGTGAAGGAGTTCATCGCCCAGGGTGGCCACGTCGATAAGTTCATGGGCGATGCCGTGATGGCCGTGTTCCGGGGCGAGCACCACCTCGACCGCGCCATCGACGCCGCCCTCTCCGCCCGCACCGCCCTGCAACAAAGCCAGGCCCCGCTGCCCGCTGGCTTTGACTACCGCCCCCAAGTCAGCATCGGCGTGAACACTGGCGAAGTCGTATCCGGCAACATCGGCTCGGCCTCCCTCAAACGCCTGGATTACACCGTGATTGGCGACGTGGTAAACATGTCGCAACGCCTGCAGTCCGCCGCCAAAGCCGGTCAGATTATAATCAGCGAAGCCGTGTACGAACGGGTGAAAGAGTCCTTCCACTGCCAGTTCGTGAGCGAGGTAACGCTGAAGAACAAGGCGCTGCCGGTGAAGATTTACGAGGTGGTGGAGTAGCGTGTAACGTGGACTCTGAGAGTCCGCGCCTTGCTGGCTGCGGAAGGCTCGTTCAGGCGCGGATTCTCAGAGTCCACGCTACGGCTGCTCATCCCGCCAACTCCCGCATCTTTTCATTCTGCGTGCGAATCCGCTGGCACAGCATGCGCAGGATATTGCGCAGCACCTCGCCGCGTTCCTCCATCACGTCGTAGAAATCCTCTTGGTCGATGCGGAAGGCGAGCACTTCGCTCAGCGCCGCCGCCGTGGCCGAGCGCGGCTCCGCATCGAGCAAAGCCAGCTCGCCAAAAAAGTCGCCCGGTCCGAAAGTAGCCAGCTGCTGCGGGCCGTTGAAAACGCCCACCTGCCCATCGTGCACGATGAAAAGCGAGGTGCCAATGTCGCCTTTGGCAAAGATTTCCTCGCCCTCCCGGAACGTCACTTCCTTCATGATGGGCACGATGCTGCTGAGCACGTTTTCGGGCGTGGTGGCAAACAGGGCGGTGCTTTTGAGCACCACCACCCGCTCCAGGGCGGAGATTTTAGACTCGGCGGCGTGTGAATGGCTCATGGCGGGAAGATTGAGGGCGGATAAGGGCTGGCCCCGGTGGGCAGCCAGCGCGGCGGCGGCTAGTTGGGCGCTATCGCGCAACAGCAGGTAAGGCGAAGTGAAGTAGGGGCGCAGTAGGGCCAGCGCATCGGGTTCGGTGGGCTGCCAGTGGCGCAGGGCCACGCTCAGCGTCCAGGAGGTGAAGGCGACGTGGCCGCGCCGCAGCAGTAGCGTGGGCAGGGCTTCGGTGGTAAGTGGTAGCTCGGCTACCAGGTGCGGCGGCGGGGCCACCGCGCTGCCAGCGGCTGAGGCCGCGCCCATTGCCACCATCGGGTGCGGACGGGCCGGCGCGCTATGCGCCGTAAGGCTAGTGAACAGTCGGGCCTTTTCGGCCACGGGCGAGTCATCGAGCAGCGCCTGAAGGCCTTGGTAAATGGGCCGGGGAATAAGATTGTCGAGGATTTCGAGGGCGTTGGCCTGGCGCTCGCGGGCGGCGTGGGCCACGTTGCGCTGGGCCGTGGCCACCAGCTCGGCATCGAAGAGCTGGGCCAGCAGGCCGAACACGCGCTGGTGCAACAGCGTCAATTCGTAGTCGATAGCAGCAGTGAAGTCTGTGCCGCCCGTCGTCACCAGCCCGTGCAGCAACTGCGCGGCCAGGGTGAATTCTTCGCGCAGCAATTGTTCAAATACCGGCCGGTCTGCCTTGCGGGCCGGGAAGCGGCGAAGTGCCCGCAGCGCCACCCCGCGTGAAAACAGGTGCGGGTGCTTGGCCAACTCCACCAGTGCGGCACGGCTGGCCCTGTTATCGAGACGTTCCAGCACCGAGGCCAGGCGTTGCGGGTGGGCGGGCTCGGCGTCGCGCAACAAGGCTTCGCGTACCAGCGGCACCACGGCCGGGCCCAGCGCCACGAGGCTATCAGCGGCCGCCTGCCAGCGGTGCTTATCGCCGAGGGCGGCCAGCAAGTGATGGGCCAGTTCCAGATGCCCCACGGTGCCGATAGCGCGGAGGGCGGCCTCGGCTACTCCCGGCTCGGCGCTGGCAAGATGGCGCTCAATCAGCTCATTTTGAATCTCAACCGGAAAAAGTGGAAGCAGGGTCAGAGCGGCCAGTTCGGCGGTGGGGGCCGGGTTGTGGCCGGTGGTGGGCAGCAGCAGATACAGGCTGTGCTGCGCGGCTTGGTGCTGAGGCTCAGTTTCCAGGCTGCCCCGAATGGCTCCCTGACGGGCGGCCAGGTCGTCGCCGGCGAGTAGTGCGGCCACGGCCGGCGCGTCGGGGATGGCGGCGGCCAGCTGGTGGGCAGCGGCTTCGCGCACAGTAGCGGCGGGGTCGCGCAGGGCCAGGGCCTGGAGGGCTTCCACGGGCAGCGGGTGTGCTTCGGGCGTGGCCAGCAAGGCCAGGCGCACCCGTTCGTCGGGGTGTTCGAGCAGGCGCGGGGCGTGTTCGGGGAGGGCTTGCGGCTCGTGCTTGCGCAGCCAGGCCACGGCATTTAGCACCTCGGTGGGGTGGGGGCTGAGCAGGTGGGCCAGCACTACGTGGCGGGCCGCATCGGGCAGGGCCAGGTCGGCGGTTTCGGCGAAGCGGCGGCCCAAGCCTTCCTTCAATTCGGCCAGATAATTCAGATAGGTGCGGCGCAAAAAAAGCAGGGATAATATCAGCAGTGCGCCCATCCAGAAGAAGGGCAGGCTGCCATCGAGCAGGCCCGAGGAGCGCAGCGCGAAGAACAGTACACCCGTCAGGGCCATGCCTGCCGGCTCATAAAAACCTTTGGCCAGCGTGTGGGCGGCCAGCCGTTGCGGCGGGGCCAGCGGCTGAAACAGCACCAGAAACACGGGGTCGAACACGGTGCGGCGCAGCACTTCGAGCAGCAAATACAAGCCGCAGTAAAAGGCTAATTGCCCGGTTTGCGAATAGCCGCTGGCCACTTTGTAGCCACCAAACACGGCCAGTGCCACCAAGGCCACCACCGGCAGCAGCCGCAGCGACCACTGTACGCCGTAGCGTTCCAGCGCCTGCCGGCTCACCAGCAGCTTGAAGAACGTGGCCGCTAAGTACGTGGCCGCCAGCAGCCAGCCCACCGACTGCATCACATCCTCCGACTCATGAAACTTGTGCTTCACGTTCAGGAAAAACATGTATTCCACGGCCGTAATCACGCCCGCGATGGTCACCAAGCTCAGGCACATGGCCAGCACCAGCTGGCTGCCGCCGAAGAGCTGCTGCACCAGTTTCTTCTGGGGCCGCGCCACGGCCCGTACTGGTCGCGCCGTGGCCTCGACCACGTGCGAGCTGAGCGTGGCGCGCAGCGTGAACAACGCCCCGAGGTAGGCTACAAACGACACGCCCAGCAACACCGGCAGCTGTGCGTCGCCGTGAATAAGAGCCGCCAGCACTGCCCCCAAGGCCTTGGCCGGCATGTCGCCCGAGCTGATGATGCTGAACAGGCGCTTGCTCTGCCGCACATCAAATACCACCGCCGAAATGCCCCAGAATTCGAGATTCGTGAGGAGATAAATGACGCGGTAGCCGGCCATAATGGCCACGGCTGCCGCCACCGAATGGCCCACGGCCACCAACACGCCCAGCACGCCTACTAGCGCCACCACGGCCAGCAGCACGCGCACGGCCAGCTTTTTTAGCAGGTAGTGATGCTCGAAGTGGGTGTAAACCTTGCCCACGGCCATCATAGCCAGCGCGCCCACGATGTAGCCCAGCGGCAAGCTATGCTCGGGATTGTGCTCGAGCAGCAGCACATTGGCCGCCACATACACCAGCACCGAACCGATGCCGAGCAGGAAATTATGCAGCAAAAACAGCCCCACAGTGCGGGTTTCGCTGGCTTTGATGCCGAAGAGGCGTTGCAGAGAGGTGGCCGAAATCATGCGGAAAGGGAGCCGGGCCAGGCGGCACGGCCGTAGCCAAAGATACACGGGATGGTATGTAGCGTGAACTTTTAGTCCGCGCGTAGCGGAGTCCGACTGGTCGGTCTGTTCACTCTTCACCCGCGTATCCCTTTACTCGCGGACTAAAAGTCCACGCTACACCACGCTACAGCGTTATCCGCTCCGTTATCGGTTGGAGAGTAGACGTATTCAGGCCCTTGAACTCGATGTACTTCACATTCGGCACCCAGAAGGTGCCCCCCTCGATGCGCAGAAATACGCGCTCCAGCTGAATCTGCTTGCCGGCGATGGTGGTGTAGACGTGGAGAGCCTTATCCGTCGGCGAGCGCAGCAGGAAGAACCGGACTTTATTGTAAGCCGCGAATTTCAGCTCGTATTTATCCGTTGCCAGCTTTTCGGCCGTGAGGCCGTAGGCAAATTTGCGCTGGATGAAGTTTAAATCCTTGCGCTCGCCGTGCTCGTCGTAGCGAATCCAGAACACATTCACGGGCTCGTCTTCGTTGAGGTGGCCGGCGCGGTCCACGTTCAGCTGGTAGATGACGGTGTTGGTATTCGGGTCGCGCTGCAGGTAGAACAGTTGGTTGCTCACGCCGCTCGGCACCGGGAATACGGTGGCCGGTTTCGGGGCCGACGGCAGGGCGAAGAGCAGGTTGAAAAGCAGTAGGAAGGTCGTTGCCGACATTGTTTTCGGGGGCGTGAATTGGTCCGCAAAGGTACGCCCGCCTGTAGCGTGGACTCTGCGAGTCCGCGAGTGAGCGCAGCGAACAACCGGGACCTCACCATACGCTCGATGCTCGCTGCGCTCGCTCGCGGACTCGCAGAGTCCGCGCTACTTCATCTGCCGGAACTTCCGCTGCATTACCTCCTGCACCGGCACGTTCGAAATCTTGCTTTCCAGCCACGACACGATATCCAGATACAAAAACGGCCGGCTCTCATAAGGTGTGGCGGCGATGACGATGAGCTTGTCGCGCAGCCGGATAAACGCCTCGCGCACCTGGTGCGGCGCGATGCTACCCACCGTGCGCAGAAACCGGAAAATCTCCACCTGCATGGGCTGCTGGTCGTCCATCTTGCCCAGGAAATGGTACACCGAGCGAATCTGATAGTCCAGGCTGGCATCGTCGCCGGCCTCATAGTGAGCAATCAGGTTCAGGATGCGGGCGAAGCATTGCAGGTCCTCGCGCAGGCTCAATTCCTTGTGCTGAATAATCAGGTTCAGGTATTCGATGGCCTTCACGAACTCGCCGCTGCCGAAATACAGACTGGCGATTTTGTAGTACAGCACCAGCGTGCGGTGCAGGTCGAGTTGCGGCTTGTAGCGCTCCAGTTGCTCCAGCAGGTCCGGGATGATTTCCAGGCCCTCAGTGAAGCGGCCTTCGAGGAAATAGGCGTTGATGCGGTTGGTGTAGAGGTACTGGAACAGCAGGATTTCGGTGTTGGGGCTGCTGCGGCGGGTCTGGTTGGCGGCAAATTCTTCCAGGATATTCAATACCTGTTTGAATTTGCTGTAGTACAGCAGATTGTAAAGCGAAGCCAATAAGTTGTGCAGGCCCTTGATGTAGAGCATCGTCTGCAGCTCCTTCATGTGCGGCGCGGCCTCAAACAAATCAACCCACTTCTGGGCGTAGCGGTAGCCGGCCCGGAAATCCTGGTCGAGCGTGTGGTACCACACGTGCGCTTGGTAGAAGTACAGCTTCTCAAAAAAGCCGCCATTATTGGCCGGAACCACCGGCATGTTCTCCCGAAAAAACGCCGTGATGCGCTCGTGGTCGGCCCGGTTGCGGGCGTGTCCGGCCTTGAGGTACAGTCCGTAGAGGCGTAGCGAGGCGTTGCTGAGCGCGTGCTGGTTGGCCAGGTGCGCCACGGTATCGGTGGCCTCGGCGGTGAGGGTATCGGCCCGGTCCTTCAGGCTGCGGGTGATGTACTGGCTTTCGATGAGCTTCTCGAAATCCAGCGCCAGCAGCACGATGTGCGGCATTTCGGCCTGGCGTGCGCCCTGCTTCACCTTCTCCAGCATGCGCAGGGCCTGCTGGTAAAAGCCTTTGTTGTAGAGCACGCGGGCGTAGTCGAGCTGCTCGTGCAGCTGAATATCAGGGTTCTGGCCGGCGTGGTACACGCGCAGGCTGGCTAGTAGCTGCCGGTAAAGGTTGGCCTTGAGGTTGGCCAGCTGCGCGCGTTTCAGGCTGGGCACCTGGGCCAGCACGGCCGCGTCGTCAGCCGTTTCCAGTGCGTCGAGGGCATCAAAAAGTAAGAGGAATTTCAGGTCCTCGCTCGCGCCCGGCCGGTTGGTAAACAGCCGGAAATGGCGCTTTTCAGTCCGCGTCAGGGACTTTATCAGCTGAAATACAGGCTCCGGGTTTTTCGTAGGCATTGTATGAAATAATAAAACAAGTACCTGATAAATAAATGATTAATGGATGAAGGCCGGCTTTTGGAAATAGTAGAATTTCCAAAAGCGTGGTTTTGCTGCGCTGGCGCGGGGTAGTTCTTGCCGACCTATTCATAACCGCAGCCCACCGATTCCGGGCGATTATCGCATGGCAACCCAGCAAATTCAAATCTTCGATACCACGCTCCGCGACGGCGAACAGGTGCCGGGCTGCAAGCTAAACCGCGACGAGAAGCTTCTCATTGCCCGGCAGCTAGAATCGCTCGGCGTCGATGTCATCGAGGCCGGCTTTCCGGTGTCCAGCCCCGGCGATTTTGCCGCCGTGCAGGCCATCGCCGCCCAAACCCGTGAAGCTACCGTCTGCGGCCTCTCGCGAGCCGTCGAAAACGACATTCGTGTGGCCGCCGAGGCCCTGCGGCCCGCTCGTTACCCGCGCATCCACACCGGTATCGGCACTTCCGATGTCCACATTCAGCACAAGCTCTGCACCACGCGGGAGGATGTGCTGGCCCGCGCCATCGCCGCCGTGAAGCTCGCCAAAAGCTTTGTGGAGGACGTGGAATTCTACGCCGAAGACGCTGGCCGCACCGACAACGTGTTTCTGGCCCAGGTGTGCGAGGCCGCCATCCGGGCCGGGGCCACCGTCCTCAACATCCCCGACACCACCGGCTACTGCCTGCCCCAGGAATACGGCGCGAAAATCAAATTCCTGCACGAAAACGTGCGCGGCATCCATACTGTGCGGCTTTCCACGCATTGCCACAACGACCTCGGCCTGGCTACCGCCAACTCCATCGCGGGCGTGATGAACGGGGCCCGCCAGATTGAATGCACGATAAATGGCGTGGGCGAGCGCGCCGGCAACACGGCCCTCGAAGAAGTGGTGATGATTCTGCGCCAGCACCCCTACCTCGACCTGCACACCAACATCAACACCCGCCTGCTGGCCGAAACCTCGGCCATGGTGTCGCACCTGATGACCATGCCCGTGCAGCCCAACAAGGCCATTGTGGGTGCGAATGCCTTTTCGCACAGCAGCGGCATTCACCAAGACGGCATCATCAAGCACCGCGAAACCTACGAAATCATTGACCCCAAGGAGGTCGGCGTGGCCGATTCGTCCATTGTGCTTACGGCCCGCTCCGGCCGCGCCGCGCTGGCCTACCGCCTTCAGAAACTGGGCTACGATTTTGAGAAAGTCGCTTTGAATAAAGCTTATGCACGCTTTATGGAACTGGCCGACCGTCAGCGCGAAGTAGTTGATGAAGACCTGCATGTGCTGGTCGAACAGGAAAAACTTATAACTGCTAATTGATTAAAAATTAACATTATGGCTGCCAACGAAGCAATTTACACCACTCTCACCGCTTCCACCGAAAACCACCAACCCGAACAACCGGCGTCGCTCCCCCAGCGCCACGCCGATTGGATTAGCTACGCCGTCGCCGTGATTCAGCAGGCCGCACCCACTGCCTCCGATTTCACCGAATCCACTACCCGCTAAGCCCCCGTTTTCCCTTCTCTCCCTCAAAATGGCTAAGTCCTTATTCGATAAAATCTGGGATGCGCACGTGGTGAAAACCGCGCCCGGCGGCCTGGATATTGTGTATATCGACCGGCACCTCATCCACGAGGTGACCAGCCCGCAGGCGTTCGACGAGCTCGAAGCCCGCGACCTGCCGCTGTTTCGCCCGGCGCGCATCCTCGCCACGGCCGACCATAACGTGCCCACCCGCAACCAGCACCTGCCCATAGAGGAGCCGCTGAGCCGCTCGCAGGTAGACAAGCTGACCGCCAATTGCGCCAAATACGGCGTGGAATTGTACGGCCTAGGCCACGCCCGGCAGGGCATCGTGCACGTTATCGGGCCGGAACTGGGCCTTACGCTACCCGGTACCACCATCGTGTGCGGCGACAGCCACACCTCCACGCACGGCGCGTTTGGCGCGGTGGCCTTCGGCATCGGCACCAGCCAGGTGGCGCAGGTGATGGCCACGCAATGCCTCTTGCTGAACCGCCCCAAGCGCATGCGCATTTCGGTGGATGGCGAGCTGCGGCCCGGCGTCACGGCTAAGGATTTGATTCTCTACGTGATTGCGCAGCTTGGCACGGGCGGGGCCACCGGCTACTTTGTTGAATATGCCGGCCGCGCCGTGCGCGCCCTGAGCATGGAAGGCCGCATGACAGTCTGCAACATGAGCATCGAAATGGGTGCCCGCGGCGGCCTCATAGCGCCCGATGAAACGACATTCGCTTACGTTGAAGGCCGCCCCTACGCTCCCAAAGAAGCCGCCTGGGACCAGGCCGTAGCTTACTGGAAAACGCTATTTTCAGACGAAGACACCGTTTTCGATGCCGAGCACAAGTTCAGCGCCCAGGACATCACCCCGATGATAACCTACGGCACCAACCCCGGCATGGGCATCGCGCTGAATGGCCATATCCCCAGCGAAGTACCGGCCAGCGAAGCCGAGAGCTTCGATAAATCGCTGCAGTACATGGGTTTTCAGCGGGGTGAATCCCTGCTGGGCAAGGAAATCAACTACGTTTTCATCGGCAGCTGCACCAACTCGCGCATCGAGGATTTGCGGGCCGTGGCGGCCTACGTGCAGGGCAAGCAGAAGGCCGGGCACGTCGAGGCCATCATTGTGCCCGGCTCGAAGCAGGTGGAGCAGCAGGCCATTGCCGAAGGGCTGGACAAGATTCTGGCCGAGGCCGGTTTTGAGCTGCGCGAACCCGGTTGCAGCGCTTGTCTGGCCATGAATGAGGACAAAATCCCGGCGGGGGCTTACTGCGTGGCTACCTCGAACCGCAACTTCGAGGGGCGGCAGGGGCCGGGCTCACGGACGTTGCTGGCGAGTCCGCTGGTGGCGGCCATTACGGCGGTGCAGGGACGGATTGTGGACATCACGCAGTATTTGAACTAGGGCCATGGAAAAGTTTCAGACCCTGCACTCCAGCGCGGTGCCACTGCCGCTCGAAAACATTGATACGGACCAGATTATCCCGGCCCGTTTCCTGAAGGCGACCACGCGCGAAGGCTTCGGCGAAAACCTGTTTTGCGACTGGCGGCGCAACCCCGACGGCTCGCCCAAGCCGGATTTCGTGCTGAACGACCCGAAGTACAGCGGCCAGATTCTGCTGGCGGGCAAGAATTTCGGCTGCGGTTCCAGTCGCGAACACGCTGCCTGGGCGCTCTACGATGCCGGTTTTCGGGTGGTGATTTCGAGCTACTTCGCCGATATATTTCGCGGCAACGCGCTGAATACCGGCCTACTGCCCCTGCAAGTGACGGATGCTGAGCTGGCCCACCTTTTCGCGCTGGTTGAAGCGGATGCCGATACCCAATTCGTGGTGAACCTGCCTGAACAGACGCTGCACGTGCCTGCCACCGGCGACAGCTTCCATTTCGACATCGACGCCTACAAAAAGGAGTGCCTGATTAACGGCTACGACGACATCGATTATCTGGTGAGCCAGAAGCCCGCCATCGAAGCCTACGAACAAAACCGAACCTGGACCTGGTAATTAATTAGTCAAGACGATGGTAAGCAAGAAAATAGCTGTGTTGCCCGGCGATGGCATCGGGCCGGAAGTGTGTCGGCAGGCTGTGAAAGTGCTGGAAGCGGTAGCCGAACGGTTCGACCACCATTTCGACCTCAGCTCGCACCTGATGGGCGCCTGTGCCATCGATGCCACCGGCAACCCGCTGCCCGACGAAACCCTCGAAGCCTGCCGCACCGCCGATGCCGTGCTGCTCGGGGCCATTGGTGACCCGAAATACGACAACGACCCCGCCGCCAAAGTGCGCCCCGAGCAGGGCCTGCTGCGCCTGCGCAAGGAGCTGGGCTTGTTCGCCAATATTCGCCCCGTGACGGCATACGACGTGCTGCTGGCCCATTCGCCCCTGAAAAAGGAGCGCATCCAGGGCACCGACATGGTCATTTTTCGCGAGCTGACCGGCGGCATCTATTTCGGCGAGAAAGGCCGTACCGATGACGGCGAAGGCGCTTACGACCACTGCACCTACAGCCGCTCCGAAATCCGCCGCATTGCGCACCTGGCGTTTCAGGCCGCCGCTGGCCGCCGCCAGCACCTCACGCTGGTGGACAAGGCCAACGTGCTGGAAACCTCCCGCCTCTGGCGCGAGGAAGTGCGCGAAATGGCCGCCCAATACCCCGAAGTGACGGTGGATTACCTCTTCGTAGACAACGCCGCGATGCAGGTTATCCTCAACCCCACGCAGTTCGACGTGATTCTGACCGAGAACATGTTCGGCGATATCATTTCGGACGAGGCCTCCGTCATTGCTGGCTCCATGGGCCTGCTGCCCTCGGCCTCCATCGGCGAGGCGGTGGCGCTGTTCGAGCCCATCCACGGCTCCTATCCGCAGGCTAAGGGCAAAGGCATTGCCAACCCGATTGCCGCCATTCTCTCGGCTGCCATGCTGCTGGAGCACCTGGAGCTGACTGCCGAAGCCGCCCTGGTGCGTGAGGCCGTGGACGAGGCGCTGAACAACAGTGTTTTGACACCCGAACTGAACCCAATCGCGCCCTATACCACCGAAGAAGTAGGCAATTACATTGCCTTCTGGATTGCCGATTCCAACGAGAAGCAGTGGAATAAGAACAACGTGGAAATCGGCATCAGCACAATTATTTGATGGAAGGGAATATGAAACAGCACGTCATGCCTCGGCTACGCTCGGCGTGACGTTCAAAAAATCCAGATGACCCCCATGAAAAACCATTTCCTGCTAGTCTTTACTGTCATCACTCCTGGCCCTCGGGGCGCGTAGGAACAGCTCGTTGCAACCCAGCAAAAGCCTTTCTAAGCCCCGCGCTCAGGAAGGCTTTTTTATTGATTTTCTATCGCTTAACCGTTTTGCTAAGCATGTATTTCAACCCCGACACCCTGGCCTTTGTCGACGGCGAGTTTGTGAAAGCCGAAGCCGCCCAAGTGGGCGCTTACGCCCAGTCGCTGCACTACGGCTATGCCGTCTTTGAAGGCATCCGGGCCTACGCCACGCCGGCCGGTACTCGTATTTTCAAGGCTGAGGAGCACTACGAGCGGCTGCATTATTCGTGTCGCAGCATCGGCCTGCCGTTCAATTATTCGGTGGAAGAATTAACCGACATCACCTACCAGCTGCTGGAAAAAAACGGCCTCGCCGATGCTTACATCCGCCCGTTGGTGTACGCCGCCACGCCAAATATGACCCTGAAGCACGCCACCAGCAGCAACCTGCTCATCGCCGTGTGGGACTGGGGCAAGTACCTCGGCGACCAGAGCCTGCGCCTCAGCATCTCGCCCTACCAGCGCCCCAACCCGAAGGCCGTGCCGATTGAGGCCAAAGTTTCAGGCCACTACGTTAACTCCATTATTGCCAGCTCCGAAGCTAAAGGCCGCGGCTTCGATGAAGCCCTGCTGCTGGACATGAACGGCTACGTGGCCGAAGGTCCGGGGGCCAATTTCTTCTTCGAGAAGAACGGCGAGCTGTTCACCGCGCCGCAGGGTAGCATTCTGCGCGGCATTACGCGCAACACGATTATTGATTTGGCCCGTGAGGCGGGTATTAAGGTCACGGAGAAATTCTTCATTCCCGATGAGTTGCAGGGCGCTACCGGAGCCTTTTACACCGGCACTGCGGCCGAGGTGGTAGGCATTGCCGCCATCGATGAGCTGGAATTCAGCACGCCTTTCTCGGAGACGCTGGGGGCCCAGCTGGCCGAGCGTTACCGGGCGCTGGTGACGGGCGCAGCGGTAGAGCAAAACGCCTAGTAGAACAACTAAAAAGAACGTCATGCAGAGCAGCGAAGCATCTCGCCCGCTTCGTTAGGCTCCCCTCTCCTTGGGAGAGGGGCCGGGGGTGAGGTTCCAGCGAGCAAGATGCTTCGCTGCGCTCTGCATGACATACGATTTCCCCATTACCCTTCCCACCATGATTCTCAACAAATACAGCCGCATCTACACCCAGGACGACAGCTTGCCGGCCTCGCAGGCCATGCTCATCGGCTCGGGGCTGTCGGATGCGGATTTGCGTAAGCCGTTCGTGGGCATCTGCTCCACCGGCTTCGAGGGCAACACCTGCAACATGCACCTCGATGCGCTGGCCGACGGCGTGAAAATCGGGGTGCAGGCCCAGGGCTTGGTGGGGCTGCGCTTCAACACCATCGGCGTGAGCGACGGCATCACGAACGGCACGCCGGGAATGCGGTTTTCGCTGGTATCGCGGGAGATTATTGCCGACTCCATCGAGGCCATGGCGGGGGCGCACAACTACGACGCCGTGGCCACCGTGGTGGGCTGCGATAAGAACATGCCCGGCGCCCTCATCGCCATGGCGCGGCTCAACCGGCCCAGCCTGATGGTGTACGGCGGCACCATCAAGGGCGGCACGTTCAAGGGGCAGCAGCTCAACATTGTGTCGTGTTTTGAGGCGTATGGGAAGAAATTGCAGGGCCAGATTTCGGACGAGGATTACAGCGGCGTCATCCACAATGCCTGCCCCGGCCCGGGCGCTTGTGGCGGCATGTACACGGCCAATACCATGGCCGCCGCCATTGAGGCGTTGGGCATGAGCGTGCCGTTCTCATCGTCCTTGCCCGCCGTGAGCGTGGAAAAAAAACAGGAATGCCTTGATGCCGGGGCCTACCTGCGCCGGCTGCTGGAGCGCGACATTAAGCCCCGCGACATTCTGGTGCGGGAGGCATTTGAGAATGCGCTGGTGGTGGTGACGGTGCTAGGCGGCTCGACCAATGCGGTGCTGCACCTCATCGCCATTGCCCACGCGGCCGGCGTGCCCCTGACGATGGAGGATTTCCAGGCCGTGAGCAACCGCGTGCCGGTGCTGGCCGACCTCAAGCCCAGTGGCAAATACCTCATGGAAGACCTCTCGGTCCTGGGCGGCGTGCCCGCCGTGATGCGTACCCTGCTCGATGCCGGCCTGCTAAACGGCGACCTGCTGACCGTGACCGGCAAAACCCTGGCCGAAAACCTCGCCGATGTGAAGCCGCTGGGCGCGGAGCAGGATTTGCTGCGGCCCTTTGACAATCCCATCAAGGCCGACGGCCACATCCAGATTCTCTACGGCAACCTTGCGTCGAAGGGCGCAGTGGCTAAAATCACGGGCAAGGAAGGCCTGCGCTTCGAAGGCCCAGCCAATGTGTTCGATTCGGAGGAGGCGCTGAACGAGGGCATCACGCAGGGCAGTATTAAGGCCGGGCAGGTGGTCGTCATTCGCTACGTGGGACCGAAGGGCGGTCCGGGCATGCCCGAAATGCTCAAGCCGACTTCGGCAATCATTGGGGCGGGACTGGGCGATAAGGTGGCCCTGATTACGGACGGGCGCTTTTCGGGCGGCACCCACGGCTTCGTGGTCGGCCATGTCTGCCCCGAGGCTTACGATGGTGGCGGTATCGCGCTGGTCGAAAACGGCGACTGGATTATCCTCGACGCCGCCACCAACACCATTGATATCCAGATTGAGCCCGCCCTGCTGGAGCTGCGCCGCAGCCAGTGGCAGCGCCCGCGCCCCAACGCTACCCAGGGTGTGCTCCTGAAATACATCCGCACCGTTAGCGACGCCAGCCACGGCTGCATCACCGATTTACTGGAAGAAAGCCATGTTAACGAACCAGCCACCAACCCTGCCTGAGGCCGCCGAAACGGACGTAGCAACTGCGGAAATCCTTGCTGCTTCCGTCGTTGGCGAAGCTTCTGAAACTGCTGCCGAAGCGCCCGCGCCCAATTCCACGGGGGCCGAGGCGGTATTGAACATCCTGCTGGCTGAGGGCGTGGACACGATTTTCGGCTATCCCGGCGGGGCCATCATCCCGATTTACGATGCCCTTTATGACTTCAACGACCGACTGAACCACGTGCTGGTGCGGCATGAGCAGGGCGGCATTCACGCAGCGCAGGGCTATGCGCGGGCCTCCGGGCGGGTGGGGGTGGTGTTTGCCACCAGCGGGCCGGGCGCGACCAACCTGGTCACCGGCCTGGCCGATGCGCAGATTGACAGCACGCCGCTGGTGTGCATCACGGGGCAGGTGTTCGCGCACTTGCTGGGCACCGATGCGTTTCAGGAAACCGACATTATCAACATCACCACGCCCGTCACGAAGTGGAATTACCAGGTGACCAAGGCCGAGGAAATCCCCGAGGCGCTGGCCAAGGCCTTTTACATCGCGCGCAGCGGCCGGCCCGGCCCGGTACTCATTGACATCACCAAAAACGCCCAGCTGCAACCGTTCCATTTCGCCCCCTACGTGCCGTGCACGCACATTCGCAGCTACCGGCCGGTGCCCATCGTGCGTCCCGAGTACCTGCGCGAGGCGGCGGCGCTCATCAACCGGGCTGAGCGGCCGTTCGTGCTCTGGGGGCAGGGGGTGATTCTGGGGAAAGCCGAGCAGGAGTTCAAGGCTTTTATCGAAAAAAGCGGCATCCCGGCGGCCTGGACCATCCTCGGCGCGGGCGCGCTGCCCACCGACCACCCGCTGAACGTGGGCATGCTGGGGATGCACGGCAACTACGGCCCCAACGTCCTCACCAACGAGTGCGACGTGCTCATCGCCATCGGCATGCGTTTCGACGACCGGGTAACGGGCCGACTGGACAAATACGCGAAGCAAGCGAAGGTTATTCACCTCGACATCGACCCCACCGAAATTGACAAGAACGTGGCCGCCACCGTGCCCGTGTGGGGCGACTGCCGGGAAACGTTGCCGCTGCTCACGGCCCTCATCGAGCCAAAAAGCCACCGGGAATGGCACCAGCGCTTCCAGGATTATAAGGCCGAGGAAGTGGCCGCCGTGATAAACGACGAGCTATTCCCCACCGGCAAAGAGCTGACGATGGGCGAAGTCCTGCAACAGCTCAACGAGCTGACCCAGGGCGAGGCCATCATCGTGACCGACGTGGGCCAGCACCAGATGGTGGCCTGCCGCTACGCCCGCTTCAACCACACCCGCAGCAACATCACCAGCGGCGGGCTGGGCACGATGGGCTTCGCGCTGCCGGCCGCCATTGGGGCCAAATTCGGGGCACCGGAGCGGCCGGTAGTAGCCATCATCGGCGACGGCGGCGTGCAGATGACCATCCAGGAGCTGGGCACCATCATGCAAACCGGCGTCGAGGTGAAAATTATCATTCTGAACAACCGCTTCCTGGGCATGGTGCGGCAATGGCAGGAGCTTTTCAATGCCCGCCGCTACTCGTTCGTGGATATCCAGAGCCCCGATTACGTGGCCGTGGCCGCCGGCTACCGCATCGCCGGCCGCCGCGTGGAGGCGCGGGAGGAACTGGCCCCCGCGCTACGGCAGATGCTGGCGCACCCCGGCTCCTTCCTGCTGGAGGTGCTGGTGGCGAAGGAAAACAACATCTTTCCGATGGTGCCGCAAGGGTGCAGCGTGGCCGAAATCCGGCTGCGCTGAAGAACGAAAGCATGACGTTCCATTAAGCCAGTCTTCCCCAGAAACCATGTCCCAGCCCCCCGACCGCCAGGAATACAACATCACGGCCTACACCGAAAACCAGGTGGGACTGCTCAACCGCATTGCCATCATTTTCTCGCGCCGCAAAATCAACATTGAGAGCCTCAACGTGTCGCCTTCCGAAATCGAAGGCATCCACCGTTTCAACATCGTCATCACCGAAACGGAGGAAGTGGTAAGCAAGCTGGCCCGCCAGATTGAGAAGCAGGTGGAAGTGCTGAAAGTGTACTACAACACCAACGCCGACGTGATTTGGCAGGAAATGGCGCTCTACAAAGTGCCGACTGATGTCATTGCCGAAAAAGCCTCTGTAGAGCGCCTGCTGCGCGAAAACGGGGCCCGCGCCGTGGTCATTCGCAAGGATTACACGGTATTTGAAACCACCGGCCACCGCGAGGAAACCGACGCGCTGATTAAGGTTTTGCAGCCTTATGGGCTCATCGAATTCGTGCGCAGCGCCCGCATTGCCATCATCAAAGCCAGTGACGGCTTCAACCACAAGCTGCGCGAATTTGAGCGCCGCGAGCCCGGCGAGGACGTGGCCGAAAACGAGTTTCTGAATAACCGCGACGCGGTGTTTACGATGTGATGTAGCGTGGACTCTGCGAGTCCGCGCATCGAACGAAAATCTTTCAACCCATGCGCGGACTCGCAGAGTCCACGCTACAATCCAAACCCCCAATTCTCATGGCACAAATCAATTTCGGCGGCGTAGACGAAACCGTAATCACCCGCGACGAATTCCCCCTCGCAAAGGCGCTGGAATACCTCAAGGACGACACCATTGCCGTAATCGGTTACGGCGTGCAGGGGCCGGGCCAGGCTCTGAATATGCGCGACAACGGCTTCAACGTGATTGTGGGCCAGCGCCAGGGCACGCCGTCTTGGGACCGCGCCATCAAGGACGGCTGGGTGGAGGGCGAAACGCTGTTTTCGCTGGAAGAAGCGGCTGAAAAAGGCACCATTGTGTGCAATCTGCTGAGCGACGCCGGCCAGATTGCGCTGTGGCCCATGCTGAAGGAGCGCCTCACGCCGGGCAAAACGCTGTACTTCTCGCACGGCTTCGGCATCACTTTTAATGACCAGACCAACATCATCCCGCCTGCCGATGTGGATGTAATTCTGGTGGCGCCCAAGGGCAGCGGCACCAGTCTGCGTCGCCTGTTCTTGGCTGGTGGCGGGCTGAATTCGTCCTTCGCCGTGTTCCAGGATGCCACGGGCAAAGCGTGGGAAAAAGCCATTGCCATGGGCATCGGCGTGGGCTCGGGCTACCTGTTCGAAACCGACTTCAAGAAGGAAGTGTACTCCGACCTCACCGGCGAGCGCGGCGTGCTAATGGGCGCCCTGGCTGGCATCATCGAAGCCCAGTACCAGGTGCTGCGCCAGCGCGGCCACTCGCCCTCCGAGGCCTTCAACGAAACCGTGGAAGAGCTCACCCAAAGCCTCGTGCCGCTGGTGGGCGAAAACGGCATGGACTGGATGTTTGCCAACTGCTCCGTAACCGCCCAGCGCGGTGCGCTGGACTGGAAAGGTCGCTTCCGCGAAGCCACCCTACCGGTGCTCAATGAGTTGTACGACAGCGTGGCCAGCGGCGCGGAAGCCCGCCGCACCATCGAGCGCGGTACCACGCCCAACTACCGCAAAGAGCTTGAGGCGGAGCTGAAGGAGGTGCGTGAGTCGGAGCTGTGGGCCACGGGCGCGACGGTGCGCCAGCTGCGCTCCAAAGCAGCTGAAAAGGTGGAAGCCTGAACGATGTAGAGACGCGACACTTCGCGTCTCAGCGTTGAACAACCCGGCAGAACGACCAGCAATGAACGTCATGCTGAGCGTAGCCGAAGCATCTCGCGTGCCACCACTAATCCTGACGATTGGATTACTACCCCACGCGAGATGCTTCGGCTACGCTCAGCATGACGTTCTTTTTTATACCAACGATTCTACAAAATTCCATGCCCAACGCCACCACCGTCCAACCCGCCGTGCTGCTCAAAAACGTGGAGCGGGCGGCGCGCAATCTCAAGCACGTCATCTACAAAACGCCGCTGCTGCAAAACCACGGCCTTTCGCGCCTCTACAGCGCCACGGTGCTGCTCAAGCGCGAGGATTTGCAGGTGGTGCGCTCCTACAAAATCCGTGGGGCTTACCACAAGATGAGCACGCTGCCGCCTATCATCGGCGAGCGGGAAATAGTGTGCGCCAGCGCCGGCAACCACGCCCAGGGCGTGGCCTACGCCTGCCAGCTGCTGGGGCTGAAAGGCTACATCTTCATGCCTGCCCAAACGCCGGCCCAGAAGGTGGACAAGGTGCGGCTGTTTGGGAAGGAATTCGTGGAGGTCGTCCTAGTCGGGGCCAGTTTCGACGATTCATTTCGCGCCGCCAAAGAGTTCAGCGACGAGCGGGGCAGCACGTTCATTCACCCCTTCGATGATATGGCCATTGTGGAAGGGCAGGCCACCGTAGGCCTGGAGATTCTGAAGGCCGCTACCGTGGCTATTGACTACTGCTTCATGCCCATCGGCGGGGGCGGGCTGGCCTCGGGTGTGGGCAGCATGTTTCGGCTGCTGAGCCCAAATACCAAGCTCATCGGCGTGCAGCCGTTGGGTGCGCCGTCGATGCACAATGCCATCCGGAACCAGCAGCACGCGGCGCTGGCCAGTATCGACAGTTTCGTGGATGGCGCGGCGGTGAAATGTCCCGGCCAACTCACGTACGGACTGTGCCGGGAATTGCTGGATGAAGTGGTGCTGGTACCGGAGGGCCAGATTTGCCTCGATTTGCTGCAGATGTACAACGAGGAAGGCATTGTACTGGAGCCAGCAGGCACGCTCACCATCTCGGCCCTGCACCAGTTCGCCGACCGCATCGGGGGCAAAACGGTGGTATGCATAGTGAGCGGCTCCAACAACGACATCACCCGCATGGAGGACATCAAGGAGCGGGCCGCCAAGTACCAGGGGCTGAAACACTACTTCATGGTGACGTTCAACCAAGCCCCCGGCGCGTTACGTCGCTTCGTGAATAATGTGCTGCACGAGGGCGACGACATCATTCACTTCCAGTACATCAAGAAAAACAACAAGGAAAAAGGGCCGGTTTTCGTTGGCATCGAAGTGAAGCAGCCGCACGATGTGGAAGACATAAAAGCCCGGATGTGGGAGCAGGGCTTCGCTTTTGAATACCTGAACGGCCAGCCCGATTTTCTGGCGCTGCTGGTTTAAACCGTGTGCAGAATGACGTAGAGTGAAACGCTCGAAATCACCCCCCACAGCAGCACGCCCAGCAAATACGGCTTAGCGCCCACCGAGCGCAGCGTGGCCGCCGATAGCCCAGCCCCGATGAAGAACAGCGTGACCGTGAGGCCGATTTTGGCCAGCGCCACCAGTACTGGCCCCAGCGGGTGCAGGGCGGGCACGTAGGTGTTCAGCAGCATAGCCGCGATGAAGCCGAAGATGAAGTATGGAATCTTAATTTTGACACCTTTCTGCTTAAAAATGAGCGCGGTGCCGATGCTGACCGGGATAATCCAGAGGGCACGGGCCAGCTTCACGGTAGTGGCTACTTGCAGGGCCTGGTCGCCGTAAACCTTGGCCGCTCCTACCACCGACGAGGTATCGTGGATGGCAATGGCGCACCACAGGCCGAACTGTTGCTGCGTCATGGCCAAGGCGTGGCCGATGGGCGGAAACGCAAACAACGCAATGGCATTGAGCACGAACACCGTGCCCAGCGCCACCGACATTTCTTCATCCTTGGCCCGAATGACCGGTCCCACCGCCGCGATGGCGCTGCCCCCACAAATGGCAGTACCACAGGAAATAAGGTGCGTAACGTGGCGGCCCAGCCCCAGCCAGCGCCCCGCGAAATAACCCAGAATGAGCGTGCCGAAAATGGACGCCACCGTGAACAGAATGCCCGCCCGCCCGGCCTGCACCGCCGCGTGGGCATTCATGCCGAAGCCCAGGCCCACCACCGAGTATTGCAGCAGCTTGGCAGTGGCCATTTTGGTCTGGCTGGCGAAGGGGTTGCCCAGCGTTTGGGCCAGTACCAGGCCCAGCGCCAGCGCCACCGGCGGCGAGGCCCACGGCGTGAGGCAGAACACCAGCAGCAGCCCAAATACCACCTGCCGACCCGTAATCGGGTAGCCCAGCACCTGATGGGGCGTGTGAAAATGCCGGAAAATTCCAGTGGTATGGGCCGGGCCGGCGGGGGCCGGCGCGGTGGGTGGCAACAGGGTGGGATGGGCCATGAGGCAGGAGAGTGAGTGCCTCAAATTTACGGCGACGCCTGCGGTAGGGGTAATCGAAAAAGTTTATTCCAAATTACCAATAGTTATAATGAAGACTTCAACTGCTGCTGGGCGAAGCTGAGAAACCGCTGCGCCGCGCGTGGTAATTGCTTGCCCTGCACCCACACGGCCTCAAACTGCCGGGGCAGGTACAAGCCCTCAATGGGCACGATTTCGAGGCGGCTGGCAGTGAGTTCGCGGGCCAGTGCCCGGCGCGAGACGAAGCCCAGCGCCTCCGGCGCGGCTTCGAGGTAGCCTTTGATTGACTCGGTATTATCAAAGTAAAAGGCCACTTGCAGGGCATTAAGCTTGATTTTTAATTCCCGCAGGGCAAATTCCAGCACTTCGAGCGTACCCGAGCCGCGCTCGCGCAGCACCAGCGGGTGGGCCAGGGCCTCGGCCAGCGGCAGGGGCGTGGTGGGTGGGCCGGTGGGGGTGGCGCGGCGCACGGCCACCAGCTCATCAGGCAGCAGCAATTCGTAGTGCAGGTCGCGGCTGCGGGAGCGGCCTTCCACAAAGCCCAGGTCGAGGTCACCGCGCAGCAGGGCTTCGGCAATGTGCTCGGAATTGGCGTTGGCTAGGGTGAGCTGCACGTTGGGGTGGCGGGCCTGAAAGGCGGGCAGCACGCCCGGCAGCACGTACTGGCAGAGGGTGGTGCTGGCCCCCAGGCGCAGGCGTCCGGCGGCTTCGTCGGGGTCGCGCAGGGTCAGGAGCTGGTCGTCGAGCTGCTGGGCAGAGGCGGCCACAGCCTCAGCGTGGCTCTGGAGCAGGCGGCCGGCTTCGGTGAGGGCCACGCGGTTGCCACGCCGCTCCAGCAGGCGCTGGCCGTAGTGCTTTTCCAGCTCGTGGATGTGCTTGGTGACGGCTGGCTGCGTGACGAACAGCTCCTGGGCCGCTTTGGTGAAGCTCAGGTGCCGGGCCACGGCCTGGAACACGCGAAGGCGAAAATCAGACATGGCCCAAAGTACGCGCTGACCGCTTTCAAACGCACAAAAAAAGCCCCGACCAGAATTGGCCGGGGCTTTTTTTGTGGAAAGGAAAGGGCAAATTATTCCACGCTCAGCGGGCGGCTCAGGGCTACGCCGTCCACGGTCAGGCGGCAGGTGTAGAGGCCGGGGGCCAGCTTGGCGGCGTTCAGCTCGGCGGTGAACTGGCCGGCGGCACGCGTTTCGCCATCAATCAGCTGGGCCACGCGGCGGCCGAGGTTATCAAACACGGCCAGGCTAACCACCGACTGCTTTTGCAGGCTGAACGGCAGCTGCGTAACGCCCGACGTAGGATTAGGATACACCGGGGCGAAGGCGGCCGACGTGGTTTGCACCGTGCGGGTGGCGGTGGGGACATAACCCACCAGGCTCGGGCCGAAAAAGTCGTCGAGGTACACTTTGCGGCGGGCCGTGGTGTTGGGGGCAATCAGCAGCACAATCTCGTTCAGGCCGGTGTTGGGCGTGGCGCTGGGCGCGTTCACGAAGTTGAAGCTGAGGGTTTCCCAGGCGTTGGTGGCCGTGGTGGTGGCGGTGTACTCCGAGTTGCGGCCGGCCGGGTAGTTGGTGGCGCCGGCTACCGTCGAGTCCTGCAGCGTAATCTGATAAACCACGCCCGGCGCAACGCTGAACACCTTCAGGGTCATGTGCAGGGTGTTGTTTTTGAAGTTGGTGACATCGGCAATGGCCGCGCCGCGGGGCTGCATCACGAAAGAGTCGTATTGCTGAGTCGAGCGCGTGTAGCGGGCCACGTGGGCGCTGGTATTGCCGGTGCTCACCGAGTTGTTCAGCGTGTCAATCTTGAGGCCGCCGGCCGTTTTGTAGGCGATGTACTTGATGGCGCGGATGCCCTCGTAGTTGTCATACAGCTGGCGCACGGCCAGGTTGCTCGGCGGGGCCACGGCCAGCAGCTCCGGGCCCATGATGTCGTCGAGGTAGTAAGTGCTGGCGTTGTTGGAGTTGGGAGCCACCTGAAACAGCATCTGGTCGATATCAGCCGACGTTACCGTGGCATCGAAGTTGCCGCTGGCCGCCGCGCTGGGCGTGAAGGTGAGGGTTTCCCAGGCGTTGGCCACCGTAGTAACGGCCGTGTACTCGGTGCCAAACTTGCCGGCCGGATAAGGCAGCGTGTTCGATTTGGTGCTGTTTTGCAGCACCGCGCCCACCGTCACGCCCGCTGCCGGGCTGCGGAACTTGATGCTGATGCGCTTGGCACCGCCCGTGGCGTAGGCGGCCACGTCGGCCATGCGGGCATTGTTGGGCTTCACCACCAGCACGGCGTATTGGGCACTAGCCTGGCGGGCGTAGGAGGCGCAGGTGCTGCTGCTGTTCACGGCGGTGCTGCCGGGGTTGGGCGCGTTCTGCACCAGCGTGCCTTCCACCACGGGATACGACACGATGCGCGTCGTCTCGAAGTTGTCGTACAGGGTCTGGGCCGAAGCCGCCTGGGTTGCGCCGGTAGCTAAAGCAGCGGCGCACAGGATTTTGGTAAAGTTGTTCATGTGGGAATTGGTGAGGTTGTGAAAAAAACTTGGGATTGGGTCTGATTGATTATTCCTTTTTCATCTGGTAGAAGCGCACGTAGTCCACCACCATCTGCTGCGGGAAAGCGGCTTCGTCGATGCCTTTCTGGCCGCCCCACTCGCCGCCCACTGCAATATTGAGCAGCAGGTGGAAGGGCTGGTCCCAGGGCCAGGTTTCCCAGCCGGTGCCCTCGTTGCGGTGGGCGAAGTAGATTTGGCCATCCACCTGCGCCGTGATGGTTTCGGGCGTCCATTCCACCGAGTAGGTGTGGAAGGCGCTGATGGCATCGGGCAGCTTCGTGATGCCGGTTTTCTGGGTGTTGATGCGGAAGTAGTAGGCCTTGCAGTGGGTGGTGGCGTGCACCACGTTGGGGTCGTAGCCCACGTGCTCCATGATGTCAATTTCGCCGTTATCGGGCCAGCCTTTGTTGCCGTAGGGGTTCTTGTCGGGCAGCATCCAGATGGCGGGCCAGGTGCCGCGCCCGCCGGGCAGCTTGGCCCTAATCTCGAACCGGCCATACAACTGGCTGCCGCCCTTGCCGCGCGATACCAGCCGGGCCGAGGTGTAGCCATTGCCGGCCACCAGCGCCTCCTTGCGGGCCTCAATGATGAGGTGGCCGCCCTCCACGCGGGCGTTTTCGCGGCGCTTTTTCGTGTAGTACTGCTCCTCCTTGTTGCCCCAGCCGCTGCCGCCCACGTCGTAAGTCCACTTCGTGGAATCGGGTAGGCCAGCGTAGTTGAACTCGTCGCTCCAGGCCAGCTTGGTGAAGGTGTAGCGCGGCGGGGCCACGGCCGCTTTCGGAGCGGGCGAAGTACCGTTGAGTAGCAGCAACAAGCCGGGTAGTAATGTGGAAATCATGCGTTGAAGTGGAAAAAATGGGGATAACTCCCAAGCGGTGCCGAAGTCAAAAACGGCGGAGCCTATTGGCCGCCGGCCCACTGGACCGGCGGCCAACGCCCAATCCGGCGGGGGATTCTCACCAGGCCCCGGCCGGAATGAACGGCGGTATCGGGCCGGGCTACTCCTTGTATTTGTAGTAGCGCACGTAGTCCACCAGCATTTGCTGGGGGAAGGAGGTAGAGCCGTCGGGGTTGCCGTCGAAATCACCGCCCACAGCCACGTTCAGAATCATATAGAACGGGTTGTTGAACGGGTAGGGCGATACCTGCGCCACGGTGCGCTCGTAGTACTGCACGCTGTCGACGTAGAACTGAGTCTTATCCTGGCTGCGGATGACGGTGTAGGTGTGGTAGGCGGCCGATAAATCGGGCGCGCCGGGCAGGGAATAAGCCAAGCTGGAGAATTGGTGCGTGCTCGTATTGGCCCCGTAGTGCAGGGTGCTGATGTCGACCTGCGGGGTGCTGCCGCGCAGCTCCATAATGTCGATTTCGCCGCAGGCCGGCCAGCTTACCTGGCTGTCGTTCGAGCCCAGCATCCAGATGGCGGGCCAGATGCCCTTGCCCTTGGGCACTTTGGCGCGGATATCGATGCGGCCGAAAGTGAAGTCGCGCAGGCCTTTGGTGTTGATGCGGGCCGAGGTGTAGGCGCGGCCGTGGTAGGCCTCGCGCTGGGCCGTGATAACGAGGTTGCCGTTGGTGACGCCCAGGTTGGAGCGTGAGTCGGTGGTGGCCTGAAGCTCGTTGTTGTACCACACGTCCTTTATCTCGGGCACCCATTTCTGGGGGTTGAGCGAGGTGCCGTCGAACTCATCGCTCCACACCAGGGTGCGGTAGCTGCCGTAGGGCATGATGGCGGCATTCACGGGCTCGGGAGTTGCCGCCGCAGTTTCGGTGATGGTGGGGCCGGGTGGGTTCTGGGTGCAGCTGCTGGCGGCCAGCGCCACGGCGGCGAAGCCAAGGGCCAGGCGCGACGATGAAAAGGGAAATAACATCATGGGAATAGCTGAAAAGGATAAGTGGAAGGCTTATTTCACCCGCATCTTGAAGGTGAACACCGGGTCGGCGGTGGGGCCGCCGGCCCGCAGCACCATCGTGCGGTTGTTGATGGAAAGGATGCGGTAGGTGTGGTCGGCCCCGGCATCGGTGGCCCCGATGAAGGCCGTGGGCGCTGCCAGCACAAACTGGGCCTGGCCCGCCCCGGCCGCCGCCCCAAACGTGAACGTAGTGGTGAGCGAGCGCGGGGCCTGGCACGAATACGACCCGGCCACAAACGTCTCAGCCTTGGCATTATACACGAAGCTGTGGCTGCTGGTGAACGTGTACTCGTCGTCGGCCTGGCAGGCGGGCAGGCCGCCGGCGGCCACGATTGGCCCGTTCGGGTAGTAGGATTCGGGCGCGGCCTCGGTGCCTACCGTGATGGGGTTCGGCACTGTGTTATCGAGCACCCAGGTGCGCGAGCTGCCGCCCGTGAGCCGGCGCTCGGTGATGACCAGCAGGGGCGGGGTGGGCATCAGCGTTACCTCCGTGATGGTGCCGTTGGGGTTGGTGCCGCGCAGGCGCAGCACGGTGGCCGAGGCTTCCACGATGTCGTAGGTTTTGTTCACCACCGAATCCGTGAGGCCGATGAAGGACTTGGGGCGTTGCAGCACAATCTGGCCCAGGCCGTTGGCCGTGGGACGGAAAATGAAGCCGCTCGTGCCGTTCAGGTTCGCGCCGCAGTTGTCGCCGCCGTCGTAGGTGTAGGTGAAGCTCTGGTTGAACTGGAACTGGTCGTCGCCCTGGCAGTCGGGCAGCACCCCCGACGCGCTGAGCTGGGTAGTGCCGTTGGCCGCAAACGTCTTGATGGCCCCCGGCTGGTCTGAATACGTCCAGCTGGTGGCATTATTCTTCCCGCAATCGATGAGCGCCGCATAGGCTGCATTGCTGCAAATCGACGGAATCGTGACATCGACGGGCGCGAAGCCCGTGCCGCCCCGGCCCGAAACCACCAGCTTCACCTGGTAGGTGCGGGGCAGGGTGTAGGTGTGGGTCACGTCGCGGCCCGAAGCCAGGGGCGAGCCATCGCCGAAATCCCACTGGTACAGGAAGCCGTCGGCGCTGGTGTTGGTGAAGGTGGCCACCACCGGGTACACGGTCGTGTTCAGGGCCACGGTGAAGCCGGCGGCGGGCACGGGGCCTTCCAGCGAGTCCACTTCTTTTTTGCGGCACGCGCCCAACGCCACGGCCCCCAGGGCCAGCAGCAACACAGATTGACGAAAAGAACTACGCATGAGAACGGAGGATAGCATGGGTGGGAATGAGCTGATGCGCTTAGTAGCCATCGTTTTGCGTCAGGTTGGGGTTGGCGTCGCGTTCCGACTGCGGAATGGGCAGCACGATGTTGAAAGGCTTGATACCCTTGCTGATGAGGTGCGCGTTGGTGAGTAGCTTGTTGGTGCGCTTGAGGTCGAACCACCGGTCATCCTCAAAAGCCAGCTCGTAGCGGCGCTCGCGCAGCACGGCGGCCGCAAAGTCGTTGGTGTTGTTGCTGTTCAGGTCGTGGGGCTGGGCCGTGGGGCTGGTCAGGTCTTCGCCAAAAGCCCGGCGGCGCACGATGTTGAGGTACTTGAAGCCGTCGGCCGTCGGCCCCAGGCCTTCGGCGGCAATGAGGTACACCTCGGCCAGGCGCATCACCGGGAAGTTCAGTGGCGAGTCCCAGACGTTGGAGGCGCTTTTGGGTATCAGCCACTTGCGCACGTTGTAGCCGTTGGGCGAGCCCGGCAGCGTGGCGGGCTGCGAGGGGTAGGTGCTGCCCGCCGGGTAGGGGTCGCCGGGCTTGAAGATGGTGACGGCCTGGCGGCGGTCGCCGGCCTCGTAGCCATCCACGAAGTTGGGCTCGGGAATGTTGAAGCCGTAGCCGTTCTGCGGGGCCAGGCCCTGCAGGCGTGGGGCAAAAAATTCATTTCCCACGAAGCCCAGGTGGTTGAAATCGTAGGACTGCGAGGGGTCCGTCACGAACTGCACCTCGAACAGGGACTCCTTGCCGTTCTCGTTTTCCAGCTTGAAATTGTCGCCGTAGTTGGCCCACAGGCTGTGCGGGCCGGTGGTGATGATGAGCTGGGCCAGGCGCGCGGCCTCGGCTTTGTTGCCCAGCGTGAGCTGCACTTTGGCCAGCAGGCCCATGGCGGCCCACTTGGTGGCGCGGCCCAGGTCGGCCCCGCTGTAGCTGCCCAGCAGGCTGCCGCTGGCGGCGGTCAGGTCGTTGATAATCTGCTCGTAAACCTTGGCGGCCGGCGTGCGCGGAATGGCGGCATCGGCGGGGCTGGCGGGCGGCGTGGTCAGCAGCGGCACATCGCCGAAGCAGCGCACCAGGTCGAAGTAATACTTGGCCCGCAGAAACTGTGCCTCGCCCACGCACCGCGTCCGAATGGTGGGGCTCATGTTGGTGATACCCGGCACTTTTTGGATGACCAGGTTGGCCGTGCCAATGCCCACGTAGCAGCCGGCCCACAGCGCCCCAGTCATGGGGTTGCTGCTGGGAATGTTGAACTGGTCGAGCTGGATTTCCTCGGCTCCGTCGCCGCCGCCGCCGCCGCCGGTATTCGAGTTGTCCGACATGATGTCGCCGATGCCCCACAGCGAGTAGTTGTACTGGCCCTTGCGGCTCAGCTGCGAGTACACCGCGTTGGTAGCCAGGATGGCATCCGTCTCATTCTTATAGAAGTTCTGGGTCGTGAGCTGGTCGCGGGGCGACTCGTCGAGGAATTTTTCGCCGCAGCCCGTAGTGGTCAGCAGGCCCAGGCTCAGCAGAAAGCCAACGGCGGCGGTTTTGGGGAGGAAGTTCATCTGGTGGGAGAGATAAAGGCGACTGATGGGAAAAAGGCGGCCCGGCTATTAAAAGCCGATGTTCACGCCCGCCAGGAAAACCCGCGACTGCGGATACACGCCGAAGTCGATGCCGCGGCCGCCGAGCTCCGGGTCGAAGCCCGTGTATTTGGTGAGGGTCACCAGGTTCTGGCCGGTCACGTACACGCGCAGGCTTTGGGCGGCCACGCGCTGGGTGAGGGATTTGGGTAGGTTGTAGCCGACAGTCAGGGTTTTGATGCGCAGGTAGGAGCCGTCCTCGATGAAGTAGCTGCTCACGCGCAGGTTCTGGTTGGGGTCGCCGGCCACGGCGCGGGGCACGTCGGTGCTCGTGTTGGGGCCGGTCCAGCGGCCCAGCACGCGGGTGCTGCTGTTGCCGTTGCTGTACAGGCCGCCTTCGGTGTACACGCGGTTCAGGTTATACACGTCGTTGCCCTGCGAGCCCTGCACGAACACGTTGAGGTCCAGCCCGTGCCAGCTCACCGTGTTGTTTAGGCCGTAGGTGAAGGCCGGGTTGGGGTTGCCGATGAACGTGCGGTCGGCATCGGTAATCTTGCCGTCGCCGTTCAGGTCCTTGAAGCGAATGTCGCCCGGGGCAGTGCTTACGCCGGAGTTGGCACCCACCGTTTGGGTAGCATGGTTTTTCACGTCTTCCGGCGTTTGGAACAGGCCATCAGCCACATAGCCGTAGAACGCGCCGAAGGGCTGGCCTTTGTCGTAGCGCACGAGGGCCGCGCCGTTGCGGTTGGTGGCGCCGTTGAAGGCGGTGCCGCCCGTGCCCAGGTCCTCAATCTGGTTTTTATAGGCCGAGAACACGGCCGAAGTCGTCCAGGTCAGGCCCCGGTCGCCGCCCACCAGGTTGCGGGTCGAGACGGAAACGTCGATGCCGCGGTTGTACGACACCAGCGAGTTGGTGGGCACGGCCTCGTAGGTACCCGTCACGAGGTAGGCCGGCACGTTGTTTATCAGGTTGGGCGAGCGGCGGTTATACACGTCCACCGTGGCTTCGATGCGGTTGCTAAACAGGCCCACATCTACACCAATATTGGTTTGCACGTTGTCTTCCCAGCGCAGCTGCGTGTTCTGGGCACGGGTGGGCGCGGCCCCCGAGTTGATGGTTTGAGCACCCGTGGTCACGTCATTGGGACCGAACGGGTAAGTGATGCCCGTGTTAATGGTGGCCAGGTAAGCAAACTGCCCGGCATTCAGCGGGTTGCCCACGCGGCCGTAGCCGGCGCGCAGCTTCAGGTTGCTGATGGTCGTAATGTTCTTGATGAAGGCCTCCTCCGACAAGCGCCAGCCCACCGAGGCCCCCGGGAAGAAGCCAAACTTGTAGCCTGTAGCGAAGGCCGAGCTGCCATCGTAGCGCACCGTGGCCGAGAAAATGTACTTGCCGGCAAAGTCATAGTTCACCCGGCCGAAGTAGCTGGCCAGGCGGGTCTGGCTGCTGGTGCCGCTGTTGGTCTGGCCGGTTTGGGGGCCGTTGTTCAGCTGGCGCAGGTCTTGGTTGAGGTAGAGGGAGCGGCCCGCGCTCAGCGAGTTGAAGTTGAACTCCTGCGCCGACTGGCCCAGCAGCACCGTCACCTGGTGCTTTTCGGCAAACAGCCGGTCATACGTCAGCGTATTCTCGATGAGGTAGCCGGGGTTGTAGTTGGAAAATGAGCTGGCGCTCGACTTGCTGTAGCGCGGCGAGTTCGGGCCCAGCGAAGGGAGAAAGCTCGAGCCGTTGTCAAAAATCATATCAACGCCCACATTGGTGCGAAACCGCAGGTTCTTCACCGGCTCCACTTCCGCAAATACTGTGGACAGCACCCGGTTGCGGCTGAACTTCTTGTCCTCAATCAGGGACTGCAGCACGGGGTTCGGCTCGGCGTAGTTGTCCGCCTTCGAGGGCTCGTGCCACGACCCATCGGGGTTGTACACCGGGATGGTGGGCGGGGCCTGCAACACGTTGTTCAGTACCCCAAACTCGCTGTTGCCGGTGTCGAGCTGCCGGTCGGCTAGGTGCGTCAGCGACAGGCTGTTGCCAATCTTCACGCGCTTGCTGAGCTGAATATCGCCATTAGCTCGCAGCGTAAAGCGCTCAAAATTAGACCCGTTCAGCGTGCCATCCTGCTGGAAGTAGCCGGCCGAAACGGCGTAGCGGGCCTTGTCGCTGCCACCCGATGCGCCCAGGTTGTAGCTCTGAATCACGGCCGTGGGCCGGAAAACCGCTTTCTGCCAGTCAGTACCCGCGCCCAACGATTTGGGGTCGCGCAGCTTCTCCTGCACCGGTGCCGTGCCCTGAGCCAGAATGCTTTCGTTGTTGATAACCGCGTACTGCTCTGCGTTTAGCAAGTCGAGCTTGCGCCACACCTGCTGCACGCCCCGGTAGCCGTCTAGGGTGATGCTGGCCGTGCCCGCCTTGCCGCGCTTCGTGGTGATAATGACCACGCCATTGGCCGCCCGCAGACCATAAATGGCCGTGGCCGACGCATCCTTCAGTACGTCAATTGTCTCAATATCATTGGGGTTGATGGCGTTCAACTGGTTTTCCACGCTGTTGCCGCCCGCATCGGACGATGGCAGTGGGAAGCCGTCCACCACGTACAGCGGCGAGTTGTTGCCCGCCGACGTGATGCCGCGCACCCGCACCGCCGTGCCGCCCGCCCCGCCCGGCGCGCCCGAGTTCTGCGTCACGGTCACGCCCGCTGCCCGGCCTTGCAGGGCCTGCGTGGGGTCGGCCACCGGCTGGGTAGCAATGTCGTGCCCCGAAACCGAGGAAATGGCGCTGCTGATGCTGCCGCGCTCCTGGGTGCCGTAGCCCACCACTACCACTTCATTCAGTTTCTGCGCGTCTTCGCGCAACGTGACGTTTACGGGGGTACCATTGGCCACCACTGCCGTTTGGGTTGTGAAGCCCACAAAGCTGAATACCAACGTGCTGCCCTCGGGTGCAGTCAGTGAGAAAGTGCCGTCGAGTGCGGTGGAAGTGCCGAGGGAGGTACCGCGCACCAACACGGTCACGCCGGGTACGCCGGTGCCGTCGGCGCCGGTCACACGGCCGGTCACGGGCACATCGGCGGCCGGGCGCGTGACCGGCCGGGTTGCTGCCACAACCGGCGCGCCCGTTGCTAGTACCGGCAGCCCGCAGGCCAGCAGTATGGTAGTGCGTCGCAGCAGCGCAATCAGGTAAAAAGTTCGCTTCATGGTGGGAGTTTTAAAAAGCGGTAAGCGAAGAAGTTGGCTGCTAAAAATCAGCCGACGAGTTTGCGGAATAATCAGTGTGATGCGGCCGCCGTAACGGTGCGCGATTGGTCAGAGGCCGGGCGCACGGCCCCCGTGGCTTTGCCGGCGGCTGGGGTGGCGCTGGCCACCGGCAAAGCCACGTAGCGGAACCGGGCCATCTGGGAGCCCACGCGCAGGGTGTACCAGCCGGTTTCCAGCTGCGGGCGGCCCTGGCCGTCGGGGTAGCTCAGGTCGTGTAGTGGGTCAATGTCGAACGTCAGCTGCTGGCTTTGGCCGGCAGCAAAGGCTTGTTTTTCAAAGTGCTTCAGCATCCGCACCGGGCGGGCAATGCGACCGATTTCGTCGGTCAGGAACCAGAGCACGGCTTCCTGACCGGCACGGGAGCCGGTGTTGGCCACGCGCACCGTGGCGCGCAATTTGGCGGCCGGCCCGGTCAGCACCGAGTCGCTCAGCGCCAGCCCGGAGTAGGCGTAAGTCGTGTAGCTCAGCCCTTCGCCGAACTCGGTCAGCATCGAGCTTTTGTACTTGGCCCCCGGCGACTCATAGCCTGCACCAAAGTCGCTCAAATCGAGGCTGTTTTCGTTATTATCGTGGTGGTAGTTGGTGATGTGGCCGGCAAACTGCGGGTAGGTAAAAGGCAGCTTGCCGCTCGGATTAGTCTTCCCGCTGATGATTTCGGCCAGCGCCGTGGCCCCGCCGTAGCCCGGCAGCCCCGCCCAAATGATGGCCGACGAGCCCTCGGCTACGCTGCGGATGATGTTCGGCCGCCCGCCGATTACGATGAGCACCGTAGGCTTGCCGCTGGCCTGCGCCGCTTGGGCCAGCTGCTGTTGGTCGACGGGTAAGGTCAGGTCTGAGGTGTTGCCCAGGCCTTCGGTGTAGGGCCGCTCGCCTAGGGCCAGCACCACGGCATCGGCCTGCTTTGCCGCAGCAGAAATGCTGGGCAACAGCATTTTGCCGGTGGCATCGCGGTAGGGTAGCATCTCGATTTTGGCCTGGGGATATTCCCGGCGCAAGGCTTCAAGTAGCGTGGGCACATCCTTCGGGTAAGCATCTTCGGGGCGGCCCTGCCAGGCCAGCGTCCAGCCGCCGCAGAGGTTGGCGCGCGAATCGGCCGAGGGGCCCACCACCAGCAGCCGCTTCACGCGGGCCGGGGCCAGCGGCAGGGCATTGCGCTCATTCTTAAGCAACACCATGCTCTCTCGGGCGGCGGCTACGGCCTGCGCCCGCAGCGCCGGGTCGCCGATGCGGCTGAGCCGGTCGGCGCGGGGCATGGGGTTCTCGAAAAGGCCGATTTCATCCTTCATCTGCAGAATCCGGCCTGCCGAAAGGTCGATGCGGGCCTGGGTCAGGCGGCCTTCCTGCACCAGCTCTTTCACAATGCGGCAGAAGCTGGTGGTGTAGGGCGTCATGGCCATGTCCACGCCCGCGTCGATGGCCATCCAGGTGGCTTCCTTCTCGTTGGGAGCCACTTTCTGCACGCGCACCAGCCGGTTGATGTCTTCCCAATCGGTCACGGCCACGCCTTTGAAGCCCATCTGGCGGCGCAGCAAATCGGTGAGAATGGCTTTGGACGCGTGCACCGGCTCGCCGTTGATTTCGCCCGAGTTAATCATGATGGATTTCAATCCGGAATCGATTGCGGACTGAAACGAAGGCCGGAAGAACTCCTGCAGGCGCTGGTCGGGGATGAGGGCGTTGGTGCGGTCCCAGCCGTTGCGCGGGTCGGAGTAGCCGAGGAAATGCTTGCCGCAGGCCGCTACTTTATAGGGTGAAATCTCAGTATTGGTCTGGAGTTCAACGGTGAAAGCCGTGCCGAGCGTGGCCGCCACCAGCGGGTCTTCGCCAAAGGTTTCGTAGAAGCGGGGCCAGTACGTGTTCAAACCCAAATCGAGCACCGGGGCAAATACCCAGTGGTGGCCCAGGTCGGCTGATTCGAGAATGGTGGCGCGTGCCGCCTGCCGGGCCAGGGCCGGATTGAAGCTGGCCCCGAGGTTGATGTTGTGCGGGAAAATGGCAGTGCCGCCCACGTAGCTGGCCCCGTGCATGTGGTCGATGCCATAAATCATGGGGATGTGCAGGCGCGACTCGCGCAGGGCAATGCGCTGCAGCGCGGCCGAGTAGCGCAGCCATTGCACGGCCGGCACTGCTTCCCCGTTGATGAACGAGCCAATATGAAAATCCCGGACTAAACCCGCCGCTTTGGCCGAGTCGAGCGAGACATCGCCGTTGGTGCCAGTATGATTTATCGCCGAAATGTTTAGCTGGGTCATCTGACCGATTTTCTCCTCCAGCGTCATTTGCGCCAGCAACTGCTGCACGCGCGGGCTGAAGGTGGGCGGGGCTATTTCCGCTGTGCGGGCTTCAGTAAGTGGAGCCGTGGTGGCCATCGGCACGGCTCCGCGCTGGCAAGCGGCCAGAAGCGGCAGCGCCACAAGCAAATTCCGCCACGCGGAAGAATGGTCTTGAACTACCGATGCCGACGACCGGCCGGGCAGCAAACGAATGCGAAACAGGGAGGAAAACGAGGCCATCTGGAATATTCAGTTGGCCAAATGTAGAGGAGTGTGTTGGGCAAATGCAACTCAATAACTGCCTCAGAATGGTTGTTTTGGCAGTTTTTGTCACTTGGGTCAGCATGGCTTATACGCTTGCTGCACACGTGCTCATTTCATATTCATGCCTGATACAAGCAGCCAAAGCGTTTTCGGTTTTTGCGGCACAGGCTAAAAAACAACGAAAAAAAACAGGGCTGATTGAAAAAAAAACTGACATTATTTGCCAGTTCCCAAATACCAGACTGAAAAGCTATCCATTATATGGCAAAGTGGACAAATTGATTCCAGTTCCCAACACAAACGTTACCGGGAAAAAATGGGGGGCTTAATTCCCGGTTTCGGCGGGTTCATTCTCCTCCACTTCGGCGTCGGCGGCAGTATCGAGTAGCACATGCGTCCACGGTTCGCCCTCTTCGTAGTCGGGAGCCTGGCGGCGGCGCTGTAGGGCCTGCAATACTTTTTGGGCAAAGGCCCAGCTGGTGGCCTGGCGGAGGTCGAGTATGCGGGCCAGCTCCGAGGGAGAGTAACTGCCCTTATGGGCGTGCAGCAGGAACACCGCATACAGCGCCTTGACGATGGAAAACTTGCACTTTTGCAATAACGTGCTCGCCGTGGCCGACTCTACATAACGGCAGCGGGTGCAACGGCGGGCATGGGGTTCGCGGGCTTCGCAGCTCTTTTCGTGGCCGCACTTGCGGCAGTGGTAGCTGCCGTGGCCCCACTTAAGGTCGGCGAGGTAGCGCAGACAGGCATCTTTGTCGGGGTATATCTGGCTGAATTCGCCAAAGTCAACTTCCTTCGATTCGATGCGGGCGGCCTTCTCGGCGTGGAGGTCGCGGCTGAGGTCGCCGTTGAGCTTTTCGATGGCCGCCGATTGCAGGGCCAATAGGCCGTTGGCTTGTAGCAGCTCGCGGTTCTGGGCGGCCACGGTTTCGTTTTGCTGGCGGAGCTCAGCGGTGCGCAGGGTTACCAGACCTTCCAGCTCGGTGTTGAGCTGGTCTTTAAGCGCCTGGTTTTCGCGCATTTGCTCCACGAGGCGGTCTTGGGCCTGGTGTTTTTTGCGGAGCTGCTTGAGCAGGCGGTTTTGGGTGAGCAGGGTCATGTCCATCAGGCCCTTCAGCTTTTCACCCAGCGCGTAGCTCAGAATTACGACTTCCACCACGAAGGCCGCGTTGAGGCTGTACACGGTGTACACGTTGCTGTAGAAGTTGATGCCCAGCTTGCGCATGATGAGGAATGTGAGGCTGGTAGCCACCAGCGCCTGCGCCAGTAGCAGGTAGCGGGCCGGCCGCAAACCGCTGCGATAGGCCTGAAAAGCCGCGTAATACAGCAGTCCATACGGCAGCAGGTACAGCCAGAAGCTGAAGCCGGAATGCACCACAGCGGCATCGAGCACCAGCAGGGCTGTGCTGCCGCCCACCACCCACGTTCCGAGGCGGTGCAGGGCCGGCAGGCGCGAAGCAGTATCAAGAAAGCCGCTGGCGTAGGTGGCAAACGTGAGCAGCAGCAGCACCGGCGCCAGCGCGCCAATGAAGTGGTTCAGGTCGGGCGAGGCCGACCATAAATACTGGAACCCCAGCCCGTCTTCGCTCAGAAATAGGAGCGAGCCGCTCAGCACGTAGAGCACGTAGTAGAGGTAGGTGCGCTCCTTCAGGAAGAAGAACAGAATCAGGTTATACAGCACCATGATGAACAGGATGCCATAGAAAATGCCTAGCAGCCAGTATTGCAGCGACAGTTCCGGGATGAGGCCCGCGCCACTGTGCAGCATGGCCCGGAAGCTGGTGCGCGTGTCGGAATGCAGGCGTAGGTAGTAGGTAGCGGTTTCGCCGGGCCGGGGCGGCAGGTCGAATAGGAAGTTTTTGTAGGGATGCGGGCGCGTGGCGAAGGAATGGCTGGCGCCGGTGGCCACGCTGTCGTAGGCCGTGGCCGAGCCGGGGCGCGGGCCGTAAAACACCGCCTGCCCGATGTGCGAATCGTAAAGCTCCAGGTACCAGGCGGCGTTTTCGGCCGGGGCGTGGCGCACCGTGATGCGGAGCCAGTAGGTGCTGCGCGGATGCTGAATGTTGGGCGGGTGGCCCGAGCCGCGCAACATCACAAAGCGGCGGCTCCAGGCCGGCGACTGCACATCGGCCAGCCGGAGCCGGCCCGTGGGGTCTTCCAGCATACTGTAATAGTTCTCTTCCAGATAAAGGGCCGGGTTGTTCGGGCTCACGGCCAGCGTATCCTCGGGCGCGGCGTGGGCGCGGGCCGGCAGGAGCAGCAGTAGCCACAGCAGGGCATGAACCAGCCGGCATAGCGGGTCCCCGCCACCAATAGTTCGCAAACCCAAAATCAATGGAGAAGAAATAAACATATCGGTATCTAACTTACGACAGCACAAATCGAAACCGGACAAAGGTAACCAGTAAGATAAGTAAGGGTTTACTCACTGCTCATAGTTGTGCTGTCCGCTGGTCGCCATAAACTGCCAACGCCCGGCCGTGTCGAAACACAGCCGGGCGTTGGAATTTGAGCGGGCGAGGTTGGCCCAATAACTACAGCCGGAACTGCGCGCCTACTTTCACGCCGAAGTTGCTGGTACCCGGAGCGTCGCGGTAGGTGAGGCGGTGAATGAAGTCGACCCGAATGAACTTGAAGATGTTCTCCACGCCGTAGCCTACTTCCACATAAGGCATGGAAATGGGGCCGGGCAGGTCAGAGGTATTGCTGTTGGCCCGGCGGGCCCGGTCCGAGAGCTTGCCGTAGAGCACGTTGCTGGTGGCTACCAAACGCCAGTTGAGGGCGCGAATGCCGGGAATGGAGTTCACGAGCAGGCCTTCGAAATGGTGGTCGAGGCGGAGTGTGGCCGAGCGGTCGGTGATGAACTCGAAGTAGTTCATCAGGTTGAAAGCGTTGGCGTTATAAAATGGGGTTTGATTACCCAGCGGGGTTTTGAGGATGATGTAGGGCAGCGCTGAGGGAATGTAGTTGCCTTCGGCGCGGTAGGTGAGGCGGCCCAGCTGGCCCATCGATACGCTGTGCGAAATGGCCAGGTTGAACTTGTGGTACATGAAATCGCCCTGCGTCCAGTCGATGGCCCCCAGCGTGTAGCGGAAGCTGAACACCGGCCAGCGCTTCAGGCCCACGGCCCGGCGGCGGGTTTCGCTCTGCACCAGGTTTTCGTCGGGCGCGTAGCGCGATTCTGATACTATCTCGCTCAGGTGCAGCACATCCGAGCTGGGTTCTTCGGTGGGTGGGTTGCCCGGACCATTGTTGGGGCGGCGACGGAATTCAAACAGCGGGTCGATGCTCTGGTAGCGCAGCGTCAGCGTTTGGGTGAAGCCGTGGAACAGGTCGCGCTGCACGCTGAAGGCGGTGAGGTCGCGTAGCACGGGCTTGCCTTGGCGGAAACGGCCCCAGCGCGAGGCGGCTACAAACAGGTTGTTGTTCTCCAGAAAGTCGTTGTCGAGCAGGGCGGCCTGCTCCACGTCGTGCTTGAACTCGCCGGTGAACACCGTCCAGTGGCGGCGCTCGGCCACGTAGCTCGTGCGGATGCCGTACTTAAAGCGGCCGTCCTTGGTGCCGTAGGCCACGTAGCCCTGCGTGAGCCAGTTGCGGCTGATGTCAGGCGTGGTGCGGAAGCCAAAGCGGAAGCGGTTGCCTTCGAAGTCGTTGTTGGCGTAGAGCGTCGAAATTGGGCCTAAATCGAACTTGCCCACGCGCTTGTAGCCGTTCACCAGCAGCTCTACCCAGTCGAGCACGTTGCGCACCGAGGGCAGCTGCTTGGCCGAGTCGAGCACGGCGAACGTCTGGCGCTCGCTCAGGCTCAGGGTATCGGGCCGGTGCTGGTCAAAGTAGCCGCCCGCGCCACCCTGGGGCAGGCCGGTGAGCAGGCTGCCCACCCCGGCACCCTCCTTGTCGGAAGGCTCCATGAGCGACGACACGATGGGCTGGTCGTAGAAACCGGGCTCGTTGTGCACCTGGTTGCGCACAAAATTGCTGCTCACCGTGGTGAAGCGCACCAGCATGGCGGCCTGCTTTTCGTAGGGCCGCACGCTGAGCACCAGCTTGGTACGGGTGGGCAGGCCAGGGCCGTCGACGGGCGAGGTGAGGTCCTGGTAAATGCGCAGGTCGCTCACGAAGTTGATGTTGGCTTCGGGGCTGGCCACGAGGTCGGCGCGGCGCAGGGCGTAGCCTTCCTGCGTAATCCAGATGGTGCCTTTGAAGGCCAAATCGTGGCTGCGCTTGGGCGTGACGGCGATTTTATAGCACCAGTCCTTGCCCACAAACATGGAATCCTGCAGCTCGTAGTCGTAGGTGATGCGGCCGCCTTCGGCGATGGGCGAGATGAAGTCCTTGCCCAGCACGTTTTGCCAGTTGGGGTAGAAGTCGAAATTCTGGAAGTTCGAGCCCAGCATCTGCGACAGCACCGAGCCCTCGCGGGGGCCTACGCCGCGCATCTGCTTGTGTATCAGGTCTTCGCGGCGACGTAGCGGGTTGTTGCGCTGGTACACCCGTGAGCCCACTTCCGAAGCGAAAACGGGGAGCGGGGCATCCACATCAGCCGCAGCGGCGGCACCCTGGCGCACGGCCAGCGCCCGAATATCCTTGATAACCTTGCGATTGGACAGGCTTTTGGGCAGGTCAATCAGGCTGGTTTCGATGCGGTTATAGGAGTCGTACTCGGCCGCTTGCAGGGCGCTGCGGGCATTTTCGGGCTTGTGTTTCTGCACTTCGCGCAGGATGCGGAAGGCGGGGTTTTCGCCGGGCCGCACAATGACTTCGCCCAGGGCCACGCCGCCGGTTTTCATGCGGAACAGCACCGTTTGCACGGCCGCGTTGCTGAGCTTGCGCCGCTGGGTGGCAAAGCCCAGGGCCGAAGCCGCAATGGAATCGGGCGAGCCCGTGGCGGCCAGCTTGAACTTGCCGTCGGCATCGGCCGTGACACCGGCACTGCTTTTAGGAATAAAGATGGAAGCAAACGGCACCGGCTCACCGTTCGTAGCTTCCACCACTTGGCCACTGATTACGATACGCTGGGCGGCGGCTGGCAGTGCCAGGAGGCACACCAGGAGCAGCGGAGCAAGAAATTTCATACGAAGTATAAAAGAGCCAAATGCCAAAACCTTAAGTAGTCCGGCAATTTACGCAAAGCGCAAGCGCCTCCCAACTAGTTCCGTGCCGAAAACAGTAAAATTTCTGGTGAAAGATTAAACCTGCCAAGCGAATAGCTGTCGGGCGTCGACTAACCGTGCAGAAGCCGTTTGGGGGCAACCAACCGGGCGGACCTGAATTTAGAAAAAAACTCCCCGCCCCAGCCGAAGCCGGAGCGGGGAGCAGATAGCGAAAATTGGATATTGGCAACCTCAGCGGATGACGATGGTGCCGCCGCCGCTGGTGGGCAGGCGGCGCTCGCCGGCGGCGAGCACCCCGCGGGCCTGCCCGAAGGAGAAGCCCGGCGTGTTGGCACTCAGCCCGGTGATGTTGCCGCCGCCTGAGGCCACCAGGTTGCCACCCCCGGAAGCGACCACGTTGCCACCTCCGGAAGCGACCACGTTGCCACCTCCGGAAGACACCACGTTGCCGCCCGAGTTCAGGACCGAAATAGCGGCTACCTGGTTGCCTTGCAGCACTGCCACGGCGAAGTTGCCGTTGGGCAGTGGGGCGTAGCCCAGGCGCACACCGCTTTGCAGGTATTGCTTCACGTAGCCGGCCAGCTCGTTGTAGTTGCCCCAGCTGCCATTGTTGTAGAGGTGCGTGTTGCACTCGCAGGCATCGCCTTGGCCCACAGGCGCACGGCTGGCCATCTGCTTGTAAGCCTGCGCAATCCAGGGGTCGCGGCACTGGGCCGAGGCCGTGGGCCCGGAGCATAATAAGCCAAGCGCCAGGAGTGAAAAGAGCATTTTGAACATGAGATAAATAGTGAAAAGGGGAATGCGAAAACGGCCAGTCGGCCGGCCCGTCCTTCGGGTGCGTCGAAACTAGCGGGAGCGCACCCCGGCCACCAAGGCGCGTCTACCAAGCCCCCCGGAAAGTCGACGGGGGCAATTGGGAGTCGATAAACGGATGAGCAGGCACTTACCGAAGCTCGTCGGCGGGCTCCCCGGCCAGCCAGATTTCGGTGTCCGGTGGCAGTGCGCAGGCGGTGCCCATATCGAGCAGCAGCCCGCGTACCGGCCCGGTGCCGGTATCGGGCCGGCTCACCTCCTCCACCGTGGCGGTGCCCGGCTGCCGGGTACCATCGGGTAGGATGGCGGCCACCACCAGCGCTGTGTGCAGGGCGTAGGGCAGCAGCAGCGGGGTGGGACCAGCGGGCAGCGCGAGCAGTCCCAGGCCCGGCAGGGGCCAGATGGCGGCTACGCGCAGAAGCAGGCCGGGGGCAGGAGTAGTCATGGCCCGGCTTTACGAGTTAGGGCCAACCGTAGCTGCGTTGCCAGTTTCGGGCTTCGGCAATGTTTCCGGCCCATCGGCCGGGGCTACGGGTTTCGGCCCGGCCTTGGGCAGCGGCCCGAGGTAGTTGGCGGCGTTCGAAATGACGAAGACCGTGGACACGAAGCCGGAGATTTTTTCCAGCAGCAGCAGCACCTGCGTGGGGCCGGCCGCCGCCGTCACGGTGCTGCCCGAGTTGCTGATGAGCGTGCCCACGCTGTGGTAAAATAATTGCCCGAAAACCTCCAGCTCCGAGCCCGGCCGCAGCCCGGCGAAGGCGTGGTCGTTGACGCGGTATAGGCAATAAAAATCGAGGGCAAAGGACAGCGCAATCATGCCTAAGTTGAGCGAAACGAGCAGCAGGAATTGCTGGAAGGTATCGCGCAGGGCTGCCAGGGCGCGGAAATTGTGCAGCAGAAAGTAGCCCGTCTTGCCGGCCGCTGCCACCAGCAGCAGGCCCGTAATCACGTCGGGCGGCAGGCCTTCGTGCTTGTCGAGCAGGTAGAGGGCCAGGCCCAGCAGCAGCAGCAGCCCGTGCTGCCAGAGCAGGCGGTGGAGCTGGTTTTGCAGCAGCGCTTGTTTCATGGGAGTGCAAAGAATGCGCGGCGGGTGTAGGGTGAGTGAATGTAGTGCGGACTCTGCGAGTCCGCGCATCCAATATTTCTCAGGCGCGGACTCGTAGAGCCCACGCTACACCTCCACCTTCAGTGTGGCGGGCGCTTTCGTTACCTCAAATAGCTCGCCGTGAGGTACTATCGTAATCTGGCCGTACTCCTGGAGTAGCATTCTGTAGGCTTCGGATACGGGGCGGGGCTTGCGGTCGAGGTCGAAGAGGCCGCAGGGGTTCACGGTGCCCACTTTGCGCTCCAGGCCCTTATCCCAATCGAGCTGGTCGATGAGCGAGTACCAGGTGAAGCCGAGGACGGGCACGCCTTCTTTTCTCATCCTCAATATATTAACCCACTGCTTCCAGAGCCAAGTGGGCGCATCCTTGGCTTCGAGGACGTTGGTTTCGGTGTGCATCACCGGCTTTTTGTAGCGCTGGTAGTAGTCGTGGGTGATGTTGTACCAGCCCAGCACGTCCATGCTGGTCACGATTTCGCCATTCGGCAGCATAATTTTCTCGTTGCGGCCGTAGTAGTCGTTGCCCATAATCTGGTAGCCGGGCGGCTCGCCGGCCATAAACCAGTCGTATTCTCGGCGGCTCATCCCGTTATCGTAGAGGTAGTTGAGTACATCTCCCTCGGGGTGGTGGCCATAAAGCAAATCGAGTGCGGCGAAGCGCATTTTGTTCTGCATCTGCACCTCGTAGGTGTGTTCGGCCCGCAGCTCGTGGGTGAACTCAGCTGACTCGCTTTGCACGATGATGCAGTCGGGTCGGTGCTTGGCAATGCGCTGCGTACCCATGATGCTGGCGGCCACAATGTGCTTCAGGGCCGTCACAAAGGCCTTGTCGGACTTCAGCTGCTCGTTCCAGATGCCATCTTTGGCGCTCATCTTGGCCGTCACGTAAATCTCGTTCACCGGCGTATAAAAGCGCACCCAGGGGTAGCGCTTCACCACTTCCTCGCAGTAGGCGGCGAAGTGTACCGGCAGCTCTGGGTTCTGGAAATTACCAATGAAATCGGGCACGCCGAAGTGCATCAAGTCCAGAATCGGCGTGATTTCCAGGCGCTGCATTTCGGCCATTGCCAGGTCGGCAAATTCCCAGTCGTATTTATCGGGGCTGAGCTGAATTTTGTAGTAGGGCAGGCCGTAGCGCAACACTTTCAGACCCATGCTTTTCACCAGCGCCAGGTCTTCTTGGTAGCGGTTGTAGTGGTCGCACTCGGCCAGCATATCACGGCGGGTTTTGCCGCCGTCGATGGTCGGGTAGCTGCACTCGATGCCGGTGGCAAACATGAAATTGTTGGGCAGGCCCGTGGGCAGGCCGTTGCCGTTGTGCCCGCGCGCACCGCCGAATTCGTCGCCCTCGTAGTTACCGTCGCCGAAATGGTCGTGAATTTCCGTGAGAAAGGACTTCATATGGCTGTATTTTAGAACGTCATGCTGAGCGCAGCCGAAGCATCTCGCGTGCAGCAGTAATCCAATCGTTGTTTCATTATTGATTAGTGGTGGCAAGCGAGATGCTTCGGCTACGCTCAGCATGACGTTCAGGTATCCCGCCGCTGCTGCTGCTCCAGAAACTTATCCGCCGTGCGCAGACTCAGGGCCATAATGGTCAGCGCCGGGTTCACGCTGAGTGCGCTGGGGAAGGTCGAATTATCGGAGATGTAGAGGTTGGGTACGTCGAAGGCGCGGCCATTGGCGTCCACCACCGCGTCGTCGCCACTTTTGCCCATGCGGGCCGTGCCGATGACGTGGGCGTAGCGCTGAAACGACCATATATCGGTAGCGCCGGCCGCCTCCCAGATGCCGCGCATCGCCTTTTCGGCGTGGGCATTCATGCGCTGCTCGTTTTCCTGGGCCGTGAAGTGCAGGCGGGGTTTTGGCAGGCCGCGCGCATCTTTTTCCTCGGCCAGCTCCATAAAGTTGTCGGCGTGGGGCAGGCAGTCGCCCAGGATATTGATGCCGGCAATATGGTTGTAGTTGCGCATATAGTCGCGCAGGGGCTGGCCCCAGAGCTTGCGGCCCCGCGCCACCTGCCCGGCAAATGTTACGGGCATCACGCCAATGCTTTGCAGCAGGTAGCCGCCGATGAAATCGGCCCCGGCCGGCCGGTGGGTATCCTGCGAAATTAGCCCGCCGGGAATGCCCTTGTTGGGCCGCACTTCATCGGCAAATGTGCCCCATACTTGCAGGCCGGGGTGGGCCATCAGGTTGCGGCCGACTTGCCCGCTGGTCAGGGCCAGCTCATTCAGCAGCAGCAGGCGCGGCGTCTCCACTGAGCCGCCGCAGAGGAAGAGGTGGCGGCAGCGCTGGCGCTTTTGCTCGCCGTTCTGGGTGTACACCACGCCCGTCACGTAGCCCCGGGCATCACGCTCAATCTCGGTCACGAAGCTGTTGGGGCGGATGTCGGCCCCGTGCTTCACCGCCAGCGGAATAAAGGTCACGTCCATGCTCGACTTCGCGCCATTCGAGCAGCCGGCCTGGCAAAAGCCCCGGTTGGTACAAGCCTCGCGCCAGCCAATTCCTTCCTGGTAGTAGCGGGCCGAAAGCGCCGCATTCGCCGCCGGGGAAGTCTTAATCCCCATTTTCTCCGCGCCGCGCACCATCAGCTGGGCGGCGCTGTTCAGCGGCAGCGGGGCCAGCGGGTAGCCTTTGCGGCGGCTGGGGCCCCAGGGGTAGGGCGTTGGCCCCGAAACTCCAATAAAATGCTCTACTTCTTCATAATATGGAGCCAGCTCCTCATAGCTCACCGGCCAATCCTCGCCCTGCCCGAAATCGCGCCGGATGTGTAAATCATCGGGCAGCGGGCGGGGCGTGTAGGCCGTGTAGTGCAGCGTGGAGCCGCCTACGCCGGTGCCGGAGTTGTTTTTGCCCATGGCCAGCGGGTCATGGCCGGCGGCCAGCCGCTCATCATTCCAGAACAGGAAATCCTGGGCCTTTTCGTCGGTAGCGAAGTCCTTCGCAGGGTTGTGCCAGGGGCCGGCTTCCAAGGCCACTACCTTCAGGCCGGCCATGGCCAGACGGGCCAGCAGCGGCGCGCCGCCCGCGCCCAGCCCAATCACCACGCAGTCCACTTCGTCGGCTTCGGGCTCGGTGGGCAGCGGTTGCTCTTTGGGCGTATCGGCCGCTACAGGGGCGGTAGCGGGCTCATCGGCCAGCAACGCGCGCAGCAGCGGGTCCTGAATTTCGGGCTTGACGGGATTGAGGACGCCTTCTTCTAGAACTTCTTCGTCGGGCATTTTTGCAATGAGTAAATGAGCAATTGAGTAAAGGGGCAATGTGCGGTAGACGAGCGAGTTAATACGAGTAGGTAAACGACCATTTACTCAGTTGCTCAGCTACTCATTTACCACTTTCACTTCCCGTTCTTCTTTTTCGTTGAGGCCGATTTTCGTCCAGGCCGGCAGGTCGGCCATGCCCACGTAACCAATTTCCTCCTGGGCCAGCGGGTGGGCGTAGTAGGTTTCGGTTAGCTCAGCCAGCATTTCCTCGAAAAAGCGGCCCGCATCCAGCGTGGCCCAGGTTGCGCCGGGCGGGGTGCCACTGGCCAGGGCTTGCAGCACCGCGTCCTGCTGCTCGGCATCCAGATTCGTGAAATCGGTCTTAAACTGCGCTTGCGCGATTTCCTTAATGCCGCCCAGGCCCAGGTGGTAGGCCTCGCGGTCGGGCGGCAGGGCGTCGTAGCGCCAGCCGTCGGCACGGCCTTCTGCCAGGCGCTGGTCTACGGCGGGAGCTAGCGGAATGGGCGCATCGGCCCGGTCGGACTGCGGGAGCAGGCGGGCGGCCACGGCTTCGAGCAGGGCGTAGGTTTCGGGGGCCAGAAACTGGGGCGCGTAGGCGGCCGGCGCAGCGAGGCGGGCCTGCACGGCGGTGCGGGTGGCCTCCGATACGTGCGGCGTATCGAGCAGCGCGCGCACGGTGCCGCTAGGATAAACGGGAACGGACATCAGGAGATGGGGGCTTGGGCTGAAACAGCGCCGCACGAAACGGCTCAGCTAATAACTCCTTACGAGCAAAATCTTCCCGGGGCTGGGCCGCGAACCAGGAAAATTTTCGGCCAGGAGCACATTATTTCTATGCCCTGACCACCAAATAAATCGACCGTCTTGGCAGGTTGAAACAAAAAAGCAGCCGACCCCAAGGCCGGCTGCTTTCTCAAAAACAGACGCAAACGGTGCTTATTTAAACAGTGCCAGTGCCTTAATGAACGTTTGCGACACGCCCCAGGCCAGGGGCAGGCCCACCACCAGCCAGGCCAGGACCACCGAGCCGCCCACGCCGGGCTCGGCGGCAGGAGGGGTAGGAGAATTGGGTTGCGGATTCATATCGAAGTTAAGTTATGGTTTGAAAGACTGAGACTTAGTGGCCGCCGGCTTCTACCGTCACGGGGCCTTTTTCGTAGTACCGCTCGTTCACGGCCGTCACGATGATGTTAGCCAGGAAACCGACCACCAGCAGGCCAGCCATGGTATAAAACACCGTCTGGTACATGGCCGCGCCGGTGAAGCCTTCGGCCTTGCGGCTATCGGACAGGTAGTGCACGATGAGCGGGCCGAGCACGCCGGCCGTACTCCAGGCCGTGAGCAAACGGCCGTGGATGGCACCTACCTGATACTTGCCAAACAAGTCGGACAAGTACGCAGGAGCCGTGGCAAACCCGCCGCCGTACATGCTGATAATCACGCAGGCAACCACCACAAACAGCGTTAGCTGCGCATTAGCTCCCAGCGTAGGGGCCAGCGCATAAAGCACCACGCCCAGGCCGAAGTAGATGGCATACGCCACCTTACGGCCCAGCTTATCCGAAGCCGACGACCAGAAGAAGCGGCCCAGCAAGTTGAACAAACTGAGCAGGCCCACAAAGCCCGCGCCGGCCGCCGCCAGGGCCGTGCTATCCATGCCCTTGCCTTTGGCCGTGCCGGAAATAACGGCCTGAATGAGCGGCGAGGCCGTTTCGAGCACGCCGATGCCGGCCGTCACGTTGCAGAGCAGCACCACCCACAGCATCCAGAACTGCGGCGTTTTGATGGCGTTGTCGGCCGATACGTTGGCCGTGGTAATCATGTCGTTGTGCACGGTGCTGGGCACGTAGCCGGCGGGCTTCCAGTCATCGGCCGGTACGCGAATGGTCCACACGCCAAACTGCATGAAAATCAGGTAAATGATGCCCATCACGATGAGCGTGGGGGCCACGCCCAGCGGGGCCGAGCCTTTGAAGTGCGTCATCAGGTTGTTGGCCAGCGGCGAGCCAATCATCGCGCCGCCGCCAAAGCCCATGATGGCCATGCCCGTGGCCACGCCCTTGCGGTCGGGAAACCACTTAATCAGCGTGCTCACCGGCGAAATGTAGCCGATGCCCAGCCCGATGCCGCCCACGACCCCATAGCCGAAATACAGCAGCCAGATATTGTGCAGGTGCACGCCCAGCGAGGCAATCAGGAAGCCGCCGCCGAAGCAGAGCGACGAGGCCAGCATGGCCTTGCGCGGCCCCACGCGCTCCAGCCACTTCCCAAAAATGGCCGCCGAAAGGCCCAGCAGCACAATAGCAATGGAAAACGTGATGCCGATTTGTAGCGGAGTCCAGTCGTCGGGCGCGGGCTTGGCCGGGTCGCCGCTGATGAGTGCGCCCAGCGGCTTGTTGAATACGCTGAAGGCGTAGGCCTGCCCGATGGCCAGGTGAATGGCCAGGGCGGCCGGCGGCACCAGCCAGCGGTTGTAGCCCGGCCCCGCCACGGTGCGGCTGCGGTCGAGCAGGGAAGAGGAGTTTTCGGCCATGTAAAATGTGGGAATTGAAGTGAAAGAAGGAGGTGAAAAACGTGGCCGCCGCAGCGGCTAACGCGCTGAAAGCGGGCGACAAGTGCCAAGGTAACCGGCGGCTTCGCTGGTTGATTATTCGCGGCGCAAAAATGTTGCTAAACAGGTATAGTTAGTCAGTTTGCCGAAGTCAGAGTGCGGTTAAGGCCGTCATGCAGAGCGCAGCGAAGCATCTTTACCCCGATAGCAAATGATTACTACTGCGGGCAAGATGCTTCGCTGCGCTCTGCATGACGTTCAGTAAAATCTATTCGCCCTACTCGTCGCTGCTAAGCTTGCCGCCCGTCACGTGTACGAGGCTGCCGGTCATGAACGAGCCATCCTGCGAGGCCAGCAGTACGTAGGCGGGGGCCAGCTCCTCGGGCTGGCCGGGGCGCTTGAGGGCTACTTCGTGGCCGAACTTGGCGATTTCTTCGCGGGGCATGGTGCCGGGGATGTTGGGCGTCCAGACCGGGCCGGGCACCACGCAGTTCACCCGAATGCCTTTTTCGCCCAGATACAGCGCCAGCGACTTGGTGAGGGCATGAATTCCGGCCTTCGAGCAGGCGTAATCCACCAGAATCGGGATGCCCGTGATGCCCACGATGCTGCCCGTGTTGATGATGCAGTCGTCCTTTTTGAGGTGCGGAATCACAGCCTGCGCCATCCAGATGTAGCCCAGAATATTGGTATCGAAAGTGCGACGAATCTGCTCCTCCGGGATGTCCTCGAACTTGGCCTGGCTCATTTGGAAAGCGGCGTTATTCACCAGGATATTCAGCCCGCCCAGCTCGGCCAGGGTGCGGCGCACGGCCTGCTTGCACTGCTCGGGGTCGCGCACATCGAGCTGGAGTAGCAGGCACTTGCGCTTCTCCTTTTCGACCATTTGCTTGGTTTTCTCCGCATCCTCCACGTTTTCGTTGAAGACGACGGCTACGTGCGCGCCCTCTTTGGCAAAGGCAATGGCCACGGCCCGGCCAATGCCGGAGTCGGCCCCGGTGATGATGGCGACTTTATCCTTCAGCTTGCCGGCGGCTTTGTAATTGGCCAGGTCCGATTGGGGCTGCAGCTTCATATCGGCCTGTTTGGCCGGGTAGGGCAGCTTCTGGGCAGCGGCCTTCATGTCCTTGGCCGTGGGGCGGCGCTCGGCTTTGGCAGGGGCGGCTTTCTTGGCAGGAGTAGCCGGTTTTTTTTGGGCGGCGGGAGCAGCCGTGGTTTTCTTAGGAGGCATGGCGGGTAGGAAAACGTGATGCCCCGGCTTACGCGAAAAACCCGCCAATGGCTGCCGCTGACCCGGTTATTTGCCCGTGCTACCCTACCGGTGGTTCAGAGCCGGCGCAGCACCACGCGGCGGTTGCGGGGGCGCTGGGCGGGGTCGGCGTTGTCGGCCACGGGTTGGGTGCCGCCGTATCCCACCGGCCGAAGCTGGGCCGTGCTCACGCCGTGGGCTGTGAGATAGAGGCACACCGCCTCGGCCCGCTGCTGCGAGAGCTGGCGGTTGAGTTCGGCGTTGCCCACGTTATCGGTGTGGCCCTGCACTTCGAGGCGCAGGTCTGGCTGGGCACTCAGGATGGTGGCCAGCCGGTCGAGGGCGGCGCGGGAGGGCGGCAACAACACGGCCTTGCCCTGGTCGAAATACAGCTCCGGCAACGTCACCGTGCCGCCTATGGCTAGGCCGGTCAGCGAAGCCACGCTGCCCGAATCGGCCAGAAGCATTGTTGGGGCCGCAGCTGATGCTGGAGCTGCTATTGCCTCGCTGCTGCCAACGGAAGCGGCCAGGTTCGGCACGGGAGCGGGGCTGCGAACCGGCTTGGGCACCACCGCGGCCGGGCGGACAGGTACCACAGCTGGCGGCGTAGGAATGACGCGGGCCGGCTCTGGTTTCGGTGGCCGAACTACTGGCTTGGGGGCCGCCGTGCCGGTGGCGGCCGGTGGCGGGTTGCGGCTGAACAGGTAGCTGGTCGGAATTGGAGCCAACTTTGGCATTTCGGCCATTTTACCCCAGAAGTTGCGCCACGATGCAGTCGGCGGTTTCAGGGGTACGTCGGGCCGCTCCCAAGTGATGAAAATGCGGGTATCCAGGCCGTATTGGCAGTAGTCAACCCGCAGGTGGTATGGCTCGCCGGCCCGCAGCTCCGCCGTAGCGGTGTAGTCGCTCAGGGGCTGTCCGCGCCATTCGTTCAGCAGTTGCCGGTCGTTCAGCCACAGCCGAACCCCGTCGTCTACGGTAACATGAAAAACGTATTTGCCGCTGACCGGTGGCACCAGCCAGCCCGTCCAGCGCACCGAAAACTCCTCGGCTGGCATCCCCGATGCGGGCGGTTGGTGGCCCCAGTTGAAATTAATGGTCGCATCGCGACGAGTCAGGACGTATTTCTCAAAATTCGTCCCTTCGTAGTAGTCGCCTCTGATACCGTCACCGGAAGGCAGGGGCGCTTGCGCCAGCGCAGGCACACCCGGCCACACCAATCCAATAAGCAACAGCAGCCCAAGCCGCCGGTTATGTTCGCCAGCCATGCTGCAATAACGGCAATCCCGATGCCTTTGGTATTGGCTTTCAGCTTCAATACCCCGCTGCTGGCTACCTACGCAAACTCGTTGCCGCAGTGGAAGCAGTGAAACCTGTTGCCGCGCACCGGAAACCGCAGCAGCACCGACAGCAGCCCCGACCAGAACCCGTAGGTATTGCGCGTGGCCGGCCCATACGCCACGTCCGACGACCCGCAGCGTGGGCAGCGCGGTGTGACTGGGTCGGGCGCGTCGGCCTCGAAAGAAGCCACATCCGGGCCGGTAGGCCGGGGCTCAGGCTCGGCGTGCAGGATGTCGAGCGCGGCCTGCGCGTCGCTCTGCCGCACGTGCAGCCGCACACCGCCCGTAATCGGGCTGTAGAGCGGCATCATCGACACCAGATTCTCATTGCTGAGAAAGCACGGAATGCCCGCAGCCTCCAGCCGGGTGCGGGCCAGGTTGGCCGCCATCGGCTCGTAAAACGATTCGAGAAAAACGACGGAGTCGGGGCGGGACACGGGAGGGAATTATGAATTAAAAATTATGAGTTATGAATTTGTGGGCGAAGTATGGTACCGCAAAGGCATGATAAGCAATTCATAACTCATAATTTTTAATTCATAATTCTATTTCGGCTGTTTCCGGGTGGCGGCGTCGATGCCGTTCACGGCGTGGCCGGCCTGCAGGCTCACGAACTCGGCCTGGCGGGCGCGGACGCGCACTTCGTCGCGGGCGGGCATGTCCATGCGGACCTGCTTCAGCTGGTCGTTCAGGCGCTGGTACACGGCGCGGGCGTAGTCCCAGTCGCGGTCGGTCCAGGTGGCGCGCTGGGTGCGGGTTTCGCGCACCAGCTGGCCGTAGGCGGCCGGCAGGTCCTGGGGCGTGAGGGAGTTAATCTGGCCGTTGTAAGGGCCCATCAGCTTGGCTTCCATGGCCAGCTGTTGGCGCGGGTCGAGGGGCCGGGCGCGGCGGGCGCGGTTGCTGGCATCGTAGGTGGCCGTGGCCTTGCCGATGCGGGCCAGCTTGCCGGCGGCGGTGCGGGCCACGGTGTCCAGCTCATGGCCGGCCTCGCGGGCAGCGGCCCGGCGCTCGTTGGGTGTCGAGTCGCAGCCGGTGAGCAGCAGTGCGGCCAGTAATACGCCGCCGAGTTTCAGGGCCGCCGGCCGATTACGCAATTCACCATTCATAGCACAAACACAGTAAGTAGGTTGCAAATAACGGCCGTTGCGGCCGCTTGTGCCCTGTACTGCTACGCCGGCTGAAAGGTTAGCTCAGATGAAAAGCTGTGATGAGAAAGAACGTCATGCTGAGCGCAGCCGAAGCATCTCTACCGCAGTAGTAATCCAAATCGTCAGGATTAGTTACACGGTAGAGATGCTTCGACTACGCTCAGCATGACGTTCAATGTTGTTCGACTGCATCTGTACGACTGCTCAGGCAACCTAAAACAACTCCGCCGCCACCCGCCGGATGCTTTCCGACTTGCCCATCGAATAATAATGCAGGCAGGGCACGCCGTGGGCCATCAGCTCGCGGCTCTGGTTGAGGCACCACTCGATGCCGATGGCGCGGGCGGCCTCGTTGTCGCGGCACTGGCTGATGGCTTCGGCCAGGGCCTCGGGCAGGTTGAGGTAGAAGGCCCGGGGCAGCATGGTGAGCTGGCTTTTGGTGGTGAGCGGTTTCAGGCCGGGAATGATGGGCACGTTGATGCCCGCCTCGCGGCACTTCCGCTCAAACTTGAAGAACTCCTCGTTGTCGAAGAACATCTGGGTCACGATGTAATCAGCTCCCCGGTCCACTTTGTGCTTCAAAAACTTGATATCCGAAGCGTAATTAGGCGCTTCAAAATGCTTTTCGGGGTAGCCGGCCGTGCCGATGCAGAAGTTGGTGGCCCAGGTATCATCCTGTTCCTCATCCAGGTACTCCCCCTTGTTCAGGTTGGCCACCTGGCCGATGAGGTCGCAGGCGTAGGCATGGCCGTCGAGCTCGGGCTTGAAATGGCCTTCCGATTTGATGGGGTCGCCGCGCAGGGCCAGGATGGAGTCGATGCCCAGGAAGTGCAGGTCAATCAGCGCATTTTCGGTTTCCTCCTTCGTGAAACCGCCGCAGATGAGGTGCGGCACGGTGTCCACGTCGAACCGGTTTTTGATGGCCGCGCAAATGCCCACCGTGCCGGGGCGGCGGCGCACGGTTTTCTTCTCCAGCAAGCCATTGGGATGGTGGCGGTACACGTATTCTTCGCGGTGGTACGTCACATCGATGAACGGCGGCTTAAACTCCATCAGCGGCTCGATATTCGAGAAGAGCGTGTGGATGTTTTCGCCCTTTTTGGGCGGCAGCACCTCGAAGGAGAAGAGGGTTTTGCCGTTGGCCTGGGCGAGGTGGTCGGTAACTTTCATATAGGTAGCGTGGACTCTGCGAGTCCGCGCATGGAAGCGTGAGGGCAATTATTTCGTGTGGTGCGGGCGCGGACTCGCAGAGTCCACACTACATTATTTCGGCTCGTAGTTCAGGTTGGGCATCAGCCAGCGTTCCAGCTCGGGTAGCGGCATGTGCTTGCGATGGGCGATGTCGGCCACCTGGTCCACGCCAATTCGGCCCAACCCGAAATACCGCGAATCCGGGTGGGCGTAGTACATACCGCTCACCGACGAGGCCGGGTACATGGCCAGGTTTTCGGTAAGCGAGATACCGGTTTTGCCCTCGGCGTCGAGCAACTTGAAGAGGGTGATTTTCTCGGTGTGGTCGGGGCAGCCGGGATAGCCGGGGGCAGGGCGCACGCCGCGGTACTTCTCCTGAATGAGGTCGTCACCGGTGAGGTGCTCGTCGGGCGCGTAACCCCAGAACTCGCGGCGCACCCGCTCGTGCAGGCGCTCGGCGAAGGCCTCAGCCAGGCGGTCGGCCAGGGCCTTCACCATGATGCTGGAGTAGTCGTCGTGGTCGGCTTCGTACTGCTCGATGAGCTTCTCAATGCCAATACCAGCCGTAACGGCAAACCCGCCCATGTAGTCGGCGCGGCCAGTTTCCTTCGGAGCCAGGAAATCGGAGAAGGCGATATTGGGGATGCCCGGGCCTTTCTCGCCCTGCTGGCGTAGCGTGAAAAACTCAGTGGCTACAGTTTCACGAGTATCATCCGCGTAGATTTCGATGGTGTCGTAATCCTTCGTATTCGCCGGCCAGAAGCCCAGCACAGCGCGGGCCGTGAGCAGATTGCCATCGATGATAGTGGCGAGCATGGTCTGCGCATCTTCGAATAGTTTCGTCGCGGCTTCGCCCAGCGTTTCGTCTTCCAGAATGCGCGGGTAGCGTCCTTTCAACTCCCAGGTGTGGAAGAAGGGCGTCCAGTCGATGTATTGGGCCAGCTCGGCGAGGTCGTAGTCTTCGAGGACTTTGGTGCCGAGGAAGCTGGGTTTGGTGATAGAAACCGTGTTCCAGTCCGACTTGAAGCCGTTGGCGCGGGCCGCTTCGATGGTCAGGTAGCTTTTGTCGCGCTGGCGGCTGGCGTAGTCGGCGCGCAGGGCGGCGTAGTCGTCGGCCACGGTCTGGGCGTAGGCTTTTTCGCCCGAGCCGAGCAGGCCGGCGGCCACGCCCACCGAGCGCGAGGCATCGTTGACGTGCACTACCGCGCCGCTGTAGGAGGGCGCGATTTTCACGGCCGTGTGCAGGCGCGACGTGGTGGCCCCACCAATAAGCAGGGGGATTTTCAGGCCGCGCTTTTCCATGGCCTGGGCCACGTATACCATCTCATCGAGCGAGGGCGTGATGAGGCCGGACAGGCCAATCACGTCCACGTTTTGCTTCTGGGCTTCGTCGAGAATCTTCTCCAGCGGCACCATCACGCCGAGGTCCACGATGTCGAAGTTGTTGCAGGCCAGCACCACACCCACGATGTTCTTGCCGATATCGTGCACGTCGCCTTTCACCGTCGCCATCAGTATTTTGCCGGCCGTCTGGCGGTCGGAGCCCTGCTTGTCGGCCAGCAGGTACGGCTCCAGATAAGCCACTGCCTTCTTCATCACGCGAGCCGATTTCACCACTTGGGGCAGGAACATCTTGCCGGCCCCGAACAGGTCGCCCACCACGTTCATGCCAGCCATCAGCGGGCCTTCGATGACTTCCAAAGGCCGGCCGACTTGCTTGCGCACTTCCTCGGTGTCCTCGTCGATAAACTCGGTGATGCCCTTCACCAGGGCGTGTTGCAGCCGGTCCCACACGGGCAGGCTGCGCCACTCGTCGGCCACTACTTCGGCCTTGTCCTTCTGTTTCACCGTGTCGGCGAATTCCACGAGGCGCTCGGTGGCATCGGCGCGGCGGTTTAGGAGGACGTCTTCGGCCAGCTCCAGCAGATTGGGCTCGATTTCATCGTACACGCCGAGCTGGCCGGGGTTTACGATGCCCATGTCCAGGCCGGCTTTGATGGCGTGGTAGAGGAAGGCCGTGTGCATGGCCTCGCGCACCACGTCGTTGCCCCGGAACGAGAAGCTGATGTTGCTGATGCCGCCGCTGGTGAGCGCGCCGGGCAAATTTGCTTTAATCCAGCGCACGGCTTCGATGAAGTCGATGGCGTAGTTGCGGTGCTCGTCCATGCCCGTGCCCACGGTCAGGATATTGGGGTCGAAAATGATGTCAGATGGGTCGAAGCCCACTTCCTTCACCAGAATATCGTAGCTGCGCTGGCAGATTTCGATGCGGCGTTCCAGCGAGTCGGCCTGGCCGTTTTCGTCGAAGGCCATCACCACCACGGCGGCACCGTACTGGCGCACCGTATGGGCCCGTTCGCGGAAGGCCGCTTCGCCCTCTTTCAGCGAAATCGAGTTCACGATGCTCTTGCCCTGCACGCATTTCAGGCCGGCCTCCAGTACGCTCCACTTCGAGGAGTCAATCATCACCGGCACCCGGGCAATGTCGGGTTCCGAGGCGATGAGGTGCAGAAACGTCGTCATCACCTGCTCCGAATCGAGCATGCCCTCGTCCATGTTGATGTCGAGGACCTGGGCACCTTCTTCTACTTGCAGGCGGGCCACGGCCAGGGCTTCCTCATATGCGCCGGTGCGGATGAGGCGGGCGAAAGCGCGCGAGCCGGTCACGTTGCAGCGCTCGCCCACGTTCACGAACAGGCTCTGCTCAGTGATGCCGAACGGCTCCAGACCGCTCAGGCGCGTGGCGGGCGGAATGGCGGCGGGCAGCTGGCGGGGCTGGTATTTCTCAGCCAGCTTGCTCAGTTCGGCGATGTGCTGGGGCGTAGTGCCGCAACAACCACCTACCACCGTCACGATGCCTTCCTTCAGATACTCCTCCACCAGCGCGGCAAATTCCTGGGCCGATTCGTCGTAGCCGCCGAAGGCGTTGGGCAGGCCGGCGTTGGGGTAGGCGGAGATATGTACGTCGGAAATGCGGCTCAGCTCCTGCACGTACTGGCGGAGCTGGTCGGCCCCGAGGGCGCAGTTCAGGCCCACGCTCAGCAGCGGCAGGTGGCGGATGGAGTTCCAGAACGCCTCCACCGTCTGGCCGCTCAAGGTGCGGCCAGAGGCATCGGTGATGGTGCCCGAAATCATGACCGGCACCACGCGGCCGCCTTCGTCGAAGAACTTCTGCACGGCGTAGAGGGCCGCTTTGGCGTTCAACGTGTCGAAAATGGTTTCGATGAGCAGCGTATCCACGCCGCCATCCACGAGGCCGCGCACCTGCTCCAGGTAGGCAGTAGCCAACTCATCGAAGGTCACGGCGCGGAAGCCGGGGCGGTTGACGTCGGGCGAGAGCGAGGCGGTGCGGTTGGTGGGGCCTACCGCGCCAGCCACGAAGCGCGGGCGCTCGGGCGTGGCGTACTCATCGGCGGCTTCGCGGGCCAGACGGGCCGATTCGTAGTTCAGCTCATACACCACGTGCTCCAGGCCGTAGTCGGCCTGCGCGATGGTAGTCCCGCTGAAGGTGTTGGTTTCCACCATATCGGCCCCGGCGGCGAAGTATTCGGCGTGGATGCCTTTGATGATGTCGGGACGGGTGAGGCTCAGCAGGTCGTTATTTCCCCGCAACGGCTTGGGATGGTCGGCGAAGCGGGTGCCCCGGAAATCCTCCTCCGTGAGCGGGTGGCGCTGAATCATGGTGCCCATCGCGCCGTCAAGAATCAGCAGGCGCTGGCGCAGCAGTTCGGGGAGACTGTAGCGCGAAGCGAAGGCTTCGCGTTCCGGAGAGATAACAGGCAGGGTAGGGGCGGAGACGGACATTTCTTTTCTGGGTCGAATAGCTACGTAAGCGCGTATCCAGAAAGAAACCCGTGCGGGGAGGCACGGTTCCGGCTGTCATCTTTTTTCACCAAAAAACGCGGTGAAACGGGAGTTGGCACCTACTCGTGGTAGGTTGCCAAGACGTCATCGGGCCCGGTCCCTCGGTCTTTCTGGATAGCAGCGTAGGGCGAAGATACAACGGAACGGGGCTTGTAGCACATGCTTTAGCTTGTGCTGATACCCGCGAGGCGCAAGCCAAAGCATGCGCTACGCGAGCACTACCAGGCCCGCTTCGCGGTACCGGGCCAGCAGTTCGGCGGGCGCCTGCTGGTCGGTAATAAGCGTGCCCACCGAAGCCAGGGGTGCAAACTGGAAGTACTGGTCGCGCTCCAGCTTGCTCGAATCGCAGAGCAAATACACGTGGCCGGCCGACGCGGCCACCGCCCGATAAATCGAGGCTTCCTTTTCGCTGTTGGCACTCAGGCCGCGCTTCAGGGAGGTGCCGTCAACGCCCATAAAGGCCTTATCCACCCGGTAGCGCTGCAAATGCTCCACCGTGACGGCCCCGTGCGTGGCCTGCCGCTTAGCATCGACTTCGCCGCCGGCCATCACTACCTGCACGGCCGTGCCGGCCAGCTCGAACAACACGGGCAACGAGTTGGTGACGACGCGGATTTTGAGGTGCCGGATGAGGGCGCACAGCGGAAAGGTGGTGCTGCCGCAGTCGATGAAAAGGGTGTCGCCCTCGGCCACGTGGCGGGCGGCCAGGCGGCAGATATAGTCCTTCTGCGCGGCGTGGGCGGTGGTTTTGGCAACGAAGGCCACCGGGTGCTTCGCGATGCCGGGCCGCACGGCCCCGCCGTGGGTGCGCAGCACGAGGCCCTGCTCGGCCAGCAGGGCCAAATCGCGCCGGATGGTGATGGGCGTGGTGCCTAGTTGTTGGGCGGCCTCGGCCACCAGCACGGTGCCGTGCTGCTCCAGGGTGGCCAGTAAGTGGTGCTTGCGCAGCTGGAAATTCATCGCCGTGGTGTTACTTGTTCTAAACAATCGCAAAGAAACAAAAACGAACAGTAACGAACTTTCGACCCCGGCATGAACGAACGAATCCGCCTCCGCGAGCAGCAAACCTTGTCCGACGACTGGTTTACCCTGCGCAAAATCACCTTCGACTACCAACGCAAAAACGGCACCTGGGAAACCCAGTCACGCGAGGCCTACGACCGGGGCAATGGGGCCGTTATCCTGCTCCACGACCCCGCCACCGACCACGTCATCCTGACCCGGCAGTTCCGCCTGCCCACTTTCGTGAACGGCAACCCCACGGGGATGCTCATCGAAGCCTGCGCCGGCCTGCTCGATGATGAGCACCCGGACACGGCCATCATCCGCGAAACGGAGGAGGAAACCGGCTACCGCCTCACCCACGTCGAGAAGGTGATGGAGGCCTATATGAGCCCCGGCTCGGTCACGGAGCGCCTGTTTTTCTACCTGGCCGAATACTCGGCGGCCACCGAACAGCACGCCGGCGGCGGCATCGAAGAAGAGGAAATCGAAGTGCTCGAAATGCCCCTGCCAGCGGCCCTGGCGATGATAAAAACCGGCGAAATCCAGGACGGCAAAACCATCATGCTGCTGCAACACCTGCGGCTGCGGCAGCTGCTGGCGTAGCCGGCATTTCGGAGGAGTGGAAGGGCGGCGTACCTCAGTACAGTTGGCTTTCAGTACTACCGGAAGTGCGTCGCACGCCCGTGCAGTCGGCTTTTGGATGTCCAAAAGGACATTGCACGGGCGTGTAGCCGGCTTTCGAGGGCCCGGAAGCGCGTCACACGGGCGTGCAGTCGGCTTTTGAGGGTGTGGAAGGGCATTGTACGCCCGTGCAGCCGGCTTTTGATAATGCAGAAGTGCGTCGCACGCCCGTGTAATTGGCTTTTGAGGATGCGAAAGAGCATTGCACGCCCGTGCAATCAGCATTCAGGCCTGGCACAAGCTAAAGTATGTGCTATAACCCCCAGGCCGGCCACACAGTCCTCGCCGCAAATACGGCCGGCTCCGGCGGCAGTTCCAGAAACGCAGTGGCACCGACCAGCCCCATCATGTCGCCGGAGCCGCCCACGCGGAGCGGGGTGGCCAAGCGGCGGCCTTCCGCGTCCACGGTCATACGCACGGGCACAAAGTGTGTGAGCTGGGGCTTGAAGGTGATATCGACGGTGAGCACAGCCGGCTGGGGAGCTTCAATAGAGGCAGCCGTTTCGGACGCGCTGGCGGGCTGCTGCACGGCGCGCAGCCAGGGCCGCACGTAGCGGCAGGCGGTGATGAAGGTGGACACCGGGTTGCCGGGCAGCCCGAACACCACCGGCCCGTCGGCCCGCGCCCCAAACCAGAGCGGCTTGCCCGGCCGCTGCTGCACTTCGTGGAAGATTTCCTCAACGTGCAGCTCGCGCAGCAGGCCCGGCAGGTGGTCGGCGCGGCCCTTGCTCACGGCCCCGCTCAGCACCACGGCATCGAAGCCGGCAGCCAGGATATTGGTGAGGCCTACGCGCAGCTCCTCCACATTATCGGAGAGGTGAAACAGCGAAATATCGGCCCCAGCCTGGGCAAACAGCGCTTGCAGGGCATACACGTTGGAGCGCCGAATCTGGTGCGCCAGGGGCGTGGCCCCGATGCCCACCAACTCGTCGCCGGTGCTCACCACGGCCACTACCGGAGCACGCAGCACGGCCATTTCGGCGGCGCCCACGGTGGCGGCCACGGCCAGCTCTGCCGGGCCGAGGCGGGTGCCGGGCCGCAGCAGGGCATCGCCGGCGTGGCGGTCGGCGGCTTGGTGGTGGATGTTGACGCCGGCCGCGGCGGGCGGCGGAATCTGGATGCGGGCGCGGTTGTCGTGCAGCAGCAGGTCCTCGTAGCGAATGACTATGTCGGCCCCGGCGGGGAGCACGGCACCGGTCATCACCTCCACGGCCTGTTGCGGGCTGGGCAGCGGGCGGGCGGGCTCGCCGGCATACTGGGTGTGGGCGATGTCGAATTCCGTCTGGCCCCCGGCCCAGGCGGCGAAGCTCACCGCGATGCCGTCCATGGCCACCCGGTTGAAGGGAGGGAAATCACGGTCGGCCGTGAGGGTTTCGGCCAGGATGCGGCCGGCGGCATGGGGCAGGGCCACGGTTTCGGTGGGCAGCGGGCGGGCGGTGGCGAGGACGCGGACGGTGGCTTCGGCGGGGGAGAGCATGGGAATTTGATGGAAGTAGGGGCGGGGCCTGCCCCCGCCCGTCGTTAGGCTCGCGCTTGTGTCGTTCAACGACGGGCGGGGGCAGGCCCCGCCCCTACACCGTCCTACGGAATCAGCCGGTCTTCGCGCAGCTTCGCAAATAAATCAAAGAATGAATCCTCCGTACTCTGAAACACGGTGAAGCCCCGCTTGCGGCTATTCGCCATGTCCGTCATCACCTCAATGGGCCGGCCCAGATCCAAATCCGTGTGCCAGGGCGAGGCCAGGCGGCTCAAATCAGCTTCAGCCAAACCATTCTTGTTGGCGATTTCGCGCCACAGCTCGGCATCGCCGGCCATCTCGGCTTCCAGCGGGTGAATGCTGCCATCGAAGCCCACGGCCTCCACGCCAAACCACTCGGCGAGGCGGCCCCACAGCTGGCTCCAGCGGAAAATGTCGCCGTTCACCACGTTGTAGGCCTCGTTGCGGGCGGCCTCGGTGGTGGCGGCCCACACCAATTGCTTGGCGATGACGCGGGCATCGGTCACGTCCGACAGCCCTTCCCATTGCGCCCGCGAGCCGGGCCAGCGAAATGGCCGCCCCGTGGCCTTGCAGATGCTGGCGTACACGGCCAGCGTGGTGCCCAGGTTCATCAGATTTCCCACCGCTTTGCCGATGATGGTGTGCGGCCGGTGGATGCTCCAGGTGAAGCCGTCGCGCGCGGCGGCAGCGTACACTTCGTCTTCCTGGGCGTAGTAAAAGTTGTCGAGCGCCAGGCGGGGCTGCGACTCGCGCAGGGGCGTAGGCGGGGCCACGCCGCCGCTCACGTAGGCTTCAAACGGCCCGAGATAGTGCTTCAGGCCGGTTACTAGTGCCACGTGCTGCACCGAATGTTTCGGGCCGAGGACGGCCAGCAGATTGCGCACCATGGCGCTGTTCACGCGGATGTTCTCGGCTTCGGTATCGTTGCGCATCCAGCTGGTGATGAAGACGTGCGTGGGCTTGATGTCGGCCAGGGCAGCTTCGAGGCTGGCCACGTCCATGAGGTCGGCGGCCACAGGTTGCAGGCCGGGAATATCGGTGCCGGGACGGCGGGCTAGGCCGTAGGTGGGCCAGTTATTTGCCAGCAGCTCCTGGGCCAGGTTGCTGCCGATGATGCCGCTGGCACCAACTACTAATGCGGTATTGGTCATGATGAGAATCGGGGTGGATGGGGGCGGATTTCGCCGGGGCTACCGGGGCTGTTGTGGCCCGGCGCTGGGTTGAAAACGGCTGACTAGTCCAATAGTTTGCGCCGAAACAATTCACCGCCGAGTTGGCTAAGTGAGATGTAGCGCGGACTTTTAGTCCGCGCCTCCGCACGGCACCCGGTGTCGCGGACTAAAAGTCCGCGCTAGAACCCATCCAACGATTAGACGCAATTATGCGTCTCTACAGCCCTATGCTAACCAAGAATTTCACCCACGTCAACGCCGCCAACCAACCCACGATGGTGGATGTCGGCCAGAAAACGCCGACCCGCCGCGTGGCCCGCGCCCACTGCCGCGTAGTGCTGGGCGAGGAGCTGCTGAGCCGCGTACAGGCCGGCGAAATGCCCTCGCACAAAGGCCCGGTTATCCACACCGCCATCCTGGCGGGCATCATGGGGGCCAAAAAAACCGCCGACCTCATCCCCCTCTGCCACCCGCTGGGACTGGATGATTGCAGCATCACCATCGAGCCCGACGGGCCCACGGCCCTGCGCATCGTCTGCACTGCCGTGGTCACCGGCCGCACCGGCGTGGAGATGGAAGCCCTGACCGGCGCCACTGTGGCCGCGCTCACCATTTACGACATGTGCAAAGCCTTTTCGCACGATATTTCCATCGAAGGCGTGCAGCTCATTGAGAAGACCGGCGGCAAAAAAGATTTCCATCGCGCCGAAAATTCGTAAATTCCGAAATGGATAGTCTACCAAACTCAACCGTAAAGCGGCCCAAGCACGCCGCCTTGGTCCGGCCCGATGTGGGCGAATTCGGCCGCCACGAGCTGGCCATTCTGGGAGCGCCCTGCGGCGAGATTCAAACGCTGGTGGCCCGGCTGCTGCCGCTGCTGGCCCCACAATTGCGCGTGGCCTACGTGGATGCCGACCATGCCGCCGGCGACTCCGCCGCTGCTGAAGAATCTTCAGATACCGCCGCTAAGCCGGTGCCTTACGTGGCCGAAAATGGCCTTTCGGCCGAGCTGGTGGATAAAATCACCTACCGCCAGCTCAACCTGACGCGGGCGCTGGACCGGTTTTCGCAGCCCGAATTACTGGCCCACGAAAGCATCGTGCTGGTGAACGGCAACCACTTCCGCGCCCGCCAGCAGGTCGTCATCGTCGACCCGCGCAAGCCGCTCGATAAGAAGCTCGACCGCCTCACTGACGTGCGCCTCATTCTCCTCGCCGAAGGCCAGGCCGAACTGCCCGCCGTACTGCTGGAGCACCTCAGTGCCGCACCGCTGCCGCCCGTGCTGCCGCTGAATGACACCGCTAAAATCGCGGCCTTCATCAAGCAATGGTACCAGCTGGCGGTGCCCGTGCTGCGCGGCCTCGTGCTGGCCGGTGGCCGCAGCGAGCGGATGCAAACCGACAAAGGCGCGCTCCACTACCACAGCCTCGACCAGCGCCAGCACACCGCCGCGCTGCTGGCCGAATTCTGCCCCGACGTGCGCGTATCCGTGCGCCCCGACCAGGCCGCCGACTTGCCCGCCGGCCTCACCGCCATACCCGATACTTTCCTGAACCTCGGCCCGCTGGGCGGCATCCTGTCCGCCTTCCAGGCCGACCCCAACGCGGCCTGGTTGGTACTGGCCTGCGACCTGCCCTTCCTCACCCGCGACACCCTGGAATACCTGGTGACTAACCGGCAGCCGGCGCGGATGGCCACCTCCTTCCGCAGCCCGTGGGATGAGTTTCCGGAGCCGCTGGTGAGCATCTGGGAGCCGCACAGCTACGGGCAGCTGCTGCGGTTTCTGAGCCTCGGCTACTCCTGCCCGCGCAAGGCGCTGATTAACTCCGATATCGAGCTGCTGGCCCCGCCCGCGCCCGATGAGCTGCGCAACGTGAACACGCCCGCCGAGCGCGCCGCCGCCACCCAGGAGCTAAGCCGCTAGCCTGCCAAACCGACCTACTGCCAGGAATAACCGCCCGCCCGGCGGTTATTTTTTTGCCTTACTGCTCAGACTATTATTTGGGTAATGGGCGTTAGGGCCGCGTGTTGGCACGTTTTTGATAGAAGCGCCCGCGACACGTCTTATCAATTAACCCTATTTCATCATGAAAAAGACTGCAATTTTAGCTGCCGCGCTTCTGGCTACGGCTGCTGTTTCTTCGGCTCAGGCCCAAAGTATCCGCATCGGCCTGCGCGCCGGGGCCAACTACTCCAACCTGGCCGGCAACATTCAAAATCAGGATACTTACAATAATAAATTCGGCTTCCTGGGCGGGGCCATGCTCAACATTCCCGTCACCACCGACGGCTTTTTCTCGGTGCAGCCCGAGGTGCTGTACTCGCAGAAAGGCTTCGAAAACAAGCCCACCGAATATACCGGCCTGCTCGGCGGCAAGCAGAAGCGCGAAGGAAGCGTGAACTACAACTACCTCGATGTGCCAGTGCTGCTGAAGGTGCGTGCTTCGGGCCTGATTTTCGAGGCCGGCCCGCAGTATTCCTACCTGCTGAGCGCCAACAACCAAACCAAAACCACCACCACGCCGGCCCTCGGCGGCACGCCCACTACCACTGAGTCCCAGAACAAAACCGACGTGAGCGGCTTCAACCGCAGCGAGCTGGGCTACCTGGCCGGCGTGGGCTACGAAGCCGAAAACGGCCTGAGCCTGAGCCTGCGCTACACCGGCGCCTTCAGCGACTTTGTGAAACCCAGCAACAACAGCGACTTCTACGGCGACCTGAAAAACGCCCGCCACTCGGCGTTTCAATTGTCGCTAGGGTACCTGATTCCAAGCAAGTAAATCATTGTTTGCTTTGCGTTTGTCATGCTGAACGCAGTGAAGCACCTTATCACGTTGGAACGATTGGTTCTGACGTGATAAGGTGCTTCACTGCGTTCAGCATGACAGCCGATTACACGAGCTTGCATTACGGGTGCGCCGCCACCCACTCGGTCCCATCCTCATATTCCTCGCGTTTCCAGATGGTCACCACCTGCTTCAGTGTGTCGATGATGAACTGGCAGGCGGCGAAGCTTTCGGCGCGGTGCGGTGTGGCTACGGCCACCACCACGGCCACATCGCCGAGCTCTAAAGTGCCTTTGCGATGCACCACGGCTACTTTCTGGAGCATAGGCCACTTCTCGTAAGCCTGCGCCACGACGTGGCCCAGCTGCGTGAGGGCCATGCTGTCGTAGGACTCGTAGTGCAGGCGGCGCACCGGTCGCCCACCCGACTGGTTGCGCACCGTGCCGATAAAGGAATTGACCGCCCCGGCGGTGTCGGTTTGCACGGCCGCGAGGGCGGCGGCAATGTCAATGGGCTGGTCGGTAATGGCGAGGTGTGGGGTCATGCAGGCAGTAGCGTGGACTTTTAGTCCGCGAGTCAGTAGATTCAGAATTATGCGGTTCACACGCGGACTAAAAGTCCACGCTACGGAAAATCAGCCGCCGGCCACGGGCGGGATGAGGGCAATTTCGTCCACCGTGTGCAGCGGCGTATCGGCGCTGGCGTACTCGTTGTTCACGGCCACGGCGCAGCTGCGCAGGTCGCCGAGGGCGGGATACTGGCGGCGCATTTCGGCCAGCAGTTCGCCCACGGTGGCGGGGGCGGGGGCCGGCAGCTCGATGACGGACGTGCCCACGATGTCGCGGGTGATGCCGAAGAGGGAGACTTTTAATGACATATCTTTCGACGTAAATTTTGGGGCGAAACCCGGCCGCTGGCCGAGCTTGGGGCTGTGGGCTGAACACCTTTCCGCCGTCCGGGGTTTACCACAAGCCGGCTGTCTTACGTACAGCCGGGCAAAATTGGTGATAAACGTGCTTCCATCTATCCTCGCCCCGGCCGCGCCGGCCGTCACGCCCCTTTTCGACCAGCACGGCCGCCCGCTGGAATACCTGCGCCTGGCCGTAACGGACCGCTGCAACCTGCGCTGCTTCTACTGTATGCCCGAAGAAGGCATCAAGTACATGCCCAAGCACGAGCTGCTGAGCTACGAGGAAATGCTGCGCCTCACGGGCCTGCTGGCCGGCTTGGGCGTGCGCAAAGTGCGCCTGACGGGCGGCGAGCCCTTCGTGCGGCGCGACCTGGTGCCCTTCATGGAGCGCCTGGCCCAGCTGCCGGGCATCGATGACATCAGTCTGACCACCAACGGCGTGCTCACCGCGCCGCACGTGCCCGCCCTGGCCCGCCTGGGCGTGAAGGCCGTGAACCTCAGCCTCGATACGCTGAACCGCGAGCGGTTCTTCCAAATCACGCGGCGCGACGAGCTGCCTAAGGTGCTGGAAACCTTCCACGCCCTGCTCGATGCCGGGATTCAGGTAAAAATCAACGCCGTGGTGATGGACGGCCAGAACATCGACGCCCTCATTCCGCTGGCCGACCTCAGCCGCGACCTGCCCGTGGACGTGCGCTTCATCGAAGAAATGCCCTTCAACGGCGGCAGCCACGAAGCCGGCCCCGCCTCCTTGCCCTGGAACCACATCCGTATCCGCCAGCACCTGGAAGACCATTTTGGCGCGCTCACGCCGGTGAGCATGGCGGCCGGGGCCACGGCTTCAGAATACACTATATCGGGGCACCGGGGCACGGTGGGCATTATCGCAGCCTACTCGCGTACCTTCTGCGGTACCTGTAACCGCCTGCGCCTCACGGCCGAAGGCGGCATCAAAACCTGCCTCTACGACCAGGGCGTGCTCGATACCCGCGCCCTGTTGCGCGGCGGCAAATCCGACGAGGAAATCGTGGCGGCGCTCTCGGCCGCTTTCCGCCACCGGGCGGCCAATGGCTTCGAGGCGGAGCGGCAGCGGCCCCTGCACCAGCTCAGCTTCGAGAGCATGGCCACGATTGGGGGGTAGGGCCTTTCGCCCCGGCGGATTTACCTTGGCAGCCCCGGAGGCAGTTGCTTCGGTAGGCTGCGGCCAGTTGCTTATGAAAGTTGTGCTTATCGTGGTAGGCGTGGTGGCGGCGTTGTACGTGTTGCTGTGCGGCGTGCTGTATTTCAAGCAGGAGAAGCTGTTGTTCGCGCCCACGCATTTGCCGGCCGGCTATCAGTTTCATTTCCCGGGCCAGTTTGAGGAGCGGTGGACCACGGCCGCCGACGGCACCCGGCTGCACGGCCTGCTTTTCAAAACCCCGAACTCTAAAGGGCTGATATTTTACCTTCACGGCAATGGCGGCGCGCTCGATAGCTGGGGCGATGCCGCCGCCACATACACTGCCCTGCACTACGACGTGTTCCTGCTCGACTACCGGGGCTACGGCAAAAGTGGCGGCACCATCAGCAACCAGGCCCAGATGCTGGCCGACGTAGACACGGTTTACCAACGGCTTCAATCCGAATATCCCGAAAACCGCACGGTTATTCTCGGCTATTCGCTCGGCACCGGGCCGGCCACCTGGCTGGCCGTCCATCATCACCCCAGGCTGCTGATTTTGCAGGCCCCGTACTTCAGCATGCGCGACATGGCGACGCGTCTTTATCCTTTCGTGCCGGGCTTTGTGCTGCGCTACCCCATGCCCACCAACGAGCTTATCGGCCAGGTCGGTGCGCCCATCGTGCTATTTCACGGCGACCACGACGAGGTAATTGACTACAATTCGACCCTTCGGCTCAAGGCCTTGCTCAAGCCCACGGATAAGCTCATCGTTTTGCCCGGCGCGCGCCACAACGGCATGACCGATAACCCGCAGTACCGTCGGGAGCTGGCGAAGCTATTGGAGTAGCGTTTATTCAATTAGGTAGTTAACGGGTGTGGTATGTAAAACGCTGATAATTAGAAATTTTTGAGCTGATTCTGAAGCTTGATGAAGTCGGAAACGTTTGCTGACGGAGAAGCGCCTCTTTTCTAAATAGAGCAACTTCCCGGCGTTGGCCGGCGTTGGCAATGCTTGTAATTTGCCGAAACCGGAGCCCCGGCCCCGGCTGATTGCCGACCAGATTTTTGGATGATGGATATGATTTCGCTACCGCCGGCCGCCGGCTATGTTTCCCGCAAAACCCACCGCCTGGCCGTGGGGGCATTGTTTTTTCTATTGGGCCTGTGCTTTGCCAGTTGGGCCTCGCGCATTCCGAGCGTGCAGCAGAAGATGGGTATTTCGGAGGCGGCGCTGGGCGGCGTGCTGCTGGCCATTCCGCTGGGGCAATTGCTGTCGCTGCCGCTGGCAGGGTGGCTGGTGGCCAAGCACGGCAGCCGCCGGGTGGTGCTGTGGGGCGTGGTGCTCTACGCTACGGCCTTGCTGGGGCTGGGCTGGGCCGGCAGCCTCTGGCAGCTGCTGCCGTGCCTGATTATCTTCGGGGTGGGTGGCAACCTCACCAATATTTCGGTGAATACCCAGGCTGTGGGCGTGGAGCGGCTCTATCAGCACAAGCCCATCATGGCCTCTTTCCATGGGCTGTGGAGTCTGGCGGGGTTTGTGGCGGCGGCCGTGGGCTCGTTTATGATTGGGCACGCGGTGCCGCCGGGCATCCATTTCATCTTCATTTCCCTGTTTATCCTCACCGGCTTGGCCGTAGCTGCCGGCTCCACCGTGCGCGAGGATTCGGGCGTCGACCCCGACCAGCCCATCTTCGTGAAACCCGACAAGGAACTGCTGGGTTTGGGGGCCATTGCCTTCTGCGCGCTCATTTGCGAGGGGGCGATGTTTGATTGGAGCGGGGTGTATTTCAAGAAAGTCATTCAGGCCGATAAGGACTGGGTGGGGGCAGGCTACACAGCCTTTATGAGTACGATGGCGGCCGGCCGCTTCGGGGCCGACTGGCTGGCGCACCGCCTCGGTTCGAAGCGCGTGATTCAGCTCAGCGGCCTGCTCACCGCCACCGGTTTGAGTATTGCCGTGGCGTGGCCGATGCTGCCCACGGCGCTGCTGGGGTTTCTGCTGGTGGGGTTTGGCACGTCGGCGGTGGTGCCGCTGGTGTACTCGGCGGCGGGCAAGTCTACCCATATGTCGGCCGGGATGGCGCTGGCGGCGGTGTCCACCATCGGCTTCTTCGGGTTTCTGCTGGGACCGCCGATTATTGGCTTCTTGGCCGGGGCCACGAGCTTGCGGGTGTCGTTTGCGCTGATTGCCTTCATGGGATTGTGCGTGTCGGCGGTGGCGAGTAGGGTGCGGGTGTAGGGTTTGGGAGTAGGAAAGCCAAGGGAAATAGAACGTCATGCTCATCTGGCGTCCGCGCAGCCGAAGCATCTCGCTCGAAGGCAGCAACCCTTTCCTTGCGATTGAGTTACTACCCCGAGCGAGATGCTTCGGCTGCGCGGACGCCAGATGAGCATGACGTTCTTCTTAATTCTTTGCTCCCACTCAAACACCCCATGCCCGACAACCCCACCGCCACCAAATACACCTGGGACGATATGCCCAAAGAGCAGGTGACCGACCAGCTCTCGCGCCGCCTCATCACCGGCGACAAGATGATGCTGGCCCACGTCTACCTCAAAAAAGGCTGCATCGTGCCCCTGCACCAGCACCACAACGAGCAAATTACATACATTCTCGAAGGGGCATTGCGCTTCTGGATTGGCTCTGAGGATGCCGAGCCCATTGTGGTGGGTGTGGGGGAAGTACTGCACATTCCGTCCAATGTGTGGCACAAGGCGGAGGCCATCGAAGACACGCTTGACGTGGATATTTTCAGCCCGCCCCGCCAGGACTGGCTCGATAAATCGGACGACTACCTGCGCCTGAAATAGCCCGTTTATGGACCTCGGACTAAAAGGGAAAGTTGCCTTGGTGGCCGCCGCCAGCCAGGGCCTGGGCCGCGCCGTGGCCGAAGAACTGGCCGCCGAGGGCGCGGCGCTCATCCTCTGCGCCCGCCACGATGCGGCCTTGCAGGAAACCTGCGCGGCCATCGAGCAAGCATACGGCACGCCCGTGCTGGGCATAGCCACCGACGTGGCCGACCCCGCCGCCGTGGCCCGTCTCGTCGAAGCCGGCCAGGCCCGTTTCGGCCGCATCGATATCCTGGTGACCAACGCCGGCGGCCCGCCCGCCGGCACCTTCGACACGCTGAGCGCCGACCAGTGGCAGGCCGCCACCAGCCTGCTCCTCACCAGCGTGGTGGAGCTGACCCGCGCCGTGCTGCCCGGTATGAAGGCGCGTGGCTGGGGCCGCATTCTCAACATCACCTCCATTTCGGTGAAGCAGCCGGTGGCCAACCTCATGCTCTCCAACAGCCTGCGGGCGGCCGTGACGGGCATGGCCCGCACCCTAGCCACCGAAGTAGCAGCGCAAGGCATCACCGTGAATAACATTCTGCCCGGCTACACCCGCACCGAGCGCGTGGTGGGCTTGGCCGAGGCTACGGCCGCTCGCGAAGGCATTTCATCGACCGAGGCCACGGCACGCTGGGAGGCCGAAATACCCATGCGCCGACTGGGCGAGCCGCGCGAATTTGCGGCGCTGGCGGCGTTTCTGTGCTCGGAGCGGGCCAGCTACATCACGGGCACGTCGGTGCCGGTGGATGGCGGGTGGATCCGCTCGCTGCTATAACATTTGGCGCCGGGCGCGTATAGTAACACGTCATGCTGAGCGCAGCCGAAGCATCTCTACCGCGAGAGTAACTGATTACTTCCTCAGTAGAGATGCTTCGGCTACGCTCAGCATGACGTTCTTTTTTGCTCCAGACTTCCATTTTCCTTCCCCTTGACCGAAACCCTCACCCACCGCCAGAAGATGCTCACCTTCGCCGGCATCCTGCTGGCCATGTTTTTGGGCTCGCTCGACCAGACCATCGTGAGCACGGCGCTGCCGCGCATTGTGGCCGATTTGCACGGGCTCGACCGGTTTACGTGGGTAGCTACTGCTTATTTGGTGGCCAGCACGGCGCTGGTGCCCATCTACGGCAAGCTGGCCGATATGTACTCGCGGCGCACCATTGAGATTGTGGCGGTGAGCATCTTTCTGGTGGGCTCGGGGCTGTGCGGGCTGGCGGGCGAGTTCGGGACGCTGCCCGTGCTGGGCGATGGCATGACGCAACTGGTGGTGTTCCGGGCCATTCAGGGGTTTGGCGGGGCGGGACTGTTTGCCATGGCCTTCATCATCATCGCCGATTTGTTTGCGCCGGCCGAGCGGGGGCGCTACCAGGGGTTTACGGGAGCGGTGTTTGGCACGTCGTCGGTGCTGGGGCCGCTGCTGGGCGGATTTCTCACGGATAAGGGTACGGGGCTGATTCCCGGCGTGGCAGGCTGGCGGCTGGTGTTCTACGTGAACCTGCCGCTGGGCCTGCTGGCCCTCTGGTTCATCATCACCCAAATGCCGCCGCTACGCCCGCGCACCGAACCCAAGCCGTTCGATTTTATCTCCGCCGCGTTGCTGATGGCCGGCTTGGGGCCGCTGGTGGTGGCCTTGCAGCTCAACCGGGCGCTGTATCCGTGGGCGGGCGCGCTCACGCTTGGGCTGCTGGCCGGAGCAGCGGTGGCGCTGGTGCTGTTTGTGGGGCGCAGCCTGCGGCACGAGAACCCGATTCTCAATTTCAGTCTGTTCAAAAACCCGGTGTTCCGCACGGCCAATGCGGCGCTGTTCTGCATGGGCGGGGCGTTTCTGGGCGTTATCATTTTCGAGCCGCTGTTTATGGTGAACGTGCTGGGCGAGTCGGCCACGCGGGCGGGGGCCAGCCTGATGCCGCTGTCGCTGGGCGTGGTCACGGGCTCGATGCTGGCCGGCCAGATGGTATCGCGCTTCGGCCACTACAAGCGCTGGATGCTGGGCGGCCTCGTGCTGCTGCTCGGGGGGCTGAGCCTGCTGGCCACCATGCCGCCCACGGTGCAGTATTATCAGGTGCTCATTTACCTGGCCGTCTGCGGCCTGGGCCTGGGACCTACGATGCCGCTCTACACCCTGGCCGTCCAGAACGCCACCGAGCCCACGCTCATGGGCCAGGCTACCTCGGCCAGCCAGTTCTTTCGGCAGATTGGTGGGGCGCTGGCGGCCTCGGCGTTGGGCGCGGTGCTCACCTTCACGCTGGCCCACAGCCTGCCGGCCGCCGCGCAGACTCCCGCCACGGCCGCCCGCCCGGCGGTGGTAGCCGAAGGCCCGGCCGTGCCCGCCACCACCGCCGGCGCGGCCGACCCGGCGGTGCGGGCCGCCTTCGCCACGGCTATCCGGCGGGTGTATATGGTGGATATTCTGCTGGTAGTGGGCGGCCTGCTGCTCACGCTGCTGGTGCCGGAGCTGCCGCTACGAAAGGCCAATGAGAAGGTGCCCACGGCGGTGGAGTAGGGGTAATTACAGCGATGGCGCGGGCCTGTGGCCCGTGCCGACTATTGGTGGGCCTCCAGGCCCGCGGGCGTCCGCGCTGTTCGGTCATCGTTCAACAATTGCAGGCCAGAGGCCTGCTAATAGCCGGCACGGGCCACAGGCCCGCGCCATCCCCGCCGCTCGTGCTGTACCTTCGCCGCGTTGGTTCTCGGTTTGATTTCCTTCAATCAGCGGACGGTTTTTAGCCCCGGTTTCAGCCGGGGTAAAACTTAAAAGGGAATCGGGTGCAACTCCCGAACAGACGCGCTACTGTGAGTTTCCCGGCCTAGCCCGCCGGAGCCGGCGGCCCCAGACATGCCCATTGGCCCCCTGAAAACGGGCCGAGAAGGGCGGGGCTCACCCGAAACAAGTCAGGAGACCTGCCGGCCGCCGAGTGATGCTGCCCTCGCGCTTTGGGGCTGGCATCGGCGGTGCCGTGCCGCTGCGCCTGGGGCGTGGCCGGGGCGTGGTGCGGCCGGTGGCTGGCTTATGAAGAATGGGGCTTGAACGCAAACGGAGGCCGTTTATCACCTCTTATCCCCGTTAGCTCATGCTTCTTGCCGACCGCATTGCCCGCGCCGAGACGCGCATTTTCAAAGCCGTTTTTCCCAACACTACCAACCACTACGACACCCTGTTCGGCGGCACCACGCTGCTGCTCATGGACGAGGTAGCCTTCATCGCCGCCACCCGCTTCTCGCGCCTGAAAATGGTGACGGTTTCTTCCGAGCGGGTCGATTTCACGCACCCCATCCCCGGCGGCTCGCTGGTCGAATTAGTAGCCAACATCGAGCACGTAGGCCGCACCAGCCTCAAAGTGCGCGTCGAATTATTCGTGGAGCAGATGTATTCCGACGACCGTCACAAGGCCGTAACCGGCCTGTTCACCTTTGTGGCCGTGGATGAGCACAAGCAGCCCGTCCGCATTCTGGCCGAGGAAATGGAATCATCACTAACGTTGGTAGCGCCGCCTTTGGACTCGTAATCAGCCTGTCTGGTGTTTAGAGAAAGGCCGCCAGCCGCTAGTGTTTCCCCAGCCCTACCCAGCCGCGCTGCATGGCGTAGTAGATGGCCGTGCCCACAATCAGGCCCACCAGGTAGCCGTACGGCAGCCCCGCGCAGAGCAGGCCTACCAGCAGCGACACCAGTAAATCACTGCGGCTGCCGCTCACATCGCGCAGCAGCGTGGCCAGCGACAGCGCCTCGAACAACAGCAGCACCCCCAGCACCGGCAGCGGAAAAATCTGCACCACCTCGGCAAAGCCCTGGCTGAAAAACAGCCCCATCACCAGAAAAATGCCGCCATAAATGACCACCGACCCGCCCGTGCGCGCCCCAAACGCATAGTGCCCCACCATGCCGCCCGAACCGTGGCACACCGGAAAGCCCCCGAAAAACGGGTTCACCAAATTCATCAGCGCGTAGGTGAAGCTGATTTTTTTGATGGTAAGCAGTTCGCGCTCGGGGAATAAATCGTGCGCCACCTGCTTGGTGGCCAGAATGGAATTGCCGAGCGAAAGCGGAATCTGGGGCAGGGCCAGCAGCACCGCGCCGGTCAGAATATCGGCCGATTGGGGTAGGTGCCAGCTGGGCAAGTGCAGGCCCACCGCCCGCTGCGCCGTGGCCAAATCGAGCTTAAAAACCAGCGCATACGCCACGCCCAGGGCAATAACGATGAGCGCCGCCGGCCAGCGCCGGTTGCCAAACAGCACCACCGTCACGGCAAAAGCCGCCGCCGCCAGTGCGTAGCCCGCTGCGCCATCGGCCCCCACATACTTGGTGAGGGCCAGCGTGGCCAGCTGCAAGGCCAGCCCAAACTGGATGCCGCGCACCACGGCCTTGGGCACCAGCCGCGCCAGCGCATCAATCAGCCCGGTTATCGACAGAAAAAACATGCTGACCCCAATAGCCAGCCCCCCGCCAAAAATGACGCGGCCGGGAATTTTCTGGGCGATAACCAGCGCCGCGAAGGCCTTGAGGGGCTGCACCGGCATGGGCATCCGGTACCACAGCCCGGTAAACACCTGCATCAGCCCGAATAAAATCAGTACCGAAGCACTGTCAATCCCCGAGGCGGCGATGACGCCGATGAGCAGCGGCAAATCGGTGCCGAGGTCGCCAAACGCGCCGGCCAGCTCGTTGCGGTCGAAGCGGATGGGGGGGCGCGTAGGGGCGGGTGTGGGCGGGGTCAGGGTAATGGATTCCACAGGGCAAAGGTGGGAAATGTCTGGTAGAATGGGGTAGGGACGCAAGTATGCGTCTCTACCCATAACCCCACTGGTTCTACTTTTTGTTTTTCAGCAGGCGAGCCACTTCGCTGGCCTGTTCGGCCGCTTCGCCCAGGTACTCGCCGCTGGTGTAATCCTTGCGGAAACGGAGCGGCCGCAGCCGCCGGCCCAGCACTTCTACCGCCCGTTCGTGGTCGAGGGCATCCTCCGTGTGGGCCAGGAAAACGGTGGCCACGCCGTTGCCGATGAAGTTGGTGATGGAGCGGGCTTCCGACATAAATCTATCCACGCCCAGCAGCAGGGCCAGGCCCTCCACCGGAATCACTTTCATGGCCGTGAGCGTGCTGGCCAGCACCACAAAGCCGCTGCCCGCTACACCCGCCGCACCCTTCGAGGTCACCATCAGAATGCCCATCATGGTCAGAATCTGCGCCCCCGAAAGCTCGATGTGGAATACCTGGGCCAGAAAAAGGGTTGAAAGCGAGAGATAAATCGTGGTGCCGTCGAGGTTGAAGGAGTAGCCCGTGGGCACCACCAGTCCCACCACCGGCTGGGCGCAGCCCATGCCCTCCAGCTTCTCCATGAGCCCCGGCAGCCCGGCTTCGGACGACGAGGTGCCCAGCACAATCAGCAATTCAGCTTTGATGTATTTCAGAAACGACCACATCCCGATGCCACAGTAGCGCAGAATGCCCCCGAGCACCAGAAAAACGAACAAAACCATGGTCAGGTACACGGTAATCATGAGCTTGCCCAGCGGCAGCAGCGTGGCAATGCCGTACTTCCCAATCGTGAACGCCATGCCCCCAAACGCCCCGATGGGGGCCAGCATCATCACCCAGTGCAGCCCCCGAAACACGTATTTCGAGCATTCCTTCAGGAAGTGAATGATGGCCTTGCGGCCCGCGTATTTACTCAGGCCGATGCCCAGCACAATGGCTACGATGAGCACCTGCAAGGTCAGGTTATCGGCCAGAAAGTGGCCCCAGGAGAACTCCGTGGCCCGTTTCGTGAACTCGCCCACTTTCCCGGCATCGAGCTTGCCGGTGCTCACGCCCGCGCCCGGCCGCACCAGCGCCGCCACGCCCACGCCAATGAGCAGCGCCAGCGTCGTCACAATCTCGAAGTACAGCAGTGCCTTGCCTCCAATGCGCCCCACCTTCTTCAAATCCCCCATCGTGCTGATGCCAAGCGTGATGGTGAGGAATATAATTGGGTTGATGAACAGCTTCACCACATCGATAAAGCGCTTGCCCAGGGGCTCCATCTGCACGGCCAGGGCGGGCCGGAAGTGGCCCAGCAGCGCCCCGGCCCCAATGGCCAGCAGCACCCAAAAGGTGAGATTGCGGGTGAGGCGTTTGAGTTTCATAGGCAGAGGGTGGGGGAGGGCTCGGGGCAGACGAAAGAAATCGCAAGAACGTCATGCTGAAAAGAACGTCATGCAGAGCGCAGCGAAGCATCTTGCCCGCCACCACTAATCTTTTTCATTTAAGGATTGGTTTACTAACTGCGGGCAAGATGCTTCGCTGCGCTCTGCATGACGTTCTATAGTTTCTGCATTCTCCCATGGACCCCGCCATCCTCCTCCCCGCCGCCAGCTACGAATTCGCCACCATCCAAAAAGTAAGCGGCAGCGGCCCACCCGTGCCCGCCTCCGACCAGCTCGCCGCCGAGGAACCGCTCGAAATCCGTGTGGGCTACGAAACCGACGGCCAGCGCCAGCATCGCACCCTCTCCGTCACCATGCGCACGCCCGGCCACGACGAGGAATTAGCTGCCGGCTTCCTGCTCACCGAAGGCATTATCCATACTAAAGCCGACCTGCTGGGCATCATTCCCTGCCCCGATGTGCAAAAGGCCGAAGAAGCCGGCAACGTGGTCCGCGCCGAGCTGGCCGCGCACGTAAAGGTTGATTTCGCGGCCATGGAACGGCATTTCTACACTAGCTCCAGCTGCGGGGTGTGCGGCAAAACCAGCATTGATGCCGTGCGCACCGCCTCCTGCCCGGTGCTGCCCACCGCCGGCCCGCACCTGCGCTACGCCGTGGTGCACCAGTTGCCTGAGAAGCTGCGCGCCGCCCAGGCCGGCTTCGAGCAAACTGGCGGCCAGCACGCTTCAGCCCTGTTTTCGCCGGAGGGTGAGTTGCTGCTGCTGCGCGAAGACGTGGGCCGCCACAATGCGCTGGACAAGGTAATTGGCGCGGCGCTGCTGGCCGGATGGCTGCCGCTGCACCAGCATATTTTGCTGGTGAGCGGCCGCGTGAGCTTCGAGCTGGTGCAGAAGGCGGCGGCAGCCGGCATTGGGATTTTAGCGGCCGTGGGCGCGCCCAGCAGCCTGGCCATTCAGGCGGCCGAGAGCTTCGGGATGACCGTGCTGGGCTTCGTGCGCAACGAGCGGTTCAACATCTACAGCCACGGCTGGCGACTGCTGGCCTAATACTGGCTAAGGCGCCAGAAAAACCTTGCTTAACAGCTATAGTTCGGCAACACCCTCCCTCCTCAGCCGTTTAACTTTCAGCCACAATCCCACCCCATGAAACTCCGCATCGAAGACGACACCCTGCGCCTGCGCGTCTCCCAGGGCGAGCTGGACGAATTTGCCGAAAAAGGCCGCGTGGAAGGAGCCGTGCACTTCGGGCTCAACCCCGCTCAGCGCCTGACCTATGCCCTGGAGCGCGGCTCCGAACCCGCCCAGACCCTGCCCGAGGCCGAGCCCGTGCAGGTGCATTACGAGCCGGGCGCGCTCACCGTGCTGGTGCCTTTTGCCTTGGCCAAAACCTGGGTCGAAACCGACCAGAACGGTTTTTCGCACGACGTGCCACTGGCTGAAAACCAGCGTCTCCAAATTTTGGTTGAGAAGGACCTGGACTGCCGCCACTAGTGCCGTCGGCAACTTCTAACGCTATTTAAAATCCCACCCTCTGTTTTGATGAGCCCCATGGAAGATTCCCCTCAAACCGACCCCGGCAAAGCTGGTCAGGCGCACGAGCAGAAAGCCAGCCTCGCCCCCAAAAGCGGCGAACGACCCGACCAGGGCCACGCCCCGGTAGCCGACCACGAAATCCCCAACGCCGACCACCCCAGCAAAGCCATGCACGAAGCCAGCGCCGGCACTCCGCCCGCCGAAGAGCACATCCCCGCGCCGCCCACTATGGAGGCCAAGTACCTGCACCCCATCCTGGCGCAGCCGCCTGAGGCCCTCACCGGCCTGCGCCTGGAAGGCCGGGAGAAGGTGGCGGCCGGTGTTACGGCCGTTATCAAATCGATGCAGTTCAGCTGGAGCGAGGGCGGCATGGGGCGCGGCACCAAGGCCCTGCTCGGCCTGAACCAGAAAAACGGGTTCGACTGCTCCAGCTGCGCCTGGCCCGACCCCGACGAGCACCGCTCAGTAGCCGAATTCTGTGAGAACGGTGCCAAAGCCACCGCCTCCGATGCCGACGACCGGGCCGCCGGCCCCGAGCTTTTCGCCAAGCACAGCTTGGCCGAGCTCTCGCGCCTGAGCGACCGCGACCAGAACAACACCGGCCGCCTCACGCACCCCATGGTGAAGCGCCCCGGCGACAATCACTACTCGCCCATCGCCTGGCCCGATGCCTTCGATATCATCGCCAAAGAGCTGAACGCCTGCGCTTCGCCCGATGAGGCTGTGTTCTACACCTCGGGCAAAATCCCGAACGAGCCGGCCTTCCTGTTCCAACTGTTTGCCCGCGAGTTCGGCACTAACAACCTGCCCGACTGTTCCAACATGTGCCACGAGAGTAGCGGCTCGGCCCTGAGCCCCACACTGGGCCTGGGCAAGGGTTCGGTCACGCTGAATGACCTGCACGAGGCCGAAGTCATCCTCATCATCGGCCAGAACCCGGGCACCAACCACCCGCGCATGCTCTCGGCTCTTCAAGCGGCCAAGCGCAACGGGGCCAAAATAATCAGCGTGAACCCGCTGCCGGAAGCCGGCCTCATCGCCTTCAAAAACCCGCAGGATTTCATGAACCCGCTACGGGCGCTGGGCGCGCTTATCGGCGACGGCACGCAAATCACCGACGTATTCCTGCAAGTGCGCGTGGATGGGGACATGGCCCTGTTGCGCGGCATAATGAAGCACCTCTTCGAGGCCGAGGACCTGAACCCGGGCCAGGTAGTCGACCGCAGCTTCGTGGCCGAATTCACCGAAGGCTTCGACTCCTTCGAGCAGAATATTCGCAACACGAGTTGGGAGGAAATCGAGGAAATCAGCGGCATCAGCCGCGCCCAGTTGCTGGAAGCGGCCAACCTCATGGCGCGCAAGCAGAAAATAATCACCTGCTGGGCCATGGGCGTCACGCAGCAGCGCCAGGGCGTGCAGACGATTCAGGAAATCGTGAACCTGCACCTCATGAAAGGGGCCATCGGCAAGCCCGGCGCGGGCACCTGCCCGGTGCGCGGCCACTCCAACGTGCAGGGCGACCGCACAATGGGCATCTGGGAGCGCGTGAAGGGGGATTTTCTCGACGCGTTGGAAAAGGAATTCAAGTTCAAAGCCCCCCGCGAAGACGGCCTCGACGTGGTAGAAAGCCTCAAGACCATGCACGCGGGCAAAACCCGGGTGTATTTCAGCCTGGGCGGCAACCTGCTGGCCGCCGGCCCCGACACCGAGTTCATTGCCGAAGCCATGCGCAAGCAGAAGCTGACCGTATTCGTGGGCACCAAGCTCAATCGCGGCCACCTCACCACCGGCGAAACCAGCCTGCTGCTGCCCACCTTCGCCCACGTCGATATCGACATGCAGAAGTCCGGCCACCAGATGACGAGCTGCGAAAACTCGATGGGCGTGGTGAGCCAGAACAAGGGCATCCTGGTGCCCCTGGCCGGCGACCAGCTTAGCGAAGTAGCCATCATCAGTGGCGTGGCCATTGCCACCCTCGGCGACAAAACCACCACCGACTGGGTGGCTATGACGGAGAATTACGACGTTATCCGCGACCACATTGCCCGCGTCATCCCCGGCTTCGAGGACTTCAACAAGAAGCTGCGCGAGCCGGGCGGCTTCTACCTGCCCAACGGCCCCCGCGAGCGCAAATTCACAACCAAGGACGGCAAGGCCCATTTCACCACCACCACACTGGAGAAGTACGAAGTGGCCCCCGACCAGCTCATCCTGATGACCGTGCGCTCGCACGACCAGTTCAACACCACGATTTACGAGTACAACGACCGGTACCGGGGCATTCACGGCGAGCGCCGCGTGCTGTTCATGAACCCGGCTGACATGGCCGCCCGCAATATCAAAGCGAAGGACCTCATCGACATCACCAGCCACTACCAAGGCGAGGAGCGTACCGTGGAGAAGTTCGTAGCCGTGCCCTACGATATTCCGAAAGGCAACGTCTCCGCTTATTTCCCCGAGGCTAACCCGCTGGTACCCATCACCAGCGTAGCTAAAGTGAGCAACACGCCCACCTCGAAATACGTGGTGGTAACGGTGGTGCCCACGGCGGTGAATAACGACAAGCGCATCAAGCAGCGCGAAAAGATGATGGCGTAACGGGGACGTTTGTCATTGCGAGTGGAGCATAGCGCGACGCGGCAATCCGTCCTCTTGATGCAGAAAGTCCCAAGATGTAAGAAGGAAAGCCCCAACACTGCATAGTGCCGGGACTTTCCTTTTTACGTTTATCTGTAAACTTACAGTTTTATGGAAAACCAATTCTACAAAATAAATTGTTTAAACTAGCGGTTAATGTTCTGATAGACAAGGTGATTTGGGTGATAATCAACAAAGCTAGTTATACGAAACCTTACGAAGATTCGTAAACTTACTGTAGATTTGCAGCGTAATAACGCCAAAAAACAAGGGGCCGAACCTCCCGGCCCAGCCCCTTGCCGCCTCTTACAAGTAGTGAATGGCCGCCGAAAGGGCGCCACTGCCTACTGCAAGTCCGACAAGCCACTTCACTAGCTCGTCGGACAGCTGGAAGTCAAGTCGAAACTTGGCTCCCGGTTTTACACGCTTGTTTCTCATCTTCAGGGAGAATTAGGTGCTCAACCACCTTCTTCTTTTAAGCCCCGACCGTTCCACCGGCCGGGGCTTTGTCTTTTCTCAAAGACCGCCGAGGTGAGGTGGATTAACCGTGCTGTGTAAAAGTACGTAGGGCAAACAGCCGGTTCCTAACGCTAACGGACTGCTCTAGTCCTAAATGGATTCGAACATTGATAATTAATAAATTGATTATCATATTTTTGTGAAATAGCGTTTAAGGTTTGTGTAGGCAACGATTGTCTGATTATGTGGATAACTTTCAGTTGTTGGCTGTGAGCTGAGTGTTGAAATGCTATGAGAATAAGGAGGAAATATCATGTGTGCATCCTCGATATCTATCAAAGAAAGCATCGGCGAAAAATAAAAAGCCCGCCATTTGGCGGGCTTTTTTAAAGTCTCAGTAAATGAGATGGCTTCTGTGCTGTAGCTAATAAAGGTTAAACGGCTTCGCCCGTCTTCTCCAAATCGAACATCTCGCCCAGCATGGCTACCAGTTTATCGGCCTCATCGCGCTTGCAGGCAGATTTCAGGTGCAGCACGTGCTGCTTGAGAATCTTCTGCATCAGCGAGCGGGTGGCTTCGTCGAGGAGCTTGCTTTCGGCGGGGGTGGCTTTTTTCTGATAGCGGTCGAGTTCCTCCTGACGGAGGGTTTCGAGGTTGGCCTTCATCTTCTGGATGAGGGGCGAAACCATCATTTCCTTGGCCCAGTCGTTGAGGCCGGCAATGCTTTCGGCGATGATGGCCCGCACCTGCGGCACGGCTTCGAGGCGGGTTTGCAGCGCGGCCGAGGCCTTGCTCTGAATGGCATCGATGTTGTAGACCAGCACACCCGGTACCTGCTCCACATCGGCGGCAATACTGCGCGGTACGCTCAGGTCAATCAGGAACTTGAAGCTGAGAACGTCGAGGTTCTCGGCCAGCTCTTTGGTGAAGAACGGCTCGGCGCGGTTTATCGAGGAAATCACCACGTCGGCTTCTTTCAGCGCGGGCACGAGGTCTTCAAACTCTACGATGCGCATGTTGCACTCGGCGGCCAGCTCTTCGGCCTTGGCGCGGGTGCGGTTGCAGAGGGTGACTTCGCCGAAGGCCTTGCTGGCGGCCAGGTGGCGGCATACATCGGCTCCGATTTCGCCTAAGCCAACTACCAACACTTTGGGATTGGCCACGTCGGCGGTTAGCTCTTCCACCAGTTCCAGGGCGGCGTAGCTTACTGAGGCAGCCCCGTCGCGGAAGCTGGTTTCAGTTTGCACACGCTTGTTGGTGAAGAAAACGGTGTGCAGCAAGCGGTGCAGGAAAGGGCCGGCGGCGTCAGCATCGGCGGCCCACTGGTAGGCCATTTTCACCTGGTTGCTGATTTGCAGGTCGCCTACTACCTGAGCATCAAGGCCCATGGCCACTTCGAAGAGGTGCTGCACGGCCGCGTCGGCGTCGGGCAGCAGGTCAAAGTAGGGCAGGAACTGGCCGATGTCGGCGCGGTCTTTCAGGTGGCCCAGGGCGAGGATGATTTCGCGGCTGCGGTCGTCCTCGGCGGCGTAGTACACCTCGGTGCGGTTGCAGGTGCTCAGCACGAGCAGGTCATTAAGGCCCAGCTCATTGTGCAGCGTATTCAGGAAGCGGCGGCAGGCGGCCTCGTCCAGCGAAAGCAGCTCGCGGATGGCAAGCGGGGCTTTCTTGAAGGAGAGGCTAACGGCCTTGAACGGATGCGACATAGACGGAATCGACACGAAATCGGACTACAAAATTACGGCAGGATTTCGGTAGGATATCACAACAGCCCGGGCATAAGTAGGGTTCGAGGGGAAAGTTGACGAATATCAGGCATCTGCAGGCCCTCAGAGACAATCAGGCTAGGTAGTGTTGGATGAAATGACGAAAGTCAGCCCGGAATCGGGGGGCGGCAGCCAGAACCAAGCCCGCCGGCCGCCGTGCGGGGGGCTTGTACCTTTGCCGCATGTCGCCCAAACTCCCACCCGCTGCTCATTCCTCACTCGTGCTGATGCCCGCCAGGGTTGCTTCATCGGCCGCCACGACCGCGCCCGAAACCACCCTGCCGGGCGCGGCCGACGAAACGGCTTCCCTCGAAGCGACCGAAGCGCTGGCCAATCCCGCGCCGGCCGTTACCTCGCCCGTGGCGTGGATGCTGCTGCTCATTTTGGCCTCCATCTGGGGCACGTCGTTTATCCTGATGAAGAAGGGGTTGGTGGTGTTTTCGGCTATGGAGCTGGGCGCTACCCGCGTGAGCGTGGCGGCGCTGCTGCTGCTGCCCTTTGCCCTGCGCCATGTGGGGCGGGTGGAGCGCAGTCGGTTCAAGTGGCTGGCCCTTAGTGGGGTGGTGGGGACGCTGATTCCGGCGTTTCTGTTTGCGTATGCTGAAACCCGGCTGGCCTCGGGGCTGGCGGGCGTGCTCAATGCTCTCACGGTGGTGTTCACACTGCTGGTGGGGGCGCTGCTGTTTCGGCAGCGGCTGACGGGCTTGCGGGTGCTGGGCATCACGCTCGGGCTGGTGGGCACGGTGGTGATGTTGCAGCTGGGTGGCAGCGGCGGCGATGCCACGCCCGCCGGCGAGGGCAACGCCTGGTACGGCATCTATATCCTGATTGCGACCATGGGCTACGGCCTGAGCGTAAACGTTATCAAGCACAAGCTGGGCGGCATGACGCCGGTGGCGGTGACGTCGGTGCTGCTGCTACTTATCGGCGGGCCGGCGCTGGCGTACTTGCTGCTGGGCACGGAGTTTTTGCATAAGCTGGCTACCGTGCCGGGGGCGTGGGCGGCGTTTGGCTACATCGCGCTGCTGGCCACGATGAGTACGGCCGTGGCCATGGTGTTGTTTAATAGGTTGATTCAGCAGTCTACGGCGCTGTTTGCCTCGTCGAGTACTTACCTGATTCCCATCGTGGCCCTGGCCTGGGGCGCGCTGGATGGCGAGGCGTTTAACCTGTGGCACTTCGCCGGCATGGTGGTGATTCTGGTGGGTGTGCTGATTATTCACCGGGCCAAGTAGAGACGCTGGTCCGACCGCCCCAGGCGGTCTGACCGGTTGCAGGAAGCACGTTCTGCTAAACAACGACAACCGGTCGGACCGCCTGGGGCGGTCGGACCGGCGCGTACGATTCTTTAAAAGGCCACCGTCACGCCCAGCTGCCCCCAGCGGTGCGAGCGGCCCCCCGCGAATTCCGGCGAAACCCAAGTAGCCGTGGCGGCAAAGCTCAGCCCGCTATGAGCCAGTACCATGCCGCCGGAGCTGCGCAAAACGGCCCGGCGTACAGCATCTGCGGGCAGTGTGTATGGGTCGCGGTTAGTGAAAGGACTGCCTTGTAAGGTAGCATCGTAACCGACGAGGTGACCTTTCAGCGCGGCTTCGCCGTAGAGTTGCCAGGGTTGCGGCTCGGCGCTATGACTTGGACATGCCACGCTCAGATTGGCGAAATAGGGCCTGAACTTTCCCACCCGTAGCCGTAGTCCGGTGCCGGCATAAGTGTACAGCGTGCCCAATGAAGCTTCGGCATTGCCCAGCAACTCAATGTGCCGGCTGGCGGCTAGTTGTTTCTCAAACGCCACGCGGTAGCCGATGATGAGGGCGTTGCTAATCTGGTAGTCCCAGCCGCGCGGCTCAGCGTTGCCCGTGACGCGGTGGATGGCGGTTTGCAGCTCCTTGCCGCCGGCGGCCGGGCCGATAAAGCCGATTTCCAGCGCCGTGGTCAGGCGCTGGCGGCGGGCCGGCTGGTTGCTGATTCGAAAAAAAGAGGCGTACAAATACGCCGCATACGGCCGGTCGCCCACCCGAATAAATGCATCCTGGATGCGCAGGGGCGTAAATCCATCGTAGCGCAGCGTGAGGCCGTGCTGCTGTGTGCTGCCGCGCGGGCCGGCCGTCAGCAGGTGGCGTACCGGCAGCCGCGCCAGCATCGGGTGTACCAGCGTGAGCGTCATGCCCTGCGTGAAGTAGTAGTCGGTGCGAAAAAACAGGTCGTTGGCGTAGGTGTAGCGCAGCAGTCGCGCCGGGCTGAGGGGATGCAGCGTATCGGCTGGCGTGGGAGCCGCTGACAGCAGCCGGGGCAGCAACGATAGAAACAGGAGAAACAGCAGGCGCATAAGTGGCGGGAGGTACGCGCTGGCGGGCGGGGAGGATTGAGGCTGTTTGGAAAATGTGACTGTCATCCTGAGCTTGCGAAGGACCTTATCACGCTTGCTCCATTTGGATTTACTGCAAGCTGTTCTTCGGTGATAAGGTCCTTCGCTGCGCTCAGGATGACAGTCGCTCGCCAGCTGGAACCGGACTTACACCAACTCAATCATTCACATACGGCCATGCCTGGAAGCGGGCGGGCAAGCCGGCCTGCCGGGCATTGCCGCGCACGTAGGCTAGTAGGCGGGTGAGCTCGGCTTCGTCCTGCACTTCGTATTCAAACCAGCCCACCTGCCAGAATTCGGCTTCGGGTGGGAGTTTGGGGCGCACTAGGCGGCGGCAGGCGGTGCCGGTGCGCAGGTGCAGCAGGTCGATGGCTTTGGCGAAGGAAAGGTTGCTACGCTCAGGCAAATGCACCACGATATGCGCGTGGTTGGGCAGAATGGCGAAGCCGTGGACGATGAAGCCTGTTTCCTCCAGCATCATGATTTCGCCGGCGAGGACTTCGGCCATCTTCTCGTTTTCGAAGTAGGCCGCGCCGATGGGAGCCCGGTCCAGCACGGCATCGAATTTGGCAAAAAACTGCTTCTGGCTGCGGCGGTGGTCAGTGCCGGATTCGCGGGCCTGGCGCAGCTCGGAGGCCAGCTCGCGGCCGGTGGCGGCGGGGATGGTGCCGTGCAGGCGGAAGGTGAGGAAGGAGGTTTGGACCACGGAATTGCCCAATATCAGCCCGCCACCACCGTGGCCGGCAGCTTGATGTAAAACGTCGTGCCCACGTTCTCTTCGCTCTCGACCCAGATGCGGCCGTGGTGAAGCCGCACGATGGTTTCGATGATGTGCATGCCCAGGCCGGTGGTTTTTTCGCCGCGCAGGCCGGGGCGGCGGGCGGGGGTGAAACGGTCGAACAACACCGGCAGCAGGTGGGCCGGAATGCCGATGCCGTCGTCGGCCACGGTCACCAGCACATGGTCGGGGTGCTGGGTGAGGCCCACGGCGATGTGGCCGCCCTCGCCGGTGAACTTGATGGCGTTGGACATCAGGTTGTTAATTACCTGGAGAAACTTGTTGTTGTCGATTTCCACGTACATCGTGGGCTGCGAAGTCTGGAAGGCGAAGTGCTTGGCCACGAGGTGCTCGCCCTGCTGGTAAGTGTCCACCACCTGGCGGATATTCTGCACCAAATCCACCCGAATGGCCTTGTAGTCCACGTTGGCCGAGTCCATAAACTCGCCGTCCACGAAGTCGCGGATGAGGTTCACGCTGTCGCGGCAGGTGGCCTCCATCACGCGGAGGAGCTTGCGCACCAGCGGGTCGTCGAGGGCCTGGGTACGCTCGTCGAGCACGGTGGCCAGCTGCTGGAGCATGGTGAACGGCCCGGCCAGGTCGTGCGACAGGATTTCGAGCGTGGTGTTCTTCTTGGCCATGTACTTGTCGGCGTTGCGCAGGTACTCCTGCTCCAGCGTCACATCCTGCACCGTGCCGCAGAGCAGGCGCTGGCCGTCGCTGCCCACGGCGGGCCAGGCCTGCACCGAGAGCCAGCGCAGGGGCACCTCGGGGTGGGGCTGCACGCGCAGCAGCAGGTCGTCGCAGAGCTCGCCGGCCGCCAGCTGGCCCAGGCAATGCAGGGCGTAGACCTGGTCATCGGGCGGCAGGTAGCTCAGCAGGCGGGGCAGGTCGGCATCCGTGTCCGCGCACCGGGCCCCGGGAAACAGCTGCTCGTAGGCCGCGCTCACGTAGAGCAGGCGGCGGGCCGTCACGCTGTACACAAATGTGGTGAGCGGGCTGCCTTCGAGCAGGTGCTGAAATAGTTCGACGGGCGGGAGCATAGCGGGTTTGCAGAAAGGGTGAGCCGAAGGAAAGCGCTGACCCGTTGGCAAACAGCTATGCCACCATCCGGTTCAGCTTCGAGTTTTTGTAGCCGTAGCCGAAATACACGGCCAGGCCAATGAGCAGCCACACGAAAAACAGCGTCCAGTTGCTGATGCCCAACTCGGTCATCAGATACAGATTGATGAGCAGGCCCAGGGTGGGCAGCAGCGAGAGTTTCTTCCGGAACGAGAGCACCGACAGGCCGATGCAGAACAGGAAAAACACCAGCGTCGGAATCTGGTGGGCGAAGCCGGCCGTGACCTTGCCGCTCAGCGCATCGTGGGCAATCCAGCCGCGCTGACCGGTGATATCGAGCATAAACTCGTGGTTGCTGACCGCGTTGTAGCGCACAATCAGGAAGGCTCCGATGGCCAGGATGAGCGGCACCAGCCACTGCCCGTTGATGTAGGGCACCTTGAAACGGGCCTCCGAGCGGCCGTAAGGGTCGATGATGAGGATGCCGCCGCACACCAGCGCAAACGCGAACAGCGTGCCGATGCTGGTAAGGTCAACCACCAAATCCATGTTCAGAATAAGCGCCGGCACCGCCACAAAAAAGCCCGTGACGATGGTAGCGAATGAAGGCGTGTGAAAGCGCGGATGAATCTTGGAAAACACGGTGGGTAGCAGCCCATCACGGCTCATGGTCAGCCAGATGCGCGGCTGGCCCAGCTGAAACACCAGCAGCACCGAGGCCATAGCAAACACCGCGCTCACGGCCACCAAGCCGGACAGACGCGACAAGCCCACCTTGGCAAATACGAAGGAAAGCGGGTCGCCCACGCCCAATTCTTTATAAGAAACCATGCCCGTAAGCACCAGCGTGATAATCACATACAGCACCGTGCAAATGATGAGGGCGTACATCATGGCCTTGGGCAAATCGCGCTGCGGGTTCTTGCATTCCTCGGCCGTGGTCGAAATGGCATCGAAGCCGATGTAGGCGAAAAACACCGCCGATACGCCCTTCAGCACACCGCCCACGCCGTTGGGGGCGAAGGGGTGCCAGTTGGCCGGCTGCACGTAGAACGCGCCCACTACAATTACGATGAAGACGATTATCAACTTCAACAACACCAGTAGGTTGGAGGCGTTTTTGCTTTCCTTGATGCCGATGTAAACCAGCGCCGTGATGGCCACGGTGATGAGGAAAGCGGGCAGGTCAACCACCAGATGCAGGCTGTCGGAGAGGGCCGGGGCCTGCATCCAGGCCTTGTAGCCATCGAGCTGGGCCGGCGATACGGCGGCCGTGGCCTCGGCCAGGGTCTTGCCTGATTGCACCAGCGTCTGCACGGCCTCGTAGCCCGCATGACCAGTTTGCGTGCCCATCGTGAGCCAGAGCGGAATGTGCAGCCCGATGCCGTCCATGAGCCCGGTGAAGTAATCGGACCACGAAATGGCCACCACGATGTTGCCCACCGCGTATTCCATTATCAATGCCCAGCCAATAATCCAGGCCGCCAGCTCGCCAAACGAGGCGTAAGCGTAAGTGTAAGCCGAGCCGCTAACTGGAATGGTGGCCGCGAACTGCGCGTAGCACAGCGCCGAAAACGCGCAGGCAATGGCCGTAAAAACAAACAGCAGCGACACCGCCGGCCCGCCGTCCAGACTGGCCTTGCCGATGGTGCTGAAAATGCCGGCCCCGATGATGGCCGCGATACCTAAAGCCGTGAGGTCGCGCACGGTAAGGTGACGCTCCAGGCCGCCGGGGGCGGAGTGGCCTTCGTGGTCGGCGGGTGGGTTTTGCAGAATGGCCGCGATGGTTTTGCGGCGGAAAAGCGACTTTTCAGAACTCATGCTAAGGTGGGAGGGCGGGTTTGAGGGGCAAAAGATAACGCCCCGGCGCGGGTTGCGGCCCGCGCGGCCCCGGTTACCTCACATGCAAGGACTGCATGAATGCGCTTTCGACCAATGAGCCGCCGATGTGCAGCACCGCCGAGCCGCGCCCAATCTGCATCGGAATTCCCACCGAAAAAGCGCCCAGCCCGCCATAGTTGCTGGGGCTGCCGTAGCCAAAGGGAGAAGGGCGCTGCGCCAGTGGGGCAAAGCCCGAATTAGTCGGGAAGGCATCGGGATTGTAGAGCATGCCGGCCCCGGGGCCCTGCAGGCGGTAGGGGATAAAGCTGTATTGCACGAAGGGGCGCGGCCGGCCCGTGGGGCTGCTGCCCAACTGGTAGCGCAGGTAGGGTTGCATGGCGTAGCCGGCCGTGGCGGGCAGGGGCGTGTAGTTGCCTACCACGTAGGCCCCGGCCAGGAAATGGCCCTGACTGGGTGGGGCCGGGGCCGGAATTTCCAGCCCGAGCGCGGCTGCTGAACCCGCCTGCGCCCGGCTCAGCAGCGGCAACAAAACCAGCGCCAGCGGCGCAACGCGGAAAAAATGTAGCATGGCAGTGAACGTGGAAAGGTCCGAGTTGAGAGTATGAGCAAGTTACGGAATTTGGGCGAGGCCGCGTGTGCATTTTTTGGCAGGCGGGCATCTTCCGGGCATACCTCCTTGCCAATATCTCATGCGCCGCGCCGTTTCCCTATCCGTTCCGCAGCCCTGCTCCGAAAGCTGGGCCGCCATGATGCCTACCGCCACCGGCCGCCACTGCGACGCCTGCCAGCACACGGTGGTCGACTTTACCCTGAAAACCGATGCCGAAATTCTGGCCTATCTGGCCGGAGCCGCTGGCACCCGCACCTGCGGGCGCTTCGCGGCGGGGCAGCTGGAGCGGCCGTTGCAGCGCGCCGCTGCGGCTGCCCCAACGGCGCGGTGGCGGGCCTGGCTGGCGGCGGCCGTGGCCGTGTGGGGCGTGCGGGAAGGCAGCGGTGTGGTGGCCCAGGCGCAAGCGCCGGCCGAATGGCGTGCCCGCTACTGGGGTGGCCCGGTGCCATCGGCTCCGGTGGGCGAGGAAAAAGGAAAGCCCTTGCGCGACCCTGCTACGGCAGAGCATGTGCAGATTACTACGGGCGCGCCCACGATGGAATATGCCTCCTCAACCCACCTGGATTCATTAGCGTCCGCACCATCCGTATTGCGGGGCACTGTCATCGATGCCAGGGCGCACGAAAGTATTCCGGGCGTTACGGTGCTGATAAAGGGAACTACAACGGGCGTATCTACCGTGGCGGATGGAAGCTTTCTTCTGCCTGTTCCGCAAGCCTTACTGAATAAAGACCTAACACTTGTTTTCAGTAGTGTCGGTTTTGTTACGGAAGAGCGGTTGGTGCATTTCAACAGCGCCAGTCAGCTGATAACAATGCAGATGGATACTCAGGTGTTGGGTGGAATGGAAATGTACATACCGGTACTGCCGCCCGCTCCCTGGCACCCGCGAGCAATCTACTACTGGGGCAAATACTGGCTCACCCGACCCTTTCGCCGCAGCTGATATTGGAGCCGTTTCCCTGTTGCTTCCCCCAAAACCGCTACTTTAGCCGCATGGCCACTCTCCAAAGCATCTCCATTCCGCAGCCCTGTGCCCAGCCTTGGGCCAATATGTCGCCCACCGCCGCCGGCCGGCACTGCGCCGCCTGCGCCACCGAAGTGGTGGACTTCACCCGCATGAGCGACGCCGAAATCATGGCTTTCATGGCCCGGCAGGGCGGCCGGCGCGTGTGCGCCCTGACCAATGCCACTCAGCTGGCTCCCACGGCCCCGGCCACGCGCTGGCGGCGCTGGCTGCTGGCCGGCCTCGCGTTGCTGGGCTGGCAGTCGGCCACCTCGTGCGCTACCAAGCCACCCCAGCAGCCGCCCGTGCCCACCACCGCCACCGTGGCCACCGACCCGGCCATGACCCCGGCACGCCAAATCATCATTCGTGGCCAGGTGCTGGACGGCCCCAGCGGCCCCGCCGTGGCCGGCGTGCGGGTAATGATAAACGACACGGAGTTTGGCACCACCACCGACGAGAAGGGCAATTTCGAGCTGATAATGGCCCGCGACTGGGCGCCCATCGCCGGAGGCAGCGTGACGCTGAAATTCTTAGGCAACCCGTTCGATTTTCAGCCCAAGGATGTGGCGCTGAACCTGAAGGCCGCGCCCGCCGCACTGGCCGTGCACCTGGAATCAGTGCCGAACCGGGGCAAGGTGATGGGCAAAATCCGGATGCCCGAGCCGCCCGTAGCCCCGCCGCAGAAGTAGCGGCTGCATCATCATCAGTTATGATTTAAGCCCCAACTGCTGAACGCCGTGATTTCCATTCCGAAGCCCTGTGCCGAAAGTTGGGATGCCATGATGCCCACGGCCGACGGCCGCCAGTGTGGCCGCTGCCAAACGGAGGTGGTGGATTTTACTCGCATGAGTCAGGCGGAAATACTGGCTTTTATGGCGGCGCGGAAGGGGCAGCGCGTTTGTGCCTTCATGGCGGTCCCGGTGGCGGTGCTGCACCACCCGAAACGGTGGAGTGGCCCCCGGCGGTGGCTGTTGGCGGTAGCTGCTTTTCTGAGTGGGCAGCAGGTTTCGGCGGCCGCTCTGCCGCCACAGCCGCTGCTCATCGGGCATTCGCTGGTTGGGCAGAATCCTGGCAAGGCCATGATTACCATTCGCGGGGTCGTGATAGATGACTCATTGAATGTGCCAGTAGCCGGAGCGAGAGTATATTTTGGCGAAACACAATACGGTACGGTTGCCAACGAGCGGGGAGAATTTTCCTTTTCCTTTCCCGCTGATTGGGCACCCGCAAAAAGCGGAATTATAAAAGTGAGAGTTGGGGGCGTGCCTTTTGCGCTTGCAGGGCAGGCCGTGGAAGTAAGCGTAAAAGTGACTTCAGCGCCTTCGCCGCTTACCATCCGGCTGCTTTCAATTCCGGAACGCGGCTTTCGCAAGGGAAAAGCCAGGTTGGAAGAGCCCCCGGTTCCCTTGCCTGGACCTCGCAAAAGCCGCCGCTAACCACCAAACCTTTCTGCCCCAAAATGCCTTCTGAGAGGGTATGAAAGTTTTGCGTTTTGCCCTCCTTTGCCTGCTGGCGGCGTGTGCTGCCCCGCGTCCCACCACCCGCTTCAACCCCACCGCTACCCACGCCGCGCTGCCCCACGAGGAAGCCGTGCACCCCAAAAACTCGCTGGAATGGTGGTACCTCACCGGCCACCTGCGCGACCAGGCCACCGGCGAGGATTTCGGCGTGGAGTACGTATTCTTCCACTTCAACCTGAAAGACGGCCGCCAGGACTGGCAGATGGTGAATGTGGCTCTCACCGACCCGCAAGGCCAGAAATTCCACTTCGACTACAAGCTGGGCCGGCTGCCCGTGCTGCTCACCGACTCATTGCCGCTGCGCCTGCGCGAGCAGCAGCGCGGTGAAACCTGGAAATTTGACGGGCAGGAGGGAGCCTACCACCTGCAGGCTGCCCTCACCGGCAAGGCTAATGCCGGCTACGCCCTCAACCTCACCACCCTGCCCACCCGCGACGTGGTGCTGCACAGTGGCACCGGCTACGAAAACTACGGCAACGGCATCATGGCCGGCTACTATTCCTTCCCGCGCCTGGCCACCACCGGCACGCTCACAGTGGCCGGCAAAACCCGTCAGGTAGCCGGCGAGCTGTGGTACGACCGGCAGTGGAACTGCACCAGCATCGTGGACAAAAACGTGGGCTGGGACTGGCTCAGCATCCAGCTCGACCAGCCCCAGGAGGAATTCATGCTGAACACCCTGCGCAACTCCGCCACCGGCCAGAACCTCAACAACGGTACCTTCAGCGGCACCACCGGCCCCAGCATCCACCTCTCCGGCCCCGATTTCCAGCTCACGCCCCTGACGTACTGGACCAGCCCGACCTCGAAAAAGAAATACCCCGCCACCTGGCGCGTGCAGGTGCCCGGCAAGGGCTACGACCTCACCGTGGAGCCACTGGTGCCGCAGCAGGAGCTGGCGCTACGGTTTTTCCACGCCTTCACCATGTATTACTGGGAGGGAATGTGCCGCGTGAAAGGCACCCACAACGGCCAGCCCGTGACGGGCAAGGCGTATGTGGAGATTACGAATCGGTAGGCGGCTTGTCATTGCGAGGCTGCAGGCCGTGGCAATCCGTTCTCTCTCAGCGACCAGCCCTGGGCTGTGAAAAGCCCTTTTTAAAGCCAGGAAAGCCCCGATACTGAGTAGTGCCGGGGCTTTCTGGTAGAAGAAAATATCTGGTTTTGACAGGACGGATTGCTTCGTCGTACCTCCTCGCAACTACAGGCGGCCACTACTGATTCAGCACCACGCGGAAGGTGGTGCCGCGCCCCAATTCGCTCCATTTCACGAAAAGCTTGCCCTCGTGGTAGTTCTCGATAATGCGCTTAGCCAGCGCCAGGCCCAGGCCCCAGCCGCGCTTTTTGGTGGTGAAACCGGGCATAAATACGCTTTCGAGCTTGTTTTTGGGGATACCCTTGCCCGTGTCGGTGATGTCGATGGCCACTTGGCGGGGCGGGGCGCCGCGCCGGTACCAGCTGCGGCGGGTACGCACGCGGCGTAGGTGCAGCGTGATGGAACCGCGCCCTTCCATGGCATCCACGGCGTTTTTACAGATGTTTTCGATGACCCAGTCGAACAGCGGCACGTTGATGCGGGCCGGCGTGTCCATCGGCAGGTCGGATTCAATCTTGAAAATGACCTTCTTCGACACCCGGCTTTGCAGGTATTCGATGGCGTTGCGGGTGGTGAGGTACAGGTTTTCGTCCTTCAGCACCGGCACCGAGCCGATGTTGGAGAAGCGCTCCGTGATGATTTCCAGCCGCCGAATGTCCTTGCCCAGCTCCTCCACGATAGGCTCGTTTTTGAACCGCTCGGAGTCGCGTAGGTAGTTCTGCCAGCCCACCAGGCTGCTGAGCGGCGTGCCCAGCTGGTGGGCCGTTTCCTTGGCCAGGCCCACCCACACGCGGTTTTGCTCGGCCCGGCGCGACGAACTGAACGCGAAATACGCAATGACGGCCAGGCAGCCAATTACCACCAACTGCACCAGCGGGTAGGTGCGCAGCTGCCGCAGCAGCTGCGAGTCGCGGTAGAAAATATAGTTAACCTGCCCCGCCCCAAACTTCACGATGATGGGCGGGTGCTGCTTCTTCATCAGCAACAGCTCGCTTTCGAGCAGCGTCACCGAATCGGCCGGTGAGAGGTGGGCCGCCATGGTGATGTTTTTGGCGTTGGTAATGTCCTTGCCATCGCTGCTGAGAATGACCGGGATAGTCGTGTTGTTGCTGATTATTTCGTTGAAAACAAACGTATTGGTTTCGGCTTCCGAATTGATAATGTATTCCAGTGCCTTGGCGTAGAGCTGAATCTGCTGCTGCTCCCGCTCCGACACGCGCTGCACCAGCAGGTTGGTGTAGATGACCGTGGCCGCCCCGATGAGCAGCGCCAGCACGGCTATCAGAATTTTGATGCGGGTTTTTTGACTGTAAATCGGAATCATGAACGGGAATACGGGGCGGGCAAAGGAACGGCAGTAAAATTGACTGTCATCCTGAGCGCAGCGAAGGACCTTATCACGCTAAAACGGCTTGCAGTAAAAATGATTGCTGCAAATCTGGTCAGGCGTGATAAGGTCCTTCGCTACGCTCAGGATGACAGAAGTGCCTCAGCCCACCAGCACAGCGTTGCTGCTGGCAATTTCCTGCAAAATCTCCAGCACGTCGGCGGGCGTTTCGGCATTCACCAGGCTGGTGCGCCAGGTTTTCGCGCCTTCCAGGCCCCGGAAATAATGCGCGTAGTGGCGGCGCATCTCGAAGACGCCCACCTTCGGGCCTTTCCACTCAATGCTGCGGTCGAAGTGCATCTGGCAGGCGGCCACGCGCTCCTCCAGCGTGGGCGGGGCCAGGAGCTGGCCGGTGGCCACGTAGTGCTTCACTTCCCGGAAAATCCAGGGGTAGCCGATGCTGGCCCGGCCAATCATCACGCCATCCACGCCGTAGCGGTTTTTGTATTCGAGTGCTTTTTCGGGGGAGGTGATGTCGCCGTTGCCGAAAATCGGGATTTTGATGCGCGGGTTGTCCTTGATTTTGGCGATGAGCCGCCAGTCGGCATCGCCCTTGTAGAGCTGGGCGCGGGTGCGGCCGTGCACGGTGAGGGCGGCAATGCCCACGTCCTGCAGGCGCTCGGCCACTTCTTCCACGTTTTTGGTGCCTTCGTCCCAGCCCAGGCGGGTTTTCACGGTCACGGGCAGGTGGGTGTGCTTCACTACGGAAGCCGTCATGGCCACCATCTTGGGGATGTCCTGGAGCAGGGCCGCGCCCGCACCCCGGCAGGCCACCTGCTTCACCGGGCAGCCGTAGTTGATGTCAATCAAATCCGGCCCCGCCTCGGTGCTGATGGCTGCGCATTCGCCCATCGTCTCCACGTCGGAACCGAAGAGCTGGATGCCGATGGGCCGCTCATAATCAAAGATGTCCAGTTTCTTGCGGCTCTTGGCAGCCGCCCGAATCAGGCCTTCCGAGGAGATGAATTCGGTGTACATCAAATCGGCCCCGTGGGCCTTGCACACGGCGCGGAAGGGCGGGTCGCTCACGTCCTCCATGGGCGCGAGCAGGAGCGGGAAATCGGGAAGCTGGATGTTGGGACCTATGTTGACCACGGGAGTATCGTATGTTGATATTTTACAGAACGTCATGCAGAGCGCAGCGCAGCATCTTGCCCGCCACCACTAACTCAAACGTTGAAGCGTCATGAATTAGTGACTGCGGGCAAGATGCTGCGCTGCGCTCTGCATGACGTTCTATAAAGTCGTTATTCAAGCCTAAGTTAAAAACTACGGTAAATTTACGCCCTTCCCAACTTGCACCCCGCTATGAAAGGTTTCCTACCCCGCACCCTGCATCCTGGCCTTCAGATACTGCTGCTGCTGGGCACCATGATAATGGGGGCCTGCGTGGGCTACGCCATCGTGTTTGTGTGGGCGCAGGCGGGCTTCGGCGTGTCGATGCTCCAGGCGCTGGGCATGATGAATAATCCGGCGGCTTCGCCCCAGGGCTGGGGGCTGCTGATGATGTTTCAGGGCGTGCTGCTGCTGTCGGCGTTTGGGGGCGGGGCGGTGCTGCTGGCCTCGGCGCTGGGCTACGGCTGGGCCGAGTATTTTAGTCCGCGCCGACTGGGGGCGTGGTGGTGGCTGCTGGTGGTGGCGGTGCTGATTATTGTCACGCTGCCGTTTATGTCCACCATCATTGCCTGGAACGCGGGGGCGCATTTCCCAGCTCAGATGCACGAGTTTGAGGTGTGGGCGCGGGCCAGCGAGGACCGGGCGGCCGTGCTCACCAAGTTCCTCACCAAGTTCAACACGCCCGAGCGCTTTTGGCTGGGCGTGCTGGTGATTGGACTGGTGCCGGCTGTGGCCGAGGAGCTGGTGTTTCGGGGCGTGATTCAGAAAAATCTGGTGCGCTGGTTTTCGCCGCATGTGGGCGTATGGCTGGGGGCGGCCATTTTTTCGGCCATTCACTTTCAGTTTTTTGGGTTCGTGCCGCGCTTCGTGCTGGGGCTGGTGCTGGGGTATCTGTACCTCTGGAGCGGCAATATCCTGGTGAGCATGACCGCGCACTTCACCCAAAATGCCTTCCAACTGTTCATCCTCTACCTGGCTCAGCGCGGCCAGTTCGGCTGGGGCTTCGACCCTGACTCGACCGACGCCCTGCCCTGGCTGCTGGTGATTCCGTCGGCGCTGCTCTCGGCCGGCTTGCTCTATGTGCTGCACCGGCACTTCACGGCCCCGGCCCCGCCCACCGCCATGCTCACCCTCAGCAGCGAGGGCGTGACTGTGCGTAAGGCTGAGGAGCCTTTGGCCTAAAAAGAACGTCATGCAGAGCGCAGCGAAGCATCTTTACTGCAATTATAAACCCCGTCGATTGGATTGCGTTGCGCGGTAAATATGCTTCGCTACGCTCTGCATGACGTTTAATAATTCGTTTTCAAACCTCCCCACTTTGCCCGACTCTACGCCTCCGCCTGCCCCCGCCGTCTCTCCCGAAACTACCGCCGCACCCGCCGGTCCCAGCAACTTGCGCCTGCGCGTCATCTGGGGCGTCATCGGGGCCGTGCTGCTGCTGGGCAGCGTCTGGTTTAGCCCCTGGACGTTCGGGCTGTTCTTCGCCGCCGTGCAGGCCATCATGCTGTGGGAGTTTTACCGCATGATGCGTGCGGGCGGTTACGCGCCGGCTACGTGGATTGGGGTTGTAGTTAGCTTAGCGCTATTCGGGAGTGTCTTATTTGGTACTTATTACTTGATGGGTGACAGCATCTTTTCGTTGGCCAAAACTGACGGTTCGCCCGAAGGAAATAAACTCGCAGAACACATCACGACTTCCTTTTGGCAGTCGCAAACCTGGCTGACGCTGTTTGCCATTCCAGGAGCGCTGCTCACCGCAACAACGGTAGTTCTGCTGATTCGGGAAATGTTTCTCTGGCCCAAATACAGCCAGCCTTTCACAAATGTGGGCACCGCCATTACCGGGTTGCTTTACATCAGTGTGCCAATGACGGCGCTTATTGTCCTTGCTTTTGGCGCAGGAGGCTATGACTACCGCCGCGTCTTCGCCCTCCTCTTCCTTATCTGGGCTTCCGATATCGGCGCGTACGCCGTGGGCCGGGCCATCGGCAAGCACAAACTGGCCCCCCAAATCTCGCCCGGCAAAACCTGGGAAGGCTGGGCCGGCGGCTTCGTCATGACGCTGGTAGTGGGCTGGGCCATCGGCTACATGCTGCCCGATATGCCCCTCACGCACCGCCTCGTGGCGGCGGGCGTGGTAGCAGTGTTCGCGCCCCTCGGCGATTTGGCCGAATCCATGCTCAAGCGCAGCGTGGGGGTGAAGGACTCGGGCAGCATCATGCCCGGCCACGGCGGCTTGCTGGATAGGTTCGATGCGTTTCTACTGGTGCTGCCGGTGCTGGCGCTGCTGCAGTTGCTGGTGGGGTAGGGGCGCTTGTCATTGCGAGTGGAGCGCAGCGCAACGCGGCAATCCGTCCTGTCAAAACCAGAACTTTCTTTTGCCAGAAAGCCCCGTTACTTCGCTGTATCGGGGCTTTCTGGTGTTTAAAAAGAGCTTTATCACATCTCAGGGCTTATCACGTTATACAGGGCAGATTGCCACGTTCCGCTGCGCTTCACTCGCAATGACAGGCGATTAACGTTTTCCCAAACGTTTGCGGCATTTGCCCGCTTCATCCTGCCAAAAGCAATACCTTTGCGGCGCGAAACCGTACCCATATTCCCACCCAAACCACATCCCTAAATCCCCATCCCGAATGGCAGCTCACACTGTGTACAAGGAGCCGGCTCCGATAATGGACCGCGAAAACCCGCTCGAATCCATGATGTCGCGTTTCAACATCGCGGCCGAAATCCTCGGCCTCGATGACGAAACATACAACGTTCTCAAAGCGCCCGATAAGCAGGTCATCGTGAACCTGCCCGTGACGATGGACGATGGCAAGCTGCGCGTGTTCGAAGGCTACCGCGTGATTCACAACACCATCCTCGGTCCCTCGAAAGGCGGCATCCGCTACGACAAGCACGTGCACCTCGACGAGGTGAAGGCCCTCGCGGCCTGGATGACCTGGAAGTGCGCCGTGGTGGATATTCCCTACGGCGGTGCCAAGGGCGGCATCATCTGCGACCCCACCACCATGAGCCCCGGCGAGTTGGAGCGCCTCACCCGCGCCTACACACTGGCCCTGAAAGACGTTTTTGGCCCCGACCGCGACATTCCGGCCCCCGACATGGGCACCGGCCCCCGCGAAATGGCCTGGCTGATGGATGAGTTCTCGAAAACCGTCGGCGCTACCTCGCCTGCCGTGGTAACGGGTAAGCCGCTGGTAATGGGCGGCTCGCTGGGCCGCACCGAGGCTACCGGACGCGGCGTAATGGTTTCGGCCCTGGCCGCACTGGGCAAGCTGGGCCTGAAGCCGACCGAAGTGTCGGCCGCTGTGCAGGGCTTTGGCAACGTGGGCTCCTGGGCCGCCAAGCTGCTCTTCGACAAAGGCTTGAAAATTAAAGCCGTGAGCGACATCTCGGGCGCTTACTGGAACGACAACGGCATCAACATCGATGAAGCCATTGCCTACAAAAATGCCCACAACGGCCGCCTCGAAGGCTTTAGCGGGGCTACCACCATGGATGCCGACGACCTGCTGACGTGCGACGTGGACGTGCTGGTGCCTGCCGCCGTGGAGGACGTAATTACCGAGCACAACGCCCGCGATATCAAGGCCAAGCTCATTGTGGAAGGTGCCAACGGCCCGACTTCGGCTTCGGCCGACCCGATTATCAATGAAAAAGGCATCATGGTCGTGCCGGATATTCTGGCCAACTCGGGCGGCGTTACGGTGTCGTACTTCGAGTGGGTGCAGAACCGCCAAGGCTTCAAGTGGACCGAGGAAATGGTGACCGAGCGCGCCGACCGCATCATGTCCGACGCCTTCGAGAAGGTGTATGCCACGAGCCAGAAATATAAAATCCCGATGCGCATCGCGGCCTACGTAGTGAGCATTGATAAAGTAGCCCAGACGTACAAGTTCCGCGGCGGCTTCTAATCAAATAGTTAGCGTGATTTCACGGAATGCACAGATTTTTTCTGCGTTCTTCCGTACTTGCTTTCTGGAAAGGCACGGGCCGCTCGGTTCGTGCCTTTCTGATTTCTGTAGCGACCTTTGCCCGGATATCCCGTTTACAACGTTTACCTCATCAGTCGGCCCGGTTCTGCGCGGCTGAGTAGCTTTTTCATCTGAAACCGAATTCATGAACCAAAGGACGGCGCAAGCCACGCCGGGGAGTTCGTTTCAAGCCGTGCTATATGAAGATTCATAAAGAAGGACGACGCATTCTGTTCGTTACGCTGCTGATTTTGCTGGCGCTCAATTTGCTCATGTTTCAGTTCAATCGGGGCCAGGATTTGGTGAACCGGCTCTTTGCTGGGGCCACGGTCATCATCTTTCTGCTGATTCTGCAGTTCTTCCGGAGCCCGTTCCGGCACCTGTTCACCCACGAAGACCTGCTGCTGGCCCCGGCCGATGGCAAGGTGGTGGTAATCGAGAACGTATTCGAGCCCGAGTATTTTGAGGATGAGCGCAAGCAAATCAGCATTTTCATGTCGCCCATCAACGTGCATGTGACGCGCAACCCCATTTCGGGCCTCGTAAAGTATTTCAAGTACCACCCCGGCAACTACTTGGTGGCCTGGCACCCCAAAAGCAGCACCCAGAACGAGCGCACCACCGTGGTAGTGGAGTCCGATGCCGGCCCGCTGGTGCTTTTTCGGCAGATTGCCGGGGCCATGGCCCGCCGCATTGTGTGGTATGTGAACGAGGGCGACGAAGTGAGCCAAGGCGAAGAGTTCGGCTTCATCAAGTTCGGCTCGCGCGTCGATTTGTTTGTGCCGCTTGATACGGAAGTGAAAGTGGAGCTGGGCCAGAAGGTGAAGGGCGGCGAAACCGTGATTTGCCAGCTGAAAGTCTGATTAATTAAATGGTCACGCATAAAAAAGGCCGCTCACTGAGCGGCCTTTTTTATGCGTGACCATTTAATTAAAACCAGGTGGCGGCCAGCTGCATCAGTTGCTCCAGCGCGGCCTGGTCGTCGTGGTCGAAATCGTTGAGCTGGTCGCTGTCGACATCGAGCACGGCCACGACCTGACCGTTTTTAATGATGGGCACCACGATTTCGGATTTGGAATCGGAGCTGCAGGCGATGTGGCCGGGGAAGGCTTCTACGTCGGGCACGAGGATGGTTGCGGCCCGCGCCCAGCTGGCCCCGCACACGCCCTTGCCGTGGCGGATGCGCGTGCAGGCAATCGGGCCCTGGAACGGGCCGAGGACCAGCTCATCGGCTTTCACGAGGTAGAATCCTACCCAGAAAAAGCCGAATGCTTGGCGTAGCGCGGCAGCCGTGTTGGCCAGATTGGCGGTGAGGTCGGGCTCGCCATTGGTGAGGGCTTCTATTTGGGGCAGCAACTGCCGGTATTGCTCGGCTTTGGTGAGCGTGGTGTCGAGGGCGAGGGTTTCGGCCATGATATTTTTAGGTATTGAGTGCGGAATGCTGTCATCCTGAGCGCAGCGAAGGACCTTGTCACGTCCTCATTTTTGAATTCACTGCTAATCGTGCAGAGGTAATAAGGTCCTTCGCTGCGCTCAGGATGACAGGCGTGGAATAGAAAAGCTTACTGATTCACGTACCAGAACAGCTCATCGGCCCCAACGTTTTCGACGTTGCGCAGGCCGCCGTGGCCCAGGCGCGGGGCGGCAATGCCCTGGCCCAGCTTCATGGGCGAGCGAAATACGCGAATTTCGTCCCACATGCCGGCGTTTATCAGCGCGTTCAGCACCGTGGGGCCGCCTTCGACTAACACTGATTGAATTTGGCGCTGGTAGAGGTCGGCCATTACCTGGGGTAGGAGGTCGTCGGCTTCGGAGAGGTGTACGAGGTCGAGGTTGGCCTTGTGGTAGGGCTGGCGGTAGGTGTAGATGAGGGTGGGCTGCGAGCCGTCGAGCAAATTATGGGTGGGCGGCAGGCTCAGGTTTTTGTCGATGACGAGGCGCGTGGGCTGGGCCCCGGGCCAGTCGCGGGCGCTTAGGCGGGGGTTGTCGTGCAGGGCCGTGCGCGTGCCCACCAGAATGCCCTGCTCCTCGGTGCGCCATTTGTGGGTGAGCAGGCCCGCCTGCGGCCCGCTAATCTGGACCGACTGGAAGTAGCGCCCGGCCAGGAAGCCGTCGGCAGTTTCGGCCCATTTGAGCACCAGATAGGGGCGCTTTTTCTCGTGAAAGGTGAAGAAGCGCCGGTTCAGCCAGCGTCCTTCTTCGGCCAGCGGGCCAGTCTCGACGTGGATGCCGGCGGCGCGGAGCTTCTCAATGCCGCGCCCTGCTACCAGCGGGAAGGGGTCTTCGTTGCAAATCACCACCTCGGGCACGCCCTTGGCGATGAGCAAATCGGCGCAGGGCGGGGTTTTGCCGTGGTGGGCGCAGGGCTCCAGGGTGACGTAGACGCGGCTTTTTTTCAGCAGCGCTTGGTCTTCTACGGCGGCCAGGGCGTTTACTTCGGCGTGGGGGCCGCCGTATTGCTGGTGCCAGCCCTCGCCGATGATGCGGCCGTCGTGCGTCACGACGCAGCCGACCAGGGGGTTGGGCCGGGCGTGGCCGGTGCCGAGCAGCGCCAAATCGAGGGCGCGGCGCATGAACAGGGCATCATCGTTTTTCATGGGCGCGAAGGTAAGCGCCGGGCCGCCGCTGGGGCCCGGCGCTACCTTTGGGGCAATGAACGTTCGCCAATTCACCGACTCGATTACCACGGCACTGCAAGCCATCTACCCCACCTCAGAAGCCCAGGCCATTTCCGCTTTGGTAGCGGAGCACCTGCTGCAAATGGATGCCCTGAAGCGTATGATGGAAGCCCAACAGCCCGTTGCGCCCGGCACCGAAGCCGCCCTGGAACCACTACTAATGCGCCTGCTGGCCCACGAGCCGGTGCAATACGTGCTGGGCACCGCCCACTTCGCCGATATGGAGCTGGAGGTGACGCCCGCCACCCTCATCCCGCGCCCCGAAACCGAAGAGTTGGTGTATCTCATCAAGCAGGAGCAAGCGGGCCGAACGGGCTTGCGCGTGCTCGACGTGGGCACGGGCTCGGGCTGCCTGGCGCTGGCGCTGGCCCGCCTGCTGCCCACCGCCGAGGTGATGGCCGTGGATATTTCGGCCGAAGCCCTAGCCGTGGCCCGGCGCAATGCGGCCCGCTTTGCGCCCCAGGTGGTGTTTGAGTTGGTCGATATTCTGAACTTGCTGCCGAAGGAAATTGCCCCTAGCTCGCTGGATGTATTGGTGAGCAACCCGCCCTACGTGCGCGAAAGCGAACGGCCCGAAATGCGCGACAACGTTCTGGCCTGGGAGCCCGCCACCGCCCTGTTCGTGCCCGATGCCGACCCGTTATTGTTCTACCGCCGGCTGGCCGAAGTGGGCCGGGCGCTGCTGCGCACCGGCGGGAGCATTTACCTGGAAATCAACGAAGCCCTGGGCGCTGAAACGGCCGCCTTACTCACGCCCGGTGATTTTGAGGATGTGCGCGTGCTGCCCGATATGTTCGGCAAGGCGCGGGTGGTGCGCGGCACGCGGCGGTAAGCCACTTGTCATCCTGAACGCAGTGAAGGACCCTATCACGGTTGAACAACTTGCTCAATCGTGATAAGGTCCTTCACTGCGTTCAGGATGACAGATGGATTCAGCGCCAGCCAAAATCCTACAAATTCTGCAGCACGAAATTCGTCATCTGGCGGTAGAGGTGCAGGCGGGTGTTGCCGCCCGAGATGCCGTGGTTGCGGTTGGGGTAGTACAGCGTCTGGTAGTCCTTGTTGGCCTTGATGAGGGCATCGACGAAGGCGATGGAGTTCTGGAAATGCACGTTGTCGTCGCCGGTGCCGTGCACGAGCAGGAACTTGCCCTTCAGGTTCTGGGCGAACTGCACGGGAGAGTTATCGTCGTAGCCGCCCGGGTTTTCCTGGGGCGTTTTGAGGTAGCGCTCCGTGTACACGGTGTCGTAGTAGCGCCAGTTCGTGACCGGGGCCACGGCGATGCCCATCTTGAAGAGTTCGGCGTTTTTGGTCATGGCCAGCGAGGTCATGTAGCCGCCGTAGCTCCAGCCCCAGATGCCGATGCGCGACTTATCCACGTAGGGCAGCGTGGCCAGGTATTTCGCGCCCTCGCCCTGGTCGATGGTTTCGAGCTTGCCCATGTTGGCGTAGGTGGCCTTGCGGAAGGCCGAGCCCCGGCCCGAGGTGCCCCGGTTTTCCACCGAAACCACGATGTAGCCCTTTTCGGCCAGCATCTGGTGCCAGAGGTAGTTGGTGAAAGCCGTGCCGCCGCCGGCGTTATCCAGCACCGTCTGGGTGCTGCTGGTGCCGAAGCTGGGGCCGCCGTACACGTGCATCAGCACGGGGTATTTCTTAGCGGGGTCGAAGTTGCTGGGCTTAATCATCCAGGCGTTCAGCTCCACGCCTTCGCTGGTTTTAAATGTCAGGAATTCGAGCTTGCCGAGGTCGTACTGCGTGAGGGTTTGCTTGAGCTTGGCGTTGTCTTCCAGGGTTTTCACCAGCTTGCCGGTGCTGCCTTCACGCAGACTGGTCACCGTGGGCACGCCCGCCGAGGAGTGCACGTTGAGGAAATACTTCGTGTCGGGGCTCATGTTCACCACGTCGGTGCCGTTGCCGGCTTCGCTGATGCGTTTTTTGTCGCCGCCCTTCAGATTAATGCGATACAAATGGCGCTGCAACGCCGAGCCTTCGGTGCTAGTGTAATAGACATTGCCGGTCTTGGCATCGAAGCCGTTGATGGCCGAGATTTCCCAGTTGCCCTTCGTGAGTTGGCGTACCTGCTTGCCGTCCATGTCGTGCAGGTAGAGGTGCTGGTAGCCGTCTTTCTCGCTGGTGAAGAGGAATTGCTTGCCGCCTTCGAGGTAGTTCAAATCATCGTTGATTTCAACGTAGGCGGGGTTGGTGTCCGTGAGCACGACTTTGGTTTTGCCAGTGGTCACGTCGCCGTGCAGGATTTCGAGCTTGTTCTGCAGGCGGTTCAGGCGCTGGATGCTGACCGTGTTGGGCACGCGCGTCCACTGCAGGCGCGGGATGTATTGGTCGGCCACGGGGCCCACGTCCATCTTCGTGGTTTTGCCGCTGGCCACGTCGTAGCTGCTCACGCTCACGATGGAGTTTTTCTCGCCGGCCTTGGGGTATTTAAAGCGGTATTCCTTCGGATAAAGCCCGCCCCATTCCTGCATGTCGTACTCGGGTACCTGGCTCTCATCGAAGGTGTAAAAGGCAATCTGCCGGCTGTCCGGCGACCAGAAAAAGCCCTGCGCGAAGCCAAATTCCTCCTCGTACACCCAGTCGGCCGAGCCGTTGATGATATTGTTTTTTAGGCCGTTGGTGGTCACGGCGGTTTCCTGCATCGTGGCCAGGTCGGTCACGAACACGTTGTTGTCGCGGGTGAAGGCCACGCGCTGGCCGTCGGGCGAGAAGGTGGCGTAGCCCTGCTTGCCGCCGGTGCTCAGGGGCGTCAGCTTCTTGGTGCCCCGGTCGAACACGTAATAGCTGGCGCGGGCGCTGCGGCGGTAAATGGGCTCGGTGCCCGTCGTGAACAGGATTTTCTGCTCGTTAGTATTGAAGGAGTAGCCATCCACGTTGAGCGGTGCGCCGGCCAGCTGCAATTCGGCGGCGGCGGCCAGGGTTTGCACGGCTTTGCCGGTGGTCACCTCGTACTGCACCAGGCTGCCGTTTTCCAGGGCCGAGTAGTAGCGGCCGTCATTCATCCAGTTGAAACCAGGCACCGAAGCCGAGCGGAACGTGGGCTTGGCCCAGATGTCTTCTAAGGTGAGGGGCAGCTTCTGCTGCGCGTGAACGAGGGTGGGAGTGAGGCCCGGCACCAGGGCCGGGCCATTGGCGGCCAGCAGGGCCGCCAGCGCAAAAAAGCGTAAACGCATAGGGAATAAGAACAAAATCGAAATAAGGACGGAAACCGAACGTTAAAGGTAACATTCGCCGGCAGCACGGTTGCAGGCCGTGGCCCCCGTTACCTTTGCATTATGCGTTTTCGCCTCCTGTTGCTTTGCCTGCCCGTGCTGCTGGCCGCCTGTTCCAAAACCGACCGGCCGGTTCAGCTCGACTTCGTCGGTATCTCCACGCTGACTTCCAGCAACAAGACCGTCCAGCCCAACGACACGCTCACGACCCGCGTGTACGCCGTGGGCAATGACAATGCGCTCAAGCGCCTGAAAATCACCGTTACTTACCTCCCCGGCATCAAGCCCATCATCTACCCGGTGCCCCTGTCATCCTATGACCCCACCAAGAATGCGCCAGATAGCAAGGAAATCACCTACCTCGATTCGCTGATTCAGCCCATAGCTGGCAGCAGCAGTGGCCACGATATCAGCGAAACGCTGTTTGTCAATCAGTTTGCGGCCCGGGCCACTTCCGGCACCGAGCAGTGGCAATACACGGCCACCGACGTAGCCGGGGCCACGGCCAGCCGCGCCTACCGCCTCACGGCCCGCAAAGCCGACTCCGCCGTCGTCGTGCACAGCTTCACGGCGGTGCTGCGGCCGGTGCCGCGCCGCGCCGTGGTAGCCCGGGGCGTGCGCGACCGCAGCCGGGTATTTCTCAACCTGCAATACGGCCTGTTGCTGCCCAAATACGCGGTGCTGAACCAGGAGCGCTCCGTAGAAGCCAACCAAACCCTGGTGGACCTGATTTGCGTGGCGGGCGGCACCGGCACTACCCTCAGCCTGGTAGCGCCGGCCAATACCGATACCGCCATCTGCAAACTGCCCGCCGTGTGGGCCACCGCCAGCCGCCACGCCACCGGCCTGCGCCTGACCACGCTCACCAGCGACCAGTTCAGCAAGGCCGTTGCCGCCGACTTCACCACGAGCTACGACAGCAGCCCGGCCTTCAAGCCCAACGCCTTCGCCACCGGTGCCCTGACCAAAGGCCAGGTACTGGCCTTTAAAATCAGCGACGGCACCACGGACCGCTACGGCCTGCTGCTCGTTTCCGACCTCGTGCTGGGCTCGGCCCCGGTGCTCAACTGCTCCGTTAGGGTGCAGAAATAAGCCGGCAGCCTGCTGCACAAAAAAGCCTTCCCGGATTCGGGAAGGCTTTTTTGCAATGGCAAAGCAGGGCCTTTGTTAGAAAGTGATGCCGGCCGTGATGCTGGTGGTGAAACGGGAGTTGTCCACCTTCACCAGCGGCTCGTCGCCGCCCAGGTCGTAGGGCGTGTGATATTGGTGGTAGGATGTGTACACGCCGGCCAGGTCGAGGAAGAAATTGCCCTGCCGCAGGCCCGCTCCCAGGGTGTAGAAATTCTGGGCGCGCTCGTTGCTGTTGTCAATTTTGTAGGGGTCGCCGTAGCGGGCATAGCCAGCCCGCACCCGGAAAATATCGAAGCGGCCCTCGGCCCCAACGCGCAGGTTGACGGTGTTGCGGTAGCTGGCGCGGATGTCGCTGTTTTCAGCCGTGAAGGAATAGTCATCGCCGTTGCTGTCCTGCGCGTCGTTGTGCAGGCGGGCTTGGCTGTAGCCCACATACTCCACATCGCCCGTCACAAAGCCGTGCTTGCCAATGGTGTAGGCCACGCCGCCATTGGCCCGGAATGGCGTGGTGATGGTGTACGCATAGAGCGGAAATTCCTGGTCGAGCACCTTCACGCCCACCGGGCCGCTGGGCAGCGAGGTTGCCACCACATCGTTTCCCTGCGCCGTAAACGTCGTGGTAAAGGCTGCACTATAGGTATCGGTCATGCGCATGAACGTGGGCGTTTGGATGGATGCACCGATGCGCAACGCATCCGTGGCCCGGTAAATGGCCCCGATGCGGGCGTTGAGGCCGGTGCCGGTGGTTTTCAGCTCATCGTGCAGCGTGTAGTCGCTGAGGTGAGTGGTGGCGTCGGTTTCGGTTTCCGTGTAGTTGCGGGTCTGGGTAAAGTTCGAGCTCACAATGCCCACGCCGATGCCCAGATAAAGCCGGTCGCGGTAATTGGCCCCGTAGCCCAGGTCGAACTGCGAAACCGAGCCCTTCGAAATCACGCTTTCCGCCTGCCCGATTGGCCCCTTGCGCGTGGTAGAAGCCACACCGATGTCGTTGCCGTTGCGGTCTTTGGCAATAGTGGTCAGGTAAGCCCCGTAAGCCAGCCCGTTGAGGGAGGTGAAGTTGCCAGACTGGCCCTGCGCCCGCAGCCGGTCGACGCTGGCCTGGGTGTAGCCGTTGTACCCGACCGTGCGGCGCAACGAAGCCAGATACGACTGGTCATCGCCGGTCAGGGTATAGTTACCCGCCACGCGGGTATTAAGGGTATTGCCGTACTGGAAGGCCGTATTGAAGTCGGCCAGCCGGGTAAAGCCCAGGGCAAAAGCCCCGCCCCGCCAGTTGGTGGTCTGGTCGTCATCGGGCCGGCGGCTGGCAAACACCGCGCCGGTGCTGGCAATGTGAAAGCTGTTCTTCGTGTCGTTCTGGGCCGCGCTTGCGCTGCCGTCAACGTGGCTGTCGCTCTGGCCAATGCCAATGCCGGGCGTCAGGTGCACTTCTGATTTCTGAAACAGTCCCAGCCCGGCGGGGTTGCTGGTGAGGTTACCAAAATCAGCTCCCAGGGCCACATTGGCTCCCCCAATGGCCTGGGTGCGGGCCGTGCCCCCAAATTGCAGGCGGGAATATCGGAGAGCATCGGTGGCATCCTGGGCAAAGGCGTGGCCGGCCTGCCCTGCTACCAGGGCCAGGCTAAGCCAGTAAATCCGTTTTTTCATGATAAGGGAAGAAAGGGAGCCAACCGTTCGGCCAGCTCGCTGGAAATTTTTTGCAGAATCCTTAGCCTATACCTTATTCGCCGCGACCACGGCCCCGGCCACCACCGCCACCTCCCCCGCCACCACCAGATGGCGCGGAGTAGGAGGGCTGGCTGTACGAGCGTTGCTGTGGTTGCTCGTAGCTGCGTTGCTTCGGTTGCTCATATGTGCGTTGTTGCGGCTGCTCATACGTGCGCTGCTGAGGCTGGCTGTATGTGCGCTGCTGGGGCTGCTCATACGTGCGCTGCTGCCGGGGCTGCTCGGCGGCCTGCCCGCCGTTGTTGTTGATGGGCTCCCCAAGAATGTTCTGGAAGAACCCACCGCGGCGGCGCTGGCCTTCCTGCGGTTGCGGCTGCATCTGGCCGTTGTTTTGCGGCAGGGCCTCGGCGGTGCGTGTGCGGCCCCGGCCATCGTCGCTCATCATCTGGCCCTGGTCCTGCGGGGCTGCGCCTATGGCCGGCCGGTTAGTCGTGGACTGGTCCATGTTGCGGTAGCGCGGCTGGTCATCCATACGCCGGGGCTGGTTGTAGGAGTCGTTGGTGCGCATGGGCTGCGTGGCGGGCGAAGTCGAAGCGGCCTCACTGCGGGTGCGGCCCACGGCATCGGCCATGCCCATTGGCATCGATTCGGGGGTATTCGACATCACGCGCTCATCGCGGGTGCGGCCGCTGCCGTTGGGCGTGGCTGGGGTGCCAGCGCCCTGCCCATTGCCCGCGCGGCCCGACGAATACCGGCCATCCGAAGCGCGGTCGGTGCGGTGGCTGCCGTAGTTGCGGCCGCCCCGGTCGCCGCCGTTGCTGTAGTAGCCGTTGTTATAATTGTTGCCGTAATAGCTGCTGCCATAATAGCCGCCGCGCCCATAGTAGCCGCCATAGAAGGGGCTGCTGTAGTAGAACGGGTCATACCCACCGTAGCCATAGCCATATGGGCTGTAGCCATAACCGAACGGGCTATAGCCATAGTAGCCGCCGTAGCCGCCATACCCAAACGAGCGGCCAAATCCAAAGCTGATGCTCAGGCCCGAACCGTAGCCATAGCCGCCATAGCCAAACGGGCTATAAAGCGAGCTGTAAAACGGGTCGCACCATCCGAAGGCATAAGGCGAAAAGCCGCAGGCCCCGCCGCCATAAGCATAGCCGCCGCCGTAGCTCAGGCTGGTATAGGGGCTGTAAGGCGAGTAAGAGTTCAGCCCCGGGCCGTAGTAGCTCGATGAGCCCCCGTAGCCGGGCGCACCGCGCATGTAGGTGTAGGTGTTGTCGTAATACTGGTCGGAACCGGAATTATTCTGCCGGGTTGAAGACGAGTTGGTGGTACCGCCATTGTAGTCCGGGTTGGCCTCCTCGCTGGTAGCGGCCGGGGCCGGCGCGGTGCTGACCACGGCCGTGGTGCGGTCTTTGGAAGAATAATAGACCCCGTCGTCTTCCGACGAAACGAGGCCCGAGGTGCTCGCGCAGCCGCCCAGTGCAAACAGGGCCAAAGCGGGCAAACAGGCGGTGAGCAGGTTTTTCATGACTAAAAAAAAGTAAGGATGGGAAGGCTTTCTGTAAAGTAACGGACTATACGATGATAGCGGGGTGAAGCGGCTAGAAATCAGGTTCAGCCCAGTAAAAAATGCTGAAAAATAAGCCGGTCACTGCCGTCACCAGCGCAAAGCACTTCCGCAAGGAGGTCCGCACTTTAATAACGTAATTTGACCCCGAAACGGTGCCCCAAGGTCAAGTCAAATCCTGTACCAAATCCGGGAACTTTTTCAATTACCCCTAAGATGCCTCCCATGAGTAAAAAGTTGCCTACCCGCCAGGAAGATTATTCGCTTTGGTACAATGAGTTAGTGAAGCGTGCCGGCCTGGCCGAAAACTCGGCCGTGCGCGGCTGCATGGTCATCAAACCCTACGGCTACGCCATCTGGGAAAAAATGCAGCGCCAGCTGGACGATATGTTCAAGCGCACCGGCCACGAAAATGCCTACTTCCCGCTCTTCGTACCCAAAAGCTTATTTGAAGCCGAAGAAAAAAACGCCGAAGGCTTCGCCAAAGAGTGCGCCGTAGTGACTCACTACCGCCTCCAGACTGACCCCGACAAACCCGGCAAGCTGCGCGTAGACCCCAACGCCAAGCTGGAAGAAGAGCTGGTGGTGCGCCCCACCTCGGAGGCCATCATCTGGAGCACGTACAAGAACTGGGTGCAGAGCTACCGCGACCTGCCGCTGCTCATCAACCAGTGGGCCAACGTGGTACGCTGGGAAATGCGTACCCGCCTGTTCCTGCGCACCGCCGAATTCCTGTGGCAGGAGGGCCACACCGCCCACGCAACTGCTGAAGAGGCAGTAGCCGAAACCCGCCAGATGCTCGACGTTTACGCCGAGTTTGCCGAGGAGCACATGGCCCTGCCGGTGGTGAAGGGTGTGAAAACCCCCAACGAGCGGTTCGCCGGGGCCGAGGACACGTATTGCATCGAAGCCTTGATGCAGGACGGCAAGGCCCTGCAAGCCGGCACCAGCCACTTTCTGGGCCAGAATTTTGCCAAGGCGTTCGATGTGCAGTTTGCCAACAAGGAAGGCGTGCGTGAGCACGTGTGGGGCACCAGCTGGGGCGTGAGCACGCGCCTGATGGGCGCCCTCGTGATGGCCCACTCCGACGACGAAGGCCTGGTGCTGCCGCCTAAATTGGCTCCTATACAAGTAGTTATCGTGCCCATCTACAAAACGGGCGAGCTTGATGCACTGCTGGAGCGCATCAAACCCATTCAGATGGGCCTGATTGCTCGGGGCATTTCGGTGAAGCTGGACGCGCGCGACACCGAGCGCCCCGGCTTCAAGTTTGCCGAGTGGGAGCTGAAGGGCGTGCCCGTGCGCCTGGCCATCGGCGCGCGCGACCTTGATGCCGGCATGGTGGAAGTGGTGCGCCGTGACACCAAAGAGAAAATGAGCCTGCCCCTGGCCGACATCGTGGCCAGCGTCGACCAATTGCTCACCGATATCCAGACCAATATCTACGAGCGCGCCAAGAATTTCCGTGCCGCTCACACCACCCGCGTGGACAGCTACGACGAGTTCAAGCGGATGCTGGACGAGGAGCCCGGCTTCCTGCTGGCCCACTATGACGGCACCTCCGAAACCGAGGAGCGCATCAAGGAGGAAACCAAAGCCACCGTGCGCTGCCTGCCCCTGAACGAGGCCGACGAAGAAGGCATCTGCATGGTGACGGGCAAGCCCAGCCCGCGCCGCGCTTATTTTGCCCGCGCCTACTAAGCCGAATTAGCGGCCATTCCTGAGTTGTCATTCCGACGCAGGAGGAATCTGAGTGAGGTCGTTGAACAATGACTTTACTCAGATTCCTCCTGCGTCGGAATGACAATTTTTTGGTTCAGGCGTTGGCGGGAGGGGGACAATGTGCCTGCCCGCTAGTACCTTCGGAGAGAATTATCATGCTTGATAGCCTCGATTTAGCCATTTCATCATCTTTCCATAACATTTTACCACATTACTATGAAATACGCCATACTAGCCGGCCTGCTGACACTGGGCACCCTGGCCGCCAATGCCCAGACAGGCAAAATCCAGGTGCCGGCCCAGGCCATCACCCAACTCGAAGACCTGAAAGAGCTCACCAAAGCCGAAGTAGCCAAGGCCGGCAAAGCCACCAAAGCCCACGCCGAAGTGCGCCCCGACCTCAACCGCTACCTCGTTATCTCGGCCGATGATTTCCTGCGCGTGACCAAGGAGCAGCCCACCAAAGAGGCCTACCTCAAGTGCCTGGACAACGGCCTGGCGCGCGTAGCCCCGCTCACCGCTACCGCTACCGACCGCCAGCAGGTGGCCGAGTACTTCCAGGAGCTCATGGAAATCGTGGGCCTGGAAAGCTCCGAAGGCCGCCTGGATTCCTTCGTAGGCGCGGCCAGCAAGGCGCGGCAATAATCAGCGTCCGCATCATAAAAAAAGCCCCGATACATTACGTATCGGGGCTTTTTTGCGTCCAGTCAGGCCGGGCTATTTCTTGGTGATGGTGAACTCCACGCGGCGGTTTTTGGCGCGGGTTTCTTCCTGGTCGTTGCTGGCAATGGGCTTGGTGTCGCCGAAGCCTTCGGTGGTCACCCGCTCACTTTTGATGCCGTGGGTGCCGAGGTATTTCTTCACCTCGTTCACGCGGTCCTGGCTCAGCTTGAGGTTCAGGGCCGGGTCACCCTGGTTGTCGGTGTGGCCCGAGAGCTTAATTTCCACCGTCGGGTAATCCTTCATGATGCGGATGAGGCGCAGCAATTCGGGGTAGGAGTTGGTGGTGAGGTAATACTTGCTTTGCTGGAAGAAGATGTTGTTCATCTTCACCGTCTGGCCCACATTGAAGGGTACGAGGAACAGGTCCTGCTTCTGCTCGGAATATTTGTCCTTGGCCGTCACGTCGAGGTTAGCGTTTTCGGCGATGTAGCCTTTGGCCTCGGCGCGGTAGCCATACTGCACGCCGCTGGGCAGCACGATGGTATAGGAGCCATCAACCGGGTCGGTTTCGGCTACGCCGATTTCCTCACCCGTGAGCAGGTTTTCGTAATGAATAATGGCGCGGATGGGCTTGCCGGTGTTCACGTCGAGCACTTTGCCGGTTACCAGCGTCACCACTTCGGGCTGGAAAGCGGGGGCCAGCGAGATGCGGAAAATGTCCTTGGAACCGTTGGTACCGTTGCGCGACGACACCAGGTAAGCATCCTGGCCGGCGGCCGAAATGGTGTAGTAGGCATCGAAATCGGGCGAGTTCACCACCGGACCCAGGTTGCGGGGCGGGCTCCAGTTGGTCCAGGTATCGTCGAGGCGCTTGCTGTAGAAGATGTCCGACTTGCCGTAGCCGCCCCGGCCTTCGCTGGCGAAGTACAGGGTCTTTTCGTCGGCGGCGAGGAAGGGGGCGAAGTCCGATTTCGCGGTGTTCACGTTCGGGCCCAGGTTCTTGGGTTTGGTCCAGGTGTTGTTGGTTTCGGGCACCGGGAAGCTCACGAAGAGGTCCTGGCCGCCCAGACCGTCGGGGCGCTCCACGGCCATGAGCAGGGCCTTGCCCGACGTGGCGAGGAAGAAATCGACGTGCTCCTTATCGAGGTTCACGAAGTCCTTGATGACCTGCGGCACGGGCTGCGTCCAGCCCATGCGGGTGTGCTTGGTGAGGCTGCACCCGAGCGGGTCCATGGTGCCGTCGCGGTTGTAGATGTTGATGAGGATGGCGCTCTGGCCGTTGGCCGATACCGAGGCGATGCCGTTGGGGTCGTCGGGGGTGTTCACGGGGCCGCCCACGTTCTTGGCCAGGCCCCAGGTCTTGTTTTTGCCGCTGAGCAGGGCCGAGGCGAAGACGTCCTGCGGGTCGCGGCTGCCGCCCACGTTGTCGGGGTTGCTTTCGCGGGCGAAGTAGAGCGTGCGGCCGTTGGGCGAGATAACCGGGTGGGTTTCTACGTAACGGGTGTTCACGTTCGGGCCGAGGTTCACCAGCGAGGAGTCAAACTGGGTCGATTTCACGGCATCAGGGCCTTTCTCGCCGGTAAAGGCCTGCTTCACCATGGTCGACACCACGTCGGCGATGCCGATGGCGTCAATCTGGTTGATACCTTCGACTTTGGCCGTGTTCATGCGCACCACTACGCCCAGGGTGCGGTATTCGGCAGCCGGGAACTTCACTTCCAGCGTGCGGGAGGGCTCGGGGAGGGGGCCGGGGTTGTCGTTGGAGTATACTTCGTGGTGCACGCCTTTGGTGTCCACCAGCTCGACTTTGGTGATGGAGCCGGGGTTGAAGTTCTCGACAATAGTCACCTGCTGGGCGGCCACCGAACGCGCAAAGCGCACTTCGATGAACTCATTGGGTCCTTCCTTGCGCGGAATCCAGGCGTCGTTGCTGATTTGACCCAGCGGCAGGGCATTGGGCACGCCCAGCACCTGCGACGGCGCGAACGGGTCTTTCCCATCAGATTTCTGCGACGACACGGCTACCAGCCGGGCTGCCCATTGCACGTGCTGCGCCTGGGCCGACGTAGCGGCCAGCAAGCCCAGCGCCACCGGTGCGGCCATCAGCAAATTCTTCATAAGATAATTATTCATGGTATCAATAGCAGAAAAGAGAAGTGGCAATAGGGCCCCGGGCAAATTTACATCAATGCCGTTGGGAACGGGCGGGGTTTGCTACCGCTAACCTAACGAAACCTAACGAAAAACTATTTTCGGGGCCTCGCCGTGCAATGTATTACCTTCCCGCTTCGGCCCGCCGAGGGAATAAGTCGGGGGCCGGACAAACGTGGTAATCCGGTGGTTTTCGGCGGGTAAGAGGACCGTAGCGCGGGGCGCGGCGGTGGGCCGGCGCGTGGCCGGGCTGCTGGTGTTGCTGGCGCTGCTGCCGCTGGCGGGCCGGGCGCAGGTACTGGTGGGCGCTACCGCGTTTGGGCCGGTTTTTCGGGGTTTGCGGCCCGCCGGGGCCGATACGGCGCTGCTACTGGTGGCCCGGGCCCGACGGGTGGGCGTGAGCACCTTCGTGCAAACCAGCGGGGCGCGGGGTTACCTTCGGCTGGGGCCGCGCCAGCAGCTGCGCTACCGCGTGGGCACCGACATGATTTACGACTCGCGGGGCACGCCGCCCTTCGTGCGGGAAGACTACGGGGCCGATGTGGCCGACGTGTTCACCCTCGACGCGGCCAACCACTGGCAGCTGGGCCAGCAATTCCACTACGACCAGAGCCGCGCCAATGCCACCCGTACCGGCCTGTGGCTGGGCCGCCTGGGCTACCAGCGCCGCCTGCGCGCCGCCTCGCCCACCGATACCCTGAGCCAGATGCGCCTCACGGTGCTGGGCGGCCTGGCCACCGACCGCCGCAACGGCCGCGAAGACGCAGGCTTCGCCTTGGGCTTCGATGCGGCGGCGCTGTACTTCCTGAATGGCCCCACGGCCGCGCCGCTGGCTGTGCGCGTGCTGGGCACCCGGGCCAGCCTTGGCCCCCGCACCATGCAGCGGCTGGTGGCCGAGGCGGCCGGCGAACAGGCGTTTCTGGAAGGTGCGCCGCTGGTGGTGCAGGGCCTCGTGGGCTACCGCACCAACCGCGCCGAAGACTACCTGCTGGGCTCGGTGCAGCGCATTCAGTCCGATACCGTGGCGGTGCAGGCGGGGGCTTCGTACCGCATTAATGAGTTTGCCACGCTGCGCTCGGATAATAGCTTGCTGTTGCCCAAACGGGCCTTCCGCTACCGGCGGCTGGGCGAGCGGGCCGATACCTTGCAGGACGTGGGCTACCGCCAGCGCGAGTTGGATACCCGCCAGGAGCTGCGCTTTGCCCGGCCCAAACTGCAGTCGTCCATCAGCTTTGGCTACCGCGAGCGCACCCGGTCGTATTATCTTGATAACTCCCGGTTTTTGAGCGTGCCGCGTTTGGCGACTGCGCTGGCCCGCGAGCAGGTGAAAGACATCAAGGAGCAAACCATCTTGTGGCTGGGTAATTTGACTTGGCTGCCCAGTCCGCGCCACGCGCTGGCGCTGCTGGGCTCGGCCCAATTGCTGCGCGTGGATGCTCCTAGTAAGGACAACCAGCAAACCCGCGACGAAGCCCAGCACCTGCTGCGCCTGACCTGGACGGGCCGCTGGGCCGGGGCCTTCCGCACCACGCTCGGGGTGGCGGGCGAGTACCGCCAAACGGTTTTCATCCGGGCCAGCCAGAGCGCCGAGAACTACGTGGACCACCTGCTGCACTGGGAGCCGGGCTTCACCTGGGCCCCCGGCAAGTGGAGCATCCGCTCGAACTACCACCTCTGGGTGAGCTACCAGGTGCGCGACCAGACCACCGAGCAGGCCCGCAACCGCGCCAGCCGCGTGCTGGAACAATCCCAAAGCCTCACCTACCAGCTGCGGCCGCACCTGCTGCTGCTGGCCGACTACCAGCGCCGCGAAAACCGCGTGGGCCAGCTCGATTGGACGCGCTTCCGCGAGAGCCCACTCGATACCAGCGTGACGCACGACCTGTCCATCGGGGGGCGGCAGAGCTGGATTGGCAAGCGGGGCAGCACCAGCCTGCGCCTGGGCTACCGCCTGCTGGAGCAGCGCAACTACGGCCGCGCCGCCCTGCTGCTCGACAACCCCACCGGGCCGGCCTCGCAGCTTATCTACCTGCACAGCATCACGCGGCAGCAGGGGCCGGAGGTGGCGGTGGAGCGCCGCGCCACGGCCGGCTTCAACCTCACGGCCAGCATCTGGCTGCAATGGCTGCGCACGTATTCGGCATATTCGATGGGGAAGGGGGCGTACTCGGGCAGCAGCTACACGGCGGTGGATTTGGCGCAGGAAACGCGCCGGGTACTACCGTATTTCGAACTGGCGGCGGAGTGGCGGGTAGGGCGGCGGTAGGGTAAGCAGAAAGTTTGTGCTACTTCCCCTACCTTCCGGCCTCACAACCTAACCCCCACATTTCAACCCTCATGGCAGCCCTTTACCACGACCTCTACACCCCCCATTTCAACAACATCCGGTGCAGCCGGCCCACCTTCCTGTGCTTGCTCAACTACACCGTGACGGCCACCGGTGCCAGCACCGACCCCGCCCTCCTGGCCCTGAGCCCCGGCCTGAAAGCCGCCGCCACCGCCCTGGCCGGCACCGTGGTGGCCCGCGAAGGCCAGGATGGCACCGGCCAGGCCCTCACCCGCTCCAAAAAGGACGTGTTGCGGGCCATGCGCACCTTCGTGCAGGACACCAATGCCGTGACCTTGGTGCCCACCTACCGCCAGCACCTCGACCGCCTCAAGGGGCTGCTGCCCCAGGGCCTGATGCACCTCACCGACGCCAACGCCACCGACCTGCCCGTGCGCTTCGAGGCCTTTGCCAAAGCCCTGCACGCCCACGAGGGCGACCTGGGCAAGCAGGCCGCCAAGGATGCCGATGCACTTCTCACCGAGCTCACCGCCGCCACCGCCGCCAAGGATGCTGGCCTGAAAGTGGAAAAGGAAACCATCGGCTCATTGGGCGGGCAGTGGGCGCATGCCTGCCAGCTGCTGTGGCAGGTGCACTGCACCGCCCTGGCTGCCTTCTGGCAAGAGCCCAAGCAGGCCGAAATCTACTTCAACTACGGCCTGCTGCCCAACCGCACGGGTGGCAAAGCCAAAGTGGCCGCCCCCGCCACGCCCAAGTCCTAACCCCCAAAAAGCTCCGCCGCATGCGGCGGTACCCTTCGGCACAGTGCCCACATGGCCAACCGCATGCGGCGGGCCATGTGGGCACTGTGCCGAAGGGTACCACCGCATGCGGCAATAGGCATGGGAAATGTGCCCACATGGCCCGCCGCATGCGGCGGTAGGCATGGGCACTATGCCGAAGGGTACCGCCGTATGCGGCGGAGCTTTTACCAGCCCCATCAGTGGCCTTAGGCCCTGTTTTCCATTAGTCTCCCCTTTTTCCTTTCCCAATGAAGCATTTTTCTACAACCTTTCCCGGCTCTGGCCGGCAACTCATCACCTGGCTGCGGCCGTATCTGGCGGCGCTGCTGCTGCTGCTGCTTGCAGCCCCGCTGGCCCGTGCTCAGGCTCCGGCTCCGGCTTGGCAGTCGCTGTTTACGGTGGGAGCTTCAGGCATCAACGGGGCGTATATAAGTGCTACGGCGGCCGATGCGAGCGGCAATATTTTCATCGCCGGCGGCTTCAGTGGCACCGTCCCGTTTGGCAGCACCACGCTCACGAGCGCCGGGCGCGACGATGTATTTGTGGCCAAATGGAGCCCGGCCACCAACGGCTTCGTGTGGGCCCAACGGGCCGGCGGCACCAGCATAGACTACGTCAATGCCCTGGCCGTGAGCGGCAGCAGCGTGTACCTGGTGGGCGTGTTTGGCAGCACCCAGTTGGTGTGTGGCAGCACAACCCTGACCAATGCCGGCCCCACCACGGCCTCCACTGTCATCTACGATGCCTTCGTGGCCAAGCTCACGGATGCGGGCAGCAGCGGCAGCTTTGTCTGGGCCCAAAGCGTGGGCGGCACGGGCGTCGAGTACGGCAACGGGGTGGCCGTGAGCGGCAGCAGCGTGTATTTCGTGGGCCAGTTCGGCAGCCCAACCGCCGCCTTCGGCCCGCTCACGCTCACCAACAACGTCACCACGGGCAGCGGCAACAACATCTCCGATGTGTACGTGGCCAAGCTCACCGACGCGGGCAGCACTAGCAGCTTTTCCTGGGCCGAGCGGATAGGCGGCACGGGGGGCGATTATTGCTCCGGCATTGCCATCAGCGGTTCGAATATCTACCTGGGGGGCTCTTTCGGGGCGCCTACCGCCCGGCTGGGCAGCCTGGTGCTGACCAACGCCGACCCGGCGGGGACGGCGACGGATGTTTTTGTCACGAAGCTGCTCGACCAGGGCACGGCCCCGGCCTTCGTCTGGGCGCAGCGGGCCGGCGGTACCGGCCCCGAGGAGGTCCAACACCTGGCCGCCAGCCCGAACGGGGTCTACATCGTGGGGCGCTGGTATGGGGCCCCCGCCCGCTTCGGCAATGCCGTGCTGGTGAATGCCGGCCAGCTCGATGCCTACGTGGCCAAGCTCACCGATGCCGGGGCCTCAGGCGGGTTTGAGTGGGCGCAGCAGCTGGGCGGGCCGACGATGGACTACGCCTACGGGCTGGACGTGCGCGGCGGCAGCGTGTACGTGGCCGGCAACTTTCAGAACACGGCCACATTCGGTCCGCACACCCTTACCAGCCTAGGGGCCGACGACGTGTTTGTGGTGCGCCTGGCCGATGCCGGCCCCACTGCCCAGGTGGTGTGGGCGCAGCAGGCCGGCGGCCCCGGCAGCGATGCCCCGTCGGCCGTGCTGGTGATGGGTTCCCGTGTCTACATCGCGGGGGGCGTGGGGGTGCCAGCGGCCTTCGGCACGTTGCCGGTGGCCAGCCCGGTAGGCGGCAGTGCCACCTTCCTAGCTTCGATGACCGACCTGGTGGGCCTGGCCACCACCGGCCCCCGCGCCCTGCCCGACGTGGCGGTGTACCCCAACCCCGCCCACGCCACGGCCACGGTGCAGCTGCCGCCCGTGCCCGGGGCCTCGGCTGCCACCATTGCAATTACCGATGCCCTGGGCCGCGTGGTGCGCACCGCCACCGTGCCCCTGCCCGCCGCCGGCCTGCGCCACGAGCTGGACCTGGCCGGGCTGCCTGCCGGCCTCTACGCCGTGCGCGTGGCCGCCGCTGGCCGCAGCGCCACTCACCGCCTGGTGGTGGAGTAGGGCCGGCAGCCCGCCCCATCACCCAAAGCCAAACGCCCCCGCTACTTCCGTGGCGGGGGCGTTTGCGTTAGGCGGCAGGCACGGCCGTGGGCAGGGCCGTCAGCAGCTCGGTGAGGCCGGCCGCCAGCGCCTCGGTGGCTTGCTGGCGCTCCGTATCGGGAGCCGTTTTGCTTTCCACCGCGGCCAGCCAGGGCACCAGCTGCTCGGCCCCGATGAGCTTGAGCGACGGCCGTAGCTTGTGGGCCACGGCGGCGGCGGCGGGCCAGTCGGTGGCGGCCAGGGCAGCGTGCAGGTCGGCCACGCTGGCGGGCGTGTTGGTGTGGAAGGAGGTCAGAATCCGGTTGATGAACGTGGCGTTGCCGTGGGCCGTCTGGTGCAGCAGGGCCAGGTCGAAGAGCGCTGCGGCGGCCGGGGCGGCGCTTGGGGCAGCGGCCGGCACCGGCACCGGGGCTGGTAGTGGAGCGGGCGCGGCAGCGGCGGGCTTCACGTCCACCAGCGGCTCCTTCACGCCGGCCATCAGTGAAGCCAGCTTGCTCAGCAGCTCGGCCTCGTCGAAGGGCTTGGGCAGCGTGTCGTTCATGCCGGCGGCATAGTACTTCTCGGCATCGGCCCGGAAGGCGTTGGCCGTGAGGGCCAGGATGGGCGTGGCCGCCCGCCGCGCATCGGCGTGGGCCCGGATGCGGGCCGTGGCCTCCAGCCCGTTCATGCCGGGCATCTGGATGTCCATCAGGATAACGTCGTAACGGTTCATCTCGAACCATTCCAGGGCTTCGATGCCGCTGGCGGCCTCGTCCACCGTCACGCCGTGGGCCTCCAGCAGCAGCTGGGCCACTTCGCGGTTCACGGCATTGTCTTCCACCAGCAGCACGCGGGCCCCGCGCACGGCCGCTTCCTGCACCGGGGCCAAGGGGGCCAGGGCCGCCTGCCGGGCTTCGGGGCTGGCCTTAGGCAGCGTGACGCGGAAGGCAAAGGAGCTGCCCTTGCCAGACTCGCTCTGCACCGTGAGCTGGCCGCCCATCTGGGTCACCAGCGCCCGGCTGATGCTCAGGCCCAGGCCCGTGCCCCCAAACTGCCGGGTGGTGTCGGCATAGGCCTGGGTAAATTCTTTGAAGATGCTCTCCAGCTTGTCCGGGGCAATGCCGATGCCGGTATCCGTCACCCGAAACTCGGTGGTGAGCGTGTCCTCGGTTTCGCTCACGTAGTAGCCGCCCACCGTCACGGTGCCCCCCACCGGCGTGAACTTGATGGCATTCGACAGCAGGTTGATGAGCACCTGGTTGAGGCGGTAGGAGTCGCCCAGCACCCAGGGGTGCGGGCACGAGTCCTTCAGCAGGGTGCCCACCACCCGAATGCCCTTCTCCTGGGCCTGCATCACCAGCGGCTGAGCGGCGCTGCCCATCGAGTCGCAGAGGTTGAAGGCGCTTTGCTCCAGCTCCAGGTTGCCGGAGGTGATTTTGGCCATGTCGAGCACGTCGTTCACCACGTTCAGCAAGTGCCGCCCCGAGTGCTGAATGACGGCCGTATAGTTGCGCTGCTGCTCGTTGAGGCCGGTTTTGGCCAGCAGGCTGGTCATGCCCAGCACGCCATTGAGCGGCGTGCGGATTTCGTGGCTCATGTTGGCCAGGAAGTTTTCGCGGGCCGTGGCGGCGGCTTCGGCCGCGTGCTGGGCGTTTTTCAGGGCCGAAATATCGGTGCTCACGCCCAGCACCTGGGCCGTGCCATCGGCCAGCACCAGCGGGCAGCGCACGGTTTGCAGCCAGCGCACCTCGCCATTGGCCAGCGTGATGGACGTCTGAATGGTGAGCGGCTGGCCGGTGCGCAGCACTTCCTGGTCGGCCTGCACCGAGGTTTGGATTTCCTCCTTACTCATGCCCGCTTCCATGCTGGACGCGCCGGCCAGCTCCGCAATGAGGCGGCGCCAGGTCTGCATCTCGGCGTTCTCAAAGATGGTGTAGCCCTTGGCATCGCGCACCCAGATGAGGTTGGGGTTGAGGTCGAGCACCAGATTGGTGAAGGCGTGCTGGGCCTGGGCGGCGGCCTCGCTCTCACGGGTGCGGGCCTCCGCCTGGCGCAGGTTGGTGATGTCGAGGCCGTAGCACATTACCTGGCGCAGCACCCCATCGGGCCCGAACACGGGCTGGTAGTAGCACAGCCAGTGGTGGTGGTCTTCGGTGCTGGTGCCGGGCCAGCGCTCCTCCCAGTTCACCAGGGCGCGGGTTTGCACGGCCCGGTCAAACAAGCGGCGGCGGCGCACGGCCAGCTCCTTGGGTAGGCCCTGCTTGGCGCAGTGGTCGGCAAAAGTCAGGCCGATGCGGGCCTGCCGCCGGGCGGGGTCGGGCTCGGCGTAGGCGTTCACGTAGCGGTAGCGCTGGTCGGGGTCGAGCACCGTCACCACGGCCGGCAGGTGGGCCATCACCGATTCGTAGAACGAATATTGCTCCCGAAGGCTTTCCTCGGCCTGCCGTTGCGGCGTGATGTCGGTGAGGTAGAGCATCGCGGAATTGTCTTCCAGCACCGGCACGGCCGACAGCAGAAAGTGCTGGCTGTTGGCCATGATTTCGCGCTGCTGCACGGCCCCAGTGCGCAGGGCCGTAGTAGTAGCCTGCACCAGCAGCGGCCGCAGCCGCGACGGCCCGGTGGCTGCCAGTTCCCGCGCCATAAAGCCGGCGGCCGGGTTGGCATACAGCAGCTGGCCCTCGGCACCCACCCGCAGCACGGGGTTGGGGTTGAGCTCGGGGGTGCGGCTCAGCGCGAGTACGGTCGGCAGTTGGGCTTCGGCCAGCTCGCGGCGGGCGCGCTCAGCCAGCAGCAGCTCCCGCAGCTCGGTGGGGTCGGAGGGAAGTTCGGTTTGCATCAGTAGAAGCGAAGCGGCGACATCCGGCAATGTAGTGCCGTCCGGGCATGAGAGCCCAATCTTTGCTGGAAAGTTACGCCAGCCTGCTTCTTCTACAACGCTGGTTGGTTGTGCGGAGTGTGGTTTCGGATTGTTCTACAGTTCTTTACGGAGCCGTGCCACCGGAATATTCAGCTGCTCGCGGTACTTGGCCACCGTGCGGCGGGCAATGTTATAGCCCCGGGCATTCAGCATCTTTTCCAGCTTGTCGTCGCTCAGCGGCCGCTCCTTGCTCTCCTTGCCGATGAGGTCTTTGAGAATGCTCTTCACTTCGCGGCTCGACGCATCCTCGCCCGAATCAGTGGCAATGCCCTCAGAGAAGAAGTATTTCAGGGGATAAATCCCGAACTCGGTCTGAATAGATTTCGAGTTGGCCACCCGGCTCACCGTCGAAATATCCATGCCGATACGCTGGGCAATGTCCTTCAGAATCATCGGCTTGAGCTTGCCTTCGTCGCCCTCGGCAAAGAAGTCCCGCTGCAATTCCACGATGGCATTCATGGTGCGCAGCAGCGTGTTCTGCCGCTGCCGGATGGCATCGATAAACCACTTAGCCGAGTCCAGCTTCTGCTTCACGAAGGTCACGGCTTCCTTCATTTTCTGGTCCTTCTTGGCCGCCTTGTCGTAGGTCCGGAACATCTCGGTGTAGGCCGGGCTCACGCGCAACTCGGGGGCGTTGCGGGCGTTCAGCGTCAGGTTGAAGATGCCGTTATCATTCGTCAGAATGAAGTCGGGCATCAGGTACTGCGTCTTGCCCAGGCCGCTGGGGCCGCTGCCGCCCGGCTTCGGGTTCAGCTTGAGAATGACGTTGATGGCCTCTTTCAGCTCGTCATCCTCCAAATCCAGCTTCTGCTGAATGCGCGGGTAGTGCTTCTTGCTGAACTCCTCAAACGTGTCGGTCAGAATGCGCTCGGCGTTCACCGTGTTCTCGTCCTGCGGCCGGCGCTCCAACTGTAGCAGCAGGCACTCGGGCAGGTCGCGCGCCGCAATACCGGGCGGGTCGAACTGCTGCACCACGCGTAGCACGGCCTCAATCTCGGGTACCGTCACTTCCAGGTTCTGCGAAAAAGCCAGGTCGTTGGCAATGGCCGAAAGGTCGCGCCGGATGTAACCGTCGCCGTCAATCGAGCCGATGAGCTGCTGACCGATGGCCTCCTGGCGCTCATCCAAATCGGCAAAATGCAGCTGGTCGAGCAGCGAATCTAGGAGCGAGCCGCTGGTGTCGGCTAGGGGCGTGTCGCGCTCCTCTTCCTCGCCGGGGCCGTCGCCCTGCATCTTGTAGCCCGCTATTTCGTCGTCGTTGAGGTAGTCGCTCAGGTCGAGGTCGGTGTTGTCGGCGTTGGCTTCGGTATCGGCCGGGCCTTCGTCCTTGGGCTGAATTTCGGGCTCCGGCATCTCGTCGGCCTGTTCCGAATCGTTGCTGCTGCGGTCATCAAAGTCCTCATCCAGCGTGTTTTCGTCGTTGTCGAGGCTGGAATCCGGGTCGTCGGAGTCGTCGCTGTCGTCATCGTCGCGGTCCAGCTCTTCGGTGTCGTCGGGCTCGTCCTCTTCCAGCGCCGGATTCACTTCCATTTCTTCCTTGATGCGCGTCTCCAGCTCCGCCGTAGGAATTTGCAGCAGCTTGATAAACTGAATCTGCTGCGGGCTAAGCTTTTGCGAAAGGAGCTGTTTTAAGTCGAGGCGTTGCATAATAACGAAAGTACGGAAAGCAGGGGGCGGAGGTCAATTTTACTAAAGTTTGGCATGAAAAGTTGGTGTGGCCCGCATTACAAAGTCCGCGTTGCATTCCGTGCTACCACCTTATCGGCCTACCTTTGCCGATTCATCCGCTTCCCCGCAAGTTATGTCCCTCAAACGGTCCACCGTCAAAGAACTCCTGGCCAGCCAGGACCTTGACCGCGAAGTTCTCGTCAAAGGCTGGGTTCGTTCCCGCCGCGGCAACAAATACGTGCAGTTCATCATCGTAAATGACGGCTCCACGATTCACACCATCCAGGCCGTGGCCGATGCCGGGAATTTCCCCGAGGAAAGCCTCAAAGACGTGAGCAACGGGGCCGCCGTGGCCATTCGTGGCAAGCTGGTGGCCTCGCAGGGCAAAGGCCAGGCCGTCGAAATCCAGGCTACCGAAGTGACGGTGCTGGGCGCGGCCGATGCCGAAGCCTACCCGCTGCAAAAGAAAGCCACCTCGCTGGAGCACCTGCGCGACATCGCCCACCTGCGCCCCCGCACCAACACGTTTGGCGCGGTGCTGCGCGTGCGCCACGCGCTGGCCTTCGCCGTGCACCAGTATTTCAACGACCACGGCTTTTTCTACGTCCACACGCCCATCATCACCGGCTCCGATGCCGAGGGTGCGGGCCAGATGTTCCGCGTGACCACGCTGCCCCCCGAGCACCCGCCCCGCACCGAGGACGGCTCCGTGGACTTCACCCAGGACTTCTTTGGCAAGCAAACCAACCTCACCGTGTCGGGCCAGCTCGAAGGGGAGTTGGCCGCCATGGCGCTGGGCAGCATCTACACCTTCGGCCCCACCTTCCGGGCCGAAAACTCCAACACCGCCCGCCACCTGGCCGAGTTCTGGATGATTGAGCCCGAAGTGGCCTTCAACGAGCTCGAAGAAAACATGGACCTGGCCGAGGACTTTCTCCAGAGCCTAGTGCGCTACGCCCTAGCCAACTGCGCCGACGACCTCGCCTTCCTCAACGAGCAGTACGACAAGGAACTGCTCACCCGCCTGAACTTCGTGGTCGATAACGCCTTCCAGCGCCTCACCTACACCGAGGCCGTGGAAATCCTGAAATCCGCCAAGCAGAAATTCGAATTCCCGGTCGATTGGGGCACCGATTTGCAGTCGGAGCACGAGCGGTATCTGGTGGAGAAGCACTTCAAAAAGCCCGTCATTCTCACCAACTACCCGAAGGAAATCAAGGCCTTCTACATGAAGCTGGACGACGACGGCCGCACCGTGCGCGCCATGGACGTGCTGTTTCCCGGCATTGGCGAAATCATCGGCGGCTCGCAGCGCGAGGAGGACTACACCAAGCTCACCACCCGCATGGCCGAGATGCACGTGCCCGCCGAAGACCTCGACTGGTACCTTGATACCCGCCGCTTCGGCACCGCGCCGCACGCCGGCTTCGGCCTGGGCTTCGAGCGCCTCGTGCTGTTCGTGACGGGCATGAGCAACATCCGCGACGTGATTCCCTTCCCGCGCTACCCCAAAAACGCAGCGTTTTAAGCGCGGGCTTTTAGTTAGATAAGAAACAGAAAAGGCGGCTTAAATAAGCCGCCTTTTCTGTTTCTATCGGGCGATGTTGCTGGCAAAAATCGGAATGCCAGCTTGTTATGGCACCTTGGGCTGCGCCGCCGGGGTGCAGTACAGGTTGAATGCCTGATTGATAAAGCCAAACCCAACGTCGGTCAGGTTGCCTTCCATCGAAAGAATCAGCACCAGCTGACGGCCCCGTAGCTGCTGCGCCAGGTTCAGGTCTTTCACCTGGCGAGTTTCGCCGGAGGGGATTTGCTCCGGCCAGGTCACCGATGCGTTATAGTACCAGAACCGGGATTCGGGCGCCAGCAGGCGGTCGAAGTAGGGATAGAAGGTGAAAAAGCTTTTGGTGAAGCTGTCGCCGATGACAATTGCATTGACCGGGCTTTTGCCTTGGGCCGGCCCGAATACGACGTGCGGATAAGCCGTGGGGTAGGGCGGGATTTCCTGGGCCAGGTTCAATAAATCTTCCAGGTCCTTGTCGGCGTAGCGCAGCTCGGCGGCGCGGGTTACCACGTCGGGCGGGCCTTGCTGGGCAAAATCGGGCAGGTCGCGGCCCGTCATGCTTTCGATGCGATGGAAAAGCGTATCGGCCATTCGGGTCGTGGCGTAGCCGCTCCAGTGAGTGCCGGTGCGCGTGAACAAGGGGTAGGGCGGCCGGGCGGCCTGCCAGCGCAGCATCAGGGCGGCCGCGTCCAGGGTATTGATGCCGTATTTGGCAAACTGCTGGCTAACGGTGGTGTAATTGCTGGTGCCCCGCCATTGGCTGGCGTAGTCATCGGGCAGGTATTGGGGCAGCACGCGGGCTTTGCCAGGAGCTATAACAAACAGTAGCTCGGTGCCGTGCGCCCGCAGCGTATCCTGAACCTGCCGCAGTTGCTGGGCGCGCTTGGCAATTTCCTCATCGCCCAGATAATATCGGCCCAGATACGCCTCAATACTGTTTTGCTGGAAGAGGTTCAGGTCTTTGCCCAGCACCACGCCATCGGCCAGGGCCTTGTGCCAGATGGAGTAAGCCACTTGGTTGCGCACGCGCACGAGCCAGGGCCGGAAGCCCAGTTGCTCGGTGAGGGAATTTTCCAGGGTGGGCTGGTAGGTACTGTCCCACAAGTCGCCCCAGCTAAACACGGGCGTAGGCGCGGGATTCGTTACGCCGTCGAGGGGCCGCACGGGCACCACGGGCCAATTTGCCTGCAAGGCCGGCCACGCGAGCAAAAGCAGCAACCCAGCGAATATGAGGCGCTGGCCATACACCGCAGTTTTGGGAGAGGGAGGCATAAGAAAGGGAAGCCCGGCGAGCCAGCCGCTAAAAGCGGAAGTAGATGAACGGATTGAACGAATTGCTGATGATGTAGCTGGCGCTGAGCACCAGCAGCAGCGCGGCCCCAAACCCCAGCGCCACCGAGCGGCGCAATGACAGCGTGTGCGCCGCGTACAGGCTCAGGTTGCGGCGTTCTAGGAACGGAGCCACGTTCATGAAGGCAAAAAAGGCCCCCAGGGCCAGCATGGCCCAGAACTGGGTGTCAAAAAAACGCCAGTCGGGCGGAGGAATCACCACCGCTGCCGGCGTGGCATCCCAGCCCGCATCGGGCGCGGGCGCGGCCTGGCCCAACATCCGCGCCAAAAAAGCCAGGGCCCCACTGAGGGTTTCGGCCCGGAACAGCACCCAGCCGGCCACGGTGATGACGAACGTGGGCACGATGCTCAGGGCCCCCAGGCGGCGGTAGAGGCGCAGCAGAAACAGGCGGTCCAGAATCAGCCAGAACCCGTGGTAGGCCCCCCAGGCGATGAAGTTCCAGGCCGCCCCGTGCCAGAAGCCGGAGAGAATGAACACGGTCCAGAGATTGACGTAGAGGCGACTGGGCTTCACGCGGTTGCCGCCGAGCGGGATGTAGAGGTAGTCGCGCATCCAGCGCCCCAGCGTGATGTGCCAGCGCTGCCAGAACTCGGTGATGGAGCGCGAAACGTAGGGGGAATTGAAGTTTTCGGGAAACTGAAAGCCCATCAGCCGCCCCAGGCCCACGGCCATATCGGAGTAGCCCGAAAAGTCGAAATAAATCTGGAAGGTGTAGGCCAGCGCCCCCACCCAGGCCACGGCGGTGGGCAACTCATGCACCGGCGAGCTAAAGATGCGGTCAGCCTGCTCGGCCATTACGTTGGCAATGAGCACCTTCTTACCCAGGCCCACCATAAAGCGAAACATGCCGGCCAGCTTCTCGTCGATGGTATCAAACTGCGAGCGGTCGGTGAGCTGGCCCGCTATTTCGTGGAAGCGCACGATGGGGCCGGCAATCATTTTGGGAAAGAGCATGATGTAGAGCATGAAGTCCCAGAAGGATTTCAGCGGCTTGTTCACGCCCCGGTACACGTCGATGGTGTACGTCAGCTTTTCGAAGGTGAAGAAGGAGATGCCGATGGGCAGCACCACCTTTTCCCAGGTCAGCCCGGAGCCGCCGAAGAAGCTGCTCATGGCACTGGCATTATCCAGAAAGAAGTTGGCGTACTTGAAGTAAAAGAGCATTCCCACGTTCAGCACAATGCTGATTAGCAGAAACAGGCGCTTTCGCCCTTGGTCAACGGCCGCATCCATGTAGCGGATGAGCACAAAGTTGGCCACGACTGATGCCAGGAATAGCGCCAGAAAACTGAGCCCTCCCCACGCGTAGAAGCCAATGCTGGCCAGCAGGGCCACGGCATTCTTCAGGCGTGCCGGTACCGCGTAGTACAGCAGCAGAAAGGCGGGTAGAAAGTAAAAGAGGAAAAGAGTACTACTAAAGACCATGGAAAGGGAATAACCGCTGGGAGAGCAGTTTCAAAGCTACGCATACCCGGGAGAAGGCCAACGAAAAAGGACCGGCTGAGGGGCCGGTCCTTTAGGTGGTTTGGGGCAAGTTGCGGTGGTTTAATGGCCGTGGCCGCGACCGTGGCCATTGCCGTGACCATTGCCGTGACCATTGCCGTGACCCTGGTCATTTTGCCGGCCTTCGCGGTAGCCTTCTCGATAGAGCTTTTTTGCCTGGCCGGGCGGCAGGCCGCGCTGGCGCACTATCACGGGGCGGGGCTGCACCACCACTACGCGGCGGGGGTAGCGGTCGCGGTGCGCGCCCACGTACACCCACGGCTGGCGGCCCCTGTAGTCGAGCACTACGGGGTGAAACTGGTAGGGGTCGTAGCCATCCACCACGGCCACGGGCACCCATTGGCCGTTGCGGAATACAATGTATTGCTGAGCATACAGGTCGTAGTAGCCGTCGATTTCGGGGATGTAGTAGAACTGCGTGCCCTGGGGCACGGGCGGCCCCCAGGCGGGCTGGCCTACGTTCACATTCACGTTGACCTGCGCTTTGGCCGCCGGGGCTAGGGCCAGCGCAACCACGCTAACCAGCGCCACGCACAGGGTTTTTGGGGTGAAATTCATGGCTTTTTACGAAGTGAAATAATGGGGTAATACGGCGCTGTTTAAAAGGAAGATGCCAAATACTGCCGCAGCAAAAAGCCCCGCCAGTGGGGCGGGGCCTGGTCGTAGTGCAGCCGGCGGCTTAATGCTTGCCTTTGCCGTGGCCCTTGCCATGGTCGTCGTCGTGGTCTCGGCCGTGGTCGTCATCGTAGCGGCCCTGCATTTTCTTGGCCTGGCCGGGGGGCAGGCCGCCGTTGCTGGGATTGGCGCGGTAGCCCATTTTCTTGGCCTGGCCGGGCGGCAGCGCGCCGTTGCTGGGGTTGCCGCCGCGGGGGTAGCGGGCGCGGTACTCGTCGTAGCGCGACCAAGGCTCGGCGCCTACATAATCAACCACTACGGGGTGGAAATTGGCCGTGTTGTAGCCCGAAATAGTGCGGGTGCGCACCCAGCGGCCATCGCGCCGCACTAGGTACTCGCGGGTCGGCACGTCGTAGAAACCGTCAGTTTCGGGAATGTAGTAGTACTGCGAGCCCTGCGGTACGGCCGGCCCCCAACTGGGCGGGTTGATATTGATGTTGATTTGGGCCTGGGCGGCTGGCGCGGCCACAAGCGCCGTGCCTCCAACCAGGATGGCGCAGAGCACGGTGGGAATGAGTTTCATAGAGAAATGATTAAAGGCAAAAGCAAAACGCCCGACCCACTGATTGGACCGGGCGCTTTATACTAGAGTTGGCCCCAACAAGTTGGGCGCACTATAGAACGGGCTTAGTCGCGGCCGTGGCCACGGCCGCCACCGTTGTTGCCGCCGCCATTGCCGCGCCCGCCGCCGTTGTTGCCCTGGCCACCGCCCTGCTGGCCCTGGCCGCCACCGAAGCCGCCGTGGTTGCCCTGGCCCTGGCCGGGGTTGTAGCCGCCACCACCCTGCTGCGGATGCTGCGTGGGCTGCTGAGGCATGGGGTTGCCGCGCGGGGTGTTGTAGCCGCCGCCGCCGGGGTACTGGCCGTGGTTGTCACGGTCGCCGCCGCGGTTGTCGTTGCCGCGGTAGCCGCCGCGGTCGTCGCGGTCCCGGTCGCCGTAGTTGCGGCCGTTGGAGTAGCCGCCGCGGTTGTCGTAGCGGGAGCGGCCGTAGCTGGGGCCGTAGCCATAGCCGCCATTGTAGTAGCCGGCGCGGCTGGGGCCGTAGTTACGATAGGGCTGGTAGGCGTAGCGCTGGCGGTAGTAATCGACCCGCAGCCAGGGCTGGGCCCCGCGATAGTCTACAATGACCGGGTGGAACTGGTAGGGGTCGTAGCCGTACAGCTCGGGCAGCGGCACCCAGTAACCATCCTGGTACACAATGTACTGCTGGTTGTAGAGGTCGTAGTAGCCGTCAATCTCGGGGATGTAGTAATACTGCGTGCCGTAGGGAACCTGCGGCCCCCAGGCCGGGGTGCCAATATTAATATTCACCCCCACCTGGGCCTGGGCGGCCGGAGCCGCGAACAGCGCCATCGCGCCCACCAGGGCTGCGCCAACAAATTTTGCGAGGGGTTTCATGATAAGGAGTTGATAAAAAATAAGCTAGCTCCGTAACGGTGCTGCCACTTCAATAGATGCAAGGCAAGTGCCAGAGTACCCCGCCAACCGTTGGTTGGCCCAAAACATTCGCCCAATTGCCCAAAATCAACGCCGATTTATTTTCCGCAGGATTTCCGGGGACAAATACCCCCCGTTTGGGGTTATACCCCGACGCCCCGCGGCGTCATTCCTCGTCTTATCTCGCGGCCCGGACTAGCTATCGGGCGGCGCTTTCCGTACTTTTGCGAACTTATTCGCTGCGTTTCTGAATGGCCAAAAAATCCACTGCTACCCCGGTTGCCAAAGCTCCTAAAGCCCCGGCCGCCGCTAAGAAAAAACCGGCATCCAACGGCGCGGCCGCGGCCGCCGAAACGGCTGCCGCCGTGCGTGATATCACCGAAATTCCGGCCGCCGGCCCCGTTACCGAGCACGTACATGGCCAGCTCAACGGTCACAGCCCCGCCTCGCAGCACCTGGAAGCGCAGTACATCGAGGTGTACGGCGCACGCGAGCACAACCTGAAAAACGTGAGCGTGAAGATTCCGCGCAACCGCTTGGTGGTGTTCACGGGTATTTCGGGTTCGGGCAAGTCGAGCCTGGCCTTCGATACCATTTATGCCGAGGGGCAGCGGCGGTACATGGAGACGTTTTCGGCCTACGCCCGCTCGTTTATGGGTGGGCTGGAGCGGCCCGACGTGGACAAGATTGAGGGCCTGTCGCCGGTTATCAGCATCGAGCAGAAGACTACTTCGCGCAACCCGCGCTCCACGGTGGGCACCATCACGGAGATTTACGATTTCCTGCGCCTGCTGTATGCGCGTACCGCTGAGGCATTTAGCTACGCCACCGGCAAGAAGATGATTCGGCAGTCTGACGACCAGATTATCAACTACATCATCAAGCACTTCGACGGCAAGAAGCTGGTGGCGCTGGCGCCCGTGGTGAAAGGCCGCAAAGGCCACTACCGCGAAGATTTCCAGAAGATTGCCAAGCTGGGTTTCACCAAAGTGCGCGTCGATGGCGAAATCCTCGACATTACGCCCAAGATGCAGGTGGACCGCTACAAAATCCACGACATCGAAATCGTGATTGACCGGCTGCTGGTGAAGGAGGAAGACCGGTTCCGCCTATCGGGCTCGGTGCAGAATGCCCTCACCCACGGCAAGGGCACCATGTTGGTGCTCGACCCCGACGCGAAAAAGGCCACGCCGCAGTTCTTCTCGCGCTTCCTGATGGACCCTGCCACCGGCATCGCCTACGACGACCCGGCACCCAACACGTTCTCATTCAACTCGCCCTACGGCGCCTGCCCGACCTGTAACGGTCTGGGCGAAGTGCAGGAAATTACCGAGGAAGCGGTGCTGCCCGACCGCAAGCTGAGCATCAGCCGGGGCGGCATCGCGCCGCTGGGCGAGTACCGCGACATCTGGATTTTCCAGCAGCTCCAGCTCATTCTCAAGAAGAACAAAGCCACGCTGAACACGCCGATTGAGAAGCTGCCCGAGGAACTGCTGAAGCGCCTGCTCCACGGCATCTCAGAGGATGAGGCCGACAGCGGCAAGGGCATGTATTCGGAGCCGTTCGAGGGCATTATTCCCTTCCTGCGTCGGCAGATGGATTCCGAGTCGGACAACATTCGGGAGTGGATTGCGCAGTACGCGCAGGCCCAGCCCTGCCCCGAGTGCCACGGCTACCGCCTGAAAAAGGAAAGCCTGCACTTCAAAATGGACGACAAGCACATCGGCGAGCTGTCGGTGATGGACTTGAACGACCTCGCTGGCTGGTTTGAAGGGCTGGAAAGCCGCTTGACCGACCGCCAGAACGTCATCGCCCGCGAGCTACTCAAAGAAATTCGCAAGCGCATCGGCTTCCTGCTCGAAGTAGGCCTCGACTACCTGAACCTGCACCGCCCGGTGCGCACGCTGAGCGGCGGCGAAAGCCAGCGCATCCGCCTCGCCACCCAGATTGGTACCCAACTCGTGGGTGTGCTCTACATCATGGACGAACCCAGCATTGGCCTGCACCAGCGCGACAACGAGCGGCTCATCAAAGCCTTGCAGCACTTGCGCGACATCGGCAACTCGGTGATTGTGGTGGAGCACGACAAGGACATGATTCTGCACGCTGACCACGTGCTCGATATCGGCCCCGGCGCGGGCATCCACGGCGGCCACATCGTGGCTTCGGGCACGCCGCAGGAGATTTTCAATTCCGGCTCGCTCACCTCGCAGTACCTCAGCGGGCAGAAGCACATCGAGATGCAGCGCAAGAAGCGCAAGGGCGAAGGCACCGAGCTGGTGCTGAAAGGTGCGAAGGGCAACAACCTGAAAAATGTGACCCTGAAAGTGCCGCTGGGCAAGCTAGTGGCCGTGACGGGCGTATCCGGTTCGGGCAAATCCACGCTCATCCACGACACGCTGTACCCGATTCTCAACCAGTATTTCTTTAATGCCAAGCGCGAGCCGCTGGCCTACGGCAGCATCGAAGGGCTGGATTTGGTGGACAAGGTGATTGAGGTCGACCAGTCGCCCATCGGACGCACGCCGCGCTCAAACCCGGCCACTTACACGGGGGTATTCACTGAAATCCGCCAGCTGTTTGGCGAGATGGCGGAGGCGAAAATCCGTGGTTACGGCCCCGGCCGCTTCTCCTTCAACGTGAAGGGCGGGCGCTGCGAAACCTGCGAAGGCGCGGGCATCCGTACCATCGAAATGAACTTCCTGCCCGACGTGCACGTGCCCTGCGAAACCTGCAAAGGCCGCCGCTACAACCGCGAAACGCTGGAAGTGCGCTTCAAAGGCAAGTCCATCACCGACATTCTGGACATGACGGTGGAAAAGGCCGTGGAATTCTTCGAATACCAGCCCCGCATCCTGCGCAAAATAAAGACCCTGAACGAGGTAGGACTCGGCTATCTCACGCTGGGCCAGCAGGCCACCACGCTTTCGGGCGGCGAAGCCCAGCGTGTGAAACTTGCCACCGAACTCAGCAAAAAGGACACCGGCAAGACCTTCTACATCCTCGACGAGCCCACCACCGGCCTACACTTCGAGGACATCAACCACTTGGCCGATGTGCTCCAGAAGCTGGCCGACAAGGGCAACACCGTCCTCATCATTGAGCACAACCTCGACCTGATTAAAGTGGCCGACCACGTCATCGACATCGGCCCCGAGGGCGGCGCGGGCGGTGGCACCATCGTGGCCCAAGGCACGCCCGAGCAGGTGGCCAAATCCGGCAAGGGCCACACCGCCCGTTTCCTGGCCGAGGAGTTGAAAACGAGCAAGTACGCCACCGCGTAACTGAAACGTATTGCGAAAGAGGCCGGAAAAATTTATTTTTCCGGCCTCTTTTCATTCCTGCAAATGCGTACATTTTTACTATTTCCCCTGCTGCTGGGCCTCGCCGCCGGCACCTCACCCAAAGCGCCTAAACCGGGCACCCTGTTCAAGGGCAAATTCCTCAACGGCATGAAAGGCGACAGCCTGAGCTTCGTGCTTGCGCCCGACGGCAAAACCGTGAGCGACTTCACCTTCAATGGCTACTGGCGCTGCGGCGGCAAGCTGGAGCGCCAGCGCGCCGCCGGCCCCACCAAAGGCACTTTCACTGTCACCAATGGCACCATTGCCGGCCGCCTCTGCGAGCCGCCAAACGGCGGGGCCACGGCGTGGTGCTTCGACCTGGGCGGGCAAATTGCCGGCAAAACGGCCAAAGGCCGCTTTCGCATGAATATCAACGCCCTGCGCTGCGACTCCTACGAGTTGCAGTGGGAAGCCGTGGCCGTGGGGTCGGCCAGTAAGTAGCTGCTGGTCAGGTTTTACTTGGCCGCATCCACGGCCGGGCGCATCTTGGTCACCATATCGAGGTGCATTTTCAGCACGGGCAAGGTTTTGGCTGCAAAGGCTTTAATGTCTGGGTCGGAGGCCTTGATGGAGGCGTCGGTGAACTCTTTTACGTCTTCCTCGTGGTCCTTGAGCATTTCCTTCATGTACTCCTGGTCCATTTTCACGCCCTTCTTTTCGGCCACGTCTTTCAGCACCTTCTGGTGGTCGTTGCCGAGGGCGGTGGGCAGGGTGATGTTCTTTTTAGCCGCCAGCGCCATCAGCTCGGCGTTGGCCTTGGTGTGGTCTGATACCATTTTCTTGGCAAATTCCTTGGCCTGGGGCGTCACGGCCCGGGCTGCCACCTGCTTACCAAGTTCAACTTCGAGCATGCCACCGCTGGCGGCCTTGGTCATGAACTTGGAGTCGTAGTCCATGCCTTTTTCCTCAATTTTGCCCATGTTGGTGTTGGCCGTGGCACTGTCGGCTTTCACTTCGTTAACTTTTTGGGCCTCCTTCACGGAGTCATTCGTGTTGCAGCCGGCAGCGGCAATCAGCAGCATGGCGGCACTGAGCAGGGTGATGAACGAGCGTTTCATGGCGAGAGAAGGGGTTGGTGAAGTGAAGTGGATAGGGTAAGATGAATCCGCATCAATGAAAATTTGCTGAAGTCCTGCGGCTTATGGTAGCTTTTCGGCCACGTCGGCGGTTGCTTTGGCCGCATCGAGCTGCTCCTGCACGGCGTCGTGGAACTTGGCCGCGAAGCCGCGAATGTCGCCGTCGTACGCATCGTCGCTCATGTCGTCGAAGGCATCCTCGTCCTGCTTCTGGGCTTTCACCAGCAGGGCCATCAGGTGCTTGTCAATCTGGGCACCGGCCTGGGTGCTGGCCTCGTGGTACGCCTCCTGCTCGTCATCGCCGAGGGCGGCGGGCACGGTCAGGCCCTTGGCGGCGGCCAGGGCGCGGAGCGTGCCCAGCAGCTCCAGCCGCTGCGGCACCAGGCTGGCCCCGTAGCTGCGCACGGTAGGAGAGGTGGCCCGGGCCTGCGCCAGCTTGCCCAGCTCTACTTCGAGCAGGGCATTGCTAGTGCTTTTTACTAGGAATTCGGCGTCGGCCTCCTGCTTTTTGGTGATATCGGCGGCGTCAATTTTCTTTTCGTTCTGAGCCATCGCCGCGTCCACGGCATCGGCCTTGCCGCCGCCCGACGAGCAGGCTGCCAGCAGCGGCAGGGCCACGGCTGCCCATTTAAACAGCCGCAACGGCATTGCAAGGGCAGGAAAGGGGCGCATGAGAAATAAGTTGATAATAAGCCAGATGGGCTGATATGCCATCTATACGACTCGCCCCGGGCTGGGTTTTTTGCGGGGCGGGAGAAGTTTTTTTACGGCCGGGTTAAACCCACGTAGCACCTTTGCTTCCAACCAACCACAACCGCCGTTCAACATTCCCATTCATACACTTTTTCTCACCCCGTCATGCGTACCGTTTCTCTCCGTTCCCTGGCCTTTGCCTGTCTCGCCAGCGGCGCACTGCTCACCGCCAGCTGCAACCGCAACAACGACGCCACGCCCTCCGACGACATCACCACGGCCGAAGACCGCACCGACGATAACTCTGAAACGGCCATGAGCTCGGAAGCCATGAAGATGGCCGGCCCCGCCGACCCTACTGTACAGGGCTCGGCTTACCTAATCGGCGAAAACGACTTCAAAGCCCGTTTCGGCACCTGCGCCAACCGCAGCTACGACTTTGCCACCAAAACCCTCACCATCGACTTCGGCACCACCAATTGCCTGTGCGCCGATGGCCGCTACCGCCGGGGCAAAATCATCGTTCACTTCACCACTGACGTGTTGACCCGCCGGGCCGGGGCGGTGGTCACCCGCGACAACTATTTCGTGAACGACAACCAGCACACCGCCACCCGCACCTTCACTGATATCGGCGGCGGCTCGTTCACCGTTGACGTGACCAACGCCAGCATCATCCGCGCCAACAACGGCGGTACCCACTCCTGGACCGCCAACTGGACCTTCACCTGCACGAATGGTTTCGGCACCCCGCAGGTATCCGACGACGTGTACAACGTAACCGGCTCGGCCACGGGCACCAACCGCAAGAACGTGGGCTACACCGCTACCATCCAGAATGCCCTCGTCAAGCGCGCCGACTGCCCCAAATACTTCGTGCAGGGCACTATTGCCGTCACCAACACCAACAGCAAGACCATGACGCTGGACTACGGCACCGGCACCTGCGACAACGTGGCCACCGTGACCGTGAATGGCCACACCAAAACCATCGCACTGCGCTAAGCACGCTTCGGCAAACCAGCGTATCGATTTCTGAAAAGGCTGCCCACGGGCAGCCTTTTTTTGTGCCCGCTGGGTTGGCGCATCATCTGGTGCTTTGGTTTCATTTGAATAATGCCGGCAAGGAAATCGGCGCTGTTATTTCTGGCTGCGTTGCTCTGGCCGGGCTTGCAGCTTTACCTGTTTCGGGCAAAACAATTAGCGGGTGACTATCAATTATCGAAGTTTTATTGCTGATAAATGCAAGAAAAATGATACACCCACCAATCAATAAATGATTGATAATTAAGTTGGCCGACCTTGATACGGTAAGAGCTGCGGTGGAAACGTGAGAAAATAGTAATAAATGTTCTTGACATAGTATTTTGTATAGTATATATTAACAATATACTATATTTAAGCACCCTCCCGCAGATACGGGAGCGGTGACTTGTGACCTCGTGCGCTGCCCTGTTTTAGGCAGTCATTCAGGGCTTAGCTGTTTCACTCGATGGTACAGCCCATCTTTCGCGCCACTACCTGCCTTCGCATTCCGCATTCGTATTCCGCGCTTTAGGGGCGTGGCGAAGGATTGCAGCACGTAGCCACCCACTTTTGAATCAGGGTTTTCCCCAGCCGCCAGCTGGGGTGCAGGACCTTATTGGCCCTCGATTTCGACCTCCTCAACACGACGGGTTGCCATTGCGCGCTTAGCTGTGCTGCTGCTCCGCAGCGCCTTCAATTGCTAGTATATCAAGCACAAACCTTTATCCACAAGACCATGAAACTCATTTCTCATACACCTCATGCTTGTCAAGGCACATTTTCTAAATGGCTGTTAGCCTCAACTTCTGCTCAAAGAATGGGCACTACTGGTTGGCTGCATTTCTTGCTGCTCATGGTGGCGGGGCTTATGTTCTCCAGTACGGCACTCGCACAAACCTTTCCTAATGCAAACAGATGTACGTCCAAGGATTTGGAACTGGTTAGCGCTTCGATAACGGGCACGGGCTGCGTTACCTGTACCTCCGGCACTACACTGACATCGGATTTGACAATAGCCATCAACAACTCCACTGGCTCACTTCGCACTTCGTTTGCGTTCTGGGGCACGCTCACCATTCGGCATTCTGATGGCACCAGTTCCACACCAACCTCGATAACTGGCTGCGTGGGCCCGGTTCCGCCCAATGCAATCACCTCCTTTTCTTCAAGCAACAACTCGGGCCTACCCAAAATCACATATACCTGCGGCGATGCCTTGACGATTACGGGCTTATATCTGGCCTGGACGGACGCTGCCGACAACACCAATCGCCAGTGCCCGCTCGACCCGTCGAAGATTGCTCCTAAGTGCGGCACCCTTCCTTCCCTGGCAATCATTACGCCGCTCTCGGCTAGTGTGAGTTCGTCTGTTAAGCCTTGTGTAGGCGCAAGCACGGGCAGTATCACCGTCTCGGCTACGGGCGGAAAGTCGCCTTATACTTACAGCCGGGATGATGTGACGTACCAGAGCTCGGCTACTTTCAGCAATCTTGCTGCTGCTACCTACACCATTTACGTAAAAGACTCGTCTTCTCCGGCTTGTAAGTACAGTTTCAACTTCACGCTGGGTAGCGAAAGTGCCCCCTTGGCACCGAGCCTGACGCCAACCCAGACTACCTGTACAAGCGCTACCGGAAGCATCGAGGTAACCGCTCCTTTGGGCACCGGTCTCACCTACAACTTGGACGGCGGCGCCTTCGGCACTGCAACTACCTTTGGGAACTTAGCCCCGGGTAGCCACTGCGTCCGGTGCAAGAACGCAGCCGGCTGTATTTCGTCCCAAACCTGTTCTACTATTAACGACCAGCCAGCTACCGCCCCCGGCCCTTCGGTGATAATTACAGAGTCCTCGCTGTGCGGCACGGTCACGGTGCCAAAGCTGACGATTTGTAACCCGGTAGTTGATACCAAATACGATGTGTATGAGGGGGACGGAACATCCCTCATTCAGTCTACTACATACAAATCAGGCGCATTGACAATCAACATGCACGAAGGCAAGGGCTTTAGCGTCATTGCTACCAGTTCGGCTGGCTGTGTTTCCGACGCCACCACCTGCACTAATTCTCCCACTCGGATTGTGACCACCTGCCCTTCTCCTGCCCGTGTCTCCAACAGCCCTGCACCATCGACGGTGGGAGCCAAAGATATCCAAACAATGGCCTACCCCAATCCCACCACCAAGGACGCCACCATCAACTTCTCGGTGCCCAAGAGCGGGCACGTGCTGGTGCAGGTGTACGATGCGATGGGCCGGCCGGTGGTCACGCTGTTCGACGGGGAAGCCCTGGCTGGCGAGCAACGCTCGGTGGTGCTGAAAGGCGGTACGCTGGCGGCTGGCACCTACACCTACCGCGTAGTGGCCAATGGCAAAACCAAAACCAACCGCGTTATTCTCGACAAATAAGCCCCGGTTAGTTGGTGTTTAAAAAAGGCCCGTTCCGCTGGGACGGGCCTTTTTGCTTTGGTGGGCGGCCGCTCGATTGGCCCACGGCCATGTGGGGTACGGGCATGAACACTGCTAAAGCGGATATTTTGGACATTGTGCCCGCCAAATACAACCAGGTGCCCACTAAGTACAAAAGCCCAGCCGGGGATAACCCTTGCCCTGGTGGACAATTCCGGGCTGAGCGGCCTTCGTCTCTGGCGCCACTTGCTTCACTTGCAATAGCTGGATAAGGTGTATGGGCTATATGATGTAAATCAATTAGTTGTATGATTTTCCGGCTCAATAGCCACCGGAGTACTGGCTTGCCGCCGACGTGGTTTATCTGTCATATACATAGACTGATGCGCTTTGATTTGAACTATCCGGCATGGATTTATTAAAAATTTTAATAATAAAATTAAAGTAACTATTTTTTAATAAAATTAATATATACATTTGAATATACTGCTTTGAGTGTGGCTGTCTTCCTAGGCTGGGAGCCACGCTTGTGCCCTCCGCGTACTGCCTGAGCCCAAGGGCGGTCATACTAACGCTTTGCTGATGTGGGCATCAGCAATACCCTTATTTCATCCCCGCCGCTTGCCTGCACACTCGCCGCTTTCGCGCGCCCGGTTGCATTCTGACAAGTAGCCACCCTTTCTGATTTCACGGGGTTTTTCCGGGCCAATAGCCCGGGAATGGGGCGCTATTGTCCCTCACTTGCTGGTTTCGTCTCCCCTGCGGCTCTCCATTGGAAGCTGCGGCTGGCCGCTTTGCGGGCCATGCACGCTGCTGCTGTCAACCATTCACCTTTATCTGCGCACCCATGAAACTTGCTTATCGCGCCCTTAATTCCTCGCTTGCTACAGCAAGCGCTTTCGTTCGTTTTCTTTATTCCATTACCCTGCCTGGCCGGAAACTGTGGCGGCCGGCCGGGGCACTATTGGCGGCGCTGCTGCTCCTGAGCCCCGGCGCTTTTGCCCAAAATGCGGTGCCGCCGGGCGTGGCCCCGGTGCCCATTCCCAATTCTAGGCCAACTGGTGTCACAAATGGCTTCGGGATTGATGGCGACCTGACTGCCTACAGCGGCGATGCTGCCAGCTATTTGAGTGCTGGCGACTGGCTGCCGAACCCGCTAACGGCCGCCGGATACGGCGGCGTGCTGTCGGCAACCGGCACCGTGCCCGCAACTGCCAACCCAAAGCGGGTGATTCATAAAACCGACTCTTACGGGGCTACGGACGACATTTTTTCGGGCGGCAGTAAGATTGATTCGAACCCCAACACAGCGGTGACCTGGAAGACCGGCGGGCCCAACCCTTCCAAAAACGACATCAACAACGCGCTGGTGTTCATCGAAGAGGCCTCAAGCGCCACCGCGCCGGGCACCTTCGTCGGCGACACGTGGGTGATGATGGCCGGGGACCGGGCCACCAAGGAAGGCAACAGCTTTCTGGCGTTCCAGTTCCTGCAAAAAACGCTGACGCGCAACACCAATGGCACTTTCACCAGCGCCGGCACAGACGGCGGGCGCACGGCGGGGGACATTCAAATCACGGCCGAATTTGTGAACGGCGGCACCGTGCCCAACCTGTACTACGAGGTGTGGCAGTCCGTAGCCGGGGCTTTTACCTGGGTGCAGATTCAGGCCCCGCCGGCCGGGGCGGCCTTTGGCCGCACCAACGGGGTGGTGCTGAGCAATGTGCCGTATTCGCCTTTTGGGGGCTCGTCCTACGATACCAACCTGTTTGCGGAGGTGGCCGTGGATATTTCTGCCGTGTACAGAAATGTGCAAACCACCTGCGTGGGGAAAATATCGACGCTGTGGGTGGTCACGAAATCATCCCAGTCCTCGTCGGCCAACATGACGGATTTTGTGGAGCCCATTCCGCTGGACCTCAAAATAAACGTGACGGCGGATGCTGGCCCGGATAGGGCCGTCTGCGCCGGTAATTCTACCACCATTGGCACCCCAGCCGTATCGGGCTACACTTATTCGTGGGCAATTGGCAGTGCGGCGCCCTTCGCCACGACGGCTCAGGTTGCGGTGACTCCCAGCGCCACCACCACCTACACCCTGACGGTGACCAAAGTGGGAGCCACCTGCTCGTCGCCCCCCGACGATGTAGTGGTGACGGTGAACCCCAACCCCACGGCTAACGCCGGTACGGCCCCCGCCACTCAATGCGCCAGCACGACAGGCAATTCCTTCCTGCTCGCCGGCTCGGGCAGCAACGGCACGCCTTCGTGGGCCGTGTTCAATAATCCCAATAGCCTGACCGTCAATATCACCAACGGCGGCACCTACGCGCCCACCATCGCCGTGAGCGGCGGCAGCGGCACGGTAACGCTACGGCTGACCGTGACCAGCGGCACTAACCCGGTGTGTACCGCCGCTACCAGCGACGTGGCCGTAACGGTGAAGCCGGTGCCGACGGCCAGTGCGGGCACCGCGCCGGCCGCGCAGTGCGCCATCGCGGCGGGCAATTCCTTCGTCCTGGCTGGCTCGGGCAGCAACGGCACGCCCTCGTGGGCCGTGCAAACCAACCCCAATAGTCTGACAGTCAATATTACCAACGGTGGCACCTATGCGCCCACCATCGCCGTGAGCGGTGGCAGCGGCACGGTGACGCTACGCCTGACCGTGAACGGAACCGCGAATCCCCTTTGCACGGCGGCCACCAGCGACGTGGCCGTAACGGTGAACCCCAACCCGACGGCTAGTGCGGGCGCTGCCCCGGCGGCCCAGTGCGCCAGCACGGCGGGAAACACGTTTAGTCTGGACGGCAGCGGGACCAATGGCACCTACAAGTGGACGGTCTTCAGCAAGTCGCCCAGTGCGTTGAGTGCGGTTTTCTCCAGCGATGCCATGGCTAAGCCGACGGTCACCGTGAGCGGCGGCAGTGGCACCGTGACCCTGCGCCTGACCGTGACCAGTGCTACCTGTGGTGATGCAACCAGCGACGTGACCGTGACGGTGAATCCCAACCCGACGGCCAGTGCGGGCACGGCTCCGGCCGCCCAGTGCGCCATCACGGCGGGCAATTCCTTCCTGCTCGCCGGCTCGGGCAGCAACGGCACGCCTTCGTGGGCCGTGTTCAATAATCCCAATAGCCTGACCGTCAATATCACCAACGGCGGCACCTACGCGCCCACCATTGCCGTGAGTGGCGGCAGCGGCCCCGTGACCCTGCGCCTGACGGTGACCAGCGGCGCTAACCCGGTGTGTACCGCCGCTACCAGCGACGTGGCCGTGACGGTGAATCCCAACCCAACGGCCGATGCGGGCACGGCACCGGCAGCGCAGTGTTTGAGTGCCAACGGCAACTCATTCTCGCCATCGGGCTCGGGCAGCAACGGCACGCCTTCGTGGGCCGTATTCAATAATCCCAATAGCCTGACTGTCAATATCACCAACGGCGGCACCTACGCGCCCACCATCGCCGTGAGTGGCGGCAGCGGCACGGTAACCCTGCGCCTGACCGTGACCAGCTCGGCTAACCCAGTGTGTACTGCCGCCACCAGCGATGTGGCCGTGACGGTGAATGCCAAGCCCGCCGGGCCTACCGTGACCATCCAGGAAGCTACGCTGTGCGGCACGCTCACCTCGCCCACCCTCACGGTTTGCGGCCCCGTAGCAGGCACCACGTATCTGGTGACTGAAACCGACGGCACAAATCCGCAAAGCACCACTTATAGCGCGGGGCCGTTGGTGTTCGTGCTGCGGGCCGGCAAAGGGTTTAGCATCACCGCTACGGCTTCGGCGGCGGCTGGCGGGTGTGTTTCGGCTGCCACTATTTGTGGGGGGCAGGCCGCAAGTTGCCCGGCTTCGGCCGGCCGGGTCGCCACGGCTGCCTCGCCCACCACTGCGCCTGCCTTGCAGCAGGGCATCCTGACGGAAGCCTACCCCAATCCCACCAGCAAGGATGCCACCATCAATTTCTCAGTGCCGAAGTCGGGGCACGTGGTGGTGCAGGTGTACAATGCCATTGGGGTAGCAGTGGCCACTCTTTTTGATGGCGACGTGGCAGGGGGCGAAACCCGTTCGGTGAAGCTCAAAGGGGAATTCCTGGCCACCGGTATCTACACCTACCGCGTGGTAGCGGATGGCAAAACCAAAACCAACCACGTCAGTCTCGTCAAATAAATATCCTGGCACTGACTACTAAAAAGGCCCGTCCAGCTTTGGACGGGCCTTTTTGACGTGAAGACTGTCACCGCTAACGCACCAGCGACAGCATCTGCTACTGCCCAAGCAGCGCCTCCGCCACAACCAAATCCTCGGGCGTGGTGATTTTCAGGTTACGGTAGTCGCCTTCCACCAGCTGCACGCGGCACAGGTCGTCTACCACCGTAGCATCGTCGGTGAAGCTGGCCAGTTCGGGCATGGCATAAGCCCGGCGCAGCAGGTCAATTTCGAACGTCTGGGGCGTTTGCATCAGGCGCAGGCGGCTGCGGTTCTGCGCCGCCGAGCCGTGCGCCGACACCAGCCGCACGGAGTCCTTGGGCATCACGGCAGCGGCGGCGGCGGCGTGCGTGGCGGCGGCGGCGTAGGTACGCTCCACCACCTGCCGCGACACCAGCGGCCGCACGCCATCATGTACCGCCACCAGGCCCTCGGTGTGGGCTTTCAGGGCCGCCAGGCCGGCTTTCACCGATGCCCAGCGCGTGGCCCCGCCCGCCACCAGCCGGTGCGGAATATCCACGCTGAACTGCGCGCACAGCGCCTGCCAGGTATCGAGCTGGTCGGCCGGCAGCACCACCACAATGTCGCTCACGCCCAACGCCGGCTCGGCAAAGCGGCGCAGCGTGTGCAGCAGCACGGGCTCGCCGCGCAACAGCAGAAACTGCTTGGGCCGGTCGGCCCCCATGCGGGTGCCGCTGCCGCCCGCCACCAGAATAGCAAACCGATGGGTGATGGACTGAGCAGATGAATGAACGGAAGGGCGCGGCAAAGCCATAAACAGCAGAATTGAAAGAGGCGCAAATATCCGACAAAGCAAAAGGCCCGGCTGCACATTGCAGCCGGGCCTTTTGCTCGTCTAATTAATCAAACTACAGAATCAACATGGCGTCGCCGTAGCTGAAGAACTTATACTTCTCCTTGATGGCCTGTTTGTAGGCTTCCATCAGCAGGGGGTAGCCGGCGAAGGCCGACGCCAGCATGATGAGCGTGCTCTCCGGCATGTGGAAATTGGTGAGCATGCAGTTGGCGATTTTGAAATCGTGGGGCGGGAAGATGAACCGGTCAATCCAGCCCTGCGTGGGCTTCATGCGGGCATTGGCCGACACCGACGCCTCCATGGCGCGGATGGTGGTGGTGCCCACGGCGCACACCTTTTTCTTCTGGTCGAGGGCCTTGTTCACCACTTCGCAGGCCGGGGCCGTCACGATGAAGTTCTCCGAGTCCATCTTGTGCTTGGTCAGGTCTTCCACATCCACCGTGCGGAAGGTGCCCAGGCCTACGTGCAGCGTCACAAACGCCGGCTCGATGCCCTTGATTTCCATGCGCTTCATCACCTCGCGGGTGAAGTGTAGGCCGGCCGAAGGAGCCGCCACAGCGCCAATGTGCTCGGCGTAGATGGTCTGGTACCGCTCCTTATCCGCAGGCTCGGTTTCGCGGTTGATAACCTCTTTCGGAATCGGGGTTTCGCCCAGCTCGTACAGCGCCTTGCGGAACTCCTCGTCGGTGCCATCAAACAGGAATTTGATGGTACGGCCGCGCGAAGTCGTGTTGTCAATCACCTCGGCCACCATGTCTGACTCGCCGAAATACAGCTTGTTGCCCACGCGGATTTTGCGAGCGGGGTCCACCAGCACGTCCCACAGGCGCAGCTCCTTGTTCAGCTCTCGCAACAGGAAAACCTCGATTTTAGCACCGGTTTTTTCCTTGTTGCCGTACAGGCGGGCCGGGAAAACCTTGGTGTCGTTGAACACCATTACATCGCCCTCGTTGAAATAGTCGAGAATATCCTTAAAGTTGCGATGCTCAATTTGGCCGGTGGCGCGGTGCACCACCATCAGGCGGCTTTCGTCACGGTTGCGGGCGGGGTGCATGGCCACCAGCTCCTCAGGGAGTTCAAATTTGAACTCGTGCAATTTCATCGCCATAGGGCAGTATTTGGGGGAATATACGGAATTTTGGGGAGGCAAAAGTACGGCTTTTTTTCGAAACATTAATTTTTGAAGAAATGCTCCGTTCATCTAGTCGCCTGGCCTCCTGAGCTGAGCGAAGGACCTTGCCGCCATTACAGTACCTGAATTACGGCAAACTGTTCAGACGTAATAAGGTCCTTTGCTTCGCGGACGTCAGATAAGGATGCCCGCCGCAAGGCCAGTTGGCGCAACTTCCCCGCCGGTTTCCGTCTTTTGGGGCCGGAAGCTGCTTTACTCGTGTCCGCCCGCCCTTATGTTGAACCTGCGCCTCACCCTCGAAAGCTTTCTCTTCGCCTGGGATGCCCTCAAATCCAACCTGTTGCGCACTGTTTTGTCGCTGCTGGGCGTCACGGTTGGCATCTTTGCCATCATCGCCGTTTTCACCATCGTCGATTCGCTGGAAGCCAACGTGCGCAGCAGTCTCGACTTTGTAGGCGACAAGATTATCTACGTCTCGAAATGGCCTTTCGCCTTCGATTCAGACTTTCCGTGGTGGAAATATTTCCAGCGCCCCGTGCCCACACCCCGCGAGTACCAGCAGCTCCGCCGGCAGCTCGGCCCCAATAATAAAGGCATCGCCATCTTCGCCGCCAACAGCGGCAACGTCCTGAAAGCCGGCTCCAACTCGGTAGCCGACTGCGTGCTCCAGGGCGTGAGCTACGACTTTCGCGTCGTGAGCAACGTGCCCATCAAGGAAGGCCGCTACTTCACGGTGCAGGAAATGGACGCCGCCCGGCCCGTGGCCATCATCGGGGCCACCATCGCCGAAAATCTTTATCCGCACGGCAATGCGCTGGGCAGCCAGTTCAAGGCGCGCGGCCAGACTTTCACCGTCATTGGCGTGATGGAAAAGGAGGGCAAAAAACTCATCACCATTTCCAGTAACGACGCCAACTGCATCATCCCGTTCCCCATGTTCACGAAGATGTTCGCGCTCAGCACCACCGGTTTCGGCGGCGGTCCCAGCGCCACCATCGCCGTGAAAGGCCGCGATGAAGACGTGGGCCTGCTCGATTTGGAATACGAAATGCGCGGCGTGATGCGCAACATCCGCGGCCTGAAGCCCCGCGAGGAAGACAATTTCGCCCTGAATCGCCCCGAAATGATTGCCTCGGCTGTGGGTAAACTATTCAGTGTCATTGGTTTGGTGGGCGGCGTTATCGGGTCGTTTGCCATCCTGGTGGGTGGCTTCGGCATTGCCAACATCATGTTTGTGAGCGTGCGCGAACGCACCAACATCATCGGAATTCAGAAGTCGCTGGGGGCGAAGAATTTCTTCATCCTGTTCCAGTTTCTGTTCGAAGCGGTGTTCCTGTGCCTGATTGGGGGCGCAGCGGGCATTCTGTTGGTGTGGCTTGTGACGCTGATTCCGCAGGATGCGCTGCCGCTCACCATGTCGGCGGCGCGGGTGGTGCTGGGGCTGCTTATTTCGGTGGGCATCGGCATTATTGCCGGTATCGTGCCCGCCGTGCTGGCGGCTAACCTGGACCCGGTGATTGCCATCCGGGCCAAGTAGGGGAGGGATTGACGGCCATAGCGCGAACTTTGTCGTTCGCGCTACGATTCATCGCTACCCATGACGCTTCCTGCTTTTCTCGACTACCAACTCCTGGGCAATACCCTCGGGCAATACCTCATTGCGGTGCTCATCCTGTTGGTGGGCAGCGCTTTCCGACGGTTGTTTTCACGGCTGCTCAGCAAGCTGCTGTTTTCCCTCACCAAGCGCTACACCGCTGGCGTAACGGAGGAGGAGCTGCACAACCTGCTCATCCAGCCGCTGTCCACGCTGCTGCTGCTCGTTACGCTGGTGCTGGCCGGAACTACGCTCACGTACCCGCACAGCCCCACGGCCGGCCCCGGCGTGCTGCCCTGGCACGAGGTGCTGCTGCTGCGCGTGCTGGCGCTGGCCTTCATCGTAGCGGCGGCGCGGGTGGCCCTGCGGCTCGTCGATTTTGCCCTGCTGGTGATGGCCCGCCGGGCGGCCCTGCGCGAAACCACCAGCGGCCCCACGCGCCTCGACAATCAGTTTCTGCCCTTTGCCAAGGACCTGCTGAAGGTGTTTTTTATCATCATCGCGGTACTGGTGGCGCTGGGGCAGGTGTTTGGGGTGAATGTCACGGCCCTCATCGGCGGCTTGGGTATTGGTGGGCTGGCGGTGGCTTTCGCGGCCAAGGAAAGCCTCGAAAACCTCATTGCCTCGTTCACCATCTTTCTCGACCAGCCCTTTGGCGTGGGTGACCTCGTGACGGCCGGCGACGTGAGCGGCACTGTAGAAAAAATCGGTTTCCGCAGCACCCGCCTGCGCACCGCCGAAAAAAGCTACGTCACCGTGCCCAACAAAAGCATGATTGACAAGCCCCTGGATAACCTCTCGCTGCGCACCTCGCGCCGCGTAGGTTTCACCCTCACCTTCGACCAGAAAACTACCAGCGCCCAGCTACACACCATAATTGCCGACGCCGTGAAAGCCATGCAGGCCCACCCGCTCGTGACTCAGGACGTGCAAATGAAGTTCAACGCCCTCACGCCCGCCGGCAAGGAAGTAACCGTGCAATACTTCGTGGAAACCACCAGCTACGACGAATACCTCAACGTGAAAGAAGACCTTAACTACAGCATTGTGGAAGTGGTAGAGCAGCACGGTGGCCTGTTTGCCGGCGCGCCCGTGGTGGCGGCTCCCGTGGCTAAAGCATGACCACGGATTGGCTACGCCGAACTTCGTTTCGCTCGGATTTTTCGGATTCCACGGATTTTGTGGACGGCGCATTATAACAAAAAAGGCCACCGTGAGGTGGCCTTTTCTATTTTAAAGATTGGAAGTTTTTGTCGTCCACAAAATCCGTGGAATCCGAAAAATCCGAGCGAAACGAAGTTCGGCGTAGCCAATCCGTGGTCCTAACGGCCCCCGAATAAGCCCCCGAGCATTCCGCCCAGGCCGCCATTCAGCAAGCCGCCCAGGCCCGAGCCGCCCGCACTGGCCGGCTGCGAGCCGGCCCGGCCACCCAGGCCACCCAGAATGGACATCATCGAGCCCAGCCCGCCGCTGCCGATGGCCGAGCCCTGCTGCGGCATATTGGCCGTGGCGTTGGAGTTGCCGCCGCCGAGCAGGCCGCCCAGCATACCGCTGCCGAGCAGGCCGCCGAGCAGGCTGCCCATGCCGCTGTGGGCCGCACCGCCCAGCAGGCCGCCCATGCTACCGCCCAGCAAGCCGCCGCCGCCGGAGTTGCTTTGGTCACCGTAGCCGCTCTGGTTCTGGCTGCCGCCGCTCATCACTTTGGAAATCACCATCGGGGCCACCACGCCCAGCAGGCCGGCCATGAGCGCACCTTTGGGAATGCCCACGCTGGACAGCTTATCGCCGATGCTGCTCAGGAAGCCGGTTTTGGCCGGGTCCTGCGGGTCGTGGGGCACGCTGGCGGCTTGGTCTACCACGGTTTCGAGGGTTTGCTTCTGCTCGGGGTTGATGCCGAGGTATTGGGCCATTTTGCTAATCATGGCTTCCTCATCGTTGGCATACGAGCCATCGGCGCGAGCGAAGCTGATGAGGTCGGTAACGAGCGAGAAGCGCAAGTCGCTGTTTTTGAGGATATCCAGGTTCTGCTGAATGGTCTGATTGTTGGCGTCCTGCGCGGCGGCCAGCACCTGCTGGGTAGCCCCGCCCGAGAGGCCGGCCTGCTGCGCCAGCGCCTGCAGAAACTGGCCTTCGGCGCCCGAGGCCTGCCGGTCGGCCGTGGCCAGGCTGGCAATGGCGCTCAGGTAAGCGGTTTTTTCTTGTTCCGAGTAATTCTGGAGGAGTTGGGTATCCATCGGGGAGAGAGCGTTGAGTGAGAAGTTTGTTTCCACCCCTTAACGGAGCGGCCTGGAATACGTTGCTTGCCTTAATTGAAGCCCGCAAAACAGTTTTTTTCTAAAATTCAGCGAAAATTTCTTGCGCTGAAAATGAATTTGTTGCTGCCGGATTCGACCGAAAATCGAAAAAATATGCACCCAAAAGCAGCAGCAGGTTTTGTGTTTCCAAAAAGTCCCCCCATCTTTGCAATCCCAAACGGAAACAACCACACGGGGGATTAGCTCAGCTGGTTCAGAGCATCTGCCTTACAAGCAGAGGGTCACTGGTTCGAACCCAGTATCCCCCACACTGATAAACAGCCACTTAGATTGAAATCTGAGTGGCTGTTTTATTCTAAAGCCGGACTCTTGGTTTGCCCCGAGGCCGCTGCAAATGCTGATAGAGCTTGCAGGTTTTTTAATGGGAGGTTAGCTCAGTTGGTTTAGAGCGCTTCGTTCACACCGAAGAGGTCGAAGGTTCGAATCCTTTACTTCCCACATTGATTAACAGCCACTTGGTAGCGATACTGAGTGGCTGTTTTCATTTTAACACGTTTGAAGGCCGCTTCGAAGCTAGAGCAGCTGAATTCATTGCCGTAGCGGAATGAGGTGCCCACTAACGCACCAGCTATCTGTTAATTTTGGCCATTCCCCGCCCGAATTACCTCCTGTCGCCTTCGTGAAGCTCTTTTTAGTCCTGTGGTGTAGCCTGCTCTTTGGTGCGGTACCTGCTTGTGCGGCGGCGGGCACGGGCACGACTGACAGTCTGCTGGTGGAGCTAAATAAAGCGTTGGACCACAAAAAGGAATACGATGCGCAACGCCTGAATCGCATTGCCGTGCTCACAGCCGAGTTTGCCTCGGCGGAGGTGAATGATGATGCGAAATTTGACCTGGGCCTGCGCATTTACGATGAGTACAAGACGTTTAAGTACGATTCGGCCTTTGTGTACTGCCAGAAGATTATCCGACTGGCCAATCAGCTGAAGCAGCCGGAGAAGCTGGAAGTTGCCAGGTTGAAGCTGGCTTTCGTGCTGCTCTCGTCGGGCCTGTTCAAGGAAACCTTCGAGACGCTTGATGGCATCAATCCGGCCCGGCTGAAAAAGGCCGATAAGCAGAGCTTTTATTTTCTGAAAGCCCGGGCCTACAGCGACCTGGGCGATTTCAACCAGGACCAGGTGTACCGGCCAGCGTATTATTCCAAGGCGCTGGCCTATGCTGATACGGCCCTGCAATATGCCCGTCCCGGCTCTTACGAGTACCTATCGGTGCAGGAATTTCGGGCGCAAAAGACCAACAATGTGCCCGCCGGTGCGGCCGTGTACCAGCAGATATTACGTTTGCCGCACCTCACGCTACACCAGCTGGCCGTGAGTGCCAGTACCACGGCCTACCTCTACGAGCTGGCGGGCCAGACCGATAAGGCCGTTGAACTGCTGCTGGTTTCGGCCATTGCCGACGTGAAAACGGCCACCAAGGAAACCACGGCCATCTTCAAGCTCTCGGACTATTGCTACCGCCAGGGCGACCTGAAAAATGCCTATACCTTCATCCGGGAGGCGCGGGAGGATGCTACGTTCTACAAGGCCCGGCAGCGGCAGCTTGAGATTAGCCACGTCTCGTCCATCATCGAAGGCCAGAAAATTAACATCATCGAAAACCAGCGTAAGGCGCTGAAAACCTATGCGATTATAATGACGCTGCTGGCGGGCGTGGTGATAGGCTTTGCCATTATCAGCTTTAGGCAGCTGCGGAAGGCGCGCAAAGCCGACCGGGTGGTTTTTGCCACCAACCAGGAGCTGCGCGAGCGGAACGAGGTGCTGCGGCAGCTGAACGGCGACCTGAACGAAGCCAACAAGATTAAGGAGGAATACATCGGCTTCTACTTCCACAACAACTCGCAGTACATCGACAAAATCGAAACCCTGAAGAAGCGGCTCGATGCGCTGCTGGCTACCAAACAGTACGCCGGTGTGCAGAAGCTGGTGGACGGCGTGAACATCAAAACCGAGCGCAACGAGCTGCTGAAGGGGTTCGATACGGTATTTCTGCGGCTATTTCCCAATTTCATCGCGCAGTTCAACGCGCTGTTCGGGGAAGGGGAGGGCATTCGGCTGGCCGACGACCAACTGCTGACCACGGAGTTGCGCATTTTCGCGCTCATCCGGCTGGGCATCGACGACAGCGAGCAAATCAGCCGGATGCTGGGCTACTCCATCAACACGATTTATACCTATAAGACCCGGGTAAAGAACCGGTCTTTCCTGCCCAACGAGGAGTTTGAGGCGCGCATTCAGGCCATTCAGGCGGTCTGAAGAACGAGGCTGCTACACGGTAAAAGGGGGATATAGTTAACCCGATATCCGGTTGGGTGAGTGGCCACACACCAGGGTGGGCAGGGGAGCATCGGCTGGTTGCGGCACGATGCGACGGCGTGAAGGACAGGGATGGGAATGCCCCATGCTTTTGTAATGCTTGGGATGTTTTTAAGAGGCTGGAGCCCTTGTTTTTGTTAGAATGAGGAGGAGAAGATGCCATATGGGGCTAATATTTTGGTTGGGGATTTTTGGGGTAAATCATTGTTGGTGAAGGATAAGTCTGGGGGATGGGTTAATATTTTTCATACTGTGGTTTGAAAAATTTCAGGGGGGTGAGGGGTGACTCTAGCTTTGTTTGACAAGCTCTCCCAAACCTTGGGCAGCCGCAGCCTTTACCCCTGCCCATACCTAACGCTGAAGAAGTCGCCGCTCCCACCGCCCCCCGATTTGACACCCGAATGATGAGAAATATTTTGCTGGCTGCGCTGCTGCTGACGGCCGGCTCCCAGGCCCACGCGCAGGCCACCGCCCCGCTAACTGCCAGCCTCGACAAAGTGAGCCTGACCGTGGCCCTGAGCACCGACGGCCGCCCAACTTATGCCGTGGCCTTCGGCCCGAAAACCGTGATTGCGCCCTCACGCCTGGGCTTGGCGTTTGCCGATGGCAAGGGCTTTGATGGGCCGCTGGTGCTCACGGGCAGCGAAACCAAGGACGTGGACGAAACCTGGCAGCCGGTGTGGGGCGAGGTGAAGAACATTCGCAACCACTACCAGCAGCTCACGGTGCACCTGCGCCAGCCCGCCGCCGATGGGCGCAAGCTGGACGTGGTGTTTCGGGTTTTCGCCGATGGCGTGGGCTTTCGCTACGAGTTTCCGCGGCAGGCGCACCTGCAGTATTTCACGGTGCAGGACGAATTCACGGAGTTTCACCTGCCGGCTAACCACAAGGCGTTCTGGATTCCGGGCGACTACGACTCGAACGAGTACGCCTACACCACCAGCCGCGTGAACGAGGTGAACACCACGCCCATTCCGGCCATTCAGGAGAAGGCCCCGGCCAACCGTATTCAGACGCCACTGATGCTGAAATCGGACGACGGCCTGTACATCAACATCCACGAAGCAGCGCTGGTGAACTACCCGGCCCTGTACCTGAACGTGGACACCAAGACGTTCGACCTCACCAGCCAGCTCGTGCCCGATGCCACCGGCACGGGCGCCAAGGCCTATTTGCAGGCTCCGGAGCACACGCCCTGGCGCACCATCGTGGTGAGCGACAAGGCCCCCGAGTTGCTGGCCTCGAAGCTCATTCTGAACCTGAACGAGCCCAGTAAAATCACTGATACCGGCTGGATTAAGCCCCAGAAATTTGTGGGCGTGTGGTGGGAAATGCAGACCAGCCGTGGCAGCTGGAACTACGCCGACACCTTCAACATCAAGCTGGCCGGCACCGACTGGCGCAAGCTCAAGCCCAACGGCCGCCACATGGCCAACACGGCCCACGTCAAGCAATATATCGATTTTGCCGCCGCGCACCACATCCCCGGCGTGCTGGTGGAGGGCTGGAACGTGGGCTGGGAAGACTGGGCCAATAACTGGAAGGAGGAAGTGTTCGACTTCGTGACGCCCTACCCCGATTTTGATGTGGACGAGCTGCAGCGCTACGCCGCCAGCAAGGGCGTCAACATCATCATGCACCACGAAACCAGCGGCGCGGCCACCAACTACGAGCGCCGCCAGGACAATGCCTACCGCTTCATGAATGCCCACGGCTACACCTCGGTGAAAACCGGTTACGTGGGCAAAATCATTCCGCGCGGCGAGCACCACGACGGCCAATGGATGGTGAACCACTACGTGCAAACGGCCCAGAAAACGGCCGATTACCACATCATGGTTGACATGCACGAGCCGGTGCGCCCCACTGGCCTCAACCGCACCTACCCCAACTGGCTGGCCTGCGAAGCCGCCCGTGGCAACGAGTTCAACGCCTTCAGCGAGGGCAACCAGCCCGAGCACGAAACCATCCTGCCCTTCACCCGCCTCATGGGCGGGCCGATGGACTATACGCCCGGCATCTTCAAGCTCCAGAATTTTGAGCCGACCGGCAAGCGCCTGGTGCACACCACGCTGGCCAAGCAGCTGGCGCTGTACGTGACCATGTACTCGCCCCTGCAAATGGCCGCCGACCTGCCCGAGAACTACAACCAGCACCTCGACGCCTTCCAGTTCATCGAAGACGTGCCCGTGGACTGGGACGATACCCGCATTCTGGCCGCCGAGCCCGGCGACTACCTCACCACCGTGCGCAAAGCCAAGGGCCGCGACGAGTGGTATCTCGGCAGTATCACCGACGAAAAAGCCCGCCAGCAACCCATTAAGCTGGATTTCCTCACGCCCGGCCAGCGCTACGAGGCCACCATTTATGCCGACGGCAAAGGGGCCGACTGGCAGAAAAACCCCACGGCCTACCGCATTACCAGGCAGGTGGTTACCAGCAAGTCGGTCCTCACTTTGCAGCTGGCTCCCGGCGGCGGGGCGGCGGTTAGCTTCAAGCCGGTTAAGAAATAATTTCCTGCGTCTCGGCGCGCTATTTTCCTGTCCTTTTAAAAGAATTCCTGCATGCTTATTCGCCGTATTTTAGTTAAAAACAGCCTGGTTTTGCTGCTGGCCGCCAGCTTCCTGGCCGGGTGCAAAAAGGAGATGGCAGCGGCCCCGACGGCCACCACGCCCACTACGCCGACCACCCCCACCACGCCAACCACACCGCAGTACGGCACGCCTTTCTCGGCAGTGCCCAACCGCGAGGATGCCGTGATTTATCAGGTGAATATGCGGGCGTTCAGCCAAAGCGCGAACTTTGCCGGCGTTACGGCCCGGCTGGATTCTATCAAGAATCTGGGCGTGAACGTGGTGTACCTCATGCCGATATACCCGGTGGGCCAGCTGCGCGGCGTGAACTCGCCCTACGCCGTGAAAGACTACCGCGGCGTGAACGCCGAGTTCGGCACCCTCGCCGACCTGCGCACGCTGGTGGACGCGGCCCACGCCCGGGGCCTGACCGTGATGCTGGACTGGGTAGCCAACCACACCAGCTGGGACAATGCCTGGGTAACGGACCATCCCGACTGGTACCTGAAGAATGCCGCTGGTACCATCTCAAACCCGCCCGGCACCAATTATAACGACGTGGCCCAGCTCGATTTCACCAACCCGGCCATGCGCGCGGAGATGATTTCGGCCATGAAATCGTGGGTGTACACGGCCAACGTCGATGGCTTCCGCTGCGACTATGCCGACGCGCCCACCATCACGGCTTCCACCTTCTGGAAACAGGCTGTGGACTCGCTGCGCACCATCAAAACCCACAAGCTGCTCTTGCTGGCCGAGGGCAGCCGCAGCAGCCACTACGCCTCGGGCTTCGACTACATCTTCGGCTTCAACTTCTACGGCGGCATTCGTAGTGTGTATATCAACAACGCCTCGGCCACCACGTTCGATAACTTCAACGCCAGCGAATACGTGGGCGCCACGGGCACGCAGCAGGTGGTGCGCTACATCACCAACCACGACGTGAACGATTCCGACGGCACGCCGGTGGCGCTGTTCGGCGGCGATGCGGGCGCGATGTCGGCCTTCGTCATCGCCGCGCTCTACAAGGGCGTACCCATGATTTACAACGGCCAGGAAGTGGGCATGAGCACGGCCATCAAATTCCCCTTCACCGGTGTGAAAGTGAACTGGAATGCCAAACCCGAGGTGACGCGCCTCTACCGCCAGCTGCTGAAAGCCCGCGCCGCCAGCCCGGCCCTGCAACACGGCATGCCCACCGCCTCGTACAGCACGGCCAACGTGTGCGCTTTCACCAAGGTATCAGGTACATCGCAGGCGCTGGTGGTGGTGAATACCCGCAGCTCGGCCACTTCCTTTACGCTGCCCGCCACCCTGAACAGCAGCACCTGGACCAACGCCCTGCAAGGCGGTCAGGTCACGCTGGGCAGCACAATATCGTTGCCCGCCTACGGCTACGTGGTCCTCACGAAATAGGGGATTGGGAACGGGCAGGAGCTGTTTCAAATGTCTGTCATCCTGAGCAAAGCGAAGGACCTTCTCACGTTTGAACGTATTGTTCAGTCGCGAGAAGGTCCTTCGCTTTGCTCAGGATGACAGGCGTTTTTATTGACTGCGCCAACTACCAGCACTACGGCAGCAGCCGAATAACGAAATTCTTCAGCGGGTTCTTTTTGATGAGGCTCACCAGCCGGCCGTTGGCGTAGTGGTACTCGTCTTCGCGGCCGTCGCGGTGGGCTTGGTAGGTGCCATCGGCGGCGCGAGCCAGGGTGAAATAGTCGCCAAAATATTCGGCGAAAGCGGTGGTGTGGCTGCCGGGCTCGCCAAAAAACATATCCGTCACGGTGTAGGTGATGGGCTGCTTTTCGATGGCTTGGTAGTGGTGTTTGTATTGGTCGGCCCGGATGGCGTAATGGTCGCCCAGCCACTCGGCGCGGGACGAAAAATTGCCCTGATTGGTGTGCGCCTCCACCGTGGACAGCAGCAGCTGGCCGCCCCGCACGCGGTTGGTTACCTTGTAGTAAATTTTCAGGTGATAGAACAGGAACGTGACCTGCACGTCGCTGATGAGGGTGGAAATCACCTCGGTGGTGCCGGGCTGGGGCTGGCGGGTGGCCGTCATGGTGCCCACGCGCAGGCCGGCTACTTCAATGGCGTAGTGGCGGGTTTCGGTGGGGGCGCCCGGGCGCGTGGTTGTGCCCGGCAGGGCCTGGGCTTGCGCCGCGCCGGCCAGCCCCACTAGTACCAGCAGCGCCAGCCAATGGCCCGCACGGGGCCTATTGCTCATTCAGGCTCCAGTTGTAGTCGAGGTAGGAAATCCTGGTTTTGGCATCGATTTTAGTCGTCGAATACTTATTTACCCACTTTTCCACCGATTGGCCATTCTTGTCCCAATCACCTTTGTACCAGTCAAAATACTTGGAAAGCTGGGCGCTGGCGGCACTTGGTTTATTCTTGGCGGGGTTGTTCAGGAAGTCGTGGCCCTGGTCGTCGAGTTGGCTTTCCAGCTTGGAAGCGGTGTATGCCTCGTTGCGCAGGCGCGGGCACGACATCGAGGCGCACACCAGCGCGAAGTGGATGCGCGGGTCGTCGTACTTCTTGCGTAGCGTGCCATGCTCGATGTTATCGAGGCTCATTTTCTCGCCGCCGATGCTGAAAAACTTGATGGCCCAGGGCGTGGTCACGAAGGGAATCTTGATTTTCGAGCCAATGTCCTTGATGCTCGAAACGGGGTAGTGGTCGAGCACCAGGCGGATGGTGTAGGCGTTGTAGGCATTAATCCAGAACGCCATTTGCTCGGCCTTGCTCCACGATGCGGCGGGCGCGTTTTTGCTGAGCATATCCAGGTAGCTGTTGAGCGCCTGCTGGTCGGCCTTGAGGCCCTTGTAGTTGACGAGCCCCTTGGCGCTTACGTATTTCTTTAGCAGCTTGTCGTAGCTGCCGTGGTCTATGGCAGCGGGGCTGGCGGCAGTGGCCGCGCTGGCCGGTGAGTGGGCCGGCGCTGTCGCAAAGGCATTAGCACCTAAGAGTATAGTGCCGAACAGGGCGAGGGTAAAAGAGCGGGTGGCTTTCATGAAGGAAAATTGGATGAGAAGCGCTTGAATAACCGGACGGTGGGGCACTGCCGCGGCAATAGACGCAACGCCGGCGTAGGTTTATCCCATACGAGAAATAACGCGGGGCCGATTGACGAGCTCTGGAAACGGCCCGCGCCGTCGCTGGCGGGTAAAGATTTCGCCCGTTCCAAACTGCTGGCGGCGGCCCGTGCGTAAGCATGGAAAACGGCCCACAGTGCAAGTGCGGCGAAATGCAGAAATTCGCCCCCTCGTCCTTTCCCTTGCTATGAAACTGAGCGTCATCATCCCCTCTTTCAACGAAGCCTCCAACATTGCCCGGCTGGTAGCCGAGCTGCGCCGCCACGATGCCAACGGCGCGGTAGAAATACTGGTGGTGGACGCGCACAGCCCCGACGGCACCGCCGAGCTGGCTCGCCAGGCCGGAGCCACCGTGCTGCTGGCCCCCCGGCCCGGCCGCGCCGCCCAAATGAACCACGGGGCCGCCCACGCCACCGGCGATATCCTCTATTTCGTGCACGCCGACGTGAGCATTCACCCCGACTACGTGGCCACCATCGGCCAGGCCGTGGCGCAGGGCCACGCGGCAGGCTGCTACCGGTTCCGGTTCGATTCGGCGCATCCGCTGCTGCGGATTAATAGCTTTGGTACTCGTTTCAAAGGGATTATGAGCCGGGGCGGCGACCAGACGCTGTTTATTACGCGGGCGTTGTTTGAGCAGCTGGGCGGGTTCAATGAACATTTCGTGGTGATGGAGGATTTTGAGATTATCCAGCGCATCCGGCGGGTGGCCTCGTTCCTGATTGTGCCCAAAGACGTGGTGGTGTCGGCCCGTAAGTATCGGAATAACAGCTGGCTGCGCGTGCAGGTGGCCAACCTGACAGCCTTTTCGCTGTACTTCCTCAAAGTGGCTCCGGTGCGCATTGCCCGCACCTACAAAGCCATGCTCAACACCTACTGATGGCCGAAACCGTCCTTGTGACCGGCGCCAACGGCTTTCTGGGCCGGCACCTCGTGGCCGAACTGCGGCAGCGCGGCCATCCCGTGCGGGCGCTGCTACGGCCCGGCACACCCGCGCCATTTCCAGCCGATTGGAACATTGACTACCGCGCCGCCGACCTCACCCAGCCCGCCACCCTGGCCGGCGCGGCCCACGGCTGCGGGGCCATCATCCACGCCGCTGCACTGGCCCAGGTGAATCCGGCCCGCGACCCGGCCGTGTGGGCCGCCAACCTCGGCGGGACCGAAGCTGTGCTGCAGCTGGCGCGGAGGGCGGGTGTGCGCCGGCTAGTGTACGTAGGTACGGCCAATGTCTTCGGCTTCGGCCCCAAAGCCAACCCCGGCGACGAAACCCGGCCCTACGCTGGCCGCCGCTACGGCCTCGACTACATGGACAGCAAGCGCGCGGCCACCGACCTCGTGCTGCGCGCCGTGGCGCGGAAGCAGCTGCCCGCCGTGCTGGTGCATCCCACTTTTATGCTCGGCCCGCAAGATGTTAAACCGACTTCCAACGCCCTGCTGCTGGAGCTTTTTCAGGGCAAGCTGCCGGGCTACCCGCCGGGTGGCAAAAACTACGTGCACGTGCGCGACGTGGCCACGGCTACCGTCAACGCCCTCACGCAGGGCCGCGTGGGCGAATCTTACATCCTCGGCAATGAGAACCTGAGCTACCGCGAGGCCTTCGGGCTGATGGCGGGCGTGCTGGGGGTGCAGGCACCGCGCTGGCCTATTCTGCCAGGGCTCGCCACACTTTATAGCGAGTTTTGCGATGTGAAAGCGTGGCTCACCGGCCGCCCGGCGCAGCTGAATTCGGCCATGACCTCTGTGGCCAACGACGGACATTATTTCAATGTGCAGAAAGCCCGGCAGGAGCTGGCCCTGCCGCAAACTCCCATCGTTCAAGCCGTGGCCGAAGCGTTCGACTGGTTTAAAACCAACCATTATGTTTGATTCAAATCCGGCCCCTCGCTCTTCGCTGGATGCCACGTTGGCCCGGCACCCGGGACCGTTTGCGGGCAAAGTGGCCATCGTCACCGGTTCGGAATCGGGTATTGGGCGCGAAACGGCTCGCACGCTGTGCGAAAGCGGAGCCGCCGTGGTCCTGAACGGTCGCAACGCCGAGCGGCTGGAGCATACCCGGCAAATGCTGACCGCTGCCGGCCACTCCGTAGCCACCTGCGTAGCCGACGTGACCGACTACGCCGACTGCGAGCGCCTCGTGCAAACGGCCCTCGACCACTTCGGCCGGCTCGATATTCTGATTACCAACGCCAGCATTTCCATGCGCGCCTACTTCGCCGACATGGCTCCCGAGGTGTTCCGGCAGGTGCTCGACAGCAACGTATACGGCTCGGTGTATCCGCTCAAGGCGGCCCTGCCGCACCTGACCCGCACGCGGGGCAGCGTCACGTTCATTTCCTCCATTTCGGCCCTGAATGGGATGCCTAGCGGCTCGGCCTACTGTGCTGGCAAGGCAGCCGTGGCCAACCTGGCCCACACCCTGCGGCTGGAGCTGGCTGATACCGGCATTCACTTTGGCGTGGTGCACATCGGCTTCACCCAAAACGACCCCGAAAAGCGCGTGCTCGATGCCCAGGGCCAGCCCGTGCCCATTGCACACCGCCCGCCGCGCTGGCAGAAGTCGCAGGCCGCAGTAGCTGCCATTATCGTGCGGCACGTGCGGAAGCGGCGGCAGCGCACCGTGATTTCGGCCCTGGGCCGGATTATCGTGCTGGTGCATACCTACCTGCCACGGCTGGGCGACTGGGTGGTGCTGTCCACCATCCGGCGGATGCGGCATTTCTACGAATAGCCGCCGGGAAGGGCCGCTGCGGTGGTAGCGGGGGCTGCATTCGGGAATAACCGGGGCCTTTGGTATTCTCGCGGTGCTGCGGCGGTCCCCGAACGGCGGCGCGGCTGTTTATTTGCGGCCCCGTTGGGCCTTTTTCGCTTGGGTTTTGTTGGCAAGCGTTGCTTTTATCGTTTTAGTCTATGCCGCTGCTTGAAGTTACGGATGCCCGCCTGGCGCGGCAGTTTGTGGAGTTGCCCGCACGCCTGCACCAGGCGGTGCCGCAATACATCGGGATTCTGGAAAATGAGATTGAGGCCGTTTTCGACCCCATCAAAAACCCGAAATACGCCAACGGCGAAGCCATTCGCTGGGTGCTGACCGATGCCACGGGCACGGTCATCGGCCGGGTGGCGGCCTTCCTCAACCGCGACGCGCCCGACGTGCAGAACCCCGACCTGCCCACCGGCGGCCTGGGCTTTTTCGAGTGCATCGACGACCAGTCGGCCGCTAATGAGCTGTTCGATGCCGGCCGGCAGTGGCTGGCCGTGCGGGGCATGCAGGCCATGGATGGCCCCATCAACTTCGGCGAGCGCGACCGGCTCTGGGGCCTGCTGATTGACGGTTTCGACCGCCCGCCGAACTACGGCATGTTCTGGCACCCGCCGTATTACCAGCAGCTATTCGAGCAATACGGTTTTCAACTCTACTTCAAGCAGTACACCTGCTACCGCACCACGGCCGCGCCGCTGCACGCCCGCTTCGCGCAGCAGGCCAAGGAGCACGCGGCCGAGTTCCGCTTCGAGCACGCCCGCAAGGCCGATGCCGAGAAGCTGGCCTACGACTTCCACCACGTGTATAACCTGGCCTGGGCCAAGCACTCGGGCGTGAAGCCGATGACGCTGGACCAGGCCCGCAACATCGTGAAAGAAATGAAGCCCGTGGTGGATGAGCGCCTGCTCTGGTTTGCCTACCACGGCTCCGAGCCGGTGGCGTTTTTCATCAGCCTACCCGAGCTGAACCAGATTTTTCGGCACGTGGGCCGGCGGCTGAACCTAGTGGGCAAGCTGCGCTTTCTATGGGCGCGCTGGCGCTTCATGCGCCGCCGCGACAAGCGCCTGTTCGGCATCATTTACGGCGTGGTGCCCGAGTACCAGGGCAAGGGCGTGGACGCGGCCATGCTGGTATATGCCCGCCAGGCGTTCATCGACGCGGGCTACGCCGATATCGAAATGAACTGGATTGGCGATTTCAACCCGCGCATGCTGGTTACCACGCGCTCCATCGGGGCCACCATCGTGAAAACCCACGCCACGTTCCGCTATTTGTTTGATAGGGAGCGGCCGTTTGAGCGGATGCCGATAATTCGGTAACGTCTGTCATTGCGAGTGGAGCGCAGCGCAACGCGGCAATCCGTCCTCTGGATGCGACCAGCTTTGAGCTGTGACAAAGCCTTGTTTTAGCAACAAAAAGCCCCGATACTGCGAAGTGTCGGGGCTTTCTGATAGAAGGAAGTGTCTGGTTAATACAGGACGGATTGCCGCGTTGCGCTGCGCTCCACTCGCAATGGCAGACATTGTTAGAACGGATAGCCGATGGCCAGGTTGAAACGGCCGGTTTGGCTGGTAGGCGTGCCGTAGGGCGCTTGCAGCGGGAAGGCTAAGTCGAAGCGGATAACGAAAAACTGCACGTCGACGCGCAGACCCACGCCGGCCCCCACGGCCAGTTGTTTCAGGAAGGTGCTGGAACTGAACTTGCCGCCGGGCCGGGCCTGGTCGTCGTTGGCCAGCCAGATATTGCCGGCATCGAGAAACACGGCCCCTTTGAGGTAGGGAATCAGGTCCTGGCGGTATTCCACGTTGCCTTCGAGGCGAATGTCGCCCACCTGGTCGTAGAAGCTGTTGAGGTCCTGCGTGGCATTCTGGGGGCGGTAGGTGCCCGGGCCGACGCCCCGCGCGGCAAAGGCGCGCACCGAGTTTGGCCCGCCAATGCCGTACTGCTTGGGGTAAGGCAGCACGTCGGAATTGCCGCTGGGCAGGCCCACACCAGCTTGGAAACGGGCCACGATGCGGTTGCCCGAAGCAGGATTCGGGCTGATGCGGTAGTATTCGCGGAACTCGAAATCAAACTTCAAATACTGACTATACTCTTGGCCACCAATGGTGTACTTGCCATTATCGTTCTTGGTGCCGCCGAGAGAGCTGGCCAGGCCCTGGGCCAGGTTGCCGCTTCCCTCGACCTGCCCGCTGAAGTAAATCTGCTGGCGGCGCTGCTCCAGCACCTGCTGGTTGTAGGTGTAGCGGTAGGAACTGGCCAGAATGAACTGCTGCTGAAACGCGCTTTTCAGAAAAGGTCGGGCTTCAAGTATTGGAATAAACTGGTCAGTAGGCGTGAACTGAACGTAGGTTATATCAATAGGCTTGATTTCCTGCTCGTTGGTAATCTTGGTTTTCCAGGAGTAGCCGTAGTTCAGGTTGAAGAAGTTCTGGGTGAAGTAGTTGGCGCGCGTCACGAGCCGGAAACCCGCCCCAATGGTGGTGCGCGGCTGGAAATCGGAGTTGGGCAGGTGCACATCCAGCAGCGGCAAATTGGGCACCACGAGGCGCGGAATGAGCAGCTGCGCGTTCAAACCTAATTCGTAGCTGGTGAGGCCCACGCCGCCGCTGCCACTCCCGGTCTGGGTTTCAGTGGAAGCCACGGCATTGACAACTAGCTGCTCGCCGCCGCGCAGGGCCGAGCGGTTCCGGAACGACACCGTGAGGCCCGGCCCCGTGAAGCCGTTGCTCTTGGACACCAGCTGCAAATCGGCCCGCAGGCTTTTCTTTTTGAGCTGGGTCATCAGCACATCAGCGTCGAGGCGGGCGCGGTCGGCTGAATCGCCGGCCAGCGATGGCTTCAGGCGGATTTCCACGAACTTGAACGTGTTCAGGCTCATCAAGCGGCTGATGGTCTGGTCGCGCCGCTTGCGCCGGTACAGGCTGTCGGGGTACAGGAATGTGGCGCGGGTAATGGCGCTGGCCTTGAATACTTTCTCGTCGGGATAGTAGAGGTATTTGCGGTAGAGGATGGGCGGGCGCGTGGTGGTATCGGTCAGGATGTAGTTCGTGTTGAGCTTCACCACATCGAGCCAATAGGGCCGCACGGCGATGGCGGGGGCGCTGCCTTTCACGCGCAGATACACGTTCACTTTGTCGTGCAGCGTGCTATCCACTTGAAACAGAATGTAATCGGGGTTGAAGTAGAAATAGCCCTGGTTTTTCAGTACGTTGTCGATGCGCACCCGCTCGTTGGTGAGCGTGGTCAGGTTGTAGGCGTCGCCCACTTTCAGCAGGGTGCCGGGCTGGGTGGCGCGCACGGCAGCGTTCACCGTGGTGTCGCCTTCCGGGAAATGGATTTCCTTGATGGTGTAGGGTTTGCCAGTCGTGGCGGTGTAGTCCACCTGCGCAGTCTTGTCCTTCGCCTTCACCTCATGGGCCACGGTGCCTTTGAAGAAGCCGTTGTTATAGAGCCGATTGGTAATCAGGCCTTCGGTGGCGGTGATTTTCACGTCTTTCAGCAGCACCGGTGCTTCCCCAAACTTATCGGCGAAGAACTTGCCCAGACCCTTCTTCTTGCCCACGCCGAGGTGCCAGAAATACAGCTTCGGCCGCAGGCCCAGAATGGAGCCGTTGGGCTTGGGCGCTACCACCGATGCCAGCTCGGTTTGCAGGGCGGACTTGTTGCTGAGCTTTTCAGGCGATTTGATGATGACCTTGCTGCCCGTGTAGAGCTTCTGGCCTTCGGGAATGTATTTCAGGCCCGAGCAGGAGGCGAGGAGCAGGAGCAGAGCGAGGCTGGCTAAGCGGCGCAACGAAACCTCACTTCCCGCCCGAATTCCTGAAAAATAAGGGGCACTGGTTAAGTCCTGACAAATGCCGTCAGGCGCTTCCTTTTGAGGGGAGCGAGGACCGGAAAGGAAGGTTCGGGTATGCCAATCAAACATGCTACTATCGTTCACTACCAAATAAATACCTATTTCTTGCTTGCCTGCTTTGTCGAATCTACCCGCGCCGAAGGAGGCGAGGCTTGCTGCACAGAATCCTTCTCGGCTTTCTTATCCACTTTTTCCTGCTTGCGGTTGGCTTTGCGCTCTTCCTTGATATCCTTCGGTACTTTCGAGAACAGCTCTTTCAAATCCTGGTAGTCGCGCTGGAACACCAGAGCCGCGCCGGTGCGCACCAGTGCGCCGTCGATGTCCTCGTAGCTGTTCTGGCGGAACACGCGCACGCGCAGGCGGCCATCGGCCAGCAGGGTGTATTCCAGGCTCACATCGCCGGCCAGGTTGCTGGGGCTGTTCTGGCCCTGGGTGCTTTGGGTGCCGGTGTTGCCGCTCAGGGCAATGTCGGTGCCCACGCGCACGGTCAGGCGGTTGTTGAGGAGCTGGCGGCGCAGGGCCACGTTCAGGTCGGTGCGGCTGCCCTGGCTGCCGTCGGCCCCGTAGGCAGCCTGGTTGGTCACGCCCAGGTCGAGGCCGAGGCCGGCGAGGTACTTGCCAGTGAGGTTGTTGAGCTGGTCGGTAAGCACGGCGCTGGCGCTGCCGCGTAATTGCGTGGCCACCAGTCCCTCGCCACTGCTGGTCTGGAAGGGGTTCTGGGCCACAAACCGACCCAGAATCAGCAGCGAGAACACCTGCTTGCTGAGTTCCGAGGTCTGGTTAGGCTGGCGCAGTTGAGCCAGCTTGGCATCAACCTGGCCGTTGAGGGCGCCGCGCTGGTTTTCGGGCAGCGTGATGTCGAAGCCGATGGTGGGCTTAGTCAGCTGGTCGGTCACATTCAGCAGCACATTAAACGGCAGGCGGTTGCGGGCGACCGTGGCACTGGTGAGGTCATCAGCCCCCTGGCCGGCCAGCAGCTCGGCCGGGGCAGCCTGCACCTTGTACACGGCCGTGATGTTAAGCGTGGCATTATACGGGTCACCGTCCCAGACAATCGTTGAGCCTCTGCGGATGATGAAATCCCGCTGCGCCAGGCTGTATAGCGACATATGGTAGAGCCCGCGCGCCACTTCCAGCCGCCCGCTGAGCGTGATGGTGCCATCCGGCGCGATGTTGGTATTGAGTGTGCCGGCGGCCCGCACTTTCAGGTTGTCGCCGCTCACCGGGTCGATAACGATGGTGAATGGCGTGCGGTCGGTTATCGTGACCACGGCCGTCACATCGTAGCCCGAGGCGGCCATTTTCAGTGTGTCGCCGGCCGCCAGCTTGCGCGAAAGCATGGTATCGAGCGGAGCACTTTTATCCACAAATTCAACAATGCCCTCGCGCGCCACCGTGGTGGGCGTGGCCGTGGGCGACTCCACCGTAAGGTTCGAGCCGTCGACCACCGTCACATTGGTATTCACTTTGATGAGCGAAACCGGCCCCGTGAGGCGGGTATCCGAGTCGAGCACCAAGCGGCCGTAGAACAGCTGGTTGTCCTCGCGGGTGCTGCGCACGGCCAGGAAATCCTTGGTCGTGGCCCGCATATCGAAGGAGTAGTTGACGAAGTCCTTGCTCAGCAGATAGCCATTGATAACTGCTTTGTTCGAGGCCGAATCCAGCACCGTGAAGTTATTGAAGGCAATGCCCCGGTCATCAAACGTGAGCGACTGATTAGGCAGGCGGAAGGGCGAGCCCAGCTGCGGTACCACAAACCCGGCATCGTCAGAAGTATTAAGGGTGCCGCGCACCACCGGCGCGCTCGGCGCACCCGTCACCGTGAGCTGGCCGCGCACGTAGCCGTTGGCTTGGCGCACCTGACCCACTGAGAAGGGCTCAATGAGTTTCAGGTTTAGGCGGTTGGCATCCACCGTCAGGTTGAGCGGGGTGGGGCTGCTGGCGAGGTAAGTGCCGCGCACCTGCACGTCGTTGCCCGCGCCGCCCACGGTACCGGCCGCGCCGCCGGCCAGCCGCGCATCTACATCGTAGCGGCTGGGGGCGGGGTTGGTGGCCCGGAAGGCGATATCACCAATGGAAGCCTTCTGGAACACCAGGTTTTTAATCGTGGCATCGGCCGTAAAAGCCTGATTGGGCTTGCCCAGATTGTCGATGCGGGCCGTGCCATTCAGGTTGCCGGCCACCAGCGAATCCTGCTGCTGCACGATGCGCGCCAGTTCGGCCAGCTCGAAATTGGTAAACGTCACACCCAATGGCGAGGTGCGCACCTGCGGGTTCTGGCTTTGCAGGGCCAGCGTGCTGCGGCCATTCGTCAGGTTGAGGCCGTCGGCCACCACTTCGCCGGTAGGGTAGTAGCGCACGAAGTTGTTGGCTCCCGCCGTCCAGTTTTCGTAGTTGATAACTTGCTCGGGTGCAGCCACGAATTCATACACTACGCTGCTATTCTTGCCGCCGCCCTGAGCCAGCGCCTGCAGGGTGCCGGCCACCGCCAGCCGCTCACGGTTGGCTGAGTCGCCTAGGATGGCTACGCGGCTGAACAGCTTGTTATTCGCCACGTTGCCGATGATGCTGGGGCGGCGCAGCTTCAACGTACTATCCTGGGCGGCCTGGGCCAGGCGCAGACTGTAATCCAGCTTCGCGGGGTCCGAATCTACGTTCAGGCGCAGCGAATCAAGCTTGTAATTATTATACCGAATGACGGGAATGCTGGTATTCGCCGTGAGGCGGGCGGCTTGCCGCGAGTAGTCGCCGGCCAGCGTGAAGGGGGATATTTTCTTCAGCCCCGGCACCAGCTTGGTGGCCAGATTCGGGTCTTTTAATTGCAGCGAATAGGTGAAATGCCGGTCGGCCGAACTGGGCACATACTTCACGCCGGGCACGTCGAAGTAACGGTCCAGATGCTGCTGCAACTCGGTGGCGATGTCGCCCAGATGCACGTTGCCATCGAGGTTTACATTGGCAATGTCAGAGCTGATGACGGCCAGCGTACGACGGTCATTCTGCACGATGCGGCCGTTGAGCGAGTCGAGCGGAAAAGGCTGGTTGTCGCGCACAATCACAATGTGGCGGCCGCTGAAGGTGCCGTTTAGCGTATTCAGATTCGAGCCGCGCAGGTTGGCCACCAGGTCGCCCTGCACCCGCAAATCGCCGCCGGTGTAGAAGCCCAGCGCCGTGAGGTTGGCCCCGCGCAGGTTCAGCTTCGTGACTTCGTAGGTGGGGTTTTTGGCGTCGCGCAGATTCACCACGGCGCTCAGGTCGAGGTTCAGGTTGGGGTCGTTTTTGCTGCTGGCGTTGATGACGTAGCGGTTGCGGTCAAGGTCGACGGTGGCCACCACGCCGTGGTAGGTGTAGCCGTTGTAGCGGGCGCTTTGCACGTTGCTCTGCACGCGGCCCACCAGCGAGGCCGGGTTTTTCAAATCGCCCGTCGCGTTGATGCGGCCCGTGGCCGTGACGCGCCCGATGGTCGGGTCTTTCAGCAGCTTGCCGAAATCGAACCCGCCCACCGCGAAGGTGCCAATGAGCGGCTGCCGCCCATTGGCCTGTGCCGCCCCCAGCTTCCCGCTGAAAGCAAGGTCGCCGTAAGTGGAGCGCAGCTTAAGGTTGGTATCAAATGCCAGCGTAGTGGGCCGGCCCCGGAAAGTGCCGCTCACGGCCAGCGTGGGCGGAATGCTGATGTTGTTCGGGATGCTGCCCTTCGGCGCGAGGCTCAGGATATCGGCTCGCGAGGTGCTGAACTGCTGAATATCGAGGTCAGCATACAGCCGCGCATCGGTATTGGGCAGACCCTGAATCCGGCCGCGCCGGGCTTTGAGCACCGTGTTGCGCAGGCCCACAAACTCCAGGTTGCGCACCGAGAAATCGCCCACGCGCCCGGCAATCTGCCCATTGAGCAGCACTGATTGGTTGGGGCCGGTATTGAACGGCGAGGTGCCGGCCAGCTGCGGGGCCAGGTACAGAATGTCGCGGAAGCCCAGCCGCACGTTCCGCAAATCACCCTCAATCTTCAGATTGGGCAGCTTTTTCGTGTCGCCCAGCGCGGCTAGGCTCTCGTAGCCAATGGCCAGCGTGCGCCGGATGCGGGTGTGCGGCGTAATCAAATCGAGACTGTCAAGCCGGATTTGCACTGAGTCGTACACCACGTTGGCTTTCCACGAATCGACGCGGAAGCCGCTCTGTTCCTTGCCGGCCAGGTTGTCGACTTTGCCCGTGGTGCGGTTTTCAGAATAGCTCAAATCGTGCGTGTTCAGCACGAGGTCGGTGAAATTGAGGTGGTTGTAGTCGAGGGCCGGGAGGCGCGTTTTCTGCTTGGGCTGGTTGAAGTTGTCGAACTTCACGGCTAGCCCGCTGATATCAGACTCATCCAGCAGCACGCGCCAGCCCGGCGAAGCGGCGCTCTGGCCGGTGGCGGCTTTGGCCTTGTCGGTGGCTTCGTCCAGCTTGCGCACGGCCTCGGCGGGGTTCACCACGCGCTCGGCCACGGGCACGGCCTCGTTCTGAGCGTAGGCGAAGGAGGTGTTTTTGAGCGTCAGCTTGCTCAGGTTCACGCGCTGCTTTTGCAGGTTGATATCCTTGGCGGTGATATCGGCTAGGCCGATATTGGTGCTAATGAACTGGGCCGCCGGGGCGTTTTTATACACGAACTGCACGCTGTCGAGCGCGGCGTGGTTCAGGCCAAATTGCAGCGTGAGCGGCTCGGTGGGGCCGGGGTTTTCCACCTCCGGGGCGGTTTTAGTTTGCACGATGCTGATGGCGGTGCGGTGCAAAGCCGCGTTATCCACCTTGTAGATGGACTTGTCTACATCTACCTCGTCCATATTGGCCGTGAACTCGCCGACTTTGGCCCGAATGTCGGAGCCCGTCACCTGGTCATTCTGTGTGAAGTAGATGTTGGTCAGCCGCGCCTTGCCAATGTCGTATTTCAGCGTCGAGGCGGTGGTATCCACCGGCGCGTTGGGGTCGACGAAGGCGTCGATGATGAAGTCGTAGTTGTTCACCGAATCAGGCTCGGTGCGCGTGAGGCGCACGCGGCCGTCGTTCAGCTCCACGTTGGAAATATTTACCTGGCTGTGCAGCAGCGCCCAGATATCGAGGTCGACGCCGAGGTGGCCGACCGATAAAAGCGTGTCGCGCTGCTGGTCGGCGAGGTACACACCGTCGAGGTTGATGGCGTGGCGGAAATCGGTCCGGAATTTCCCGATTCGGACCTCCGTTTTGAGCTTATTGCGCAAATAGCTTTCAGCCTTGTTGGCCACAAAGTCCTGACCCGAAGGAAATTGCAAAAACACAACCACTCCGATGACGAGGAGCAGGACCAGGGCTATTAACCCCAGAATTCCGTAAAGGGCACGACGCAGAAAAGTGGACAAGGCGGAAGGTAATTAGCAGCAACACAAAGCAGGAGCACCTTCCCAAACGCAGAACCGGCGGCTGGGGTTGGCAAAATGGCTCGCCGCCTCGCCCGGCGAACGCGACCCGGCCCGACTGCGTAAGCCCCGGCCCGGGTGGCTGTTCGTGCGCAACCGTTTGAGCATCCCAACCATCTTCCGGCTTCATAAATCCTCCCTTGGCGAGTCCCTATCTTGCGCCTCCCAAACCCCACCGCTTGCCCATGACCCTACGTTTTTCTCTTCCCTACCGCACCGTATTCGGCCAGCGCCTGGCCGTGTGCGGCTCCCATCCCGACCTCGGCAACTGGCAGCCCACGGCAGCCGCCGACATGAACTACGACGAAGCCAGCACCTGCTGGAGCATCGAGCTGACCGTACCCGATTCCGCCGGCGAGCTTACCTATAAGTACGTGCTGCGCGATGCCAACACCGGCGGCGAGCACTGGGAAGCCGGCCCCAACCGTAGCGTTGCTTATGATGCCTCCCGCACGCAACGCCTGAATCTGGCTGATTACTGGCGCGCCCCCGCCCAGCCCGAAAACGAGCTGCTGACCGCTGCCTTCACCAAAGCCCTTTTCCGCCGTCCGGCCAAAGCGCCCGCCGCAGCAACCCCAGCCGCGCCCGCCAAAAAAACCAAAGCCCCCGCCGCGGCCAAAGGCTCGAAAGCTGCCAAAGCCACGTCCGAAGCTGCCCCGGCATCAACCCCGGACTCCCAAACAACTAAAACCGCTGCCGGCGAAACCACTTTTCGCCTCCTCGCCCCGCGCGTAGCACCGCAGCACGGCCTCTGCATCCTCGGCTCCGACCCCGCGCTGGGGGCTTGGGACAACACCAAAGCCTTGGTGCTCTCCGATGCTGAATACCCCACCTGGAGCGGCACCGTAACGCTGCAAAACCCCGGCGAAAACTGCCTCTATAAATACGCCATGTGGGATGCCGCTGCCGGCCATGCCCTCGACATGGAAGGCGGTGAAAACCGCGTCATCCCTGCCACGCAGGACCGCACCGTGGCCCGCGTTTTCAACGACGAAGCCTACCAGTACGCCACCGCTTGGCGCGGGGCCGGTGTGGCCCTGCCCGTATTTGCCATGCGCAGCGCCGCCGGCCTCGGGGTAGGGGAGTTCTCCGATTTGAAGCTGCTGACCGATTGGGCCGTGCAAACTGGCCTCAAGCTGGTCCAGATTCTGCCCATCAACGACACCACCGCTACCCATACCTGGGTTGATTCGTACCCCTACGCCGCCATTTCGGTGTTTGCGCTGCACCCGCAGTTCATTCACCTCGAAGGCATTGCCGCGCTCAAGGACAAGAAGGCCGCCAAGGAGCTGGCCACGCTCAAAGCAGAATTCAACGCCAAGGATTTCGTGGATTACGAGCCGGTGATGAATGCCAAGTGGAAGTTTCTCAAGCTGCTGTATAAGCAGGAGAAAGCCGCCTTCCTGGCCGACCCCGAGTACCGCGAGTTCTACGCAAGCCAGGCCGACTGGCTGGTACCCTACGCCGCCTTTTCCGCGCTGCGTGACCGGTACCACACCGCCGATTTCCAGGAGTGGCCCGCGCAGTTCCGCACCCCAAAAAACCTGGCCAAGCTGACTGCCGAAACCGCCGCCGACTATGACGACTACGGCCTGTTCTTCTTCACCCAGTACCACCTCGACAAGCAGCTGCGTGCCGCCGTGGCCTACGCCCGCTCGCGCGGCGTGGTGCTGAAGGGCGACCTGCCCATCGGCATCTATCGCCACTCGGTGGACGCCTGGACCCAGCCCGAGCTGTACCACATGAACGCCCAGGCCGGCGCCCCGCCCGATGATTTCTCCACCACCGGCCAGAACTGGCGCTTCCCCACCTACAACTGGGAGCGCATGGCCGAGGACGGCTACCTCTGGTGGAAGCAGCGCATGGGCCACCTCGCCCGCTACTTCGACACGCTGCGCATCGACCACATCCTCGGTTTCTTCCGCATCTGGGAGATGCCCATTGAGTCGGTGGAAGGCCTGCTGGGCCACTTTGCGCCGGCCCTGCCACTGCACCGCCACGAGATTGAGCGCCGCCTCGGCTGGTTCGATTACTCGCGTCTTTGCGAGCCCTACATCCGCTGGCACATGCTCCAGGATATCTTCCAGGGCGAGGCCCAGAACGTGTTCGACGAGTACCTGGACGATGCCAGCTACGGCCGCATTCACCTCAAGGAAGCGGTGAACGACCAGCGCAAAATCGAAGCCTACATCGCCCAGAAAGTTGCCACTTACCCCGAGCACGCCGAGTATTTCGCCTGGCTGCAAAAGGGCCTGTTTGCTTTGGTGAATGAAGTTCTGTTCGTGCCCGCCGGCAACGACTTCTACCACCCGCGCATCACCCTGAACAAAAGCTACTCGTTCCGCGAGCTGGACTCCGATGAGGACCGCCGCCGCCTCTACGACGACATTTACATTGACTTTTTCTTCCGCCGCCACGAGGAATTCTGGCGGCAGCAGGGCCTCGTTAAGTTGCCGCCCGTGCGCTACGCCACCGACATGCTCATCTGCGGCGAAGACCTGGGCATGGTGCCCGCGTCGGTGCCCGGCGTAATGAAGGAGCTCGGCATCCTGGGCCTCAACATCCAGCGCATGCCCTCGAACCCCGAAACCGAGTTCGGCCACCCCGACAGCGCGCCGTATCTGAGCGTAGTCACGACCAGCAGCCACGACATGAGCACCGTGCGCGGCTGGTGGGAAGAAGACCGGGTGCGCACCCAGCGCTTCTTCGAAACCATTCTCGGCCACTGGCGCGAGGTGGCCCCGTTCTATTGCGAGCCCTGGGTGGCGCGCGAAATCCTGGTGCAGCACCTGCACTCGCCGGCCATGTGGGCCATTTTCCCGCTCCAGGATATGCTGGCCATCGACAGCCACCTGCGCCGCGCCAACCCGCACGACGAACAAATCAACGTGCCCAGCAACCCCAGCCACTTCTGGAAATACCGCCTGCACCTCCCGCTTGAGGAACTGGTGGATGCCATCGGCTTCAACGAGCCGCTGCACCAGCTGGTGGTAGCCAGCGGCCGGGGGTAGCGCCCGGTAGATTAGTAGCAAGGCCAGCAAAACGGGCCAACAGCAAGGGCCAGTCGGAATTCCGACTGGCCCTTGCTGTTGGCCCGTTTTGCTGGCCCTTTCCATTGCTGCCAGATGCCGCTATAGTCCGACCAATTCAACTGTAGAGCAATGGCCGTAAATATAATTATTCCATAATAAAATTATTATTCGGAAATATCAAATCGAGGAACTTTGTGTGGTTGACTTAGTGCAGTACCCATCCCGACAATCCGATACGATTGTCAGGTTCGTATGCAAAAATGCCGTGAAATATACTGTTGTGAGGTGCTCAAGCATGTTTCCGCGCGAGCACAGTAGCGAAAAACGTATTACGAATCGGCTGGAAATCAACAGAAAACTCTCCTTTTTAATTGTGATTGCCTTGCAGGTATTCAACTATTGGAATGCGGGGGATTCCCGGGAAGGGAATCCTGATTGGGATTATAACAAGTGTCAATTGTTTTGACTGAATGCCCATACGGTGCTCATGCATTTTAATAGGGCCCAAACCGGGTGTTCGTCTGGAATGATGCCGCTTTGGTCGAAGTGCATTTCTGCTGCTTCCTCCACAGAAATAGTTTTGTAGCAGATATAGAAGGTGAAATGCGCCACCGTTGGCGCAGCTTTTTGTTTTGAAAACAAGGACTTACCAATAATATTTTTTTTCTAATACCCTTCTCCACATTTTATGAAACCTCTCTTACGACTTCTGTTTCTGCTGCTGCTGGCGCTGCCTGGCTGGAGCCAGAACAGGCCCTCGAGCAACGCGGGAGTGCCAAGCCTTGGCACTGGCGCACCAGTAAACATGAGAGACGTGTTTATTCCCGGGAAAAATCCGTCTGTTAATCCGAAGGCGGCCAACCGCGTTCAGGCCCGGACCTGTGCCGATGTGAGCGAGTTCAATTTCAGCGCGCGTACGGCGGGTGAAGACTGGAAAACCAGCCGCACTCTCACCACAGGTGCCACCACCCTTACCTCATCGGGGTATGCCACGAACTCATCAAACCAAACTACTACCCTCACGGTCGTACAGGACCAATCATTCGGGAAGGTATTGTTGTGGGACGTGGACTACGGTAACAATGGTGGCACGGCCCCGACCAATACCAACGCCAACTATAACCAAGTAACGTTTACGCTCAACCGGGCTACTAATGGCTTTTCGATGACGCTAAATGACATCGACAAAGCGGTGGGCCAATCGAACGGCAATGGCTGGACGGACTGGGTGCAGATTGACGGCTACGCCACGGCTACCGGCGGCTCGCCGATTGCGCTGAGCGCCAGCGATGTAACGCTGGGTACTAACAGCACCAATGCCTGGAACGGCAACAACACGATTATCGGTACGAATACCAATACGACTACGGACGGCAACGTAACGGTATTGTTCCCATCGACGGTGACCCGGGTGGTGGTTACTTACAAGAACGCCCAAACCACTTACAACAACCCGGGCGAACAGATTATGGGCTTTGCGGCGTTCAACTTCTGCTCGCAGGCCGACGTGTATGCCCAGTATACCGCCGTGCCCAACCCCACTACCGTGGTGGCTGGAAGTTCGGTGAGCTACACCGTGAAATTTGGTAACGACGGCGATGCTTCTTCGGCCGTGTCGCGCGTGGTGACCCTGCCCGCCGGGGCAGTGGTAACGAACAACGGCGGTGGCACGGTAACGGGCAACACCATCAATTTTGGCACCGTGGCGTTGGCTACCGGGGCCAGCAACTCGTTTACTTACACGTACACGGTGCCGCCCACGGCTGGCACCTATACCAACACGGCCACGGCCGGTACTACCACCGAAGAAACGGTAGCGCAGCAAGCCAACAACTCGGTGAGTAGCACACTAACGGTCACGAACGCCGACTTGCTCACCATCATTAGCGGCCCTTCGACCGCCGTGGTGGGCCAGACGGTGTACTACCTGGCTAACACCACCAACAACGGCACGGCCGCCGCGGCCGGCACGGTCACGACCATTACCCTTCCCAACAAGCCGGCTACGGTAACCACTTCGGCCAATGGTAGCTACGACCCCAGCACGGGCATCGTGACCTTTACCAACGGCTCGCTGGCGGTGAATGCGACGGTTATCAACTCGGTGAGCTTTGTGGCCACGGCCGCAACGGCCACCGGCAAAGCCGCTAGCACCAGCACTACCATCGACAACAACGCCGCCGACAACAACGGCACGGCGGCCAATGCCAACGTGACGACGACTACGTCGGCTACCGGCGCGGCTGGTACGCCCGCCCCGTGCGCCACGGCTGGCAAAGACCTGTCGCCCACGATTTCGGCCAACCCGAATACGTATTACCCCAGCACGGCCGCCCAGACGCTGGGTGTGGGTGCCACCACCATCAACGTGGGCGTGGCCCGCGGCGCTGCTACCAATATTGCCCCCGGCGACCTGCTCCTGGTGATTCAGATGCAGGGTGCCGACATCAACACGAGCAACGATGATACCTACGGCGACGGCGTGGCCGGCGGTTCGGGCAACGGCAGTAGCGTATCCACCAACTTCAAGGCCGGTACCTATGAGTACGTGACCGTAGCCAGCACCAGCGCTACGGTCCTCTCTACGGCCGGCGGCACCATCACCCTGGCCTCGGGCCTGAAAAACAGCTACGTGAACGCCGTGGCAACCGGTACCACCGGCCAGCGCACCTTCCAGGTAATCCGGGTGCCGCAGTACATAAACCTCACGCTGGGCGCCACCATTTCGCCGCTGGCCTGGAACGGGGCTACCGGCGGCATCGTGGCCCTCGATGTGGCCGCAAAACTCGACTTGGCTGGTTTCAACATTAACGCTTCGGGCCTGGGCTTCCGGGGCGGTGCCGGCCGGCAGCTTGGTGGCGATAACACCGGCACTACTGGCATCGATTACCGCTCGTCGGCCGCACAAAACACGAATGGTACCAAGGGTGAAGGCCTGGCCGGTACCCCGCGCTACGTGAACGACCCGACTAACGGCTTGCTCGATACCCGCGCCGCGGTTACCGGCTATCCTACGCTGCTGCCGGCTGGCCTGAATGACGGCTACCCCAGCGGCGACAACGGCCGCGGCGCGCCCGGCAACGCCGGTGGCGGCGGTACGGATGCCAACCCCCTCAATAACGACCAGAACAGTGGCGGCGGCGGCGGCGCCAACGGCGGCCGTGGCGGCCGTGGCGGCAACGCCTGGAGCAGTGCCACAGCAGTGGGCGGCGAGCCCGGTGCAGCCTTCCCGGCGGCTACGAGCAGCCGCCTGGTGATGGGTGGCGGCGGCGGAGCCGGCTCTACCAACAACGGCACGGGCACGCCCAACAACGGCTTTGCCAGCAGCGGCGCGGCCGGTGGCGGCATCGTGCTGGTGCGGACGGGCACTCTGACGGGTACCGGCAGCATCCTGGCCAATGGCGCGAATGCTAACAATACGGTGGGCAACGACGGCAGCGGCGGCGGCGGGGCCGGCGGCTCCATCCTTGTTACGGCTACCAACAACCAGGCTACCAGCCTGGCGCTGTCGGCCAACGGTGGAACGGGCGGTACTAACGACGGCCAGGGTACTCAAAATGCTGCTGCACTACACGGCCCCGGCGGCGGCGGCGGCGGCGGCGTAATCCTTACCAATGGCGTGACCGCTACCACGGCCACCACCAACGGCGCGGCCAACGGTACCACCTTGCCTGGCCCGGTTGCCTTTGGCTCAGAAGCCGGTGCTACCGGCGTGAGCAGCGCGGCCATCAGCGCCAGCATTGCCAATAGCGTGGCGGGTGTGAACTGCGTGACGATTACGGCCAATAACGACTTCAACACCATCACGGCCAACCCGGCCGCCCCGGTTACCTTCAGCGTGACCGGTAACGACGTGGCGAGCGTGGGTACCCTCACGGGCGCTACCATCAACCTGAATCCCAACAATATTGCCGGGCAGTCGGCCACCACCTTTACGGTGGCCGGCCAGGGCACTTACACCACGGTGGGTGTGCCCGCCGGGCAGGTGAAATTTACGCCGGCCAACACGACCTTCACCGGCAACGTGACGATTCCCTACACCGTCACAAACACCGAGAACGTAACCTCGAACCAGGCCAACCTGACCGTATCGGTAACGCCGGTGCTGGATTTGGTAACCGCCATCACCGGCCCGGCCAACAACAGCAACGTGACGGCCGGTGCCGCCCTGAGCTACACCGTGACGGCCCAGAATGCCAGCGCCGTAGCCGCCAGCAACGTAACCCAGACCCTGCAGCTCGTGCCCGGCCTCACCAGCAACGGTGGCGCGGTGACCTTCACCATCAACGGCACGGCCAGCACGGTACCGACCTACGACAACGCCACGGGCCTCGTGACCTTCACGCCCTCGCCCATTTCTTTGGCGGCCAACACCACGAACACCTACGTGGCCAATTTCACCAAAGCGCCCGCCAGCGGCCCGATTACGGCTACGGCCAATATCGGCAGCACGGCCGGCAGCAACGGCCCGGAGCTGAACCGCACCAACAACTTCGCCACGAACACGGTGAACATCACGCCTTCGTATGATGTGTCGACCACCATCACCGGCTCGGTAGATGGCGCGGGCCTGGCTGCCCCGGTGGTTTCTGGCGGCCTCGTTACTTACCTAGTGCGCACCACCAATGCGGCCGGTTCGGCCTCGCCGGCTCCCAGCGTTATTCAGACGGTGACTTTCGATGGCAACCTGACTTTGGCGGCCGATGGTACGACTACCGGCCTCTACATCTCGAATGGCGGCACGGCCGCCTACAACTCAGGCACCAACAAAACGGTGGTGACCTTCCCGACCCTGAGCACGCTGCCCATCGGCCAGACGGTGACCAACACCATCAGCTTTGCCGCCCCGGCTGCCACATACAGCGCTACTGCCAACGTGCAGGCCAACGGCGCAGTCAACCCCGGCGATAATAACTCCGGCGACACCAACACTGGTGCTGCCTCGAACGACCGGGCCACGGTGAGCACGACGGTAGTAGCCGGCGTGGGCACCCCCGCCAACGTGTACACCACCATCAGCTCGAACCAGACGGTGACCACCGCTGGCACTGCCGTAATCCTGACGGTAGCGGCCGGCAACCGCGGCGCGGGCACTGCCACCGCCGTGGTGCAGCAAGTGCAGCTGCCCGCCGGCCTCACCGGCGTGACGGTAGGCAACGGTACCTACGACTCGGCCACCGGCATTGTGACCTTCACCACCATTGCCAGCCTCGCGCCGCAGGCCACCAACCCGCTGCCGTTCACCATTCAGTTCACGGCCCCGGCCAGCGGCCCGGTACTGGCTACGGCCACCGTGCGCGAAGCCAACGCCGACCCCGTGCCGGCCGATAACGTGGGCGAAGTGAAAGTGGACATCATCACTACCACCGACGTGAGCACCACGCTGGCCGGCCCGGCTACCGCCACCGTGGGCCAGGCCGTGACCTATGCCGTGACCACTGCCAACCCCGGTGCCAACACCGCCTACAACGTGGTGCAGACCGTGCAGCTCCCCGCTGGCCTGAACGCCAACGGCGGCGTGACCTTCGCTGGTACCACCGCTGGTACCTATGACAACGCCACGGGCGTGGCCACCTTCACCCTGGCCAGCCCCCTTGCTGCTGCCAGCCGTCAGGTGAACACCATCACCTTCAATGTGCCCGCCAGCGTGATTACCGACCCCTCGGCTTCCACCACCGGCAGCAACCAGCTGGCCCTGCTGGCCGCCGTGCGTACCTCGACCACCGAAACCAGCAGCACCAACAACTCGGCCACGACCGTACTGGCCGTGACGCCGGCCGCTGATGTAACGGTGGCCGTGAGCGGCCCGGCCTCAGCCCTGCCCGGCAGCCCCGTCACCTTCGCCGTGACCACGACCAACAATGGCCCCGTGCCGGTGGCTTCCATCGTTTCGACCCTGCAACTGCCCGCCGGCCTCACCACCAGCGGCGGCACAGTACTGGTGAACGGCAACGCTGCCGGTGCCAGCTACGACAACGCGACGGGCGTTGTCACCTTCGCCACGGCTACCAACCTGCCCAGCGGCGGCAGCGTGGCCAACACCGTGACGGTGCAGATGCCCGATGTGACGCAGCTGGTGCCCGTAACCCGGGCCCAGGTTGGCAGCACTACCATCGACACCGACCTCAGCAACAACCGCGCTGATGCCCTCACCACCCGCGCTACTACTTCGGTAGCGGGCTCGGCCGATTTGGCCACGTCCATCAGCATCTCGGGCGGCGTGAGCTCGGTAACCCCGGGCGCTTCGGTTACCCTGAACGCGACCTTCAGCAACCTGGCGGGCGGCATCACGGCCACTACCGTAGTGCCCCGCGTGCAGCTGCCGGCCGGCCTGGCCAATGGCAGCAACGTGGTAACCGTAGCCGGCGGCACCGGTGGTGTCTACAACAATACCACGGGCCTGGTAACCTGGAACTCGGTGAACTCGCTCGCTTCGGGCGCAGCGGCTCTCACGGGCTACAACGTGACCTTCAAGGCCCCGGCCAGCGGTTCGGTAACGGGTACGTCCTTCGTGTCTTCGGCCACGGCCGATGCCGTTGCCAGCAACAATGCCAACAGCGCGGTTATCACCGTGACTTCGCAGGTGGATGTGACCACCAGTGTGAAAGGCCCGGCTGTTGCCCTCGCTGGCAGCCGCGTAACCTACGCCGTAGTGACGACCAACAACGGTCCTTCGCCCTCGGGCGTGGTGACGCAGACGGTGACCATCCCAGCCACGGCTACCAACATCAGCTTCCCGGCGGGCAGCACCCAGGCTCCGGCCTCGGGCGGCACCATCACCATCACCTTCCCCTTGATGAACGCCATGAGCGTGACCCCGGCCGGCGATGTGGTGAACTACGTGTCCTTCGATGCTCCTAATGCCAGCTACACGGTGTCGGCCACGGCCAATACCCCCGGCGACACGAACACGGGCAACAACACGGTGGCCACACCCTTCGCTACGGCCATCGACCAGACGCCTACGGCTTACGACGTAGTGAACACGCTGCCGAGCTTCCTGACCGGCGTTATCGGCAGCACGGCCGGCCCCATCAAAATCTCGCCCCTCACGGGTACCGATGCTGATGCCGGCCAGACCGCCACGCTGACTTACACGCTGACCTCGCTGCCAGCCGCCAACACGGGCATCCTGTACCTGGATGCCGCCCGTACTGCCCCCGCTGCTACGGGCGTAGGCTACACGGCCACCCAGATTGCCAACCTGTACTTCGACCCGCGCGGCACCATCCTGGCCACCGACCCGACGTATGTGGGCAATGTAACCTTCGGCTACACCACCACCGACACGCCCGGCCTGACTTCGGCCCCGGCCCTGTACACTATTGCAATCGGCAAGGACGAGAAATCGACCGCCACGAGCACGGCCACCAAAGGCCGCACGGTGAAATACCAGGACAACGATGTCATCGTGAACCTGATTGATGTGAACACGGTGAAGTACAACGCCGATGGCTCGCTGCCCTTTGGCAAGTACCTGGCCGACCGCACCGTGAACCCGAATCCGGCCAATGGTGGCCTCACCAGCGTGGTGCAAACGGGTGGTACGCTGGCCCCCGGCCTCGCCCTCGATGCCGCTACGGGTCAGATTTACGTCTCGAACCGCCTGGCCCTCAAATCCGGCACCTATTCGATAACCGTGACAACCATCGACGCCAACGGCGGCACTAACTCACTGACGTATTCCTACACCATCGGCGACTTCCCGCTGCCGGTTGAGCTGACCGACTTCACGGCTACGGCGGTGAAAAACCTCGACGCGGCGCTGCTGTGGCACACGGCCCAGGAGAAGAACAACGACCACTTCGACGTGGAGCGCAGCCTCAACGGCACCGACTTTGTGAAAATCGGCGAAGTGAAAGGCCAGGGTAGCAAAACCACGACCACCGAGTACGCCCTCACCGACGCCGGCATCGGCCCGAAAGCTAAAGGCCTGGTGTACTACCGCCTGAAGCAGATGGATACCGACGGCGAAACGAGCTACTCGCCCGTGCGTACCGTGACCTTCACCACGACGCTGGTACCGGCCATCGTCCTGTTCCCGAACCCGGCCACCACCGGCACGCAGCTCGACCTGACCCAGCTGCCCACCGGCCGCTACCAGGTGAGCGTGCTCGACGCTACCGGCCGCATAGTCCTCAACACGACGCTGGAAGCCGGCCTGGCCCACGCTTTGGACCTGAACACCATCGCCAGCGGTACCTACAACCTGCTGGTGCGCGGCCAGGCCAACGGCCAGACCATCAACCTGACCAAGCGCCTCATCAAGGAATAACTGATGTGGCCCCGACCCCGGCCGGTGACCATGCAAAAAGGCCCTCCCCACGCGGGGAGGGCCTTTTTTTGTATAAAATCGAAGCGTACCCATAACCTGAGCATTGGCATCAGAGTTAATCTAACCGGCTACCAGCTGTTGCGTGTTATGGAACTGGATTACGACGTGTTGATTATTGGCGCGGGCAGCGCCGGGCTGTCGGCGGCCCTCACGCTGGGGCGCTGCCTGCGGCGGGTACTGGTGGCCGATGGTGGCCCGCCCCGCAATGCCGCCTCGCCCGGCGTGCACGGCTTTCTCTCCCGCGACGGCATCCGGCCAGCCGAGCTGCTGCGCCTGGGCCAGGAGCAACTGGCACCCTACGAAACCGTGGAAGTGCAGTGCCTGCATATCGATACGCTCACGCGGCAGGCCCACGGCTTCCGGGCCATCGGCCACGGCACGGCCGACGATACCCCCATCACCGTGACGGCCCGGCGGGTGCTGCTGGCCACCGGCGTGAGCGACATTCTGCCGCCGCTGCCGGGCTTCCGCGAGCTGTGGGGGCGGGGCGTGCTCCACTGCCCCTATTGCCACGGCTGGGAAGTGCGCAACCAGCCGCTGGCCGTGTACGGCCAGGGCCGCACCGTGACGGGCCTGGCCCTGCTGGTGAGCCGCTGGAGCCGCGACGTAATCGTGGTGACGGATGGCCCCGGCCACCTCACGCCCAATGCCCGCCGCCGCCTGCACCGCGAAAAAATCGGCATTCGGGAAGAGCCCATTACCCGCCTCATTGGCTCGTCGAAAGGCGACCTGCGCTGCATCGAATTTGCCAACGGCGACCAGCTGGAGCGGGCTGCGATGTTTCTGCACGCGCCCCAGCACCAGCGCACGCCGCTGGCCGCCAACCTGGGAGCTCGCCTCACCAGCAAGGGCGCGGTGTGGGTTGATTCCCGACTGCACACTTCCATCCCTGGTCTGTACGCAGCCGGTGATACCAAGCCCGGCACCCAGCAAGCCCTGCTGGCCGCCGCCGATGGCAACCGCGCCGCCATCGTCATCAACGAAAGCCTGACGCGGGAGGAATGCCCGCGGTGAGGGCTTAAAAACGTCTGTCATCCTGAGCGCAGCGAAGGACCTTATCACCGCCGAACGAAAGTTGTTCTGGCGTGATAAGGTCCTTCGCTGCGCTCAGGATGACAGACAATAAAACTATTGATAGGCCCGCTAAAAAAAAAACTTACTTTGCCAGTTGGCTCAGCACCGCTAGGGCGGCGCGGGCGCGGGTTTTCACCGTGGCCAGCGGAATGCCGAGCTGCTCGGCGGCTTCAACCTGGGTGCAACCGCCGAAGTAGAGCAGGTCGATGACCTCGCGCTGTTTGGGCTTGAGCTTGAGGGTGAGCTCGCGCAGGCCAATGTGCTCGGGGTTGAAGGAGGAAGGCGCTTGCGCCCGCTGCGCCCCGCCCACTTCCAGCGACTTGGTGCCGCTGTTGAAACGGTGCCGGGGGCTGCGCATCGCGTCGATGGCCTGGTTGCAGCACACCCGCACCATCCAGGTAAACAGGCGGCCGCGCGTGGCATCGTAGCGGTCGATGCTGAGCCAGACCTTGAGCAAGCCTTCCTGCAACACATCCTGCGCCAGCGTCTCATCGCGCACCAAGCGGTTGATAACTGTCAGGAGGTTACGGGAATATTGGTCGTGTAGTACCCGCAGGGCCTGCTCGTCGCGCGCTACCAGGCGCTGCACAAGGATTTCTTCGTCCGTTGCGGGGAGCAACGTCGGAGCTTTATTCATACAGGGGGAGGATGAAGGAGCTTGGCTACTGGCCCATAATAGCGGTCCGGGTCAAGCGCCTGAAGAGTAAGATAAACGGAAAAGAATAGTAGCGTATACGGAAATAAGCAGGCGGGTTAGACGTGAGAACCGGGTAATGAATAAATAGTCAGTTAGCAGTGAGCCAGAACCTACGGCACTTTCCCAAAACTGGATTGCGCTGGTCCGGCTGAAATAATAGCGCGCACTACCAAACCAGAACTTTCTGGACCACTTAATTCAATGATTTTTATGGATTAAGCTCGGGGCGAAATGATGACGAAAAACCCGGTAAAGTATTGGCTGGTTTCTTTTTGCAAAAGCCATCCGGCATGGCTGTGGCCGCATTCCCGTTCGCTATACTGGCCCGGCCGTAATGCTTACGTACCCATATAGCTTATGCCTCCTACTATTATCGCCCTGCACTACTGGGCGGGCTCCGGCCGCGAATACGATGTGCTGCGCCCGCTGCTGCCCGAGGCCAACCTGCTGACGCCGGACCTGCCCGGCTTCGGCGCGCAGCCGGTGCCGCCGAAGTTCGACTACTCGGTGCGGGCCTACGCCGACTGGATTGCGGCCTACATTCAGCAGCAGCAGGTGACGGATTTTACGCTCATCGGGCACAGCATGAGCGGCAAAATGGCCCTGGCGCTTGCCGCCCGGCAGCCAGCGGGCCTGCGCCGGCTGGTGCTGCTCTCGCCCTCGCCGCCGGCCGGCGAGCCCATGTCGGAGGCCGACCGGGCTGCCTCGCTGGCCGCCTACGGCAAGCGGGAAGAAGCCGAAAAAACCTTCCGAAAAATCACCCGCCAACCGTTGGCTGCGGCCCTACGCGCCCACGTTATCGCCGATAACCTGCGCAGCACCGAGGTCGCCTGGGCCACCTGGCTGCTGCAAGGAGCCCGCGAAGACATCAGCACCCTGATGCCGCAGTTGAACGTTCCTTGCCACCTGCTGGTAGGGGAGGGCGACACGTCCATCACGCCTGCCACGCAACGCCGGCTCACGCTGCCGCTGCTACCGGCCGGTACTCCGTTTGAGGTGGTGCCGGGAGCCGGGCACCTATTGCCGCTGGAAGCCGCTGCCGAAGTACGCCGGGCATTGGACTAAAACGGTCATTCCGCCCGCCGGGAGGAATCTAAGCATTGCCGCTAAACGGTTTTACTCAGATTCCTCCCGGCGGGCGGAATGACAATTCAGGTATGAATTAACTCCTTATTCCAGCGCCCGGCTGCGGAACAGCAGGTAGCCCAGGTGCCCGTAGATGCCAAATCGCTCGGCCGGGTCGTCGTAGAAGCGGGCGTGCAGGGCCAGCGGCCCCACCGGCGTCTGGAAAATGAGGCCCGTGCTGGCCGTTATGCGGGGCCGGTCGAAGCCCGACTGGCGCACGGCTTGTTGCAGGTCGCCTTGTTTGAGGGGCTGGCCGTTGAGGTGCACGTAGACTTCGGTGCGCCATTCCAGCTTTTTGAGGAAGGGCTGGGTGTAGCGCAGGCCCACGGCCGCGTAGCGCGACGAGCGGTAGGTATCGAGAAACAACGTGCGCGAATCGGGCAAAGGCGCAAAAACCGGCGACATGGTTTGCGATGAGCGGTAGTTGGTGAACGTGGGCTGGCCGCTGGCCATCAATTCGCCGAAGTAGCCCCAGGCGTGGCGCTCCTTGCCCAGGGCAAAGTAGCGCTCCACGGTGGCCCGAAATTGGAGCCACTCGCGGTGCTGCGAGCTGCCCGGCTGCTGGGCCGTGGAGCCCGGTGTATAGTCCGAAGAGCCCGTGACGCCGCGCAACGTGTACACGTAGCGGTGGCCGCTGGTGGAGTACTGCTTGCGATTCAGGGTGTTGCGGGCGATGCGGATGGCCCCGGTCACGCCCCTAAACACGGTGGCATCGAGCACATCGGAGGTGTTGATTTCCTTGGAGTTGGTGTATTCGTCCTTGGTGACGAAAGTGGCCACATCGAGCAATATCCGGCTGCGGAACGTGGGACTGATGCCAAACTGCCCGCCCAATTTAGTGTCCTGCTGCCGCACCTGGGTGTTGATGACATCACGCCCCAGCACCCCGCCTGTGTTCTGAAAATCCCATTGATTATACGTCACTTCGGGCTCAAAGAAGAACGGCAGCCGGGCCGGCACGTTGATGCGGAATGAGCCGTGCGCGCCGTTGTAGAAGCGGCCCAGGCTCACGTCGGCCGAGGCGGTGTAGAGCAGCCGGCGCAGGTAGCGGAATTCGAGGCCGAAAAACAGGTTGTCGATGGGCCGGTTGCTGAGCACGAAGCCCACTTCGGTGCTCACGTTGTTGTTGCGCTGCGCATCGACGCTGAAAATGTAGCCTTTACGCGCCGCGTCGTAGCGAATACGCGGGTAGATGTTCTTGAAATAGTCGTCCGACGCCAGGCGGTAGTAGCCTTCCTCAATGTCATCGAGCGAATACTCGCGGCCCGAGCGCGGGAAAAAGCGGGCGGCGTACTCGTTCTGGTCGGGGCGCAGGCCGCGCACCTGCACCTCAATGAAGCGCGGCTTGGGCGCCAGGCCCTGGAAGGCCAGCCGCCGCTGCTGCAAGCTCGTCGAATCGACGCGTCGGCTGATGCGCGATTTAATCTTGTCCATGTTGCGGCTGGCAGCCGTGTCGCCTTCGGCAATGAAGTCCTTCACGCGGTCGAAATCACCCACGCCCATGCCGTCCAAATCGGGCTGAATATAGATGCCGTTTTTGCCTACGCTGCCGGTATCGGCCACGCTCGTGCCCAGGAAGGCTACCGTGCTGGCCAGTAGCGCATCGTCGTTTTTTGGGTATTTCTTGAAGGCCACGTCGCCCACGTTCACCCCGATGATGATGTCCGGGGCGAAGGTTTTCTTCATCGTATTGGTGGGGAAGTTGTCGTACACCGCGCCGTCGTAGTAATACTTGCCGTCGAGGTTGCGGATGGGCCGGAACGCCAGCGGAAACGACATCGAGTTGCGAATGGCATCGGACAGCGACCCGCTTTTCTGCTCCACTACCTGCCGCGTGAATACCTCCGAGGCCATGCAACGAAAGGGCACGAACAGGTTGTCAAAGTTGTAGTTGCTGCTGGCCGAGGCCGGGGCCAGCAGGCGAGCCAGGGCCAGGTTCAGGTTCAAATCGTTCACCAGATTGGTGCTGATGCGGGCCTTGAACGTGGAATCGATGGCAATGCCCAGGCGCAAGGCTGAGGGCGACGGCTCGGCCGTGAGGAAGTTGAATGTTTTGCTTTCGAGCGGTTTGCCTGAAGTCCAGCGCTGAAACTCGGGGCTGAGCACAATCTGCTCAATCTCATCGGGCGAGTAGCCGGCCGAGTACATGCCGCCAATTACCGCGCCCATGCTCGTGCCCACGATGTAGTCGATGGGAATGTGGTTTCTCTCCAGCTGCCGCAGCACGCCCACGTGGGCCAGGCCCTTGGCCCCGCCGCCGCTGAGCACGAGGCCCACTTTCTGGGCCGAGGCGGTGAAAATAGAAAACGCCGCCAGCAGCAAAGCCAGCGGTAAACGAGTGCAGAAGTGACGCATAGAGGCAAGTAACAGCCAGCGCCGGGAACTGCGCTGCTGCCGCTGGTACGCCGGGCCGGGCCGTGGGGTTTTTGCGGGGTGTTTTGCCTCTGGATTATACGAGGTAGGGGCGGGGGCTGCCCCTGCCCGTCGTTGCACGGAATCGTTGTTTCGGCGCGGACGACGGGCGGGGGCAGGCCCCGCCCCTACCTCTTTTACGCCGCCTGGTAGCCGATGCCGCGCACGGTTTGCAGGAAATCGGGCGGGGCGAAGCGGGCCAGGGCTTTGCGCACGTTCATAATATGTACGTCGATATAATTCGACCCCTCTGTGCCTTTGCCGATGTGCGCGCCCAGCTGCTCGCGGGTGAGGGGCTGGCCTCGGTGCCGGAGCAGGTGGTGCAGCAGGTCGAACTGCGAACGGCTCAAGTCCACCGCATCTGGGCCGTGGCGCAGGCGCCGGGCCGCCAGGTCTAGCTCAAACCCCGGCCCGAAGCTGATGCGCGGCCGGGGCCGGCCAAACCGCTGCCGGGCAATGCTGCGCAGCCGCCGCTCCAGCTCCAGCAGCGTGGTGGAGCGGGCCACGCAGTCGTCGGCCCCGGCGGCGAAGCCCTGTAGGCGGTCTTGGACCGAATCGGTGGCCATCATAAGAATAAAGGCGGCCCGGGAGCCGCGCCGCTGGGCTTCGTAGAGCAGTGTGAGGCCGTCGCCGTCGGGCAGGAACTGGGCCAGCAGCACGAATTCGTAGGAGCGGGCGGCCAGCCGGGCAGTGGCGGCGGCCAGGGTAGGAGCGAGGTCGGTGACGTAGCCGGCGCGCTGCAAAAACCGCTGCACGGCCGCCCGGCGCTTTTCTTCGGCTTCGATGATGAGAATAGCCATGCCGTGCTTAGTTGGTGGAAGTTGCCAGCACACGCACCTGGGCGTGCATGCCGGGTTTGAGCAGGTGGCCGGGATTGGGCAGCGTGCAGCGCACCTTCATCACCTTGCTGTCGTGGTCGAGGACGTGGAAAACCTGATTGATGCGGCCTTGCAGCGGCTGGTTGGGGTAGCTCAGGGTGGTGATTTCGACGGCCTGACCCCGGTGCACCAACGTCAGGTCCGATTCGAACACGTTGGCCATGACCCACACGCTATCCAGGTTGGCCACGGTGAAGGCGGCGGGCATGTCGGCGGCGTTGAAGCGTAGGCCCGCCGCCACGTTTTTCTCGATGACGTAGCCCGCTACGGGCGCTTTCAGCTCGTATTGCCCGCCCTGGGCCATGCCGTAGGTGTCGAGCTGGCGGTGGTTGCGGGTGGCGGTGCCGGTGGCGCGGGCCAGCTCGGCGCGAGCTTTGAATACGTCCTGCCCGGCCGCTAGGCCGTTCTGGAACAGCTCTTCGGCCACGGCCAGGTTCTTGCGGGCCACGGCCAGGTCGGCGGTGCCGGCGGTGCTCTGGTTTTGCAGCTCCGCGATTTCGCGGCTTTGCAGCACGGCCAGCACCTGGCCCTGCTTCACTTCATCGCCCAAATCAACGCCCACGCGCAGCACCTGGCCGCCCACTCGGGGGAATACCCGTGCCGTGTGGTTGGCATCGGCCGCGATTTCGCCGCTCAGCACCAACTCTTCCGGGGTGGTTTCGGGGAGGGCTTTTGATTGGGTTACGACGGCCTGGGGCGCGGGCTCATCCAGGGCATCGGCATCGGAGGGGGTGCAGGCGGTGAAGAATAGGAGCCCGAGTACGGCCGTAAAAGCGAGGGTGCTTTTGCGGTAGTGGGCGTGGCTGTGGCGGTTTGCTAGCGACTGGTTTGGTAGGTTCATAGAGTGCGGCAGTGGTTAAACTGCTGCAAGGCTACCGGCATGTCATTAGAATACGATTAGAAAGAAAAATGTAGCGCGGACTTTTAGTCCGCGAGTTCTGGCCATCTGCTTCCGTTGCAATTGTGCATTCGCGGACTAAAAGTCCGCGCTACGTGGTTACGCCGTGGGCAGGCGCACCAGTACGGTGGTGCCGTGGCCCAGCTGCGAAGTCAATTTCAATTCCCCGCCGTGCTGCTCGATGATTTTGCGGGCCAGCGGCAGGCCTACGCCGTGGCCCGTCACCGGCCGGGCATTGCCAGCCCGAAAAAACGGCTGGAATACCTGCGGCAAATCCCCTTCGGCAATGCCAATGCCCTGGTCGCGGATGCGCACGAGTACGCCGCCGGGCTCGTATTCGAGGTCGACGGCCACCGGCTGGGGCTCCGAGTATTTCAGGGCGTTTTCGAGGAGGTTGATGAGGGCGCGGCTGAGCAGGGCGCGGTTGCCGGTGAGCTCCAGCTGCTCGGGCTCGGCGGGGAGGCGGCCGGTGTGCAGGTGCAGGCGCGGGCGCTGGGCCGGGTCGATGGCGGCACAGGCTTCGGCCAGCAGCTCGTCCACGCGGATGCGGGTGTCGTGCTCGGGCAGCGGGGTTTCGGCCTGAGCCAAGTCCAGCAGGTGGTTGAGCAGAGCGTTGAGTTGGGTGAGGTCGGTGAGCAGGGCGTGCAGGGCGGCGCGGTAGGCGGCGGGCTCGCGCTCGCGGGCCAGGGCCAGCTGGGCCTCTCCGATGCTGGCGGCCAGCGGGGTGCGCAGCTCGTGCGAGGCGTTGCGCACGAAGGCGCGCTGGCCGTCGAAGCTGCTTTCGAGGCGGTCGAGCAGGCGGTTGAAGGTGTGGGCGAGGCGCGAAAGCTCGTCCTGCTCGCGGCCCGAGAGGTTTTCGGCCACGCGCCGGTGCAGGTCGTGGGCCGAGATACGGTCCATCTGGTCATTTAGGGCCGCGATGGGGGCCAGCGCCCGCCCCGCAAACAGCCGCCCGGCCGCGTAAATCAGCAGCAGGCTCAGCACGAAAATAGTGGCCAGAATGGTGGCCAGGTATTGCAGGCGGGCTTCGCCACGGATGTTTTCGGCCCCGGCCACCACCACGTACTGGCCCTGGTTGTCGCGGTAAAAAATGCCCACCGCCTCACGGGTGCCATCCTCAAAATACTCCTCGTGGCCTTCTTTGATACGGGCCAAAACGTCGGGCGGCACCTCCAGGCGAGCATCCTCGCGCACAAAGCGCACCTCACCCTTGGTATCATAAAGCTGAATAATTTCCTCGGTGAGCGTGCGCTGAAACTGTTTCTGGAAGGCTTGGAACGCCGAGCTGCGCAGCTCATCCTTTTCCAGGTAGATGTAGGCCGCCACCACCGCCCGCTCGCGCAGGCGCTGCCGGAAATCGCGCCGGCTGTAATCGGCCTGCAACAAAAACGCCGTAGTGAGCACCCCCAGCAGAATGAAGGCCACCACGCCCACGAAGAGCCAGGTCAGGCGGTTGCGGATGGTCATGGGGTGGGGTTGGTTTCGAATTGGATTAGCGGCGCAAAAGAACGTCATGCTTCGCTACGCTCTTCATGACGTTCTGCTACTCCTGCCGCAGCACGTAGCCCGCGCCCGTCACGGTATGAATGAGCTTGGTGGGAAAGCCGTGGTCCACTTTCTTGCGCAAATAGCTCACGTACACGTCAATCACGTTGCTGCCCGCGTCGAAGGACTCGTCCCAGCCGTGCTCCGCGATTTCGCCCCGGCTCAGCACGCGGCCGGGGTGGCGGAGCAGCAATTCCAGCAGGTTGAACTCGCGGGTGGTGAGGCGCAGCGGCTGGCCGGCCCGCGTCACGGTGCGGCTGGCGGTGTCCATCAGCACATCGGCAAAGGCCAGGCGGGCACTTTGGGGCTGCCCGCCACCGCGCCGCGTGAGGGCCCCCACCCGCGCCACCAGCTCGGCAAAATCGAAGGGTTTGACCAAATAGTCATCGGCCCCGTTGCCGAAGCCCTGGAGCTTATCAGTAGTCGTGCCCAGAGCCGTGAGCAGCAACACCGGCACCCGCGCATCCTGCGCCCGGATGGCGGCCAGCACCTCCAGCCCGCTGCGGTGGGGCAGAATTACGTCGAGAATAATGAGGTCGAAGGGCTGGGCGAGGGCCAGCTCCTGGCCGCGCTCGCCGTCGGCAGCTACGGTCACGGTCAGCTGTTCTTCTTCTAAACCACGCTTGATGAGGGCCGAAAGCCGGGGGTCGTCTTCAACCAGCAGAATGTTCATGGGCGAAAAAATAGGCGTGGCAGGAGCCCCAAAGGTCGGTAGCGAACCTTACGTTGGGAAACTTACCGTCACCACCAGCTGCTCCTGCTGCTCGCGGAACTCAAGTTGCAAGCCCAGGCCGTGGGCCAACCGCCCGGCAATCCAGAGACCCAGGCCGGTACCGGGGGCCAGTGGGTCGGCCTGGTACCAGGCGGTGGTGAGCTGGGCCAGATGTTCGCCCAGTGGGGCCGCTAACTCGTTTTCGATGCTGATAACGGGACCGTGACCTTTCTCAGCCGCCTGTAGGCGCAGCGCCACGCCGGTGCCGGGCCGGGCGTGCTTGCGGGCGTTGTCCAGCAAATTCAAAAGCAAAGTAGTGAGTTGGTCGGCGTCGGTGGCGGTGGTGAGAGCGGCGGTCGTTGCATCATCAGGTAATTCGATGGTGAGCGTGCGGCCCGCTGCCCGAAAGCGCGGTAGCTCCCGGTCGGCCAGGGCCAGCAGCAATTCGTCGAGCGCTACGGAGTGTCGATTTATTGGTAATGCAGCCCCATTCCCGAGGCGGCCCACTAGCAGGAAATCGTCCACGAGGCGGCCCAAGCGGGCCAGCTCGGCATCATGGCCGGCCAGAGCGGCGCGGGTGGCGGGCGGCAGGGCTGGGTCGCGGCCGCTCACGTCGAGGCCGGTTTGCAGGGTGGCCAGGGGCGTGCGCAGCTCATGGGCCGCCGCGGCCAGGAAGTTGGCCTGGGCGGTGGCCTGGCCGCGCAGGCGGGCCAGCAATTGGTTCAGGGTTTCGGCCAGCTCCTGCACTTCGTCGCCGGTGTTGGGCACGGGCAGGGGCGCAATATCCGTGGCTTGCTGAATGCGGCGGGCCTGCGCGGCCATGCGCCGCAGGGGCCGCAGCACCGCGCCCGCCACCAGCAGAGCCAGCGTGCCGGCCAGCGCCGCGCTGCCCAGCAGGCCCAGCGCCACGGTGCGGCGCACCCGCGCCAGGGCTTTTTCGAGAGGGGCGGCGGGGTGGGCCAGCCACAGCGTGAGGCGGCCGGTGGGCTCGGCGTAGTCGGCCCCCGGGCCGGGCGGGGCGGCCAGCCGGGCCACGGCCACCACGCGGCCTCGGCCCAGCCGCCCGCCCGGCGTGCCCGGCCGAGGCAGCCCGGTGGTATCGTCCGCCGGCCATTGGGCCGAGCGGAACAGCTCGCGGGCTGGCTGCCCAGGCACTTCAAATACCAGCCGCATGGTTTCGCCGGTTTGGTCGGGCAGGGGCAGGGTGGGTTCGGGGTCGAGGCTGACGCGGGCCAACAGCTGGGCGGCGCGCAGGCGCAGGCGGTCGTCGTCGGCGCGGGCCAGCAGGCGGCCCAGGCTGCGGTATTGGTAGCTGCCCGCCGCCAGCGTCGCCAGCCCAAACACCAGCCCGAACACCAGCAGCAGCTGCCCGCGCAGGCCCAGGCGGAAACGGTGGGTTTTGGGTGTGGGGGAAGGGGGGCTGACGGGAGAAGAGGTCATGGGTTAATTTAAGAACGTCATGCTGAGCGCAGCCGAAGCATCTCGCGTGCTTCCACTAATCAAAGACGTTGCAACGATTGAGTTACTACCACACGCGAGATGCTTGGGCTGCGCTCAGCATGACGTGCTTTTTCATTTGGCTTATTCTAACCCGTCGCCGCTGGCTCGCGCAGCCGGTACCCCTGCCCAATCACCGTTTCCAACAAAGCCGGTGCGGGCGCAAAATCCCGGTCCAGCTTGCGGCGCAGCTGCGAAATGTGTACCTCAATCACATTTGAGCCCATGTCGTAGTCCACGTCCCACACTTTCTCGGCGAGGCGGGTTTTGCTCACCACGCGGCCGGCGTTGCGCAGTAGTAGCTCCAGTACGGCAAATTCGCGGTTGGTGAGATTGAGCGTCTTGCCGGCGCGCGTGACCACTCGGCCCAGCGGGTCAAGCACGAGGTCGGCCAGACGCAGGGCTTCGGCCCCGGCCGGACCGGCGGTTTTGCGGCCGATGATGTGCAGTCGGGCCAGCAATTCATCAAACGCAAACGGCTTACGCAGGTAGTCCACGGCCCCGGCTTCGAGGCCCTTCACCACGTGCTGCGTATCGGTGAGGGCGCTGAGGATGAGCACGGGCGTCTGGATGCCGAACTCGCGCAGGTTGCGCAGCACGTCGAGGCCGCTCTGGCCGGGCAGCATCAGGTCGAGCAGCACGGCATCGTAGGGCGTGGTGGCGGCTTGCTCCAGACCCTCGGGGCCGGTGGCGGCCACGTCGGCCACGTGCCCGGCCTGGGTGAGGCCCTGCTGAATGAAGCCGGCTAACCGGGCCTCGTCTTCGACGATGAGAATGCGCATGAGGGGGATAATGGGAGGTTGTACTACGCAAAAACCTCATGCTGAGCGCAGTCGAAGCATCTCTACCGCAATACTAAATCTGATTAGTTGCGCGGTAGAGATGCTTCGACTGCGCTCAGCATGACGGGCTGATAGGTTTAGATTCTAAAATCCGGCCAACCCTACCGCACCAGGTACTTCACGCCACCCAGCGCCAGCGTCTGGGCGTGCACCACGCGCGGGGCGGTGGTGCCGGCCACGCGGGCTTCGCCGGGCTGGGCGGTGCGCAGGTTGCCGGTGGCTTCCAGCGTCGCGCCCACTGTCAGTTTATCGCTGAGCTGCTCCAAGGCATGGGGCGGCAGCTGCACCACGGTCTGGTCGCTCAGCACCACGCCCCGGATGCGGCCTTTGGGGTCGCGCCGCAGCTCCTTAATGCTGCCTTTGGCGGTGGCGGTTTCCGGCGTGGGCGGGGTGGTGGGGCGCACGGGCGGCGCGTCGTTGATGGTCTGGCTGCCGCTGGTCAGGCTCACGAAGCGGAGGTGGCTGCGGCCGTCGGGGCCGGTGTGGCGCACGCCGCTCACGGTCACGGTGCTGCCGGCTTTGGCGGCGGCTTGCAGCTGCTGGCCCAGGTGGCGCGGGAAGCGCACGGTGTCGGCCGCGCCGGTTGCGGGGCGCAGGATGAAGGCATCGTACACTTGGTCGTCGTTGTTGGCCACGTAGCTGCTCAGGGTGCCGCGCACGTCGGTGATGGTTTGCAGGCCGCCGTGTTCGCCGCGCCGGCCGGGGCCGTCTTTGCCGGGGCCGTGCTCACCGCGCGGGCCGCCGTGCTCGCCACGCGGACCACGGGGCGGGCGGGGGCCATCGGGGCCGTCAGGGCCTTCGCCTTCGGCGGGCGGTGGGGGTGGGGTGGCCAGGTTGCCGGCGGTGGCTTTGGCTGATTTCGAGGTTTTGGTTTTGACTTTGGTGACGGTCTGGGCATCGGCCTGAATGGTGCCAGCCAGCAGAGCAGCGGCCAGCAGGGCAACCGAATAAAAGGGCTTATTCATGGGATTAATGAAAAAAATATGGGAGATGAAAAGTTGAGTCGTAAGCGTCGGCGAGCTCCGGTTGCTCTTCCGACGATACAAAATTTCCATCGCGCCCTGAAGCCGGCCTGAAGGCCACATTAATTTTTCTTCAGGTGAATAATCGGCGGCTTTTCCGGCCAAAAAAGTGGTTGGCAAATTTCCTTTAATATATTTATCCCCAGTCGCCTACCGCAGACTGTACGTGCTGCCGCGCCCAACCTGTGCCATTCCTTCATTCCACAACTACATGAAGCACTTCTCCTCGCTGGTTTTCCTGCTGGCCGCCGGCCTGTGGGCCACCACTGCCCATGCGCAGGCCTACCGCCCGTTTCGCTTCGGCCTCAGCTATCAGCTCAGCGCCGCTGCCACGCCCGGCGACACCACGCACCTGTTGCGCCTGGCCAGCCGTCAGGCACAGGGCGCCGATTCGCTGTTTTTGTTCGATAAGCGCACCAGCCGGGGCCGTGCGCTGCCTCAGCAAGGCAACTGCGGCTACTACGTGCAGCGCAATGATAACCTCTTTGGCACCTCGCTAACGCAGCGCCCCGGGGCCGAATACGTCCTTACGGCCGCCAACGGCCGCACCTTCACACTGCGCCCCCGCGCCGTGCTGGGCCAGGCGTGGGCGGCTACTGCGGCCGGCCTCACGGCCCGCGTCACGGCCCGCACGCTGGGCGCGGTGCTGGGGCAGGCCGATTCGCTGGCCACCATCACCCTGTCGGATGGGGCCGTTATCACGCTCGGCAAGCGCCTTGGCTGGGTGAGTGGCCCGGCCTTGGGGCACTACCTCAATGCCCGGCTGCCGCAGGCCGCGCTCACGCTCACGGCCCTGCCGGAGCTGGGCCTGGGCATTAATAAGCTAGGTGCTTTTGCGGTGTATGATTTCCAGCCCGGCGATGTATTCCTGCGCCGAACAACCACCACCGGCTATGCAGGCTTGCCCGGCTGCGTTGACTATCGCTGGACGCGTGACAGCATCATTAGCCGCACCCTCAGTGCCAGCGGCGATGCGCTGGACTACCAGCTGCAACGCCGCACCCTCACCCGCAACTGCATCGGTGCGCCCGTGCTGAGTGCGCCCGTGGTGCAGGCCCTGCATATCACGCGCATCATGGGCCACCTCGACCAGCCCACCGGCTTCTGGGGAGGGGCGGTTTCGGTGGGCACGGGCAGCTTGGTGCACCTGCCCGCCTGGCGCACCACCGACTACAACGGCCGCCTTGTGCAGCGCCACACCGACTATATGCAGTGCGGCACCATCACGGCCGACAGTACCTCCCTCCGCAATGCCAGCAACCTCGATGCCGGCTACTCCGTGCTCACGGTCGTCGGCCTGGGCCAGACGCAGGAGGAATACACCAGCTTCACCACCGAAACCACCACGCTGCTTGGCTACCGCAAGGGTACTGAAACCTGGGGCCAGCTCACCACTTTCGCGCAGCTGCTGCCCGTGCGCGCCAGCCGTCCGGCCAGCACCACGGCCGCTTTCCCCAACCCGTTCGGTGCGGAAATCCAGGTGACTTTCACCCTGGCCAGCCCGCAGCCCGTGGGCCTGACGTTGCACGATGCCCTGGGCCGCCAGGTGCTGGAAATGGCTCCCGCGCCGCAGCTGGCGGGCGCACGGCAGCTCACCTTGCCCACTACGGGCCTGCCCGTGGGCGTGTACAGCCTGCATCTGCGTTTCTTGCAAGAAGGCCGTACGGAAGTGCTGCGGGTATTAAAAGCCGAGTAGTGCTACCGGCTTACCACTTTTTGAATATGACGTACACGGCTGCCACCAGCAGGATGAAACCCACCACATGGTTCCAGCCCAGCTTGTCGGTTTTGAACACGAACACCGCGCAGAGCGTGAACACCGTGAGCGTAATCACCTCCTGAATCACCTTGAGCTGGAACAGGCTGAATGGCCCGCCGTTTTCCTCAAACCCCAGCCGGTTGGCCGGCACCTGAAACACGTACTCGAACAAGGCCAGCCCCCAGCTCACCATGATGACGCCAAACAGGCCCAGTTTGGCAAACCAGGCCATTTTTTTGAACAGATGCAGGTGCCCGTACCAAGCAAACGTCATGAACAGGTTGGAGATGGTGAGGAGCAGGAGGGAATAAACGCCTTTCATGTGGTGGGGTGGTGGAGTAATGAGCTGGTGGGTGTCTGAACGTCATGCAGAGCGCAGCGAAGCATCGTTACCGCCACCGCTAATCCTGTCGATTGGGTTGCTGCTGTGGTAAAGATGCTTCGCTGCGCTCTGCATGACGTTTATTTGTCGTCATACGTTGCCCCGCCAACCCACTACTCCGCCCCTCCACCACATGCCCACCCTCGACCCTGGCATCGGCGAAAAGTTCTCGCGCCGCACCAAGCGGGCCATCAACCATGACGGCTCATTCAACGTGCGCCGGCGCGGCGGCCCGCACCGCCACGACCCGTACCAATGGCTCATCCAGATGGATTGGTATCCGTTTATCGGCCTGGTGGTGGTGTTTTTTACGGTGATAAATGTCGCCTTTGCCCTCGCCTTCATGGCCTTGGGCCTCGAAGACCTACCCGGGGTGGCCGCCCCGCACGACGGCGTGCAGGATTTTCTGAGCGCCCTGTTTTTCTCCATTCAGACCTTCACCTCCGTCGGCTACGGGCACGTGTACCCAGGCACCAACGCCACCGGTTTCCTCAGCAGCGTGGAGGCGCTGGTGGGCGTGCTCACCTTCGCGCTGGCCACGGGCTTGCTCTACGGGCGGTTTTCGCGGCCCACGGCGCGCATTCATTTCAGCCGCACGGCCATCATCAGCCGCCGGCCCGATGGCCTGCCCTGCCTGCAATTCCGCATCGCCAACCAGCGCAACAACATCCTCATCGACCTGCAGGCCCGCGTGCTGCTCAAAACCGTAAACCCTGCCACCAACGACCAGACCTACGCCCTGCTGCCGCTCGAACGCGACGCCATCAGCTTCTTCCCCCTGAGTTGGACCATCGTGCACGACATCACCTCTACAAGCCCGCTCCACAACCTACTACCCGCTGACTACGAGCGTCTGGATTTCGAAATCATCATCCAGCTCAAAGCCTACGACGACACCTTCGCCCAGGACGTGCACGCCCGCAACTCCTACACCCACGATGAAATTGAGTGGCACCGCCGCTTCATCCGCGCCTACGAAGTCGGCGAAGATGGCATTGCCGTAGTGGATTTAGATATGGTACACCAGACGGAGCCGCTGGCTTAACCGCCTGTCATTGCGAGCGCAGCGCGGCAATCCGTCCTTTCAAAACCAGACATTTTCTTAAGTGCTGACCTTCGGTTAGCACGTTTTAGGGTTTGTTGCTGAGAAAAGGACGGATTGCTTCGGTTCTGCCTCGCAATGACAGGCGTTACTCGTCATGCCCGGGCGCGGACGTAGCCGGTGCGCCGGCCGTTTGCTTGGCTTCCAGTTCCAGGCGCTGCTGCTCTTTGGCCGAGGGCGTGTATTGCAGCTGGCGCAAATCAGGCGAGCCGCCGTCCACCCAGCAGGTAAACCAGAAGTCGCCGATGAGGGCCGCCGCGTAGCGCAGCTGCCGTTCCACCTGGCCATTGAGCCGGGCGTGGTAGGCTTTGCTGAAATCGCGCGAGTAGGCCCGCACCGTCTGGCTGCCGCGCTGCTCGTAGCCAAATTTCTGGTCTTCCTGATACTCGGCCGTGAGCTGTTTTTCAAACCGCAGCACCGAATCAACAGCCGCGTGCGAGCGGATGACAGCTGCCCAAATCGCGTCGCTGGGCCGCTCCAGGTACTCGGCCTTGCCGCTGAACAGGTCGTAGTCGGCGCTTAGTAGTTCGGGCAGGCGCGATTCCCACAGCCCGTGAATGCCGCGCTGGCCCGTGAGCTGGCCGTTGTAGTTGCGGGTGGTGTGCAGCGGCACGCAGGCATCGGCCACGTAGTGCCCCAGGTCGGCCGAGAGGCTCAGAATCCGGTCCGTGTCCTTGGCCTTGAAGGCGGCGGTGAGCTGATTTTTCATGCTTACTACGTTCCATGGCACGATGCCGTGGCGCAGCAGCGAGTCTTCGCCGTAGCGGGCCACGGCGTCGGCGTACTTGCGCGGCAGCTTAAATTCGGCGCTGTCGCCATACCGGTCCACGTCGAGAAAGTGCTTGGGGGCCTCGCCGGGCACCACCGTGCGGCGCGAGTCGGGCCGCGTGGCGTTCACCGTCAGGTAATCAATGTTGGCCTTGTAGAAGCCAATCATGCCCGGCGGCAACGTGTACACTGCCAGTCGGTTCAGTAGTCGGTGGCCAAAAAAGCCCCACGCCTGCGCCTGGCGGGCAACGAAGAGCAGGGGCAAACAAATCAGGAGCAGGTAGCCGTATTTTTTCACGGCTAACAAGGTACGGAACCAGCTTCGGAATTCACTAAACCAGGTTTCGCTAAAACAGTCATGCTGAGCAGAGTCAAAGCATCTCTACCGCACAACTAATCTTAATTAAAAGGAATAGTCTTGAGGTAGAGATGCTTCGGCTTCGCTCAGCATGACAGGTTAATACACTCAAGTTTGGCTTCTACCGCCGCCGCCCCTCACCCACAAACTTCATGCGGTAGTCATGCCGCACATCGCCTTTGCTGATGCGGGCCAGCTTGCCCTTCAGCAGCTGCTTCTTGAAGCCGGAGAGCTTATCAGTGAACAGGATGCCTTCCAAATGGTCGTACTCGTGCTGAATAACGCGGGCGGCCATGCCCGAAAATGCCTCTTCGTGCACTTGGCGGTTTTCGTCCTCGTAGCGCAGCACGATATCAGCGTGGCGCGTCACCAGCTCGCGCACGCCGGGGATGCTCAGGCAGCCTTCCTCGAAGCCCCATTCCTCGCCGGTTTCGCTCACCATCTGCGGGTTGATGAAGGCGCGCTTGATGGGCGGCTCGGGCACTTCGCCTTCTTCCAGCTCGGCCAGGTCTTCCTCGTCCAGCTCCACCATCGGGCCCGAATCCATCACGAACAGCCGCACGGCTTTGCCCACCTGGGGTGCTGCCAAGCCCACGCCGTGGGCCGAATACATCGTTTCGTACATGTCGGCAATCAGCTGCTGGAGCTCGGCGGCGGGCAGGTCGGCAGCAATGTTTTTGGCTTTAGTCTTGAGGACGGGGTCGCCGATGGCAACAATGGAGTAAATCATGGTAATGGTCAGTTAAAACAGAACGTCATGCTGAGCGCAGCCGATGCATGACGTTTAACGAAACAACTATATTTCCCGCATCAGCGGTGATTCGAGGAATGATTGTAGAATAATGGTGGCGCTGATGCGGTCCACCGTCGCCTTGTCGCGCCGGGCCTTCTGGCCGAGGCCACCGGCCAGCATGGTGGCGTGGGCCATGCGCGAGGTAAACCGCTCGTCGAGCTCATGAATGGGCAACTCGGGCAACTCACGGCGCAGCGTGCGCAGCAGGCCCACCACGGCGCTGGTCACGTCGGTGGGCTCGTTGAGCAGCGTGCGGGGCATGCCCACCACCACGGCCCGCAGGGGCTCGCGCAGGTGGTAGGCCTTCACGTAGGTCAGCAAATCCTTGCTGTGGATGGTTTCCAGCGGCGAGGCAATCATGCACAGCGGGTCGGTCACGGCCAGGCCCACGCGCTTATTTCCGTAGTCGATGGCGAGGATGCGACCCATGTGGTGGCTATGTAAAACGAAGAAAATGAAAAGAGCCAGCCATTGTGGCTGGGTGCAAAGATACGGCGGGCCAAAAGCTCCCAATCCGCCGGGCAACCCCGGCCGTATTTGCTGCGAGTTCTGACTACCGCCGCGCTCAGACCGGAAAAAGCCCCATCCAACGGGCAAAGACCCGGGCTGGGCGAAAGCCATCCGAAAATTTATGGGTAAAATCATAAATTTGATTCATGTTAAAATGGCTAAGCTGGAAATTATAAATTGTGATTTGCCAGTAAAAACACCGGCGTTTAGCTCTTTTGTTTTAGATTATTGCATAAATTAAAGAAATGCAGAAATGGCTACCTTTCATCCTTTGTAACTGGGAAAATTTCAATAATTTTGAATCCCATCTAATATTATCCTATTGATTATTAACTCTACGCTTATTTCCTATGCCCACTTCTACCCCTGCTAACCAGGCAACTGGTGTGCCCGCCAGCTCATGGCGGCGCGGCTGGTTGCGGCAAGGCTTATTGCTGGTGCTGGCCATGGGCTGCGGCGTATTAGTGGCCAATAATCCCTTCCGGCCCTCGTCGGAAAACCCCGACGCTACGGCCCGGGGCTACCTGCGCTTCAAGGAAATCCTGAGCTACGTGGACCGCGACTACGCCGACTCCGTGGACACCGAAGGCCTGGCCGACTACGCCGTGACCCAGATGTTGGAAAAGCTCGACCCGCACTCGGTCTATATCCCGGCCCGCGACCGCGAAAAAACCGATTCCTTCCTGCAAAGCGACTACGACGGCATTGGCGTCGAATTCAACACCTTCCGCGATACCGTGACGGTGGTGGCCCCGCTCAGCGGCGGCCCGGCCGAGCAGGCCGGCGTGCAGCCCGGCGACCAGATTCTAAGCATCGGCGGCAAGCGCGTATCGGGCGCACGCCTCACCTCCGGGCAGCTTTCGCAATTGCTGCGCGGCCCCCGGGGCAGCAGCGTGGCTATTGAGCTGCGCCGCCGGCATCAGGGCCAGCCCCTGCGATTTAGCATTGCCCGCAGCCGTATTCCCAATAGCTCGATTGATGCCGCGTATCTGGTTGATGACCAGACGGGCTATATCAAAGTGAGCCGGTTCGCTTCGAATACCTACGACGAATTCAAAGCCGCGCTGGCCGACCTACGCCGGCAAGGCCTCACCCGCCTCGTGCTGGACCTGCGCGGCAACCCCGGCGGCTACCTCGACCGCGCCACCCGCCTGGCCGATGAGTTCATTGCCGGCTCGCGCAAAATCGTGTACACCGACGGCAAGGGCGACCAATACGACTCGCAGACCTACGCCAAAGTAGCCGGCGAATTCGAGGAAGGCTCCCTGGTGTTACTCGTGGACGAAGGCAGCGCCTCGGCCGCTGAAGTAGTGGCCGGCGCGTTGCAGGACCACGACCGCGCCACGCTGGTGGGCCGCCGCACCTTCGGCAAAGGCCTCGTGCAGCAGCCTATTCCCTTGAGCGACGGCGGCGAACTGCGCCTCACCATTGCCCGCTACTATACGCCCGCCGGCCGCTCCATCCAGAAACCTTACGGGGCCAACTACGCCGAATACAGCGCCGAGCTGAGCGGCCGCTCGGCTCGTGGCGAGATGCAATCGGCTGATAGCATCCATTTTTCCAAGGCCCTGCAATTCCGCACCGACCACGGCCGCACCGTGTACGGCGGCGGCGGCATCATGCCGGATGTGTTTGTGCCGCGCGATTCTGTCGCCCATTCCGTCTATTTCACCAAGCTGCTGAGCCACGGCGTGGCCCGCGCCTTCGCTCTGAACTTTTACCAGAGCCACAAAGCCGAGCTGGAAGGCCTGCGCTTCGAGCAGTTCAATGCCACCTTCCGCATCTCGGATGCGCAGCTGCTGAGCCTGACCACCCAGGCCGCCCAGGATGGCGTGACGGCCGACGGAGCCGCCGTGCGCCGCTGCACGCCGCTGCTGCGCAATCAGCTCAAGGCCTACATTGCCCGCAGCGCCTACGGCACCGTGGCCTACTACACCGTGCTGCGCGAGCAGGATGCCGAATTGCAGCGCGCCCTGCACGTGGTGAGCGACAGCACCGCGCAGCTGGCGCTGCTGGGGAAGTAGCGGAGCGCCTGTCATTGCGCTTCACTCGCAATGACAGGCGGCAGCCCGTAACTTCACGGTTCCAATCCCACCCCTCTTCGTTATGTCGCATTACCACCGCCTCGGCCAGATTCCGCGCAAGCGGCACACCCAGTTTCGCCAGCCCGATGGCTCCCTGTATTCGGAGCAGCTGGTGGGCACGCTCGGGTTTCACGGCGTGTCGTCGCTACTTTACCACGTGCACCCGCCGACTCAGATTAAGCATGTGGGCACACCCAAACCTTTTGCCCCGAAGCTGATTAAGGACCGGCCGCTCCAGCCCGAGCACCTGCGCACGCTGGCCCAGACCAGCACCGGCGGCGACTACCTGGCCGCCCGCCAAACGCTGCTCGGCAACGCCGACGTGACCATGTCCATCTGCAATCCCACGGATAAGCGGATGGATTATTACTACAAAAACGCCCAGGCCGACGAGGTGATTTTCGTGCACGAAGGCCGGGGCGAATTGTGGAGCCAGATGGGCAAAGTGGCCTTCGAGCCCGGCGACTACGTGGTGGTGCCGCGCACCGTAATCCACCAGCTGCACTTCGAGGAAGGACCGGTGCGACTGATGATTATCGAGTCGTTCAGCCCGGTAGAGACCGTGCGGCGCTACCGCAACCACTTCGGCCAGCTGTTGGAGCACTCTCCCTACTGCGAGCGGGACATGCGCCCGCCGAGCGAGCTGATTACTGAGGAATATCCCGAGGGCGATTACGTGATTCACACCAAGAAAGAGGGCCTGCTGCACGAGCTGACCTACGCGCACTCGCCGTTCGACGTGGTAGGCTGGGACGGCTATTTCTACCCCTACGCCTTTAGCATCCACGATTTTGAGCCGATAACCGGCCGCCTGCACCAGCCGCCGCCCGTGCACCAGACGTTTGAGGGGCATAACTACGTCATCTGCTCCTTCGTGCCGCGTTTGTTCGATTATCATCCGCTCAGCATTCCTGCGCCCTACAACCACTCCAACGTCGATTCCGACGAGGTGCTGTACTATGTGGCTGGCAATTTCATGTCGCGCAAAGGGGTTGATTTGGCCTCCTTTACCTGGCACCCCACGGGGCTGCCGCACGGCCCGCACCCCGGCACCGTGGAGGCCAGCATCGGCAAAAAGGAAACCCACGAGCTGGCGGTGATGCTCGACACCTTCCGCCCGCTCTACCTCACCGAAACGGCCCTGCAATACGTGGACGGCCGCTACCCGATGAGCTGGAACCCCGGCTTCGTGCCCGACCCGCCCAAATCGGCGGATATGATGGACTAAGCTGCTCGTTGTAACTTTGAAGAACTACCGTAGCGGTTGCCCCCGAACTCTTTAGCGACCAAGCTACGTATATCGACCCTACTCATCAATAGCCCGACAATCTATGAAGAAGCTACTTTTCCTCGCCCCCGTACTGGTGCTGCTGACGGTGTTCGGTTGCAAAAAGAGCCTGCTTGACCAGCTCCTGACGTTTACCGTGGATGTGTCGCAGAACTCCCGAATCCCCCCGCCCAGCATTTTCTACACGGGCCTGCCCCGGCCGGTATCCATCATCACGAATTCGGAAGCCTCGTTTCGCAACAACAAGACTGCCCGCGACAAGGTCAAAAACGTGCTGCTCGACCAGATGCAGCTTACCCTGGTTAGCCCGGCCGCGCTCAACTTCGACTTCCTCGATACCCTGCGGGTTTACATCAATACGCCCAAGGCTAATAACCGGGTTTTGCTCGCGCACCTCTACAATCCGCCCAAGGGTGCCAAAACGCTGACGCTTATTCCAACCACCGACCGCCTCGATGACTACCTGAAGGCGGATACGTACGAGCTGACGGTGTACAGCCGGCAGCGGCCGAATTACTTTATTATGGATTCCCTCACCATCCGTTCGGACACACGCTTTAAAGTAACGGCCGACCCACTGTAGCTGCACGCAAAATCAAAAAAGCCCTTTCCGCACGCGCAGAAAGGGCTTTTTTGATGCTCTAACGTGAGTCGAAGCCTGCTACTTCACCACCGCCACGCGGTTGTAGCGGTCAATCATCTTGGCTACGTCGGCGGGCTGGTCGTATTGCAGGTGCTGGGCGTTGGCGAAGGTGCTGATTTCGCCTTCGCGCTTGCCAAACAGGCGCAGAACATCGGTCTGGTTGAGCGTGATGGGGTGCAGCGGCTCGGTAGGCTCGTTGCCGACGCCGACCAGCAGCATGGGGGCCATGGAGAGGCGGCCGGCCACCGCATCGGCTCCCGAGGAATAAATGCGGGCCAGCAATAGCGGGCCGGCATCCACGGCCGTGAGCACTTCCACAAATTCGCGGCGGGTGCCGGCGCTGCCTTCCTTCACCAGGCGGGGGCGGAAGCGGCGCAGGGCATCGGCCCCGGTGCCGCCCATCTCGCCGATATCGAAGCCGCGCAGGCTGCCCACGGGCCACAGGTGCGTCGAATCGGTGTTGATGGAATCCTGGGCTTCGAGCAGGCGCATGCCGGCGTGGAAGCGCAGGCCCGGCACCGGCCGGTAGCGCCCGTCGAACGTGCGCAGGGCACCGGGCTGGAAGCTGCCATCGCCGAGGAAGCCGGTGGCCTGGCTTTTCAGGCCGGCCCGCAGGGTGGCAGCGGTGGGGTTGCGGTTGCTTTGGGCGTAAATGGTGCGGGCTTCAGCCTGCTCCTTCGCGGCCTGGGCATTGGCCTGCTGTGCGCCGGCAAGTAAGAAAATAGCAAATAAGTAGAGGTGGGGTCTCACTAAAAGCACTAAAAAATGGTGAATAGTACAGGGGGCGTCAAAAATACGATAATTAGGCGGTTGCGCTCCGGTGCAGCGCATTTTCAAGCACCGTGCCAGCCTGGGCCTGGAGTAGCGCGCACTTTGTAGTTCGCGCTACGGCTGCTTGAAAGACAGTTGGTTATAATATTCTACCATGCGCAGCACCTGGCCCAGGTCGGTGTAGCTCAGGGATTGTTTGGCCGCCCAGGCCGCTACTTCGGAAGCCCGTGAGCCAAAGAGTTGGGTCACATTCTTTTGGGTGAGGAGCACCGCCCGGAGCGGTTCTTTGGCCACGAGGTCGGTGCCGGCCAGCACTGTCTGGCCGATTTCGGTGTGCTCCGGCCGGGTTTCGGTGTGCAGAATGGGGTCGAGCTGGGCATCTTCGTGGTGGTAGCTGTGCTGCAGGGCCAAGACTAGCGGGCTGTTGTCGGACTGCGTCAGCACCTCCGCAAAGTCGAGCCGGGTGCTGCCGTTGCGCACCATCTTGCTGCGGAAGTGCCGCGCCTCGCTGCCCCGGCCCAGGTAAAAGCCGTCGAGGCTGCCGGGCGGCCACACGTGGCTGCCGGTCGAGTCGCGCACTTCCAGCAGGCGCAGGGCCACATTGTATTTCAGGGCCGGCACCCGCACCTGGCGCTTGTCGAGCAACACCAGCGTGCCCGGCTGGTCCACGCTGATGAGGTAGGCCTCGGGGGCATTCACCAGGTCTTTGCGCATACGGGCCAGGGCATCGGGCGCGTTGGCCCGCTGGTAGAGGTCCATGCCGATTTCGGTGAGGTCGCGCTGGGTTTGGGCGTGGGCGGATGAGGCCAGTAACAGGCCGGTCAGTAGCAGGCCGGCCCCAAGTTTTTGGGTAGTGGTCATGTAGAAAATGGAAAGGAAAAAGACGGGTTGGCCCCGTGGCGTTTAACGGTTGCGGCCATACTGCTCGTGGCTGCTCACCCAGTCGGAGCTGGAGATGGCCGCGCCCAGGCTGAGCTCGCCGGCCAGCACCACGCCGGCCACTATTTCGGCAAACTTGCGCACCGTGCCCCGGCCCACGCAGCCCAGCATTTGCAGGCACTCGTTTTGGGTGGCCAGGCCGGTGCCGCCGCCGTGGGTGGCCACGATGAGCGACGGAATGGTGATACTGATGTACAAATCCCCGTCCTTGTTCACCTCCGAATACAGGATGCCGGCCGAGGATTCGCTCACGTTGGCCACGTCCTGCCCCGTGGCGATGAACATGGCCGTGATGCCGTTGGCCGAGTGCGCGCCGTTGTTGTTGGCCCCCGAAATGAACGCGCCCACGTTGCTCACTTGCCCGTGGTAGGCCAGCTGCTCGGGCGTCACGCGCATGCGCTGCATCAGGATGTCGCGCTTTATCACGGCTTCGGCCACCACGCGCTTGCCCCGGGTCCGCATCACGTTGATTTGGGAGGCCTTTTTGTCGGTGGCGAAGTTCGATTCGAGGTAGAAGTGCTCCACTTTCGCGCCCTTGTAGTTCTCCAGAATCCAGGAGCAGGCGGCGAAGGTGGCGCGGCCCACCATGTTCTGCCCGGCCGCGTCGCCGGTGCTGAAATTGAAGCGCAGGTAGGCGAATTTGTTGCTCAAATACGTGTCGATGTACTGCAACTTGGCCACGCTGGAGGTGCTTTCGGCCTGCGGCCGAATCTGGTCAATGGTGTCTTCCACCCACTTGCCAAAGTCCCGCGCCCCGCGCGCATCATCAAACACGAACACCGGGGCGCGCTGCATGGCGTCGCCCACCACGGTGCATTTCACGCCGCCGCATAGGTTCAGCACCTGCATGCCACGGTTGTAGCTCGCTACAAGGGTGCCCTCGGTGGTGGCCATCGGAATCAGGAAATCGCCTTGGGCGTGCTCGCCATTCACGGTCAGCGGCCCGGCCAGGCCCACCGGAATCTGGGCCACACCCATGAAATGCTCGCAGTTGCCCTGCAGCTGGTGGGCATCGAAGGAGTAGTGCTTGAGGTGCTTGAATTCCTTCTCCGAAAACTGCTCGGCGAAGCGCTGGCGGGCCGCGATGGCGGCCTCGGAATAGTCGTCTTCCTCGGAGCGCGGAATGCGGGGCTTGGAGCTGGCCACGCCCACAATGGCGTCTTCCACCTCCACGTGCAGGTCGCCAAAGGCATCGGTCGAAAACCACATCTGCACCGGATGGATACCCTCCGGCAGGGCCGGCATGTCGAGCATCACCGTGATGGCGCGGCCCACGGGCAGCTCTACGGCCTGTCCGTCGGCATCGATGGCCGTAGCGGCGCGCTGCTCACCGTTGCCCAAATCGACCCGGATTTTCTCGGCCGGTACCAGCACCTCGCCAATCTGCACCTGCTTGAAACCAGTCACCTTCACGGTATCGAGCCGGTTTTTGAGGCTAAAGGCCACGCCCGCGTTTTCGGGCAGGTTGTGCAGGCTGCCGCGGGTGTAAAGCAGCTTGAGGAGCATGGGGCTGGGCGTGAAAACCATAGGGCGGAGAGGGTGGGGGAAGTGGGAATTAGGAGCGGTGCGGAGAGCAGGGGTGAAGGTGGGGAATTTTGGGCAGAATGTCCAAATAGTAATTCCCGTAAAAGACAAGGTAATGGGCTAGGAATAGACGAAATGGCTACTTCTATTTTGATTCAAATGTAACAGGTAGCGTTAGGCTCATACTCACCGGTTTGCCGTTCTGCTTGGCCGGTTCAAACCCTTTTAGTGACCGCACTACGCGTAATGCTTCGTCGTCAAACAGCGGATGTAGGCCTTTGACCACGGTAGCATTGTGCACCAAACCGTCTTCGCCCACTGTGAAAATGATAAATAGCCGTCCGCTTACGTGGACTGTGTCAGCATGAGAAGGCCACTTTAGATGCTGCTGAATATACTTAATCAGTGAACTGGTGCCGCCGCCACGAAAACGTGGGACTTGCTCGACTACCATCCCCAAAAACGGTGGCAAACTTGTCTCATCTAATATTAATGAGGCGCGTGCTAGTGAGTCGCGCTTTGCCTCGGCAAGCCGCTCCCGTTCCGGCTTAGCAACTTCCTGCGTGTAATCAATTGTAGTTCGCCGCACCTGCGCCAGCGCTTCATGCGCCGTAAAGCCCTGGCCCACCACCAGCACCAGCGCCACCAGAAACCACTTCATGCGCCGCGTCAGTGTCGGCAGAGTCTGCTGCACCTGCGCAGCCCGAAAGCTGCCGCACACCCGGCCATCGGGCGCGGCGGCGCGGGCGGCGGCTAGGTCAGCCACAGGGTTTGTTGATTGGCTGAAATCCTGCACCACTCGCTGGCAGCTATCGCAAAATTGCCCTTGCGGATGGGTACGGAAAGCCGTGGGCCCAACGGTGCACGGCTGCAAAGCGGCATTGAAAGTGGGTAGCAGGAGCATGGCCAAGCGGAAAGAAGCGGGAAAAGATAGAAATTTTCGCAGCTAATGCGGCTTCTGCAACGGCCTTATTTGCCTTTTCTTGTGCGGCGCTGTTCCGGTGGCGGGTTCCCGGCGCGGGGAATAGTGCTGGAATACGTGCTGACCATTAAAGCATTGCCTCGCAATTGCCGTCAGCGCAGGCGCGCCCTGAAGCGGGTATTCACCATCTGTTCACCCGTTGATTTCGTATTTGCCGTCCCGAAACTACCATGCGGCGGCGCGGTTATAGCCGCCGTGCTGCCCGGATGCCCCCGCCCAAAAACCGGCAGGGGCCGCGCCGGACGTATTACCTTTGTGTGTCGCCCGGGAATACCCGGCGGCCGCCAATTTCCTGTTATGGCCCTATCCTCTGACTATCCACGCTTCACGCTCGGCAGCACCCTTACCGCCGAGCAGCGGGCTTTTTTTACCAAATACGGTTTCCTTCACTTCCGGCCCTTCGCCTCGCCCGAATACGTCCAGCAAATCCTCAAAGCGACCGAGGATGTGCAAGCCAAATGGCTGGCCGAAGGCGTAGAAAAAGTGAACGGCGTGCCCATTAAATACGGCCACGACGTGGACGGCTCGCGCATTGTGCAGCGTTTCGCCTTCGCCTCGCAGCACCACCCCGTGTTGCACGAATTGCTGCAAGATGACCGTTTTAAGGCTCTTTTTCCGCTCCTCGAAGCCGAAGGCGGCCGCGTGGGCGAGAACGAGAAAGACGGCCTCGTGGTGAACCACTACGTGAACGTACCCGGCTCCGAATTCAGCCAGATGGGCTGGCACACCGACTCGCTGCGCGACGTGTTCTACGGCAAGCGCATCGGCCCCATGCTCAACGTGGGCCTGCACCTCGACGGCACCAAGGCCACCAACGGCGGCCTGCGCGTGATTCCCGGCACCCACCGCCAGGGCCTGCACAAGATGCTGTTTCGCAAGAAATACTACAAGGACGTGTTCTACGACCCCAACGAGGTGGCCATCGAAACCGAGCCCGGCGACCTCACCGTGCACGACGGCCGCATGTGGCACCGCGTGGCCCAATCGCCGCTGGTAGGCCCCGAAAGCCGCCGCCGCGTGATGTACGTACCCATCATCTCGGGCAAGTACCAGCCCAAGAGCGAGGACAGCCCCACGCCGTTCTACCTGCGCTTTTTGCATTTGGTGAAGTAGAATAGGCGGAGAAAAAGAACGGTCATGCTGAGCGGAGTCGAAGCATCTCTACCGCGAAGAGTAATCCAATTGAAAGGGATTAGTTACGCGGTAGAGATGCTTCGACTCCGCTCAGCATGACGGCCTTATAGCAAGAATAATACGACAATATCACCTTCGAAAAAATGGCCTACGCCCTCGTTACCGGCGCTTCGCGCGGCATTGGCCGCGCCATTGCCCTTCTGCTGGCCCAGCGCGGCTACGACCTGCTGCTGGTGGCGCGGTCCGAAGACCAACTCACCAACCTGGCGCTGGAAGTCGGTACCCGGCACAAACGCCAGGCCCACGTGCTGGCCACCGACCTGGCCGCCCCCGCCGCTGCCGAAACCGTGGCCGCCTGGGCCAATCAGCAAGCCGACCAGCTGGCCATATTGGTAAATAACGCCGGCTATGGCCTCTGGGGTCGCTTTGAGCAGCTCAGCCTAACCGAGCAGCAAAACATGATGCAGTTGAACATGCACCTGCCCGTGGCCCTCACCCACGCCCTGCTGCTTACCCTGCACAAAGCTCCGAAAGCCTACATCCTGAACGTGGCCAGCACCGCCGCCTATCAGGCCGTGCCCTCGCTCTCGCTCTACGCCGCCAGCAAGGCATTTTTGCTGAGTTTCAGCCGCGGCCTGCGCTACGAACTCAAAACCAGCAATATCTCAGTGACCTGCCTGAGCCCCGGTGCCACCACCACCAGCTTTGCCGACCGCGCCGGCATGGGTGCCGAGCTGCAAGCCACTGCCAACAAAGTCTCGATGACGCCTGAAGCCGTGGCCCTGGCTGCAGTGAACGGCCTGCTGGCCGGTGAGGCCGAAATAATCCCCGGCGTGCTCAACAAGGTGTCGGCCGGCCTTACCAGTCTGGTGCCCAAGGGCATTGTGGAGAAGATTGCGGCCGGGATTTACGAGAAGTATTTGTAGAGTTTTAGCAAATTGTAAGACAGAAAAAAGGCCGTTCGGTGATTCCGAACGGCCTTTTTTCTGTCTGGAGAAATCTAATTCGCATCGGCGAAGCTGCCTTTCTGCTTCGTAATTCGCCCGGCCAGCCAGTAGGCGGCCCAGGCGAAAAATGGCGCGGCCAGCACATCGTAGGAATAATGCACGCGTTGCACCAGCACCAGCAGGCCTACGGTCATGCTCATCAGGCCCAGCACCCAGTGCCACTTGCGGCCCCGGCCGGCCAAGGTAAGGAGCACCATGGTGGCGGTGTGGCCCGAGAAAAATAGGTCGCGCACAATGGGCTGGGTGGTTACTTCAAAAATGCGGTCCATCACCGGGTCGTGCAAGATGACCAGGGTGGTGGGCGGCTCCAGCGGCAGCAGCCAGAGCGTGACCATCCGCATCAGTTGCAGGAAATAATAGGCCCACAGTGCCTGCAAAAGCCGTTGCGGCCGGGGCAGAAGGTAGGCCAGCGTGGCCGCGATGGCCCCGTAAATCAGCGCGAACGTGAGCATCGAAACGTCGTGCACCGGCAGCAAATCCAGCAGCGGGTCGGACAGCCGCTGGCCGGGGCGCGCCTGGATGAAATGGTAGAAGCCCGGCACCACCGGCAGCAGCCCCAGCAGGCCCAGCAGCACCGCGCCCAGCCGCAGGCGGAAACTTATTGAAGCCCAGGCGGCTGGCCAGGTGCGCGGCCGGGCCGGCGGGCGCGGGGCATCAACGGGATGGGGCAGGGGGGGCGGGGTCAGAATCGTAGCCACAAAAAATAATTGGTTCGGATAATGGGCAGAGAATAAATCGACGCGCAAAAATACGTTCCAGCCTGAACAGTAGCGCGCTGGTTGGCAACGGCGACGTAACATTGCCAGGTGGCCGAATCGTGCCGCCCGGCTTTTACTTCATCGCCCCGATTTTATGACGCGCTTTTTACTTACTGCTTTGCCGGCCGGCCTCGTGCTGGCACTGGCCGCCGCCCCCGCCGCCCACGCCCAAAATGCGGCCCTCGATGCCCGCATTGCCCAGCTGGCCACTCAGGAAGAAAGCAAAGTCATTGCCTGGCGGCGCGACATCCACGAGCACCCCGAACTCGGCAACCAGGAAACCCGCACCGCCGGCATCATCGCCGCCCATCTCAAAAAGCTGGGTTTCGAGGTGCAAACCGGCGTGGCCCGCACCGGCGTGGTGGGCGTCCTGCGCGGCGGCAAGCCCGGCCCCGTGGTGGCCCTGCGCGCCGACATGGATGGCCTGCCCCTCACCGAAAACAATGATTTGCCCTTCGCTTCCAAAGTAAAAACCACCTACCTGGGCCAGCCCGTGGGCGTGATGCACGCCTGCGGCCACGACACCCACGTGGCCATGCTCATGGGCGCGGCCGAGGTGCTGAGCCAAGTAAAAGCCGACCTGCCCGGCACCGTCAAGTTCATTTTCCAGCCCGCCGAGGAAGGCTCGCTGCCGGGCGTAGAGGGCGGGGCCAAACTCATGGTGAAGGAAGGCGTGCTCGACAAGCCCAAGGTCGACGCGGTGTTCGGCGTCCACATCAACGCCCAGACCGAAGTGGGCAACCTGACCTATCGCCCGGGCGGCGAGATGGCCAGCTCCGACCGCTTCACCATCAAGGTGCACGGTAAGGGCTCGCACGGCGCTTATCCGTGGAACAGCGTGGACCCGGTGGTGACCGCCGCCCAGATTATCATGGGCCTGCAAACCATCGTGAGCCGGCAGGTGAAGCTGATTGACGACGCGGCCGTGGTCACGGTGGGCACCATCAACGGCGGTGTGCGCTACAACGTCATCCCGCCGGATGTGGAAATGTCGGGCACTATTCGGGCACTGAACCCCGAGGTGCAGAAGCAAATCTGGGCCAGCATCCGCCGCATTGCCACCAACATTGCTGAGAGCGCCGGGGCCACGGCCGATGTCACCATCGACCCCTATGTGCCCGTGACCACCAACGACCCCGCCCTCACGGCCCAGATGCTGCCCACGCTGCAAGCGACGGCCGGCGCGGCCCACGTTCGGGAAATAAAAGCGGTGACCGGGGCCGAAGATTTTTCCTTCTATCAGGAGAAGGTGCCTGGCCTGTTCCTCTTCGTGGGCGGCATGACAAAGGGGCAAAACCCCGCCACCACCGCCGACCACCACACAGCCGGCTTTCGCATCGATGAAAGCGGCCTTACGCTGGGCGTGAAAACCCTGGCCACTCTGGCCGCTGACTATTTAAACTCCGGAAAGCACTAGCAACAATCAAACCAAATAATTATTCAGGTTAAAGAAATATTGCAATTTGGTTAAGTGCAATTACCTCTTCATTGTTTGTTCATCAAACGTACAAGATTTCGGTATTATTGATAAATCAATGACAAATGCCTCATTGGGCTGATAAAGTTGTCTAGGTTGCGGCTGCTTAGATGCAAAATATTCAAAATTTGCTCAGGCTTAGTGTCCCACCAACAACCTATTTCAGTTACATGAGAAAACAATACTCAGCTGCGGCATTACTGATGCTCGGCGGCCTGGTTGCCACCACCGCCAATGCCCAGGACGCCGCCCGCGTTCAATCCAAAGTATTAGGCGAAGACAACCAGCCCGTGCTGGTGCAGTTCAGCGCCGAAGCTAAAATGGCCTCCCGGGGCATGAGCGGCGACCAAGTGCTGCGCCAGCAATTGGCCCTCACCAACGCCGACCAGATGGTGCAGCGCACCGCCGAAACCGACCAGCTCGGCTTCACCCACCAGAAATTTGCCCAGTATTACCAGGGCATCCGCGTGGAGCACGCCGACTATACGGTACACTCCAAAGCCGGCACCGTGGAAAGCATCAGCGGGGATTTTGAGAAAATCTCGGGCCTGAACACCACGCCTTCGATGAGCGCAAGCGCGGCCCTTGACCGTGCCCTGGCCCACGTAGGTGCCCGCCAGTACAAGTGGCAATCCAACGAAGCCGACGCCGCCTCCTTCCTGCCGAAGGGCGAGTTGGTGATTGTGCGCGATGCCCGCGTGAGCTCTGAAACCGGCCCGCTCGTGCTGGCCTGGAAATTCAACGTGTACGCCTCGCAGCCCATCAGCCGCGCATTCATTTATGTGAATGCCAGCACCGGCCAGGTGGTGTTGCAGGACAACATCATCAAGCACACGGCCGGTACGGCCACGTTTGCCACGGCCTACAGCGGCACCCGCTCGCTGGCCAACGAAACCGTCACCGGCGGCTGGCACCTGAAGGAGTATACCCGCGGCCTGGGCATCGAAACCTACAACTGCAAGAAAAGCAACAGCTATACCGCCGCCACCGATTTCGTGGACGCCGACAACAACTGGACGGCCGCCGAGTACAACAACGCCAACTACGACAACGTGGCTGGCGATGCTCACTTTGGCGCCCAAGCCACTTATGACTACTGGAAAAACGTTTTCGGCCGCAACAGCTATGACAACGCCGGGGCCAAAATCAAGAGCTACGTGCACTTTGATGACGTGCCGGGCGGCGCGGGCTACGAGAATGCCTACTGGGACGGTGTAGAAATGACCTACGGCGACGGCGCCAGCACCTTCAAGCCCCTGACGGCGCTGGACGTGTGCGGCCACGAAATCGGCCACGCCGTGTGCGAAAAGACGGCTAACCTGACCTACGCCAACGAATCGGGCGCGATGAACGAAGGCCTGTCCGATATCTGGGGCGCCAGCATCGAGCAGTACACCACGGCCGCTTTGGGCCTCACCAAATCAACCTGGGATATCGGCGAAGACATCATGAAAGCCGGCGGCGCGCTGCGCTCCATGAGCAACCCCAACCTCTACGGCCAGCCCGCTTACTATAAAGGCACGTACTGGGCGGCTACGACTACGTCGCCATCCAACGCTAACGACCAGGGCGGCGTGCACACCAACTCGGGTATCCTCAACTACTGGTACTACCTGATTTCGGTGGGCAAGTCGGGCACCAACGAGAAAGGCTTTGCCTACAACGTGGGCGCTATCGGCATCTCGGATGCGGCTAAAATCACCTTCCGCATGGAAAGCGTGTACATGACGGCTGGCTCGACTTATGCCAATGCCCGCACGTACTCGATTCAGGCCGCTACGGACCTGTTCGGCGCTACTTCGACCCAGACGCAAGCAGTGACCAACGCCTGGTATGCTGTAGGCATCGGCGCAGCTTATAGCAGCGGCGGCGGCGGCACCACCTATTGCACGTCGCAGGGTGCCAGCGTGGCCTACGAGTACATTGCCCAGGTTGCCCTCGGCAGCATCAACCGCACTTCGGGCGCTGATGGTGGCTACTACGACGGCACGGCCCTGACCACGAGCATCGCCCAGGGTTCGGCCCAGACCGTTACTTACAAGGCCGGCTTCGTATCGAGCGCCTACACCGAGTACGTGAAAGTGTACATCGACTACAACAAAAACGGCGTGTTCACCGATGCTGGTGAGAACGTGGTTTCGGGCACGGTGACTTCGGCTACGGCTGCTACCGGCAGCTTCACGGTGCCGGCTACGGCTACCGTGGGTGCTACCCGCATGCGTGTTACGCTGAGCGACGCCGCCGCTACCACCAGCTGTGGCAGCTACAGCTACGGCGAAACCGAAGACTACACGGTGAACATCACTGCCGGCAGCGGTGGTGGCACGCCCACCTATTGCGCCAGCAAAGGCACCAGCGTGGCTTATGAGTACATCGACCTCGTGAACCTGGGCAGCATCAACCGCACTTCGGGCGCTGATGCCGGCTACTACAATGGGACGGCGCTGAGCACTACGGTTGCAGCCGGCTCAGCCCAGACCATCAACTTCTCGGCCGGCTTCACCGGCACGGCCTACTCGGAGTACGTGAAAGTGTACATCGACTACAACCAGAACGGCGTGTTCACCGATGCTGGTGAGAACGTGGTGAATGCCGCTGCCAGCAGCGTAGCCACCACCCGCTCGGCATCCTTCACGGTGCCCACCACGGCCAAAAGCGGTGCCACCCGCATGCGTGTGACGCTGAGCGACGCCAGCGCCACCAGCAGCTGCGGTACCTACAGCTACGGCGAAACCGAAGACTACACGGTGAACATCACCGGCGGTACGGGTATCGCGGCCCTGACCGGCAACACGGTTACCAACGGCTCGAAACTGCTGGCCGTGTACCCCAACCCGGCTACCGACGTGCTGAACCTGATGCTGCCGGATAATGCCGAAATCAAGAGCGTGACGGTGACCGACGTGCGCGGTGGTCGCATCGAAGGCTTGTCGCTGAACAACGGCGTACTGAGCATCGGCCGCCTCGCCAATGGCATGTACACCCTGACCGTGAGCGACGGCAAGCAAGTGTACCACCAGCGCTTCGTGAAAGAGTAGTCCTCTTTCTGAAGTAGTAAAAAAGGCCCGTCAGCATTGCTGGCGGGCCTTTTTGCTTTTGTCATCTCTTTGTCGTCTGTCATCCTGAGTCGTCTGTCATCCTGAGTCGTCTGTCATCCTGAGCAGAGCGAAGGACCTTATCACGTTCGCATCGACAGAATTACTGCAAACTGTCCTTTGGTGATAAGGTCCTTCGCTCTGCTCAGGATGACAGATGACCTTAGACCAGAAACCTACTCCAGTGAGTAATCCAGCTTGAGCATCACCGTGCCAAAGCCGTCCTTGTTGGCCGAGGCGCCGCCGAGGCGCAAGTTTATGTCGTCGAGCTGGTCGGTGGTGGTGAAGTAGTAGTTGCCTTCGAGGTTGGCGCGCAGCTTGTCGGTGAGGCGCACGCTGAAGCCGGCACCGACGGGGAAAGCCATGGCCATTGCCGGGTAGTCGTTGCGCTCGGGGGGCAGGAAGCTCGTGCCATCGGTGGCGCGCTCGGTGCCCATGTAGGACTGCGGATTGTAGAGCAACAGGCCCGCGCCGCCCTGCACGAATACCTGGAAAACCGGGGCTTCGGCCATCGAGGCTGCGAACACGGACTCGTCGGGCAATAAATCGAACCGGAAGAACACCGTGCCCAGGCCGTTGGTGCTGGTGAAGGCCAGGCCGCGCTCTTTGGCTTTGTCGCGTGCGCCCATCTCCACGTAGGAAAACTCGCTGCCCAGGTGCAGGTGCGGCGTGAGGCGGTAGAGCACGCCCAGGCTCAGGGCCGGACCCAGGAAATTATCGCCGAGGCTGTTGCCCAGGTCGCCGTTATACAGGGCCGTGCCGCCGCCGAGGGTGACGTGCAGCGGCCCCCGGAAGTAGGCCCGCTCCTGGCGGTTGTAGTGCCGGACGGGGTGGTGGTACTGCGCGTAGGCCGTGTGGCTGCTAAGTGCGCCGGCCACCAGCCCTCCAAAAATCAACGAGCGAAACCGCATATTATCGGGTTAAGTGAAACAAAGACCGCCTATACGGAGCCCAACGCGCAAACCGCTGAAAACCGTTTAGTCGGCGCGGTTTTATTTGAAGGTGCCCTGGGGGTCGGGCAGCTTGGCCAGCAGGTCGGTGATGAGGTCGAAGTCGAGGCTGCTGACGCTGGCGTTCTGGCCTTTGTGCACGGCATCCCAGGCTTCGGGGTATTTTTCCTGGTAGTAGAGGCCGCGGGCTAATTGTTGCCAGGCGTTGGCGTTGGTGGGCTCGGCGGCGGTGGCGCGCTGCAGGAGGGTGAGGCCCATGGTGAGGTCCTTTTTCTTCTTGGTCTGGCCGTAGCGGATGAGGTAGCTCGCGCCGAGGTCGCTCATGAGCAGGACGCTGGTGGGGGCGATGCCGAAGCCTTTGCTCAGCAGGGCAATGGCGGCATCGGGGGTGGGCTGGCTGCTGGCGATGATGCCCAGGCCGCGGTAGGCTTCGGCGTTCTGGGGGTTGAGGAGCCAGGCCAGGTTGAAGCGGTAGGTGGCCGTGTCAAGTTGGTTTTCGCGCAGGTATTCGTAGCCCTTGTTGGTGAAAAACGTGCTGGCTTCGGCGGTGGAGGCGAAGCTGGCGGCAATGGCCTTGAGCTGCGCTTCGCCCAGCAGTTGGGTGGCCTGCGTGGGGTTGAGGCCGCCGAACAGGGGCTGTAGGCGAATGGGCTTGCCCGGGGCCGGGGCGGCCAGGCTGCCGTCGGCGTTGGCGGTGGTGCTTTTGCGCTGGGCCTGGGCGGAGGTGGTGCCCAGCAGGCCTACCAGCAGCAGGGCGGCCAGGGCCGGCGATATATTCTTGAGCAAAGCAGAAATCAACACGAGTGCGAATAAATAAATGAGGGAAGCGCAGCCCGGCAAAAAGCCAGCCCGCAGCCGTTCTGACAAAGATAAAGCCAATGCTGCCAAGGCCCCGGCTCCGGGGCCGCGCCGATGGCGGGCAAACTGCCGGCCCGGCCCGGGCGTAGGTGAGGTCCCTGCGCCGGGATTCGGCCGCAGGCTGTTCTGCTTAATCCCCGCTAATGCGTCGTTTCTTTTTGCTGACTCCCGTGGCTGTGCTGCTGGCCGCCGTGGTCATCATGCTGGCCACTGAATACGTGGTGGCCTACCCCAGCCACCGCACCAAAGACGTGGCCTATGTGCCCGCCTCAGCCCCCGATTTTGACAAGGAGCGCCACATTCTGGATGTGTATTCACCCAAAAAAGTGGCCCCGAACGGGAAGGGCTACCCGGTGGTGCTGTTCATTCACGGGGGGAGCTGGACGAGCGGGAACAAGAATATCTACACCTTCATCGGCCGGCGGCTGGCCAAGCAGGGCGTGGTGGCGGTGGTGATAAACTACCGCCTCGCGCCGTCGGTGCACGTGCCCGAGCAGGCGGCGGACTGCGCCCGCGCCCTGGCCTGGACCGTGCAGAACATCAAACAATACGGCGGCGACCCGGCCCGCGTATTCGTAATGGGCCACTCGGCCGGCGGTGGCCTGGCGGCGCTGCTAGCCACGGATGATGCGCTGTTAGCGGCCAACGGATTGCCCCAAAACCCCGTGCGCGGGGCCATTATGGACGACCCGGCGGGGCTGGATATGTATTCCTACCTCAAGGAAATGAAGTATGAGGGGGATGCGCAATACCTCGTGCCCTTCGGCAAGGACCCGGCGGGATGGAAACAGGAATCGGCCATTTATAAGATTAAGCCGAGCCTGCCGCCGTTCATATTTTACATCGGGGGGGAGACGTACCCGAGCATTAGCGGGAGTTCGGGGCGGTTTCGGGATAGGCTGAAGGCGACGGGCCAGCCCGCGCCGTACACGATTATTCCCGGGCGGCACCACATTCCGATGGTGTTGCAGCTGTATTGGCAGCACAACATCATTTATCAGGGGCTGCTGAAGCTGGTGGGGGCGTAGCGGGGCTAACGACGGCCGGAAACATGCCGAATTTCCAAAACATGGCAAATACGCGCAACATGGCAAACACGAAAAACAGGGCCTATGAGGCGATTTGCGGGCCGTATGAAGCGGTTTGCGGGGTCTATAAAGCGGTTTGCGGGCCGTATGCGGCGATTTGCGGGGCCTATGGGGCGGTTTGCGGGGTGTATGGGGCGGTTTGCGGGGCCTATGCAGTGGTTCGCATGCCCTATGTAGCGGTTCGCGGGGTGTTGCAAGGGGTTCGCGGGGCGAATTTTTAGCTGAACAGGCCGCCCTGGCGGGTGGGCTGTTCGAATTCGAGCAGCCACTTCTTGCGGTGCATGCCGCCGGCGTAGCCCGTGAGACTGCCATCGGCCCCGATGACGCGGTGGCAGGGCCACACGATGGCCAGCGGGTTCTGGCCGTTGGCCGCGCCCACGGCCCGCACGGATTTGGGGTTATTCAGCGCCTTGGCTACGTCGAGGTAGGAGGCCGTGCGGCCGTAGCCGATTCCCAGCAGCGCCCGCCACACCTGTTGCTGGAAATCGGTGCCGAAACCGGTGGCGTAGGTGAGGTCGAAATCACGCAGCTCGCGGTTGAAATAGGCTTGCAACTGCTCGTGCGCAGGACGCAGGCAGGCGGGCACGGTAGCTAGGGGCGTGGCGGTTATGTTCGCATCATCCAGAAATGAAACGGCCCGCAGGCCCGCATCGGAGCCGATGAGGGCGAGCGGACCGAGGGGCGAAGGCAGATAAACCGTGGCATCCATGCGCCAAAGGTACCTTCTGCGCTACACCAATACCGCCCGGGGCTGGCGTATGGGCACGGCTTCGGTAATCACCGCTTGCGCGGCGAGCAGGGCTTCGGCGCTGGGCTGGTGCAGCACGCGGGCGGGGCCGGGCTGGGCGAGGTCGGCATCCCAGAGGCCGGACTGGTGCCACTGGTCGAGGTGGTCCCAGTCGGGGCGGTCGATGATGGGGTAGAGGCAGATGCCTTGCAGGGGCAGGCCTTCGCGGAGGATGGCGGCGCATTCTTCGGCAATCATGCGGAGCCAGATGGGGCGGTCGATGCCGGGGTGGCTGGTTTCGGTGAGGGCGAAGGGGCGGCGGTAGCGCTTGTGGGCCGAGCGCAGCAGGTTGCGCAGGGGCACCCAGCGCGGGTCGGGCACGTCGTCGTTCCAGCCCAGCTTATTGGTGGTGCCGTTCTGCCACTGGTTGTCGTAGTAGTAGTTGAAGCCGACGATGTCGAGCAGCTCTTCGCGGCCGCCCAGCTCGGGGCACATGCGGCCGGAGAGGATGTCGGTGGCCTGAAACTGGTTGTCGTGGGCTTCGCGGGCCCAGCGGCGCTCGCGGGGCGTGGCGTGCAGCGGCGGCACGATGTGCACCAGCGGCTCGGTGCTGAGCATGCGGATGGTGGGGTCGGCCTCGCGCAGGGCGTGGGCCCCCTCGATGTAGGCGCGCATGAGGCCGTATTTCACGTCCCAGCCCTGGTGGTGGCAGTAGGGCGAGGTGCCCCGGGCATCGCCGCCGAGCCAGGAAATGAAGCTGACTTCGTTGATGGGCGTGACGATAAGCACATCATCGGGCCGCACGGAGCGGTAGAAATCCACAAAGGCGCGGCAGAGCGCGGCAAAGCGCCGGGCAAAAAGCGGGTGCAGCGGCGTAAGGTCGTCGGGGTAGCCGAAGTGGCAGAGGTCCCAGACTTGCTGGATGCCGTGGCGCTGGCCGGCATCGAGCATGGTTTTCACCGTGCTAAAATCGTAGTGGTAGGGCGTTTTTTCAATCTGAGCCCAGCGAATGCCCTCGCGCACGGTGCGGACGTTGAACGGATTGAGGGCGGTGTAATCTTCGTCAATCAGCTGCAAATGACCGGTGAGGGGCAGAAAATCGACGCGGTGGCCGAAGGCGTTGAGCTGGTCGGTGCACTCGTAGCCGCCCCACCAGAAGGAGCGGAAGGGCGAGGCGATGGGGGTAGGAATAGCCATAAATGGAAGCTTCGTATATAGGCGAATGCCCGCGCCGGCTGGTTGGGCGGGCGCGGGCACTTGATTAGCTTAAACCGGAAAAACGGCGCTGGGGTTAAGGTTGGGCTTAGCTGGAAGCAGCCTACTTTACAGGCTGGGCCAGGTTTTTGGCTTCGATGAAAATGCGCTGCACCTCGGGATGCTCGGCCCGGATGGCGTCCTGGAGCTGCTCCACGGCACCGGCTACTTCGTTTGAGGTGAGGTCGTCGGCAAACTGCACATCGAGGGCCAGAATCACGTCGTTTGGGCCGAGGTACATGGACAGGGGCGAGCGAATTTCGCACACCTGGGGCTGGGCGCGGGCAATGCGCTCCAGGTTGGCCAGCGTGACGGCATCGACGCCGGTGCCTACCAGCAGGCCCTTGGTGCGGCCCACCAGAAAGATGGCCACCAGCATCAGCAGCAAGCCAATGGCGATGGACGCGCCGCCATCGAAATACGGGTTGTTTAGCCAATGGCCCAGGAATACACCGAGGCCTGCCACTGCTAGGCCCACCAAGGCAGCCAGGTTTTCCATCACGGAGGCGAACACGGCCGGGTCGCGGCTGGTGCGCAGCATCTTCACGAAGCCCACGTTGCCATCCGACTGGGCCAGCAGGGCTTTCACCGACAGGTAAAACGCAATGCCTTCGAAGAGAAAGGAAAGGCCCAGCACCACGTAGTTCCAGCCCGCGTCTTCAATGGGCTCGGGGTGCTGAGTGTGCTTGATGCCTTCGTAAAACGACATGCCACCGCCGATGGCGAAGATGAGCACGGCCACAATCAGGCCCCAGAAATACAGCTCCTTGCTGTGCCCGAAGGGGTGCTCGGCATCGGGCGGGCGCTGGCTTTGGGCGGTGCCGTAGAGCAACAGGCCGCTGTTGCCGGTATCGACGAGGGAGTGAATGCCCTCCGAAAGCATGGCCGATGAGCCGGTGAAATAGGCCGCTACAAACTTGCTGATGGCAATGGCAATGTTGGCGGCGATGCCGCCGTAGAGGGAAAGTTTAGAGGCGTTTGCGTCGGCCATAAGGCGGGGATAGGGAGTCTGTGACTATAATTCAAAGAACGTCATGCTAGGCTTCTGCCCGGCTCGACAGCGACTTGGCTTCGATAAAAATGCGCTTCATCTCCGGGTATTTCGCCCGAATAACATCCTGCAACCCATCAATAGCCTGTTCGATTTCCTCGGAAGCGAGGTGGTGGGCAAATTCTACGTCGAGGGCCAGAATCACATCGGCCGGGCCGAGATAGGAGGTGAGGGGCGGGCCCACCTGGTCGATGTTGGGCTGGGCACGCACCAGGGCTTCGATGGCGTCCACGGTTTCATCATCCACGCCGGTGCCTACCAGCAGGCGCTTGGTTTTGTAGATGAGGAACAGCGCCACGCCCACCAGCAGCAAGCCGATGGTGATGGAAGCCGCGCCATCGAGGTAAGGATTATTGAGCAGATGGCCCAGAAACACGCCGGCCAGCGCAATGACCAGGCCCAGCAGGGCGGCCAGGTCTTCGAGCAAAATGGCGAACACCGACGGGTCCTTGCTGCGGCGCAGGGTTTCCCAGAAGCCGGCGTCGCCCCGGTCGGCGTTGAAGGCTTTGAACGCCAGGAAGCACGAGATGCCCTCAAACAGCATCGACAGGCCTAGGACCCAGTAGTTCCAGGTAGGGTCAGTGAGGGGGGCGGGGGATTTAAGGTGCTCGATGCCTTCGTAGAGCGACATGCCGCCGCCCACCGAAAACACCAGAATGGCCACAATCAGGGCCCAGAAATACAGCTCCTTGCTGCGGCCGAAGGGGTGGCGCTTGTCGGCGGGCTTTTCGGCCTGGCGCACGCCGTGCAGAATGAGCAGGCCGTTGCCGCTGTCCACGAGGGAGTGAATGCCCTCCGAAAGCATGGCCGAGGAGCCGGTGAAAGCCGCCGCCACAAACTTGCTCGCGGCAATGGCAATGTTGGCCCCGATGGCCCCGTAGATGGCAAATTTGGAGGAGGTAGCCGGTGAACTCATGGCGGGGCTTACGCAGTCGTCGGGGTTGGCGTTGACAAAGCGTGCCGAAACACCACGCGCCGGTTGTGGTTGAAGGACGGCCTTGCTGCCTCCATTCTGCGGCGTAGGGCGCTATTTTCGCTCCCATGTCCGCACCTACTTTGCAGCGCCGCCTCGGCCTGGTTCAAGCTACCGCCCTCAATATGATTGACATGGTGGGCATAGGCCCCTTTGTCACCCTGCCGCTCGTGATGGGCTTTATGGGGCCAAATTTCCTGCTGGCCTGGCTGGTGGGCGCGGCCCTGGCCTCCGTCGATGGCCTGATTTGGAGCGAGCTGGGCGCGGCCTACCCCGAAGCCGGCGGTAGCTACCGTTTCCTCAAGCTGGCCTACGGCGAGCAGAAGTGGGGCCGCTACATGTCGTTTCTCTACGTCTGGCAAACGCTCATTCAGTCGCCGCTGGTACTGGCCTCCGGGGCCATTGGCTTCGCCCAATACTTCGGCTACCTCGTGCCCATGACCGAGTGGTGGCAGCCCAAGGCGGTGGCCGGCACGGTGGTTCTGCTGCTGATTGTGCTGCTCTACCGCCGCATCGAGGACATTGGCAAGCTGGGCGTTGCCCTGTGGGTGGGCGTGCTGAGTTTGATGGGCTGGCTGATTTTCGGTGGCGTCACGCATCCCAACCACCACGTCGATATTTTTCCGGCGGGCGGCTTTTCGGCCTTGCCGGGCCTGCTGATTTCGGCGGCCATGGGCCAGGCGGCGGTCAAAACCATCTATTCCTACCTCGGCTACTACAACGTGTGCCACCTCGGGGCCGAAATAAAAGGGCCGGAAAAGGTGATTCCGCGCAGCATTTTCCTGAGCATCCTGGGAATCGCGGCGCTCTACCTGCTGCTGAACTGGAGCGTGGGCACGGTGATTGGCTGGCAGGAAGTGCAGGGCTGGCAGGCCAGCGCCGGTGATAAGTCGCAGTTCATCATCAGCGTGTTTATGGAGCGGCTGTACGGGCCCACAGCGGCCAACGTGGCCACGGCCATGGTGCTGCTAGTGGCGTTTGCGTCGCTGTTTGCGGTACTTCTGGGCTACTCGCGCATCCCCTACGCGGCGGCGGCCGATGGCGAATTTCTGCCCATTTTCGGTAAGCTGCACCCCACCAAGCAGTTCCCCTACGTATCGCTGCTGCTGCTGGGCGGTGTGGGCTTCGTGTTCAGCCTGCTGTTCCGGTTGGGCGAGGTGATTTCGGCCATCCTGGCCATGCGGATTCTGGTGCAGTTCGTGGGTCAGGCCGTGGGTCTGATGCTGCTCCGGAAGCGGCGCGGCACGAGCGCGCTACCGTTCAAAATGCCGCTCTATCCGCTGCCCGTCATCCTGGCCATCATCGTGTGGCTGTTCGTATTCGTGGGCATCGCGCCGGCCGAGGTGACGTGGGGCGGGCTGCACTTTAAGCTCTATTTCCAGGTGGCCGCGCTGGGCATGATGGCGCTGGGCACGGGCGCATTTCTACTGTGGAGCCGCAGCCTGAAGCGGTGGCCGTTTGCGCAATAAGTGCAACTCAGCGGCTGAGCAGCTCCCGAAATAGTGGCCGTGCAACGCTAGCCCAGCCACTTCATCAGTCCGCCTGCCACCAGTGCCCCGGTCAGTGTATTGATGAAATTGACCGCATTGTTGCCCAGCAAGCCACGCCGTTCCAGCGTAGCGCCCAGCACCGAATCCATCAGATTGCCGGCTGTGCCCGCCACCAGCAGCCACCCAAAGGCCGGCCCCCAGCCGAAACCCAAGCAGTAAGCCGCCGCCAGTACGGCCGTACCGGCCAGTCCCAGCGCCGTACCTTCCAGGCTCACCACGCCGTTGAGGCCGCGCGCATCGGGCCGCAGCGTGAGGATGTTGTAGTAGCGGCGGCCGTACACGTTGCCCAATTCCGAGGAGAGCGTGTCAGCGGTGGCGGCGGCGAAGCTGCTGGCCAGCATCAGTTGGGCCAGCGGAACAGCGGGCGGATATTGCCAGGCCAGCAGTCCCAGCAGGCCCGCCACCCCGGCATTGGCCACTACCTGGCCAGCGGTGCGGCGGCCTTTGTTCTCCTCGGCCAGTCCGAGGCGGCGCTTATCGGCCACGCGCCAGCTGGAAGCCGCCGTGCCCAATCCAAAAAACAGGGCCAGCAGCGCCAGCCCCGTAAAGCCGCTGCCAAGGTAAATCAGCAGGCCTAGTGCGCCGCCGGTGCCGGCGGCGGCCGTGGTCAGTTTGCCCGCCCGCACGCTGTAGAACATGCCCAGCCCCAGTAGTCCCAGCACCAAACCAAGCCGGAATAACTCCATTACCCCAGCCGCTTCTCGTAGCAAAAGAACCGCAGCCCCGGCCGAAACGCCAGCGTAATCTCGCCCGCAAACCGGTAGCCCAGTTTTGGGAAAAGCCGCTGCGTAGCCGCGTTTTCGGAATTGGTATCCACGCGCAATATCTTCAACCCCTGGGCCACGGCCTGCCGCTCGGCCTCGGCCATTAGCGCCAGCGCTACGCCTTTGCCTTGCGTGGCGGGGTCCACAGCCAGGCGGTGCGTGACGAGGGCGGGTTGGGTTACATCCCAGTCGGCCTGGGCATATTCGGCATCCTGGTCCTGGGTGAGGGCGGCCACGCCGGCCACCGCGCCATCCAGCTCGGCCACCCAGAGATGGTTTTGCGCGATATCGGCCGTGAATACGGCCTCGTTCGGGTAGTCGGCCGACCACTGGAAATTGCCGCTGGCCTGCATCAGCGGCACCACCCGCCGCACCAGGTCCAGGATAGCGGGCACATCGGCCAGAGTGGCGCGGCGGGTCGTGAGCATATTCGAAACCAATTGATTAGCCCCGGCGCAGCACGGCGGCTGCTTCCTTGGCGAAGTAGGTCAAAATCGCATCGGCCCCGGCGCGTTTGATGCTCATGAGCACCTCCATCATAGTGCGCTCGCCATCGACCCAGCCGTTTTGGGCGGCGGCCTTTATCATGGCGTACTCGCCGCTCACGTTGTAGGCCGTCACGGGCAGGTTGGTATGGTTTTTCACTTCCCGAATGATGTCGAGGTAGCTCAGCGCGGGCTTAATCATCACCATATCGGCACCTTCGGCTTCATCCAGCGCCAGCTCGCGTAGGGCTTCAAGGCGGTTGGCGGGGTTCATCTGGTAGCTTTTCTTGTCGCCTTTCTTGGGCGCCGAGGACAGCGCATCGCGGAACGGGCCGTAAAACGCCGACGCATACTTGGCCGTGTAGCTCATGATGCTGACGTGCGAAAAGCCGTTCTCGTCCAGCACCCGCCGAATCCAGGCCACGCGGCCGTCCATCATGTCGCTGGGGCCGATGATGTCGGCTCCGGCGCGGGCCTGGGCCAGGGCCATCTGCCCCAGCACTTCCAGGCTGGGGTCGTTGAGGATTTCGCCCGAATCGGGGTCCACCACACCGTCGTGGCCGTCGGAACTGTAGGGGTCCATGGCCACATCGGTCATGATGACGACCTCGGGAAACTGCCGCTTGATGTCGGCCACCGCTTTCAGGTAGAGGCCATCAAGGTTGGTGCTTTCGCGGGCCATGGGGTCCTTCAGCACTTCGTTGATGTTGGGGAAGGGCGCGAAGGCTTTCACGCCCAGCTCCACGCACTGCCCGATTTCGTCAATCACGCGGTCGGCCGTGAAGCGGAAAATGCCGGGCATCGACTTGATTTCCTCGGTCTGGTTCTGGCCTTCGGTGATGAAGATGGGGTAGATAAAATCGTGGGCGGTGAGGCGGGTTTCCTGCACCATATCACGAATGACGGCAGACTTGCGGTTGCGGCGGGGGCGGTGGGTTGGGAGCATGGACTGGTAGTTCAAAAAATCAAACAGCGAAAGTAGTGCTGGTGGCATATTAACCGTTGGAAGCAGCAAATTGGTTGATGAACGATAGGCAGCAGCCTTCAGCAAGCTGATATGCTACCTAATATTGTAGCGATGATTACCACGACCGCCCGAACTAACCGTTTCCTCCTGCTTGCCGTGTCATTAAGCCTGGGCTTACTCAATGGCTGCAAAAAGGATTCGGCGGTACCTGCCGAGCCAATTGAGCCGGAAGCCTTTGACTTGAGGCTATTCACTAATGGCAGAGAAATAAAAGATGCGGCAGCCAAGGATAAGTTCCTGCGACACATGACGGCGTCGCATGCAGAATTTATACCCTTGCCAACACCCTTGCCTGGTGAAAAAGTAATATTCCTGGCACCAGACACCGTAATATTAAATTCACGTCTTTATAACAAGGCGCGGTTTTCGGTGGTAAAAAACAATGCACAGCACCTGTTTTATTCCGATACACCGAATATTATCTACAATGATGTGCGTAATGGGCCGCCGGTTTTTGGTATCCTTATGTACGATATGCTCAAATATACCAGCCCGCTAACTCCTTATCCTGCTGGCAGTACGAGGGCAATAGGTAAGCAGGTGCATGTTGGCTATCGACATGATAATCAAATGTATATTTCGGTAATGCGCTACCATTGGGTTTGGGCAGACCAATGGAACGGAAGCCTATGGCAGTCTGGGCTCATGTTCAACGAGTTTAACGAAAGTGTTATTCCCCGAATCGGGGCAACCGATACGTTAGCTATCCGCTTCGATAAGATTAAGTTTCCTATACAATAGCTGAAACCCTACCGCTGCCCAAACGGGTCGATGTACGCCACCAGCACCGCCAGCGCTGCCGCCCCCGCCACAATACCCCACACCAGCCCGCCCCCGCTCAGCAGCAGGCCCAGCAGGGCAATGGGCAGCACCACCAGCCCCAGCACCCCCAGCACCGTGGTGCCGAGGCCAACCTCGGCCGTAGCATGGGACCGGGCCAGTAACGGCCGCCGGTGCGTGGCGGCCGGGCGCATAATGGGTAAGGGAGCAATAGATGTATTTTCAGTGGATGCCACTGCCGTCCTAGGCTTTGGCACCGTACGGCGCTGCTTCGGGGCTACGGGCAAAGAAATTACCGATTGAGTGACTGGTTTGGCCGAAGCCATATCCATTGACACCGCGGCCGATGCCGGTACCTCAGCCGCTTTCACCTCCCGCACGCGCCCCGGCATCGGCTGAAACGAGAAGCTGGGCCGGCTGCTCTGGCAGCCGCTGGCCAGGCCGCCAGCTACCACCAGCAAAGCCAGCAAACGGGAGTGAAACAAGCGGGGGCGCGTAGCAAAAAGCATAGTGAGAGTCCGGAAATAAGGTCTGCGCAGGGCTGTACGAATATTGGCTGATTTCCGCTACCCGATGGCCAGCTTTTGCGCCGCCTCCCAGCCAATGCCCGCCCCCAGGGCCACGCCCATGCCGTTGCAGCGCACGGCGGCCAGCACCCCCGGCCGCACCCAGTCGATGATAGGAGCCAGCGCCGGCCCAAACCCCATCACCCCGCTCCAGCGGTAGTCGATGCGCGGCTGCCGGCTGGGCAGAATCACCTCTTGTAGCAGCTTTTCGAGGTATTGCTGCACCGTGGGCGTGAGGCCGGGAGCGGTGGTTTCTTCGCCTGAAAAATCGAGGTTACGCCCGCCGCCGATCAATATCCGGTGGTCGGCCAGCTGGCGGAAATAGGCATAGCCGTGGTCGTAATGGAACGTGCCGGGCAGGTGCACTCCGGGCAGTGGCTCGGTCACCAGCACCTGGCCGCGGCCGGGCGTCACGGCCAATTCCGGCAGCAGCTCGGTGGCGAAGGCATTGGTGGCCAGCAGCACCTGGCTGGCCGTCACAATCGCGCCGTTGGCCAAGCGCAGGCGGTGGCTAGCGGGGCTGCTTTCCACATCTTCCACGGCGCAATTGGTGAGCACCGGCACATCGGCGGCCCAGGCGCGGGCCAGCAAGGCGCGCATCATGCGGCCGGCATCGAGGCTGCCTTCGTGCTCATTTTTGAGCAAAGTCCTCACGCCCCCGAAACCAAACTGTCCGGCCTCCCCGCTGGCATCGCGGAAGGTGCGGGCGTGCCCAGTGACCGGGGCCAGCAGCGTATTGAAGTAGTCGATTTTATCCCGGCACTTGGCCGCCAGCCCGGCTTCTTCGTGCCGAAAAAGCTCGTAGCCGCCCACCGGCTGGTAATGCAGCGCGGCATCGCCCAATAGCTCACGCAGCCGCGCCAGCCCGGCCCAGCGGGCGGCCACCACTGCCTGCAAGTCGCCGCGCTTTTCCTGCTCGATTAATTCCGAAATCGACCCAAAGCACGCAAATCCGGCATTTTTAGTCGATGCGCCGCTGGGCAGCGAGCCACGCTCCAGCACCACCACGTGCCAGTTAGGTCGCTGCTGTTTTAGGTAGATAGCCGCCGTGAGCCCCACCAAGCCCGCGCCGATGATGGCGACTTCAGCCGGTCCGAAGAAGGATTGGTGCTCCCAGTAAGACAGGTTAGCGTTGGACATGAGGCAAAGAAAAAGTCTGTCATCCTGAGTGCAGCGAAGGACCTTGTCACGCCCGAACAAATTGCTCAAACGTGAGAAGGTCCTTCGCTGCACTCAGGATGACAGATTGGGCTTTAAAATGCCAGAATCACCGCCTCAATCACATCGCAGGCCGCGTGCAGCTGCGCCTCCGTAATCACCAGCGGCGGGGCAAAACGGATGATGTCGCCGTGCGTGGGCTTGGCCAGCACGCCGCGCTCCATCAGCGTCACGCACACGTCCCAGGCGGTGCGGCCGTCTTCGGCGGGAATAATCACCACCGCATTCAGCAGGCCTTTGCCGCGCACCAAATCCACCGTTTCAGGGCGCTGGGCCTGCACCTGGCGCATCCGCTCGCGGAAGATTTCGCCCAGCTTAAACGCCTTTTCGGCCAGCTTTTCTTCGGTCAGCACATCCAGCGCGGCGCGCATCACGGCGCAGGCCAGCGGGTTGCCGCCAAACGTGGAGCCGTGCTGCCCCGGCTGAATGGTGAGCATGATAATGTCATTCGCCAGCACCGCCGATACGGGCATCACGCCCCCGCTCAGGGCCTTGCCCAGAATGAGAATGTCAGGGTCGACGCCCTCGTAGTCACAAGCCAGCATCCGGCCCGTGCGGCCCAGCCCGGTCTGAATTTCATCGGCGATAAACAGCACGTTGTGCGCCTGGCAAATAGCCGCCGCCTGTTTCAAATACCCTTCTGAAGGCACCATCACGCCCGCCTCGCCCTGGATGGGCTCTACCAGAAACGCGCAAACGTGCGGCTCCTTCACCGCCTCTTCCAGCGCCGCCAAATCATCGTACGGCACCACCTGATAGCCCGGCATATACGGCCCGAAACCGCCCGTGCTATCGCCATCGGTGCTGAAGGAAATGATGCCCGTGGTACGTCCGTGGAAGTTGTGCTCGGCCACGATAATGCGGGCCATGTTCGGCGCAATGCCTTTCTCCTGGTAGCCCCATTTGCGGGCCAGTTTCAGCGCGGTTTCCACGGCCTCGGCCCCGGAATTCATCAGCAGCGCCTTGTCATAGCCAAATAGCTCGCAAAGCTGCTTTTCCGCCGCGCCCAGCTGGTCATTAAAAAATGCCCGCGACGTGAGCGTAAGCTGCTGTGCCTGCTTTGTGAGCGCCCCGATGATATGCGGGTGGCAATGCCCTTGGTTTACCGCCGAATAGGCAGAGAGAAAATCGAAATACTGCTTGCCGTCCACGTCCCACAGCAGCGGACCTTCGCCGCGGTTCAGGACCACAGGCAGCGGGTGGTAGTTATGGGCGCCGTACTGGTCTTCGAGCTGCATGAGCTCGGCGGCGCGGCTGGACGTGGCGGTGGGGGAGGTGGTGGCGGACATGGCAAGGGCGGGAGTTGATGAGGCCCGAAATTACGGATTTTCGCCCCGCCCGCCGCGCTGCCTTAGCGCAGCCGCATGCCCTCCACCTGATGCGCCGTGTCAGTATAGCGCCCCACGTAGTTGCCTTCTTCGCGGCCACTGGCCCGTAGCAGCGTCCAGTCCACCACGGCGGTTTCGGGGAAAGTCACCGGCGTGGGTTCGGCCGGAGTAGTAGAGGCGGTGGTGGTTTCGGGCAGCAGCAGTGCCTGAACCGTGTTGCCGTGCCAGCCCAGCACCCGCGCCGAGGCCTGCCGGAAGCTAGTATCCGTCGCAATCACCCGCACCGATAGCAAAAACTGGTCGCCGATGGGCAGGCCGGCCAGGAATTTCTTCTTGGCCTGGGGCAGCGTGCGCAAAGCCTCGCGCACCGGGTCAGCCAGCGCGGTTTCGTCGCGGGCCAGTGCCGGGCGCACCCCCGCCGGAGCCGTGGCGGCCGTCAATACCACCGGCGTGGGGGCCTGAGCAACAGTAGGGAACGTAAGCAACAAAGCGGCCCCAGCCACAAGTGACAATGCGAAACCAGTAGGCATTTTCATAGAATGAATAGCAAATTTCAATAGCACAAGGTACGACACCCCGGCCATTGAACGCCACCGGCCCTAACTTTGATTCACCGATGCCCGCTCCCGTTCCCCAGCCGCTCCAGCCCGGCGATTTTTACTACACGCCCGAAGGCTACCTCGTCTTCACCGAGCAGTACCACCGCCGCCGGGGCAGCTGCTGCCAGAGCGGCTGCCGCCACTGTCCCTGGAAATTTCGGCCCAAACCAGGCGCTCAGGGCGCATCCGACCGGAAATAAGGGCGGGGTGTTTGGTGAATGCCAGACTTTTGCCGATATTTGCGGCCCGTTTCCCTGCTTTGTAAATAATTTAACCCTCCGATATCATGGCCCGTGTTTGTGATTTGACCGGCAAGCGTACCCGCGTTGGTAACAACGTTTCGCACGCTAACAACAAGACTAAGCGCAAGTTCTATCCGAACCTGCAGAAAAAGCGCTTCTACATCCCCGAGCAGGATGCTTGGGTGACCCTGAAAGTTGCTACCTCCACCATCCGCACCATCAACAAGAACGGCATCATGTCGGTCCTGAAGAAGGCCAAGGAGCAGGGCTTCATCGTTTACTAGTAATAGTGATGTTGCGGCGGGTAGTTGGCTGAAATAGCCGGCTTTTCGCTTCAAATTTTCAAAGCCAGCGCCGATACGCTTGCCTTTCGAGGCAACTGTATCGGCGCTGGCTTTGTCTGTTGGCGGCTACCTTGGCTGGTAGTCTGATTGTTCGTCCAAACCCTGACGCTTATGCTGCTCCGGTTCTCTTCCCGTTTCCTGTTGCCCCGGCCGTGGCCACAAGCTTCTTCCGTGGTTTTTGCCGGTTTGCTGGGGCTGCTAAGCTTTACAGCCACGGCCCAGGCCCCCACGTCCATCCCCGAGCCGCTGACCAACAATCCGGCCCCCGCCCGGCCCACCGATTTCCTCTCGCCCGCCTTCCACAAGCAGCGGCGCGAGCTGCTGCGGGCCCAAATGCCGTCCAATAGCGTGGCCGTAGTGTTCGCCGCGCCCGTCCGCAACCGGGCCAACGATGTGGACTACATCTACCACCAAAACCCCGATTTCCACTACCTCACCGGCTACGAAGAGCCCGATGCCGTGCTGCTCCTCTTCAAGGAGCCGCGCACCGTGGGCGGCCAGCCCGGCGTGACGGAAGCCCTCTTCACCCAACCCCGCGACCCCGCCCGCGAGTCCTGGACCGGCCGCCGCCTGGGCGCTGCCGGTGCTAAAGGCCAACTGGCCCTGCAATACGCCGCCGACAACAAAGACTTTTCCGCCGCCGGCATCAAGTGGACCGATTTTGATAAAATCCTGGTCCCCGGCCTGCCTGCCGATACCCGCGACGACTTCTCCAACCCGGCCGATTTACACAGCCTCGTGGCGACTTTCCGCCAGCAAGCCGCTGTGCCCGCCGATTACAACCCAGCCGTTACCGAGTTCAACAACCTCATCCGCCGCAACGGCATCCGCAACGCCAGGCGCGTGACCGAATACCTGAGCAGTCAGGTGAAAGAAACGCCCGCGCTCGGCACCACGCCGCTCATCCGCGCCTACCTGGCCGCCACCACCGATGCCGCCCGCCAAGCCGCCATCGACGCCAACCCGCCCGGCCGCTTCGACGATGCCACATTGGGCGAAAAACTCGGCGACCTGCGCGCAATCAAAACCCCCGAGGAACTGGCCTTGCTGCGCCGCGCCATCCGCATCAGCGCCCAGGGCCAGCGCGAAGTGATGAAGCTGCTGCGCCCCGACATGGGCGAAATGGACGTGCAGGGCCTGCACGAATACGTGTACCGCCGCTACGGGGCCGAGTTCCAGGGCTACCCCAGCATCGTGGGCGGCGGGGCCAACGGCTGCATCCTGCACTACGAAACCAACGACCGCCAGCGCCTCGACAACGACCTCGTGCTCATGGACTGCGGGGCCGAATACCACGGCTATTCCGCCGACGTCACCCGCACCGCGCCGCCTTCCGGCACCTTCAGCCCCGCCCAACGCCAGATTTACGAGCTGGTGCTGGCCGCCCAGGAAGCCGGTTTTGCCGCCTGCCGCCCCGGTGCCAACTTCGACGCGCCCAACAAAGCCACGCAAGAGGTAGTAGCCGCCGGCCTCCAAAAGCTCGGCATCATCAAAAAGAAGGAAGAATTCCGCAAATACTACCCCCACGGAGCCAGCCACTACCTCGGCCTCGACGTGCACGACAGCGGCAGCTACGGCCCGCTGCAAGCCGGCAACGTCATAACCGTGGAGCCCGGCATCTACATCCCCGCCGGCTCGCCCTGCGACCCCAAGTGGTGGAACATCGGCGTCCGCATCGAAGACGATGCCCTGATTACCGCCACTGGCTACGAAAATTTGTCGGCCGAAGCGCCCCGTACCGTGGCCGATATCGAGAAGCTAATGGCCGAACCCAGCGCCCTGGAAGGCTTTAAACTGCCGGATTTGAAGTAGTTGGCAATCCGTCGGACTCCGCATTTTATTGAACGTCATGCAGAGCGCAGCGAAGCATCTTTACCGTAGTTACTAATCCTTTCGATGGGATTTACTACTGCGGTAAAGATGCTTCGCTGCGCTCTGCATGACGTTCTTCAGCAATCATTTCTCCCGTTCTGCTTCTCCAACTGAAAGTTGCGGCTCAGTCCTTTGCTGTTTCCAAAAATCCCCGTACCTTTGCAGTCCTAAATTTTAAAACACATACACCCCCGTCGAGATGGCCAAGAAAGGAAACCGGGTGCAGGTTATCATGGAGTGCACCGAGCATAAAACCTCGGGCCTGCCGGGCACCTCGCGCTACATCACCACCAAGAACCGCAAGAACACCCCTGAGCGCATCGAGCTGAAGAAATTCAACCCGATTATGCGGAAAATGACCGTTCACAAGGAAATTAAATAACCTGAACAATGGCTAAGAAAGTAGTAGCAACGCTGAAAACCGTTGAGAACGCCAAGAACTGGGCGAAAGTAATTCGTGCCGTTAAATCGGAGAAAACCGGTGCTTACACCTTCCGCGAGGAAATGGTGCTGCTCGACAAAGTGCAGGAGTACCTGGCTACCGGCAACAAATAGTTGCCCGCCGGCTTCGGCTTTGTAAAAGTTTAAAAAGTCCCACCTTCGTGGGACTTTTTGCGTGTAGGGGTATTTCCCCGCCCCATTATCCTCCCTCCCCTCATGGGCCTCTTCGATTTTTTTAAAAAGGACAAGGAAACTCCTGCCCAGCAAGCCTCGCTCGATGCCGGCCTGGAAAAGACCAAAACCAACTTTTTTGACCAGCTGAGCAAGGCCGTGGTGGGCAAAAGCACCGTGGACGAGTCGGTGCTCGACGACCTGGAAACCCTGCTCGTGCACGCCGATGTGGGCATCGAAACCACGGTGAAGGTCATCGACCGTATCGAGGCCCGCGTGGCCCGCGACAAGTACGTGAGCACCGGCGAACTCGACCGCATCCTGCGCGAGGAAATAGTGGGCCTGCTGGAGGATAATAAGTCCGGCTCCACGGCTGTGCTGGACCGCGCTGGCAGCACCGGCCAGCCCTTCGTCATCATGGTGGTGGGCGTGAACGGCGTGGGCAAGACCACGACCATCGGCAAGCTGGCCCACCGCTTCCACTCCGCCGGCAAAAAGGTGGTGCTGGGCGCAGCCGATACCTTCCGCGCTGCGGCCGTCGACCAACTCATCATCTGGGGCCAACGCGTGGGTGTGCCCGTGGTGAGCCACGGCATGAACACCGACCCCGCTGCCGTAGCTTTCGATGCCGTGCAAAAAGGCGTGGAAATGGGGGCCGACGTCATCATCATCGACACCGCCGGCCGCCTGCACAACAAGGTGAACCTGATGAACGAGCTGAGCAAAATCAAGCGCGTAATGCAAAAGATGATTCCTGATGCCCCGCACGAAGTACTACTGGTGCTGGACGGCAGCACCGGCCAGAATGCCTTCCTACAAGCCAAGGAGTTCACCAAAGCCACCGAAGTCACGGCCCTGGCCATCACCAAGCTCGACGGCACGGCGCGCGGCGGCGTGGTCATCGGCATCTCGGACCAGTTCAGCATCCCGGTGCGCTACATCGGGGTAGGGGAGAAGATGACTGACTTGCAATTGTTCGACCGCCACACGTTCGTCAATTCGCTGTTTAAGAAATAAGCGCGTCCGGTTTGCGTTGGTGGCGAGCGGGGCGCCGGGAATTTTGTGTCCCCGCAAACGCTTAGTGAGCCACGCATCTATTCCAACCCACTATGCAGCGCCTCCCGCTATTCCTCACATTGTGCTTGCTGCTGGGTGTTGCAGCGTGCGGCTCCAAAAACGACGACCAGCCACTCATTCCCTATGCTCCGGTTAACCTGAGCTTGGTGCTCACCAACCAGGAGTACGTGAACCTACGCGCCAACAACGGTGCAGTGACGTTGCCCGTGAAAGGCCCGGCCGGCACCGGTGGCGTGAAGGGCGTAATCGTGGTGCGCCAAAATGCTAGTACGTATCTGGCCTTCGAGCGCAACTGCCCTTACCGCCCGTACGATGCCTGCGCCACGGTCAGCTTAGACCGGTCACGGCTCTTTATGCGTGATTCGTGCTGCAATTCACAATTTGATTTGCAGGGCCAAATAACGGGCGGCCCCACGCCCCGGCCACTTAAACAGTACAGTACCAGTCTGCAAGGCAATATTCTCAGCATTACGAATTAAGCGGCCGCAGATTTTTTTGAAAAAAAACGGATTGAAGCTTGTGTATCTTCAAAAGCCCGTTGTAGATTTGCACTCCGAAACAACAGCAACCGGGTTTCGGACTAGAAAAAAGCTTCCTTAGCTCAGCCGGTTAGAGCATCTGACTGTTAATCAGAGGGTCCCTGGTTCGAGCCCAGGAGGGAGCGCCAATACCGAGAATGCCCGCCCTAACCGGCGGGCATTTTTGCGTCTAAGCTCAGCTTAGGGTGTGTTTTTAATTCAGCCCAACGGCTATTGAAGGCTATAGCATCACAGATGGGGAATTGGAAGGAACAAAGACGAACTGCCCATTAAAGCATAGAACCAACGTCCGTTTTTACTCTTGGCGCGCTACCGGGCTGCGGGGCTTATGTTTGTAGCCTTTCCCTACGCCCTGTGCCCATGCCCGCCACTCCTCCCTCTTTGTTGCCCGCCGACGAACCCGAGCGGCTGCAAAGCATCCGTGCCTACGATGTGCTGCCGACCCTCGCCGAGCCGTTGTTTGATGAGTTCGTGGCCCTCACCGCGCAGGTATTCAGCCTGCCCATCTCCCTCATTGCCCTGGTGGAGGAAGACGACGTGTATTACCCCGCCAACCACGGCATGCCCGGCAACGACCAGCAGCCCCGCGTCGAAGCGCTGTGTTCCAGCGCCATCCAGCAGGCCCGCGCGGTGGTGTATCACGACCTGGTGCTCGAAAGCAGCGCGACCATCACGCCCGAAGCCGCCCGCGCCGCCCAAGACAACGAGCTACGCTTCTACGCCGGAGCCCCATTGCGCCTGCCCGACCAGCGCCTGCTCGGCACCCTCTGCATCATCGACCGCCAGCCGCGCACCTTCAGCGCCGATGAGCAACAGGTGCTCGACCACTTGGCGGCCGTGGTCAGCCAGACCATTGCCGTGCGGCACGCCTGCCTGGCCCAGCCGCCCGGTGGTGCCGGGGAGTGGGAGCGGCTACGCACTCAGCTTCAGGAAGAGCTCCGCGAACTCACGGCGTTGGTGCGCTACCTTTTCACCCGCCACGGGGTGCAAATCCCCGTGCCTGCCGACCTGCTGACCCAAGTAGAGCGCCGCCTGTTCGACTTGCAGCGCTTGCTAAATGAGCCGCCGCGTTAGCCGTTTTTCTTAGGTTTTTGCTCCTCGAAACCAAAACGAGCGGACCATCTGGCCCGCTCGTTTTGGTTTTGGAAGTCGAAATAAAAAAGCTCCCCTCAGTTAGTGGGGCCGGTGTCGATGCGCGCTTCAATGACCTGCTGAATGGCCGTGGGCACGGCCGAAAGCAGGTCGAGACCGGTAGCGGTTTCGATGGCGTCGACGCTAGTGCGGTAGCTGCCCCAGGTTGTGCTGATGGAGTTATCGTTGGGCGTATCGATGGCGATAACGCGGGTGCTGGTGCTGACGCGGGCCGCGTCGTTGGTGCCGGTGGGAAGGACCACGACGACTTTCCAGCAGCGGGCCGGCACCGTCACGCGGCCCTGGTCGAGGGAGGTGGCGTAGCCGTTGGTGCCCGTGCCGCCGCGCCCGTAGCTTCCGCAGATGATGTAGACTTCGTTGTCGGTACCGAGCAAGGTGCGGGAGTAGTCCTCCAGGTTGGCCCAGGTCTGCTGGTTGTTGCGCGGGGCCTGGGGCATCATGTTGGTCATGAGGAAGGTGGCCGAGTTGTCGGCCACGGAGCTGGTGCGGTCGGCGCTGGGGCAGTTGTGGCCGCGGTCGAAGCCCGAGCCGGTGTAGCTGGTGGCCTGCACCTGGTACCAGCCGGTAGGCAGGGTATCATCGGCACGGAAGTCGTCCTGCCGGGCGGCGCTGCCGCGCCAGTCGGCGCTCAGGTGCCAGCTCACCCAGTTGGGAATGCCCCGGTCGCGGTGGTAGCTGAGGGCATATTGGGGTTTCATCAGCAGGTAGTTGGTGGGCTGCGCGAGGTCGGTGGTGGCCCCGCTGGGATTGCCGAGGGTGAGGTGCTCAGGCAGGTTTTGGGCCGTAGCGCCGGGGCCGGTGGGCGCGGGGGCTACGGTTTCGCGCTGGCAGGCAGCCAGCAGGAGGGATAAGGCGAGTATCGGAAAACGGAAATGCCGAAAGGTGTTTTGCATAGGCTAATTAAGAAGCAATGGCCCTTACTACGTGGATGCGGGGCAAAAAAGTCCCCGCCTCAGCCAATTCAAGCTGCTTCAATGGATTAGGTTGGTTGAGGGCATTGGCCGTCAGGCCGAAAGGTTCAGGCCGCATCTTCCTGGCACCGATACGGCCGCAGAAGCACTAGCCATTCGCCAGCGCGTATGGGACCGCACCGGCGCGGGCCGGGCGCAGGTGCCCGTAGCGCCCGGTGCCGTAGCTAGTGGCAGGCAGTACATCCGCCGCTGGATGATGAGTGCCGACAGCACCGTGAGCCCGCCAATAGCGGCCAGCGCCGCCCTCAAGCCAAAAGCATCGGCCAGCAGGCCGGTGAGCAGTGCCCCGATGGCGTAGCCCGCGTCGCGCCAGAAGCGGAAGATGCCCACGCTACGCGCCCGTTGCGGAGCCGGCGCATACTCGGCCACGGCGGCCAGAAATGTGGGGTACACCAGCGCCGTGCCCGCGCCCAACAGCGCCGCCAGCAGCAGGAATACCGGGTAGGCATTGGTGAAGAGCATGGCCAGCAGCACCGCGCCTTGCAGCAGCATACCCCAAAAGAGCAGGTCTTTCTTGCAGAGCCGGTCGGCAAGCGGGCCGGTGAGCAGCTGGCCCAAGCCCCACACGGCCGGGTACACCGCCGCCACCGTGCCAATCTGCGTCAGCGAAAAGCCTTTGCTGGCCAGCAGCATCGGCAGCAGGCCCCACACCATACCGTCGTTGAGGTTATTCACCAGCCCGGCCTGCGTCACGGAACCTAGATTCGGGTGCCGCCACGTTACGTCCCAGAACGAAAGCGGCGGGCTGGCCGGCGTGGACGGGGCCAGGGCGGCTTCCAGAGCGGCGTGGGGACGCGTGTCGCGCACCAGCAGCGAACCCAGCAGCCCCAACACCGTCAGCCCAATGCCGAGGTAGAAAGGGTAGGGCCGCAAGCCGTATTCGGTGGCCAGCCAGCCCGAGGCGAAGGCCGTGGCCGCCACGGCCAGGTAGCCCGCCGACTCATTCAGGCCCATGGCCAGGCCGCGTTGCTTGGGGCCCACCAAGTCAATTTTCATCACCACCGTGCTCGACCAGGCCAGCCCTTGGTTGAGGCCCAGCAGCACGTTGGCGAAGATAACCCAGCCCCAGCCCGGCGCCCAAAGCAGCAGCAGCGGCACGGGCAGCCCGAAGAGCCAGCCAATGACCAGCAGGTTTTTGCGCCCAATCGTATTAGCCCAGGCCCCGGCGTAGTAGTTAGCCACAGCCTTGGTGAGGCCAAAAACGACGATGAACGAGAGAATGGCCGAGCGCGCCACCAGGTGGAACTCCTGCTCGGCCAGCCGGGGCAGGATGCTGCGCTCCAGCCCCACCATGCCGCCCACAAAGGCGTTGACGAGCACCAGCAGGCCAAACTGCCGCCAGTTTTCGCGCAAACCGAGCTGCGGAGTATTCATCCGGAAGACGAGTTTTGATTTTCAGATGGTTTTGCGACCAAGTCAGGGTACTTCTGCCGCACTTTCAGCTTCGCTCAATGGGGCAGCTTTTCGCGCAGGGCGCTGTAGGTCCAGGTGCCGGCCAGGGCAGCTATAATCATTGCCGCCGCCGCACCCACGCCGCTGCCCAGCTGCGCAAACAGCGGGCCGGGGCAGGCCCCGGTGATGGCCCAGCCCAGCCCAAAAATGAAGCCGCCAATCCAGACGCCGTGGTTGAACTGCTTGTCGGCGATGACGATGGGCTCGCCGCTGAGGCTTTTGAGGCGGTTGCGCTTGATAATCTGAATCGAAACCAGCCCCACCACAATGGCCGAGCCGATAACGCCGTACATGTGAAACGCCTGGAACCGGAACATTTCCTGAATCCGAAACCAGCTGATGACCTCGCTTTTGGTAAGAATAATGCCGAACAGCGTGCCCAGCACCAGGAAGTATTTCATCACAACGCATTAAAACAGCAGCGGATAAATCAGCCAGGTCATCACCAGGCCACCGGCAAAGAAGCCGACCACTGCCACCAACGAAACCCACTGCAGATTCGAAAGGCCCGAAATGGCGTGGCCCGAGGTGCAACCACCCGCATAGCGCGTGCCGAACCCTACCAGAAAGCCGCCCAGCATCATAAACACCCAGCCCTTCCAGTTGCCCAGGTTTTCGAGGGCGAACAGCTCGCGCGGGAGCAGGCCGGTGAAGTCGGTGAGGTGCATTTGCGCCTTCAGGTCCCGCACGGTTTCGGCCGAGATGGCCACTGCCGCCGGGTGGCCCATCAGCCGGTAGCCGATGAAGCCGCCCAGCGCAATGCCAAGCACAAACACCAGGTTCCAGCTTTCGGCCCGCCAGTTGTAGTTCAAAAACGGGATGCCCGCCGGCACACAAGCGGCACAGATGTGCCGCAGCGACGAGCTGATGCCCAATGCTTTATTGCCCGCGAGGAGCAGCGCCGGCACCGTCAGCCCAATGAGCGGCCCGGCCACGTACCAGGGCCAGGGCTTTTGCAAAAGTTCAAGCATGAATCAATGAAATCAACCCAAAAAAGAAGCGCATGCAAACTAGCGCGTCACCGGGAATGGCCAGTCGAGCATACCGCCAGCCAGGTTGAAAACCTGCCCAAAGCCCGCCGCTTTCAGCTGCTTGGCGGCCGTGGCCGAGCGCGCCCCGCTGCGGCAGTACACGTAGGTGGGTCGGGTAGAATCGAGGTTGGCCACGCGCTGGGCAAAGTCCGGGCTGGTCACTTCGATGTGGCGTGCCCCGCGCAGGTGTCCCTGGGCAAACTCCTCGCGGCGGCGCACGTCCAGCAGCACGGCGCGGCCATCCTGCAGGCCTTCGGCAAACTGTTCGGACGAGAGGTTTTTATAAGTGGAATCGGTTTTTGATACTTCGAACATGATGGTAATTATTTGAAAATGAATGCTAAAATCTGAATTGTGGTTAAGGTACGGCTAATGCGCCGCGCCGGCCATTTGGAACGACTTTACGGCCTCGCCCAAATCGAATACCCGCGCGCCGGGTAGGGCCGCTGCCACCACGCTGCTGCCCGCCGCCGAGCGGTAGCCACCCGCGCAATGCACCAGCACGGGCTTATCGGTCGGGATTTCGTGGGCTCGCTCACGCAGCTCCGGCAGCGGAATACTGAGGGAGCCTTCGAAAATTGGTTCGTCGCGGTGCTCCGTCGCGCTGCGGATATCCACGATGGTGTACTGCTCCGGGTGCTGGCGGAACTGCGCCACATCCAGCGTCAGCAGCGTGGCATCGGTAGCCGGGGTGCCCACCAGCGCGCCCTTAATCAGCGGCTCGTAGCCGATTTTGGCGGTTTTCTGAATCAGGTTTTCCAGCGTCGCCGCGTCGGCCGCCACCAGGTAGAACGGCTCGGCCGGGCCCACTACGGAGCCCAGCCACGTTTCAAACTTGCCCCCCTGCTGAATATTGATGGCCCCGGTGAAGTGGCCTTTTTTGAACTCGGCTTCGGGACGCGCATCCACCACCAACGCGCTGGCTTCCAATTTGGTGCCGGTGGCCAGGCGCGGTACCCGCTCCACGCTGGGGGCGTAGGCGGCCGCGCCGGCTTTGTTCAGGGCCACGTCGTAGCCGAAATATTTCGGGATGAAGGGCTGGTCAGCCAGCAGTTCTTTGATGAAATCGGCCTCGCTCATTGGGCGCAGGGCGTAGTTGCCGGCTTTTTCGGCCCCGATGGTGCTGCTGTTGGCTCCGCTCAGGGCCTTGCCGCAGAGCGAGCCCGCGCCGTGCGCCGGGTACACCAGCACGGCATCGGCCAGCGGCATCAGCTTCTCGCGCAGCGAGTGGTACATCTGGCGGGCCAGCTCCTCGCGCTTGGCGGTCAGGTTGCCGGCATTTTCGCGCAGGTCGGGCCGGCCCACATCACCAATAAACAGGGTATCGCCGGTGAACACGGCTACATCCTGCCCCGCGCGGCTGAGCACGATGCTGATGGAATCGGGCGAATGGCCGGGCGTATTCAAGGCGCGGAAGGTGAGCTGGCCAATGGTGAAGGAATCGCCGTCATCAAATCCCTCGTGGGCATAATCAGCCCCCAGCAGCTGGCTCACGCGGATGGTGGCGCCGGTGTGCTGCGCAATTTCCAGGTGCGACGACACGAAATCGGCGTGCGGGTGGGTTTCGATAACGCTGACAATCCGGGCGTCGTGGGCCTGCGCGTAGTCGTAGTATTGCTGCGGGTTGCGTGACGGGTCGATGAGGACGATTTCGCGGGCACTCTCGCTCAGAATGGCGTAGGAAAAATGGGCCAGGCCCTTGTCTTCAAACTGTTCGATTTTCATAGCAAGCAACAGAAAAAGCGGGTGAGAGAGTAGGGAGGAATCAGGTGAAAAACCAGCCCTTAGACGTGGTGAAAAAGCAGCTCTTTAGTCAGAATAAACGTGCCCATGGCCAGCGTGAACCAGCCAAACGCCGGCTTCAGCCGGCCCCCCGGAATGAAGCGCGCCAAATAGGTGCCCAGCACGATTCCGCCCAACGCAAAAGCCAGAAACCCCAGCAGAAATGGCCAAGCCACGGCCGTGCCCGCGCTCAAATCCCCCACGAAGCCGATAAGCGAATTCAGCGCGATGATGGCCAGCGAAGTGCCCACGGCCAGTTTCATGGGCAGGCGTGCGCCCAGCACCAGCGCCGGAATAATGAGGAAGCCGCCCCCCGCGCCCACAAACCCCGTGAGCGTGCCCACCACCAGCCCAATGCCGAGAATGAGCGGGTAATTAAACGCGTGCCGGTGGTGCAGTTCCTCGTCCAGCACCACTTCGGCCTGCCGGCTGCGAATCATCGACGCGGCCGCCGCCACCATCAGCCCCGCAAAAGCCACCAGCACCAGCAAGTCCTTGGTGAAAACAATGCCCCCGATGCTGAAAAGCTCGTGCGGAATGGCCGGCATGAGCACCTTGCGCACCGCAAACACCGCTAGCAACGAAGGAATCAGGAAGACCACGGCCGTTTTCAGCGACACCAGACCTTTGCGGAAGTAGCCCGAGGCCCCCACCACCGCCGTGCTGCCCACCACAAACAGCGAGTAGGCTGTGCTCAGCACCGGGCTCACGCCCATCAGGTACACCAGCACGGGCACCGTGAGGATGGAACCGCCCCCGCCCATAATGCCCAGCGAAAGCCCAATGAAAATGGCGGCGAAATAGCCGAAATAGTGTAGCATGAGGGACCGTAGACGTATGAAATTATGAATGATTGTTCATGTATTGTGCTAAAAAAACGCCTTGTCCTTATAGAAAAGTGCACGCGGCCAAGCACTGAATCACGTCGATGACTTCGCGCATTTTCAGGGCGTAGTAGATGTTTTTGCCGTCACGGGTGCTGCTGAGGATGCCTTTCAGCTTCATGCCCGAGAGGTGGTGGGAGAGGAGGCTTTGCTCCACGTTCAGCCGCTCGCTGATGTCGGAAACCGACAGGCTTTCGTGGTTGGCCAGCAGCTGCACCACGGCGATGCGCGTGGGATGCGCCGTGGTTTTGAGAATGAAGGCCACCTTTTCCATTTTCTCAACAGAGAGGTTCATGTCGACAGCAGGGGCGGCGGGAGTCATCATCGAATGCAAACTTATGAACAATTGTTCATTTATACAAGTGTTGCAATTGTTTGGTTCGCCGGTCGTTCAATATTTGTCATCCTGAGCCTGCGAAGGACCTTATCACGTCAGAACAAATTCTCCTGCCGTGGTAAGGTCCTTCGCAGGCTCAGGATGACCGAACCGCCATTTAAAAGGCAGTTCAGTACGGAAACACCGACTCGTAGTATTTGATGGTTTCGGCGATGCCGTCCTGGAAATCGGTGAAGCGGAACAGCGGGAATACCTGGCGGAATTTGGCGTTGTCCATCACCTTTTTGGGGGCACCGTCGGGCTTGCTGGCATCCCAGCGGAGCTGGCCGTGGTAACCGAACTTGGTTTGGATGATGCCCACCAGCTCGCGCACGCTCAGGCCGTCGTTCTGGGCCAGGTTGGTGGGCTGGTCGAGGCCGGGGCGGTCGGGGTTCTGGAGCACTTCCCAGACAAGGCGGGCAAAGTCGGAAGCGTAGAGCCACTCGCGGATGGGCAGGCCCGTGCCCCAAATCGAAAGCTCGGGCTGGCCCAGGTTCTCGGCTTTTACAAACTTCGAAATCAACGCGTTGAGTGCGTGAGCTTTGTTGGGGTCGGTCGAGTCGTAGGGGCCGTACATGTTGGGCGTGAGCAGGTGGATGCTGCGCACGCCGTATTGCATCTCGAAGCATTCGGCGGTGGCCCACAGCAGGCGGCGGCTGGCCCCGTAGCTCAGCACGGAGCGGTGCAGGTGGCCGTTCCACCAGCCGCTTTCCTCAAAGATGTCGGCATCGGCCGGGTAGGCGCAGTTGGCAATGGGGTTGACTACCAAGGCCTCGGGGCATTCGCGGGCCACGGCCTCATACATGCCCAGAATCATGCGCGAGTTGTCGGCAATCACGGTGGCGGCCTGCTCGGTCACGTAGTTGAGGCTGCCCACGTGGGCCGCGCAGTTCACGATGTGCGTGGGGCGGTGGGCGCGCAGAAACGCGGCCGTGGCATCGGCATCGCGCAGGTCGAGGCCGGTGCTGAGCGACGCGCCCACGTAGGCCACGCCGCGCTGGCACAGCTCGCGGGCCATGTTGCGGCCGGCAAAGCCAGTGTGGCCAAACAAAACGACTTTCATGGCCGCGCTCACCATCCTTGCTTGATTACGTCCACGATGTAGGCCACCTGCTCGGTGCTCAAAGCATCGTGCAGGGGCACGTGAATCTGGGTTTCGTCGAAGCGCCGCTGCCGGGTCAGGTCGGGGCGCTTGCCGCCGAACAAGGCGTTGTGGTCGATGCCATCGTGCACGACCGACGAGGCCACGCCCTTCGCCCGCAGCGCCCGGATGAATTCCAGCCGGTTTTCGACGTGGAAACCGAACAGCCAGTGGGCGCTTTCGCGGTCGGGCTGATGTATGAAGTGCGTGAGGCCGGGCACCTGGCGCAGGCCGTCGCGGTATTGCTGTACGCGGGCGCGCCGCGCCGTCATGCGCTCGCCAAAGCCATTGAGGTTGGCCAGCCCGAGGGCGGCAGCGTAGTCGGAAAGGTGGTACTTGTAGCCCACGTCGGTGAGGTCGTATTCGCGCTCGCCCAGTTCGTTCACCGGCGAGCTGGCCCGGTCGATGCCAAACCAGCGCCGCCGGAATACCTCGCGGGCCATTTCCGGCGAGCGGGCACACAGCGCGCCGCCATCGCCGGTGGTGAGGTGCTTGATGGCCTGAAACGAGAAGCAGGTGAAGTCCGAAATGGCCCCGATGGCCTGGCCCCGGTAGCTGGCCCCGGGGCTGTGGGCGGCGTCCTCAATCACCATCAGCCCATGCTTATCGGCAATGGCCTGAATCTCGGCCAAATCGCAGGGGTAGCCGCCCCAATGCACCGCCATAATGGCCTTGGTGTGCGGCGTGATGCGGTGCTCGATGTCGGCCGGGTCAATGTTGCCGGTTTCGTACTGGATATCGGCAAATACGGGTTTGGCCCCCACCTGCACCACCGTCAGGGCGGTGGCGATGAAGGTTTGCGGGGCTAGAATCACCTCGTCGCCGGCCCCTATGCCGGCACACTCCAGGGCCAGGTGCAGGGCGCTGGTGCCCGAGTTGAGGGCCGCCGGGTGGCGCATGCCCAGCTCGGCACTCAGCCGGGCTTCAAATTCCTGTACCAGCTTGCCCTCGCTCAAATAGGTGCTGGCCAAAACTTTGCCCACGCGCCGGGCTGCGCTGGGGTGCACAAACGTGCTGAACATGGGCAGTAGCTGGCCCGGTGCGAGGACCGGGGGCGTAGTCCCAACGAGTGGAGAGGGTATGTAAGGATTGACCATCGCAGTGAAGTGGAGAAATGTGGCTTAAATATAATAATATCTTTGGATATTCATTTGTTGTTTTTGATAATAAGTTTTTTTGAGGAAAAAATAGTGGCCTGCTGTGAATAGCGGGCCATTGGGGCGGTGCCGAACAATGCCTGGCCGAGCCCCGCAACCGGCCGGTGCCGCCGCACCTTGAGGGCATATCCTGTCCGGTGCATGCTACATGCTCCCGGTGAAACTATTCCGGTAGCTGTTCAATAGGAAAAATTGATTTAAAACAAAACCAATATCGAAGTAAACCCAATTAGGGCTGAATTGCCGAATTGCTGGGTTTTATATTTGTAATATGCTGCAATAGAGTGTTTTTATACAAGATTATGCAATGTAATTTTACAAATAGAAAATTCTAATAATAGTCTTTTTCCGCGAATGGCTGAACCAAAACAAAACGGGAAAAGTTAGGCTCCCAAGTATCGGATATAGTCCAGCTGCTGAATTCAAATGCTTGCCCATTAAATAACTATATGTTTCACTATGCAGGCTCCCTCATCGGAGCGGCGTAAACCTCAAAAGTTGTTTGCATGAAAAAAATGCCCCTGTACCTGGGTGTGGCCTTTGCCGCGCTGACCCTCGCCTCCTGCGAAAAAGAGCTTGAGAAAGTAAATAGCTCTCCTTCATCTTCCTCCGCTGCGTCGACGCTGGCCAAACCGGACTTGCTCACAACCGGCACCTGGCGCCAGACCGGCCTCACCGTGAGCACGCCCGGCGAAGGCACGGCCCCCGCTGCTACCTCCGACCTGTTTGCCCAAGCCAAACCTTCTATGCTGGTGCAGAGCGCCGTATATAAGTCGGACGGCACCTACACGCTGCTGCGCGGCCCCCGCGCCGGCAAGCAAACCGCCGAGCCCGTGAGCGGCACTTGGCGTCTGACGGCTTCGGCCGACTCGCTCATCCTCACGCAAGCCGACCGCACCCGCCGCTTCGCCGTGGCCGAGCTGACGGATAACACGCTGCGCCTCACCCATTCGGAAGGCGCTACCGGCAAAGGCTCGGTGTACACCTCGGTGTTCTCGCGCTAAGCACACCAACTTCCTTCCTGGGCATGCTGCACCGCCCGGCCACTTTGGCCGGGCGGTGTTTTTTTTGGCCGGTGGGCACGTAGCGCGAACTGTTAGTTCGCGCCTCCGAACGACACCCGAACGATTTTAACGGCGCTAAGCAGCGCGAACTAACAGTTCGCGCTGCTTAGCGCCGGCTGCCAATCATGCTTTCGGCTAGGGGGCTGTCGTCGTAGCCCGCCGTGAAGTCCAGGAGCAGGCGCTTGAGTTCGGGCGGGGCCTGGGGCAGGTTGCTCACGCGGAAGTAGGCCGCGCTGGGGGCCAGGTAGCCCGGCAGCGCCAGCGGCCCCGTGCCCGAGCGAAAACTCATGCTCCAGTCCGGGAACATGGGCGTGGTGCTGGGGCCTTCGCTGAGCACCACGAGGTGCTCGTGGCGCGGGTCGGCGGCAATGCGGTGGTAGTAGAGGTGCTGCACGGCCCCCTTTTCGCCTTCCAATAGCTGCAGGAACTGGCCGTTGGGGGCGTGCAGCAGAATGCCGGTGATGCCCCGGGCAGCGTTGTACGCACGGGATTTCTGCAGCAGCTCCAGCAGTTCCGACAGGCTGAAGCTGGCCAGGGCCAGGCTCTGGTATAGAAGGTGATACAAGCCCATGATGGGGAAGCAACTGAGACCGCGGCGGCGGCTGTAAGAAATACGAACGGGAGACTTGCCCAAAAAAGGCCGTTGATGGCTGCCAGCGGCGCTGGCAGTGGTGGCGCGGATAGCCATCGACAGCCAGTGGGGCACGAAGTAAGCCAGACTGCTGCATACTGTGGGTATAGTAGAAGAGCTACAAGTACTTATAATGTGAATGTTTTCAAATATACATATAATTTTTTATATTACATATTGCATATTAATTTGATTCAAAAAAGACGATATACTGCGGGGTATACTATATGGCAGAGATGGTGCGGCAAACCCAGCGCCAACCATGGCCCGCCAGCGACCATGACGATTACTGAGGACGGGCGTGCATAGCACAACCACAGGCTGATAGGAGAATAATAGAACAGAATTGGCGCATTATTTAATATATTAAATAATGAATATTTAAAACTTTAATGTCTTGTAATTCAGTTGTAATGCTTGTGATTATTTCAGTAAACAAAATAACTCAACAAATATTTAATCATATTAAATATTGATAATTAAATATTAAGTGCATAACTTACTCCTGTATTCATCCCGCGGCAGATGCTTGCGGGATGCAGTAAGCAACTTGTTACTTCCTGAGCTATGGAGCGCTATGTGCGATACTCGGATACTTCCCGTTTTATTCTGATGGCTGTGGACGGGGGCCTTATCTGGCTGGCCTTCCATATGGCCGAGTTTGTGGTGTGGCACTCGTGGTCGATGAAGGGCGAAACGCCCTTTTTCATCATCACGTTTGCGCTGCTGTGGTGGCTGCTCTCGCGGCAGTATGCCAACGTGTACCGGCTCGACCGGCGCATTTCGTATGGCGAGAAGCTGCGGCACCTGCTGAAAGCCTTTCTGCTGCACGGCGTGCTGGTGGTGGGCACGGTGGTGGCGCTGCGCATCAATTACCTCTCGACGCGCTACCTGGCGGCCATTTACGGCTTTGCGGTGGCGGCCGTGGTGGTGGGCCGCTTTGCGGTCACGTTTAGCTACCGCGCCTGGCTGCGGTACTTCGCCCAGGCCCACAACCGCTTTGTGATAGTGGGGGCCAGCCAGAGCGGGCAGGAGTTGTACCACGCCCTCACGGCCGATGATTCGGGCGCGTACCAGTTCAAGGGCTTTTTTGCCGATGAGGCGCTTCCCACCAACCTGCGCGGCCTGCGGCGCGGCGCCGTGACGGACCTGATGAACTACTGCCTGAGCACGCCGGTGGACGAAATCTACTACGCGCTGCCGCTGGACAGGCACGATTTGATTGAGGAGCTGTCGCGCTTCGCGGAGGACCATTTCCTGGCCTTCCGCATCGTGCCCGACTACCAGGGCACGGTGGGCAAGGATGTGGGCGTGTATTTCCACGACCACCTGCCCATCCTCATGGTGCGACAGGAGCCGCTGGGTTTCCGCACCAATCAGGTGCTGAAACGGGCGTTCGACCTGGGGTTTTCGCTGTTCGTGATTCTGGGGCTGTTTCCCATCATTCTGCCGGTACTGGCGGTGCTCATTAAGCTCGATTCGCCGGGGCCGGTGTTCTTTAAGCAGATGCGGCCGGGCAAGCGTAACAAGCTGTTTCCGTGCTACAAGCTGCGCACCATGCGCGCCGACCACCGCCAGACCGAGCTGCAAGCCACCAAGGCCGACCCCCGGGTAACGCGGGTGGGCAAGTACCTGCGCAAGTACAATCTGGACGAGCTGCCGCAGTTCTTCAACGTGCTGCTGGGGCATATGTCGGTGGTGGGGCCGCGGCCCAACATGGTGTCGCAGCTGGAGGAATACTCCAAGCGCGGCCGCACCTACCAGCTGCGCCACGCCGTGACACCCGGCATCACGGGCTATGCGCAGGTGAACGGCTTCCGGGGCGAAACCCGCGCCCCCAACGCCATGGAAAAGCGCGTGGAATACGACCTGAAATACGTGCAGAACTGGTCGTTCGGGCTCGATTTGCAAATCATCGGCAAAACCGTGCGGAACATGGTGCGCGGCGAGGAGAATGCCTATTGAGTGACTAGAACGAAGCAGTTAGAACAGTCACGCTGATTAGTAGAACGTCATGCTGAGCGCAGTCGAAGCATCTCTACCGCACTCAGTAATCAATGCCGACTCAACGAAGCGGTAGAGATGCTTCGACTACGCTCAGCATGACCGTTCTGAGTTCAGCCCACCAATCCACCAACCAAACCCACCATGCTACCCAAACACGCTGTCTTGCACGCCAACATCTCGACGGGGCGCACCGCTGATTTCGTCGATACCATTCTGGAATTGGGCGCGGCGCGCACCTCGGCCTACGTGTGCTTTGCCAACGTGCACATGCTGGTGGAAGCCGAGCGCAACGCCGAGTTCCGGCAGATTGTGAACAATGCCGCCGTAGCCGCGCCCGATGGTAGCCCGGTGGCGGCGGCGGTGCGCTGGTTTCGGGGGCCGGCGCAGGAGCGCATGGCGGGCATGGACCTGCTGCCTGAGCTGCTGCGCCACGCCGCCGAGCGGGGCCAGTCGGTGTACTTCTACGGCACTACCGATGACGTTTTGCAGGCCATGGTGTGGCGGGCGCGCTGGGAATTGCCCGCGCTGCGGGTGGTGGGGGCATATGCGCCGCCGTTCCGCCCGCTCACGGCTGAGGAGGACGCCGACGAGGTGGCGGCCATCAACGCGGCCGACCCGGACTTGCTGTTTGTGGCGCTGGGCTGCCCGCGCCAGGAGCGCTGGATGGCGGCCCACCAGGGGCGCATTGGGGCGTGCATGCTGGGGGTGGGGCAGGCCTTCCGGGTGTATGCCGGAATGGAGCCGCGCCTGCCGGCGTGGGCCCGCAAGCTGTGGCTGGAATGGGCCTTCCGGCTGTGGCAGGAGCCGCGCCGCCTGGCCCGCCGCTACTTCGTCACCAACACCCGCTTCGTGTACCTGATGGCCCGCGCCACGCTCGAAAACCTGGCCGGCTGGCTGCCGGCCGTGGCCTGAATGGGCCGCTTTTTAGTCGATTTCATCCCAACCTTTTTTCACATGAAAGCAGTGATACTAGCGGGCGGCTACGGCACCCGAATCAGCGAGGAAAGCGGCGTACGGCCCAAGCCCATGGTCGAAATCGGCGGCAAGCCTATTCTGTGGCACATCATGAAGATTTATGCCCACCACGGCATCACCGATTTCGTGATTTGCTGCGGCTACAAGGGCCACATGATTAAGCAGTATTTCTCCGATTATTTCCTGCTGAACTCGGACGTGACCTTCCGGATGGACCGCAACGAGATGCAGATTCACCGCAACAACGCCGAGCCCTGGACCGTGACGCTGGTGGACACCGGCCTGGAAACCATGACCGGTGGCCGCCTGCGCCGCGTGCAGAAATACCTTGACAACGAGACGTTTTGCCTGACTTACGGCGACGGCGTGAGCAACGTCGACATCGCGGCCAGCATCGAATACCACCGTTCGCAGGGCGTATTGGCCACCCTCACGGCGGTGCGGCAGCCGGGCCGCTTCGGGGTGTTCAACCTGAGCGACGGCGACAGCCACGTGAGCAACTTCATGGAGAAGCCCGAGGGCGGCGAAACGCCCTGGATTAACGGCGGCTTTTTCGTGCTGGAGCCGGGTATTTTCGACTACCTCGACCACGACCAGACGGTGTGGGAAAAGGCCCCGCTGGAGCGCCTGGCCGCCGCCGGGCAGCTGGCCGCCTACCGCCACGCCGGCTTCTGGCAGCCCATGGACACGCTGCGCGACCGCAACATGCTGGAGGAACTCTGGCAGGCTGGCAAGGCCGAATGGAAGCTCTGGGACCAGATTCCCGCCGCTCCCGTGACAGTGCCCGAACTCGAAACCATCCTGACTACGCCGCTGGCCGCGCCGGCCGGGCGCGGCCGCGCGGCCACTACCAAACTTATGCCCAGCGACTGAAAACAACCACCCCGAACGCCTTGCCGAGCGCCGCTGGCGCATTGCCGCAGCTCCGCTGAGATAGAACGGAGCCCCTTCCCACGGCCGCAATGAGTTGGCGCGCCCGGCATGGCATTCTGGTTGATTGATGGCTGTATAAACCTCACTTCTAATGGAATCTCCTATGAAACCCTCCCGCATACTCATCACCGGCAACATGGGCTACGTGGGGCCCGGCGTGGTGCGCCACCTCCGACAGACGTACCCCAACGCGGAGCTGATTGGCTACGACATGGGATTTTTCGCCCATTGCCTCACCGGGGCCACGCGCCTGCCCGAGTCGCGGCTCGACCGCCAGGTGTTTGGCGACGTGCGGACGCTGCCCTCGGGCCTGCTGGCCGGCGTGGATGCCGTAGTGCACCTGGCCGCCATCTCCAACGACCCCATGGGCACGGCCTACGAGGGCGTGACGATGGACGTGAACTACCGCGCCGGCATCGCGCTGGCCAAGCGCGCCAAAACCTACGGCGTGAAAAGCTTCGTGTTTGCCAGCTCATGCAGCATGTATGGGCTGGGCGGCGAGGACGCCAAAACCGAAACCTCCACCCTGAATCCGCTCACGGCCTACGCCCGCTCCAAGGTGAGCAGTGAGCGCGACCTGGCTCCGCTGGCCGATGCGAACTTCCGGGTGACCTGCCTGCGCTTCGCCACAGCCTGCGGCTGGAGCGACCGCCTGCGCCTCGACCTGGTGCTGAACGACTTCGTGGCCGGCGCGGTGGCCACCCGCGAAATCAGCATCCTGAGCGACGGCACGCCCTGGCGGCCCCTCATTCATGTGCTGGACATGGCCCGCGCCATCGGCTGGGCCGTGACGCGCGAGGCCAGCAACGGCGGGGCCTTCGTGGCCGTGAACGCCGGGGCCAACAACTGGAACTACCGCGTGCGCGAGCTGGCCGAAGCTGTGGCCGCCGCCATCCCCGGCACCCAGGTGCGCCTCAACCCCGACGCCGCGCCCGACCTGCGCTCGTATCGCGTCGACTTCAGCCTGTTCCGTCGCCTCGCGCCCGACTGCCAGCCCATTCACACCCTGGCCGATACCATCAGTGAGCTCCAGCGCAAGCTGCTGGAAATGGGCTTCCGCGACCCCAATTTCCGCGCCTCCCGGCTGATGCGGCTGCGCGTGCTGGCCGCCCTGCGCGAGCAGGATGAGCTGACCGAGGACCTGACCTGGGCTGCTGGCCCGGCCAAAGCGGCCGTGCCGCTGTACCGGCCGGAGCTTGTGGTAGTCTGAGCTTCGACTGTCATCCTGAGCTTGCGAAGGACCTTATCAACGAAGAAAAGCTCGCAGTAATTCAATCGGCGCAGCCGTGATAAGGTCCTTCGCAAGCTCAGGATGACAGACGTTAAACCAATACCCAGCCGCCAAAAATCAACCCTTCAACCTTACCCTTAATGCGATGAAATTTACCGAAACTGCCCTTGCAGGGGCCTTCATTATCGACGTGGACCGGCTGAGCGATGAGCGCGGCTTTTTTGCCCGCTCTTGGTGCGAAGACGAGTTTGCCGCCCACGGCATTGCCATGCCGCCGCAGCAGGCCAACCTGTCCTTCAACCCGCGCCGGGGCACACTGCGCGGCATGCACTACCAGTTGCCTCCCTACGAGGAAACCAAGCTGGTGCGCTGCACCCGGGGCGCGATTCTGGACGTGATAGTGGACCTGCGCGAGGAGTCGCCCACCTTCGGCAAGTGGATAGGAGTGGAGCTGAACGCCAATAACTACCGGATGCTATTCGTGCCCGGCCGCTTCGCCCACGGCTTCCTCACCCTCGAAGACAACACCGACGTGTGCTACCAGGTGTCGGCCAAGTACACGCCCGGGGCCGAGCGCGGCCTGCGCTGGGACGACCCCGCTATTGGCATCCGCTGGCCTTTTCAGCCCTTGCTCATTTCGGCGAAAGACCAGGCTCATCCCGATTTCCAGGGGCTGGCCGTGCCAATGGTAATGTAGCGCGGACTCTGTGAGTCCGCGCCCGCCGGAACGATGCTTGGGCCAACCCGGCGCGGACTCTGCGAGTCCGCGCTACTTCTCTGCTTTTCTCATCTTTCTTTCTGCATTATGATACTTGTTGACAATGCCTTAAAGAAGCGCCAGCAATCCGGCCAGCCCATTCGGGTGGGCATGGTGGGCGCGGGTTTTATGGGCCGGGGCGTGGCCCTGCAAATCTGCCGCTACGTGCCCGGCATGGAGCTGGTGGCCATCGCCAACCGCACCATCAGCCAGGCCCGGCGGGCCTACCACGAAGCCGGCGAGCTGGTGACCAGTGAGGTAAGCTCGGTACACGCGCTGGAGGCTTGCATCCAGCGGGGCGAGCGCGCCATCACCGACGATGCGCTGCTGCTGAGCCGCGCCGAGGGCATCGATGCCATCATCGAGGTAACCGGGGCGGTGGAGCACGGCGCGCATGTGGTGCTGGAGGCCATCCGGCACGGCAAGCACGTGGTGCTGCTGAACGCCGAGCTGGACGGCACGGCCGGGGCCATCCTGAAAGTGTATGCTGACCGCGCCGGCGTGGTGTACACCGTGAGCGACGGCGACCAGCCCGGCGTGACCCTCAACCTAGCGCGCTTCGTGCTGGGCCTGGGCGTGAAGCCGGTGCTGTGCGGCAACATCAAAGGCCTGCACGACCCTTACCGCAACCCCACCACGCAGGAGGGCTTTGCGAAGCAGTGGGGCCAGAACCCGAGCATGGTAACCAGCTTCGCCGACGGCAGCAAAATCAGCTTCGAGCAGGCCGTCATCGCCAATGCGCTGGGCATGGAAGTGGCCCGGCGTGGCATGTACGGCCCTACCGTGGCCCCGGGCACGCCCATCAGCAAGGCCGCCGAGTGGTACCCCACGGAGCGCCTGCTGGATGGCGGCCCCGGCATTGTGGACTACGTGGTGGGGGCCGAGCCCGGCCCCGGCGTGTTCATCCTGGGCACGCACGACGACCCCATTCAGCAGCACTACCTCAAGCTGTACAAGCTGGGGCCGGGGCCGTTGTACTGCTTCTACACGCCTTACCACTTGTGCCATTTCGAAACGCCGAATTCGGTGGCGCGGGCGGTGCTCTTTGGCGATGCCTGCCTGGCGCCGGCCGGCGCCCCCAAGGTGGAGGTGATTACGGCCGCCAAAATTGACCTGCGGGCCGGCGACACGCTCGACGGCATCGGCCACTATATGACCTATGGGCTGGCCGAGAATTACACCACTGCCCGCGCCGAAAACCTACTGCCCATTGGCGTGGCCGAGGGCTGCCGCCTGCTGCGCGACATTCCCAAAGACCAGGTGCTGACCTACGGCGATGTGGCGCTGCCCCCCGGCCGCCTCATCGACCAGCTGCGCCGCGAGCAGGAAGTTCATTTCAACCCGCCCGTGCTGGCGGCCACCGCCGAGCCCCTCGTGCCCGCCGATTTCGCCCTGGCCAACCTCTGACTCAACCAAAACTGTCCCTTTCCTTCTAATTACCCCGAAGCCTCGTCGCCATGAATCCCACCCTGGTTGAGTTTCTGAAGCACTCCGACCCGCTACCCACGCGGCAAAATATTCCCGGCACGGCCCCGGCCGCCACGCCGGCCCCGCCCGCCCCACGCCCCGCCACGGCCCCGCTCACGGTGCTGGTGCTGGAGGGCGAGTACCGCCTCACGGGAGCCGTGCTGTTTTGCCTGAGCCGGCAGGCCCGGGTGCGCGTGCATTTGCTGTCGCGCGACAGGCTGAGCCCGTACCGGTTTTCGAGCTACGTGCATTCCTTCCATCTGCTCTCGCCCGATAGCCCGGCGGAGGTGTTCGTGGCCTTCATCCAGAACGCGGCCCGCGCCACCGGGGCCGAAGTGCTGCTGCCCGTGGACGTGGCCGGCATGCGCTTCGTGATTGCGCACCGCACGGCGCTGGCCACGGCCCTGCACCTGCTGCCGCTGCCGGCGGCGGCGTACTACGAAATTGCCACCGACAAGGGCCTGCTGGGCGCGTTTATGCAGGAGCACCGTATTCCCGCGCCCGACACCATCGTGGACATCCGGCACAACCTGGCGGCCAAGCTGGCGAAGTTCGAATTTCCGGTGCTGCTGAAGCCCATTGAGGGTGCCGGCGGCCGGGGCATTGTGCGCTACGCCTCGCCCGAGGCGCTGCTGGCCGCCGTGGCCATGCTGCCCGATAGCAGCCGCTACATCATCCAGAACTGCATCGAGGGCTACGATATTGACTGCAACGTGCTGTACCAGAATGGGCAGCTCATTGCCCATTCCATTCAGAAGGGCCTGGTGGCTACGGGCGACGAATACGCCCCCACCGAAGCCATCGAATTTGTGCACCACGACGCCGTGCTGGCCGTGGTAGACCGCCTGATGAAGGCCCTGCGCTGGAACGGCGTGGCCCACCTCGACCTGCGCTACGACGCCCGCACTCAGGAAATCAAAGTCATCGAAATCAACACCCGCTTCTGGCTCACGGTGGTGGGCTCGGCGCTGGCGGCGGGCGTGAACTTCCCGGTGCTGGCCTGCCAGGTGGCGGCCGGGCGGGCGGTGGTGCCCGCGCCCTTCCGCGAGGGGCGCTACATCCCGTTTGCCAACTACTTCAAGTACCGCTACGGCCGCCGCGTGCGCCGGCCCGATGACGTGCGGTTTTCGCTGCGCGATACCAGCGTGGGCGCTTTTCTGGGCGACCCGCTGACCAAGATTTACCGCTTCCTCACCGACGAGGACTAGGCCCGCCGCCCGGCTGCGGCCGGGCATTGCGGCGGCTATCGATATCCATTCAATTTCTTCATCCACCTCACGCTTATATCCGATGCATTCGCACCAGTTTCGCCATGAAAAGTGTTTTGACTGTTATTTTTTGCGCCTTGCTACTGGTGGGCGGCCAGCCGCTGCGGGGCCAGACGCCGCCCACGGGCTTCACGTCCACCGTCGTTTCCTCGGGCTGGAATGAAGCTGTCGGATTTGCCTTCAATAGCACGGGCAGCAAGATGTTTGTCTGGGAAAGACCGGGCAAAGTTTGGGTGGTGGTGAACGGCCAGCGCCAGCAATTAATTGACATCACCGAAGAAGTAGGGGCCTGGGGCGACCACGGCCTGCTGGGCTTCGCGCTCGACCCCAACTTCAACACCAACGGCTACATGTACCTGATGTACGTGGTGGACCGGCACTACCTGCTGAACTTCGGCACGGCCAACTATGACCCCGCTGCCAACGACTATTTCAGCGCTACCATTGGGCGCATCACGCGCTACACGGCCACGCCGGCCGGCACGGGCTACACCGTGAACCCCGCCAGCCGCAAAATCCTGCTCGGGGCCACCAAAACCACGGGCATTCCCTCGACCCACGACGGCCACTGCACCGGCTCGCTGGTGTTTGGCACCGATGGCACCTTACTCGTATCAACCGGTGACGGGGCCCACTGGGCGCCGGATTTAGGCAGCTACAACGAAACCTACTACGCGGAGGCGCTCGCCGATGGCATCATCTCCGCCAAGGAAAACGTGGGCGCCCTGCGCGCCCAGCTGGTAGACTGCCTAAGTGGTAAAATCCTGCGCCTGGACCCTGCCACCGGCAACGGCGTGCCCAGCAACCCCTATTATGACGCGGCCAATCCCAGCGCCCCCCGCTCCCGGGTGTGGGCCCTGGGCCTGCGCACGCCCTTCCGCATGAGCCTGCGGCCCGGTACCGGCAGCCCCGACCCCGCCGCTGCCAACCCCGGCACGCTCTACGTGGGCGTGGTGGGGGCCTCCACCTGGGAAGAAGTATCGGTGGTGGACCGGCCCCGCGTGAACCTGGGCTGGCCGCTGTTCGAGGGCCTGACGCCCTATTCGGCATTCACCAATTCGAACGTGTACAACCGCGACGCGCCCAACCCGCTCTACAACACGGGCGGCTGCACCCAGCAGTTTTTCTACTTCCAGGACCTCATCAAACCGGCCACGCCCACGGGCACGGCCACGTTCCCCAACCCGTGCAATACCTCGCAAACGATTCCGGCCAGCATTCCCACCTTCGTGCACACCCGGCCGCTCATCGACTGGGCGCATAACCTGAGCGGGCCGGCGCGCACGGGCACTTTCAGCGGCAGCACGCCTACTACCATTAATATCGGGGCGGCGGGCTCGCCGGTGAGCGGGCCGCAGTTTGGGGGGAATTCGGTGACGGGCGGGGTTTTTTATCCCTACAGCGACTTTCCGGCCCCGTATGCCAACTCGTATTTCTTCGGGGATTACGTGGGCGGCTGGATTCGGAACATGACCGTGAACAGCAGCAACCAGCCCAGTGCCGTGCGCAATTTCGTGGACAGCGGGGCCGTGCCGGTGTTTTTCGGCACCAGCCCGGGCGAAACGGGGCTGTTTTACGTCAACTTCTACCCTTCGGAAATCCGCAAAATCAGCTACGTCACCAGCAGCAGTCCGCCGGTGGCGGTGGCTACTTCCAACAAAACCTACGGCCCCGGCCCGCTCGCGGTGCAGTTCACGGGTAGCAACTCGACCGACCCCAACGGCAGCGCGCTGACTTACCGGTGGAATTTTGGCGACGGCACCGCCACCAGCTCGGCGGCCAATCCCAGCCACACGTTTTCGCCGCCTACCTCGGCCGTCACCAACTACACCGTGACGCTGACGGTGACCAACCCACAGGGCCTGACCAATCAGGCTTCGCTGATGATTTCGGTGAATAACACGCCGCCGCAGGTCACCATCACCAGCCCGGCCGCCGGCACGCTGTACCCGCTCACGGGCACCACCACCTACCAGCTGCGGGCCACCGTGACGGATGCCGAGCAGAGCGGCCACCTGCTTGCTTACAAGTGGCAAACGGTGCTGCACCACCTCACGCACCAGCACCCCGACCCGGTGGACACCACCCGGCAAACCAGTACCATCATCGGCCCCTACGGCTGCGGGGCCGAAGCCTACTACTACACCATCTCGCTGACCGTGACCGATGCCGGGGGCCTCGCCACCACCCAGCAAGTGCGCCTCGACCCTGATTGCACCACGCCCAGCTTCACGCTGGTGGATGCCGACGCCGCCACTGACGCCGATATTCAGCCCCTGACCAACGGTGCCATTCTGGACCTGGCCGCCCTGCCCACCCGCCGCCTGAACATCCGGGCCAATGCCGACCCGGCCACCACCGGGAGCGTCGTGTTCTCCCTCACCGGCCCGCAAACCCAGGCCGTGACCGATAACGCAGCCCCATTTGCGCTGTTTCTGGACGTGAACGGCGACTATAACTCCTGGACGCCGCCGGTGGGCAACTACCAGCTCACGGCCACGGGCTACAGCGGGGCCAATGGCAGCGGCACGGCCCGCGCGCCCCTCACCATCAACTTCACGGTGACGGATTCCGGGGCTCCCACTACCTACACGCTCACCACGGCCACCGTGGGCAGCGGCACCGTGACGAAAAACCCGAACACCGCCACCTACGCCAGTGGCAGCGCCGTGACGCTCACGGCCGCGCCGGCCGCCGGCTTCGCCTTCACGGGCTGGAGCGGCGATGCCAGCGGCACCACCAATCCCTTGTCGGTGACGATGAACGGGAATAAGAACATCACCGCCACCTTCACGGCTACCTCGGGTGGCAGCTACACCTTCTACCGGGCCATCAACTTGGGCGGGCCGGCCCTCACGCTGGACGGCAACGCCTGGGGCGGCTCCACGGCGGCCAACTATTCTACCAACGGCTCGGCTTTTGAGAATCAAGCCGTGCCACTGATTCCGGCCACCGACGCCACGCGGGCGGGCATGATTCGGGCGGCCGTCTTCGGGCCCAATCTGAGCGTGACGCTCTCGGCCGTGCCAGCTGGCACTTATCAGGCCTACCTCTACGTGTGGGAGGATAACAACCCCGAGGTCATTAATCTGTCGCTGAACGGGCAGAGCGTGCGCGCCAACTACAGTACCGGCCCGGCCGGCACCTGGGCGCGGCTCGGGCCCTACAACGTGACGCTGGCGGCCACGGGCAGCGTGGCGTTCACCAGCACCGGCGGCTGGCCCAATTTCTCGGGCGTCGAGCTCTGGCAGCAAACCGGCGGCACCCCTACCACCTACACGCTCACCACGGCCGTGGTGGGCAGCGGCACCGTGACGAAAAACCCGAACACCGCCACCTACGCCAGTGGCAGCACCGTGACGCTCACGGCTGCGCCGGCTGCCGGTTTCACCTTCAGCGGCTGGAGCGGCGATGCCACGGGTACCGCTAATCCCTTGTCGGTAACGATGAATGGGAATAAGAACATCACCGCCACCTTCACCGCCACGACCACGACGAATTACACCCTGACGGTGAACACCGTGGGCACGGGTTCGGTGACGAAGAACCCGAACGCGGCCAGCTACGCCAGCGGCAGCACCGTGACGCTCACGGCCGCACCAGGGGCCGGCTTCGCCTTCACGGGCTGGAGCGGCGATGCCTCGGGCAGCACCAATCCGCTAACCATCACGATGACGGCCAACAAGACCATTACGGCCACCTTCACGGCCACCAGCGGCGGGCAGCAGCTCAGCGGCTTCGTGCTGGTGAACGCCAGCACCGGCACCGACATCCAGGCCCTTACGGCCGGTTCTACGCTGAATTTAACCACGCTGCCCTCGCGCAGCCTCAACGTGCGGGCCACCACCAGCCCGGCCACCGTGGGCAGCGTCGTGTTTGCCCTGAGCGGCACGCAAACCTGGAACCAGACCGAGTCGGTGGCCCCGTATGCGCTGTTTGGCGATAACGGGGCGGGGACTTATAACCCCTGGACTCCCGCGGTGGGCAGCTACACGCTCACGGCCCGGCCCTACACCAGCGGCGGGGGCGGCGGCACGGCCGGCACCCCGCTCACCATCACCTTCAGCGTGACCGATGCCGCCGCACGGGTGGCCGCCGCTTCCCTCAGCTCCGGCCTGGCCCTGGCTCCGGCCGAAGCTTACCCGAACCCCTCGCCCAACGGGCGCTTCCACCTGCTGCTGCCCGCCGACTTCACCGGCGAGGTGCGCTACCGGCTGATTTCGGCCCTGGGCCAGACGCTGGCCCGCGGCACGCTGCCGGCCGGAACCCGCGCGGCCGAGCTGGATTTCACCCAGCCGCTCTCGGGCACCAGCCTGAGCTACCTGCTGCTGGAGGATGGCCGCCACGCTGCCCAGCTCAAGCTCCTGCGGCAGTAACCTCCCCGGCCCTGGCCGACCCGACCGTTCTTTTTCGTCCCATCTCTTTTCTGCAAACCTATTCTCCCAAGCCCATGAAATCTTCGCTAACCTGTTTCCTGCTGGCGTTTTTGCTGGCTTGCTGTTGCGGCCGGGTGCAGGCCCAGACGCCTCCCGCGGGCTTCACGTCCACCACCGTATCCTCGGGCTGGAACGAGGCGGTGGGGCTGACTTTCAATAGCAGCGGCAGCAAAATGTTTGTCTGGGAGCGGCCCGGCAAAGTGTGGGTGGTGGTGAACGGCCAGCGCCAGCAGCTGCTCGACATCACCGAAGAGGTGGGGGCTTGGGAAGACCAGGGCCTGCTGGGCTTCGCGCTCGACCCCAACTTCGACACCAACGGCTACATGTACCTGCTCTACGTGGTGGACCGGCACTACCTCATGAACTTCGGCACGGCCAGCTACAGCTCTACCACCAACGACTACTATAGCGCCACCATTGGGCGGCTCACGCGCTACACGGCCACGCCCAGCGGCACGAGCTACACGGTGAACCCCGCCAGCCGCAAAATCCTGATTGGGTCGAGCAAAACCAACGGCATCCCGTCCACCTTCAACGGCCACGTCACGGCGGCCCTGCAGTTCGGCACCGATGGCACGCTGCTGGTAGCCACCGGCGACGGCGCCCACCCGTACCCCGATTTCGGGGCCTGGACGGCCACCTACGCGCCCCAGGCCCTGGCCGATGGCATCATCAAAGCGAAGGAGGACGTGGGTTCGCTGCGCTCGCAACTCGTGGATTGCTACAACGGCAAAATCCTGCGCATCGACCCCAGCAACGGCAATGGCATCGCCAGCAACCCGTATTACGACGCGGCCAACCCCGGTGCGCCCCGCTCCAAAGTGTGGGCGCTGGGCTTCCGCAACCCGTTTCGGATGACGCTGAAGCCTGGCACCGGCAGCACCGACCCCTCGGTGGGCAGCCCCGGCACCATTTACCTGGGCGACGTGGGCGCGGCCAGCTGGGAGGAAGTGGACGTGGTGACCGGCCCGCGCCAGAATTTTGGCTGGCCCTTGTTCGAAGGCCTCACGCCCTACGACGCCTTCACCACCTCGAACGTGTACAACCGCGACGCGCCCAACCCGCTCTACAACGTGGGCGGCTGCACCAAGCAGTTTTTCTATTTCCAGGACCTTATCAAGCAGGCCACGCCCACGGGCACGGCCACGTTCCCCAACTCCTGCAATACGGGCCAGACCGTGCCGAGCAGCATTCCCACCTTCGTGCACGTCCGGCCGCTCATTGATTGGGGGCACGGCACGGGGCCGTCGCGCACGGGCACGTTCAGCGGCAGCACGGCTACTACGGCCAATCTTGGCGCGGCCGGCTCGCCGGTGACGGGCTCGCAGTTTGGGGGCAGCGCGTCTACGGGCGGGGTGTTTTATCCTTACACCGATTTCCCGCTGCAGTACCGGAATACCTATTTTTTTGGCGATTACGTGGGCGGCTGGATTAAAAACCTGACCGTGAACAGCAGCAACCAGCCCAGCGCGGTGGGCGACTTCGTGCCCAGTGGGGCCGTGCCGGTGGCCTTCGCCACCAGCCCCGGCGAAACGGGCTTGTTCTACGTCAATTTTTACCCTTCGGAAATCCGCAAAATCAGCTACGTGACCACGGCCAGCCCGCCGGTGGCGGTGGCTACTGCCAACAAAACCTACGGCCCCGGCCCGCTCGCGGTGCAGTTCACGGGCAGCAACTCGACCGACCCCAACGGCAGCGCGCTGACTTACCGCTGGGATTTTGGCGATGGCACCGCCACCAGCTCGGCGGCCAACCCCAGCCACACGTTTTCGCCGCCCACCTCGGCCGTCACGCAATACACCGTGAAGCTCACCGTGACCAATGCCCAGGGCCTGAGCAACCAGACCACGCTGCTGATTTCGGTGAATAACACGCCGCCGCAGGTCACCATCACCAGCCCGGCCGCCGGCACGCTGTACCCGCTCACCAGCAACACCACCTACCAGCTGCGGGCCACCGTGACCGATGCCGAGCAGAGCGGCCACCTGCTCAGCTACCAGTGGCAGACCATATTGCACCACGCCAGCCACGAGCACCCCGACCCCGTGGACACCACCCGCCAAACCAGCACTACCATCGTGCCCTACGGCTGCGGGGCCGAAACCTACTACTATCGCATCGTGCTCACCGTGACCGATGCCGGCGGCCTGGCCACCACCCGGGAAGTGCGCCTCGACCCCGACTGCAACGCCACCAGCTTCACGCTCGTGGATGCCGATGCCGACGTGGACATTCAGGCCCTCACCAACGGGGCTATTCTGAACCTGGCCACCCTGCCCACCCGCAACCTCAACATCCGGGCTAATGCCAATGCCAGCACCACCGGCAGCGTGGTCTTTGCCCTGAGCGGAGCCCAATCCCGCAGCCAGACCGAATCGGTAGCGCCCTACGCGCTGTTTTCGGACAATGGCGGCGATTACAACCCCTGGACGCCGCCCGTGGGCAACTATTCGCTGCTGGCCACGCCCTACTCGGGCAGCGGCGGCACGGGCACGCCGGGCGCGGCGCTGTCCATCAGCTTTTCGGTGACGGATACCGGCACGCCGGGGCCGTTCACGCTCACCACGGCCGTGTTTGGCAGCGGCACCATTGCCAAAAGCCCGGACCAGGCCACCTACGCCAACGGCAGCACCGTGACGCTCACGGCCACGCCGGCGGCGGGCTTCGCCTTCACGGGTTGGAGCGGCGGGGCCACGGGCACCACCAACCCGCTCACGGTGACCATGAATGCCAATAAGAACATCACGGCCACCTTCACTTCTACTTCCACGCAGCAGGTCACGAGCTACACGCTGGTAAGTGCCGACAGCAACGCCGACATCCAGACCCTGACGGCCGGCATGACGCTGAACCTGGCCACCCTGCCCACCCGCAACCTGAACATCCGGGCCAACACTAACCCCAGCACCGTGGGCAGCGTGGTCTTTGCCCTGAGCGGAGCCCAAACCCGGAGCCAGACCGAGTCGGTAGCGCCCTACGCGCTGTTTTCGGACAATGGCGGGGCCTACAACCCCTGGACGCCGGTGGTGGGCAGCTACTCGCTCACGGCCACGCCCTTCACGGGGGCCGGGGGTGGTGGCACGGCCGGCACGCCGCTCACGCTGGCCTTCAGCGTGATTGACCAGGCCGCCACCACCTACACCCTCACCACGGCCGTGGTGGGCAGCGGCACGGTGACCAAAAACCCGAACACCGCCACCTACGCCAGCGGCAGCACCGTGACCCTGACGGCCGCGCCGGCTGCCGGCTACGCCTTCACGGGCTGGAGCGGCGATGCCAGCGGCACCACCAACCCGCTCACCGTCACGATGACGGCCAACAAATCCATCACCGCCACCTTCACCGCCACCACTACCTACACGCTCACGGTGAGCACCAGCGGCAGCGGCAGCGTAACCAAAACGCCCAACCAGACCAGCTACGCCAGTGGCACCACGGTCAGCCTCCAGGCCACCCCGGCGTCAGGCTACAAGTTCAATGGCTGGAGCGGGGCCGCCACCGGCACCACCAACCCGCTCACGGTGACGATGAATGCGAACAAAAGCATCACGGCCACCTTCGTGGCAACGACGACCTCCTACACCCTCACCACGGCCGTGACGGGCAGCGGCACGGTGACAAAAAGCCCGAACCAGACCAGCTACCTCAGCGGCACGAGCGTGACGCTGACGGCCACGCCCGCCGCTGGCTATACCTTCTCGGGCTGGAGCGGCGCGGCCACGGGCACCACCAACCCGCTCACCGTCACGATGACGGCCAACAAATCCATCACCGCCACCTTCACGGCCAGCGGCCAGCAGGTGACAAGTCTGGTGCTGGTGAATGCCGACACCGACCTCGACCTGCAACCTCTGGCCACGGGTGCGGTGCTGAACCTGGCCACCCTGCCCACGCCCAACCTCACCATCCGGGCCATCACCAGCCCGGCCACGGTGGGCAGCGTGCTCTTCGTGCTGAGCGGGACGCAGTCCGTCAATCACAATGAAAACCTGGCTCCCTACGCCCTGTTTGCCGATTCCAACGGCGACTTCAACCCCTGGAGCCCGGCCATTGCCCTGGGCAGCTACACCCTCACCGCCACGCCCTACTCCGCCGCCGACAATGGCGGCACGGCCGGGACTCCGCTCAGCATCAGCTTCACGGTGACCAACCAGGCGGCCCGCGTGGCGGCCGCGACAGCGGCCTCGTCCACCAAGGCAAGCCTGAGTCAGGCCGCCGCCTACCCCAACCCCTCCGCCGACGGCCGCTACTCCCTGCGCCTGCCCGATGCCTTGCAGGGCGCGGTGCGCTACCGCCTGCTCACGGCGCTGGGGGCCACCGTGGCCACCGGCACCCTCCCGGCCGATGCCCCGGTGCAGCGCCTCGATTTCTCGCATGAAATCAACGCGGCCGGGCTCTATTATCTGCTGCTCGAAAACGACCACGCTGCCGCCCGGCTCAAGCTGCTGCGCCAGTAGGGGCTGAGTGAGCCGCCCTGTCATTCCGACGCAGGAGGAGTCTGAGGAAAACCGTTAGGCGAATTTCCTCAGATTCCTCCTGCGTCGGAATGACAGGGCGGCTGGTTGAATAGGCTTTCCCCTCGTGGCCCGGACCGGTCCGCGAGGGCTTTTTCCGACCCGTTTATCTCTTGCTTTTCAGGCTTCCGGTATGGTGCACCACTTACATTTTTTCCGACTATTGAGCTGCTGCTGGGTTTGGCTGCTGGCGGGGCCGGCTGCCGCGCAAATACGCATTCTATTCATCGGCAACAGCTTCACAAATGGCAAGTACACGCCGGTGCTGAACTATAACGCCGCCGGCATCACCGACGAAAACTACGGCCTGCCGCCCGGCAGTCCCCGCTACCAGACCGACCCCACCATGCCCGGCCCCTGGGGCGGCGTGCCGGGCATCTTCAAGAAAATGGCCGACCAGACCGGCCGGGCCTATGATGTGCACGTCGAAGTAGTGAGCGCGGCCACGCTGGCCTACCACTACACCAACGCCCTGCCCGTGGTGCAGCAGGGCCCTTGGGACCAGGTGGTGCTCCAGGAAAACAGCACCCAGCCCCTGCCCGTGGCCCGCACCGGCCAGCCTGCCGATTTTCTGACCTATGCCACCCGCCTCGAACAGGCCGTGCACGCCAGCAGCCCCGCCGCCCGCGTCTACCTGTTCCAGACCTGGCCCCGGGCCGACATGACCTACCCCACCGGCCAGCCCTACTCCGGCCTGCCCATCGATACCATGATGCGCGACCTGCGCCGAACCTACGGCTACCTGGCCACCCACAACGCCCGCATCGCCGCCGTGGCCCCTGTGGGCGATGCCTGGCTGCGGGCCATGCAGGCCGGCCTCGCCGTGCGCGACCCTTACAACAACCCCAGCGCCACCCAACTCAACCTGTGGGGGGGCGATAACCTCCACGCCAGCAAGTGGGGCTCGTACCTGGCCGCCTGCGTCCTGTTCGCCCAGCTCACCGACATCGACCCGCGCACCCTGGGCCCCGCCGAGCAGGCCGCCGTGGCCCTCGACATCACCGGCCCCACCGCCGTGGCCTTGCAGCAGGTTGCATTTCAGCAGGTATTTATGCCCGGCGTGGCGCTCCCCGTGGTGCTCACCGCGTTTGCCGCCCAGCGCCAAGCAGCCGGCGTGCGCCTGCGCTGGGCCACCGCCACCGAGCTGCAAAATGCCCGTTTCGACGTGCAGCGCAGCCCCGATGGCGGGGCCTTTGCCACCATCGCCACCGTGCCGGGAAGCGGCAATTCTTCCCAGCCCACCAGCTACGCGTTTTTCGATGCCCTGGCCCCGTCGGCGGCGCTCTACTACCGCCTGCGGCAGGTGGATGTGAGCGGCGCGGCTACCTTCTCGCCGGTGACGGCGGTAGGGCCGGTGGTCGCGCCGGTGTCGCTCTATCCCAATCCGGCCCGGGAGCAGCTTTTCATCGCGGGGGCGGCTGCCACGGCCTACCGCGTGCGCAACTCCCTCGGCCAGCTATTGCGGCAGGGCTCCATGCCCGGCGGGCAGGCCACCGTGGAGCTGGCCGGCCTGCCCGGCGGCCTCTACCAGCTGGAGCTGGAAACGGCCATCGGGCGCGTGCGCCGCACGTTTGTGCGGGAGTAGGTTGAGGATGGGGATAGGATGAGGGAATGGAGAATAAGGAATAAGAAGGCCGTCATGCTGAGCGAAGTCGAAGCATGACGGCCTGAATTTTTGTTCTTCAAACGCCGCTACGGCAGCACGAAGCGCCCCGCGTAGCGGCCGCCCGCATTCACGAGGTGCAGCACGTAGGTGCCGGCCGCCAGCCCGGCCACCGGCACCGTGCCGCTGCCCGAGGCCGCCAGCGGATACCGTCCCAGCCGCTGCCCCATGATGGAATACAGCTCCAGCTCCTCGGTGCCGGTGGCCGGGCCGGCAAAGGTGTAGTGCAGCAGGCCATCGCCCGGCGTGGGCACGTAGGCCAGGAGCAGGGCCGGGGCCGCGCCGGGCACCACGGTCACCACGCGCACCAGCGAATAGGTGCTCGTGCCGTCCACATCCACCTGTTGCAGCCGGTAATACAGCTTGCTCAGGTTGGCGGGCAGCTGTTTGTCGACGTATTGGTAGGCCTGCGCCAGCGTGGTGTTGCCGTGCCCGGGCAGGTGGGCCACCGAAGTGAATTCGCGCCCATCGGTGCTGCGCTGCACCACAAATTCCTTGTTCTGCTCCTCGGTGGCCGTGTTCCAGCGCAGCTGCACCGCGCCAGCCCCCAGCGGCTCGGCCAGAAACGCCGTGAGCCGCACCGGCAGCGGCGGGGCCACCACCACGAAGCTGATGGTCAGGGGCGAGCCTGCCGTTCCACCGCCCTGGGGTGCGTCAAATGGTGTGGCCGTAAGCGTGTACGTCCCGCCCAGCGGTGTCCAGGAGTTGTAGGCCCCGTTCAGGTCGCTGAACAGGGCATAAGGAGGCAGGTTTTCCACAGTGGATTGCACCTGTGGGCCGCTTAGTTCAAACACCACGCTGCCCACCGTGGCGGGGGTGGTGTTGGCCCGAATGTTCAGGTGCTGGGTGGGCAGGCCATTCAGAATCAGGGTCATGCCGGGTACCATTACCTGTATGTCGAGATTAGTGTCGGCATTGACCAGGGAAAAGCTGCTTACGCCGCCCACCGAGTTGACAAACGAAAAGCTGAGCGTGAGGGGCGCGCCCGATGCGCCCCCAGGGGAGTAGGGCGTACCCAGCAGGGAGTAGCTGCCCAAGGGGGGCACCCACGGAAAATAATCACCCTGGAAATCGCTGAACAAGGCATAAGGCGCAATTCTTTCCGTGCTATTTCGTGTCTGCGCACCGCTTAGGTTAAACACCACGCTGTCAACCGGGAGTAGGTCGGTATTGGCCCGGATGTTCAGGTTGCGGGTGGGCAGCGTGGCCAGGTCTATCACCATGCCCGGCGTCATGATGAATAGGTCCTGGTCGGTGTCGGCATTTATCAGGGTGAAGCTGACGATGGAGGCAGCTCTGGCCGTAGTGCCGGTGCCTGCTACCCAAGTAGGGAGCAACGGTGTAACCCAGGCAAACAGGCTGATTAATAGCGATAAGTAGACCTTGATTTTCATGACAGGGAGACGTTGAAAGTGGATACTTAACCGGCTCACCCAGACACTGGCATCCAGAAAGAGTATGCGTGGATGAGTTATTGCAAATATAATATATATAATTAATTAATAAATATAAACTTTCTAAGTTCGAGGTTCTGCTTATTGTATATTTATTGCAAACTTTTGAGATAAAATAGCCCAACAGTAGTGTGCTGCCTGCCAGAACCCTAACTACACGGTAGCTCGGGCGGCGGTCCACGCCGGCGATGCAAGAGCGCAAGAGCACACGGCAACTTATCAGCACGGAAGTACTGATAAGTTGCCGTGATAAACACTGTTCTAACCCGTGCTAAGATGTAAGATGGTTGTTCCAGCCGCTACTAGGCAGTAGTGACCGGCGTGTTCGCCGCCCGCCGGGATACCGCCGGGGCCTGAGTTGCCGCCGGCCTCGGCTGTGCCGCCCGCGCCTGAATGAGCGCCCGCGTGGCCCAGATGCCGCGCCGGTGCTGCCACACGTAGCGGTAGGCCCGCAGCGAGGGCCGCTCCAGCAGCAGGCAGTAGAGCAAAATGCCCAGCTGCCGGGGCAGCGCCCGCAGCCACTGGCCCGGTAGCTGCCGCGCCGGCGGGTTCTTGAGCAGCAGCAGCCACTGGTTTTTCACGGCATCGGCCTTGATGGTGCCGTTCAGGCGCAGGCGGCGGCGCAGGTCGGCGGGGCGGAACTCGCGCGGGTGCAGGGCCCGGCAGGCGGGCTCAAACCAGGTGCTCCAGCCGTAGAGGCGGCCGCGCCAGGCAATGTCCCAGTCCTCCTTGTGGGCAAAAAAACGCTCGTCGAAAAACTGCCCATCCACCCGCAAATCATCGATAAAAGCGCGGCGGTAGAGCGGCAGCGCACCATCGGCCCCATCCACCGGGCCGGCAATGAGGGGCGTTTCGGCCAGCAGGTGGCCGTGGTGGCGCAGCCGAAAGCGGCCGTCGGGCAGGGCCTCCAGCCCGGTGCTGTCGATGCGTGGGGCGGCCCCGGGGCTTTGCAGCAGCAGGCCGCACACCGTGCCGGCACTGGGGTGGGCGCGCAGCGTGGTCATGGCCCGGCCCAGGTAGTTCACGGCCATTTCGATGTCGGGGTTCACCAGCAGCACAGCCTCCGAGGTGGTGCGGTCGAGGGTGTAGTTGTGGCCGCCGCAGAAGCCGGTGTTGCGCGGCAGCGGGTGCAGGCGCACGCGGGCATCGGTGGCGGCCAGGGCGGCCACGCGGGCGCAGGTGTCGTCGGCCGAGGCGTTATCCACCACCCACACCTCAAAGTCGGCATACGTTTGGGCCAGTATCGAGCGCAGGCAGGCTTCGATGACGTCGGCGCTATTCCAGCTGACGACGGAAATCAGAACGGAAGGCATGGCGGTAGGGGAGGTTTGTACTGTTATCCAGAACGTCATGCTGAACGCAGCCGAAGCATCTCTTCCGCGCCAGTAATCAATGACGACTGCAACGAAGCGGTAGAGATGCTTCGGCTGCGCTCAGCATGACCGGTTTTTACACTCTAAAATTTTACTCCCTCACGCACTAACCGGCTGACGCAGGGCTATTTCCACGGCTTGGCGCAGGGCCGTCAGGTCCACGGTGAGGTCGTCCTGGCGGTCGGCGGTGGCGCGCTGGGCCGAGGCCGATTCCAGGGCGCAAATGATGGGGTAGTGCGGCATGCCCAGGCGGGCGGTGAGGTCGAGGTAATCGGGCACCACCAGGTTGCGGGGCAACAGCTCGATGAGCGGCGTGCCCTCGGCGCAAAACATGATGTTGACCAGCCCCGCGCCCACCGGCCCCACCACCGCCCGCGCCCCGGAAAACAGGGCCGCTTTCTCGCGGAAGCTAAGCTCGGTGAGGGCGTAGCTTTCGAAGCCATATTCAGCCAGCAGGGCTTCCACCTCAGCCTCGTTGCGCACCCGCCGGAAGGCGGCATCGCGCCGGCTCACATATACCAGCGGGCTGAAGCGGGTGGCGCGAGCCGCCGCGGCCGCTAGGGGCCGGAAGGCGTCCTTCATAAACTCGCCGGCCCAGCGCGGGGCGTGGCGGCCGGTGCCCCGCACCGGCGAGGTGAGCAGCAGCCGCTGGGCGCGCAGGTGCGTGGTGGTTTGCAGGTCGATAATCTGCTCGCTGCGAATGCCCAGGGCCAGCAGCGTTTCCATCACAAAGTGCTGCTCGCGGCTATAAATCAGGAAGTAGTCGACTTCATCCCACAGGCCGGCTTCCTCCACCAAATGCAGACGGGGCAGCGAGTCGAGGAGCCAGTGGTAATAGTTGCCCATGGCCGCGCCGCCGCCCGAAAGCAGGCTGCACACCGTGCCCGACACCTGGCCCGGCGACCGAAAATACCGCTGCCGGAAAATGGGGTTTTCGGCCGGCGGGGCCACTGCGAAATTGCCCGCCGAGAATTGCAGCGACACATCGCCCACCAGGTGGTTATCGGCCGCGACCACGGCGATGGTGCCGAAATTATCGGCGTTGATGCGAGCGTTGGGCAGCAGCAGCACAAAGGCGGCGGCCACTTCCTCCTGCTCGGCAATGCGGTCGTAGTAGGCCGGGGCTAATGATACAAACTCGTCGGGCACGGTGAGGTGCGAGGTGTAGGCGGGGTACACTTCCACGTAGTGCGCGCCGCTGCCGGGCTGGTTGGCCAGGGCTTTGGCGGTGGGGTGCACGCCGATGGGGCGCAGGTGCTCGTGGTGCGGCACCAGGTCGCGCAACAGCCGGCCGGTGCGTCGTTGGGCACGGGTAATGAGGTCTTGCATGGTCAGATGAGTTTGCTGGTGGGAGGGGGAAGGCCCGGATGATGGTGGTCGGTCGGGTATCACAATACCTGGTGCAGGCAGCTGCTGAGCGCGTTGAGGTCCACGGTGAGGTTTTCGCGCCAGCCGGCGCGGCGGGAGGTGATGGGGCCATCGGCGGCATCGGCTACCAGATAGCGGTGGCGCAGGCCCAGGCGGTAGCACAGCTCGGGGTATTCCACCACCGTGAAGTGCTTGGGAAACAGCTCGACTACCGGCGTCCCGGCCGGGGCAAACACCAGGTTGGCCAGGCCCGCGCCGGTGGGCGCTACCACGGCCCGTGCCCCGGCAAACAGCGCCAGCTGCTGCTCAAAGCTGTAGTCGCTCAGCACGTGCGTCTCGAAGCCGTAGGGCCGCAGCAGGGCTTCCACATCGGGCTCGTTGAGGACGTGGCGGGCGGGGGCGTCGCGTCGGCTCAGGTACACGTAGGGGCTGAAGGTTTGAGGGGCGGCGGCGGCGCGCAGCTCGTCGCGCAGGAAGGCGCAGGCCCATTGGGGGGTGTGGGTGCCCGCGCCGCGCACCGGCGAGGTTACCAGCAGGCGGTCGGCCACGAGGTGGCGGTGAGTGCGCAGGTCGAGTACCTGCTCGGGCCGGATGCCCAGGGCACGGAGCGAGTCGGCCACGAAGCGCCGCTGTCCATCATACACCAGGAAATAGTCGATTTCATCCCACAAACCCGCTTTTTTGAGCAGATGCAGGCGCGGCAGCGAGTCAATCAGCCAGTGGTAATAGTTGCCCACCGCCGCCCCGCCGCCCGACAGCAGGCTGGCCACCGTGCCGCGCACCCGCTGGGGCTCCGAGAACCAGCGCTGGACAAACACGTTGTTTTCCTCCGGCCGGGCCAGGTCTGAGCGTTGCGCATCGTATTGAAACGAGGCATCGCCCACCAGCCGGTTGTCGGGGCTGATGACGGCCACGCTCAGGGCGTTGTCGGCCAGCAGGCGGCCCTCCACCAGACTTAGCACGAAGGCGGCCGGGGCCTTCTCCACGCGGTTGGGCTTGGCGTGCAGGCCGCCGTAGTCGGTGGTGTGGGCGTAGAGGTCGGGCGTCACGTTCAGGTACGACACCTGCGCGGGGTAGGCCTCGGTGTAGCTAGCCCCGCTGCCGGGGCACGCGGCCAACCCCCGGCTGCTGGTATGCACACCCACAGGGCGGTAGTGCTGGCGGCGGGGCAATAGCTCGCGCAGCAGGCGGCCCGCCCGCTGCCGCCCCCGGTTCAGAATGTCAGGCATTTTCACAGCAGAAAAAGGGTAAAAGCGAAGAATGAGGGCGTGGCGGCCGTGCTACTCCACGGGTTGGCCCTGCCCGGCGGCCTGCCACTCGGCCGAGGCCAGGACCTGGCGCAGGCCGGCTTTCAGCGAGAGGCGGTGGCGCCAACCCAGTGCGTGTATCCGGCTCACATCAAGCACCTTGCGCATGGTGCCGTCGGGCCGCGAGAAGTCGAAGTGGATTTCGCCCGCGAAGCCGGTGAGCTCGGCAATCAGCTCGGCTAACTCGCGGATGGACAGGTCTTGGCCGGTGCCCACGTTCACGGGGGCGGCTTCGTCGTAGTGGTCCATCAGGTAGAGGCAGGCCTCGGCCAGGTCGTCGACGTGCAGAAACTCGCGGCGCGGGGTGCCGGTGCCCCACACGTCCACGCGGGGCCGGTTGTGCTGCACGGCTTCCTCAAACTTGCGCAGCAAAGCGGCCATTACGTGCGAGCTTTCCAGGTCGTAGTTGTCGTTGGGGCCGTAGAGGTTGGTGGGCATCACCGTGATGAAGTTGCAGCCGTACTGGTCGCGGTAGGCCTCGCACATCTTCACGCCCGCGATTTTGGAAATGGCGTAGGGCTCATTGGTGTGCTCCAGCGGGCCGGTGAGGATGTATTCCTCCCGAATGGGCTGCGGGGCCAGCTTGGGGTAGATGCACGACGAGCCCAAGTACAGCAGCTTGCGCACGCCGCAGCGTTGGCTTTCGTGCAGCACGTTGGCCGTAATCATCAGATTTTCATAGATAAAATCGGCCCGCAGGGTGTTGTTGGCGTGGATGCCGCCCACCTTGGCGGCGGCCAGCAGCACGTATTCGGGCCGGGTTTCGGCAAAAAACCGGCCCACGGCCGCCTGGTTGGTCAGGTCGAGCTGGGCCGACGTGCGGGTGATGAGGTTGGTGTAGCCCCGGCGCGTGAGCTCGCGCAGTAAGGCCGAGCCCACCATGCCCCGGTGGCCCGCGATGAAGATGCTGGAATTCTTTTCCATGAGTAAAAAAGCGAAAGCGAAACGGTGGAATGGCGCGGCAGCGGGTGCCCGGGGCCGGCTATTCGTCGTGGTAGCTGAGCACGGTGTGGCCGGCTTCGAGCAGCACGGTATCGCGCCGGAACAGGGTCAGGTCGCTCTGCACCATGTCGCTCACCAAGCCGGCCAGGTCGTACTTGGGCACCCAGCCCAGCTCGGCCCGCGCCCGGCTGGGGTCGCCGATGAGCAATTCCACCTCCGTGGGGCGGAAGTAAGCCGCGTCCACGGCCACCACCTGCTGGCCGGTCCGCAGCTGGAAATCGGGGTTGTGGCAGGCCCGCACGAAGCCCACTTCGGCCACGCCCTCGCCCGCAAAGTCTACTTCGATGCCCAGCTCGGCAAAGGCCAGGCGCACAAAATCGCGCACTTTAGTCGTCACGCCGGTGGCAATGACGTAGTCGCGCGGCTCGTCCTGCTGCAACATCCGCCACATGGCCTCCACGTAGTCTTTGGCGTGGCCCCAGTCGCGCTTGGCGTCCAGGTTGCCCAGGTAGAGACGGTCCTGCAAACCCAGCGCAATGCGCACCACGGCCCGCGTAATCTTGCGGGTGACGAAGGTTTCGCCCCGGCGCGGGCTTTCGTGGTTGAACAGGATGCCGTTGCAGGCATACAGGCCGTAGGCCTCGCGGTAGTTCACCGTAATCCAGTAGGCGTAGAGCTTGGCTACGGCGTAGGGCGAGCGGGGGTAAAAGGGTGTGCTTTCGCGCTGCGGCACCTCCTGCACCAGCCCGTACAGCTCCGAAGTGCTGGCCTGATAGAGCCGGGTTTTCTTGCCCAGGCCCAGAATGCGGATGGCCTCCAGCAGGCGCAGCGTGCCCAGGCCGTCCACATCAGCCGCGTACTCGGGCGTGTCGAACGAAACCTTGACGTGCGACATGGCCCCGAGGTTGTAAATCTCATCGGGCTGCACTTCCTGCACGATTCTAATCAGATTTGTCGCATCGGACAAGTCGCCGTAGTGCAGCTTGAAGCGCACGTCTTTCTCGTGCAAATCCTGGTACAGGTGGTCGATGCGGTCGGTATTGAACATCGACGAGCGGCGCTTGATGCCGTGTACTTCGTACCCTTTACTCAGCAGCAGCTCGGCGAGGTAGGCCCCGTCCTGGCCCGTAATTCCAGTAATTAATGCGCATTTCATAAGCAGTAGTGAAAATGAGGTGAGAAATGACTGTCAGGCACCCCGGATAGAGTAGGTGATAGCAAGATAGTGATTTATATCAACATTCATATATTGTTCATTCATTAATTTATTTTTCCGACAAGAAAAACCTGTTATTCTACCGAGGAGCTGTTGTAGCACCGACTATAAAACCCACCCTCTTCCCGAAACCAAAAAAGCCTGGCCGCAGGGGCCAGGCTTTTGAGCAGGTGCGCGTCGCGCATTTAGAGAAGATACTAGGGCAGCGGGGTGGCTTGCTTCCAGAGCTCGATGCCCGAGATGTTGGCCATGCCGCCGGTGGTACCCACGTTCACGGTGCCATCGGTCACGTTGGCCGTGAAGGGGCCGAGGCGGTCCCAGTGGCCGGCCGAGCCGCTGTTGTAGCCGCTCAGTACGGTTTTGCCTTCGAGCGAGATGTTGAAGGTTTCCGCGTTGTTATCCTCCCACACGTAGAGGTACACGCTGTAGGTGCCGCTGGTTACGCCGCTCAGGGCCAGGCCGGTGCTGCTGCCGTACATCGACGAGCGAATCATGCTGGCGCGGGTGGCATCGGTGGTGGGGGTCAGGGTCACGTTCTGGTTCGAGAAGGCGGTGAGGCCGGTGGCGCGGAAGTTAGCTGCGCCCGAGCTGGCGGCCCAGCTATTGCCGTCGAGGGTGATGGCTCCGCCGCCCAGGTTCACGGCCCGAACGAAGGTGGGCGCGGTGGTGGTGGGCGGTGTGGTGGTCGTGGGGGCCGTTACGGTCACGCTAACGGCGGCCGAAGTCGTGGCAACAGCGGCGTTGTTGGTAGCGCGGGCCGTGAGGCTCAGCGTGCCGGCCGTGGTGGGCGTGTAGCTGAAGGTGTAAGGAGCCGTCAGGTCTTCGCCGAGTTTAGTCACCCCATTGAAGAACTCCACTTTCGTGATGGTGCCGTTGGTCGAGGCGGCCGAGGCCGTCAGGTTCAGGGCCGTGCCCACGGTGCCGGTGCTCGGGGCGCTCAGGCTAACGGTGGGGGCGCTGGGCGTAGTCGGCGTGGTAGTGCCCGAGTTCTGCTTCCAGATTTCGATGCCCGACAGGTTGTTGTTGTTCGAGCTCACCGTCCCGATGTTGATGGTGCCATCGGTCACGTTGGCCGTGAAGGGGCCGAGGCGGTCCCAGTGGCCGGCCGAGCCGCTGCTGTAGTTCGACTGCACGGTCTGGCCTTCGAGGGTGATGTTCAGGGTCACGGGGTTGTTATCTTCCCACATGTAGAGGTACACGCTGTAGGTGCCGCTGGCCACGCCGCTCACCGCCGCGCTGATGTTGGGGTCATACACCGAAGCACGAATCATGGCCGCGCGGGCGGCGTCGGTGGCCGGGTTCAGCGTCACGCTCTGGTTCGAGAAGGGCGAGCCGTTGATTTGGAAGTTAGCGGCGCTGTTGCCGTCTTCAAAGCTCAGGCCATCGATGGTGGTGGCGGTGCCGCCTACGTTAATGGCCCGCACGAAGGTGGCGTTGGTCGGCGTAGTGCCGGTGCCCGTGGTGGGCGGCGTAGTCGTGGTCGGGGCCGTCACGGTTACCGAAGAAACGGCCGTCGAAGTAGCGGCGCCGGCGTTGTTGGTGGCGCGGGCCGTGAGGCTCAGCGTGCCAGCCGCCGTGGGCGTGTAGCTAAAGGAATAAGGAGCCGTCAGGTCTTCACCGATTTTAGTAGCGCCGTTGAAGAATTCCACCGTGGTGATGGTGCCGTTGGTGGAAGCGGCGGTAGCCGTCATGTTCAGGGCCGTGCCTACGGTGCCGGTGCTGGGCACGCTCAGGCTAACGGTGGGGGCGCTGGGCGTGGTAGGCGTAGTAGTGCCGCCGCCGCCGCTGGTGCCGCCCACGCCAAGGGTGATGCCGTTCTGCGACAGTTTCTGCTGCCAGAGCGTCCATTCGGCCTGCTCATCGGCCAGCGTCAGCGGACGGTCAGGAATGTGCGTGGTGCTCGTGCAGGTGGGGCAGGCGCCGGGGCTGGTGTCCTGGCGGTTGGTGTAGGGCGTGTTGCCGCCCTGGTAGAAGAAACCAATGAAGTTATTGGTCATATCGTTGTTGAAGAACACCGAACCCGACTGCTGGTAGGCGTTCCAGAGGCCGGCGGCGGCGTAGCCGGCGGGCATCTTAGAGCCGTCGGGCAGCAGGCCGCAGGTCACCATGCGGTTATTATAGTAGTGGTTGTCGTGGCCCGAGGCGATGTTCATGGCCGCGCAGGTGCTCACCAGCTGGTTGTTGTAGCCATTAATAAAGGCCGTGGCACCGCTGGCCGACTGGGCGTCGCCGTCAATCGTGATGCCCGAGCCCGTGTAGCTCGACCCCGTGGCGGGGTAGGGGTAGGCGCCCTGCACGTAGTTGTCGTGCAGCTTCAGCGGGCTGCCCGAGGTGCCCGACGAGTTGTAGAAGTTGATGTTGTCCTCCACCAGCGACTGGTTGGGCTCGTTCAGTACTTCATTCCAGGCAATTTCGGCCCCGACCAGGCCGAGTGCGCCGTTCATGCCCAGGAAGTTGCAATAGGTGCCGCCGCCGTTGCGGTAGCGGCCGTCCAGGTTTTTCGATTGGTTGTAGCGGATGGTCAGCGTCTGCGAGGCCGTGCCGTTGCCGCCCCACTGATAGATGTCGATGCCCGTGGTGTGCTCGAAGTAGTTGTGCTCAATCACAATCGACTTCGCCGAGTTGGCCTCCAGGAAGCGGCCGTGGCGGGTGTTGTCGGCGCTCTGGGCCAGGCCGTAGCCTTTGTTGTTGCGCACAATCAGGTTGTCGCCGCCGTTTTTAGCGTCAATCAAGTCGCCGGCACCGGCCAGCACGCAGTTCTCAATAACGACGGGCTGCGTGGTCTGAATCGTGATGACCGGCACATTAGAGTCGGTGCTGCGGTAGTTACCCGTATAAGTACCGCCCTGCGTGATAACGAGCGGGCCGGAATACGTAACGTTGGGGGCCTGCGCCATGGCCGGATTCATACCCGGTGCTACCGCGAGGAAGCAACTAATAGCCGCAGAAAGAATGCCAGTAAGTGGGCGTGTTACAGGGGAAAGAGCGAAGGTGTGCTTGAGATTTTTTTGCATTCTTGAAAAACTTGAAACGAAAAAAATGATTGGCAATGGCCCCTTCAACCCAGCCAAAAATCTATTTGTTCCAAGCCTTCTGATAGAATTTGTTATATATCATAAAATGCAATTTAAAATTGCTCGTTAGCATAGGTCCGCCTGCGGGATAGGTTTCCCAGGCTGAGAATGCTGCTTTGGCAAGCCGTGTGCAGGCCGGTAAACTTCATCAAAGCAGCCTTTATAAAGCCCATTTAAACATAATAGGGGCTTGTTATGTGCTTTAAGGGGGCTTTGGGTTGGGGTGCCGAAGTCGGCGTTATCACAAGCCGGAAAAGCTCGTCATCAGCTTTTGTAACTGATATATATGATTGGTTAAGCTAATTATTTGAGATTAATTAAATTTTCAATACTTCGCAAAGTGCAATAGCGTATAAGTTGTTATATTTAAGATATGCAATATTTAATTTTTGGTTGAAAACGGCTAAAACTTGATTTAAATTGAATTAATTCAAGTTTGCCTATCAATATGATTTCGGCCTGAATGAAGTCATGATGCTCCGCATGGCCCCGCTATCGACGCTGGGAGGCTGCTGAAGGCGCATTCGGGGCCGGGCGGGAGTGGCGGCCGGGCCTACGTGCAGGCGCTGCGCCCGCAGCTTGTGCTGCCATAGCTTCCATTCGGCCTGCTCGGTTTGCAGGGTGATGGGGTTGGGTAGGTGGGTGGTGGCGGTGCAGGGCGCGCAGGCATCGGGGCTCAGGTCCTGACGGTTGGGCAGGGGAGTGCTGCCGCCCCAATGCACGAAGCCCACCACGTTATTACTGACCTGGTTGTGGAAAAACACGGTGGGCGGCTGCTTGTAGGCATTCCAGACGCCAATGCCGGCGTAGTTGGCCACCAGTCGGGTGCCGTCGGGCAGCAGGCCGCTGGTGATGATGCGGTTGTGGTAGAAGTGGTTGTCGTGGCCCGAGGCGATATTCAGGGCGGCGCAGGTGCTCACCAGCTGGTTGTCGTAGCCCTCCACGAAGGCCGTGGTGGTGATGGGGGCGCGGCCGGTGCCGTCCAGGGTGATGCCCGAGCCGGCGTAGGTGGCGCTGGTGGCCGGGCTGGGGTAAGCGCCCTGAATGTAGTTGTCGTGCAGGCGGGCCGGGCTGGTGCGGGTGCCGCCCGAGTTGAAGAAGTTGATGTTGTCCTCGACCAGCGACTGGTCGGGGTCATTAATAATCTGGTTCCAGGCCACTTCGATGTTGGCCAGGTTGGGCAGGCCATTCAAGCCCAGGAAATTGACGGGCGTGCTGCCGCCGTTGCGGTAGCGGCCGTCGATGTTGCGGGCCGAGTTGTAGCGCACGGTGAGGGTTTGGGCGGGGGTGCCGTCGCCGCTCCACTGGTAGATGCTGATGCCGCTGGTGTGCTCAAAATAGTTGTGCTCGACGCGCACGGATTTGGCGGAGTTTGCTTCCAGAAAGTGCCCGTGGCGAATGTTATCGAGGCTTTGGGCTAGGCCGTAGCCCTGGCAATTCACCACGGTGAGCTGGGCGCCGCCCCGGGTGGCCTCAATCAGGTTGCCGGCCCCGGCCAGCACGCAGCCGCTGAGCGTGACCGGCTCAGTGGTTTCGATGCTGACGCAGGGCAAGCTGGAATCGGTGCTGCCGAAAGTGCCCGTATAGGTGCCGCCGTGGCGGACGATGAGCTGGGCCGGGCCGCTGGGGTGCCGTCCGCAGCCCGCCGGGAGGCCCGCGCCGCTCAGTGCCGCCAGCATGATGGCGTAGGCCGCCGGGCGCGGCCAATAGGTGGGCGGGCTCATACCAGTGCCACTTTTTCCGATTCCCAGCGCACGGTTTCCTGGTCTTCAAATACCACGAACTGGGCCAGGGACTGGATGGGCTGGTCGGGGCGGTGCAGGTGGCAGAGGGGCACGCGGCCATAGAAGGAAGCCCACATGGAGTAGGTGCTCAGCGGGCCGATGATGTAGTCGCAGCCGGCCAGCGCGTACAGGTCTTCCAGCGGGTGGTCGGTGGAGCGGCCGGTATCGAACTCGGCAAAGTCCGCGGCGGGGATGGGCTCGTTGGAAAACAACAGGAAGCGTACCCGCGCATCGGCCGGAAACAGGGCGCGCATTTCGCGCATGGCCCGCACGTAGGTGGCGTTGGTGTAGAGGTAGGCCCCGCCGTACCAGCCAGCGTAGTCGCCCCGCCGGATGTGTACGCCCACCAATACGTCGGCGTGGGTGCGGTTGGTGGCCAGCACTTCGGCCACGGCATCGCGGTGCGGCTTTATGGGCCGGAAGAAGCGCCGCAGCAGGTCGCCGTGGCGGGCGAAGTTGGGCTTGTCGCGGTATTGCCAGCCGTGCACCATGAGATGGCGCGGGCCGTGGGCCTGGGCCAGATATTCGGCGCTGTTGAGGTCGACATCGCCGGTGGGCAGGTCGCCTACGAGGTGCACACCCAGTAGGCGCGGCAGCCAGGGCAGGCGCAGGAGCACGGGCGGCCCCACGCGCCATTGCAGCACGCGGTGCAGCATATCGGGCACGGGCTGGTCGGCGTGGAGGCGCACCGGCAGGCGGCCGAAAAAGCTGTCGCGCTGGCCCACGGTGCCTTCAAAATAAGGCGCGTAGCTTTTGAAGGCGGGAATGGCCAATTCGTAGTCGTGCTCCACAGCATTGACTAAAAAATGCGAGGTGAGGAGCAGGCAGTTGCCGAAACCGTGGAGGTCCTGGGTCAGAATAACCATAGCGGGAGGAAGGATTTGGGGGTGAAGGGAAGGGGGAGTAGAAAGTAGTCGGGGCATTGGCCCGTCATGCTGAGCGTAGTCGAAGCATCTCTACCGCTTCGTTGAGTCAGCATTGATTACTTATGAGGTAGAGATGCTTCGACTACGCTCAGCATGACGTTCTTTTTAGCCAGCTAAACAGCTTATGTTAGTGCATGAAATACCCCGCCAGCCGCCTCGCGTAGCCATTCAACAGGAAGTAGGGCAGGTAGGGGCGGGGGCAGTTTTTGAGGGAGAAATGCGTGAAGTTGCGCAGGTTGCCGCCGCCCCGAATGCCGAATAAGTGCTGCAAATAGCCGCGCAGGCTGCGCTGGCGGCGGGTTTGCTCCTGGCCGCTTTCTTCGGGGTAGGTGCTGAGGCGGGCGTCGTAGTTGCAGAACACGGGGAAGCCGTGGCGGCGGGCCACGCTGGTGTAGTCGAAATCGGCGAGGTAGTGCGGCAGGCGCTTTTCATCGAAGAGGCCAATGGCTTCGATGACGGCCAGCGGAATGAGCAGGCCGCGGCCGGGGAGGTAGGTGACGGGGTGCAGGCCGTGGCGCTCGCCGGGCGTGAGCTCCTTGAGCAGGTCGTGGCGGGTGTTGGTGCTCCAGTCCAGGCGCTCGCCGCCGTACACGGGCTCGCCGGTGGCGGCGTCGAGCTCCAGCGCACCCAGCACGGCGGTGGGGTGCTGGTCGGCGTAGGCCAGCATTCGCTCGATGAAATCGGGCAGGGCCAGCACGTCGTTGTTCATGGTGAGCACGCGGGTGGCGCCCAGGGCCAGGGCGCGGCGGATGCCGGCATTCACGCCGGCCGTCCAGTAGAGGTTGCCGTCGCCGGTCACCACTTCCACCTCCGGAAACTCGTTGGCCAGCACCTCGGCCGTGCCGTCGGTAGAGCCGTCATCAACCACCACGACGCGGAAATCGGTGCGGGTTTGCTGTCGAAGCGAGTTCAGACAGGCGCGGGTGTAGGGCAGGCGGTTGAAAACCGGAATGACGACGTACAGCATAAAAAAGGCTTACAGGGGAAGGATGGAGGGCAGGAGTTAAGAGTTGGCAGTTAAGAGTTAGGAGTTAAAAGTTTGTGGGATTGCACGACCTCGGGGCGGCGCTTGTGGCGGCGCAGGCGCGAGAGCGGCAGCTTGCGCCGCCGGGCCAGCAGGGAGGAGGGTTTGGCCGGGGCCAGGTTCAGGTCGTGCAGCATGGTCAGGAGGCGGTCGAGGCGCTGGGGCCAGGTTTGGCGCAGGGCGAATTCGTAGCCGGCGCGGCCCATGGCGCGGCGCGCCTCGGGGTGGTCGTACACGTATTCCACGGCGCGGGCCATGGCGGCGGTGGCCACGGCCGGCGACTCGACCGATACCTTGATGGCGGCCGCATCGGGCAGAAAGGTGCGCGCACCTTGGTGGTTGAGCGTGATGATGGGCAGGCCCGTGGCCAGCGCCTCCATGAATTGCGAGGCGAACGAATCGCGCAGCGAGCCGAACAGAAACACGTCGCTATTGAGCATGGCGGCGTGGACTTCGGCCCACGGCACGCTGCCGCGCCAGGTCACGCGGCCCATCAGGCCGTACTGGGCAATCCAGCCGGGCACGAGGTCGCGCATCGGCCCATCGCCCAGCACGGTGAGGTGAAACCGCACCCGCTTATCGACCTGCGAAAGCGCATCGAGCACCAGCGGCAGGGCTTTATTCGGATAGAGCCGGCCCACCCACAGCAGCTCCAGTACGGAACGCGCTGGCCGCGCCGGAAACTCGGCCGCCCGAAAGGCTTCGGAAAGGCCGGTATCGAGGAAAAGCTCTACCCGTTTGGCTCCCAGCCGCCGGGCCAGGTTGGCCGATTCGTCGTTGGAAGCCAGCACCAGGGCGGCGTGGCGCAGGTTTTGGCGCAGGTTGTAGTCGAAGGTGGTGAGCACCCAGGTGAAGGCCGAGCGCAGGGTTTCGGTCTGGAACCAGTCGGGCAGGTACTGGCGGAAGGCGATGGGGGCTTTCTGCGCGCCGCCCACCGGACCGTACACCAGCGGCTTGCCCAGCCGCCACAGCCAGGAGCCCATTTTCAGGCTGCTGTAGGTAGCGTGGTGCACCAGGTCGAAATCAACTTCCCGGTCGAGCCGCCGGGCCAGCCGCCAGGCCGTGTACTGCCAGATGAAGTAGTGCAGATACACCCCAAACTGCCAGCGATACAGAAACTGCACCCAGCCGGGTACCTTCGGATATACGAACTGAATGCGGCCGGCCGCGCCCTCGTGGGCATTATTGGCGAGGAAAGTGGCGATGCCCAGCCGGCCATACGGCGTGGTGAGGCACCACACGCGGTGGCCGCGCTGCGCCATGCCCCAGGCCCAGTGGAAGCCGTTGCCGCACTCGCCGCCCTGGGCGGGGTTGCAGGCATAAGAGGAGACGAGAACATTCATGACGATAATGCAGAAGCGGGGTGAGGGTGAGCAAGCGGGGACGCCACGGGCTTGGGCGACGAGGGGGCGGGCGGGGTAGCCGCCGGGAGCAGCCGGGCCACTAGTCGCCGCACCGTGGCCCAAGCGCGGCCGGCCAGGTGTTCGCGGAAGTGGCGGGCGTCGCGGCGGGCATCGCGCAGCACGGTGGGCGGGTGGCGCAGCGGAAAATTTAGCTCGTGCGCGGCGGGGTGAGCATCCTGGTCGTAGGGGTCGAAGGTGTGGGTGGCGTCGTTGCCGAAGCCGATGTTGGTGACCAGGTTCACGGCCGGGATGATGGTGAGGCCACCGTTGCAGGCCACCGCGAAGTGCCACTGGTAGTCCCAGATGTGGGGTGGCTGCGGGCCAAGGCGCACCGCCTCGAACTTGCGCAGCCAATACTGGCGCTCCAGCCAGACGGGGTAGATATTATCTAAATCGCCGCGCCGGCGCAGCTCGGTGAGCAGGGTGAGGTGAATATCGAAGTGCCGCCAGGCGCGCCGCCAGGTGGCCCAGCCCCAGCTGTGCACCCGCCCCGAGAAATGGTAGGAATCGGCCTCGGCCGGCACGGGCCACCGGGCATCACGGGAGAGGTTGTTGCCGCTGATGTGCATCACGCGGCTATCGTAGCGGTAGCGGCGCAGCAGCTGGTCGCAAAAATTGAAAAAACTGGCCGTGGGCAGGCAGTCATCTTCGAGAATAATACCCTCCGGCTCTTGCCGAAAAAACCAGTCGATGGCCGTGGCGGGCCCCAGGCCGCAGCCCAGGTTGTCGTCCCGAAACAGCGTCTGGACCGTGCAGGGCCAGTTTACTTCGGCTTCTATTAAGGCACGGGTTTCGTTGCACAGGGCGGCATCGGTGGGGCGGCCGGGGCGGGGGCCATCGGCCGCCACGTAGAGGCGGGCGGGCTGGGCCTGGCGCACGGCCGCCAGTACGCGCCGCGCCGCCTCCGGGCGGTTGAACACGATGAGCAGCACGGGCGTGTCCAGCTCAGGGGCGGGCGAGGTTGGGAGCGTGGGCATGGCGGGAAGTGGCAAGAGAATCGAGGCGAGGCAGGCGCTGGCGGGCAGGCTGCGGGATAGCGGGAGCGGGCACGGGCACCCGGCCGGGCTCGGCGGCGGCGGCCAGTGAAAGGCCCAGCAGACCGAAGAAATACAGCGGCCAATCGTAGGAAATGCTGTAGACCAACGAGCTGATGCTGTACACGATGAGCACCGCCGAAGTGGGCGGCAGTGGGGCGCGGCTCAGCAGGCGGCGGCCCAGCAGCAGCAGCGGCACCAGCACCGTGAGCAGCAGCCCGAGAATACCGAAATAGAACAGCCGGTCGACGTAGAAGCTGTGGAAATGGTGGCCCGTGCCATCGGCCCATACCTGCACCTGGCCGCCGCCATCCTCGGCCAGGGTGTAGAACTGCACCGGCAGCTCAAAGCCCTTCAGGCGCATGCCGGCAATGGGGTATTCTTCCAGATACGGCTTATAGGCTTCGAACTGCTTCAGCCGCCAGCTGCCGGTGCCCTGCTTGTCGGGGTGCAGAATGTCGCCCACGCTGGACTCCAGCTTCTTCACCACTTTCGGGTCGCTGAGGGCCACTAGGCCGCCCGAAATCAGGACGAACAGCGGCAGCAGCACCATGGGCAGCAGCCGGGCCGAACTGAGGCGGGCACCTTCCACGCGGCCCAGCATGAGCAGCACCGCGTTCAGGGCCAGCGCCGCGCCCATGGCCACCCACACCGAGCGATGCTGCAGGAAGATAATTAGCGCCGCCCCCATAAAAAAGAGCAGCAGCCGCATCATCCCGCCCCGCGTCAGGTACTGGTTGAGGTAGTAGAGCGTGGGCAGCAGCAACATCATGGCCGAAGTGGAAGCAAAGCCGCGCTCATTATCCAGAAATGCCGACAGGCTCAGCGCATCGGGGTGGTACACGGCTAGGTCGGCCAGCAGGCCCAGCATCACGGTGCCCATCAGCAGGCCAAATGGCGGCGGCCCAAACCGGCGGTAAAACGCATAAAGGCCAAACACATGGCTTAATATCAATAGCTTGGCAAACACGTGCGGATACACCGCCCACGAGCCCCAGCCGGCATACGACTCCAGCGCCAGCCCGCCCAGCGCCGCCACCACCACCAGAAACCAGCGCCGCATCAGCGGCTGCATATACCGGAAGTACAGCACCGAAAAGCCGCACGAAGTAGCCAGCAGCAGCAGTCCGAACTTCGCCAGCACCGGCGAGCCCTCATCGGCCAGCGCAAACTCCGTGAAGGCGCGGTCGGTGATAATCACCCCCAGCACCGGCAGCACGTACAGAAAGCGTAGGCTTAGCTTCATTTTGGTGTGGAGTTTGGGTGGTGTTAGCAACTACAATGGCCGTCATGCTGAGCGCAGCCGAAGCATCTCTACCGCTTCGTTGCTTCAATTGGATTAGTATTGAGGTAGAGATGCTTCGACTGCGCTCAGCATGACGTTCTTTTGGTTCGACGTTCTTTCGAGTAGCCTCAGCAAGCCACCATCGGCGAGTCTTCCCGCGCCTCTTCGTACACGCGGTGCGTGTCGGCCACGGTGCGGGCCCAGGTGAAATCGCGCACCCGGTCCTGGCCGCGGCGGGTGAGAATCTGGCGCAGGGCACGGTCGTAGAGCACGCGGTCGAGCTGTTCGTGCAGGTCATCGGCATCGTGCGGGGCGAAGTAGAGGGCCGCGTCCTGCGCGATTTCCGGGAAGCACGACGCATTGCTCAGCACCACCGGGCAGTGCTGCCCGAAGGCTTCGAGAATGGGAAACCCAAACCCTTCATACAGCGACGGAAATACGAAAGCCCGCGCCCGGTGGTAGAGGTGGTGCAGCTGACCATCGGAGAGGTAGCCGAGCTGGTGAACGCGCGCGGCCACGCCGGCCTCGCGCAGCTGGGTCATTTCTTCCTCGGTGAAGGGGCCGCCGCCGGCGCACATCAGGTGCAGGCCGGGGTACTCGGCGTGCAGCATCCCGAAGGCCTTCACCAGGCAGCCAAAATTCTTGTAAGCCCGGCGGCTGCCGATGAACAGCAGGTAGTCGTCGGGGGCTACCACGGCCTCCTCGTAGGGGTAATGGCGCACGGCGTGGCCGTGATGAACTACGGTCACATGGTCGGGGGGGACGGGCAGCAGGCGCAGCACGTCGGCCCGCGTGTTTTCTGATACAGTGATGATGCGGGCGGCGCGGCTGGCCAGCGTGCTCAGCTCCGTGCCGGTGCGCTGGTAATACTCGCTGAACAGCGCCGGAATCATGTCGTGAATGGTGATAACGAACGGCTTCTTGCCCAGCAAATCCAGAAACCAGGTCTGGTCGTTCACGGTGGGGTGGAACACGTCGAACTTCTGCCGCTGAATGGCCTTGCAGGAGGCCCGGCGGTTGGCGTACTGCATCATGCGCCACAGGCCGGGCACCTGCACGCCGGGCAGCAGCCCCAGGTGGCGGGTATGCTTCCGGTCCTTCAGGTAAATGTTGTTGCTGAGCACCACGGGCAACTCGCAGGTCACCTCCGGCCCGGCGTGGTCGATGAGTTCGTAGAAGTAGCGGGAAACGCCCCCCACATCCTGAATGGAAAACGTTTCGGGTTCGTACAGGATTTTCATGGCCGGGGCAGGGAGCTAGGCAAGCTCAGTTTCAGCGGTGGAGAAATGGGTGGGTTGAGTCTCGGCGGGCGTTTCGGCTTCCAGTTCGATGGCAAGCGTAGTGGTGGGGGCGGGCATCGTGGCCGGCGCATCGCCGGCCTGCCGGGCCAGGCGGGCGGACATGGCGTGCAGCAGGCGCGGTATCAGGCGGTCGGTGGCCGCAGCGCGGGTGCCGGTGAGGCGGGCCAGCAGGGCGCGCATCACGGTGCGCAGCTGCACGGGCGGGCGCACCAGCACCAGGCCGGCCAGCACCACGGCCCCGGTCAGCACTTCGGCGATGAGGATGGCCAGGGCGGGCGCGTGCAGGGCCAGCAGCCCCAGGCGCACCGCCGCAATGGCCCCGGCCGCTACGGCCCCCGCCAGCACGCCCGGCCCATAGGCCCCGATTACCGCGAAGGGTGCCGCGCCCAGTTCGCGCCGCATAATGTTGGAATACAGGGCAGTGCGTAGTAACTCGCAGCCCACCATGGCCCAGGCCACACCCACCAGCCCAAACTTGCTGCCCACAAACAGCAGCACCGCCAGCGCCGCCAGGCACACCAGCGTAAGCAGCAGCTTGTGGCTGAGGGCCGCCGTGGCATCGCACACCACCCCGGCAAACATGGTGATGGCGCTCAGCACATACGTCACGCTGATGACCTGCAGAATGGGCACCGCCGCCATCCATTTCTCGCCCAGCATCACATGCACGATTTCCGGAGCGGCCACCACCGCGCCGGCGCACACCGGCGTAATTATCATGGCCACCAGCGTGATACTGCTCAGATAAACCTCGCGCAGCCGCGCCCGGTTTGCCTGCACCTGGCTGAAGGATGGGAACACCACCTTCGCCACGTTGCTGGACAGCAGGTACACCGGCAAGCCAATCAGCAGCCCGCCCCGGGTGTAGATTCCCAGCGCCGCCGGCCCCAGCAGCCGCCCAATCAGCAACGTATCGAGCGACTGCGTCACGAACTCCACGAAGCTGATGGCCGACATCCGGCTGCCATACGCCAGCAGCGGCTTATAGGCTTCCCAGCTGAACAGCGGCCGCAGCGTGTGCCGCACTGCCCCGTAGGCCAGAACGCTCATTATCAGTCCCTGACCTAGGGTGGCGCTCACCAGTGCCCACACCCCGAAGCCCTGCCAGGCCAGCACCATGCCCAGCCCCAGGTAGCTTATCAGGAACGAAGCCATCTCGAAAATAGCCAGCGCCCGGAAGCGCATGGCCCGGTGTAGCAGGCTCATCGCCGTGCCATTCAAACCACTAAATAGGATGCCCAGCGCCAGCGCCCGCACCACGGGCACCACCTCGGGCTGATGCACGATGGTGGCCGCCAGTGGCGCGCCCGCCACCAGCAGCCCCGCAAAAAACACCCCCAGCACCACCGACGACGTGAACGCCGCCCTCACGTCGCGCTCCGTCAAATCCGGCTTCTGGATGATGGCCCGCTCCATGCCCATCTTGGCGAAATACACCCCAAAGCGCAGAATCACGCCCGCCAGCGCCACCAGCCCGAAGGCAGCCGGGCTCAGCAGGCGCGCCATCACGGCGGTGTAGCCCACCTGCAGCACCGAGTTGACGATGGTGGCCGTCATCGTCCACTTCACACCATTGACGGTGGCCACGGTCAGGTTTTGAGGTTCGTCGGTGGAGGCCATTGGGGGTGGTGGGTGGTTTTTGGTTGTTGGCGTTGGGGCGTTTGGTATCCATTGGAGGGTCGAACGGTCATGCTGAGCGCAGTCGAAGCATCTCTACCGCTTTGTCTGCCGGAACCTCACCCCCAGCCCCTCTCCAAAAGAGAGGGGAGTTGGACGAAGCGGTAGAGATGCTTCGGCTGCGCTCAGCATGACGGTCGGAAGTATGACGTTCTATTTCGTTCACCGCACCTCAATACCCATAAGCATAAGCCTTCTGCTTATACCGGTACTCGTAGTTGCGGCTGAAGTGCATGTCATTGATAATCATGTATAACTGCTTGATGCGCTGCGACTGGTGCAGCTCATTAATCTGGTTCACCAGGCTGCGCTCGGTGTAGTTGTGGCGCACCACGTAGATGTTGGCGTCGAGGAAGCGCACCAGCACGAAGTATTCGGCCACGAAGCCCACCGGCGGGGTGTCGAGCACCACGTAGTCGTACTCGGCGCGGAGTTGGGTGATGAGCTCGGCCATGCGCGGGCGCTCCAGCAGCTCGGTGGGGTTGGCCGGTATCTGGCCGCAGGTTATCACGTCGAGGTGGGGCACGCCGCTGGGGCGGCAGGCCTCTTCCAGGGTGCTTTCCTCGCGCAGGTAGCTGGCCAGGCCGTGAGCGGGTACGGGGTCGAGGTCGAAGTAGCCGGCCACGGTGGGGCGGCGCAGGTCGGTTTCCACCAGCATCACACGGCGGCCGGCCATGGCCAGCTCGGTGGCAATATTCACCGCGCAGAAGGTTTTGCCCTCGCCCGGAATCGATGATGTGACGCCCAGCACCTTCTTATCCAGCCCCGCCGCCAGGTACTGCAGATTCACCCGAATGGAGCGAAACGACTCCGCAATCGGCCCCTTGGGGTCCTGCAGCATGTTCACTTTGTCCTGCTTCGAGCCGTGCGCCACCACGCCTAGCAGCGGAATGCTCGTGACTTCAGCCAAGTCCTCGCGGCCCTGAATGCGGCGGTTGGCCTTGTCGAGCAGCAGCACGAGGCCGGTAGGCAGCAACACGCCCGCCAGCGCGGCCATCAGCCAGGCCAGCATGGGTTTCGGCGACTCCGGCCCGGCGCTGGTTTGCTGCGCGGGGTCGATGATTTTCTTGTCCGTCGCATTGGTAGCCAGCGCGATGGCGGCCTCGTTGCGCTTGTCCACCAGGAAGTTGTAGTTCTTCTCATTAAAGTCGCTGGTGCTTTTCAGCGAGGTCAATTGCCGCTCGCTTTCGGGCATCTGGCTCATCTGGCCGCGTATCTGGCCCAGCTGGCTGTCGAGGTCGCGCAGGGCAATGTCGTTGGCCTGGCTCATGTTGGCCAGCGTCTGAATCAGGGATTCCTTGGTGTTGCGGATGCGGCCGTCGAGCACCGTCAGGAGCGGATTTTCGCCGCTGGCGGTGGCGCTCAGCTCGGCCCGCTTCTCGTTCAGGTTGCTCAGCTGCATAATCAGGCTATTGAGCACGGGGTCCTCAATGCCCGCGCTGCTGGGAGAGGCCACCTGGCTGGCGTTGCGGTTGGCGCGCAGGTAGCCCAGCATGTTCTGGTAGTATTTGCGGCGGGTGGCCACCTGGGCCCGTTCGGCTTCGAGCCCGCTCATGCGCTGAATACCGGTGCTCGACTGCGCGGCCACGTCCAGCACCCCGCGTGTGGCCCGGAAGGTGGCTAGCGCCTCGGCCGACTGCCGCCGCTGGCCCGAGAGCTTGTCAATTTCCTGGTTCAGAAACGCCAGCGTTTTGCGGCCGGTCTGGTCCTTCTCGCGCAGGTCTTCGGCGATATACTGCGCCATCAGCGTATCCAAAAACTGCGTTCCTTTAGCCGGAACCGTGTTTTTGATGGTCAGCTCGATGATGCGCGATTCGTGGTCGATGGGCCGCACGGCCAGGCTGCCCTGGTACTGGCCGGCCGCGCCGTTCAGGTCATTCAGCACGAAGTAATAAGCCGCCGGCTCCTGGCCAAAAACCATGCTCGGGTCCTTCTGAATAACGGCCGTGAGCAGGCGCGAGCGCACGGTGTCGCCCCAGGCGGCGGTCTGGTCCACGTTCACATCGGATATATCAGAAATCCGCTCGCTGGTGGGCAGGCTGAACAGGCCGCCTTTCTTAGCCGTGGCGCGCAGCCGAAAGCGGCCCGGCCCGGCCGGCTCCACATAAATAGGCACGCCCGTTAGCTGCGGTGCCTGCAAATCGACCCACACCCGAAACGGCACCGCACCAGCCGCCCGCTCGCGCACCTTCAGCGGCCGCAGCTTGTTCAGCCAGGTGGTGGGCTGGGCGTAGTAGCTCACCGCGTAGGGCAGCCGGGCCACGGCCTGCCGCACAAACTCGGCCGAGGTGAGCACGCCCACTTCGTCCTCCATTTTTGGGCCTTTCTCATGCACCTGCAGCAGCTGGAGCAGCTCCTGCGCCTGTTTCGAGCCGGTGCCCTGGTCGCCAAGCAGCATGGTGGAGCGGAAGGCGTACACCGGCGCCTTCACCTGCAGATACAGGTAGGCGCAGCTGCCCGCCAGCACCAGCGCCAGCACAAACAGCGGCCAGCGGGTGCGCAGCTTAAAAAACAGCGCGTGCAAATCAATCTCATCAGGAGCGGGCCGGGTTTCCATAGTCAGAAGCAGAAATAGGGTGGGGCGAGTCACCAGGCGCAGGGCCGGGCCGGCTTAGTTCGCCTTTATAAAGCTCAGGAGCAAGATGATAGTCGATAAGCCGCCGAATACCAACCCGAGGTTGTTGGCGTTGCCGCGGCTGGTGCGGGCCTTCAGCGGCTCCACATACAGGGCATCGTTGGGCAGCAGGTAGTAGTATTTCGAGCGCAGCAGGTTGGGGTCGGTGAGGTCCAGCAGCACCACTTCCGAGCCCTTGGGTGTCTGCCGAATCAGCTTGATGTTGGTGCGGTTGCCGAATTCGCCCACGTCGCCGGCCAGGCCCAGCGCCTCCAGCACCGTGGCCTGCGAGTTGTACACGAAGTAGCGCCCGGGCGACCGAACTTCACCTAAAATGGTGAGCTTGAAGCTGGTGAGTTTCACCAGTACGTTGGATTCGCGCATGAAGCGGCTTACTTCCTTTTGAATGAGCTGCTGGGTTTCCTCCACCGTGAGGCCGGCCACTTTCAGCCGGCCCGCCGTGGGCAGGTTGATGCTGCCGGTGTCATCGACGGAATAGCCGGAGGCAAAAATGTTGCCCGGGTCGCCGCTCTGAATGTTCTGCCCGCTGGTCACGCTAAACAGGTCGTTCAGGGCCGGCTGCACGCTCTGCACCCGGATGCTGAGCACGTCGCCGGGCTGCAGCCGGTACACCTGCCGCTCATTCTCCACTTGCACCGCCGCCCGGGTCGAGTAGTCCTTCCCTTGCAGGTACGGCAGCTGCTGCTGCGACACGCACGAGCCCAGCAAAGCCCCCGCCACCAGCAACCCTAAAACCCACGCGCGGAAGTAAACCAATGAGCTCATAGACTGGCCGTAGCGAGGCGCTGGCCCGGTGCCGAACCAGCACCTTCGTGCGCCGGATTCAGGCATCGTTTCCCGCCTCGGGTAATGGAGAATAAGAGCTAATTTAATGAATTATTCGATATATAGTATAAATTATTTATTTTTCTGTATTAATCAATTTTTAATGGCGGTTTAATCTTGCCATAAACCAATGAATTTGCCCATGAATAACATCGCCCTGCAGCGGCCTGAACGCAAAAGTCCCGGCCGCTGCTCCGGCCAATGGGAGCAGCGGCCGGGACCAGCTGATTAACCGAACGCGCACGTAGCGCGGCAGTCCTAACCTTATACCACCACGCTATCGATGCCTTTTTGCAGCGCAGTAGCTTGTAAATCTGGTATTTTGAGTCCTTCGGCCCGGGCCACGGTTACATCGGTCAGGCCCAGGAAACCAAGCATAAAGCTGAGATAGGGCGAGGCAAAATCATAGGCCTGCATTGGGCCTTCGGAGTAGATACCGCCGCTGGCCACCGCCAGGTACACCTTCTTGCCCGTTATCAGCCCCTCCGGGCCGGTGGCGGTGTAGCGGAACGTGACGCCCGCCCGCGTGAGGTGGTCGAGCCACGCCTTGAGCGACGAGGAAATGCTGAAGTTGTAGAACGGCACCCCAATCACGAGGGCATCGGCCGCCATCACTTCCGCAATGGCCTCATCGGAGTGGCGCACGGCTTCCTGCTGCGCGGCCGAGCGGCTTTCGGCCGGCGTGAAGTAGGCTTGCAGGTGCGCTTCCTCAAGGTGTGGAAACGGATGGGTGGCCACGTCGCGCACCACCACGGTGCTGCCGGGATGCGCGGCCAGCAGCTTGTCGATAATGCCTTGGCTGAGGCGGGTGCTGATGGATTCGGCCCCGCGGGCGCTGGAAATGATTTGCAGAATCTGCATAAAAAAGGGGGAAATGAGGTGATGAGCGGCGCGCTAATCCCCGTGGCCCACCGGCCAAAGGCGACTGCCCGCTCCCTGAGTAGCCAAGCTGTTGTTTGGTACTCTGATTACCTCAAGTAATCAGTCGGGCATTTGTTAGTAACTTGCTTCAACTACAGATTACGTCGCGGTAGCTTGATTACCGGCAGGTAATCAGCTCCATTCGCCCTTTTCTTGAATTCCCATGACCGTACCCAACGACCATTCCCAATGCGCCCCGACGATGGAGGCCCTGCGCCACGCCCTGCTGGTCGTGAATGGCAAGTGGAAGCTCCAGATTATTGTGGCGCTGCTGTCCGGTGCCCGGCATTTTCGTGGATTGGAGCGCAGCGTGCCGGGCATTTCCACCAAAGTGCTGGCCAAGGAGCTGAAGGATTTGGAAGCCCATCAGTTCATCACCCGCACGGTCTACCCCGGCCCGCCGGTGGTGGTGGACTACCAGCTATTGCCCTACGCCCATTCGCTCGACCCCGTGATTGAGGTCCTGAGGGCATGGGGACTGCAGCATCAGCAGCGTCTGGAAGCGGCTGGTGCGGTGGCGGTTTAGTCAATCCCGTTCTTAAAAAATAGCCAGCTCGCCGCCCATGTCCCCAACCCACGACTACCTGCAATACCAGTTTCGGCCCGACCTCCAGGTGCTGGTAGGCCGCTGGCTGCGCCAACCCACCGATGACGAACTCCACGCCGGCTACTACCACCTGCTCGATGCGGCCGATGCTTGCGGGGCTCGCCTCTGGCTGATTGATGGTCGCCGCCGCGCTCACGCCAACCAGCAAAACACCGGCTGGATGATGGACGAATTCATGCCCCAGCTGCCCCAGCGCCTGGGAGGGGCGGTATTCATGGCCTATCTATTCATGCCCACGCATTTGTACGAGCTGGAGCACGACGCCACAGTGCCGCCGCTCACGTACTTCGACGGTCGTCAGTACCACGTGCAGCGCTTCACCGAAGAACTCAATGCCATGCAGTGGCTGCAAGCCTGCGCCGCCGCCCAGGGCCAGCCCTGAGGCCGCTTATTTCAGGTTGGTATTGCGGTTGTTGAGGCGCACGACCTGGCCAGCGCGCTTGCCGCTGCGCTTGATGCGGGCACCTTCGGCCTGCTCCAGCACCAACCGTGGCAGCGTGCAGTCGGTGAGGGCAATTTCCTGGGGCGTGTAGCCTGCCGCGCCCACCACCAGCGTCTGGCCCTGGTACACGGGGTCGGTGAGGCGGAATTTGCCTTCCGAATCGGTCACGTACACGTCGTGGGTGCCTTTGATGAGGAGCGTTGCGCCAATCAGCGGGCGGCCGTTGGGCTCATAAATAACGCCGGCAAGAGGCGCGCACGCCAGGCGCATAGCCGACCGGGCCGAGCTGCTGGCGGCGGGCCGCGACGACATGGCAATACGGTCCTGCGCATTGCCGGACGGCGATAAGGTACTCGTGCTGGCGCTTTGGGCGGCGGCAATCTGGCTGCTTCCTATGGCAAGAAGGGTGACTGCGACGGCGAGGAAATATGGGCGCATGGGCAAAGTGGTAAAGGACGAGGGCAGGAAGTTATGTGAAGATATTGTCTAATAATTAAATTATAACAATAATGACAACAATTTTTATCGGAATGATGCTTTTTTTGATTTCGAACGCCTGTTTAAAAAGAGCTTCTGAGGCACTCAGCCCAATCAACTGGCGCGGTTTTTACTTAGTTTCAAAAAGCGAGGTTTCACACCCCATTCACGCAGTAGGGCTTAAGTTGTTGCCTTAATCAGCCAGTATGCTCCATTTTTCTAAACGTTCTTTTTCCCGTCTGCGCCCGGCGCGGATGATTTATTTGCTGGGCTTAAGCCTGTTGCTGCTGCCAGCGACGAGCCGGGCGCAGGGCCTGGTGGCCTTTCCGGGGGCCGAGGGCGCGGGGCGCTTCACCACTGGCGGGCGGGGCACGGCGGCGGTGCCCACCACGGTGCTCGAAGTCACGAACCTGCTTGATGATAATAAACCAGGCTGCCTGCGCTACGCACTGATGCTGAACGCGGCCAAAGCTCCGGCCCGCACCATCGTGTTTCGGGTGTCGGGCACCATTCACCTGGTTTCGCCGCTATTCATTAATAAGCCGAATACCACCATTGCAGGCCAGACGGCTCCCGGCGACGGCATTTGCCTGGCAGATTATCCGGTATCGGTGAAGGCGAACAATGTGATTGTGCGCTTTATCCGCTTCCGGATGGGCGATAAGAACCAGAACGGTGGTTTTGTGGACGGCGCGGGCGGTGATGATGCCTTCGGTGGCACCCGCAACAACCACCTCATTGTGGACCATTGCTCGATGAGTTGGAGCACCGACGAGGGCCTGAGCGTGTACGAGGGCGACAGCACCACCCTGCAATGGAACCTCATCGCGGAGCCGCTGAACTACTCCTACCACTACGAAAAGGGCGATACCGACTTTGAGCGCCACGGTTTCGGAGGCATTTGGGGCGGGCAGCATTCGTCGTTTCACCACAACCTGTTTGCGCACTGCAAAAACCGCACGCCGCGCTTCAATGGCAGCCGCTACACGCACCCGGCGGGCTTCGAGAATGCCGATTTCAGCAACAACGTGATTTATGACTGGGGCGAAAACAACGTGTATGCCGGCGAGGGCGGCAACTACAACGTGGTGAACAACTACTACAAGCCCGGCCCCAGCACCAACCCCAAAGTGCAGGCCCAGGTGCTGAACCCGTACAAAATCGACAAGGAAAAAGGCCGCCTGCCCTACGGCAAGTTCTACCTGACCGGCAACTACGTGGACGGCGCGTCCGCCGTGACGGCCCGCAACTGGCGCGGTGTGGTGATGAACGGCGGCATCGCCGCCGACACCGCCCAATCGAAAGTGACAACCCCCTTCGACCTTGGCCCGCTGGCCCTGCAAACGGCCCCCGCCGCCTACGAGGCCGTGCTGAACGGCGCGGGCGCCATCTGTCCGCAACGCGACACGCTCGACCAGCGCATTGTGCGGGAGGTGCGCACCCGTACCGGCACCCTCATCGATGTGCAGGGGCACTACCCGCACGGCACGCCTTACAGCATTTCCCAAAAAGCCTGGCCGGTGCTGAAATCCACCGCCGCACCCCTCGATACCGACCACGACGGGATGCCCGATGCGTGGGAAAAGGCCAATGGGCTCAACCCGAAAGACGCGGCCGACCGGGGCCTGCGCGCTACGGATGGCTACACCAATCTGGAAAGCTATTTGAACAGTCTGGTGGGGATGGGAGGGAAGTAGAACAGGAGCCAGGGATAATTGAGAACGGTCATGCTGAGCGCAGTCGAAGCATCTCTACCGTGAGAGAAGCATCTCTACCGTGAGAGTAAATCCAATTGAAAGGATTACTACTGCGGTAGAGATGCTTCGACTGCGCTCAGCATGACCGTTCAGTTTTAAGTCAGTGCCCCGTTTCCGTTCAGCCGCCCTTCCGCCCGTTCAGCGGGCCGGGATACCGTTCGCTTAAATTCCGTTTCGGCCGCTGAAACGGGCCGGTAAGTTTGGGTCATTCAATCACCCATCACCCCACACTTACCCGATGAAAACTTCTGCTTTCGCCCGCCGCCTGTCCTTGTCGCTGTTGCTGCTGAGCGCGGCGGGTTCTGCTTTCGCTACGAATCCGGCCGCCGTGCCCGCCGCAAAAGTTGTGGCCGATAACCCCGCCGCGCATCCCACGTTCACGGTGCGGGTGGTGGGCAAGGGCCAGCCCATGCTGCTGATTCCCGGCCTGAACTGCACCGGCGCGGTGTGGGACGAAACCGTGGCTCATTACCAATCGCAGTACCAGTGCCACGTTATTTCGTTGGCGGGTTTCGGCGGCACGGCCCCGGCGGCCGTGACCGACCCGCTGCTACCCGCCGTGCGCGACCAGCTCCTGGCCTACATCAAAACGCAGAAGCTGAGCAAGCCCACCTTGGTGGGCCACAGCCTGGGCGGCTTCATGGCGCTGGCTTTGAGCGCGGCCCAGCCCGACGCCATCGGCCCGCTCGTGATTGTGGATTCGCTGCCCTACATGGCCGCCATCCAGAACCCGGCCGCTACCGTGGAAACCGTGCGGCCCATGGCCGACAAGATGCGCCAGCAGATGAAGCAGGGCCACATGCCCGCCGCCGCCCAGCGCCAGATGGTGGCCGGCATGGCCACCGACACCGCCCGCCAAACCCTGATTGCCCGCTGGGGCATGGTCTCGGACCCCGCCACCACCGCCCAGGCCATGTACGATATGTACACCATCGACCTGCGCAACGACATCAGCCGCATCAAGCAGCCGGTGCTGGTGCTGGGGGCCTGGGCCGCCTACGCGCAGTACGGCTCGACGAAGGAAAGCACCCGGGCCATCTTCGCGCAGCAATACGCCAAGCTGCCGCAGACACGCATTGAGATGTCGGAAGCCGGCCGTCACTTCCTGATGTATGACGACACGGTGTGGTTCCTGGCCCAGGCCGATGCATTTCTGAAGCAGCCGGCCGTGGCTAAGAAATAACTGTCAACCGCCCGGATGGTAGCATCCGGGCGGTTATGCGCCGCCGCTACTCCTGTAACTTGCCGTTTGTTAGTACCACTATTTTATGCCCCGCTCTTCCGCCCGCCCCCGTTTGTACTGGATTCTACAGCTTGGCGGCTGGGGAGCGTATGGCGTGCTGGGCGGGGTGCTGGCAGCGGTTTTTGGCAAATTCAAGCCGATAATCATTCCCATTGAAATCATCGTGGCGGGCTCGTTGGTGCTGGGCAGCCACCTGCTGCGGCTGTACCTGCGCCGCCACGGCTGGACGCGCCTGCCGCTGGCAGCCCTGCTGCCCCGGTTGCTGCTGGGCAACCTCCTGGTATCGGTAGGCAGCATGGCCCTCACCGGGGTACTCGTCACGCTGCTATTCTGGCTGGTGGAGCCGACCAGTCAGGACGGGAAGGGCTTTCCGTGGCTGCAATACGTGGGCTACACGGCCAACTCGTTTTTCTCCATGCTGCTGTGGTCGGCGGCTTATTTCAGCCTGCATTATTTCGACAACCTGCGGCAGGCCGAAATCGAGAAATGGAAGCTGACCGCCGCCGTGCGCGACGCTGAGATGCGCACCCTCAAGGCCCAGATTAACCCGCACTTCCTCTTCAACGGCCTCAACAACATCCGCGCCCTCGTGCTGGAGAACCCAGTGCGCGCCCGCGAGATGATGACGCACCTTTCCGACCTGCTGCGCTATTCCCTCCAGCTCAATACCCGCGAGCAGGTGCCGCTGGCCCGTGAGCTCGAAATCGTGGCCCACTACCTCACCCTCGAAACCCTGCAGCTGGAAGAGCGCCTGACCTACACCCTCGACGTTGCCCCCGCCACCCTGGAGGTACTGCTGCCGCCCATGACGCTGCAATTGCTGGTCGAAAACGCCATCAAGCACGGCATCGCGCCCCGGCCGGGCGGGGGCGATATCCAGATTTCGGCCCAACTGGAACGGTCCGGGCAGGTGCTCATCACGGTGCGTAACCCCGGCCGCTACCAGCCCAACCCTGCCGGGCACGGCCCCGCCGCCCTCGACCACACCGGCATCGGCCTGCCCAACGCCCACGAGCGCCTCCAGTTGCTCTTTGGCCCCACGGCCAGCCTCGTCATTGGCGATGATGCCCGACAGGCCGATACCGTGACGGCCGAGCTACGCCTGCCCTTATTGGTCACTGCGCCCACTCTTTCCCTCGCTTCCGAATGAACGTTCTTATCGTTGACGACTCGCGCCTGGCGCGCACCGAGCTACGCCACCTGCTCCAGGCTTTCCCCGACGTGACCGTGGTAGGCGAGGCCCGCCACGCCGACGAGGCCCGCGCCCAAATTCAGGCCCTGCGGCCCGATTTGCTGCTGCTCGACGTGCAGATGCCCGGCCAGACCGGCTTCGAGTTGCTGGCCTCGCTGGATGCGGCCCCGCACGTCATCTTCACCACGGCCTACGACGAATACGCCCTGCAAGCCTTCGCCGTAAATGCCCTCGACTACCTGCTGAAACCCGTGCAGGAAGCCCGCCTGGCCGCCGCCTTGGCCAAGGCCCGCGCCCGCCGCACTGCCCCGGCACTGGTTGAAGTCGCCGCCGCCGGCCCGCCCGAGGAGGCCCCGCAGGCCCCCCTCACGGCCCAGGACCAGGTGTTTGTGAAGGACGGCGAGCGGTGCTGGTTCGTGAAGCTGGCCGACATCAAGCTCTTCGAAATCAACGGCAGCTACACCCGCATTCACTTCGAAAACCACCAGCCGCTCATCCCGCGCACCTTGCAGCAGCTCGAAGCCCGCCTCGACCCCAAAGTGTTTTTCCGCGTCAATCGCCAGCAAATCATCAACCTCAAATGGATTGCTGGCATCGAGCCCTGGTTCAGCAACACGCTGAAACTAACGCTGCGCGGCGGCGGCGAAGTGGAAGTATCGCGGCAGCAGTCGGTGCGGTTTCGAGAGCTGCTGAGCCTCTAGCCCGTGTTAGCCCGCGAGTGGGCCATGTCGACCTGCATTTGGGACCATCTAACCTATCCGTGATGCCATCCAACCCCCGCTTGGGCCATACCAACCCATGTTGGGGACAGGCGAGCCGGCCATTCCGGCCCCTTAGGAGCAGATTTCGGCGAACACCAGGCTGTTGCCGAATGGGTCGGTCACTTCTATCTGCATCACTTTGTCGCTCCAGGTGGTTTTTTGCAGGGCCGGGCTCGGGAAGGCCGAATCCCTTTTCGTGAGCAGGTGATGGTAGGCAATCAGGCCGTTGATTTCGGCAATGGCCTTGGACCCGGCACCGCTTTCCTGGGGATGGTTGGTAAGGTGCAGCACAATGCCGCCGCGCGACACCTGCATGTACAGCGGCTCCCGTTCCGACCGGTCTTCCCAATCAATCCGGAACCCCAGCCAGTCGATGTAAAAATCGAGGGCTTGCTGGTAATCAGAAATCCGAAAAATGGGTGTGACCATTGGGAGAAGTAACTGAACCGTGCGTGTTGGTTTTGTGCTGATATTTCGTGGAAATATAACTCAAAATAGCCAATATTCCGCGCTGCGGTCTGACATACGCCCACCGCGTCCTTTTCAGATTGCCCGGCCGGTCCCGCCTACATTTAGCCCATGATTTCTCCCGCCGAATACGACCGGCTCGATGGCCTGGCCCAGGCCGCCCTCGTGCGCACCGGCCAGCTCACGCCCGCCGAGCTGTGCGCCGCCGCCATCGCCCGCGCCGAAGCCGTGAACCCGCAAATCAACGCCGTGGTGCACCCGCTCTACGAGCCGGCCCGGGCGCGAGCCGCCGCCGGGCTGCCGGCCGGCCCATTCGGCGGCGTGCCGTTTCTGCTCAAGGACTTCGGGGCGCAGTACGCCGGGGCACCGCACACCTCGGGCAGCCGGGCACTGCGCAATTTCGTGCCGAAAGAAGATGCCGAGCTGGTGCGCCGCTGGCAGGCCGCCGGCCTGAATATTCTGGGCAAAACCAACACCCCCGAGTTTGCCCTGATGGGCGTGACCGAGCCCCTGCTGCACGGCCCTGCCCGCAACCCCTGGCACCTGGGCCACACGCCCGGCGGCAGCAGTGGCGGGGCAGCGGCGGCCGTGGCGGCGGGCATCACGCCCGTGGCCGGCGCGGGCGATGGGGGCGGCTCCATCCGGATTCCGGCGGCGTGCTGCGGCCTATTTGGGCTGAAACCGAGCCGGGGCCGCGTGCCCACCGGCCCCGAGCAGGGCGAAAAGTGGCAGGGCGCGGCCGTGGAGCACGTCCTCAGCCGCTCGGTGCGCGACAGCGCCGCGATGCTCGACGCCACGCAGGGGCCGGATGCGGGCGCGCCCTACTTCCTGCCCAACCCCGCCCGGCCGTACCTGGAGGAGGTAGGCCGGGAGCCCGGCCGTCTGCGCATCGCCTTCAGCCTGGGCCACCCGCTGGGCAGCGCCCTGCACCCGGAGTGCGCCACGGCGGTGCTGGAAGCGGCCAAGTTGCTCGAAAGCCTGGGCCACGACGTGGCCGAAGTGCCGCTGCCCTTTGATGGCCGGGCCGTATCCACGGCCTTTCTGATGCTGTATTTTGGCGAAACCGGGGCTAGCATCGCGGCGCTGGCCCGGCACCTGGGCCGCCCCGCCCGGCCCGGTGATGTGGAGCCAACCACCTGGCTGCTGGGCCTGCTGGGCCGCACCTACACCGCCGCCGACTTCGCCGCCGCCCGCCAAACCTGGAACGACCACGCCCGCGCCTTCGGCCGCTTTCATCAGACCTACGACCTGCTGCTCACGCCCACCCTAGCCACGCCGCCCGTGTGCATTGGCGAGCTGCAACCCAGGCCCTTGGAGCAAAAGCTGCTGAAGCTGGTGAACACCTTCGGCCTCGGCGGCCTCATCCGCCGCTCCGGCATCGTGGAGAAGCTGGCTGAGCAAAGCCTCGAAAAAACGCCCTACACCCAGGTGGCCAACCTCACGGGCCAGCCCGCCATGTCGGTGCCCCTGCACTGGACGGCTGCCGGCCTGCCCTGCGGCGTGCAGTTCATCGCGAGGCTGGGAGCCGAGGACGTGCTGTTTCGGCTGGCCGGGCAGCTGGAGCAAGCTCGGCCGTGGTTTGATAAGCGGCCGGCGCTGGTGGGGTAGGCAGAAAGATAATACCCTAAAAAGCACTATCTTTTCTTCGGTCAACCTTAACACCGCGCGCCATGAATCATACGGCTGTTTCTCGTCGCGAAGCCCTGCGGGCCGCCGCTTTGCTGGGCACCACTGCGTTGCTGAGCGGCTCCGATGCCCTGGCCGCACCGGTGACCACTGCGCCGCCCGCTGGCAAAACGCCCGCCCTGAGCCCCGCCGACCAGGCGGCTATCGATGCGGCGCTGGGTGAAAAAGGGGCTTACAACGAGTCCCAGGCCACGCACCTCATTGGCTTGCCGCGCAATGATTTGAAGGTCACAATCAAGGGCGCGGCGGTGCCGATTTCCTTCGGCTTTGGCGGTTGGGTGGCCATCAAGCACACGCTGGATGGCAAAGCCGCCATGCTGATGAGCGATACCGTGCTGCTGCAGGAAGAAGTAAACCCGTTGATTTCGGCCGCGCTGGCCAATGGGCTGGAAATCGCAGCCATTCACAACCACTTCTTTTACGAAGAGCCACGCGTGTTCTACATGCACATCATGGGCATGGGCGCGCCCGCCGAGTTGGCCCGCAAGTTCGCGGCCACGCTCAAAGACTCGAAGCTGCTGCCGGCCAACCAGCCGCCGGCTTCCGCGCCGGCCGCCGGGGTGCCCACCGGCAAAGACCTGTTCGACCTGCCCGCCCTCGATGCCATCGTGAAGTACCCCGGCGTGGTGAACGGCCCCACTTGCAAATACACGGTGGGCCGCGCCGATGTGCAGTCGGTGATGATGAATACGGAAATGACGGCCGCCATTGGCCTGAATTCCTGGGCGGCGTTTGCGGGCCGGCAGGACGACGCGCACATTGCCGGCGACATTGCCATGCTGGAGCACGAAGTCAATCCGGTCATCAAAACCCTGCGGGCCCATAACCTGGAGGTGGTGGCCGTGCACAACCACATGCTGGGCGACACGCCGCGCATGATGTTTCTGCACTACTACGGCCGCGGGCCTGCTGCTGAGTTGGCTCGCGGCTTCCGCGCCGCGCTCGACCAGTTGGGCCAGGCTAGCCCCAAAGCCATGCCGGGCATGAAGCACTAATGCCTTGAGGGCGCACCTAAGTGTTGGGCGGCTGTTCAGCCCAATACATCAGGTTGCTCTAAAACAGAAGAAGCCCCGGCTGCTCACGCGGCCGGGGCTTCTTCTGTTTCGGGCTGCCCGCGCAGGGCGGGTTGGCTACTACTTATCAAACGTCTCGTTCAGCACCCCGGCCAGGCGGATGCCGGCTTTCAGCACCTGCTGCTCCACGGTGGGGCCGAAGGTGGGGTAGAAGTGCCAGTCGAACTTGGTGGGCGGGGTGGCCGCGCTGGCGTAGATGGGCGTGCAGAGCTGGTACGACTCGAAGAGCCAGGTCGTCATATCGTCCTTCTGCCACTGCTTGATTTGGGCGGGCGTGGCGTGGTCGTAGGCCGTGGCCATTTCGCTGTAGGTGAAGCCGGGGTACTCAATCAGGGCCGTGTCCCACACGCTGTGCAGGTTGGTGTCTTCCTTGGCACGCCAGTTCACCATGATGCTGTTGCCGCCTTTATCTTCGGCGTGGCCTACGTGCAGGGGCTGGTGCACGTCGCCCACCAGATGAATCACGAATTTGAGGGCCACGAGCTTTTCGTCGGCGGTTTTCTTGGGGTCTTTCAGGTCGCGGCGGGCTTGGAGCAGGGCGGTGTAGGCGTTGGTGGGCGCGGCCGGGGCCAGGGTAGCCGGGTCGTTCAACTGCTTCACGAAGGCGGCGAAATCGAGCCCGGTCACCACGTTGAGGTAGTGCCAGGGCGCCGTATCCTTAAACTGCGGGTCGGCGCGGAGCTCATCGGCCCAGGTGCTCACCAGCGGCATGGTTTGGGTGCCCAGAATGCGGGCTACTTCGCGCTTGGCGGTGGCGGAAAGGTGGTTTTCGGCAATTTTGGCCACGGCCCGGTGGCCCATCACGCCCCAGGCCAGCAGGCTAAACGGGGCACACAACAAAGCCAGCAGGGCAACACTTTTTTTGAACATCAGCAAAGAGGGTGGGAGTGAGGGCGAGAGCAAGCGGTTTCCCGGACTTTCGGGCAACTTCCGGCGCAAGCAGAACCACAAAGCTAGCGCCCGGCCGCAGCAGATAGATGCGCGGCCCGCAAAGTATTTGCGCCCCGGCATCGGGCGGCAAAATTCGTGGCTGGGGAGGGTTTCCTGTCGTTATTTGAATGCGCCAAACGCCCTTGCCCGCCCTGTCTCTGAATCTGCCCTTGCAAACCGTTGTCGATTCTCCCAGTCTGTTCATCGGCCGCGACGAGCCGAACCGCTGGCTCTACGTGGACCTGCGCGGCCCCTACGACGGTCCCCTGGCCCTGGCCGCCTGCGAGCAGATGCTGGCCAGCCTGCGACAGTGGCCCTGCCAGAAAATCCTGACCGACGGCACCAACGTCCTCGCCGTGCACATGCCGCGCACCCAATGGGGCGGCCGGTGGCTACAGGAAATGCAGGCCGCAGGCCTGCGCTACTTCGCCTGGGTACTGCCCCTCAGCCTGCAAGCCCGCCACGCCACTGAGGAGCGGGTATATCCCATCAGCAACCCCTTGGTGGGCACTTTCGATGATATTGCCTCGGCCTGCCTGTGGCTACAGCAGCAGCGAGAACGGTAGGCCGCCGCGTATACTGCCCCGCCACCCACTCGCCGCCCATGTTCACCAACCCCGTCATCGACGACAATTTTCCGGACCCCACCATCATCCGAGCCCCAGATGACTGGTACTACGCCTACGGTACCCAAACCAAGCGTGCCGGCATCATCATCAACCTGCAAATAGCCCGTTCCCGCGATTTGGTGGCCTGGGAATACCTCGGCGAAGGCCTGCCCGCCAAGCCCGACTGGGCGCTGCTGAGCCAGAAAATCTGGGCCCCGCACGTTAGCGAGCACGGCGGGCGCTACTACCTCTACTATTCCACCCGGCCCGATGGAGCCAATTATTTCAGCCTCGCCGTGGCCGTGGCCGATGCGCCCGCTGGCCCGTTCGTGGACATTGGCCATGCCATGCTGCCCGGCCCGGGCTTCACCTGCATCGACCCCATGGCGTTCGATGACCCCGCTACCGGCCGCCGGCTGCTGTACTGGGGCTCGGGTTTCGGCCCCATCTGGGTGCGCGAGCTGGCCGACGACCGCCTGAATTTCGCCCCCGGCAGCGAGGCCGTGGCCGTGCTGCACCCCAGCGTTTCCCACGACCCCGCCGACTACCACCGCCTCATCGAAGGGGCCTGGGTGCACCAACGGAACGGCTGGTACTACCTGTTTTTTTCGGGCGATAACTGCTGCGGCCCCCGCGCCCACTACGCCGTGCTGGTAGCCCGCGCCCGCCACGCCACCGGGCCATTCGAAAGCTACGCCGCCGCCACCGCCAACCCCCATGCCGCCCTGCTCGCCGCCAATGCCCACTGGCATGCCCCCGGCCACAACTGCGTGGTGACCGATGCCGCCGGCCAGGACTGGCTGGCCTGCCACGCCATCGACCCCCGCCAGCCCACCTTCGATGCCATCGACGATTCCGAAGGCTACTCGCGCCGCGTGCTCATCCTGGCCCGGCTGGAATATGATGCCAACGGCTGGCCCGTGGTGGCCAACAATTCGCCCGAATGGCAGCCCCAGCCCGCGCCCGCTGGCCTAGCCGGCTGATTAAACGACCTGCGCCTTAAACGACCTGCGCCGCGCTTTGTCTCTGTGGGCGGCCGGCTACATAAATAACTCATGCCAGGGCCTTAGCTTTAGCCCGATTGCCTCAACTCTACTGTTTTGCTATGACGCGTTATCTCGGGGCGGGCTTGCTGGCCGCCTTGCTGCTGGGTGCCCGGGCCGGGGCCGCCCAAAGCCGGCCCGCCGCCGATTCGGCCGGCGAGGTGGCGGGGCCGCCGTGCCCGGCGGCCGTGGCCCCGCGCCGCCGGGTGGGCTTCGTGATTTCGCTCGATAACCGCGAGTCTTTCGTGCAGTCGTCGGCCGTGCACATCATCGGGGCCAATGCCGGCGTGGTGCTGCCCGGCCGGCGCTGGCGGCTGGGCCTGGGCGGCTACACCCTCAGCCGCGACTATACTGCCCTCTACATCTATCAGTATAAAAACGGCAAGCGCACCAAAAAGGCCCCCGATACCCTCACGCCCCAGCTCGACCTTACCTACTTCACGCCCAACGTGAGCTACGTTTTCTTCCAGCGGCCCTGGCTCGAAATCAGCCTGCCGCTGGAAGTGGGCCTGGGCCGCAGCCACTACACCGTGACCGACCAAACCGGCCGCACCACCACCGACAGCCGGGGCCTGTTCGTGCCCGTCGAGGCGGGCCTTGCCGTCCTGGTCAAACCTTTTCGCTGGGTGGGGGTGAGTGGCAGCGTGGGCTACCGCAAATCGGTATTTGAGATTGATTACAAAGATGATTTCGACGGCATGTACTTCAGCTACCGGCTCAACGTGTTCGTCGGCGTCATTTGGCGCGACCTGCGCCAGTACCACCAAAACCGCCGGCTGGCCCGCGAGCTGGCCCAGGCCCAACGCGGGCGCTAAGGCCTCCTTCGTTCCGGTTTTCCGTATCTTGGGTGGCCCTCGCTCTTCCTTCTTGCTTATGTCGTTTTCGCTACTGATTAACCGTGTTAGAAGCCGCAAATGGGCGGGCGTATTGGGAGTGCTGGTATTAGCAGCCATCCCGGCCGTCGCTCAGGCCCAGGCCCCCGCCGAAACGCGCTGCCTGATGCTGCCCCTGGAGCCCGCTAGCCGCGCCCGGCAGTCGGACCTGGTGGTCGAAGCGCAGGTACTCGATGCCCGCAGCTTCTGGGATGCCGACCACCGGCACCTCTTCACCCGGCACCGCCTGCGGGTATTTTCCCTGCTGAAAGGCCAGGTGGCCGACACCACCGGCCTCACCGTCCTCACCGAAGGCGGCCGCCTTGGCCTCGACCAGCAAATTCTCACCAACACCCTGCAGCTCACGCCCGGCCAGCAGGGCGTTTTCTTCCTGAAAGCCGCACCGTGGCCGGGACTGCCAGTGGTCGGCCCCGCCGCTTACACCCCCGTAGGCAGCGAGCAGGGCTTCATCCAATTCAACCCCATCGAGGGCACGGCCACCGAGCCATTCCGCGTTTACAAAGGGCTGGATTCGGGCTTTTATCAGGAAATAACTGCCTTCACGGGGCAGGCGCGCCAGGTATTGCAGGCCAACCCTGCCTTGGCCAAAACGGCCACGCCCGTGCGGCGCGGCACGGCGGCCCCCACCATCGCCGGGTTTTCGCCCGTGAGCCTCACGGCCGGCACCGGCGCGGTGCTCACCATCACCGGCGACGGCTTTGGCAGCACCCGGGGCAGTGGCTTTGTCGAGTTTCGGAACGCCGACGATGGCGGCTCGACCCGCGTGAAAGTCCGCGACGACGATTATATCAGCTGGACCAATAACCGAATCCAGGTGCGGGTGCCCTCCACGGCCAATGGCGGCAGCCCGGTGAGCAACGGCCACCCCGCCGGCTCCGGCCCCGTGCGCGTCACCACTTCCGACCAGCTCACTGTGGAAAGCAGCACGCCCGTCACCATCGTCTACGCCCTCACCAACGTGGAAAGCACCGACGGCAAGCTCCTCCAGCGCCCCAACCACATTGCCCTGAATGCCACCGGCGGCATCACCTTCCGCTTCGGCCCCAATTTCACGGCCTCGCCCGCCGCGGCCTGGCAGCGGGCGCTGGCCACCTGGCGCTGCCAGACTGGCATGAACTGGGAAACAGGCTCCGCCAACGCCACCAATACCATTGCCGAAGACGGCCAGAACGTCGTCGCTTTCGACCAAGGGGCCGAGCTGCCCGCCCGCGTGCTGGGCCGCACCACCAGCTACTACAAAGGCTGCTACGCCTCCAACGGCGAGGTGGTATTCTGGGTGAAGGAAATCGACATGCAGTTCGATGATGGGTCAGCCTTTCAGTTCGGGCCAGCCCTTGCCAGCTCCAGTCAGATTGATTTCGAGTCGGTGGCCGTGCACGAGCTGGGCCACGCCCAGCAGCTCAACCACCTCAACCTGCCCCGCGCGGTGATGCACTACGCGCTGAGTTTTGGCCAGAATACCCGGGCGCTGGACCCCCTCAGCGAAGTAGCCGGTGGCCGGCAGGTGCTGCGGGTGCGCAGCTTCCGCAACCTGGGCTGTAGCGGTCCGGCCCTGCTGCCCGCCCCGCTCACCGGCCTGAGCGCCCAGTATGCGGCCGGGACCGGGGCCACCCTCAACTGGACCACCCGCGACGAGTGCTTCCTGAGCCGCTTCGTGGTAGAGCGCAGCCTGAGCGGCGACACCACCGCGTGGGAGCAAATTGCCATCGTGGCCCCGCGTCCCCCCGCCAGTCAGTACCAGTACGTGGATGCCCAGCCGCCCGGTGGCCTGCGCTACTACCGCCTCCGCCTCCAGCGCCCCGATGGCTCGCTCGACAACCCCGCCCCCGTGGCCCTTAGCTCGGAGAGCGCCGGGGTCAGCATTTTTCCTAACCCGGTAACCGCTTCTCAACTGCGCCTCCAATACCCCGCTTCGGCTGATGGCACGGTGATTTTCTGGGTGTTCGACGCGCTGGGGCGCCGCATCCTGGCCACCGCCCTCAGCGTACCCACCGGCCTGAACGTGCTCAATTTAAACCTGCCCGACACGCGGCCCGGCCTGTACGTATTGCGCTGGCAGGACGCGCAGGGCCGCACCGGTAATCAGAAATTTATCCGGCTGTGAGCTGATTAGTGCTGCACCACTACCTAACAGCTTCAGCAAAACCAGTTCCGATAAAACGACCAACCCCCGCCGGGTACGAGCCCGGCGGGGGTTGATTTTTTGTCGTCACTTCAGGAGCTACAAGCTACGCCCCGTGACTGGCGCGGCCACAGCCGTCGCCGCCGGGGCCACTTCGTAGCGCCCGAGCTGCGCCTCGTCCAGGTTGCCGTTCAGCCACTCATCCTCAATGGTAGCGCCCAGCTTTTTGTAGAAGGTGATGGCGGGCTCGTTCCAGTTCAGCACCTGCCATTTCAGGCGCACGGCCCCAGTGGCGCGGGCTTCGGCCACCACGGCATCGAACAGCAGCCGGCCCAGGCCGCCGCGCCGCGCCGCCTCCGTCACCACCAGGTCTTCGAGGTAGAGCATCCGGCCCTTCCAGGTGGAGTAAGCCGTGTAAAACAGCGCCAGTCCAACAATTTCAGCCGCCTCATTTTCCAGCACGAAAAAGCCGAAGATGGGAGCCGGGCCAAAGCCGTCGCGCTGCATAGCGGCCAGCGTGTTGGTCACGGCCTCCGGCGCTTTTTCATACTCAGCGAGTTCCTGAATCAGGCCCAGCACTTGGGCTAAATCCGCTTCCACGCCCCGGCGCAGCACAATGTTGTTTTCCATGATAGTTGAGTCGGAAGAAAAAGAAATCGGGCCGCCACCGCCTCAGCAGTAACGGCCCGATTAATACCCGCAAAAGAGGCTGAAACGACAGCAGCAAAATCACGGTTAATCCAGCAAAAAGCCGTGATTACATCTGCGGCTGCATTTTCTTGATGTCCTCCGTGGCGTTCACCGAGTTCAGCTCGCGCATCTGCTCGGGCTGCTTGGCACCTTTGGTGGTGTCGGGAGCGGCGGGCAGCGGGGGCAGGGTGGTGGTGGCGATGTCATCGTCGCCCTCGGTGGCAGACGGGCCGCACGAAGGCAGCGTGAGCGACAGCAGAGCAGCGGCCAACAGGCCGGGGAGGAGCGTTTTTTTCATGTGTTGAGAAACGAATTCGGGCGCAAGTTACGCACGCCCGGCGGGTTGCGATACGAAAATATTGCGCAAGCGGCCGAAGCCCCGGTCAGTAAAAACGCCGGATATTTGCCCACCCATGCCCGTCTCCCTCTCCGTCGTCATCATCACCTTCAACGAAGCGGCCAACATCGCCCGCTGCCTCCAGGCCCTGGGCGACGTGGCCGACGACGTGCTCGTAGTCGATTCCTTCTCCACCGATGCCACCGTGGAAATCTGCCGCCAGCACGGCGTGCGCGTCCTGCAGCACGCTTTCGCCGGCTACGTCGAGCAGAAAAACTACGCCACCAGCCAAGCTCAATTCGACCACGTTCTGCAGCTCGACGCCGATGAAGTCCTGACCGAGGAGCTGCGCCAGTCCATTCGCCAGGCCAAGCAAAACTGGCAGCACGCCGCCTATTCGCTGGCCCGCCTCACCAATTACTGCGGCCACTGGGTGCGCCACGGCGGCTGGTATCCCGACCGCAAACTGCGCCTCTACGACCGTCGCCTGGGCCGTTGGACCGGCCTACTCCTGCACGAAAAATTCGAGGTAAACCCCGGCCAGACCACCGCCCCGCTCACCGGCGATGCCCTGCACTACAGCTACCACAGCATCGCGCAGCACGTCAGTCAGCTCAATAAGTTCACCAGCATCACGGCCCAGGAGCTGGCCCTGCGCGGCCGCACCAACGTCAATCTGTTTCACCTGCTGCTCAAGCCGCTCTGGAAATTCGTGCACGGCTACATCTTCCGCCTCGGCTTTCTCGATGGCTTCGCCGGCCTGTGCATCGCCGGCATCTCGGCCTGGGGCGTGTTCCTGAAATTCGCCAAGCTGAAAACCCGCACCGAACAAGCCGAAGCATGAGCCCGGAAAAAAACTTCACCTTCCTCGTCTCCCGCACCGACGCCATCGGCGACGTGGTGCTGACCCTGCCGGTGTGCGGGCGGCTCAAGCAGCTGTTCCCGGGCTGCCGGGTGGTGCTCATTGGCCGCACCTACACTGCGCCTGTGGCCGCCGCCTGCCCGTGGGTCGATGATTTCCTGAACCTGGATGAGCTGCTGAAACAGTCCGAAACTGCCCAAGTAGAAGCTCTGCGCGCCTACGAAGCCGCCGCCATCATCCACGTTTTCCCCAACAAAACCCTCGCCCGCCTCGCCCAAAAAGCCAAAATTCCCCTGCGCATCGGCACGCGTAACCGCTGGCAGCACTGGCTGACCTGCAACCGGCTGGTGGCCCTCAGCCGCCGCCATTCGCCTCTGCACGAATCCCAGCTAAATCACAAGCTGCTTCAGCCTTTGGGCGATACTTCCGAGCCTTCATTAACCGAAATAGCCCATCTGGTGCGCCTGCAAGCCACCGAAACTCTGCTGCCGCAATTCCAACAGCTACTACAGAAGCGCCAGCCCGGCCAGCTCAACGTCATCCTCCACCCGCGCAGCCGGGGCAGCGCCCGCGAGTGGGGCCTCGATAATTTCGCCCAGCTCGCCCGCCTGCTACACCGCGCCGGCCACCGCGTCTTTATCACCGGCACGGCTGCGGAAGGGGAGGAGCTAGCCCCCTGGCTTCAGGAAAACGCCGCCTTCCTCGCCGCCGACCTCACCGGCCAGCTCAGCCTGCCGCAGTTCATCTCCTTCATCGCCGCCGCCGATGGCCTCGTGGCCGGCAGCACCGGCCCACTGCACCTGGCCGCCGCGCTGGGCCGCTACGCGCTGGGCCTCTACCCGCCCATCCGGCCCATGCACCCCGGCCGCTGGGCCCCGCTGGGCGAGCACGCCGAATTTATGGTTTTCGACAAGCCCAATTGCGACGACTGCCGGCAGCAGCCCGCTGCCTGCACCTGCATCCGAGCCATCGAGGCGGCGGCGGTAGCGGCGCGGGTGGCCGCCTGGGTGCCGTTGCCGGTCGAATAATAAATGGCATTTAGCGTCAAACAATGGCCAATTCGTCCAGTTAGTTTGCTGCTTATTCACTGTATCGCAACCTAGCAGACGCTGCAATCCGTACATCGGGCAATGCGCCGCACGTTGCGCTTTGCTATTTTTGGCTTCTAATGACTGCCAGTAGCATTGCGTAGCGGGCGGTTTTGACGTGAAGCAACTCGGCCACCCACCACTTCCGAGTAGCGGCATATACGAGTGTTAGTGTCATAATCCCCTATTCCTTCGTAGGTTTCGGCCTGCAATTTCCCCCGCCCACCTGTATGAGCGATTCCCCCGAACGGGTCAAACTGAGCAAAGAGGAAAAAGACCGGCGTTTTCAGGCCGAGTTGATGCCCGTGCTCGACCCGCTCTACAATTTTGCCTACCGCCTCACCCTCGACGAGGATGATGCCAACGACCTGGTGCAGGAAACCTACCTCAAAGCATACCGATTCTTCGAGTACTTTGAGCCCGGTACCAACGCCAAGGCCTGGCTCTTTCGCATTCTTAAGAACTCGTTTATCAACGATTTCCGCAAGAAAAGCAAGCAGCCCGCCAAGGTCGACTACAGCGAGATTGAGGGCTATTACAATCCCGACGACGTAGAGGCCGAAGGCGAAATCGGCGCTTCCTCTTCCGACATGCGCCAGCAGTCGGCCCGCGACCTCATCGGTGATGAAGTTGCCAGCGCGTTAAATTCTTTGCCAGTCGATTTTCGCACCGTCATCATCCTCTGTGACCTCGAAGGGTTTACCTACGAGGAGATGGCCAAAGTGCTTGATATTCCGATTGGTACGGTGCGTTCGCGCCTGCACCGGGCCCGCAATTTCCTCAAGGATAAGCTAGAGAAATACGCCCAGTCGATGGGCTATGGCAATGATGCAATAGACGACGATACGGAACTAACCGAGGCCGAGAATAATTAACGTCATCAACAGGGACGCATTATTCTCGGCCGCATACTTCATTGCTTCTCACCCCTTTCCTGCATTTTCAATTATGAACCAATCTGCTACTAAAGAAACCAATACGTCGGCTCCCATTTTAGCTAATGGCCCCGACTGCGAACGAGTGAATACTGTACTAGACCAACTCATCGAAGGCCAGCACCTGACCGCCGAGGACGAAGACTACCTCTACGACCACGCCACGGACTGCTCGCCCTGCTTCGACGACCTCGAAAAGCAGCGCGTTTTCATCGGTTTTTTGAACCAGCGCGTTACCCGGCAGCCCATTCCGGCTACCCTTCACGATGCCATTTTGGCCCGTGTAGGTGCGCAAATGGCCTAATACCGGTAGCTTTGCGTGATGCAAGGCAAAATCATTGTGTTTTCGGCCCCCTCGGGCGCTGGCAAAACCACCATCGTGCACCGCCTTATGGACCGGTTGCCCGAGCTTAGCTTTTCCATTTCCGCCTGCACCCGCGACCGCCGCGGCCGGGCCGAAGTGCAAGGCAAAGACTACCATTTCATCTCCGTTCAGGAATTCCAGGACAAAATCCGCAACGATGAGTTCGTGGAGTGGGAAGAGGTGTACGAAGGCGCGTTTTATGGCACGCTGAAGTCCGAAATCGAACGCATCTGGGACAATGGCAAGCACGCCATTCTCGATGTCGACGTGAAAGGTGGCCTCAGCATCAAGGAATTCTACAAGGACCGGGCGCTGGCTATTTTCGTCCGCCCGCCGTCCATCGAAGTTCTGGAGCAGCGCCTGCAGGCCCGCGCCACCGATTCGCAATCCAGCATTTCCTCACGGATTTACAAAGCCAATTTCGAGCTTGGGTTCGAGAATCGTTTCGATGTCACCGTCGTCAACGATAACCTCGACGAGGCCACCGACCACGCCGAAAAGCTGGTGCGCCAGTTCATCAGCGGCGAGCCGGCCATCGTATGAGTGGCCGCCGGGTAGGTCTGCTATTCGGTTCGTTCAATCCCGTGCACACCGGCCACCTCATCCTGGCTGAGCATTTTGCCACGCGCACCGATTTGGCCGAAGTCTGGCTCGTGGTCACGCCCCACAATCCCTTCAAAGCCGCCGCCGACCTGCTGCCCGACACCCAGCGCCTGCACCTCGTGCAGCTCGCCATTGCCGATAACCCCCGCCTGCGCGCCGAGGACATCGAGTTCGGCCTGCCGCGCCCCAGCTACACCATCGCCACGCTCGACGCCCTGCGGCAGCGCCACCCCACGCACGATTTCGTGCTCCTGATGGGCAGCGACAACCTCCCCGGCCTCCCAAATTGGCACGAATCAGCCCGCCTGCTGGCCGAAATCGATATCTACGTGTATCCCCGGCCCGGCTCGCCCAGCCCCGATTTAGTACCCTTTCCCCGCGTGCAGGTGATAACCGCGCCGTTACTGGACATTTCGGCCACTTACATCCGCGAAAGCCTGCGCGCTGGCCACAGCATCCGCTATTTGGTACCCGCCACCGTCGAAGCCGAATTGACGCAGTAGAACAGCACTGCGTAAAGTAAAACGCCACAAAAAAAGCCCGACGATAATCCGCCGGGCTTTTTTGTTTTCAATCAGACCAAATCAGATAGTCATAATCTCCGATTCCTTCTTGCTGAGGACTTTATCAACTTCGGCAATGTAAGAATCCGTCGTTTTCTGCACTTTCTCTTCGGCGCTCTTCACGGCATCCTCCGAAGCACCTTCTTTCAGCAGCTTGCGCAGCGACTCGTTCACATCCTTGCGGATGCCCCGAACCCGCACCTTGCCAGCTTCCGATTCATTCTTGGCCTGCTTCACCAGCTCGCGGCGACGCTCCTCGGTCATGGCCGGGATGTTCAGGCGCACACCTTCGGCATCCGAAACTGGGTTCAGGCCCAGGTCGCTGTTCTTGATGGCCTTGGCCACCTCGCTAATCATGTTTTTTTCCCAAGGCTTGATGAGCAGCGAGCGGGCATCAGGAGCCGTAATGTTGGCAATCTGGCTGATAGGAGTGAGTGTGCCGTAGTAATCCACGCGCAAGCCGTCGAGCATGGCTGGTGATGCCTTGCCGGCCCGGATACGGCTCATTTCCACGTTTACGTGCGCCAGCGCTTTGCTCATCGACTCCGCGAGCTCATCAAGGTAAAACTGAATTTCTTCGTCCATTTTAGTGAGTTGTCAATTATTGGTTATCAGTTGTCAGGTCCGGTTATCAGTTTTCCGCTGCAAACTAACAACGGACAATGAACACCTGACAACTAAAAATTAGGCTTGTTCCGGTTGGTTGCCCACCAGCGGCTGGAGGAGACTTTTCTTGGTGTCAAGTAATGGCTTGCGGCCATCGCGGCCGGGGCCGGTGCCGCCGTCGCTCACCAGTGTGCCCATCGCCTCGCCGTTCAGCAGGCGCTCCAGGTTGCCGGGCGTGTTCATATCGAACACAATGATGGGCAGGTTATTCTCCTTGCAAAGCGTGAAGGCCGTCATATCCATCACGTTCAGATTCTTGCTCAGCACCTCATCAAACGTGATTTCGGGGTAGCGCGTGGCCGTGGGGTCCTGCTCCGGGTCGGCCGTATAAATGCCGTCCACGCGGGTACCTTTCAGCACCACGTCGGCCTCAATCTCAATGGCCCGCAGCGAAGCCGCCGAGTCTGTCGTGAAATAAGGCGAGCCGATGCCGGCCCCGAAAATCACCACGCGACCTTTTTCCAGGTGCCGCACCGCGCGCCGCCGGATATACGGCTCGCACACCCGCTGAATGGTGAGACCGGAAAGCAGGCGCGTGCTCACTTCCAGCTTCTCCAGGGCGCTTTGCAGGGCCATCGAGTTGATGACCGTGGCCAGCATGCCCATATAGTCGCCCTGCACGCGGTCGAGCCCGAAGGCTTCGGCCTGCACGCCGCGGTAGATGTTGCCACCACCAATTACGACGGCCACCTGCACGCCCGTCGCGGCCACAGATTTAATTTCGGAGGCGTACTGCATCAGCCGCTCGGCATCGATGCCGTACTGCTGCTGGCCCATCAGCGCTTCGCCGCTGAGCTTGAGGAGGATGCGATTGTATTTCAAGTCGAGAGGATTGAGTAGTTCAAGCTAAATATTAGGCGACCGACGCTAGGCAAACTGCACCAGCACTTGGCCTTTCTGCACGTTGTCGCGCAGGTTCACTTTCAGGCTGCCCACGGTGCCATCGGCGGGCGCTTTCAGGATATTTTCCATTTTCATGGCCTCCAATACCAGCAGCGGGTCTCCCTTCTGCACGGCCTGGCCGGGCGTCACGCGGATATCTACGATGAGGCCGGGCATGGGGGCTTTCAGCTCGTTTACTTTGGCGGCAGCGGCGTTGCTCATGCCGAGGCGTTCGAGGAGCAGGTCGAACCGGTCTTTGGCCGCCAGGGCCACGCGCTGGCCGTTCAGCTTCAACACAATGTTTTTGGTGGCGTGGTCAATTTCTACAACTTCCGCATTGTAGGAGCGACCTTCGTAAAGCACATGAAACCGACCTTCGCCCAAATCCACTACATCCCAGGCCAACGGCTGGCCATTGAGCATGATAGCGTCGGTGGCGCGATAGTCTACTTCCCAAACTTGGTCGGGGGCGGTGCTGATTTGGAACATCGAAAGCGAATGGGGTGGGAGGAAAGCGGGGTTAAAGGTAGCCCAAATCTCAAATTAATTCAGAAATTGAGGCGTTTTTCGCCTGTAGCTGTTGGCATGAAGTATCTGGTTCCGGGCCTTACCAGCCTGTTGTTATTCGTACAGTTTCTGGCGGTTGCGCAAAGAGGCACGTCCGGCTCGGGCAGGTTGCCCAGCAAAGCGCCCGTTCATAAAAAAGTCGCACCCGCACCGCCTACCGCGCCCGCGCCGGCTGGCCTCGTGGTGCCGTCCTGGCTGCCTTCGGAGGCTCCAATCCAGCCCGCCGCCACCATTCTCACCGAGGTAACCGACACCAAGCTCGACGTTCGGTTCGATTACAAAAAGCAGCACCTACTGGGCACGGCGCTGCTCACGCTGCGCTCGCATTTCTATCCTCAGTCGGAATTAGTGCTCGATGCCAAAGGCTTCGACGTGCAGAAAGTTGAGTTGGTGAGCGACAAGAAAACCAAAAACCTCACTTACAACTACAACCGCCGCAAGCTCGTCATTGCCCTCGACCACCCGTACCCGCGCAGCACGCCCTACCAGGTGCGCATCGTGTACGTGGCCAAGCCCAACGAGCTGCCCCAGGGCGGTTCCGCCGCTATCACCAATGACAAGGGGTTGTACTTCATCAACCCGCTGGGCGCTGAGAAGAACAAGCCCCGCCAAATCTGGACCCAGGGCGAGACGGAGTCCAGCTCCTGCTGGTTTCCCACCATCGACAAGCCCAACCAGCGCATGACGCAGGAAATCAGCATGACGGTGGAAAAGCAGTTCAAAACGCTTTCCAACGGCCTGCTCACTTCCTCCCACGCCAACCCCGACGGCACCCGCACCGATACTTGGAAGCTCAGCGAGCCCCACGCACCCTACCTAGCCACTATGGTCGTCGGCGACTTCGCCGTGGTAAGCGACTCTTGGCACGGCAAGCCTGTCGATTACTACGTGGAGCCGAAATACGCCGGCACCGCCCGCGCCGTCTTCGGCCACACGCCCCAGATGCTGGATTTCTTCTCCAAAAAGCTGGGCGTAGAATACCCTTGGGAAAAATACGCTCAAGTAGCCGTGCGCGACTACGTGAGTGGAGCCATGGAAAACACCACCGCGTCCACCTTCGGCAGCTTCGTGCAAACCACCAAGCGTGAGTTGCTCGACGCCAATTTCCAGACCTCCGAGTTTGTGGTAGCGCACGAGCTGTTCCATCACTGGTTCGGCGACTACGTGACCTGCGAAAGCTGGGCTAACCTGCCTTTGAACGAGTCCTTCGCCGACTATTCCGAATATCTCTGGGCCGAGTACAAGTACGGCGCCGACGAAGCCGGCCTGGTCCAGGAAATCAAAATCAACAACTACCTCGAAGAAGCCCAGTCCAAGCGCGAACCCCTCATCCGCTACCGCTACGTCAACCGCGAGGACATGCTCGACCGCCATTCCTACGACAAGGGCGGCCGCGTACTCCATATGCTGCGCAAATACGTGGGCGACGAAGCCTTCTTCGCGTCCCTCAACCGCTACCTCACCCAGAACAAGCTCTCCGCCGTCGAAATCTCCAAGCTGCGCGTCGCGTTCGAAGAAACCACCGGCGAAGACCTGATGTGGTTTTTCAACCAGTGGTTCCTCAAGCGCGGCCATCCCGAACTGCGCATCACCCACAGCTACACCAACGGCCAGGTGAGCCTGCGCGTACAGCAAACCCAGGACACGCTCTTTCAGCCCGTCTACCGCCTGCCCGTAACCGTCGCCGTCTGGACCGGCAGCAACCAGCCCACCGAGCACCACATCACCGTCACCAAAGCCGACCAGACTTTCCAGCTGCCCGCCAACCAGAAACCCAACCTCGTAAAATTCGACAGCGAAAGCCAACTCCTGGCCCAGTTCGATGAAGAGCGCACCACCGATGAGCTGGTTTTCCAGTTCTACCATGCTCAGAGCTACCAGCAGAAATCCGAAGTCTTGGAACTGCTCCAGAACAAAACCGACCAGATGTCCGTGAGTAGCATGCTCCGCAACGCCCTCAACGACAAATTCTGGAACGTGCGCCGCCTCGCCCTCGACCACCTCCGTCGCTATCGCGGCCCCGAGCCCGAAGGCATGCGCAAGGACATCCAGCGCCTCGCCTCCGACCCTGTGTCCCGCGTCCGCGCCCAAGCCATCACCACGCTCGCCACCTTCCCCGACGGTAATTATGGCTCCATCTACGGAAAAGCCGTCGGCGACAGCTCTGCGCTGGTAGCTGCCGCCGCTCTCGAAGTCCTCGCCAAAAAGCCTGAGCCCACCACCCGTCAGCAGGTCGCCGCCATCGAAAACACCACGAGCAGTCCGCTTCTCGTCGCCATTGCCAGTTACTACGCCCTCAATGGTAACCTCGACCAATACCCTTGGTTCCTGCGCCGCCTTCCCGACGTGACCGAAGGCGACCTCTACGCCTACTTCCAGTCCTTCGGAACACTCATGACCCACATCCCGCCCGTAGAGCGTGACAAGGGCCTCAAAATTCTCGAGGATTATGCCCGCAACGCTCCGCGCTACGACATCCGCTTGGGGGCCTACAAGAGCCTCGCCTTGCTACTTCCATCCATGCCCAGCCTCAAAGCCACGCTCCAGAACATCCGGGAGAAGGAAACTGACGACCGACTCAAAGCATTTTATAACCTTATGTAGGAGCAACTTCCGCAAATGGAGCAAAAAAAGAACAACCTTTTTTTGCTCCATCCCTTGCCTTGTGTCAAAAAACCTCTAATTTTGCGACTCCTTACGAAACACTACTACTTCGGTAGCAGCGAAACGGAAGGGGTTACGCCTCTCAGCAATCGGCCGGGAAGCACCAAAACTGGGGGTATCGCATAGCGGCAATTGCGGGTGACTGTAACTCACCTCCTTCGGGTTCATAGGTTCGAGTCCTGTTACCCCCACTTTTTTTACATGATGCCATCTGCGGGAGTAGCTCAGTTGGTAGAGCGGCAGCCTTCCAAGCTGCAGGTCGCGGGTTCGAACCTCGTCTCCCGCTCATTTCACAGAATAAGCCGTTTTAGCTCAGTGGTAGAGCACTTCCTTGGTAAGGAAGAGGTCATGGGTTCAAATCCCATAAATGGCTCAGATTACAACACAAGTCCAGCAGTCGGAATCATTCCGGCTGCCGGCACGGTTCTCTCAGGCAAGCGACGCACAGTTTTCTATTACAGTAGGGGCTGAGTCTCGCTTTCTTCGTGTAGGGTCCGTTTTTACTTCAAATTCACTTCACCACCTCTTTTTTACTCTTTACAATGGCTAAAGAAAATTTCGACCGGTCCAAGCCGCACGTAAACATCGGCACCATCGGTCACGTCGACCACGGCAAGACTACCCTGACTGCTGCTATCACGCAGGTACTGGCCGGCAAAGGTTTGGCTGAAAAGCGCGATTTCGGTTCGATTGATAACGCCCCCGAAGAAAAAGAGCGTGGTATCACCATCAACACCTCGCACGTAGAGTACTCGACGGCCAACCGTCACTACGCTCACGTTGACTGCCCCGGTCACGCTGACTATGTGAAGAACATGGTAACTGGTGCTGCCCAGATGGACGGTGCTATCCTCGTGGTAGCTGCTACCGACGGCCCGATGCCCCAGACCCGTGAGCACATCCTGCTCGCCCGTCAGGTAGGTGTTCCCCAGCTGGTGGTGTTCATGAACAAAGTGGACATGGTGGATGACCCCGAGCTCCTCGAGCTGGTGGAAATGGAAATCCGCGAACTCCTCTCGTTCTACGACTTCGACGGCGACAACATTCCGGTTATCCAGGGTTCGGCCCTCGGCGGCCTGAACGGCGATGCCAACTGGGTTCCCAAAATCGAGGAGCTGATGGACGCTGTTGACTCGTTCATTCCGATTCCTGCTCGTCTGACCGACCTGCCCTTCCTGATGCCTGTTGAGGACGTGTTCTCGATTACTGGCCGTGGCACTGTTGCTACCGGTCGTATCGAGCGCGGCATCATCAACTCGGGTGAGCAAGTTGACATCCTGGGCATGGGCGCTGCTGCCGGCCTGAAGTCGACGGTTACGGGTGTGGAAATGTTCCGCAAAATCCTCGACCGTGGCGAAGCTGGTGACAACGTAGGTCTGCTGCTCCGCGGTATTGAAAAAGAAGCCATCCGTCGCGGCATGGTTATCTGCAAGCCCGGTTCGGTAACTCCTCACCAGAAGTTCAAGGCTGAAGTCTACGTTCTCTCGAAAGAGGAAGGTGGCCGTCACACGCCGTTCTTCAACAACTACCGTCCGCAGTTCTACCTGCGTACCACCGACGTTACCGGCATCATCACCCTCCCCGAGGGCGTTGAAATGGTAATGCCCGGCGACAACATCACCATCACTGTTGAGCTCATCAACAAGGTGGCAATGGAGAAAGGCCTCCGCTTCGCTATCCGTGAGGGTGGCCGTACGGTAGGTGCCGGTCAGGTAACCGAAGTTCTCGACTAAGCTCCGGCTTAATCAGTAAAAAAAGCCGCTCTCGACTCCTCGGGGGCGGCTTTTTTACGCTGAAACAGAAGCAAGTATTTGTTTTGTCTTCTGTTTCTCTTACCTTTGCACTCCCTTTAGCGAAATGCGCTATGTGGGAATGTTTAAAAACGAGTGTGGTGCAGCGGTAGCATACGGGTCTCCAAAACCTTTGACGGGAGTTCGAATCTCTCCACTCGTGCAATTTGGGCCAGTTGGTCCGCTCCATGTTATTTCAGCGGCAACGCTGTGTTTTTCATCACAATGGACAAACTGAGCAATTATTTCCGCACCACCATCGAAGAGATGCGCTACAACGTAACGTGGCCCTCGACGACGGAACTGCAAAAAAGCGCCGGCTTGGTGCTGATTGGTTCGCTCGTGTTTGCCGTGGTGGTAGGTATCATGGATGTCAGCTTTGAGTCGGTACTTAAAGCGTTTTACAACTCGTTTCGCTAATCAGCAATCAAGATGGGCGAATTGAAATGGTACGTGGTACGCTCCGTGAGCGGCCAGGAGAAAAAAGCCAAAAATTACCTCGAAACGGAGCTCGGTCGGCACAACCTGACCGAGCTTGTTCCGCAGGTACTGATTCCGGTAGAGAAGGTGTTTGAGATGCGCAACGGTAAGAAGCGCGTCCGCGAGCGGAACCTCTACCCCGGTTACATCATCATCCACGCCGACCTCGGCCACGGTGAAGTTGACCACATCATCACCAGCACGCCCGGCGTGATTGGTTTCCTCGGTGACAAAGACAAGAAAGACGCATCGAACAACAAACCTGTTCCGCTGCACATTTCGGAAGTCAATCGCATCCTCGGCATCGTGGATGAAGCCGAGCAGCAAGCCGATGCTACCCTCGACAAGCCTTACGTAGTGGGCGAACTCGTGAAAGTGGTAGACGGCCCCTTCAACGGCTTCTCCGGCAATGTGGATGAAGTATTTGAAGAGCGTAAGAAGCTGAACGTAGTGGTGAAAATCTTCGGCCGCTCGCAGCCGGTAGAGCTCAGCTACACCCAAGTAGAAAAAGAGGTTTAAACAACCCATCGATTATACCACGCCGACTGATTGCTCCGGGTCGGCGGGGCTTCCAAATAGGAGTTTACTAAACTGAGGCAAGCGCGAGTTACGACGCAGGAGTCCCAGCCAAACCAATCAAATGGCCAAAGAAATCAGAGGTTATCTGCGTCTGCAGATAAAGGGAGGCTCAGCGAACCCATCGCCGCCGGTAGGACCTGCACTTGGTAGCAAAGGCTTGAACATCATGGAGTTTTGCAAGCAGTTCAATGCTCGCACCCAAGATAAAGCCGGCCAAGTTTGTCCTGTACTCATCACCATGTACACCGACAAGTCGTTCGACTTCGTGGTGAAGACGGCACCGGCTCCGGTGTTGCTCATGGAAGCTGCTAAGTTGACGAGCGGTTCGAAAGAGCCTAACCGTAACAAAGTGGGCTCCGTGACGTGGGACCAGGTGCGTACCATCGCCGAAACCAAAATGCCTGACTTGAACGCTTTCCAAGTAGAAGCCGCCATGAAGCAGGTAGCTGGTACGGCCCGCAGCATGGGTATTACCATCAAGGGCGATTCTCCTTTTGCTGAATAATTAAAAGGAAAAACGAACAGATGGCACAAGTAAGCAAAAAGCGCAAGGAAGCCCTTGCCAAACACGACCTGACGCAAATGCGCAGCCTCGTGGAAGCCGCAGTCGTGGTGAAGGACATTACCTACACCAAGTTTGACGCTTCAGTTGATATTGACGTTCGCCTCGGCGTGGACCCCCGCAAAGCGGACCAGATGGTTCGTGGCGTGGCCACCCTGCCCCACGGCACCGGCAAAACCGTTCGCGTTCTGGCTCTGGTTACTCCCGACAAGGAGGCCGAAGCTCTGGCCGCCGGCGCCGACTTCGTGGGTTTGGACGACTATATCTCGAAAATCGAGAAAGGCTGGACCGACATCGACGTAATCATCACCATGCCCGCCGTAATGGCTAAGGTAGGTCGCCTGGGCCGTGTGCTCGGTCCCCGTGGTCTGATGCCGAACCCGAAGTCGGGCACTGTAACGACCGATGTAGCCAAGGCTGTGCAGGAAGTGAAAGCTGGTAAAATCGACTTCAAAGTTGACAAAACCGGTATCATTCACTGCTCGGTGGGTAAAGTATCGTTCGACCCGAAGATGCTGGCCGAAAACGCCCTGGAGGTAATCCAGACGTTGGGTCGCCTGAAGCCTTCGTCTTCGAAAGGCACTTACATCAAGAGCATCACGCTCTCGAGCACGATGTCGCCCGCCGTTCCAGTGGACAGCCAAGTAAATTCCGCTAGCTAATTAAACCAACCAAACATGACTCGGGAAGAAAAACAAGCCCTCGTGGATGAGTTGAGCGGAAAAATGCAATCGCACAACTCGTTTTACATCGTCGATGCTTCGGTGATGTCGGTAGCGAAAATCAACGACTTCCGTCGTCTGGCGTTCAACCGCGGTCTGGAATACAAGGTGTACAAAAACACCTTCATCCGGAAAGCACTGGACACGCTCGGCCACGATACGTCGGAGATGGATGCCGCGCTGAAAGGCCAGTCGGGCGTGTTGTTCTCTACGGAGAGCGGCTCGGCTCCTGCCAAAATGCTGCGCGACTTCTATAAAGCCCAAGCTTACCCCCGCGGTGCTACCCCCAAGCCCGTGCTGAAAGGCGCTTATGTTGATGCTAGCATCTACATCGGTTCCGACCAGCTCGAAGGCCTGACCAGCATCAAAGGCAAGCAGGAACTGCTCGGTGAACTCATCGGTCTGCTCCAGTCGCCCGCCAAAAATGTTATCTCGGCTCTTCAGAGCGGTGGCAACAAACTGGCCGGCATCCTCAAAACCCTCAGCGAAAAAGAGGCCGCTTAATAAGCTGCTTTTTCGCACCCCCATTAAATTTTCAACAACACATTTTTTTAACAATCTACAGAAATGGCAGATTTGAAAGCATTCGCTGAGCAGCTTGTAAACCTGACGGTGAAAGAAGTAAACGAGTTGGCAACCATCCTGAAGGACGAGTACGGCATCGAGCCCGCTGCTGCTGCTCCCGTAATGATGGCCGGTGGTGGCGCTGCTGCTGCTGACGAGGCTCCCGAGGAGAAGACGTCGTTTGACGTTATCCTGAAGGCTGCCGGTGGTGCCAAACTGGCTGTGGTGAAACTGGTGAAAGACCTGACCGGTCTGGGCCTGAAAGAAGCCAAAGAACTGGTTGACGGTGCTCCCAAGCCCCTGAAAGAAGGCGTAACCAAAGACGAGGCTGAGTCGCTGAAGAAGCAGCTCGAGGAAGCCGGTGCTGAAGTAGAAGTTAAGTAGTTTCTGCTCCTGAAGCATCTCCGGACCCGCTTCGAATAAGGATTAGACCTGGCAACTTAGCCAGGTCTTTTCCTGTTTGTAGTGTGTCAAAAGCGCGAGCTTTCTAGTTCGCGCTTCTTTGCGTCAGCTAACGTCACTGTTTACGTGCGCGTTAGGGAGTGCCAGGTGCTGCTTGGCAACGCTGACGAGCCGCCCCAGCGGTTTCCTTTATTACGCTTCTGTGTCCATCTTTTAATCCCCATCGCATTGGCTACACCGAAAGCAAAGACGGCCGCCCTGAAGAAAACGGCCGCCGAGCGAATCAATTTCGCCAAGATTAAGAAGGTTATCGAGTACCCGGACTTCCTGGACGTGCAAGTGCGCTCGTTCCAGGAATTCTTTCAGTTGGAAACCGCTGCTGAGCGTCGTTCTAACGAAGGATTGTTCAAAGTGTTCGCCGAGAACTTCCCGATTTCGGACTCGCGCGAAAACTTCGTGCTCAACTTTATCGATTACCACGTCGACCCGCCGAAATATTCGGTTGACGAGTGCATCGACCGTGGTTTGACTTATTCGGTTCCGCTGAAAGCCAAGCTGCGTTTGATTTGCAATGATAAGGACAACGAGGACTTCGAGACGATTGAGCAGGAGGTGTTCCTCGGGAACATCCCGTACATGACCGTAAAGGGCTCGTTCGTTATCAACGGCGCCGAGCGTGTTATCGTATCGCAGTTGCACCGCTCGCCGGGCGTGTTCTTCGCCCAGAGCAAGCACACGAACGGCACCAAGCTGTATTCGGCCCGCATTATTCCGTTCAAAGGTTCGTGGATTGAGTTTGCCACGGACGTGAACAACGTGATGTACGCGTACATCGACCGGAAGAAGAAATTCCCGGTGACGACGCTGCTTCGCGCCATCGGCTACGGCACTGATAAGGACATTCTCGACCTGTTCGGTTTGTCGGAGGAAGTGAAGTCCGACAAGAAAAACCTCAAGAAAGCCGTTGGTCGCAAGCTGGCTGCCCGGGTGCTCCGCACTTGGACGGAAGACTTCGTGGACGAAGACACCGGCGAAGTAGTATCGATTGACCGCAACGAGGTGTTGCTGGAGCGCGATGCGACGATTGAGGAAGCTGATATCGACGTGATTCTGGAGGCCGGCGCGAAGTCGGTTATTCTGCACCGCGAGAATGTGAACATTGCGGATTTCGCAATCATTTACAACACGCTGCAGAAGGACAACTCCAACTCGGAGAAGGAAGCTGTTGAGCAGATTTACCGTCAGCTCCGGAACACGGAGGCTCCTGACGAAGAAACTGCCCGTGACATCATCCAGAAGCTGTTCTTCTCGGACAAGCGTTACGACCTCGGCGAGGTGGGCCGCTACCGGATTAACAAGAAGCTCCAGATTGGCATGGACCAGGAGTCGCGGGTGCTGACCAATGAGGACATTGTGCTCATCGTGAAGTACCTGATTGGCTTGAGCAACTCGAAGGCCATTGTCGATGACATTGACCACTTGAGCAACCGTCGCGTGCGGACCGTAGGCGAGCAGCTTTACGCTCAGTTTGGCGTGGGCCTGGCCCGGATGGCGCGTACCATCAAGGAGCGCATGAACGTGCGTGACAACGAGGACTTCAAGCCGGTGGATTTGATTAACGCCCGGACTTTGTCCAGCGTTATCAACTCGTTCTTCGGTACGAACCAGCTGTCGCAGTTCATGGACCAAACCAACCCGCTGGCCGAGGTGACGCACAAGCGTCGCGTATCGGCGCTCGGGCCGGGAGGTCTGTCGCGGGAGCGTGCTGGCTTCGAGGTACGTGACGTTCACTACACGCACTACGGTCGTCTTTGCACGATTGAAACGCCGGAAGGACCTAACATTGGTCTGATTTCGTCGCTGTGCGTGCACGCTCGCGTGAATGCCATGGGCTTCATCGAAACCCCTTACCGCGACGTGAAAGGCGGCAAGGTGGACATGAGCCCCAACGTGAAATTCCTGACTGCTGAGGAAGAGGACACCCACCACATCGCGCAGGCCAACTCCCTGCTGGATGAAGGCGGCAACCTGACCCAGGAGTTGGTGAAAGGCCGTTTTGAGGGTGACTTCCCGGTGGTGAACCCGTCGGAGTACTCCTACATGGACGTGGCCCCGAACCAGATTGTTTCGGTAGCTGCCTCGCTGATTCCGTTCCTGGAGCACGATGACGCCAACCGAGCACTGATGGGCTCGAACATGCAGCGCCAGGCAGTGCCACTTTTGCGTCCCGAGGCTCCGATTGTGGGTACGGGTCTGGAAGGCCGCATTGCCAGCGACTCGCGTACCCTGATTATGTCGGAAGGCGAAGGCGTGATTGATTACGTGGACGCCAACAAAATCGTGGTGAAGTACGACCTCACGGAGGACGACATCATGGTGAGCTTCGACGCCGAGCGTATTACGTACGACCTCATCAAGTTCCGTCGCACCAACCAGGACACCTGCCTCAACCTGACGCCGCTCGTGAAGCGCGGCGAGCGGGTGACCAAAGGCCAGGCGCTTTGCGAAGGCTACGGCACCAACCAGGGCGAACTTGCTCTGGGCCGCAACATGCAGGTGGCATTTATGCCGTGGCAGGGCTACAACTTCGAGGATGCCATCGTCATCTCGGAGCGCGTAGTTCGCGACGACATCTTCACCTCGATTCACATTGAGGAGTTTGAGTTGGAAGTGCGCGAGACCAAGCGCGGCGAAGAAGAGCTGACCTCGGAAATTCCGAACGTGAGCGAAGAAGCTGTCCGCAACCTCGACGACAACGGCATTATCCGCCTCGGCGCGGAGGTGAAAGAGGGCGACATTCTGATTGGTAAAATCACGCCGAAAGGCGAGACGGACCCAACTCCGGAAGAGAAGCTGCTCCGTGCCATCTTCGGCGACAAGGCCGGCGATGTGAAGGATGCTTCGTTGAAAGCGCCGCCCTCCTTGCAGGGTGTGGTTATCGGCACCAAGCTCTTCTCGCGTCCTAAGAAAGACAAAAACCTCCGGGCTAAGTCGAAGAAGGAAGTGGAAGATTTGAAGGCGACCTACGCGCAGGAACTGCGTGGTGTGAAAGCCATCATGATTGACAAGCTGGTGCAATTGCTGGAAGGCAAAACGTCGCAGGGCATCAAACACCGCTTCGGCGAGGAGATGATTGCCAAGGGCGTGAAGTTCAACCGCAAGAACATCAACGAGGGGATGTTCCCCGAGAAGAACCCCTACAAGGACGAAAGCAACTACGCCGTTCCGGAAGAAGTGAACCTGTTTAAGGACCTGATTCTGGAAGGCTGGACGGCTGATGCCCGCGTGAATGGTCTGGTGCTGGAGCTGGTGCGTAACTACGCCAAGCGCCGCAACACCATCACCGCGAAATTCAAGCGTCAGCGCTTCACCCTGGAAGTGGGCGACGAACTGCCCGCTGGCATCGTGCAGCTTGCCAAAGTTTATATCGCCAAGAAGCGCAAGCTGAAGGTGGGTGATAAAATGGCCGGCCGCCACGGTAACAAGGGTGTAGTAGCCCGCATCGTGCGCGATGAGGACATGCCCTTCCTGCCCGATGGCACCCCGATGGACATCGTGCTGAACCCGCTTGGTGTACCAAGCCGGATGAACATCGGTCAGATTTACGAGACCGTACTTGGCTGGGCTGGTTTGAAAATGGGTCGCACTTATGCTACCCCGATTTTCGACGGCGCTACCGAGGACGAAGTAGCTCGCGAATTGACCGAGGCTGGCTTGCCCGACTGGGGCCGTGCTTACCTGCACGATGGTCTGAGCGGTGACCGTTTCGACCAGCCGGTGACGGTGGGCGTGATTTACATGCTCAAACTGGGTCACTTGGTTGACGACAAGATGCACGCTCGCTCCATCGGGCCGTACTCGCTCATCACGCAGCAGCCGCTGGGTGGTAAGGCGCAGTTCGGTGGCCAGCGCTTCGGCGAGATGGAGGTGTGGGCATTGGAGGCCTTCGGTGCTTCCAACGTGCTGCAGGAAATCCTGACCGTGAAATCGGATGACGTGGTGGGCCGTGCCAAGGCGTACGAAGCCATTGTAAAAGGCGACGTTCTGCCCAAGCCGAACATCCCCGAGTCGTTCAACGTGTTGCTCCACGAACTCCGTGGTCTGGCACTCGAAATCACGATGGAATAGTGAATTGCTGCAGTTGCGGCCGGGGCGCAAGCTTCGGCCGCAACTCGCGGTTTGTCTGCCGGCAGGCAACAGGAGGCGCTGATTGAGCGACTCTGGTAACGAAAGGTGAGAAAACGCTTCGGTGAAAGAAGCTGGGGAAGCTGTTCCGAGATATGGTCAGTTCAGCATCAAAGCTCCCTAAGCAACTTAATCGAAGGCCTTCCCGCCGTTCTGCTCTGCCGTCAGATTTAATAAATAGACCTTTTAGAAGTGCCTTTGCTCAACATACCTATCTGTTCCGCAAAGGCACTTTTCTAAGCGTCAAACTGTTTGGAACTCTTGCATTCTTCTGGCGAAGAATGAGGCGTCAAACAGCTCAAAGCCAACAGCTATCAGCTTAAAACCAATCAAATGGCTTTCGCAAAAAACAAGAAAATAGTTCAGGACTTCTCCAAAGTCACTATTTCGCTGGCCTCGCCCGAAGCAATTCTGGAGCGCAGCACCGGCGAAGTGGTGAAGCCTGAAACCATCAACTACCGCACGTACAAGCCCGAAATGGGTGGCTTGTTCTGCGAGCGGATTTTCGGCCCTGTGAAGGACTGGGAATGCCACTGCGGTAAGTACAAGCGCATCCGCTACAAGGGCATTATCTGCGACCGTTGCGGCGTGGAGGTGACCGAGAAGAAGGTGCGTCGGGAGCGCATGGGCCACATCGAATTGGTGGTGCCCGTTGCCCACATCTGGTACTTCAAGTCGCTCCCCAACAAAATCGGCTACCTGCTGGGCCTGCCCACCAAGAAGCTCGATCAGATTATCTATTACGAGCGGTACGTCGTCGTTCAGCCCGGTTCGCTGGCTGAAGAAGGCGTGCAAGTGCTCGACTTCCTCACCGAGGATGAATACCTGGACATCATCGACAAACTCCCCCGGGAGAACCAGATGCTGCCCAACGAGGACCCCAACAAGTTCATCGCCCGCATGGGTGCCGATGCCCTGCACATGCTGCTAGAGCGCATCAACCTGGACGAGTTGAGCTACTCGCTGCGTGACTCGGCTGCCCACGAAACCTCGCAGCAGCGGAAGGCAGAAGCCCTCAAGCGTCTGCGCGTAGTGGAAGCTTTCCGCGACGCTGCTACCCGTGTGGAGAACAAGCCCGAGTGGATGGTTATCCGCATGGTGCCGGTGATTCCCCCAGAACTGCGCCCGCTCGTTCCGCTCGACGGTGGCCGTTTCGCCACTTCCGACTTGAACGACCTGTACCGTCGCGTTATCATCCGCAACAACCGCCTCAAGCGCCTGATTGAAATCAAGGCTCCTGAAGTGATTCTGCGGAACGAGAAGCGCATGCTGCAAGAAGCTGTTGACTCCTTGTTCGACAACTCGCGTAAGGTGAACGCCGTGCGCGCCGAAGGCAACCGTGCCCTGAAGTCGCTGTCCGATATGCTGAAAGGCAAGCAGGGCCGCTTCCGTCAGAACCTGCTCGGTAAGCGGGTCGATTACTCGGGTCGTTCGGTAATCGTGGTGGGTCCGGAGCTGAAACTGCACGAGTGCGGTCTGCCCAAGAACATGGCGGCCGAGCTGTTCAAGCCGTTCATCATCCGCAAGCTCATCGAGCGCGGCATTGTGAAGACGGTGAAATCGGCTAAGAAAATTGTGGACCGCAAGGACGCTGTGGTGTGGGACATCCTGGAAAATGTGCTGAAAGGCCACCCAGTGCTCCTCAACCGGGCTCCTACGCTTCACCGTCTGGGCATCCAGGCGTTCCAGCCGCGCCTCATCGAGGGCAAGGCTATCCAACTGCACCCCCTCGTTTGTACGGCCTTCAACGCTGACTTTGACGGTGACCAGATGGCTGTGCACGTGCCCCTCGGCCCGGCCGCTATTCTGGAAGCCTCCATGCTCATGCTGGCCTCGCACAATATCCTGAACCCTGCCAACGGCGCGCCCATCGCGGTACCGTCGCAGGACATGGTTCTGGGTCTGTACTACGTAACCAAAGGCAAGCGCAGCACCGAAAACGAGAAGATTGTCGGTGAAGACCGGGTTTTCTACTCGGACGAAGAAGTTGTGATTGCCATCAACGAAGGTCAGCTTTCGAAGCACGCCTTCATTAAGGTGCGGACGCAGATTCGCGACGAAAACGACGATTTGGTAACCAAAATCGTGGATACCGTTGCCGGCCGCGTGCTGTTCAACCAGCTCGTGCCGGAAGAGGTAGGTTTCGTGGACGAGCTGCTGACGAAGAAGAAACTCCAGCAAATCATCTCGACGGTGTTTAAGCGCACGGGCATGGCTCGTACCGCGCAATTCCTTGATGACATCAAGACCCTTGGTTTCCAGTCGGCCTACAAAGGCGGCTTGAGCATGGGTCTGGGCGACATCAACATCCCGAAAGAGAAGGACGAGCTGGTGCTGCAAGCCCAGAACGACGTGAAGGCGGTAACCCAGAACTACCAGATGGGTCTGATTACCGACAACGAGCGTTACAACCAGGTTATCGACATCTGGACGCGCATCAACAACCAGATTACGGAAACGTTGATGGGCCGTCTGGAGAAGGAAAATCAGGGCTTCAACTCCATCTACATGATGATGCACTCGGGAGCCCGTGGCTCGCGCGAGCAGATTCGTCAGCTGGGCGGGATGCGTGGCCTGATGGCCAAGCCCCAGAAGTCGCTGCAAGGCTCGATTGGCGAGATTATCGAAAACCCGATTCTGTCGAACTTCAAAGAAGGCCTCGACGTAATCGAGTACTTTATCTCGACGCACGGTGCCCGTAAAGGTCTGGCTGATACGGCTCTGAAGACGGCCGACGCCGGCTACCTGACCCGTCGTCTGGTGGACGTTTCGCAGGACGTCATTGTGAACGAGCCGGACTGCGGCACGCTGCGCGGTATCGAAACCTTTGCGTTGAAAGACAACGAGGACATCGTGGAGCCACTGGCCGAGCGTATCCTGGGCCGCGTGACGGTTCACGATATCATCGACCCGCTGACCGGCGACGTCATCCTGACTTCGGGTTCCGAAATCAAGGAGGACACCACCCGCCGCATCGATGCCACGAGCATCGAATCGGTGGAAATCCGCTCGGTGCTGACTTGCGAAAGCAAGCGCGGCATCTGCGCCAAGTGCTACGGCCGCAACTTGGCTTCGGGCCGCATGGTGCAGCGTGGCGAGGCCGTGGGTGTTATCGCCGCGCAGTCGATTGGTGAGCCCGGCACGCAGCTGACCCTGCGTACCTTCCACGTAGGTGGTACGGCTTCCAACATCGCCGTTGAGTCGAACATCAAAGCCAAATTCGCTGGTGTGGTAGAATTCGAAGACGTTCGTACCGTCGCCACCGTGACGCCGGAAGGCGTGAAGGGTGCCGTGGTAATGGGCCGCTCGGGTGAAATCCGCATCGTGGAGAAAGGCACCGGCCGCGTCTTCACTTCCAACCACGTTCCCTACGGCTCGTTCATGCTCGTATCGGAAGGCCAGGAAGTAGATAAAGGCACGGAGTTGAACACTTGGGACCCCTACAACGCCGTTATTCTGGCCGAGTTTGATGGTACCGTTCAGTTCGACGCCATCACCGAGGGTATCACTTTCCGTGAGGAATCGGACGAACAGACCGGTCACCGCGAGAAGGTGATTATCGAATCGAAAGCCAAGGACCAGAACCCGTCCATCATCATCCGCCCCGGCAAAAAGGGCGATGCCGAAGGTCAGAAAGCCTACAGCATCCCGGTGGGCTCGCACTTGAACGTTGAGAATAACGAGAAAATCACGGCTGGTCACATCCTCGCCAAGATTCCTCGCTCGGTGGGCAAGACCCGCGACATCACCGGTGGTCTGCCGCGTGTGACGGAGCTTTTCGAAGCCCGGAACCCGTCGAACCCCGCTGTAGTATCGGAAATCGACGGCGTCGTAACCTACGGCACCGTGAAACGCGGTAACCGTGAAATCTACGTCGAGTCGAAAGACGGTGTCAAGAAGAAGTACATGGTGCCGCTGTCGAAGCACATTCTGGTGCAGGACAACGACTTTATCCGCGCCGGCATGCCGCTGTCGGATGGTGCCATCACGCCTTCGGATATCCTGAGCATTCAGGGTCCCGGTGCCGTGCAGGAGTACCTCGTGAACGAGATTCAGGAAGTGTACCGCTTGCAGGGTGTGAAAATCAACGATAAGCACATCGAGGTGGTTGTTCGCCAGATGATGCAGAAAGTGGTGATTCTGGATGCGGGTGACACGTCGTTCCTCGAAAATCAGGTGATTGATAAAATCATCTTCATGGCCGAGAATGACATGATTATCGACATGAAAGTGGTGACCGAAGCTGGTGATTCGAGCAACATGAAGCCTGGTCAGATTGTGACGGCCCGTCGCCTCCGCGACGAGAATAGCAGCCTGAAACGCCGCGACCTTGCCCTCGTGCAAGTGCGCGACGCGCAGCCTTCGGTTTCGCGCCCCACGCTGCAAGGCATCACGCAGGCCTCGCTGGGCACGCAGTCGTTCATCTCGGCCGCTTCCTTCCAGGAGACGACCAAGGTGCTGAGCGAAGCTGCCATCCGTGGCAAGGCCGACCAGTTGTTGGGCTTGAAGGAGAACGTAATCGTCGGTCACCTCATCCCGGCCGGTACCGGTCTGCGCGAATACACGCGTCAGATTGTCGGCTCGAAAGAGGAGATGGAGGCTGCCCAAGCCGCCCAGGCTGCCGAAGCTGCCGTTCCCGCCAAACGCCCCAGCCGTGCTGGCAAGCGCGAAGTGTCGGCTGAGTAATCTGCCGTAGGTTTGTAATGGAAAAGCCGACTGGGGTATCCCGGTCGGCTTTTTCTATTTTACTTTACGCCAGACCTCATTCCACACTTCTACCTAAAACTTCAATTTGATGCATTGGATTCTCTGGCTTGTAATTGGCTTACTGTTCATAGTAGCGTTAGTTATGGTGTTGAACAGAAAGTCATCCTCTACAAGAAAAAGAGGTGCTTTAGTAGCACTCATATTGGCTATTGCAGGTCCTCCAATAATTGGTGACGCAATGGGATGGTTTATCTTACTCATTCCTGTTCCAATGCTAGTTGGGATTTATACATTGATTTTCTTCCCCAAAAACCAGAGCTAACGAGTAATGATATCATTGTTCGGGCTTTTCTAATAAACCAGAATCATGCAACCAACTGACCAAAACCCGGACCCCAACGCCATCAATATCGAGCTTTCCGAAGCCATGGCCGAAGGCGAATACGCCAACCTCGCCATGATTGCGCACAGTAACAGCGAGTTCGTGATTGATTTCATCCGCATGATGCCTGGCCTGCCCAAGGCCAAGGTAAAGGCACGCATCGTCGTCACGCCCGAGCACGCCAAGCGCCTCCTGCAAGCCCTCACCGAGAACATCGAGCGGTTTGAAGCCGCTTTCGGCACCATCAAGATGCAAAGCGAAGCCCCCAGCTATCCGATGAACTTCGGCGGCGCGGTAGGGGAGGCGTAAGCTGAACCAGACGCTCTAGCTGCGAAAGCGCCTCCATTTTTCAGTGGAGGCGCTTTCGATTTTCGGACAAAACGGACACTCTTAAAATTAACATCCTCACCCTGTTTGCTATTGCGGCGAAATAATCCTACCTTTGCAAGCCAAATTTTAGGGGCAAACGGCTCCAAACAAACCATTCGCTAAATGCCAACCATCAATCAGTTAGTACGGAAAGGCCGTGAGGCTTTGACTACCAAGTCGAAGTCGCCCGCCCTTGATTCGTGCCCGCAGCGTCGGGGCGTGTGCACCCGTGTGTACACCACCACGCCTAAGAAGCCGAACTCGGCTATGCGCAAAGTGGCCCGTGTGCGCCTTACCAACGGTAAGGAAGTAAACGCATACATCCCCGGTGAAGGCCACAACCTCCAGGAACACAGCATCGTGCTGATTCGTGGTGGCCGGGTTAAAGACTTGCCAGGTGTTCGCTACCACATTATCCGTGGCGCCCTGGACACCGCCGGTGTAAGCGGCCGCACGCAGCGCCGCTCGAAGTACGGTGCCAAGCGTCCGAAGCCGGGTCAACCCGCCGCAGCAGCTGGCAAGGGTGGCAAAGGCGCACCCGCTAAAAAGAAATAAATAGAATTAGTAGCAAGTAGTAAGTATTGAGTAGTGAGACCAATACGGTCTTGCTACTTATTACTCAATACTTACTACTACATACTTACTACTATCATGAGAAAGTCAAAACCGAAGAAGCGCATCTTGCTGCCGGACCCTAAGTACAAGGAGACGCTGGTAACCCGTTTCGTGAACTACATGATGTACGACGGCAAGAAAAACCTGGCGTACACCATCTTCTATGACGCCTGCGACCTCGTGGAGCAGCGCACAAAGGAGAGCGGCCTCGAAATGTGGCGCAAAGCGTTGAACAACGTGATGCCCACCGTGGAAGTGAAAAGCCGCCGCGTAGGTGGTGCCACCTTCCAGGTTCCGATTGAAGTGCGCGCCGACCGCCGCATTTCGGTAGGTGCCAAATGGATGATTCAGTACGCCCGTCGTCGTGGTGAGAAGACCATGAAGGACAAGCTGGCTGGCGAAATCATTGCTGCCGCCAAAGGCGAAGGTGCTGCCGTTAAGAAAAAAGACGACACCCACCGCATGGCCGAGGCTAACAAAGCCTTCTCGCACTTCCGTTTCTAAACAAGTGCGAATGACTGAATGGGTGAATGAGTGAATGTTTCTAAGCGGAACCATTTACCTCATTCACCCATTCAGCCATTCACTCATTCACTTATCGTAACAATGGCCGTTAACAAAGACCTCTATTACCTCCGTAACATCGGGATTATGGCGCACATCGACGCCGGTAAGACCACGACGTCGGAGCGTATTCTGTATTACACGGGTAAAACCCACAAAATCGGGGAAGTGCACGATGGTGCCGCCACGATGGACTGGATGGAGCAGGAGCAGGAGCGCGGCATCACGATTACCTCGGCTGCCACTACTACCTTCTGGAACTACCCCACCGATATCAAGGGTGACCCGACTGCTGACACCAAGCAGTACAAAATCAACCTGATTGACACTCCCGGCCACGTTGACTTCACGGTAGAAGTAGAACGTTCGCTACGTGTGCTCGACGGAGCTGTGGCCCTGTTCTGCGCCGTTTCGGGCGTTGAGCCCCAGTCGGAAACCGTATGGCGTCAGGCTGACAAGTACAAAGTGCCCCGCATTTGCTTCGTCAACAAGATGGACCGTGCCGGTGCCGACTTCTTCAAGGCCGTTAATGAAATCAAAGACAAATTGGGTGCTAACCCGATTCCGTTGCAGATTCCGATTGGCGCTGAAGACACGTTCAAAGGCGTAGTTGACCTGCTGACTGGCAAAGCCATTGTGTGGGACGACAAAACCGAAGGCAAATCTTACGACGAAATCCCCGTTCCCGAGGACCTCGTTGAAACGGTAGCCGAGTGGCGTCAGAAGCTCGTGGAGAGCGTAGCTGAGTACGATGACGCGTTGCTGGAGAAATTCTTCGACAACCCCGATTCCATTACGAAAGAGGAAATGATGGTTGTTATCCGCCAGGCGGTTATCGACATGAAATTCTCGCCCGTATTGTGCGGTTCGGCTTTCAAAAACAAGGGTGTTCAAACGATGCTGGATGCCGTTATGGCTTACCTGCCTTCGCCCCTCGACATGCCCGCCATCATCGGTACCCACCCCGAAACTGGTGAGGAAATCGAGCGTCACCCCGACAACTCGGAGCCTTTCACCGCCCTGGCGTTCAAAATTGCTACTGACCCGTTCGTAGGCCGTCTGTGCTTCTTCCGCTGCTACAGCGGTGTGCTGGACTCGGGCTCGTACGTGCTCAACAACCGCACCGGCAAGAAGGAGCGTATCTCGCGCCTCATGCAGATGCACTCCAACAAGCAGAACCCCATCGACAAGATTCAGGCCGGTGACATTGCTGCAGGTGTTGGTTTCAAAGACATCAAAACCGGCGATACGCTGACCGACGAGAAGAACCCCATCGTCCTCGAGTCGATGAGCTTCCCCGAGCCGGTAATTGGCTACGCCATCGAGCCTAAGACGCAGGCTGACGTTGATAAAATGGGCATGGCAATCGCCAAGCTCATCGAGGAAGACCCCACGCTGAAAGTTAACACCGACCCCGAAACGGGCCAGACCGTTCTCCGTGGCATGGGCGAGTTGCACTTGGAAATCATCATCGACCGCATGCGTCGCGAATTCAAAGTGGAAATCAACCAGGGCGCCCCAATGGTGGCCTACAAGGAGATTCTCACCAAGAAAGTCGACCACCGCGAAACCTACAAGAAGCAGACCGGTGGCCGCGGTAAATTCGGCGACATCGTGTTCGAACTCGGCCCGAAAGAGACCGAGCCCGAAAAGCCCGGCTTCGAGTTCGACAACGCCATCGTGGGTGGTGTTATCCCCCGCGAATTCATCCAGCCGATTCAGAAAGGTTTTGAAGAGGCCATGAAGCAAGGTCCGTTGGCCGGCTTCCCGATTGAGGGCATGAAAGTGCGTCTCTATCACGGTTCCTTCCACGACGTTGACTCGGACGCCCTGTCGTTCGAACTCGCCGCCCGTGGTGGTTTCCGCGAAGCTGCCCGTCAGGCTGGCCCGAAATTGCTCGAGCCCATCATGAGCGTGGAAGTGGTTTGCCCCGACGAGTACACGGGTCCCGTAACCGGTGACTTGAACCGTCGTCGTGGTCTGATGAAAGGCATGGACACCAAAGGCGGTGCCCAGCTGATTAAGGCCGATGTGCCGCTGTCGGAGCTGTTCGGTTACGTAACCGCCTTGCGTACGATTTCGTCGGGTCGTGCTTCGGCATCGCTCACGTTCTCGCACTATGAGCAAGTGCCGAGCAACCTGGCTGAAGGCATCATCGCTAAAGTAAAAGGCAACAAATAATACCGGTCACTAACTTGGTCAATCGGACCAAAACCCCCAATGAACCAGAAAATTCGCATTAAGCTGAAGTCCTACGACCACAACCTCGTAGACAAATCGGCCGAGAAAATCGTGAAAGCTGTGAAGGCCACCGGTGCCATCGTTAGCGGCCCGATTCCTTTGCCGACCCAAAAGGAAAAGTTCACCGTGTTGCGCTCGCCCCACGTGAACAAGAAGAGCCGGGAGCAGTTCCAGCTTTGCACCTACAAGCGCCTCGTGGACATCTTCTCGACCTCGTCGAAGACTGTAGATGCCCTGATGAAGCTGGAATTGCCCAGCGGCGTTGACGTAGAAATCAAAGTCTGAGGCACCGATTTCAGTCTTAATTGAGTTAAAGCCCCACCGTGATTCGTCGCGGTGGGGCTTTTTCTTTCGAACTTGCGCTGCCACTACTGAATATTCATGCCGTCTCTTTTTTCTCTTAAGCGAATACACCAGTCAGCGTTCTTCTTTTGTGCCTGCATTATCATCAGCATTTTCCTAGTCAATTGGCTACGGGTAGCGCTGGGTATTGCAATGGGAGGATTGGCGGTGACGAGCGTGATTTTCGCGTTGGTGCATAAACGCATTGCTAACCGCACGTTGTGGCCCGTCTTCGGGAGCATCGCAATGGTTTTTGTATTGCATGTGATGGCCGGATTTCATACCCGAGCCGATAATATGGACGAGTATCGATTTGACCTGGGAATGCAGATGCCATTCCTGATTCTGCCGCTTTCGTTCTGGCTATTGCCCGCGTTGCCCAGCCGCTACTTACGCCGGTTATGGGGAATTTTTATCGCCATGACGGTGCTGGCAGCTTTGGGTGCCACCATTAACTATCTGTTGCATGCCCAGGAAATCAACGAGTCCTACATGCACTCTAAAGTGATGCCGACTGAGCCGGACCATATCCGCTTCAGCATCATCATCACAATGGCTATTGCCGCCGCCGTTCTGCTACTTGCCCATCAGGCAATATCACAGGCATGGCGTAGTTGGGTTAAAGCTGCCATTGTAGGGCTGGCGCTATTCCTGCACCTGCTAGCTGTGAGAAGCGGGGAGATGACCTTTTACGCTTTGGGTGGAATGGTCGTGCTATGGCTGGCTTTTTCCAGAAACCAATGGAAGAAGGCCATGCTTTTAGCTGTAGCATTGATATTGCTACCCGTGGTGAGCTACCTAGTATTTCCCACCTTCCGCAATCGGGTCTACAATACTCAGGAAGATGTGAGCAAAGTGCAGGAGAGTTCCGAAGGGAAGAATTTCTCCATCTCGGCCCGGGTGTATTCGTACCAAGCGGCACTTGCAGTGTGGCGTGATAATAAGCTGGTAGGAGTGGGGAAGCCAAACCTAGAAGGTGAAATGGCCAAGCGCTATGCTAAGCTGTACCCGCAGCTCACGCCGGAATTCTACATTCTGCCCCACAACCAATACCTGTACAATCTGGCGGCTTATGGCGCTATTGGATTGCTCATATTCTGCCTCAGTCTGTTCTATCCCGCTTGGTGGGCGCGCTGCAAACATGCGCCTTTGCTATTAGCGCAATACGTCAGCATTGCCTTATCATTCCTTGTCGAATACACGCTGGAAACACAGGTGGGCCTTGCATTCGTGGTTTTCTTCCTGCTTCTGGCGCTACAGGGCCTGATGCCATGCGAAGAGAGTGACCCAACCTGGCGGCCGGCGTAAACCGGGCCGCAAATAGCCTCTTTTAGAAAGCTAACAGCCTCACTGAGAAAATATTTCTACCCATCATTGTGATAGCCCGGGCTTTTTTTCTATCTTTGCACTCCCTTAGCGAAAACGGCACTCGGCCGTTTTCTTTTTGTGTTCATTAATAACCAAATAGAATGCCTGGCATCATCGGTAAAAAAATCGGTATGACAAGCCTCTTCACTCCGGACGGGAAAAACATTCCCTGCACGCTCATCGAAGCGGGTCCGTGCGTAGTGACGCAGGTTAAGACTATCGCGAATGACGGTTACACCGCCATTCAAATTGGGTACGGCGAGAAAAAAGAGAAGAACACCACCAAAGCTTTGGTTGGTCACTTCAAAAAAGCCGGTACGACCCCCAAGAAAAAATTGGTTGAATTCCGCCTCGACGCCGAATCGACCTACGCCGCTGGCGCTACCATCGACGCGACTCTCTTCGAAGAGGGCGAGTTTGTGGACGTAGTAGGCACTTCCAAAGGCAAGGGTTTCCAGGGTGTTGTAAAGCGTTACAACTTCCAGGGTGTTGGTGGCCAGACCCACGGTCAGCACAACCGCCTGCGTCACCCCGGTTCTATCGGTGCTTGCTCCTGGCCTTCGCGCGTATTCAAAGGAATGCGCATGGGTGGCCGCATGGGCAATGACCGCGTGAAAGTGCAGAACCTGAAGGTGATGCGCGTAGTAGGCGACAAGAACCTGATTCTGGTGAGCGGCTCGATTCCCGGCGCGAAGAATTCTTACGTGGTAATCGAGAAATAGACTAGTACGATGGAACTCGCAGTATATAACCTCAAAGGCGAAGACACCGGCCGCAAAGTGACCCTGTCTGACGCCATCTTCGGTCTCGAAGTAAACGAGCACGTGATGTACCTGGACGTGAAGCAGTACCTGGCCAACCAGCGCCAGGGCACGCACAAGTCCAAGCAGCGCAACGAGGTGCACGGCACCACGAAGAAACTGAAGAAACAAAAAGGTACGGGCGGTGCCCGCGCCGGCAGCATGAAGTCGGGTGTGTTCGTAGGTGGTGGCCGGATGTTCGGTCCGCAGCCCCGCGACTACAGCTTCAAGCTGAACAAGAAGACCAAGCGCGTAGCTCGTTTGTCGGCTCTGTCGAGCTTGGCGAAGGATGGCAAAATCTCCGTTGTGGAGAACATTGCCATGTCGGCTCCCCGCACCAAGGACTTCGTTGCCATCCTGGACGGCCTCAAGCTGACCAACGGCAAAAAGACCATGCTTGTAACCGGCGAGGTGAACAAGAACGTCATCCTCAGCGCCCGCAATCTGCAGAAAGTGAAAGTGTCGACGCCCATCGGCCTCAACACCCACGACCTGTTGAACACGGACACGCTCCTGATTTCGGAAGACGGCATGGCTTCATTGGTTGAACTCTATAGCACCGCCGAATAATGAGCACGCTGAAACGCCCCATCGTTACCGAAAAGGCCACCGGCCTCAACGAGAAAGGTCGCTACACCTTCGAAGTGGAGCGCACCGCCAACAAAGTGCAAATTAAGAAGGACATCGAAACGCTGTACGGCGTGACGATTACCGACATCAACACGATGCGCACTATTGGCAAAATGAAGTCGAAAGGCACCAAAGGCGGCCAGGTTTCCGGTCGTCGCGCCCACGGCAAGAAAGCCATTGTTACCGTGAAAGAAGGCGATGTTATCGACTTCTACGGCAACCTCTAGGCCGCAAAGCTTCGCCTCAAATTTTTCGCCGCAAAAGCACAACTAGCTAGTAATGGCACTTAAAAAACTCAGACCAACAACCCCAGGGCAGCGCTTCCGCGTTGCGCCGGCGTTCGACGAGATTACGACGTCGACCCCGGAGAAGTCTTTGATGACTTCCCTCTCCAAATCGGGTGGCCGGAACTCTTCCGGTAAAATGTCCAACCGCTACATCGGCGGTGGTCATAAAACCCAGTACCGCATCGTGGACTTCAAGCGCGACAAAGCCGGTGTTCCGGCCGTCGTGAAGTCCATCGAGTACGACCCCAACCGCACTGCGCGTATCGCCCTCGTCAACTATGCCGATGGTGAGAAGCGTTACATCATCGCTCCCGCCGGCATGACGGTAGGCGCGAAGATTGTGTCGGGCCCCGGCGTCGCTCCCGAAGTAGGTAACACCCTGCCGCTACGCGAGATTCCCCTCGGTACCATCCTCCACAACATCGAATTGCAGCCCGGTCAGGGTGCGGCAATGGCTCGCTCGGCTGGTACCTACGCCCAAATCGTAGCCCGCGAAGAGAAGTACGCCACGCTGAAATTGCCTTCGGGCGAGATGCGCATGGTGCTCGTTACCTGCATGGCTACCGTTGGTACCGTGTCGAACGGCGACCACATGAACACTGTGATGGGTAAGGCTGGCCGGAACCGGTGGGCTGGTCGTCGTCCCCGCGTTCGTGGTGTGGTAATGAATCCTGTCGACCACCCCATGGGTGGTGGCGAAGGCAAATCGTCGGGTGGTCACCCGCGTAGCCGTAACGGCATTTTGGCTAAGGGCCAGAAGACCCGTAACAAGAACAAGTATTCGGAGAACCTGATTGTGAGCCGCAAAGGCAAGAAGTAATATATGGCACGTTCACTCAAAAAAGGGCCGTACATTGACTTCCGGCTGGAAAAGAAAGTCACGGCACTCGAAACGGCTGGTAAGAAATCGGTGGTGAAGACTTGGTCGCGCCGCTCGATGATTTCCCCGGATTTCGTTGGCCACACGTTCGCTGTTCACAACGGCAATAAGTTCATCCCGGTGTATGTGACCGAGAACATGGTAGGGCACAAGTTGGGCGAATTTGCCCCGACGCGTAACTTCCGTGGTCACGTCGCCAAAAAAGATAAAGGCAAGCGCTAAGATGGAAGCAGTAGCAAAACTCCGCAATGTGCCGACCTCGCCTCGTAAGATGCGACTGGTGGCCGACCTCGTGCGCGGCAAGAAAGTGACCCAGGCCCTCGGCCTGTTGCGCTTCGAAGCCAACATCGGCGCCGAGAAGATTGAGAAACTGCTCCTTTCGGCCTTGGCCAACTGGCAGCAGCACAACGAAGAAGAGCGGATTGAGGACGCAAACCTCTACATCAGCGAAATCTTCGTGGACGAAGGACGCCAGCTGAAGCGCCTGCGCCCCGCCCCTCAGGGTCGTGGTCACCGCATCCGCAAGCGCAGCAACCACGTGACGCTGAAAATCGACACGAAAGTGGAGAAGCTCGGCAAAAAAACCACCGAGCACGCTAAGCAAGTTGGTACTACCGAAAACCCTAAGGCCGACGCCAAATCCTAATTTAATATGGGACAGAAAGTAAATCCGGTTGGCTTCCGCTTGGGAGTTATCAAAGGCTGGGACTCCAACTGGTACGGCGGCAAGGACTTCGCCGAGAAATTGGTGGAGGACGAGAAAATCCGCAAGTACATCAACGCGCGCATTCAGAAAGGTGGCATCAGCCGCATTGTGATTGAGCGCACCCTGAAGCGCATCACCATCACCATCAACACGGCTCGTCCGGGTGTGGTGATTGGCAAAGGCGGCCAGGAAGTTGACAAGATTAAGGACGAGCTGAAGCAAATCACCAGCAAAGACGTTCAAATCAACATCTTCGAAATCAAGCGTCCGGAGTTGGATGCCAAACTGGTAGGCGAGAGCATCGCCCAGCAGTTGGCCGCTCGTATCTCCTTCCGTCGCGCCATGAAAATGTCGATTCAAGCTGCGATGCGTGTTGGTGCCGAAGGCATCAAGATTCAGTGCGGTGGCCGTCTCGGCGGTGCGGAGATTGCCCGTTCGGAGCAGTACAAAGAAGGTCGTACGCCGCTGCACACGTTGCGCGCTGACATCGACTACGCTTTGTCGGAAGCTCAGACCGTGTATGGCAAAATCGGCATCAAGGTGTGGGTAATGCGCGGTGAGGTGTTCGGCAAGCCCGACCTCTCGCCGAACCAGCAGCTCACCAACCCCGGTGGCGATGCCGGTGGACGTCGTGACGACCGTGGCCCCCGTGGCGAGCGTCGTGAAGGCGACCGCGGCCCGCGTCGTGACGGTGGTGCTGGTGGCCGTGGTGGCAACGACCGTGGCGGCAACGCCGGCGGTGGTGCTCCCCGCGGCGACAACGCTGGTCCCCGCCGCAACGGCCCCGCCCAAGGTGGTGGTGCTGCCGGTGGTGCCGCTCGCGGCCCGCGTCGCTAGAACCAAGCCAAGTCATTTCGCTTCGTTTGCCGCTTTGGTGAACGAAGCGAAATGTTCGGCTGTTCGACCCTCTCTCTTACAGAACACTCTCTTTATTTAAAATCAAATGTTACAACCGAAAAGGACCAAGTATCGCAAGATGCAAAAGGGTCGCGTAACAGGCCTCGCCTACCGCGGCAGCTCCATAGACTTCGGTTCGTTCGCTATCAAGTCGCTGGAAGTGTCTTGGATTACGGCTCGCCAAATTGAGGCTGCCCGTATTGCCATGACCCGCGCCATGAAACGCGAAGGGCAAGTATGGATTCGCATTTTCCCCGATAAACCCATTACCAAGAAGCCTGCTGAAGTGCGGATGGGTAAGGGCAAAGGCTCGCCCGAGTATTGGGTAGCCTGCGTGAAGCCGGGTCAAATCATGTTCGAGTCGGACGGCGTATCGCTGGAAGTAGCCAAAGAGTCGCTGCGTCTCGCGGCTCAGAAGCTGCCGGTTCGTACTTCATTCGTGGTTCGCCGCGACTATACGGACGCTGCCTAAGTCATGAAGAACAAGACCGACCACAAAGGCCTTTCCGCCGACGCGCTGAAAGAGCAAATCAAAACCGAGCAGGCTACGGGCCAGCAGCTGCGTTTCGCTCATGCGATTTCGCCCCTGGAAAACCCCGCCCGCCTCAAGGCCAACCGTAAAAACGTCGCCCGCTTGCTCACCGAGCAGACTCGTCGGAACAACGAGCAGGCCTCTAACCCCGCTTAATTCCGATGGCAACCGACGTAACAACCCAAGACCAAACCGCTGCTGATGAAGCTTCGCGCAACATGCGCAAAGAAATCACCGGCAAGGTGACGAGCAGCAAGATGGACAAGTCCATCACCGTGGCTGTGGTGCAGAAACAAAAGCACCCCAAATACGGCAAGTTCGTGACCAAAACCACGAAATTCCACGCCCACGACGAGAAAAACGAGTGCGGCGAAGGCGACACGGTTCTCATCATGAGCACCCGCCCGCTGAGCAAAACCAAGCGGTGGCGCCTGGTGGAAATTATTGAACGCGCTAAATAATCTAATTCGATGATACAGCAAGAATCCCGCCTGACGGTGGCCGACAATAGCGGCGCCAAGGAAGTCCTCTGCATCCGCGTTTTGGGTGGCACGGGCAAGAAATACGCCAGCGTTGGCGACAAGATTGTGGTAGCCATCAAGTCGGCTATCCCTTCGGGCAACGCCAAGAAAGGCACCGTGAGCAAGGCCGTAGTAGTGCGTGTGAAGAAAGAAGTACGCCGCAAAGACGGTTCATACATCCGCTTCGACGACAACGCTGCTGTGTTGCTCAATAACAACGACGAGCCCCGCGGCACGCGCATCTTCGGCCCAGTGGCCCGCGAGCTGCGTGAGCGTCAGTTCATGAAAATCGTATCCCTAGCCCCCGAAGTACTCTAAGCCATGGCTATCAGAAAAGCAGACCCCGTGCAGCTGCACGTAAAGTCGGGCGATACCGTGAAGGTGATTGCTGGCGACGAAAAGGGCAAAACCGGCGTGATTAAGTCGGTAAACCGGGTAACCCAGCGCGTAACCGTTGAAGGGCTGAACCTGGTGACGAAACACAACAAGCCGAGCGCCAAATCGCCCCAGGGCGGCATCACCAAGATGGAGGCGCCCATGCACGTAAGCAACGTGCAGGCTATCAACCCCACCACTGGTGAGCGGGTACGTAAAGGCGCCGCCTCGGCTGCAGCTCCGGCTGCTGCTCCGGCTAAAGCCAAGCGTGCCACTGCCAAGAAAACGGCTTAAGCAGCCCCCTTCATCATGGCCCGTCTCAAAGACATTTATAATAAGGACATCGTACCCGCGCTCCAGGAGAAATTCCAGTTCAAGAGCATCATGCAGGTACCCAAAGTCACCAAAATCTGCATCAACCGCGGCATTGGCGCGGCGGTAGCCGATAAGAAATTGGTCGACAACGGCGTGGAAGAGCTGACGGTTATCACCGGCCAGAAAGCCATTGCCACCATCGCCAAGAAATCGGTGTCGAACTTTAAGCTCCGCGAAGGCATGCCTATCGGTGCGAAAGTGACGCTGCGCGGCGAGAAAATGTACGAGTTCATGGACCGTCTGCTGACGGTAGCCCTGCCCCGCGTACGTGACTTCAAAGGCATCAACGACAAAGGTTTCGATGGTCGTGGCAACTACACGCTCGGCGTGAAGGAGCAAATCATCTTCCCCGAAATCTCGATTGACAAAATCAAAGGCATCTCGGGCATGGACATCACGTTCGTGACCACGGCTGAGAACGATGAGCAGAGCTACGAGCTGCTGAAAGCTTTCGGTATGCCTTTCGCCAACGCTAAAAAAGAAGCTTAATCTCCCGAACTCATGGCTAAAGAATCCATCAAAGCACGGGAGCGCAAGCGCATTGCCACCGTGGCCCGCTACGCTGAGAAGCGCAAGGCTCTGAAAGCTGCCGGCGACTACGAAGGTCTCGACAAGCTGCCCAAAAACGCTTCGCCCGTGCGCCTGCACAACCGCGACATGATTGACGGCCGCCCCCGCGGCTACATGCGCAAGTTTGGCATCAGCCGCGTGCGTTTCCGCGAAATGGCTCTCGCCGGGAAGATTCCTGGTGTAACCAAGTCGAGCTGGTAGTATCCGGTTTAGGCTTTTCGCTTAAGTAAAAAGCCCTTCCGTCGGTGGTGTAAGCCATTTGCGGAGGGGCTTTCTCGTGGACGTTATTCTAGCATACTCTTATGAAAAAACTTCTTCTTCTTTTTCTGCTTGCTGGTGTTGCCCGTGTGGGGCAGGGCCAATCGGTGGTCGAAACCGTTGATTTTAATTCCTATGTTTCGGCGACCGATAATGATTTAGCTAACCGATTCCTGATTGGGCGGGCGGCGGCGCCGGGGTTGTTCACGCAGGTTGCCACGGGGGGCATCACCGGCGGGGCAGTGGTGCCCCCGAGTGTGGCGAACTACAACCTAGACTATTACAACTACTGCTCGACCTATGCCAATCCGGTGGGGGGGCTAACGGAAACGTCGCTGTGCTTTAAGTACAATGCGACGTTGGTGAACCCTAACGCGGTGGTTCAACCAGTCAAGATTAATTTCGAAAGCGACGCCGTAAACCATTACCTGATTTGCCAGCTTCGCCGGTATGTGAATTACCAGCCCGGGGTATTTGAGCTGTCGTATACTACCTATGGCGCAAACGGCCAGACGATAATGGCTGCGCTTGTCACCGGGCATTGGTACAAGTTCGTGGTGCAGCACCGTTCGGACGGTGGCCAGTTTAACGACCAGGTGTATGCCAAGCTTGAGCTTTTCGATATCGGCACGACGGGTACTGGCACACCGGTGAGCGTGGGCAGTCGCACCGTCACCTTCACGGATGCGCTGTGGGTGGCTTCGACCCGCCACACCATCGACATTGCGGCTTCGCGCCAAGGGGGGGCGGAGCTGCTGGACAACTTCTCGTTTAATGGGCCCAAGGCGGGGTCGTTGTGCACGGTGGCCAGCAGCACCGGCCAGCAACAGCTGAACGCCAATTTGGCGATTTATCCCAACCCGGCGAAAGGCCGGGTGACGCTGCAGTTTGGGCCCGGTTTTAAGCAAAAGGTGGCCCGGGTAGAATTGCTTGACATGATGGGCAAAACCATCGACGCGGCCCCCGCGATGGCGGCTGATAACCGCTTAGTGCTGGATGTGGCCTCCGTGGCAGCAGGTGCTTATGTGGTCCGGGTTAGTACTGACCACGGGAATTATCTGCGGAAACTGACGCTGGAATAGTAGCGCGCTGATTGACCGTCTTGAAGCAAAAGCGGGCTGCTCCAGTGATGGAGCAGCCCGCTTTTGCTTTAGGTGAACGGGGTTTTTACAGAGGCTTCCGGAAATCCAGAAGTACCCGCAAAACGTTTTTCGGAGGCCTTCGAATTTCCAGGGGCTCTGTAAAACGCTCTATGGGACCTTCTGAATTTCCAGAAGCATTGAAAACCATTTTACGGGCACCTCTGAAAATTTGGAGGTGTCGGTAGAACACTTGATGGCTGCTAAGCTGAGGCCAGGGCTGTCGCTTCCTCATCGGAGGAGCGGTAGGAGGGGGGCAGCACCGAAAAGTCGAAGTATTCGGCCACGCGCTCGGGCGTTCTGTAGTAGTGGGCCAAGAGGGCGGCGTACACGCCGAATAACTCCGTGAGAATATCGGTTTCGCCGGCATCGAGGTCGGTACCGGCGGTTTTGACTTGCTTCTTGCGCTGGTCCTGCTGCTGGCGGGCCAGGGTGTAGTTGGTGTTCAGCGTCTGGGCATCTTTGAGCAAAGCCGCACCTTGCGGCACGTCGTCCTTATGCAGCGTCAGGGTTTTGACGAAGGCAGCGAAGGCGGTTCCCATCGTTTGGCGCGAGGCGCCCGAAAACTGCGAGCGGCCCTCGGGGAAGAATTTCTTGAACAGCTCCGGCGCGGTTTCTTCGAGCGCGGCGAAATTGACTTTATAGGCCCGCTTCATGAACTGCTGTACGAGGCCGAAAGCCGTTTCGGCCAGCAAGGTTTGGGAGCCGCGGCCGGCGCTGGCCCCGGCCTGGCCCACAAGGCCGGTTTCGAAGCCGTCATAGAGGGGTTGGAGCAGGTCGATTTTCTCCTGCCACTGCTTGTCATCCTGCTGCAGGGCTTGCAGGGTGTAGCCGGTGATGGATTTCAAATCCTGCCGCGACACGACGAGGTGCAGCAGCCAGTTGCGGAATTTGCGGCTGAAAAGCTTGTTGGGGGATTTGGCCATTGGGAATAGGGTAAATAAACCACGGGCATTGTTGCCCGCAGGCGCATCAATAGTAGGCAGGAAATGCTGGGGAATAGGGGAGGGGCGGGGCTATACCGTCCTACCGTACTATTTGGGCTGTTGGTGCGTTAGAGCAACCCTTGTTGCTGCGGCGCGGCCGTGGCTATTGTCTTACCCACTCTTCAGCCGAAACCCATGCGGATACCCTTCTTCCAAACCAAACGCACCACTCCCTGCCCCGCGCCCAAGCCGCCCAAAACCAAAACCCGGGAGTGGGCCGACTCGCTGATTTTTGCGATTGTGGCGGCCACGCTGCTCCGCTGGTCGGCGGTGGAGGCCTACACCATCCCTTCGGAAAGCATGGAGGGCACCCTGCTGGTGGGCGATTACCTGTTCGTGAGCAAGCTGCACTACGGCCCCATCACGCCCCAAACGCCCTTACAGGTGCCCCTCACGCACCAAACTCTCTGGGAGAAAGGGCCGCCAAGCTATTGCGACCTCATTCAGCTGCCCACCTACCGCTTCCCGGGGTTCAGCTCGGTGCAGCGCAACGATATCGTGGTCTTTCATGTGCCGCACGAGCCGCAACGACCCGCCGACCTGCGCACCAACCTCATCAAGCGCTGCATCGCAGTAGCCGGCGACACCCTGGAAATACGCAACGGCCAGGTGTTCCTCAATGGCCAGCCGGGCGCGGTAGCCGGCCAGCCCCAAACCACCTACTTCATGGCCGTGCCCGCGCCCAACGATGAAATCCGCCAAGCCCTGCGCGAGCACGGCGTGGTCGATTACCGCGAGCCCGATGGTATTCCCCAGGTCGTGGCCGACCCAACTACCGGGCAGTCGGGCTTCGTCATCAGCTGCCCTGCTGCGGTGGCCAGCTACTTCCGGCAGCAGCCCTACGTGAAAGCCCTGACCGTGCTGCCCTACGAGGTCCAGCTATTCCCCGATGCGGCCGATTTTGATGTCTCAACCGCTGCCAGTGTCGCGCCCAACCATTGGCAACTCGACAGCTACGGCCCATTGCCCGTGCCGAAGAAGGGACAGAATATTACTCTGACGCCAGCCAATGCGGCAGTCTACTACAAAATCGTGTCGCAATACGAGCACAACCAAGGCATCAGCTGGAAGGACGGCATGATTCAGCAAAACGGCCAGCCGCTGACGCACTACACCATCAAGCAGAACTACTACTTCATGATGGGCGACAACCGCCACAACTCCGAAGACTCCCGCTTCTGGGGCTTCGTACCCGAAGACCACATTGTGGGCAAGGCCATATTAGTCTGGCTTTCCCTCGACCCCAACGCCGACTTCCTGCACAAAATCCGGTGGAGCCGCTTGTTCCGCTCCATTAGTTAAACTGCCGTAGCCAGTTAGCTAAAACAGAAACAGGGTTGCCCGTTCATCGGTGCGACCCTGTTTCTGTTTTCAAACAGTTTCATTTGAAACGCAAGCCGCGCCTATTTTTAAGCTGTCCGTATTCCATAGCGAAAGCATCAACAATCCCACGAGCATGGAAACCTACGTTATCGGTGATATCCACGGCGCTGCACGTGCCCTCGACCAGGTACTGGAGCGCAGCCCCTTCCGCCCCGGCATCGACCGTCTCATCCAGCTCGGCGACGTGGCCGACGGCTGGCCCGAAACCCCCGCCTGCGTCGAGCGCCTGCTCAGCATCCCCAACAGCATCTGGCTACAAGGCAACCACGACTGGTGGGCCTCCGAATGGCTGGCCACCCAACTCCCATTGGAAGACGTGAGCCAAAGCTGGTATCGACAAGGCGGAAAAGCCACTTTCGATGCCTACCAGTACTTATCACGGTCGGGGCGGTACCAGCACTTTGAATCATTTTTCTGTGAGCAGCTTCCCTACTTCGAGGACGAAGCCAACAACCTCTACATGCACGGCGGCTACGACCCTACCCGCCCCATCGCCGAGCAGGACCCCTATGACCTGATTTGGAACCGCGACCTCTGGAGTGGCAACCAAACTGCCACGGGCTACCACGAATGCTTTATCGGGCACACGTCCACCTGGTCCTACAAGGAAGTCCCCTGCCATACCCACAATGTCTGGAACCTCGACCAGGGTGCAGGCTATAATGGCCGTCTGAGTATGCTGAATGTGCGCACCAAAGAGTTTGTGCAAAGCGACCCGGTGCCCGAGCTATACCCCGGTGTGAAGGGCAGATAAGCGCCGACAGTCGATACTGTAATGGGAATTTCCGCAGCCCACTTGCAAAAGCCCTGTAAGCCTGCTACCTTTGCACTCCCAAAACCCCGAGGCTTGCCTCAAAAACCTTTGGCAGGTTGCCAAAAGAAACCATTGGCTGTGCCGTCGCCGGACATGCCAAGTAGTCTTAACCGAAATTTCGTTGGTCCCGTTGGGCACCCGGCGAAATTTTCTTATCTTTGCGCTCCGAAAAAAGCGGACGTATTTAATAAATAATGAACACTGACCCCATTGCCGACTACCTGACCCGGGTACGCAACGCCATCAAGGCGAACCACCGGGTGGTAGAAATCCCGGCCAGCAACATCAAAAAGGAAATCACGAAAGTGCTGTACCACAAAGGGTACATCCAGTCGTACCGTTTTGATGATTCGTCGGTTCAGGGCACCATCAAAATTGCTCTGAAGTACAACCCGACCACGAAGGCGCCCGCCATCACCAAGCTGCAGCGCGTTTCGACGCCCGGCTTGCGTCAGTACGTGGCCGCCGACAACCTGCCCCGCGTCCTCAGCGGCCTGGGTGTCGCCATCATCTCGACCTCGAAAGGCGTGATGACGGAGAAAGAGTGCAAAACCGAGAACGTGGGCGGCGAGGTGCTGTGCTACGTGTACTAGTCCGGAACCGCTTTAGCAAATTCAATTATGTCACGTATTGGTAAACTGCCGATTTCCGTCCCCGCCGGGGTCGCTATTTCGGTCGACAAAGACAACGCGGTGACGGTGAAAGGCCCTAAAGGCACGCTCACTACGCAAGTAGACCGCGATATCACCGTAGCCATCGAAGACGGCACCCTCACGGTAACCCGTCCCACCGAGCAGAAGCGCCACAAGGCCATGCACGGCCTCTACCGCTCACTCATCAACAACATGGTGGAAGGCGTAAGCAAAGGCTTCGAGAAGAAGTTGGAGCTGGTAGGTGTAGGTTACAAAGCCTCGCTGGTAGGCAGCACGCTGGAGCTGGCCCTAGGCTACTCGCACAACGTGTACATCGCCCTGCCGGGTGAAGTAACGGCTACCGCTGTTACCGACAAAGGCAAAAACCCGATTGTCACGCTCAACAGCATCGACAATCAGTTGCTGGGCCAAGTGGCCGCCAAAATTCGTTCCTTGCGTAAAGTCGAGCCTTACAAAGGCAAAGGCGTGCGTTTCGTGGGCGAAATCATCCGTCGCAAAGCTGGTAAAACGGCCTCTAAATAAATTCGCATTATGGCTTTTGATAAAGCAACTCGCCGCAAGCGGATTCAGCGCATCATCCGTACCAAGGTGGCTGGCACCTCCGAGCGGCCCCGGCTGTCGGTGTTCCGTAGCAATACGGGCATTTACGCTCAAATTATCGACGACACGACCGGCCGCACGCTGGCTGCTGCCACGTCGAAAAAAGTAACGGCCGAGGGTGGCAATGGCGTGGCTTTGGCCGCCGCCGTAGGCCGTCAGGTAGCCGCCGTTGCCCTGGAGAAAGGCATCACGAAAGTGGTGTTCGACCGCTCGGGCTACCTCTACCACGGTCGCGTAAAATCATTGGCTGAAGGTGCTCGCGAAGGCGGCCTCAATTTCTAAACTATCATGGCGCAAGAACGCGACAACAATCGTCCTGGCGGAGACCGTCAGCGCAGCAACGACCGCGACCGGAACAAGGACAACTCCCGCATGGGTGCTGACTCCGACTTCAAAGAAAAAGTAGTAGCCATCAACCGCGTAGCGAAGGTGGTGAAAGGCGGTCGCCGCTTTAGCTTCTCTGCCATCGTGGTAGTAGGCGACGGCAACGGCAACGTAGGCTACGGCCTCGGCAAAGCCAACGAAGTAACCGACGCCATTGCCAAAGGCATTGACGACGCCAAGAAGAACGTGGTGAAAGTGCCGATGTACAAGCACACCGTTCCTCACCTCATGGAAGGCCGCTACGGCGGTGGTTTCGTGCTCATCCAGCCCGCAGCGGCTGGTACGGGTGTAATCGCCGGCGGTGCAATGCGCGCCGTATTCGAGAGCGCCGGTATCAAGGATGTGCTGGCGAAGTCGAAAGGCTCGTCGAACCCTCACAACGTGGTTAAAGCTACGTTTGCAGCCCTCGCCAAAATGCGCGACCCGTTGCAAATCGCTCAAGCCCGTGGTATTTCTTTGGCCCGCGTTTTTAACGGTTAATTGACATGGCACAAATTCAAGTAAAGCTCGTGCGCAGCGCCATTGACCGCCCCGAGCGTCAGAAGCGCACCGTTCAGTCCCTCGGCCTGAACAAACTCAACAGCACTGCTACCCACGAAGTGAACCCGTCCGTTATGGGCATGGTTAAAAGCGTGCAGCACCTGCTCCTAGTAACCGAACTGTAAGACTAGTATCGTCATGCTCAATCTCAGCAATTTATCGCCCGCCTACGGCTCGACTAAAAACGAGAAGCGGATTGGCCGGGGCGAAGGCTCCACGCGCGGTGGCACGTCGACCCGTGGTCACAAAGGCGCCAAGTCGCGTTCGGGCTACAAGCGCAAGTCCGGCTTTGAAGGTGGCCAAATGCCCCTCCAGCGTCGTGTGCCTAAGTTCGGCTTCACGAACATCAACCGTGTAGAGTATAAAGCCATCAACCTCGATGCGCTCGCTACCCTCCTCGAAAAAAACAGCGCCACTACGATGGATGCTGCCTACTTCGTGGCTAACGGCCTGGTTTCCAAGAACGCTAAAATCAAAATCCTCGGTCGCGGCGAAATCGCCACGGCAGTAGAAGTTCATGCTCACGCATTCTCGAAGTCGGCTGTTGAAGCCATCGAGAAAGCTGGCGGCAAAGCGGTAACGCTCTAAAAGCTACCTTCGGCAATGAATAAGTTTATCGAGTCGATAAAAAACATTTTTGCGATTGAGGATTTGCGTACGCGAATCCTCAATACGCTTTTCTTCATTGCCATCTATCGCCTCGGCGTGTACGTGGTGCTGCCGGGCGTGGACCCCACCCAACTCAAGACGGGTGCCCAGGGTCTGTTTGGCATTCTGGATACGCTGCTCGGCGGCGCATTCAGCCACGCGTCGATTTTCGCACTGGGCATCATGCCGTATATCTCGGCGTCTATCGTGTTGCAGCTGCTCACGATTGCTGTGCCTTACTTTCAGAAGCTCCAGAAGGAAGGCGAGTCGGGACGTAAGAAAATCAACCAGTACACCCGGATTCTTACGATTCCGATTGTATTGGCCCAATCGGTTGGCTTTATCGCCACGATTAACGCTGAGGCCATCATCAACCCCGGCACATTCTTCACCGTTTCGACCATGATTATCATCACGGCCGGCACGTTGTTCTGCATGTGGCTGGGCGAGAAAATCACGGACAAAGGCATCGGCAACGGTATCTCCATGATTATCATGATTGGCATCGTATCGCGTCTCCCCGGTGCCATCATCGGTGAAGCCGCTGCTAAAGGCGTGAACAAGTCCCTGATTTTCCTGCTGGAAATGGTGGTGCTGTTCCTAGTGGTAATGGCGGTTATCGTGCTCACGCAAGCTGTTCGCCGCATCGCGGTGCAGTACGCTAAGCAGGTAGGCGGCACCACGCAGCTTGATGCGCAACGTCAGTTCATTCCCCTCAAGGTGAATGCGGCCGGCGTAATGCCCATCATTTTCGCGCAGTCGCTGATGTTCGTGCCCGCCATTGTGGCGTCGGTATGGCAGAACCAGAGTGATACCGCCAGCTACATCGGCGTGAAGTTCTCGGACTACACTTCGTGGCAGTACAACCTGACCTTCGGCCTGCTGATTATCATCTTCACCTACTTCTACACGGCCATCAGCGTCAATCCTAACCAAATTGCCGATGACCTGAAGCGGAGCGGTGGTTTCGTACCCGGTGTGAAGCCAGGCCGTGAGACCTCGGAGTACATCGATGAAATCCTGACGCGTGTAACGCTGCCGGGTGCTGTAGCGCTGGCGCTGATTGCCATTTTCCCGGCCATCGCCCTGTTGCTTGGCGTAACTCGTCCGTTCTCGGCTTTCTATGGCGGTACGTCGCTCATCATCATGGTGGGTGTGGTACTCGACACGGTGAACCAGGTGCAGAGCTACTTGCTGATGCAGCACTACGACGGCATGATGAAATCGGGCAAACTGCGCGGTCGCACGGCCCAGCCCATTTCGATAGCCTCGTAAGTAGCAATGGCAAAAGGTCCGATTCAATACAAGACCGAAGAAGAGATTGACCTCATCCGGGCCAGTGCGCTAGTGCTGGCTAAGGCTCACGGCGAAGTCGCGAGCATGATTAAGGAAGGAGTGACGACGCGGCAGCTTGATAAGCGCGCAGAAGAATTCATCCGGGACAACGGTGGGGTACCGTCCTTCAAAGGCTACAATAAGTTTCCCTACAGCCTGTGCCTCTCGCCGAACTCGGTGGTGGTGCACGGGTTTGCCACCGACGAGCCGCTGAAAAGTGGCGACGTGCTATCGGTGGACTGCGGGGTTTTCCTGAATGGCTTTCATTCAGATAGTGCTTACACTTACCCAATCGGGGAGGTGGCGCCGGAAGTACTCACGCTGCTCAAGGAAACGAAAGCATCGCTGTACAAAGGCATCGAACAAGCCGTGAGCGGCAACCGCGTGGGTGATATCAGCTACGCTATCCAGAACCATGTAAGTCCCTTGGGCTATGGGGTGGTGCGCGAGTTGGTCGGTCACGGAGTTGGCGCGAAGCTGCACGAGAGTCCCGATGTGCCGAACTACGGCAAACGGGGTTCCGGGCCGCTCTTGCAAACGGGTTTGGTCATCGCCATTGAGCCGATGGTGAACCTGGGTAAGAAGGACGTGGTGCAGGAGGCGGATGGCTGGACTATCCGCACCCGAGACCGCAAGCCCTCGGCGCACTTCGAGCACACCGTAGTAGTTAGAAAAGAAAAGGCGGAGATTCTCACCTCCTTTGAATACATCGAAAAAGCATTGCAGCAGTAGCCCTTATGGCAAAACAAGCCTCGATTGAGCAGGACGGAACCATCCTGGAAGCCCTTTCTAACGCCATGTTCCGCGTGGAATTGGAGAACGGTCACCAGCTGATTGCCCACATTTCGGGCAAGATGCGGATGCACTACATCAAGATTCTGCCCGGCGACAAGGTGAAACTGGAAATGTCGCCCTACGACTTGTCGAAGGGCCGGATTAAGTATCGTTATAAATAAACCCGTTTCCCTTCACAGGTCATGAAAGTAAAAACCTCGGTGAAAAAGCGTAGCGTGGACTGCAAACTGGTCCGCCGTAATGGCAAGCTCTACGTCATCAACAAGAAAAACCCACGCTTCAAGCAGCGTCAGGGTTAATTCAATTTTTAGAACCCCGGAACCTTGGGTACTGGGTCGTTGGTTGTTAGCCTTCGGCCCGCCTTCCAAGTAGTTGCCGGGTTTCTGTCCGCAAACACATAACCACACACAATGGCTCGTATCGCAGGGGTTGATATCCCGGACAACAAGCGCGGCGAAATTTCGCTGACTTATATTTTCGGCATTGGCCGGAGCAACGCCAGCAAGATTCTGGTAAAAGCTGGCGTCGACGTCAACAAGAAGGTGAAGGACTGGACCGACGAGGAGTCGGGTGCCGTCCGCGCCATCATTGCCGCCGAGCACAAGACTGAGGGCGTGCTGCGCTCGGAAGTAACGACGAACATCAAGCGTTTGATGGACATCGGCTGCTACCGTGGTCTGCGTCACCGCAAAGGTCTGCCGGTTCGTGGTCAGCGCACCAAGAACAACTCGCGTACCCGCAAGGGCAAGCGCAAAACGGTGGCCGGCAAGAAGAAGGCAACCAAATAATTCATAACCGGGAATCAGGAATTAGTAGTAAGTATCAAGTAGCAAGTAGTAAGACGAAGATGGCTGCGCGAATGCGTTCCAAACCAATCTTACTACTTACTACTAGCTACTTACTACTGACCCTAACACCTCCCGCATTTTTTGCGATAACCAAATGGCACAAAAAAGAAAAGACAAAGCCAAGAAGCGCGTTGTCGTGGTGGAGCAGGTGGGCCAGGTACACATCCGTGCCTCGTTCAACAACATCATCATCTCCATCACCAACAACAACGGTCAAGTTATTTCGTGGGCTTCGGCCGGCAAAATGGGCTTCCGCGGTTCGAAGAAAAACACGCCCTACGCCGCTCAAATGGCGATGAGCGACTGCGGCAAAGTGGCCCACGACCTGGGCATGCGCAAAGCCGAAGTGTTCGTAAAAGGTCCAGGCTCGGGCCGTGAGTCGGCCATCCGCGCCCTCGGCAACGTGGGCATTGAGGTGACCACCATCCGCGACGTAACGCCGCTGCCGCACAACGGCTGCCGCCCCCCCAAGCGTCGTCGCGTTTAGTTTTCCACTTCAGAAATTAGATTACAATGGCACGTTATACCGGCCCTACCTCAAAAATTGCCCGTCGCTTCAACGAGCCGATTTTCGGCCCGAGCAAAGCGCTCAACAAGAAAGCCTATCCTCCGGGCCAGCACGGCCGTGGCCGTCGCAAGAAGCAGTCGGAGTACGCTGTCCAGCTGATGGAGAAGCAGAAGGTGAAGTACATGTACGGCATGTTGGAGAAGCAATTCGAAAACCTGTTCCACAAAGCAGCAGCCCTCCCCGGCATCACCGGCGACAACCTGCTCGCCCTGCTGGAAGCCCGTCTGGACAACGCCGTGTACCGTTTGGGCATTGCCTCGACGCGTCGCGCTGCCCGCCAGCTCGTTGGTCACAAGCACATCACCGTGAACGGTGAAGTGGTGAACATCCCTTCGTACCACCTCCGTCCCGGCGACATTGTGGCCGTGCGTGAGAAGTCGAAGTCACTGGAAGCCATCACCACGAGCCTGTCGGTTCGCAACTCGCGCCAGTTCTCGTGGCTGGAGTGGGACGGCAAGGAGTTGGCTGGCAAGTTCATCAACGCCCCCGCCCGTGAGCTGATTCCGGAGAAAATCACCGAGCAGCTCATCGTCGAACTGTATTCGAAGTAAATAGCGCTACTGGTAGCGGCCCGGCAATTTGTCGGGCCGCTCTTGTGCGTATACTTCACCCCCATTTTTTACATTTTTTACGCCCCACATATGTCAATCTTAGCTTTTCAGATGCCGGAGAAAGTGGTGATGGAGAAATCCGACGACTTCACCGGGACGTTTGAATTTAAGCCGCTCGAGAAGGGCTACGGCGTCACCATCGGCAATGCGCTGCGTCGCATTCTGTTGTCGTCGCTGGAGGGTTTCGCCATCACGTCGGTACGCACTAGCAGCGTATTGCACGAGTTTTCGACCATCGAAGGGGTGATTGAGGACATGTCCGAAATCATCCTGAACCTGAAAATGGTTCGCTTCAAGAAGGTGAGCGACGCCATCTCGGATAAAATTACGGTGCGCGTGAAAGGCCAGGATACCTTCTCGGGCGCTGATATTGCCAAGTTCGCCAGCGGCTTCGAAGTGCTGAACCCCGACCACGTTATCGCTCATTTGGACCCCAGCACCGAGTTGGAGTTTGAGTTGACGATTGCCCGTGGCCGTGGCTATGTGCCCGCCGACGAGAACAAGCCGGCTGACCAGGTTTTCGGTCAGATTGCCATCGACGCTATCTACACGCCCATCAAGAACGTGAAGTACAGCATCGAGAACACCCGCGTGGAGCAGAAGACGGACTATGAGAAGCTCGTTATCGAGATTCAGACCGACGGTTCGATTCACCCGGAGGAAGCACTGAAAGGTGCGGCTAACATCCTCATTCAGCACTTCATGCTGTTCTCGGACAACACGATGACCCTCGAAGGTCCGCGCGTGACCGAAGATGAGCCGATTGATGAGGAAACCATGCAAATGCGCAAGATGCTCAAGACTCCCTTGGAGGACATGGAGCTCAGCGTACGCGCTAAGAACTGCCTCAAGGCTGCCGACATCAAGACGATGGGCGAATTGGTGCAGCTCGAAATTGCCGACATGATGAAGTTCCGCAACTTCGGCAAGAAGAGCCTGACCGAGCTGGAAAACCTCGTTGAAGAGCGTGGTTTGGAGTTTGGGATGGACCTGGGCAAGTATCGCCTGGACGAAGACTAGAATACATATTAACGATGTGCTGATTGGCTGGACTTGTCCGGCGGGTTAGCACATCTTCTTTTTTATCCATTTACTATTTCACCAGTGTGCCCCAGGGGCAGCGGTTCTAATGAGGCCTTAGAGGCCCGCCGTGGTCGCCGCCCGCAAGCACACACTTTTTCAAACGACCGATGCGTCACGGAAGAAAAATCAACCACCTGGGCCGGACTACCGCCCACCGCCACGCCATGTTGTCGAACATGTCGTCTTCGCTCATCCTCTACAAGCGCATCACCACCACGGTGGCTAAGGCTAAGGCCCTGCGTAAGTACATCGAGCCCCTGCTGACTAAGTCGAAAGACGATACCACGCACTCGCGTCGTATGGTTTTCGCTGCTTTGCAGGACAAGGAGTCGATTAAAGAATTGTTCGGGAACATTTCGAGCAAAATTGCAACCCGTCCCGGTGGCTACACTCGCATCCTGAAGCTGAGCGATACCCGTCTGGGTGACAACGCTGAGATGTGCATCATCGAGCTGGTTGACTTCAACGAGACCCTGATTGAGTCGAAGCAGGCTGCTACCGAGAAGGCTGCTGCTACTACCCGTCGTTCGCGTCGTGGTGGTAAGAAGGCTGCTGGCGATGACGCTACCACTTCGGCTACCGAAGTGAAAGCTGAAGCTGCTGCTCCTGCTGCCACGGAAGAAGCTGCTCCGGCTGCTGAAACCAAAGCTGACGAAACTGCTGCTTAAGTAACGCAAGTTACTAAGACCTGAAGAGGGACATGCCGTGAGGTGTGTCCCTCTTTTTTGTGCGAAAATTTCTGGGCGGCAACAGCAAACCATACTCCTTGCTAGGGCAGATTCAATCGTTAGCGCAGGCTATGCATACTGCCATTGAAGCCGCTCCAAAACGTTCTTTTAATGTACGAATCGTGCTTATGCCGGCTGATTCGCGTACGTTTGCAGCGTATTTAACTGTTTACAAAACGACTTGCTATGAGCTTCATCTCGCAAATTCACGCTCGCCAGATTTTTGATTCCCGCGGTAATCCGACGGTAGAAGTAGACGTTACGCTTGACTCCGGTGTAGTGGGCCGGGCGGCCGTTCCTTCGGGTGCCAGCACAGGCAAACACGAGGCTGTTGAGCTTCGCGACGACGACGCCAGTCAGTTTATGGGTAAGGGTGTGCTGAAGGCGGTGGAGAACGTCAATTCGCGCATTGCGGAGGAATTGGTTGGCTTCTCGGTGTACGAGCAGGCGCTGCTCGACAAAATCATGATTGAGCTGGACGGCACTCCGAACAAAGCCAATCTGGGTGCTAACGCGATTCTGGGCGTGAGCTTGGCGGCTGCCCGCGCTGCGGCGCAGGATGCGGGCATGCCGCTTTACCGCTACATTGGTGGGGTAGGGGCTTCGACCTTGCCGGTGCCGATGATGAACATCCTGAACGGTGGCTCGCACGCCGACAACTCGATTGACTTCCAGGAATTCATGATTATGCCGACCGGCGCTTCGTCTTTTTCGGAAGCGTTGCGTTGGGGTACGGAGATTTTTCACAACCTGAAGGCGGTGCTGAAAAAGCAGGGCTTTAGCACCAACGTGGGCGATGAAGGCGGCTTTGCGCCGAACATTAAGTCGAACGAGGACGCTATCAAAATCGTGTTGCAGGCCATTGAAACGGCTGGCTACCGCCCCGGCGAGGACGTGTTCATTGCGATGGATGCGGCCGTGTCGGAGTTCTACGAGGATGGCGTGTACCACTTCAAGAAGAGCACCGGTGACAAGCTGACTTCGAGCCAGATGGTGGACTACTGGGCTGATTGGGTGAAGAAATACCCCATCATCAGCCTGGAGGATGGCATGGACGAGGATGACTGGAGCGGCTGGAAGTCGCTGACGGAGCGCGTGGGCAAGCAGACCCAGCTGGTGGGCGACGATTTGTTCGTGACCAACGTGGACCGTTTGCAGCGTGGCATTGACGAGAACATCGCCAACGCCATCCTCATCAAAGTGAACCAGATTGGCACTTTGACCGAGACGATTGCGGCTGTGAACCTGGGCCGTCGTAATGGCTACAAGTCCATCATGAGCCACCGCTCGGGTGAGACGGAGGACAGCACGATTGCTGATTTGGCCGTGGCGCTGAATACCGGCCAGATTAAGACGGGCTCGGCTTCGCGCTCAGACCGGATGGCTAAGTACAACCAGTTGCTCCGCATTGAGGAGGAGTTAGGCGAGGTGGCGTACTTCCCCGGTAAGAAGATGTAATTATTTCAGTGATTAAGAGCACAAACGGCCAATTTCGCATTCGCGGAATTGGCCGTTTGTATTACCTTTATATCGATGAATCTACCTTTCTTCATTAGCCCGATACTTCGGGTGGTGCGCAGCTTCTATTTTTTGACCGGCGTGGGCTTTTTAGTCTGGATGCTGGTGTTCGATGCCAACGATGTGGGCAAACAGTTCGATATCTACCAGAAGTGGAAAGAACTGCGCAATGAGAAGCAATATTACCTCGACAATATTGAGGTGGTAAAAAAAGACCGGGCCGAACTAATGAGCTCGCCAGCATTGCTGGAAAAATTTGCGCGGGAAAAATATCTGATGAAACGCCCCGGTGAGGACGTATTCGTGCTGGTGCCCCAAAGCGAAAATCAATAGCGGAAAACTGCGGTAGCGCAACGGTATAACAATATCGTTGGGTGGAATCTGTTGTCTTCCCACTTCTGACATTACTACTAATTCCCTTTTCATTCCTAAACCTTTTCACATGAAACAATCCTACAATGCGATTTTCCGGAAACCTTTGCGCTGGTGCGTATTGGTGGCCGTGCTGCTCTGGAGCCAACTGGCGACTGCGCAGACCTACCTGCTGCCCGCCTCGGGCATGACTACTGTAACTACCTGCGCGGGCACGCTCTATGACGATGGCGGGCCGTCGGGAGCCTATTCGACCAACGCGCTGGGGGGCACTACGCTGGTGCCCGCCACGGCCGGCAATAAAATCCGGTTGCAATTCAGTCCGTTCAATATCGACCCTTACTACGATGTAGTACGGGTTTATGACGGCAGTTCGACCTCGGCCCCGTTGATTGGCGAGTACACCAACTACAATCTGCCCCCGGCTTCGATATATGCCACCAACGCGACGGGTAGCCTGACGGTGGTGCTCCAGAGCGACTACTACTACAGTTTTAGCGGCTTTGAGGCGGCCATTTCGTGCGTGACGACGGTGCCGCTGGCCGATTTGGCCGTGCAGGGAGCTTCGGTGAGCCCGCTGAGCACGGTGGCCGGCAATTCGGTGTCGCTGAGCTGCTCTATCTATAACATTGGGGCCGGGGTGGCTACCAGCAGCAACGTTGGCTATTATTTCTCGACGGATGCTACGCTGGATGCCAACGACGTATTACTGGGTAATTCGACGGGCTACGCACTGAACCCGGGTTTGTCGAGCAGCCGCTATGCCACGGTTACCATTCCGGCCACGACTGCTCCGGGCAGCTACTACATCCTGTTTGCCGGCGATTATCTGAGCCAGGTGAGCGAGAGCAACGAAAACAACAACGTGGCCTCGGTGAACGTGACGGTAACGGCTCCCAGCATTGACCTGACCATTTTGCAGCCTTCGGTGACGCCGACGACTACGGCCGTGGGCACCCCGATATCCATGAACTGCTCTATCCTGAACACGGGTAATGCCGTGGCGGCCAGCAGCAGCGTTGGTTTTTATATTTCGACCAATACCACGCTGGATGCCAATGACATCCTGTTGACTTCGCAGTACGGTGGGCCTCTCACGACGACGTATTCGTCGTCGCGCTACGGCACGGCGGCTATTCCGACGGGCCTGACGCCCGGGACGTACTACATCCTGTTTGTGGCCGACTATCAGGGCCAGGTAACGGAAACTAATGAGACGAACAACGTGGCGTCGGTTGCCATTACCGTAGCGCCTCCCGGCGTGGATTTGATAGTGCAGCAGCCGTCGCTCTATTACAACTCTACCGTGGCGGGTGGCACAGTGCAGGCTTCGGCATCGATATATAACCAAGGTAACGTGACGGCCACGAGCAGCACGATGGGCTTCTACCTGTCGACCAACACCACGCTGGATGCCAGCGACGTGTTGCTGTCGACCGTAACGGGTGGCTCACTGGCCGCCAACCTGGCTTCGTACCGCTCGGCCAACCTGACGGTGCCGCTGGGCACGGCGGCGGGCAGCTACTACGTGCTATTTGTGGCCGACCCCACGAACGTGGTGACGGAAACCAACGAAACCAACAACGTGAGCAGCTTGGCCCTGACGGTAATCGCGCCGACGATTGACTTGTCGGTGACCTACCCGTATGTATCGCCGACTACGGTGGCGGCGGGGGCAAGCGCCAGCACTTCCTGCTACCTCAACAACCTGGGCAATGCCGTGGCTAGTCCCGCCAATATTGGTTTCTACTTGTCGACGGACAACGTATTCAGCGCGAATGACGTGCTGGTGGGCAGCCAGACGAATACTTCGCTGTACGGCGGCGGTTACCTGAGCATTTACTCGACCATCGCGGTACCGACCGGCACTGCTTCGGGCACTTACTACCTGCTGTTCGTGGCCGACCCGGCTAATGCCGTGACGGAAACCAATGAGAACAACAACGTGGCCAGCACGACCCTGGTGGTGACGGCGCCGGGCATCGACCTGCAAATGAGCCAGGTGTATGCCTCACCTTACACCGTAGGCGCTGGCGGTGGGCTTACCCTGACTTCGTATATCTACAACACGGGCACCATCACCTCGCCAAGCAGCACGGTGGGCTATTACCTGTCGACGAACTCGACCCTGGATGCCAACGACGTACTGCTGACTACAGGGGTTGGAACCCAACTGGCAGCTAATGGCAGCTCGTACCGTAATGCTTCGGCTACAGTGCCGGTAGGTACGGCGGCGGGCTACTACTACGTGTTGTTCGTGGCCGACCCGGCCAACGCGGTGACGGAAACCAACGAAACCAACAACGTCGCCAGCACCACTATTCAGGTAGTTGCGCCGACGATTGATTTGTCGGTGACCTACCCGTATGTATCGCCCACTACGGTGGCGGCGGGGGCCAGTGCCAATGCTTCGTGCTACCTCAACAACCTGGGCAATAGCGCGGCCACCCCGGCCAACATCAACTTCTACTTGTCGACGGACAACGTATTCAGCGCGAATGACGTGCTGGTGGGCAGCCAGCCGAACAGCACGCTGAACGGCGGTGGCTACCTGAACATCTACTCGACTATTACCGTGCCGACCGGTACTGCTTCGGGCACGTATTATGTGCTGTTTGTGGCTGACCCGACCAACGCGGTGGCCGAAACCAATGAGAACAACAACGTGGCCAGCACTACTTTGGTGGTGACGGCGCCGGGCATCGACCTGCAAATGAGCCAAGTGTATGCCTCGCCTTATACGGTGAGCACGGGTTCAACGCTGAATTTCACTTCTTATATCTACAACACGGGCACCATCACCTCGCCAAGCAGCACGGTGGGCTACTACCTGTCGACGAACTCGACCCTGGATGCCAGCGACGTACTGCTGACTACAGGGGTTGGGACCCAGTTGGCGGCCAATGGCAGCTCGTATCGCACGGCTTCGGCTATTATTCCCACGGGCACAGCCCCGGGCTATTACTACGTGCTGTTCGTGGCCGACCCGGCCAACGCCGTGACCGAAACCAACGAAAACAACAACGTGGCTACTGCTAACATTCAGGTGGTTGCCCCGAGCATCGACCTGCAGATTACGCAGACGTATATGGGGCTCACCTCGGTAGCTCCTGGTACTTCGGTTGCGGTTACTTCCTACGTCTACAACGCGGGCAACACGCCCTCGCCGAGCAGCAACGTGGGCTACTACCTGTCGACGAACTCGACGCTGGATGCCAACGATGTGCTGATGAGCACGACCACCGGCGGCCAACTCGGTGCCTTCCAGGGGTTCACCTCGTATGGCAACGTGACTATTCCGACGGGTACCGCCGCTGGCAACTACTACCTGCTGGCCGTGGCCGACCCCACGAACGTGGTGACGGAAACCAACGAAACCAACAACGTGGCCTATTACTACTTCACGGTAACGGGCCCCTTCACGGGCATTGTCGTGCCTTTCTCGGGCACCAATACCGTGACCACCTGCAGCACGACGGTGTATGACCACGCTGGATTTGGCAACTACTCGGACAATGCCAACGGCACGCTGACCATCAACCCTGGCACGGCTAACAGCCGCATTCAGCTTTCGTTCAACTCGTTTGCGGTAGAGGCTTGCTGCGACCGGCTGATGATTTACGATGGACCGGACGCGCAGTCGCCGCTGCTGGCCACGCTGACGGGAATGCCCTCGCTGCCCATCATGGCTACCAACTCGACCGGTGCTCTGACGCTGGTGTTCACGAGCGATGCCAGCGTAGTAGGTTCGGGCTTCGATGCCACCGTGACTTGCGTAACTGCCCCCACGATTCTGCCCGACCTGCTGCTGACGCAGATTGGGGCTTCGCCTTCGTCGGTACCCGCCGGTGGCAACTTGTCATTGAGCGCTACCGTGGCCAACCAGGGCGGCGGCTCGGCGGCCAGCTCGGCCGTGGGCTATTACCTCTCGACCAACCAGACGCTGGATGCCAGCGACATTCTGCTGGGCAGCAGCGCCGGTACTTCGCTGGCATCCAGCGTGAGTGCCAACCGCCAGTTGGTGGCAGCCGTGCCGGCTAACACCACGCCGGGGGCTTACTACGTGCTGTTTGTGGCCGACCCGCTGAATGTGGTGACGGAAGCGAACGAAACCAACAACCTCGCATCATTGGCCGTGACGGTAACTCAGGGGCTCGCTGCTCGTGAGCAAACTGCCGGTTATAGCGTGGCCGTAGCGCCTAACCCCGTGGCCAATGGCAACGCCCTGCGCGTGCAAATGACCGGTGTAGGCGCTACCTGCACGGCTTCGGTCGACTTATTCAATGCCTTGGGGCAGCGGGTAAGCTCGCAGCAAATGCAGCTGGGCACCGGCCGCGCCAATCAGGCCGAGATTTCGACGCGCGGCCTGGCCACCGGGGTGTATGTGCTGCACCTCACGGGCACGAACCTGAACGTGACGCGCCGCGTGGTAATCGAATAACCTGCGCAAGCTAACCGGCCCCCACCAGGAGCCGGAGCGGGGGCGGCGGCCCGGACCTTGGTCCGGGCCAGCCGCCCCCGCTTATTTTTGGCCATGCAAGCACTTCCAGGACTGAAACAACTGCGGTGGCAAATCAGCATCAGGGCAAGCCTGCTAATGCTCATTCTTGCAGCCGTGGAAGCGGTTGGCGGTGGCCTGGTGACTGCGCGGCAGGGAGCAGAAACGGGGCGTCCGCTCAGCCAGGGGCAGGCGGCGGGCCAGTTTCTGCGGGCCGTACTTCGGGCCAATTATTCGGCTGCTTATAGTAGGTTGGCACCGGAAATCCGGCAGGGCATTGGCCTGGCCCGGTTTACTGCGGCGGCCCGGCCGCTCTGGAAAAGTGGTCAGCGGCCTGGGCGCGGTACGGCCATCGAACTCTACAAACTGGGCGTGCGCCTGGGCGACAGGGGCAGCGCACGGCTGTTCTACAGCTTTTCTTTCGCGGCTGATTCCAGTCTGCGAATCCCATCAGAGTTGCTGGAAGTTACTTTTCGGGACACGGCTTCCCGGGCAGTACTGGGTTTCAGCCTGCGCCTGACTGAGGTTGCTCGGCCGAAAAAGCAGGTGGTGAAAAAATCACAAAGCCGGTAGCTATTGCGCTGCCGCCCTGCCCCGCGCCATATAACGCAAACGGCTACGGCAAACAGATTTTGCCCAGGCTGATGTCAGGATTACCCGCCACGGTTTCGTTGGCCAGCACGGCAAACAGCACGGCTTCCTTGGCATCGGCGGGAATGCCCAGCGCATCAATGGATGCAAAGCGGGCGGTGGGCAGGTGCCGTTGCAGGGCCTGTAGCAGCGCGCCGTTGTGGCTGCCGCCGCCGCTCACGTAGCAGGCTACATCGGGCCGCTCGGCTTCTGGAAGACACTGCTGAACGGCGCTGGCCACGCCCGTGGCCGTTAGCTCAACCAGGGTGGCCAGCACGTCGGCGGGTGGGAGGGACGTGGTGCCGGTTTTAAGCTGGGCCTCGTGCAGGTAGTCGGGGCCGAATAGCTCCGGGCCAGTTGTTTTGGGCAGCGGTGCGGCGAAAAATGGATGGCTCAGTAGCTCCTGTAGCAGAGCCGGATGAGCGGTACCACTGGCCGCAATCGCACCGTTTTCATCGTACTCGCGGCCGGGGAAATACTGCCGCGTTACGGCATCAAGCAGCGTGTTGCCGGGGCCGGTATCGGTGGTGAGGGGCAGGCCGGGGGTGGGCTGAGCCGGTAGGTACGTGAAGTTTGCAATGCCGCCCAGATTGAGCAGCAGTCGGTTTTCGGTGGGGGAAGAAAACAGCAGCTCGTCGGCATAGCCAGCTAGGGGGGCGCCCTCAAAGCCGTGGGCTACGTGTTTCTGCCGGAAATCGGCCACGGTGATGATGCCGGTGAGCGCCGCCAGGTGGTCGCCATCGCCGATTTGCAGCGTGGCGTGGTGCGGAAAACCGGCCTGCTGATGCTGGTGGCGCGGGGCATGCCAGATGGTTTGGCCGTGGCTGGCAATGAGGTCGACCTCGGCCGCCGCCACCTGCCAGGATTGCAGGCAGACCAGCACCATTTCTGCGTGCTGCCGGGCCACCTCGGCGTTGAGAATGGTAACATCCTGCAACGCCACAGTGGGCTGCGAAATGGCCCGCAGCCGCTGCCGAAATTCCGCCGAGTAGGGCAGCGTGGCAAAGTGCTCCAGCGTGGTCTGCAACTGAGTGCCGTGGCCCTTGCAGCGGCACAGCGCCACATCCAGCCCATCGAGCGAAGTGCCCGACATCAGGCCAATGATGCGGCGGCTGGGCTGCTGAGCCAGTGCGAAAAGGCGAGCGAGGTAGGGATTCACGGGTGGGCCTTTGAAAACTTTTGCGAAGGTATAAAAGCGGTTTGTGCCCCGTTGTACCGATTCTTAGTGCGCTACTCGATTTTCTTGCCCGCCATGGCTTGCTGGATAGAGATGTTCATCACCCGCTCGGCATAGGGACGGGTCAGCTCGTCAAGCTCGTCCATGGCTTTTAGAATGGGGTCGCGGTCGGTGCCGGCCAGCGCGGCCTGCACGGTGGCAACCTGGGCTTCGGTAGCCGTCAGCTCGGTTTCGGTGAGGTGCTGGCGGTTTTTGCGGGTAAAATTATTCACCTGGTACAGCAGCTGCTCAGCGGCGGTGCGGGCTTCGATGAGCAGGCGCGCCGCTACGTCGTCTTTGGCATTCACCAGCGAATCCATCAGCATCTGCTCCACTTGGTCGTCGGTGAGGCCGTACTGGGGCTTTATTTCCACCTGCTGGCGCGTGTTGGAGCGCAGCTCGATAGCTTCCACTTTCAGGATGCCGTCGGCATTCAGCAGGAAGTTCACGTCGACCTTGGGCAGGCCGGCGGGCATGGCCGGAATGCCGGTCAGGGTGAATTCGCCCAGCTTGCGGTTCTGGCTCACGAGGTCGCGCTCGCCTTGGTACACGGCAATTTTCAGGTTCACCTGCCCGTCCACGCTGGTGGTGTACTGGCGGCCGGCCTTGGTCGGGATTTTCGAGTTGCGCGGAATGATGGGGTCCAGCAAGCCGCCCAGCGTTTCGATGCCCAGCGTGAGCGGCGTCACATCGAGCAGCAGCACGTCGCGCCGGTTGCCGGCCAGAATATCGGCCTGAATGGCCGCGCCCAGCGCCACCACCTCATCCGGGTTCAGTGAATTGTTAGCCGGCTGCCCGAAGAACTCCGAAACCGCATCGTACACCAGCGGCACGCGAGTCGAGCCACCTACCAGCAGCACCGCATCAAGCTTGGTTTCGAGCTTGGCATCGGCCAGGGCCTGACGGCAGGCCGCAATGGTGCGGTCCACCAGCGGGCGGATGAGGTCGTTGAATTGCGCGCGGGTGAGCGTAACGGTGATATTCCGGCCGGCCTCGTCGGTGAGGTGGGTCGTGAAATCATCGTGCTGGCTGAGGTATTTCTTGGCCATCTCGGCGGCCAAGCGCAGCTGCTGCTGGAGGTGCGGGTTGGTGTGGAAAGCCTCCGAAAGGCCGAAAGTGGCCGTCCAATGGTCCACCACGGCGCGGTCCAGGTCGTCGCCCCCGAGGTAAGTGTCGCCGTTGGTGCTCAGTACTTCAAAAATGCCCTGCTGAATGCGCAGAATGCTGATGTCGAAGGTACCGCCGCCAAGGTCGTACACGGCCACGGTTTTCTCTTCGTCGGGGTCGAGGCCGATGCCGTAGGCCAAGGCCGCAGCCGTGGGCTCGTTCACGATGCGCAGCACTTCGAGGCCGGCAAGGCGGCCGGCGTCGCGGGTGGCCTGGCGCTGCGAGTCGTTGAAATACGCCGGCACGGTGATAACGGCGCGGTTTACCGGGGTTTTGAGGGCGTGCTCGGCGCGGGCCCGCAGTTCCCGCAGGATATCGGCCGATAGCTCGATAGGGGAGAAGAACCGGTCATCGACCCGGATTTTGACCAAGCCTTCGGAGTTGTCGTCGATGACCTTGTAGCCGAGTTGGGTGGCGTGCTGGCCCAGGTCGCGGTAGCTTTTGCCCAACAGGCGCTTCACGGAATAAATGGTGCGCTGCGGGTCGGTGAGGAGGTACTCACGAGCCTCTGTGCCCACGATGGGGTCGGCTCCATCGGCGGGGAAATGCACCACGGAGGGCACGATGGTGCCCCGGCCCAAATCGTTGATGGCGGCGGGCTGGTGGCTCTCGGGGTGCACGTAGGCCACGAGACTGTTGGTGGTGCCCAGGTCGATGCCGACGATGATTTCTTCCTGCTGAAGGCTGCCGGTGGCCAGGTTGATTGCTACTGTAGCCATATAAACGAGGGGCGGCCACTGCCGGCGGCCCGAAAAATGAAAGTAAATGGCGCCGAAAAGCGCGCTGCAAAAGTACGGGCTAAACCCCGCCATAACCGGGGCAATACATACCCCCAGGCCCTGCCATTATAACAAGCCAAAATCTTATTGAACTATTGTTAGAAAAATTCAAACCGAGGCGGTGAGTACGAACGTAAGGAAAGTACAACTGCGCAGCCGGGTTCAAAAAGGCCACATCACACGGGGCATTAGGGAATATGCTGTTCAGCTTGAGAGTTTTTTAGGTTGCCTTACACCTTCACCAAAACCCATTTCCCAACATCCTTTTTTATGAAAAATCTACTTACTCGCCCTCTTTTCCAGGCTGCTCTGCTCGCAACCGCGGCCGGAGGTGTGGTGGCTCTGAGCAGCCAACACAACACGCTGGAAGCTTCCAGCCACCGCGAAGCCCCACTTATCGCCGACGACCCGTTGGCCGATAACACCGACCTGTACGCCTTCCGCAGCCCCGATTCGCCTAACAACGACGGCAGTGCCAGCGTTACCATCATCGCCAACTACATTCCGCTGGAGCTGCCCCAGGGCGGCCCGAACTACAACACGTTCGGCGAAAACGTGCGCTACGAAATCCACGTGAAGAACAATCCGACCACGGCCGGTGACGACATCACGTACCGTTTCACGTTCACCCGTACCAACGAAGCCGGCACCGGCACCTTTTTCAATATTCGGCTGGGACTTCAGAACCTGAAAACCACTTATACCTGCGAAAAAAGCGTAGGTGGTGGGGCCTTCACAACCGTTGTAACCAACGGCGTTGTGCCTCCCCCCAATATCGGCCCGCGTTCTATTAATGGCCCTGCTGGCTTGAACCAGACAGCCCCTTATGCCACGCTGATGACCAACGCCATTCAGACGCTGTCAGATGGCACCAAAATCTTCTGCGGCCCGACGGACGACCCGTTCTTTGCTGACCTCGGCGGCATCTTCGACTTGGGCGGTATTCGCGCTCCCGGCGCGGCCCGCGACGGCCTCGCCCGCAAGAACACCCACGCCATCGCGATGCAAATTCCGGTGACGGTGCTGGCCAAGACGGGCACTACGGCCCTCACCAGCACCACCAACATCCTGGATTCGAACTACATCATCGGCGTGTGGGCTTCGGCCAGCCGGCCTTCTACCCGCGTGCTGTCGGCCACGGGTGCCGCGCCTACCGTGTCGGGCAGCTACGTGCAGGTGTCGCGCATCGGTATGCCGCTGCTGAACGAAGTTATCAACCCCATTGGTGCTAAAGATGCTTGGAACTCCGGCACTCCTTATGCCGAAGTTGCTGCTACGGACGACTACCTGTCGAACCCCGAACTGGGCCTGTATCTGGCTGACAATACGCCGGTAGCCCCAGCTGGTCCCAAAACTGCCAGCACGACGTACTACGGGGAGGCTGTTTCTGGCCCCGGTACGCTGCTCAACGCATTGCGTATTCAGAGCAAGTCGCTGGCTGGTCAGAGCCTGGGTGGGCTGGGCGGAGCTAGCTTCGCTGGCTTTGACTTCCGCAATGGAGCCGCCGGCTTGAGCGGCCTGGCTGGCAACGCTGCCCTGAACGGTACGGCATTGGCTGCTAATGCCTATGGCCCCTACCTGCTGCGCGCCGGCAAGCCGCGCTCAGTTGATATTCTGCCCATCTTCCACACGGGGGTTCCAAACCTGGCTCCTTATCAGTTGGCTACTGGCAAAGGCGGCAACCCGCTGGCCGCCGGCAAGCCTTTCATCAACAACTTCCTGTTGGTGGGTGGTTCGGCCAGCAACCCCGGTGGCGACATGCTGCGCCTGAACATGGCTGTGCCTCCTACGCCACGTACTGCCGCTGCTGGCTTCAGTTCGGAGGGCCTGCTGGCCGCCGCTGTAGCTGGTCTGACAAACCCGACCTACAATGCCAACGCTAGCCTGCAGAACATCCCCAACATGGACGGTTTCCCCAACGGTCGCCGCCTCGAGGATGACGTGACCCGCATCGAGCTGCAAGCCGTGGGTGGCGTGGTGCTGGCTGCTATCGGCCTGTGGTACGACGACTACACCCCGGCTTCGACGAGCCCTGTTACCACTCAGTTGGGCAACGTGCTGGGCTTCAATGCCGGCGTTACGGCCAACGACACCACGTTCAAAGCTGCTTTCCCTTACTCGCAAACACCCTGGAGCGGTACTAAAGCCCAGTCAGTGGCCCTGGCGCAGCGTTCGTCCAGCCTCGGCTTGTCGCCTAACCTGACGGTGGCTAATGCTTACCCCAACCCCTTTGCCGACCGCACCACGCTGCGCTTTGAGCTGCCCACCAAAGGCACGATGAGCGTAGTTATCAGTGACGTGACCGGCCGCAAGGTGGCTACCATTGCCAAGGACAAAGCCTTCGGTGCCGGTGCCAACGAGCTGGCTTGGACGCCCGGCCGCGATGTGGCCCCCGGCGTATACATCGCCACGCTGTACAACGGCAGCACTGTCGTGCAATCGGTACGCATCGAGCGCCAATAAGCTGCGCTAGAAGCTGATTGAAAAGAGCCGTCGTTTGGTCCTCGTTTGGACTGGCGGCGGCTCTTTTTTTAGGCATTATGTTTACGGTTACTCCTCCACTCAGTCATCTTTCTCTGTTTTGAAAAAGTACTTATACCCCGGTTTATTGGTTGTTTTCGGCTTAATGGCGGCCGCCATATTCTTCTTTAAAAAGCCGGAGGTTCGCACGCCGGAGTTGAAAGACCGGCGCGGCAGCCTCTCGGTGGGCAACGAATGGCTGAACACCAAAGCCGCCATCGAGGGCTTGTTGGCCAAGCTACGCACCAACCCCAAGGACCAGAAAAGCCGCCTGCTGCTGGCCCAGGCCTACATGCAGGAAGGCCGCGTGACCGGCGACCACCCGTATTACGACGGCGCGGCTATGGACCTGCTGGAGCAGGTGCTAGCCGCCGAGCCCGAAAACTTTGAGGCCCTGTGCTGCAAAGCGTCGCTCTGCCTCACGCAGCACCACTTCGCCCAGGGCCTCGGCATCGCCGAGCAGGCCCAGAAGCTGAACCCCAACAGCGGCTTCGTATACGGCCTGCTGACCGATGCCAACGTGGAAATGGGCCACTACGAGGAGGCCATCAAGATGGCCGACAAGATGAATGCCGTGCGCCCCGACCTGCCCGCCTACGCCCGGGTGAGCTACCTGCGCGAGATTTACGGCGACGTGCCTGGAGCCATCCAAGCCATGGATATGGCCACCAAAGCCGGCTACATTGGCCTGGAGCAAACCGAGTGGACCCGCGTGGCGCTGGGCCACCTCTACGAAGTAAGCGGCGACACGGCCCACGCCCGGGGCTACTACCTCATGGCGCTATCGGCCCGCCCCGGCTATGCCTACGCGCTGGCAGGCCTGGGTCGCATGGCGGCGGCGCATAAGGACTATGCCCGGGCCATTAAGCTCTACCAGGAAGCCCGCATTACGGTGAAGGATTATGCCTTTGCTGATGAGCTGACCGACCTGTACCGCCTCAATGGCCAGCCCGCCGAGGCCGATAAAATGGCGAAGGAGTCCATCGACATGCTGGCCAATGCCGCTAAGGAAGCCGATAGCAACGAGCAAATGGGCCACTACGCCGACCGCGAGCTGGCCTACGCATACCTCAAAACCAACGAGCTGGACAAGGCGATGGAACATGCCAAAATCGAGTACGACCGCCGCCCCGACAACATTGACGTGAACGAAACCATGGCCTGGGTGCTCTACAAGCGCGGCCAGTATGCCGAGGCTCAGAAATATATGCAGGTAGCCCGCCGCACGGGCTCGAAAAATCCGGTGCTGCTATGCCGCGCCGGCCTCATTCTCACCAAGCTCGGCAAGAATGCCGAGGGCCAGGCCCTGATTGAGAACTCGCTGAAAACCGCTCCCTACCTCAACCCCGAAGTAGAGGCCGAGGGCAAAAAGCTGCTGGCCGCCCGCTAATATGAAACCAACCGGACCGTTGCGAGGAATGCGCCTGCCGCGCCGCGCCCTGGTGGCCCTGCCGCTGCTGGTGCTGCTGGCACTACCGGCCGCCGCGCACGTCCTCAACACGGACCTGAGCAAGCTCTCGCGCACGGAGATTTTCTGGACTTACCTGCAGCTGGGCTTCACACACATCATTCCGCTGGGGTTCGACCACATTCTGTTCATCATCAGTCTCTACATTCTGGAGCCGCGTCTGAAGCCGGTGCTCATGCAGGCCACGGCGTTTACGGTGGCGCACTCCATCACGCTGGGCTTGGCCATGTATGGGTTTATTCAGCCGCCCTCGTCGGTGATTGAGCCGATTATCGCGCTGTCCATCCTATTTGTGGCCATCGAGAATATTATTACCGATAAGCTCAACCCGTGGCGCTTGCTCATCGTGTTTGGGTTCGGGCTGGTGCACGGGATGGGGTTTGCCAGTGCCCTCACGGGACTGGGGCTGCCGCAGAAGGACTATTTTGGCTCGCTCATTTCCTTCAATGTGGGCGTGGAGCTGGGCCAGGTTTCGGTGATACTGCTGTGCTGGGCGCTGGTGGGCCGCTGGGCCGCCAACAAAAGCTGGTACAAGCAGCGGGTGGTAGTGCCGGTGTCGGTGGTCATCGGCCTGATAGCGGCTTACTGGACCGTGGAGCGCGTGTTTTTTGCCTGAAGAATTAATTGAAAGTTTAATCCATCCTTTTTCACCACCTGCGCCGTAGATAACGTCAGCCTTCTTCACATCATGCTTTTCCGCCCGTACCTCACGCTGCTGCTGCTGCTCAACTACCTGCTGGTAGTGGGGGCGGGCCTCGTGGAGCGCCCGGCGAAGGTGATTGACCGGCCCTTTGCCTACATGCACAGCAAAGATTGCCAGCTGCGCCATACCCTGCGCCTGGGCTGTTTCGATGACTGCAACGGCGTGCAGTACACTGTGAAGAAAACCGGTGAACGCCTGCCTTTGCAGCAGCTGCTCACCTCCCTCAAAGGCCTAGACACCCACTGCCTCACGGAAGTGCGGGTGGTGTTTGCCCGGCCGGTTTTTAATGCTGCCGAGGTCCGGCAGGCCGCCCGTGTGGTGGCCGTGCCTGTGGGCTACCGGGGCCAGATTGAGTTACCGCCCCGTCGGGGATAAGTTGAATTTTGGTCCTGATTTGGTTCGAATCCAAACGGGGCCACTGAGTACGGCTGCCGATAAGGAGCCGTGCCGCTTCATCTTATCCAATAATCCGACGCCGCCTGCGGGCCACTGTGCCGAGGCGCGTTCAACTCCTCATTAAATGATTTTCCGGGCCAATTCCCTCCAACCCGTAGCGGGCGCTACGGGCGTTACTTCTCGCGTGCAGCTGCCTGCGGCGGGCAGCATTGCCATCTCTTTGTTCGATGCGAATAGCCGCGCATTGCCAGCCAATACCGCTTCGGCCGGGCGCAACCAGTCGCGCGGCCACCTAGCGCAGCAGCAGGCCCAGCACCGGGCGCAGTGCCGTGCCAACTGCATGAGCAAAGCCAACTTCTAGTCGGCACATTTCCCTTTCATTCAACTGAGCCAATGGCAGGCGGCGCTTCGGCGCTGCCTGCCATTGGCCTTGATTTCGGACTAGATGAAACAACTTGTTACTGCACTTTCAGCCTGGGGGCTTATGCTTGGGCTGTTTTTATTGACGCAGACCGCGCAGGCGCAGGGCACCGCCACGCTACGCGGCACTGTGGCTGACTCCCTCTCCGGCCAGCCGGTGGCAGGCGTGAGCGTAGGTCTGCTGGGCCAGCCTGGCGGCACCGCCACCGATGCGCTGGGCCAGTTCCGCCTTAGCGGCCTTGCGCCGGGCAGCTACTCGCTGCGGGTGGGGGCACTGGGATACCGCGCCCAGACCGTGCCCGTGACGCTGGCGGCCGGCGAAAGCCCGCGCCTGAGCCTGCGCGTGGCCACCACCACGCTCAGCCTGGCCGAAGTGACCGTGAGCCAGCCCCGCGACCCCAACCAGAGCCTGGCCGCCATCTCGCACATCGACCAGCTGCTGCGGCCCGTGAACTCGGCCCAGGACCTGCTGCGCCTTGTGCCGGGCCTGTTCATTGCCCAGCACGCGGGTGGGGGCAAGGCCGAGCAGATTTTCCTGCGCGGCTTCGACTGCGACCACGGCACCGATTTCGCGGTGAGCGTGGACGGGCTGCCGGTGAACATGGTGAGCCACGCCCACGGCCAGGGCTATGCCGACTTTCACTTCGTGATACCCGAAACGGTGGAGCAGCTGAAGGTGTACAAAGGCCCGTACACGGCGCGGTTTGGTGATTTTGCCACGGCCGGCGCGGGCGAGTTCAGCACCAAAACGCGGCTGGAGCACAGCCAGGTAAAGCTCGAAGTGGGCCAGTTTGACACCCGCCGGGCGCTGGTGATGCTGGATTTGCTGGGCCAAAACCACCACCTGCTCAGCAAAAAGCCCGAAAGCGCCTATGTGGCGGCCGAGTACAACTTCACCAATTCGTATTTCGACCAGCCGCAGCACTTCAAGCGCTTCAACGGCATGGCCAAATACACGGGCCAGCTCTCCGATAAAACTTCGCTCACGCTGCTGGGCTCGCACTTCACCTCGAACTGGGATGCCAGCGGGCAGATTCCCGAGCGCGGCATCCGGGAGGGTATCATCTCGCGCTACGGCAGCATCGACCCCACCGAAGGCGGCCGCACCAGCCGCACCAACGCCAGCGCGGTGCTCACCACCGCCCTGCCCCACGATGCGGTGCTGCGCCAGCAGGCCTACTACTCGAAGTACGATTTCAGCCTGTACTCCAACTTTACGTTCTTCCTGCACGACTCAATCAACGGCGACGAAATCAACCAAACCGACGACCGGCACCTCTTCGGCTACACCGCCACGTATGAGCGCGACGACCAGCTGGGCGCGCGCACCCTGCACAGCACGCTGGGCGTGGGCACCCGCAACGATTTCTCGACCCTGGGCCTGCGCCACACCGTGCGCCGGCAGGTGCTCGATACCATCAGCACGGGCCGCCTCTTTGAACAGAACATCAACGCCTACCTCGACGAAACCCTGACCCTGACCGACCGCCTCACGGTGAACGCGGCCGTGCGGGCCGATTTCTTCACCTTCAATTTCCGGGGCCGGAGCACCGATGAGGCCACCGGCGAACTGGCTCCGCTACGGGGCCGAGTGGCCCGCGCCCGCGTCTCGCCCAAACTCAACCTGTATTATCAACTCACGCCGGCCGTGCAGCTGTTTGCCCGCTCGGGCTTCGGGTTCCATTCCAATGATGCGCGGGGCGTAATTCAGGGCGTGAATGCGAACGTGCTGCCCCGCGCCGTGGGCTCCGAAATCGGCAGCACGTTCAAGCCTCTGCCCAGCCTGGTGGTGAATGCGGCCCTCTGGAGCCTGCATTTGCAGGATGAGCTGGTGTATGTGGGCGATGAAGCCGTGGTGGAAAGCACCGGCCCCACCCAGCGCTACGGCCTCGATTTGTCGGTGCGCTACCAGTTGGGCAGCCGGGTTTTCGTCGATGGCGACTTCAACTACAACCACGGCCGCCAGCTCGACGCGCCCGAAAAGGCCAATTACATCCCGCTCGCACCCACCTTCACCAGCACCGGCGGCCTCACTTACCGAGCGCCCAAAGGCCTGAGCGGCAGCCTGCGCTACCGCCACATCGACTCGCGCCCGGCCAACGACGACGGCAGCATCACCGCTCGCGGCTATTTCCTGCTCGATGCCGTGCTGGCCTACACCACGCCGCGCTTCCAAATCGGGGCTTCGGCCGAAAACCTGCTGAACGTGGAATGGAACCAGGCCCAGTTCGCCACCCAAACCCGTCTGATAAATGCTCCCAAGCGCGAACCCCTCGAAGGCGTGGACGAACTGCACTTCACCCCCGGCACACCATTCTATGCCAAGCTGAATGTGAGCGTGTTTTTCTAGCGAACATCCATTTGCTCGTCCGATTGGACCGATTGCACATACAAACGGTCCAATCGGACGAGCAAATGGACTATTTGCATGTACAAACGGTCCAATCGGACAAGCAAACGGACCGTTTGTACATACAAACAGTCCAATCGGATGAGCAAATGGACCGTTTGTATATGCAAATGGTCCAATCGGACATACAAATGGCCTGATGGCATGTACAAATGGCATGAACGCATCCCTCTCAGCCACAAAAAAGCCTCTCCGGTTTCCCAGAGAGGCTTTTTGATTAGATGAAGTAGGTACTTACTGCACTGCCACCTTCTGGCTAACGTGGAACTCGGGCACGCTCAGCTGGTAGATGCCGGCCGGCAACGACTTTTTCACGCCGAGGCGCAGCTCGTTGGAGCCGTTGTAGAGGCGCACGGTTTCCTGGTGCACCAGGCGGCCGGTGAGGTCGTGCAGCTGCACGGTGGCGGCCTGTTCGCGGTTGGCGGTAATCACCACGTCGATGCGGTCGGCGGCGGTGGGGTTGGGGTACACCAGCACCTCGGCGGTGGCGGCCTCTTGGGTGGTGGCCAGGGCGTTGGCATCGCGGCGGCCGGTCATGGCCCCGGTTACCACGGTGGGGGCGGTGTAGGTGGCCTTCACGAAGGCACCTTGGGCGGGGTTGGCGGTGCTGGCGTTTTTGGCTTTGAGGGTGTACCAGCCCTCGGTGGTGGGCGTGTAGGTGCCCGTGAGGGTGCCGGTGCCGGTCTGGCTGCTCACCACGGTGCCGGCGCTGTTGAGCACGGCCACCGTCAGGCTGCGCGTGGCATCAACGGGAAAGAGGTTGTAGGTGACGCTTTTATTGGCGGCCACGTAGATGCGGCCGGCCGTGCGGTAGGCCGTGCTGGCGGCCGGCAGCGCACCGCCCTGGCCCAGCGAGCGGCTGTCGGAGTCGCCGAGGTCGTTGGCCAGCTCCCATTCCTGGGTGGTGGTCAGGGCCGGGCGGGTGTAGCCGGTCACGGCGTTGGTGGGGGCCCACACCGAGTAGCCCCGGCGGCCACCGGCAGCTGTGCCGTTGCACGGCGGCGTGTTGATGGCCACCGTCTGCGAGGCGCTCACCGTCACGGTAGCGGTGCCGTTGGCACCGGAATAGTCCTTGAGCACGGTGCCGGGGGCGAAATCGCAGCTCACCGTGTTGTTCTGCCAGGTGGTGAAGTTGTCGTTGATGCCAATGATGGCCTTGGTGCTGCGCTCAATCACGAGGTGGTCGGCAGCCTGGTAGCGCACCTTGTACGCGCCGTCCTTAAAATGCAGGTTCTGGTGGCACCACACTAGGTTCACGAGGTCGTCGCGGGTGGGCAGGTCCACGGTGCTTTTGGGGCTGTGGCTGTAGCGCTTGCTGGTGTTGCCCACGTTGAACACGTCCTCAAAAAAGAGCATCGGCGAGCCATCCATGGCCAGCGCGGCGGCATACACGGCCGAGAGGCGCGGGTCGAACGGGTCGATGTGCGGAGCCAGCTCCGAGCCGGTGTTCCAGCCGGTGTAGTTGCCGTTGGCGTCCACCTGGGGCCGCATCGTGTCGTGGTTGTTCACGAAGGGCACCGTGCGGTGCACATACGTCCCGCCGATGTTCACCACGCGGGTATTCTGCTGGTAGGTGGGCAGCGTGCCGATATCGAAGCTGCCGCCCTGGCTCACGATGTTGTAAAGCCCGTTGCGCAGTGAGAAGTCGAAGGTGCCGGCGCGGTTGTTCACGTTGGCCACCCAGCCGTCCATCTGACTCGATGAGCCCACCCATTCGCCCACGGCGTACATGGTGGCCCCGCCGCTGGCCCAGCCGGCATTGCTCTGCAGGTTATAGAGGAAATCTTCGCTGGCGAAGTCTGGGAAGTGCTTCACGGCATCCATCCGCACGCCATCAAAACCCACCTGCTTCTTGTACCAAATCAGCCAGTTGCGGTTGCCGGTGCGCATGTAGTCGCTGGCTTGCACGGGGTTGTAGGTGGTGGCGTTGGAGCTTTGGCCGTAGGAGCCGGGGTAGTAGCTGATGTCAGGGCCGAAGTAGGGTGCGTTCCAGTCGCCCGAGGTCGAGTTGTTGCCTTGGTTGGGGTTGAAGTTCTCCCAGTTTTTCGAGAAGCGTCCCGAGCGGCTGAAGTAGTCGGCGGCGCTCTCGTCGGTCACGGGCTTGGCGTAGCTCACGTAGCGGAAGTTCTTGTACTTGCTGGTCGTGCCATCTTCCCAGGCCCCCGGGTCCTGCCCGCCCGCGCCGTTCGAGGAGCCAGCCCCGTCGTTGTGGTTCAGCACCACGTCCTGAATTACTTCTACGCCATTGGCGTGCAGCACGGCCACGGCGCGCAGCAGCTCGTCCTTGGTACCCATGCGGGTTGCCAGGAAGCCTTTTTGCCACTTATCGCCTAGGTCGTAATTGTCGAAAGGGGAGTAGCCGTTGCCCTGGTTGGCGTTTTTGATGGTCGGTGGAATCCAGATGGCGTCCACGCCCATGGTTTTGAGGCGCGGCGCGAGGTCGGCGAGGTAATTGGCCCAGCCGTTGGGGTAGTTCGAATTCCAGAAATCCCACCAGAAGCCCTGCATCACCACTTTTTGGGCGTGGGCGCTCTGGTTGCCGGCCCCCAGCAGGGCCAAAGCCAGGGCCAGCGTGAACCGGAATCGTTTGCGGAATGGAAAATGAGGTGTAAAATGCATCATGTGTGGGAATTGGGTTTTGTGAAGAAAAATTGAAGTGTGGCTTGCCAGTCAGTCGCCACCCAAAAAACCGGGTTTTGTTGCTGATTGACGGCGTCAAGGTAGAAGAAATGGTTTGTATGGCCTTGAAATGACAAAATATTATTTGTGCATTCGATTGCATTTTTTGGATAATTGTGCTGTGCGAATATTTATTGTTCTTTAGTCTTTAGCTCATCCCTAGTGCTGTGCTTTGTCCGCCGCCCGTCCGCAGTCCGATGACTGACTCATTTTTGTAAAAGAGCTGGCTGGCTTGCGGTAGCTGTAGCGGCCTGCCGTAATTTCGGCTCATGGTTAGGTTGAGAGCATTATGGGACATTACCAAAACGGCCGCCGCAAGGGTGCACTTAGTTAGTTGCCTGGCGGCGGCGCTGTTCACAGCCGGCTGCCAACTGCGGGCCGAGGAAGCACAAACGCCGGCCAAAAAACTCGTTTCGGCCGCTGCTCCCCTCACGCCGGCCGCTACCCCAGCCGCGCCGGCCACCACCGCGCCATTGCCCGATTCCCTCCGCCTAACGCCGGTACCCGCGCTGGCCGCCGTGCCCGATACGCTGCACCAAGCCATTCAGCAGTTGCACGCCGCCCTCGGCCCCGCCGCCGCCGCACTGCGCCCCGAAGTGCTGGAGCAGGCCTGTGTAGGCTACCTCACGCTACACCCCACTGGCCGCATCGAACGCGCCGGCCTGCTGGCCGTGGCCGATATGGACCTGCCCAACACCACCGAGCGCCTTTGGGTCATCGACCTCAAGAATGCCCAGGTGCTGCACCGCAGCCTCGTAGCTCACGGCGAAGGCTCGGGCCACCTGCGGGCACGCCGCTTCTCCAACCAGGAATCCTCGGCCTGCACCTCGCTGGGCTTCTATCGCACGGCGGGCACCTACGACGGCATTCACGGCTACTCGCGTCGCATCGAAGGCTTGGATAAAGGCCAAAATGCCAATGCCTTCGATCGCTACGTGGTGTTGCACGCGGCCGATTACGCCAGCCCGAAATACGTGCAGCAATACGGCCACCTGGGCTACAGCCGGGGCTGCCCGGCCCTGCCGCCCGAGCAGTTCAAAGACATCATTGCCACGCTACGGGTGGGCAGCATGCTCCTCGTGAGCGGCCCCGGCCTGGCCTCGCGCTGGCTGGATGGCGGGGCCGCCGGCCGGCGGTTTTTGCAGCGCGGCTGGCGCTGAAGGTGCCGGAAAAGCCATGCGAAAACGAGTTGTATTCCTGGTGTTTTCCTTGTTTTCTACCCTAAATAGCCCGCCCGGAAGCCAACCGGCGAATGAACTGTGCAGTGCTCAATGCCTCATCGCGCAGCATCCTCAAACGCAAGTTCAATCGAGCTGCCTGTGGCAGAGAGTACCTCCGGTTATTACCCCGAAAGGCCTGTGATTTTGTGCAAAAACCCTACCACTGTACCTTATAACGAGGACAGTATCTCGTGAGTGGTGTATATTTGCACAAATCCTATTTTGGTGTATTTAATAGGTAGTGGCAGTCTAATTTAGGGTGATGTTTTGACTCTCAATAGTAATTTTAATTCGAGCGCTATACATCGCCAGGCGGTTGCTAAACGAGCAGCGTTTTTGCGCGGCCACGCCCAAACATTGGTGCAATGGGCAACTACGGGTTTTGCCAATACCGCTAGTGCCATTGTGCTTGGGCCGGCATCATCCTACGCGTGAGCACCGTGGTACTCTCAGAAATTGCTGCCGCCAAAAGGCTAGGGCTATTTGCAGACGTGCAACACGTTAGCGTACCTCTTCCCCTGGTGTGGGGAGGACTGTCAGCTTTGGGACAAAGCTGCCCACAGAGACCGGACCGTGGCTACGTCCCGGTATTCCACCAACCAATTCACAATGCGGCACGAGGCCCGCGCCATGGCCAGCCAGCGTCGCGGCAGCGGAGGCAGCGTTACGCATTTTTTAGCAGCCCGGCTATCAGCCGGCACGAAACGGCCTTGGCTCGCACGATACCTGGGGCGAGATGCAGCCGGCCAGCCGCTTCATTGCTTGGGCATATTGAGTCGCTTCGGATACTGCCGCCAGCCCAACCCGCGCCGGAGAGCGGCCTGCTTCACCCACATGCCTGTCTCGAACGCGCTACCTGGCAATGCACCCGATACACTCACTACTCCAGCACGCGCACCACTGTTGAGTAAAAGACACTTGTTGATTTACAACTTCACTCCTAAATTATAGACCACTGCCCAATGGACCATCCGGCCAAATTCATCCCCAACAGTACCAGGCTTTATCAAGTGTTTTTCCTGGCACTGGCTTTTATCAGTGTTCTTCCCTTTTTGGCGCTGTCTTTTTATAGCCATCCGGGTGCCGATGACTACGTTTTCTCCAGCCTCTACAAACACTTAGGCTGGTTGGAATTTCAAAAACACTTTTACATGAAGTGGCAGGGCTTGTACACGACGAATGCGATAATGGTCAGCCCGCTGAGTCCAGTAATTCACAACCGATTCGATTTGTATTGGATACCCTGCTGGCTCGGGCTGGGCAGTATGATTGTTAGTGTGTGGCTGCTGATGAAGTACTTAACGCGGGATAAGCTGGCAACGCTGGTGCTGACGTGCACCGTGATGGTGTTGTACCTGTACCAGTTGCCCAGCACTTCAGAAGCACTGTTTTGGCTGAACGCCAACTGGGCTTACCAAATGAGTATCAGCATGGGAGCCATTGTACTGCTGCTGGTGATGCGCACATTTCAGGACGAACAGGTGAGCCGGGCCTACTGGGCTGCTGCGGCACTCATGACGGTTTTGCTGATAGGCACCAACTTTATTGCGGCCATGCTGGCCGTGTTTGGGGTGGGAGTAGGGGCATTGCTCAACCTGCGCAACAAAACAACCCGTTTTTGGTGGCTAGGCCTGTTGCTGCTGGCCGTTATCGCTTTCGGCGTAGTGATGATGGCCCCTGGCAATGCGGTGCGACTAAACGCTGCAAACCAATCCCTCGAGGCAAGCCATGTCAGCACCGTGGGGAAGCTGGTATATGGCGTAACGCATGGCGTTGGCTTGTTGGTGTATAGCATAATTAACTGGTTTGGCAACGGCATCGTTCTGGCGTTTTCCGTGATGTTGATACCGGTGTTAGCGAAGGTCAGCGATAATGCAGAAGCCCCGATAGTTACTTTTTTTAAATATCGGTTTGTTTTCTTGCTGGCGGGTGCGGTAATGATTGCGCTGCCCTTCTTTCCTACCTACGTGACGCAGGGCGGCCCGCCGGCGGGCCGTGTCATTGATGTGATTTACGCGGTTTTTATCCTGGTCTGGATTTTCCTGCTCTACGCAGCCGTGGCCTGGTGGCGACGCACGGCTCCGGCCGCCCCTGCGCAACCGGCTTACCTATCATTGGCAATGGGCATTTTCTTGGTATTTGCGCTGCTAACCGATGCTAACTATAAACTGGCCTACCGCAGTAAGGGCAAGAATGCAAACAATATATCGCTGGCCTACCGCGATTGGTTGGGTGGCGCGGCCAAACAGTTTGACCAGCAACAGCGACAGCGTTACCAGCTGATGCTGGCCCCCGGCCATGCGGGCGTGGAGCTGGACTCATTATCGGCAAAGCCCCAAACAATCTTTCTGGCCGATTTGGAGAAAGATTCGACCCATTGGACGAACCGGGCGTATGCCAATTTTTTCGGCAAATCATTCGTGCGGGTTCACCAACCCCGGTAGTAGCGCAGTAGAAGGATGCTTATCGTGTACTTAGCGAGATATAAATAAGTGGAAGGAAATAATACGCAAGCCGGAGAGGTTTACTTTTCCATCGTGAGCCCGGTGTACCGGGCCGATACGCTGGTCGCGCAGCTGGTGAGCCGCATAAAGGCCGCAGTCGAGCCTTTGGGCCGGTCATTTGAGATTATTCTGGTGGACGACCGCAGCCCTGATAATTCGTGGGAAGCCATTTTGGAGCAAACCAAGGATGAGCGGGTGCGCGGATTTCGCTTATCGCGCAATTTTGGGCAGCACCGGGCCATCACGGCCGGCCTGGAGCAGGCCCGGGGCGAGTGGATTATCGTGATGGACTGCGACCTGCAGGACCAGCCGGAAGAAATTCCCGGCTTATACCAAGAGGCCCTGAAAGGGTACGACCTGGTTTTTGCGCGCCGCGTCGAGCGCCAGGATTCCTGGCTGAAGCGGCTGGGCTCGCGCACGTTCTACCAGGTGCTGTCCTATCTCACCGAAACCAAGCAAGACCCCGCCATCGCCAACTTCGGAATCTATCACCGCAAGGTGATAGACGCGGTGCTTTCGATGCGGGAAAGCATCCGCTATTTTCCTACCATGGTGCGGTGGGTGGGGTTCCGGAGCGGGGGCTTGGCCGTCGAACATGCCGAGCGCTCGGAAGGCACCAGCAGCTACAACCTGCGCCGCCTCATCAACCTGGCCCTCGACATTATTCTGGCCTATTCGGATAAGCCGTTGCGCCTGACGGTGAAACTGGGCCTGGCTATTTCGGCCGCCGCGTTTGGCTTTGTGCTCATCACCCTGGCCCGCTACCTGCTGGGCCACAGTTGGGAGCCGGGCTACATCAGCCTTATTGTATCCATCTGGTTCTTTGCGGGCTTGCTGCTGTCGGTGCTGGGGGTAGTGGGGCTGTACATCGGCAAAACCTTTGAGCAGGCGAAAAACCGGCCTATTTTTCTCATCGATACAACGAGCATATCGTGAGTGCGGTCGTACAGTTTCTCGATTGGGATAGCCGCTTTTTCGGCTTCGGGGTAGCCCGCATTCTGTGCGACACGCCTACCGCCGATGAAGTACGGACGGCTTTGGACCAGTGCCGCACCGCCGGCGCGCGGCTGGTCTATTGGCACGCGCCCTACCATGACCTGGCCGCCCACCAGCTCGCGGAGCAGCATAAGGCGTGGCTGGCCGACCGCAAGGTCACCTTTGCCATGGCCCTCGGCCCCGTCGAAGCCGCCCCGGTTGATGCCGCCATCGTGCCTACCACTACCCTCACGCCGCAGCTGGAGTCGCTGGCCTGGCAGAGCGGGGAGTATTCGCGCTTTGCCCTGGACAAGCGCCTGCCCGCCGATGCCTTCCGGCAATTGTATAGCCAATGGCTGCGCAACTCGCTGAATGGAGCCATCGCGCGGGTCGTACTCACGCTGCCCGACCACACGGGCAAGGAGCTGGGCCTGCTGACGCTGGGCGAGAAAAATGGCCGGGCCGACATTGGCCTGCTGGCAGTAGACGCGCAGGCCCGCGGGCAGCGGGTAGGCAAGCGGCTGGTAGCCGAAGCCCGGCGCTGGGCCATTGGCGCGGGCTACACCGAACTGCAGGTCGTGACGCAGCGGGATAATGCGCCCGCGTGCGGCTTCTACGAAAGCTGCGGCTTTGCCATCAGCTACGAAGAGCACATCTATCACCTCTGGCTGGAGTAGCCGCGAGCGTTGTGCTGGTATGACTGGCCGGTGTACCTTTGCGGCTCTCATTCGACCTGTTCATGCTCCCTACAATTCCTTTCAATAAGCCTTACTTGTCTGGGCCGGAAACTCGCTACATAGAGGACGCAGTTCGCTCCGGTAAAATCTCGGGCGACGGCGTTTTCACCAAGCGGTGCCATCAGTTTTTCGAGCAGCAGCTGGGCTTTGCCAAAGTGCTGCTCACCACCAGCTGCACCGATGCGCTGGAAATGGCCGCCATCCTGCTCAATCTGCAGCCCGGGGATGAGGTTATCGTACCCTCGTTCACCTTTGTAAGCACCCCCAATGCGTTTGTGTTGCGAGGCGCGAAGATTGTTTTTGCCGACAGCACCGCCGAAAATCCGAATATCGATGTAGCGTCGCTGGAGGGCTTGATTACGGACCGTACGCGGGCCATTGTGCCGGTGCACTACGCTGGCATTGCCTGCGACATGGATGCCATTCAGGCCGTGGCCGACCGGCACGGGCTGGCCGTGGTAGAGGATGCGGCCCAGGCCATCGACAGCTACTACAAAGGCAAAACGCTGGGCACTCTCAGTGACCTGGCCGCTTTTTCATTCCACGAAACCAAGAACATTATCTCTGGTGAGGGTGGCATGCTGGCCATCAACAACCCGCTCTACGCGCAACGGGCCGAGATTATCCGGGAAAAAGGCACCAACCGCTCGTCTTTTTTCCGGGGCGAGGTAGATAAATACGGTTGGGTAGACATTGGGTCCAGCTTCCTGCCTTCCGATATCATTGCCGCGTTTCTGTGGGCGCAGCTGGAACACCTGGAGGACATTCAGACCCAGCGCAAAGCCATTTGGAGCCGATACTATGAGGCATTTGCTTCGCTGGTGCCGCTGGGAGTGGGCCTGCCAGTGATACCGGCCTACGCGACCAATAACGGGCATATGTTCTATCTGGTAACCCGCAGCTTAGCCGAGCGCGGGGCTTTGATTGACTACCTGAAGCAGCAACAAATCCTGCCCGTATTTCACTACCTGTCGTTGCACAAGAGCCTTTTTTACGCGGCTCAACACGACGGCCGTGAGCTGACCTGGTCTGACCACTACACCGATTGCCTGGTTCGCCTGCCCCTGTACTACGAGCTTACGCCCGACTTGCAGCAGCGCGTAATCGATGGCGTGCTGGCATTCTACGCTCAGCAATAAGTTAACTAATAAGCGGTAGCGTGTCTCTTCATTAAGTGAGCCGGGAGGCAAACGAAGTAGCCGAAGGGCCGGCTTGCTGCTTTAATCATCGCAATGATGGTTAAAGCAGCAAGCCGGCCCTTCGCAATATAAAACCGACAATTTGGGACGTGGGACGTGGGTTTTGGCAAAGCGCCGACAGCACTTGCTTGCCGGAGCAAAAAGCGCCGGCCGGCGCTGGTCAGCCCGCCGGAAACGGAATCATTTAGGCGAGTAGGGCGTTTAAGAATAGCCACCGGAATTTCTATTCCGTATAAGGTATCGAAGCAGCTGCCGCACTTGCAGCAGCTGGTTCTTTTTCATCACCAGCCACTTCGATTATGCACCAGCATCAGCCCAGCATCGTTCAACGCAAACGCAAAAGCCTGCGTCGTCAGCGCTTAGCGCGTCGCGTTCTGCCGTTCCTGGCCTCGTTGTTTCTGGCCACGCCATTGGCGGGCAATATCCAGGAGTCGATGGCCGGCTCGCGCAATGAGCTGCGGATGCCCAAAATGGACTTCTCGCCCAAAGCGCAGTTCGATCAGGAATTGCACGCCACCTACAACGCCCTGGGGGCGGAGCAGGAAGGCCTGCGGTTTGAAACCTTTGCCAAAGCCATGACCGGCTACCTCAACCTGCGCCAGGATGGCAAGCTGGCCGAGGATAAGCAAGTCCTGACGGTTATCGACTTTGACCTTCCTTCGACTGAAAAGCGCCTCTGGGTGCTTGATTTGGGCAAGAAGGAAATCCTCTTCCACACGCTCGTGGCCCACGGCCACAACTCGGGCGAGAACGAGGCCACCAACTTCTCCAACACCGACCAGAGCAATATGAGCAGCCTCGGCTTCTACGCCACGGGCAGCGAATATGAGGGCAAGCACGGCCATTCCCTGCACCTGCAAGGGCTAGATGAAGGCTACAACACCAACGCCGCCGCCCGCTCGGTGGTAATGCACGGCGCTGACTACGTGAGCGAGGATTTCATCAAGCAAAATGGCCGCCTGGGCCGCAGCCTGGGCTGCCCGGCCCTGCCGATGGACCAGTATGCGCAGATTATTGATGCCGTGAATGGCGGTACCTGCCTGTTCCTAAACAAGTCGGATGCTGGCTACACCTCGCAGTACTTGAACCAGGACGTGGCCATTGCCGCACTGGTGCCCCAAGCTGCAATCAATGGTGTTTCTTAAGCGCTAATAGATTTTGTAAAAGAGGCCCTTTGCTGCTGCGAAGGGCCTCTTTTGCGTTAAAACAGCTGAATTCAGGCTACAACTGTACGCCAAACTTCGCACCCACGCCTTCCAAATCCTGCACCACGGCATCGAGCAGCGGAATACCTTCCAGCAGCCGGTGGGCGGCCATTTCGCGCTCCGGGTCGCCGGGAATCAGGACTTTTTTGCCCTCCACCGCCTGCGCGTTGCGGAAGGTCGAAATCCAGTTGTCCATGTGGGTTTTGAACTCATCGGCGGGCCGAAACGCGTCCACCCGCATGGCCCCGAAAAAGTGGCCCAAGCCCTGGCCCACGGGGTTGGCCGAGGGTTGAAGGAAAGCCACGAAGGGCGGCACCCACGGCCCATAGTTGGCCCCGGAAAGCACGGCCGAGAAAATATCCACCACCGCGCCCAGGCCATAGCCTTTATGCGAGCCGGTGGCTCCCCCGAGGGGCAGCAGCGCGCCGCCGTTTTTCACGGCGTTGGCATCGGTTGAGCTTTGGCCGTCGGCGGTTTGGGCCCAGCCTTCGGGCAGGGGCAGGCCTTTGCGTTGCGCGATTTCGAGCTTGCCGTTGGCGGCGGTGGTGGTGGCCATGTCGAGCACGAAATCGGGCTGCTCGCCGGCGGGTACGGCCACGGCAATGGGGTTGGTACCCAGTAGCCTATCCAGCGAATATGTGGGCGCAACCAGCGGCGAAGCATTGGTCATGGCAATGCCAATCATGTCGTGCGCCAGGGGCAGCATGGCGTGGTAGCCGGCAATGCCGAAGTGATTGGAATTCTTCACCGAAACCCAGCCCGAACCCACTTGCTGGGCCTTTTCAATAGCAATCCGCATGGCTTTGGGCCCCACCACGAGGCCCAGGCCGCTGTCGCCGTCCACCACGGCGGTGCTGGGCGTTTCGTAGGTGATGCCCACACGGGGGGTGGCATTGATGCGGCCGGCCTCCCACAGCCGTACGTAGCCAACAAGGCGGGCCACGCCGTGCGAATCCACGCCGCGCAGGTCGGCCGAGAGCAGGGTTTCGGTGGCCAGGGTGGCGTCATCGGCCGGGCAGCCGATGGCGAGGAAAACGCTTTCGGTGAAGGTGAAAAGCTGACTGTAGGAGAAAGTGGGCATCGGGAATATATTAGTCGGGGAATATGAAAACCGGAACGTCATGCCGAGCGGAGTCGAAGCATCTCTACCGCAATAGTAAATGGATTACTTACGCGGTAGAGATGCTTTGACTCCGCTCAGCATGACGTTCTGTTTTGGTTGGGAAACTGCCTATACTGCCAGCATCTCCGCCAACAGCCCTTCTTTCAGCGCGTAGGCCGAGGTGCGGATGCGCGTGATTTCCGCAATGCCCAGCACGAAATCGATGAGCACTGCCGCTACCACCAGCATATCGGCCCGCATGGGAAGGATGCCGGGCAGGGCCTTGCGCTGCTCGTGGTTGCCGCTGAGCAGGTGGCGGTAGCTGGTCTGGAAGGATTCCAGCGCCAGCTCGGTGCAGGGCGGCAGCTGGCTTTCGGCGCGCAGTTCGCCGATTTGCATATCGGCCAGGCTGTCGAAGCTGCCCGACGCACCCACGAGGCTGGCAGGGCGGTAGCGGCGCACAGCTTCGATGAGCGGCTCCAGCACCGTGCTGAGGTAGCGCTGTTCGGCTTCCACGGCTTCGGCGGGAAATACGCCGCTGGGGTCGGGGAAAAACTTGTCGAGCAGGCGCTGGGCTCCGATTTCGAAGCTCTGCTTCCAGAAAATGGTGTGCTCGTTGGCAATGATGAACTCAACCGAGCCGCCGCCGATGTCCATAATCAGCTGCGCATCCTCGCCCAAATCCACGGCTTGGCGCACGCCCTGGCAGATGAGCTCCGCCTCGCGCTCGCCGGGAATAACGTTGACCTGAATGCCGGTTTGCTCGAAGATGTCGCGCACCAGCTCGGGGCCGTTTTTCGTCACGCGCATGGCGCTGGTGGCCGTGGCGCGCACTTCGGTTACTTCGTGCAGCTCCATTTCTTCCTTGAAGCCGGCCAGCGTGTGCAGGGCGCGGGCATACGGCTCGGGCGCGATGATGCCCTGACTGATGCCGCCCTCGCCGAGGCGCACGCCGGCTTTGGTGCGCAGCAGCACCAGCGGTTTTTCGCCGGGCATTTTTGAGATTTCCACGATGAGCAGGTGGAAGGTGTTGGTGCCCAAATCAATGAGCGCGAGGCGGCGATGGGCGTGCGGCGTGTGCATAGAGGAAGTAGCGCGGACTTTCAGTCCGCGAGTTTAGCGAAGCGAGTGGGCAATACGGATGACTAGCCGGCGCGGACTAAAAGTCCCTGCCGAGTACGACCACGCTACGTGGCAAACCGGCAGAACGTGCCCAGCGGCAGCTTGCGCTGGCCGGCATCGTGCAGATAAATCTCACCCAACTCGCGCACAGCCTTTTCGCCAGGGAAAATGGCCGTGGTCAGGTTATCCAGAATCAGGGCCGAAAAGCCCAGCGAGTACAGGTTCACCACGAAGAAATGGTCCTCGGGGTCGAGGAGTTGCTGGCTGAGCTTGAGCATCTCATTCAGCTCGTCTTCGAGCTGCCATTTCTCGCCGTTGGGGCCGCGGCCGTAGGCGGGCGGGTCGAGGATGAGGCCCTGGTATTTGCTGCCGCGCTTCACTTCGCGGCGCACGTATTTCATGGCGTCTTCCACCAGCCAGCGTACGCCGTCGAGCTGGCTGGCTTCCATATTATCGCGGGCCCAGAAATTGACCTGTTTTACCGAATCGAGGTGCGTGACATCGGCCCCGGCGGCGCGGGCGGCCAGCGTGGCCGCGCCCGTGTAGGCGAAGAGGTTGAGCACGCGCGGGAGCTTGGCGCGGCGCTTGCGGGTCTGGTTGTAGATAAATTGCCAGTTGGGGTCCTGCTCCGGAAACAGCCCGACGTGCTTGAACGACGACAAACCCAGCCGAAACTTCAGCTTCAACCCATCGGGCCGCTCGTAGGCAATCACCCACTGCTCGGGCATGCTGGGCTTGAGGCGCCACTGGCCTTTTTCGGTGGAGCCGGGGGCGCGGGCGAAGGCGGCATCGGCCTTTTCCCATTCCTTGAGAGGCAGGTGTGGGTCCCAGATGGCCTGCGGCTCGGGGCGGGCCAGGATGTATTTGCCAAAACGCTCCAGCTTCTGGAAGTTGCCGGAATCAATCAGCTCGTAATCGGGCCAGGGGGAGGTGGTGAGGAAGTCGTACATAAGCAGGCGGCAAAGGTAGGGGCGGGGCGGGGTAGGGTCGTGCCGTTTGGGGCAGGTAACAGCCTGTAGAGACGCGCCCCTTCGCGTCTCGGCGTTGAACGAGGGGCGAACGACAGCCCGCCGAGCCTTTCAGAAACGAAGCACGTAACACCGGCTACCCTCGCCGTTCATCTTTTTGCCTATCGTAATTCTTCGCCCGCCATGTCTGAAATCACCCGTCTGCTCGACCAGTTCCGCCTCGCCTTTGATGGCGAGCCGTGGTCCGGCCCCTCACTGCTGGATACGCTCAAAGGCCTGACTGCCGCGCAAGCCGCCCAGCGGCCCATCGCTAATGCCCACAGCATTTGGGAAATTACGCGCCACGCCAGCGTGTGGGCCGAGGTGGCCCGCCGCCGTTTAGTCGAAGGCAAATTGGTACAAGTCAGCAATGCCGAAGATTGGCCGCCGCAGCCCGAAAACCCCACCGAAGCCGACTGGCAAGCTGTGTTAGCCAGCCTGCGCGAGACGCACGAACAATTGCTGGACGCTACGGCAGTTATCACTGATGAAACCCTGGACCGGCCCATCAATACCATCATCGATGCGCGGGTGGGCTATGGCTCCTCCATTTACGTGACCCTGCATGGCGTGGCGCAGCACTACCTATACCACGCCGGGCAAATTGCGCTGTTGCGCAAAGCAGTAGCCTGACCTCATGGCCAAATTCCCGTCCGCAGCTTGGCTTCGTGAGGTGGCAGGCCCCGTTCATCGAAGCCGGCGGGCCAACCTGCCAGCAGAACACTAGCTTTGCCGGATGCTGCCGGCCCACCGCAAGAAATTAACTGCCGTATTCTTTGTCCTGCTGCTGGCCGGGCTGGTCCTGGTGCTGTGGTGGCGGCGCGTGCCGGTGCCCGGCGTGGGCCTCATCCTGCCGCACGACACCTATACGCCGCGCCGCGAGGCCTTCTGGCCAAGCCGGGGCCGCATTCTTGACCGTAACGACTCGGTGCTGGCCTACACCGGGCCGCGCTACCTGCTCGTGCTGCCGTCCTGGGGCCACCTCGATTCGACCCGCCTCAATCGCCTGCTGGGCTGGCCCGACAGCGCCTTCGAGTATCGCAGCCGCGACCTGCGCCGCCGCGAATTGCCCTTGCAGCTGGATTTAACGGCGTCCGAATACGACATTCTGCGCCGCCACCAGAGCGAGTGGCCCAAGCTCAAGTTGCGCGAATACACGGCCCGCAACTACGCCACGCACGTGGCCGCGCCCGTGCTGGGCTACGCATATGCCAATGCCCAGCCCTTTCTGTACCAGGCGCAGCGGCTGGCCCGGGGCCGCTTCTACCGCCTGCGCAACGGCGGCCTCGAAACTTATTACAACGGCTTGTTGAAAGGCAGTTTCGGCGCCTACCACCCCTTAGTGGATGTGCTGAACCAGCCCCACGGCACCTGGGCCACCGATACCATCTACCACCCCGGCCAGGACCTGCACCTCAGCCTCGATACCGAATTGCAGGCTTACGCCGAACGCATCATGCGCGAGCGCAAGGGCTACATCGTGGCCCTGGACCCCGCCACCGGCGAAATACTCTGCTACGTTTCGGCCCCCACCTACGACCCCGCCACTATCACCGCCCTCGGCCGGGGCCGCGAGCGCAGCGCCCTGCTGCTCAGTGAAGACATGCCGCTGCTAAACCGCGCCGCGCTGCAAGCCAGCCCGCCGGGCTCGGTGTTCAAGCTGGTGAACGCGGCCGTGGCCCTGCAGCTGGGTGGCATCACGGCCACCACCGGCTTCCGCTGCGACCAGTCGCTCATCCACTGCGTGCACGAGCACCCCGATGCCCGCAACCTCACCCAGGCCCTCAAATACAGCTGCAATCCCTACTTCTACCAGGTGATGCGCAACGTGGTGAATAACGTGCCCGACTCGCTGGTGCAGCCTGTGGACACCTGCGCCGTGCGCCATCAAAACCTGGCCGCCTGGACGCGGCACGTCAAATCCTTCGGCCTCGACACATTGCTGGGCGTCGATTTGCCGCAGGAGCGCCCCGGCTTCATCCCCACGCCGGGCTACTACGACAAGCGGCGCGGCCGCTGCGGCTGGACCTACGGCAGCATCTATTCGCTCAGCATCGGCCAGGGCGAAATCAACCTGACCGGCCTGCAAATGGCCAACGTCCAGGCTATCATCGCCAACCGCGGCTACTACTACATCCCGCATTTTGTGCGTAGCGTGGGCACCAGCGGCCCGCTGCCGCGCTTCCGCGAGCAGCACCGTACGCTGGTCGATAGTGTCCATTTTGCCGAGCTCATCCCCGGCATGGTGGCCGCATTGCGTCGCGGCGGTACCGCCGAGCTGGCCAACCTCGACGACGTGGGCATTTCGGTGGCCGGCAAAACCGGCACCGTCCAAAACGATGAGGGCGACGACCACGCCACCTTCGCCGGCTTCGCCCCAGCCGAAAAGCCAAAAATCGTGGTGGCCGTCTACATCGAAAACGCGGGCTTCGGCGGACTCTCCGCCGCCCCCTGCGCCGCCCTGATTATGGAAAAGTACCTGCGCGGCAAAATCGCCAAAAAGCGCAAGCGCTGGGAAAACTGGTTGCGCTGCGGCGATTTGGCCGAGCAAGGGCACTGAGGAACGAAATGCCGGGGCGGCGGTTTCTTTGCAGATTAAAACAGAACGTCATGCAATTCCACAAATACCAGGGCACCGGCAACGACTTCGTCATGATTGACGACCGCGCCCGCGCCTTCGACGAAACCGACCACGCCCTGATTGCCCAGCTCTGCCACCGCCGCTTCGGCATCGGGGCCGATGGCCTGATTCTGCTGCGCAATAAGCCCGATTTCGACTTCGAAATGGTGTATTTCAACGCCGACGGCCGCCCCAGCTCCATGTGCGGCAACGGCGGCCGCTGCACCGTAGCTTTCGCCAAACACCTGGGCCTGATTGGCGAAACCACTCATTTCCTGGCCGTGGATGGCCCCCACGATGCCCGCGTAGAAGCTGACGGTACCGTGCGCCTCAAAATGATTGACGTGAATGCCCCGATAGAAGCCGAAATAGGGGAGGACGACGTGTTCCTGCACACCGGCTCGCCCCACCACATCCACTTCCTCGACCCCGCCGAATCGCCCACGCTGGCCGAGTTCGACGTGTACGGCACCGGCCACGACATCCGCTACGACCAGGCCTACGACCCCGCCGGCACCAACGTCAACTTCGTGGAAATCCCCGCCGACCCCGCCCACGCCTGGCCCGTGCGCACCTACGAGCGCGGCGTCGAAAACGAAACCCTGAGCTGCGGCACCGGCGTCACGGCCGTGGCGCTGGCCGCCTCGCAGCGCGGCGCGGTATCGCCCGTGCGCCTGCAAACCATGGGCGGCGAACTGGAAGTGAGCTTCGAACACCGCGCCGATGGCGGTTTCGCCAACGTGTGGCTGAGCGGCCCGGCAGTGCGGGTATTTGGCGGCGAGGTATAATCGCAACTTTTGAATACACAAAAAGGCCTTCTGCAATAACAGAAGGCCTTTTTTGTGTTTGGTTGACGCTTGGCTTACTTCGCCAGCATCTTCAGAACCTCTTGTGCAGCTGGCTCTGACGAGGCCGGGTTCTGGCCTGTAATCAGGTTGCCGGCCGTTACCACGTAAGGCTGCCAGTCGGCTCCTTTCGAGTAGTTGCCGCCGTTCTGCTTCAGCATGTCTTCTACCAGAAACGGCACCACGTTGGTCAGCTGCACGGCTTCTTCCTCGGTGTTGGTGAAGCCAGCTACCGACTTGCCCTTTACCAGCGGCTCGCCGTTGGCCGCCTTCACGTGGCGGAGCACACCGGGGGCGTGGCACACCAGCGCCAGCGGCTTGCCAGCGGCGAAAGTGCTTTCGATGAGCGAGATAGATTTTTTGTCTTCGGCCAAATCCCACAGTGGGCCGTGGCCGCCGGGATAAAATACTGCGTCAAAATCCTCGGCCTTAATGGTATCGAGCGTCACCGTATTAGCCAGGGCTTTTTGGGCGGCCGGGTCTTTCTTGAAACGCTCGGTGGCTTCGGTTTGGGCACCGGGCTCGTCGCTCTTAGGGTCCAGGGGCGGCTGGCCGCCTTTGGGCGAGGCGAGCGTGATATCAGCCCCGGCATCCACGAAAGCGTAGTAGGGCGCGGCGAATTCTTCGAGCCAGAAGCCGGTTTTGTGGCCGGTGTTGCCGAGCTCGTCGTGCGAGGTCAGAATCATGGCGATTTTCATAGCGTTGGGGGTTAAAAATTGGATGGCAATACTTGCCGAAAACGACAAGACCCCGGCGTAGACCGAGGCCTTGTCAGAACAATTAATAAGCGAAATCGGCTGCGCTTAAGCGTTGGTCGTGGTGGTGAGGCTCACCTCGATGTTGCCTTTGGTGGCACGCGAGTAGGGGCAGATGCCGTGAGCGGCTTCCACCAGTTCCTCGGCCTGCTTCTGCTCGATGCCGGGCAGGTTGACGTGCAAATCGGCCGAGATGCCGTAGCCGCCATCCTCCGCCTTGCCGAAGCCGATGAGGGCCTCCACGGTCACGTTGTCCAGCCGTACTTTGGCCTGGCGGGCGGCCACGCCCAATGCGCCTTCAAAGCAAGCGGCGTAGCCGGCGGCGAAGAGCTGCTCGGGATTGGTAGAGCCGGCTTTGCCGGGGCCGCCCATTTCCTTGGGCGTGCTCAGCACCAGGTCGAGCACTTGGTTGTTGGAGGTGATTTGACCGTCGCGGCCGCCTTTGGCAAGGGCCTGGGCAGTGAAGATTTTTTCGATTTTCATCCGGATGTTGGTAAGAAAAAGTGGGTAAGCAATAGGTGTCGGCCACTAGGCCAACTGGGTAAGTAAATGCGTGAGGTGGGTGCGCAGGGCAGTTATTTCGGCCTCTGACATCTGCATTTTGTCGAGCATCTGCAACGGGATTTGCTGGGCTTGAGCCTCCAGCGCCCGGCCGGCCGGCAGCAGCGCGATGATGACCGAACGCTCGTCGCGCGGGTCGCGGCGGCGGCTCAGCCACTGCTTCTGCTCCATGCGCTTGAGCAGCGGCGTAAGCGTGCCCGAATCGAGTAGCAGTTTTTCGCCCAGCTCCTTCACCGTCAGCTGCTCATGCTCCCACAGCAGCAGGAACACGAGGTACTGCGGGTAGGTGAGGTCGAGGGCCTGCAACAGCGGCTGGTAGGCCTTGGTGATGAGCCGCGACACGGCATAAACCGGAAAGCAAATCTGGCTTTCCAGCTTAAGCAGCGAGTTCTTGACGGGAGGAGGAGGAGTGGTTGCCATGTGGTTTCGTAAAGGTAAACGGATAACGGTTGTATAATGTTTAATTGTGCACAATTTATTTTTGTCGCTTGGCTTTTTAGTCTGCTCCCCCGCGCTAAGGCCCCAGACAGAGGTTTACCTTTACCCCATGCACCTGCGCGCCCTCGAACCCGACGACCTCGAATTCCTCTACGCCCTCGAAAACGACCCTGACATCTGGGGCGTGTCCGATACCCTGGCACCGGTGTCACGCCACGCCCTGCGCGAATACCTGGAGCACGCCAGCGTCGACTTCCACGCCGTACGCCAGTTGCGGCTGGTCATTGCTACTGAAATTGGCAGCCCGGCCGTGGGCGTCGTCGACCTTTTCGACTACGACCCGCTGCACCAGCGGGCCGGCGTGGGCATCACCATCCTGGCCCGCGAGCGGCAGCACGGCTATGCCCGGCAGGCGCTGGAGCTCCTGAAAAACCATGCCCGCACCATCCTGCGTCTGCACCAGATTTACGCCACCGTAGGGGCCGACAACCTGCCCAGCATGAGGCTTTTTGCCGCTGCTGGGTTTCGGCAGGTGGGCACGCGGCAGGCTTGGCTGCGCACCGCCACCGGCTGGCAGGATGCCGTGGAATGGCAATTTTTGCTGGGTGTCTAAAAGATTAACAAAGCTGTATATCTACTTGATAAAGTGAAGGATTGGTGAAGGTTTAGTAAAATAAGCTGGGCTATATCCTTTGGCCGGCGGGCTCCGTATAGGGTAGCAAGCGTCCCGGCCGGGTAGGTTGATAGTCCCTCCGGCGCGGCGCGAAACCCCTTTTTCCTGCCAAGCTTCATGCCCCCTTCTTCGACGGTGGAAGTGCCATTGCGTGCCTCCACCACCGCTGCCCGGCCCAGCGACCCAGCCGCCGAAAACACTACCCCTTATACCTTGCCCGACCTCGTGTGCTTCGCCCACCTGCACTGGGATTTTGTGTGGCAGCGGCCCCAGCACCTCATGTCTCGCTTCGCCCAGAAGGGCCGGGTGTTCTACGTCGAAGATGCTTTTTACCACAACGACGACCGCATCGAGCCGCACGTTGAAATCAAGGAGCGCGACAATGGCGTGAAAGTGGTGGTGGTGCACCTGCCCAACCGCCTGCGCGCCGACGCTGAAGCCGCCGACCAAGCCGAATTCGAGGTGCTAACCCACTATTTCGCCGAGCAGGGCGTCACGAAATACATCTTCTGGTACTACACGCCGATGGCGTTGGGCAAGTCGCGCCAGTTCCACCCCGAGCTGACCGTGTACGACTGCATGGACGAGCTGGCAGCCTTCAAATTTGCCCCGCCCGAGCTCAAAAAGCGCGAGCAGGAGCTGTTTGCCAAAGCCGACCTTGTGTTTACCGGCGGCCACACACTCTACGAATCCAAGCGCGAACAGCACCCCGACGCGCACCCTTTTCCCAGCAGCATCGACAAAGCCCACTTCGGCCAGGCTCGCGGCCCGATGACTGAGCCCGCCGACCAGGCCAGCATCGCGCACCCGCGCATCGGCTTCTTCGGCGTGGTAGACGAGCGGCTCGATATTGAGCTGTTGCGTGAGCTGTCGAAAAACCACCCGGAATGGCAGTTTGTCATCATCGGCCCGGTGGTGAAGATTGACCCTGCCACCTTGCCCCGCACCGCCAACGTGCATTACCTCGGCGGCAAGGATTATAAGGAACTGCCAGCTTACTTAAAGGGTTGGGATGTAGCAACGCTTCTGTTTGCTGATAACGAGAGCACCAAGTTCATCTCGCCCACCAAAACGCCGGAATACCTGGCCGCCGGCAACCCCGTGGTGAGCACGCCCATCCGCGACGTGGTGCGGCCCTACGGCGACCTGAACCTGGTGCAGATTGCCGACAACGCCGCCGATTTCGGCCAGGCCATTGCCAAGGCCCTCACCCAGCGCGACGATGCCGACTGGCGCCAGCGCACCGATGATTACCTGGCCACCATCTCGTGGGACCAGACCTGGCAGCAGATGGTGGACCTGATGCAGGACCGCCTCTGGGCCAAAAAGCCCGATGCCTCCACCACCACCGTGGCTGGTGCGCCCCTCATGCCCACCAAGGTTTCGGAAGTCACCTTTCCGCCCGTTGTGCCCAATCGATAGACTTAATCGTCTGACTTACTGTTTTTACACCATCATTTCCTGCCCAATAGATTTTCCTCTTACCACTTTCCATAACCTGCACTATGTTTGATTACCTCATCGTTGGGGCCGGTTTTGCCGGCAGCGTATTAGCTGAGCGCCTCGCTACCCGCAGCAATAAAAAAGTCCTTATCGTAGACAAGCGCAGCCACATTGCCGGCAACGCCTACGACCATTACAACGAGGACGGTATTCTGGTGCACAAGTACGGCCCGCACATCTTTCACACCAACTCGAAAGACGTGTTCGACTACCTCGGCAACTTCACCGACTGGCGCCCTTACGAGCACCGCGTACTGGCCTCGGTAGACGGCCAGCACGTGCCGATGCCCATCAACCTCGATACCATCAATAAGCTTTACGGCCTGAGCCTGACCAGCTTCGAAGTCGAAGAGTTCTTCGCTTCCGTGGCCGAGCCGGTCGATGTTATCAGGACCTCGGAAGATGTGGTGGTGAGCAAAGTAGGCCGCGAGCTCTACAACAAATTCTTCAAGAACTACACCAACAAGCAGTGGGGCCTCGACCCCTCGCAGCTTGATAAGTCCGTCACCAGCCGCGTGCCCACCCGCACCAACCGCGACGACCGGTACTTCACCGACACCTACCAGGCCATGCCCCTGCACGGCTACACCCGGATGTTTGAGAACATGCTCAATCACCCGAATATCAAGGTGATGCTGAATACGGACTATCACGAAATCATGGACTTCATTCCCTTCAAGGAAATGATTTTCACGGGTCCGGTGGATGAGTATTTCGACTTCAAATTCGGCAAGCTGCCCTACCGCTCGCTGGAGTTCAAGCACGAAACGCTGAATAAGGAGAAGCATCTCGCGGCCCCCGTGGTGAACTACCCCAACGAGCATCTTTACACGCGCATCACGGAATTTAAAGCCCTCACCGGCCAGGACCACCCCAAAACGGCCATCGTGTACGAATACCCGCAGGCCGAGGGCGACCCGTACTACCCCATCCCGATGCCCGAAAACGCTGAGCTGTACAATAAGTATAAGAAGCTGGCCGATGAGACGCCGGGCGTGCATTTCGTGGGCCGCCTCGCTACCTATAAGTACTACAACATGGACCAGGTAGTGGCCCAGGCCCTGACGCTTTACAAGAAGCTGACGGAGAAGGAAAATGCCAGCAAGCCGGTGTTGCCTGCCATTTCGGGCAGCACCTCGTTGGTGGAAAAACTGATAAGCCGCTCGCCGAAACAGGAGTAGCCGTAGCGTGGACTCTGCGAGTCCGCGTCTCGCCGCCATGCGGCGAATACGGAACCACAAAACGGCTGCACGATTACCCTGACGATTGTTCGCCGCGTGGCGGCGAGACGCGGACTCGCAGAGTCCACGCTACAGAAAAAAGCCCCGCCAATTTGGCGGGGCTTTTCGTTTTGGGACGGTTTTAGCGGAAGGCTGCGTAAATTTGAGGTGCGCCACGGCGCTTATTCGCTAAAAGACTACCTAATGTTAGATTTTCTCGGCAAAACCATCGCCAAGCTTTTTGGCTCCAAAGCAGAAAAGGACCTCAAGGATGTTGTGCCTTATGTGGCCCTCATTAATGCCGAATATGCCAAACTGGCTGGCTTGACCGATGACCAACTGCGCGAGCAGACCGATGCCGTGCGCGCCCGCATTGCCGAGCGCCTCGCCGGCCTCGATGGGCAGATTGGCGGTTTGCACCAGCAAATCGACACACAGCTGCAACTGGACGTGGCCCAGAAGGAGGTTTTATTCGAGCAAATTGACGCATTAGAGAAGCAGCGCAACAAGGACCTTGAAGCCGTGCTGATGGAGGTGCTGCCCACCGCCTTTGCTATTGTGAAGGAAACAGCCCGCCGCTACAAGGAAAACGGCCAGCTAGTGGTGACGGCCAACGCCCGCGACCGCGAATATGCCGCCACCCACGCCAACGTGACTTTTGAGGGCGACAAAGCCATCTGGAGCAACAAGTGGCTGGCTGCCGGGGCCGAAATCGTCTGGGACATGGTGCACTACGATGTGCAGCTGATTGGCGGCATTGTGCTGCACCAGGGCAAAATCGCCGAAATGGCCACCGGTGAAGGCAAAACGCTGGTTTCAACTTTGCCGTCGTTCCTCAATGCGCTGTCGAAGCGTGGGGTGCACTTGGTAACGGTCAACGATTACCTCGCTAAGCGTGACTCGGAATGGAACGCGCCGCTGTTCGAGTTCCACGGCATCACCGTGGATTGCATCGACAAGCACCAGCCGAACACGCCGGAGCGCCGCGCCGCTTATCAGGCCGACATCACCTACGGTACCAACAACGAATTCGGCTTCGACTACCTGCGCGACAACATGGCGCGCGACCCCGAGGAGTTGGTGCAGCGCAAGCACCACTTCGCCATGGTCGACGAAGTGGACTCCGTGCTGATTGACGATGCGCGGACGCCGCTCATCATCTCCGGCCCGGTGCCGCGCGGCGACGTGCACGAGTTCTATCAGCTCAAGCCGCGCATCCAGCGCCTGGTGGACGAGCAGAAGAAAGTGGTGCAAGCCTATCTGGTAGAAGCCCGCAAGCAAATCGCCGCTGGCAAAACCGGCGTGGAAGCCGGCGACAAAAATGGCGAGGGCGGTCTGATGCTGTTCCGCGCCCACCGTGGTTTGCCTAAGAGCAAGCCGCTCATCAAATTCCTGTCGGAGCCCGGCATCCGGGCGGTGCTGCAGGCTACGGAAAACCACTATCTGGCCGATAACTCGCGCCAAATGCCGAAGGCCGACGAGCCGCTGTTCTTCACGATTGACGAGAAGAACAACCAGATTGAGCTGACCGAAAAAGGCTTGGATTTGATTACGGCGCAGGGCGAAGACCCGCAGCTGTTCATCATGCCCGACATCGGAATGGCCATTGCCGACATCGAGAAAAATACCGCGCTTTCGGCCGAAGAAAAGCTGCATCAGAAAGACAAGCTGATGAGCGACTACAACGAGAAATCGGAGCGGGTGCACACCGTGAACCAGCTGCTGAAGGCCTACACGCTGTTTGAGAAGGATGACCAGTACATCCTGACCGACGACGGCAAGGTGAAAATCGTGGACGAGCAAACCGGCCGCGTGATGGAAGGCCGCCGCTATTCCGACGGCCTGCACCAGGCCATCGAGGCCAAGGAAAATGTGCGCGTGGAAGACGCGACGCAGACCTACGCCACGGTGACGCTGCAGAACTACTTCCGCATGTACCACAAGCTGTGCGGCATGACCGGCACGGCCGAAACCGAAGCCGGCGAGTTCTGGGAAATCTACAAGCTCGACGTGGTGGTGATTCCCACCAACCGGGTGATTTCGCGCAAAGACTCCGATGACCAGGTGTACAAAACGGTGCGCGAGAAATACAACGCCGTGGCCTTGGAAATCCAGAAGCTGGTGGAAGCCGGCCGCCCCGTGCTGGTGGGTACCACTTCGGTGGAGATTTCCGAGCTGATGTCACGCATGCTGAAATTGCGTGGCATCCAGCACCAGGTATTGAACGCCAAGCAGAACCAGCGCGAGGCCGAGATTGTGGCCGCCGCTGGCTACCCCGGCACCGTGACCATCGCCACCAACATGGCTGGCCGTGGTACAGATATTAAGCTGCGCGAAACCAGCCGCGAGTCGGGTGGTCTGGCTATCATCGGCACGGAGCGCCACGAAAGTCGCCGGGTAGACCGCCAGTTGCGGGGCCGCGCCGGCCGCCAGGGCGACCCGGGTACTTCGCAATTCTTCGTTTCTCTTGAGGACAACCTGATGCGCTTGTTCGGCTCCGACCGGATTGCGAAGCTAATGGACCGCATGGGCATGGAAGAGGGCGAAGTGATTCAACACTCGATGATTACCAATTCCATCGAGCGGGCCCAGAAGAAGGTGGAAGAAAACAACTTCGGCACGCGCAAGCGCCTGCTGGAGTACGATGACGTTATGAATGCCCAGCGCGAAGTGGTGTACAAGCGCCGCCGCAACGCCCTGCACGGCGACCGCATGGAAGTCGATATCCTCAACATGATTTATGACGTGAGCGAGGACATCGCTGCCGGCCACAAAATCACGGGCGATTTCGAGGATTTCAAGCTGAACGTCATCAAGGTGTTCGGCTACGATACCTACCTCACGGCGCAGGACCTAACTAGCTTGCAGGTGCCGGCCTTGACGCAGAAGCTATACGACGAGGCCCTGGGCTACTTCCAGAGCAAGAACGAGCACATTGCCTCGAACTCGCTGCCGCTGGTGAACGACCTGCTGAGCAACGGCTCACCCTACGAGAACATCGCCGTGCCCTTCACCGATGGCAAGAAGCAGGTGCAGGCCATTGCCAACCTGCGCCGCGCCCAGGCCACCGGCGGCCACGACATTCTGCGCCAGATGGAAAAAGTGGTGGTGCTGTCCGTTATCGACACGGCCTGGACCCAGCACCTGCGCCAGATGGACGACCTGAAACAGGTAGTGCAAAACGCGGTGTACGAGCAGAAGGACCCGCTGCTGGTGTATAAATTTGAGAGCTTTGAGTTATTTAAGCGCATGATTGGTAAGGTGAACGAGGAAACCACAACCTTCCTCTTCCACGCCGACGTGCCGGTGAACACCAGCATGGTGGGCACCAACGAGGAGCAGGACTACTACCTCGAAGACGAGGAGCCCGCGCCCCAGCTCACCGTGGAGCATACCAGCAACCTCGACTCGCTCGGGGCCGGCCCCGAGGATATGGGCCCCGACTACCAGACCCCCCAGGTAGCCGAAAAGCAGGTGCCCGTGCGCAGCCAGAAAGTGGCCAACCGCAACGACAAAGTGAACGTGCAGTACATGGACGGCCGCGTGGTGCGCGACGTGAAGTACAAGTCCGTGGAGCAGGACGTGGAAAGCGGCCGCGCTGTGCTGGTAGACTAATTGGTTAGCCTCTTGAGTAGAAACGGGAACGCCCCGGCCAGTTGGTCGGGGCGTTTTTGTCTTTAAGGCGGCCCGGTAGCCAGTCGGCTATATTTGCCGGTCTGTCCGGCTGGGCAGTTTTCTTTCCCTGCGGTAGTTGCATGAAACACTTCTTCTCTTTTTCTATCTGGTGCCGGTGGGTGGCGTTGGGAATGTTGGTGCTGCTGGGGGCGACGGCCCGGGCGCAAGCGCCCGACTGGCAGCAGGCGCTGGCCATCACCACTGCCACTGGCAGCACCTCGGAAGTAACCGCTACGGCCGTCGATGCCAGCGGGAATGTGTATGTGGCGGGCAGTTTCCAGGGCACGGTGGGGTTTGGGAGCGTCACGCTGACCAGTGCCGTTAACTATGCGGGCTTTGTGGCGAAGTGGGACCCGACGGCCGGCACCTGGGTATGGGCGCAACCGTTGGCCACCACCCAGTCCGCGTACGTCACTACCTTGGCGGTGCAGGGCACCAGCCTGTACGTGGGCGGGCTTTTTATTGATGCTATCACCTTGGGCAATATTACGCTGGCCGGGGCCGGCAGCTACCGCGGCTTTGTGGCCAAGCTCAGCGATTCCGGGCCTACGGCCCGCTTTGTGTGGGCGCAGGCCATTGGCGGCACAGCCTACGACTACGTGCTGGGCCTGGCGGTGCAGGGCAGCAGCGTGTACGTGGTGGGCGCTTTGAGCAGCCCCACGGTCAGCTTCGGCCCGGCCACGGTGACCAACTCCGGCTACTCCACGGGCTTTGTGGCCAAGCTGCTGGATGCCGGGGCCTCGGCCAGCTACGCTTGGGTGCAGGCCGTGGGCAGCCCCGGCCAGAGCCGCCTGGGCGCGGTGGCGGTGCTGGGGGCCAATGTGTACGTGGCCGGCTCGTTTGCCGGGCCGGCCACCTGTGGCAGCACCACCCTGGCCAGCAGCAGCACCAACGATACCGACGTGCTGGTGGCCCGGCTCACCGATGCCGGCACTTCGGCCAGCTTTGCCTGGGCGCGGCAGGCCGGGGGCACCGGCCCCGACCGTGCCACTGCGCTGGCCGTGGCCGGCAGCAGCGTGTACGTGGCCGGCGACGTGGCCAGTGCCACCAATGTATTCGGCAGCACCAGCCTGGCCAGCCTGGGGCGGAGCGATGCCTTCGTGGCCAAGCTCACCGACAGCGGCCCCACCGGCAGCTTTGCGTGGGCGCAGTTGGCCGGCGGCGCGGGCTACGAGGCCGTGACGGCCCTGGCCGTGCAGGCCCCCAGCGTGTATCTGAGCGGCTACGCCACCAGTGCGCAGGCGCGGTTTGGCACCACCACGCTGGCGGGCCTGGGCGACTACGATGCCTTCGCGGCCCGGCTGCTGGATGCGGGCAGCAGCGGCAGCTTCGTGTGGGCCCGGCAGGCCGGCAGCAGCGGGAGCGACGAGGCCACCACGCTGGTGCTGCGCGGCACGCAGGTAGTGGTGGGCGGCTACGCCGCCGGCCGCCCCCGGTTCGGCCCCCTGGTCCTCGGCACTGCCGGCACGGCTACGTTCGGCTTTCTGGCTACCATCACCGATGCCGCCGCGCTGGCGGTGGCTCCCCGGCTGCTGCCCGCTGGTGCTGTCAGCCTCTTCCCCAACCCCGCCCACGGCACGGCCACCGTGCAGCTGCACGCCGGCACCGGCCCGGCCGTTTTCACCATCATTGATGCCCAAGGCCGCACCCTGCGTACCCAAACGACGGCCCCCGACTCCAATGCCGCGCTTGACCTCACCGGCTTCGCGCCCGGCCTCTACGCCGTGCGGGTGGCGGCCGGCGGCCGCACCGCCACCCACCGGCTGGTGGTGGAGTAGCAAGCCCTGCCGGGCGGCCTTATCTGCGCCCACGCCCCGACCAGCCAGTTGGGGCGTGGGCGTTTTTGCGGGGGCAGGATTAAACCAGCCGCTGCCGCGATGGTCAACGGGAATACGCACAACCAAGAATTCTTCGCTTTCATGAAACACACCTTTACCCTGATGCGCACCTTGCTGCTAACCGCGCTGCTGCTTGGAAAATGTGGCCTGGAGGCCGCCCACGCCCAGGCTCCCGCCTGGCAAACGGCCACCGCCGTGGCCACGGCCAGCAACGGAGCCTATACCGTGACGGCCAGCGCCCCCGATGCCACCGGCACCAACCTCTACGTGGCGGGCTCCTTCGCGGGCACTGTGGCCATGGGCGGGGCGCTGCTCACCAGTGCCGGGGCCACCGATGTCTTTGTGGGCAAGTGGAACGTGGCCAACCAGCGCTTCGCCTGGGTGCAGCGGGCCGGCGGCCCCAACAACGACCAGGCCCTGGCCATCACGGTGCGCGGCGTGAGCGTGTTCGTGGCCGGCACGTTTGGCGTGGCGGCCACCTTCGGCAGCATCAACCTGGCATCGGCCGGGGCCACCGACGGCTTTGTGGTGAAGCTGAGCGACGCGGGCACCAGCGCCACCTTCGTGTGGGCCGAGCCGGTGGGCGGCCTCAACGAGGACCGGGCCACGGCGCTGGCCGTGAGCGGGGCCAACGTGTACCTCACCGGCACCTTCCGCAGCCAGACGGCCACGCTGGGCCGCCTCACCATCACCAACCCCACGGCCGGGCCCACCACGGCCGGCCTGGCCCACGTCTTTATCACCAAGCTCACCGATGCGGGCACCACGGCCACCTTTGTGTGGGCGCGGGCCTTCGGGGGCAATGCCGCCGACGATGCCGCCGCTGCCCTGGCCGCGAATGGCACCAGCGTGTACCTGACCGGCGACTACACCGGCAACCTGAACCTGGGCGGCGGCACCGCCCTCAGCAGCGCCGGGGGACGCGATGTGTACGTCCTCAAGTTCACGGATGGCGGCAACAACCCCGCCCTGGCCTGGGCCAAAAGCGCCGGCAGCCCCGGCCCCGACCTGGCCGCCGCCCTGGCCGTGAGCGGCACCAATGTGTACGTGGCCGGGGCCTTCAGCGGCTTCGCCATCTTCGACCTGAATGCCGTGGTGAGCGCTGGCTCGGCCAACGTTTTTGTGGCCAAGCTGGCGGATGCCGGCACCAGCAGCACCTTCACCTGGGCGCAGCAGGGCGGTGGCGTTGCCATCGATGCAGCCACGGCGCTGGCCGTGAGCGGCCCGGACGTGTACGTGGCCGGGTCCTTCACCAGCCCGGGCGCCACCTTTGGTACCACCTCCCTAATCAATAGCGCCACGGCCGCCGCCCGCACCGCCGATGTCTTTGTGACCCGGCTGAACGACACCGGCCCAGCCAGCACGTTTGTGTGGACCCAGAAAGCCGGCGGTACCGGCACCGACGCGGCTAACACCGTGGCCCTGTTGGGCAGCACCCTGTACGTGGGGGGCACCGCCACGCCGCCGGCCACGTTTGGCAGCCAGTCCATCACCTCGGTAAACCCGGCGAGCGTGGGCTTTCTGGCCTCGCTGGCCGCCGTCCCCCTGGCCACGGCCGACGCGGTGGCACTGGCTGGCCTCAGCCTCAGCCCCAACCCGGCCCACGGCACGGCCACCGTGCAGCTGCCGGCCGTGCCCGGCGCGGCCACGGCCACGCTCACCGTGCTCGATGCCCTAGGCCGGGCGGTGCGCACCCGCAGCACGCCCACCAATGCCCAAGCCGTGCTCGACCTGGCCGGCCTTGCGCCCGGCCTCTATGCCGTGTGCGTGGCCGCTGGCGGCAGCACCGCCACCCGCCGCCTAGTGGTCGAGTAGCAGCAACCGGTTGCGGCCGATGCAAAAGCCCCGGCCAAAAGCCAGGGGAGGGGGATTTCTGCCAGCTGGATGATAATGCGGCTATCTTTGAAGCCTGCCCCTCTCTTGGCCAAGTATCTACCCCCGAGCCTGCTGCAATGAACAGCCTTCCCATCTTTTTGCGCTGGCTCCGGTTGGGCGTTTTGTTGCTGCTGCTGACAAGTATCAACACCCTGGCCCAGACGGGGCCCGCCTGGCAGCGCGCGCTGGTGGTGGGGCAGGCACCCAACAACGATGTGGCGGTGGCATCGTCGGTAGTTGACGCGAGCGGTAACGTGGTGATGGTTGGGTATTTCAGCGGCGTGGCCAGCTTCGGAACCACGCTGCTCACCAGCGCGGGAGGTGTCGATGTATTTGTGGTTAAATGGAGCCCCGCTACCAATGGCTTCGTATGGGTGCAGCAGGCCGGCGGCGTTGCCGACGACTACCCCACCGTGCTGGCAATGCAGGGCCCCGACCTCTACATCGCGGGCAACTTTGCGAGTCCCGTTATTGGCTTCGGCAATGTGAGCCTGGCGAGTGCCGGTAGTACCGACGGCTTTGTGGCCAAGCTCACCGATGCAGGCAGTACAAGCCGCTTCATCTGGGCCCAGGGCGTTGGGGGGAGTCAGGTGGACGATGTTACCGCCCTGGCGGTGACCGGAGGAAGCGTGTATGCCGCCGGCTTTTTCGAGGGTGTGGTAGCGATGGGCGGCACCGTGCTCACGAGTGGCCAGAACTATAGCCAGGCATTTGTGGCGAAGCTCACCGATGCCGGCCTCACCGGTGCTTTTGCCTGGGCCCGCCAGCTGGGCGGCATCAGCTTCAACGATGCCAGGGGCCTGGCCGTGGAAGGCACGAATGTGTACGTGGCGGGCTACTTCAACGGGACGGCTACACTGGGCGGCATCAGCCTCACCAGCCAGGGATACTACGACGGCTTTGTGGCCAAACTCACGGATACCGGCTCCGGGGCCAGCTTTGTCTGGGCCCAGCAAATAAGTGGCAGCGACAATCAGCAAGCCGCCGGGCTGACCACCAACGGCAGCGGCACCATCTATGTAACCGGCTCGTATAACAGCTCGACCAGCTTTGGCAGCCTTAGCTTATTCGCGCCCAGCATCACCAGCCGCAACCGCCTGTTTGTGGCCAAGCTGCTCGACACCGGCGCGGCAGGCACCTTTGTCTGGGCCCAGGGTGCAGGCGGCAATGGCGACGACTACGTGGGGGGGCTGGCCGTTTCCGGCACCAGCCTTTACCTGACCGGCTACATCGGAGGCATTGCCACCTTCGGAACTACCGTTTTAACCAACACTACCCGCACCGACGGCTTTGTGGCCAAACTGACGGATATGGGCAGCACCGGCAGCTTTGCGTGGGCGCAACTATTTGGCGGCAGCGGCTTTGATTTTGGGGGCCCTGTGACCTTAGCCCGCAACGGAACCGTGTATGTAGCTGGGGGAAGCGAGCTACCCGCCAGCTTTGGCCCGCTGCAACTGACCGGCACTACCAGAGGCCAATCCGGGTTTCTGGCTGCTTTCACCGAGGCTACCGGATTGGCTGCCGCCACCGCCCTGGCCTCCGCAAGCATTACCCTTTCGCCCAACCCGGCCCACGGCACGGCCACCGTGCAGCTGCCGGCCGTGCCCGGCACTACCACCGCCACCCTCACCGTGCTCGATGCGCTGGGCCGGGCGGTGCGTACCCTCAGCACGCCCACCAATTCCACCGCCGTACTCGACCTGGCCGGCCTCGCGCCCGGCCTGTATGCCGTGCGGGTGCAGGCCGGCGGCAGCCCCGCCACCCGCCGCCTAGTGGTGGAATAGCCGGTGCTTGTATCCGATAATCAAAACGCCCCGGCCGGTTGGTCGGGGTATTTTTGGTTTTAGAGGAGGGCCGGGAGCCCCTCAAGGTGTACATTTAGCGCGAATACTATCGGTTGTTTTCTTTTTCTACTCCTTTCCCCTTATATGAAGCACGTATCCTCTTTCCTTTCGTGTAGTGGGCTAATGGTGGCCTTGTGGGCAATGGGCCCGACGGTGGCCCACGCCCAGGCCCCCGCCTGGCAAACAGCCCTGGCCGTGGGCAATACCACCGCGCAGGTACTGGCCACGGCGGCCGACGCGGTCGGTAACGTGTACGTGACGGGCTGCTTCACCGGCACGCTGAGTGTGCCCGGCACCACGCTCGTAAGCGTGGGCGGTACCGATGGTTTCGTGGCGAAGTACAACGCCCAGGCCGGCACCTTTTGGGCCATCCGCTTCGGCGGAACCGGGGCCGACAAGGGCACCGCCCTGGCCGTGGCCGGCACCAGCATCTACGTGGCCGGCACTTTCGATGGCACCGCCACGGTAGGAGGGCTGACGCTGACCAGCGCGGGCGGCGGCGACGTGGCCGTGCTGAAGCTGACCGACCAGGGCACGGCCCCGGTGGCCGTGTGGGCCCAGTCGGGCGGTAGCCCGACCGGCGACGAAGGCTGGGCCCTAGCCGTGAGCGGCAGTAGCGTGTACGTGGGCGGCCAGGTGGGGGGCACGTCTGTCTTCGGTAACGTGGCCGTGCCCGTGACGGCCTCGCTGGCCGCTGGCTTCGTGGCCAAGCTGACCGATGCCGGTGCCACGGCCACCTATGCCTGGGTGCAAACCCTGGGTGGCCCGTACTACGACGGCATCTATGCGCTGGCGGCCGACGGGGCTTCGGTGTACGCCGGCGGGTTTTTCTCTTACAACATGACGCTGGGCGGCACCACCCTCACCAGCGCGGGCCTATCCGATGCCGTGGTGGTGAAGCTGACCGACAACGGCGCGGCGGCGAGCACCGCCTGGGTGCGGCCAGCCGGCGGCCCTGGCGGCGACCAGGTGAACGCGCTGGTGGCCGGCGGCGGTACGGTGTATGCCACCGGTGCCTTCAGCGCCACGGCGACTTTCGGTGGCACCTCGCTCGTTAGCGCTGGGTCCGGCGACGTGTTCGTGGCCAAGCTGACCGATGCCGGGGCGACTGCTACTTACACGTGGGCACAGCAGGCCGGCGGCCCTGGTCCCGAACAGGGCTACGCGCTGGTAGCCCGGGCGGGCAGCGTGTATGTGGCGGGTACCATGTCGGGCAACGCTACGTTCGGCTCCAACACCGTGGCGGGCGCGGGTGGTTACGATGCCTTTGTAACCCGCGTGGACGATGCCGGCTCTAGCGCCCGCTTTGCCTGGACCCAACTGGCCGGCGGCACCGGAACCGACGTTGCCAGCTCGGTGGCCGTGGCCAACGGCAACCTGTACGTGGGGGGGTACGCGAAGCTGCCCGCCAGCTTTGGAACGCTGGTGCTGTCCGGCAGCAGTAGCCAAAACGGCTTTCTGTCGGCGCTGGGGCCGGCCGCGCTGGCCACCGCGCCGGGGGCCGCCCTGCCAGCCTTCGCGCTTTCTCCCAACCCGGCCCACGGCACGGCCACCGTGCAGCTGCCGGCCGTGCCCGGCGCTACCACCGCCACCCTCACCGTGCTCGATGCCCTGGGCCGCCCGGTGCGCACCCTCAGCACGCCCACCAATGCCCGGGCCGTGCTCGACCTCACCGGCCTCGCGCCCGGCCTCTACGCCGTGCGCGTGGCCGCTGGCAGCAGCACCGCCACCCGCCGCCTGGTGGTGGAGTAGCCAGGCGGCCACGTATTTTTCATTTCTGCCATCCCTTTGGCCTTGTCCGCCATCGGAGAAAGCTTGTCAGCCATCCCGGACAACGTTTCTCCGATGGCGGACAAGCTGTTTTTGGGGTAAACTGACATTTCCGCCATCCCTTTGGCCTTGTCCGGGATGGCGGACAAGCTGTTTTCGGGGTAAACTGACGTTTCCGCCATCCCTTTGGCCTTGTCCGGGATGGCGGACAAGGCCAAAGGGATTGGGGTGAAGCTGTCCGGGATGGCGGACAAGGCCAAAGGGATTGGGGTGAAGCTGTCCGGGATGGCAGACAAGACCTTTACCAAGTAGTTTCCACCAAAGGCGACCCCCGTGAAAACACCTGATTTACCACGTACTTCTACGTGAAAACAGCCGGGCAATGCTGGAATCGTTTGGGGAGATAATACATTTGATTTCAATCAATTCCTCACTCCATATTTCCTCACTGCCATGCGCAAACCCAAACTCATCGAAGATTACACCTACCTGCTGTACGATGCCGTATCGCCCTTCGCCTACGCCGTGGCCCGCCAGACCAAAGGCAGCCCCTTCATCTCCGATGGAGTAGACCTGACGAAGGCGCTGAACGATGCCGTGACGGCCCTGGACACCAACGTGGCCGCCACCGACCACCCCACGCCCGCCCAAACTGCCCAACGCGACCTGCTGCGCGGTATCGTTATCACCGAGCTGGGCCGCCTGGCCAAGCGCCTGAACCTGGACTACCCCGCCGACGAGCCCGCCCTGCTCTCCTCGGGCCTCGTGCTGGCCGATGCGTCCGGCACGGCCGCCCGCACCCTCACCGCCAGCGCCACCGACGCGGTGATGGACCTGGAGCTGCTGGACGGCACCCAGCCCGGCTGCCTGCTGCTACGGCTCAAGCGCCCCACCGGCACCCTTCAGAACCTTATTCGCTACTCCACCGACCTCAAGCTGCCCGAAGAGCAGTGGCTGGTGGCTGTGGGCGGCGGGCGCGAGCGCCAGCTCGGCCCCTTCGAGTCGGGCACGAAGGTGGCCGTGAAGGTGGCCGCCCTCATCGGCTCCACCACCGAGCCGCAGTACTCGGCCGTCAAGAGCCGCATTGTGCAGTAGGCCCCGCCGGCCGCTGCCGCCCAATGCCCCGGCCTGTCGGCCGGGGCATTGTGGCGTTTGGGCGTAGGGGGCAGCCCGGTATCTTTACCGGCGTAGGGCCCCGGGCTTCGGGGCACGGCTTATTCCTTTCCCTTTTTTCTTTTTCTGATGAGTGAAATTTCTACCCTGATGCAGCGCGGCCGGATAATGCTGGCGGCGGTGGGCCTTTTGCTGGCCGCCCCGGCGGTGCGGGCGCAGGCCCCGGCCTGGCAGTCGGCCTTCGGCGTGGCCACGGCCTCGGCCTTCCGCTCCGAAGTAAACGCCGCCGTGGCCGATGCCGCCGGCAACGTGTACGTGGTGGGCGCCTTCGCCGGTACCTTCCAGGTGGCCGGCACCACCCTGTACAGCAACCAGGGCGATAATACCTTCGTGGCGAAGTGGAGCAGCGCCACCCGCGCCTTCGTGTGGGCGCAGCAGCTGGGCGGGGCCGGCACCGTGTATGCCCAAACCCTGGCCCTGAGTGGCAGCAGTGTGTACGTGGGCGGCCTTTTTAACGCCCCGGTAATGCAGGCGGGCACCCTGCAGCTCACCAACACCAGTACCGGCGCTAATACTGACGGCTTTGTGGTCAAGCTGGCCGACGCGGGCACTTCGGCCACGGTGGTGTGGGCGCAGCGGCTGGGCGGCCCCGATTCGGAGTGGGTGAACAGCCTGGGCGTGGCGGGCAGCACCGTGTACCTGGCCGGCAGATTCCAGAGCGCCACGCTGGCCGTGGGCAGCACCACCCTTACCAATGCCGGCATTGCCGATGCCTACGTGGCCCGGCTGACCGACGCGGGCGCTACGGCCAGCTTCGCGGGAGCCGTGCGGGCCGGCGGGCCCGGGGCCGACGAAGCCTTTGGCCTGGCCGTGAGCGGCAGCAGCGTTTACGTGACGGGCAATTTTCAGCGGACGGCCACTTTCGGTACTCCGGCCCTTACGATGAGCGCACTTGGCACCTATGATACGTTTGTGGCCCGCCTCACCGACACCGGCAGCAGCCTGCGCTTCGACTGGGCCGTGCGCGGCGGCAGCACCGAGAGCACCGTTGGGCACGCCGTGGCCGTGCAGGGCAGCAGCGTGTACGCGGTGGGCGAGTTCACCGGCACCACGGCCACCTTCGGGCCCATCACCCTTGCCAACGCGGGCGGTAGTACCGACAACGATGCCTTCGTGGCCAAGCTCACCGACGCGGGCACGAGTGCCGCCTTCGTGTGGGCGCAGCGGGCCGGTGGCGGCTCCGATGATGAGGCCACGGCCGTAGCCGTGCGGGGCAGTAGCGTGTACGTGGCCGGGCATTTTTCCAGCCCCACGGCCACCTTTGGCCCCACCACCCTCACCAACCGCACCGCCGCCCAAACCTATGATGCGTTTGTGACCCGCCTGCACGATGCCGGCCCCACCGGCACCTTCGTGTGGGCGCAGGCCGGCGGCAGCATCTACGGCGACTACTGCCGGGCCGTGGCCCTGGGCGGTACCACCGTTTCCATCGCCGGTTCGGTGGGTATGCCGGCCAGCTTCGGTACCCAGGCCATTGTGCCCGGCGGCGTTGGCTTCTACAACAACGCGGCCTTCGTAGCCAGCCTGACGGATGCCACCGGCCTGGCCACCGCCACCGCCGCGCCACTGGCCGGCCTGCGCGTGGCCCCCAACCCCGCCCACGGCACGGCCACCGTGCAGCTGCCGGCGGGCCTGGGCGCGGGCACGGCCACGCTCAGCGTGCTCGATGCCCTGGGCCGGGCGGTGTGCCCTGCCATCGTGCCCACCACCGCGCTGGCCGTGCTCGACCTGGCCGGCCTTGCGCCCGGCCTGTATGCCGTGCGCGTGCAGGCCGGCGGCCACACCGCCACGCACCGCTTGATGGTGGAATAGGGGCGGCCCCTTGGCTCTTTCCGCTTTCCGATACTTCCCCTCATCCTTTCCTTCATGAAGCTTCATACCCTGATTCCGGCCATCGTTTGCCGGCTGCTGCTGGCCCTCTTGCTCGTGGGCACCGGCGCGGCCCACGCCCAGGCCCCCACCTGGCAAACGGCACTGGCGCTAAACGCCGTCTCCTCAAACGTAACCGGCATGGCCACCGACGCCGCCGGCAACGTGTACCTGACCGGGCGCTTTGTGGGCACGCTGAGCCTGGGCAGCATTGCACTCACCAGCCAGGGTGGCGACGATGGCTTCGTGGCAAAATACCGTCCCGCCACCGGCACCTTTGCCTGGGCGCAGCGTTTTGGCGGGACCGGGGCCGACCAGGGGCATGCCGTGGCCGTGGCCGGCTCCAGCGTGTACGTGACGGGCACCTTTGAGGGCACGGCCACGTTTGGCGCCATCAGCTTCAGCAGTGCCGGGGCCAGCGACGCGGCCGTGTTCAAGCTCGTTGACCAGGGCACCACGGCGGCGGTGGTCTGGGCGCAGCGCGCCGGCGGCTCCCGCCCCGACAATGGCTACGCCGTGGCCGTGAGCGGAACCAGCGTGTACCTGGGCGGCGCCATTGGCGGCGCGGCCGACTTCGGCCCGCTCACGCTGCCCAATGCCGGGTATTTCACGGGCTTTGTGGCCAAGCTCACCGATACCGGCGCGTCGGCCGCCTTCGGGTGGGTGCAGGCCCTGAGCGGCCCCGGCTACACCGATGTGAATGTGCTGGCCGCGACGGCCACCAGCGTGTACGCGGGCGGGCTGTTTGTTAATTCCACCACCTTTGGCTCCGCCACGCTTACCGGCACGGGGGCCGAAGATGGCTGGGTAGCCAAGCTGAACGACAACGGTCCCAGCGGCAGCGTGAGTTGGGCGGTTCCGCTCGGCGGCTCCGGGTCCGACGAGCTGTATAGCCTGGCCGTGAGCGGCCCCAACGTGTACGCCACCGGGCGGTTCTCGGGCACGGCCTGGTTTGGCAGTCTGGCGCTCACGAGTGCCGGCAGCAGCGACGTATTCGTAGCCAAGCTCACCGATGCCGGCGCGTCGGCGGCCTACACCTGGGTGCAGCCGGCGGGCGGCCCCGGCGACGATTTCGGCAGCGCCGTGGCCGTGGCCGGCGGCAGCGTGTACGTGACGGGCGGAATAGTCGACGCGGGCACTTTCGGGAGCATCCCGGTAATGACCGCGGGCACCCACGATGTATTCGTGGCGCGCCTGGCCGATGCCGGGGCCAGTGCCCGCTTCGTGTGGGCGCAGGTGGGCGGCGGCAGCCAGGGCGACTTTGGTACCGCCCTGGCCCTGAGCAGCCAGGGACTGTACGTGGGCGGCGTGGTGAGCCCCCCAGCCACCTTTGCGCCGCTGGCCGCACTGGCCGGCGACGGCAGCGGGGTAGGGGTGGGCCTGCTGGCGGGGCTGGGCCGCGCCGCGCTGGCCACTACGCCCGCCGCGCCCGTGCCCGCCTTCGGCCTGCTGCCCAACCCCGCCCACGGCATGGCCATGGTGCGGCTGCCAGCCGGCCTGGGCGCGGCCACCCTCACCGTGCTCGATGTCCTGGGCCGGGCCGTGCGCAGCCAAACCACCACCGAAGCCCACGCCGAGCTGGACCTCACGGGCCTGCCCGCCGGCCTCTACGCCGTGCGCGTGGCGGCGGGCAACCAGGCCATCACCCAGCGGCTGGTGGTGGAGTAGGGGAGGACGGTTTGCTTTGCCGGTGCGCTGCCGGAAACATTGAGCCTCAATGCCGGGGCCCGCTTCTCCACTGCCGGGCATGGTATTGAATTGCTGAGGCTTGCGAGTAGCTTTGACGGCGAAATTTCTACGATTACCCTACCTTCCTTTCCGATTGCTTTGATGAAAAACCGCTACCATCTGCCAGTAAGTTGGCTGGCCTTGTTCCTATTGTTAGTGCCGGGCTTTGCTGCGCGGGCCCAGGCTCCGGCCTGGCAAATGGCCGTGGTGGCCAACACGGGCAGCACGGTGGACGCCACGGCCACCAACGCGGCGGGCGACGTTTTCATCACCGGCACCTTCACCGATGTGCTCCGTCTCGGCAACCTCACCCTGACCAAAGCCGCTCCCGGCACCGGCGATACCGACGTATTTGTGGCCAAGTGGAGCGCCACCAGCCAGTCCTTCGTGTGGGGCCAGCAGGGCGGCAGCCTCGGGGCCGATGCGGCCTCCGACATTGCCGTGCAGGGCACCAACGTATACATTAGCGGGGTGGCCTCGGGCATAGTCACCATGGGCAACATTACCCTCTCGGGCGTGGGGCCAATGTTTGTGGCCAAGCTCACTGATGCGGGCACGGCGGCCAGCTTTGTGTGGGTCCAGCAGACCAACAACAGCTACCCGGCCGCCCTGGTGGCGAGTGGCAGCAGCGTGTATGTGGGCGGCACGTTTATGGGGGCCACCGTCACCTTCGGGGCCACCACCCTCACCAATGCCACCGGGGCGACAAACCAGGGTGATGCCTTCGTGGCCAAGCTGACCGATGCCGGCGCTACCGCTACCTGGCAGTGGGCGCTGGGCGCGGGCGGCAACCTCAACGACAACGCCACCGGCCTGGCCCTGAATGGCACCAGCGTGTACGTGGTGGGCAACTTTGCCAGCGCCCGGCTGTCGATGGGCGCTACCACGCTCGCCCAAACCGGCAGCCACGCGGCCTTCGTAGCCAAAATAGCCGATGCCGGCAGCAGCGCGGCCTTTGCCTGGGCGCGCCAGCCCGGGGGCTACGCCGATGCCCAGGCCGTGGCCGCCAACGGCAGCAGCCTGTACATGGTGGGCAGCTACGCGACGCGCGTCAGCTTTGGCCAGCAGCTGCTCGACGCCGGCTCCCGCGTGGGCCTCTACGTGGCCAAGCTCGTGGATGCGGGCCCGACCGGCGACTTTGCGTGGGCCGAAGGCGGCACCGCCACCACCGCCGCCATGACCGCCGTGGCCGTGAGCGGAGCCAACGTGTACGCCACCGGTTCCTTTCAGGTAGACGTCACGTTCGGGGCCACCACCCTGACGGAGGTGACTTACAACGACATATTTGTGACCAAGGTGGTGGATGCCGGAGCCAACGGCCAGCTGGCCTGGGCGCAGCGCACCGGCGGGGCCGGCAACGACGAGCCCGCCGGGCTGGCCGTGGTGGGCACCACCGTGTACGTAGGGGCCACGGTGGGCCCGCCCATCAACATCGACGGGCACTACGTGAACGGCACCAACAACCTGCCGGGCCGCCGGGCCGCCTGCCTGGCCACCCTGGCCGACCTGCCCCTGCGGCCCACCCTGGCCAGCGTAGCGCCGCGCACCGGGCCCGTGGGCAGCACCCTGGTGCTCACGGGCACCAACCTGGGCGGGGCCACGGCCATCACGTTTGCCGGGGCTGGCAGCCCGGCCGTGCGCTCGGGCTTCGTGGCCAACGCGGCGGGCACCCAGCTCAGCGGCGTGGTGGTGCCGGCCGGGGCCACCAGCGGCCTGCTCAGCGTGACCACGCCCGAGGGCACCACCGCCGGCGTGCCCTTTGCCGTGAGCACCACCCCCGGCATTGCGCCGCCCTGGCAGCTGCTGAGCACCGCCACCGGCGAGGCCGAAGTGAACGCCACGGTGGCCGATGCGGCCGGCAACGTGTATGTGGCCGGCACCTTCCAGGGCACCGTGGTGATGGGCGGCACCACGCTCGTCAGCGCGGGCAACTTCGATGTCTTCGTGGCGAAATGGACGCCGACCGGCGGCTTCGTGTGGGCGCAGCGGGCCGGCGGCTCCACCGCCGACAAAGCCGAAGCCGTGGCCCTGCAGGGCAGCAGCGTGTACGTGACCGGGGAGTTTGACAGCGCGACGGCGGCCTTCGGCAGCCAGACGCTGACCAATTCCGACGGCTACGGCCAGACCCCCGATATGTTTGTGGCCAAGCTGACCGATGCGGGCAGTACCGGGAGCTTCGTGTGGGCGCTGCGGGCGGGAAGCAACGCCCTGGAATGGGGCGATGCGCTGGCCGTGAGCGGCAGCAACGTGTATGTGGGGGGCGATTTCAGCGGCGTGGCGGCCACGTTCGGGTCCACCGCCGTGGTCAACGTCAACGACGCCGGGGCCATCAGCAGCTACGTGGCCAAGATTACCGACGCGGGGGCCAGCGGCAGTTTCACCTGGGCCTACCAGGTGGGCCGGGGCAACAACGTGGCCGCCCTGGCCGCCAGCGGCACCAGCGTGTACATGACGGGCTTGTTCATCAATTCGGTCACCATTGGGGCCAGCACCATTCTCACCAACGGCTCGGCCGACATGTACGTGGCCAAGCTGACCGACGCGGGCAGCACCGGCAGCTTTGTGTGGGCGCAGGGGGCGGGCGGCCCCCTCACCGACGAAGGCACGGCCCTGGCGGTGCAGGGCAACGCCATTTACGTGGGGGGCAACTTCCGGAGCACGGTGGCTTATTTCGGTACGGCCACGGTTGAGAATGCCAACCACGCCGCCGACATCTTCGTGACCAAATTGACCGACGCGGGCGCTTCGGGCAGCTTTGTGTGGACGGAGCGGGCCGGCGGCACCGGCGATGACTTGCTGTACGGCCTGGCCGCCAGCGGCTCCAGCCTGTACGTGGCCGGCACCTACGGCACCGCGCCCGCCGCCTTTGGCCCCGCCACCCTGCCCACGCCCACCGGGCTGGATGGCTACGTGGCCAAGCTGGCCGACGCGGGCGAGGGCGGCACGTTTCTGTGGGCCAAAGCATTCGGCGGCACCCGGACTGATGTAGCGTACACCGTGGCCGCCAATGGCACCAACGTGTACGCGGGCGGGTACTCGGTACCGCTCAGCACCTTCGATGGCCTGACCATTCCGGCGAATGTCAACGGGGCCTACCGGCCTTATCTGGTCGCCCTCAACGATGCCTCGGCCCCGGTGCCCGTGCTCACGGCCATCAGCCCCGCCAGCGGCGGGGCCGGCACCGTGCTCACCCTCACCGGCACCAACCTGACGGGTACTTCCGCCGTGGCCTTTGCCGGCACGGGGGCTGCCGTGGTCAGCAGCGGCCTGGTAGTGAACGCGGCCGGCACCCAAATCACGGGCGTGGTGGTGCCCGGCGGCGCGGCCACCGGCACGGTAACCGCCACGGCCCCCGGCGGCACCAGCAACGGCCTGCCCTTCACCCTCACCGGCCCGCCGGCCAACGACGACCCCGCCGGCGCGCTCCCCCTCGTGGCCGGCCCCGACTGCACGCCCGTCAGCGGCACCAGCGCCGCCGCCACTGCCAGCACCACCACCGGCCTGAGCACGCCCGCGCCGGCCCACGACGTGTTCTACACCTTCGTGGCCACTTCCCCGGCCGTGCGCGTGCAGCTAACCAGCGCCGCCACCACGCTGGCCCTGGAGCTGTACCGGGGCCCCGCCACGGCCCTGTCCCTGGTCACTACCACATCCCCTCCGGCCCCCGCCGGCACTCTGCTGCTGGCCAGCGCCAGCCTCACGGTAGGGCAGTCCTACGTGGTGCGGGTAACGGCCGAAACCGGCGGCACCGGCCAGCCCTTTGCGCTATGCGTAACCAGCCTGCCCACGGTGATTACGCTGGCTCCCACCAGTGGGCCGGTCGGCACGGTGGTTACCCTCACGGGTACCGGCCTGAACGCGGCCAATAGCGTGCGCTTTGGCGGTGGCAGCACGGTGCCAGCGGCGGCCTTTCTGACGGCTACGGCCACCAGCGTGCGCGTGGCGGTGCCCACGGGCGCGGTATCGGGGGCATTGGCCGTGGCCACGCCGGCCGGTACCATCACCACCGCGCAGGTGTTCACCGTGACGGCCCCGCAGCTGGCCGTGGCGCAGGGCAGCACCGCCTACCCCAGCGGCGGCGCGGCCTATAGTTTCGCGTCGCAGGTCGTCGGCACCAGCAGTGCCGCCGTGCGCTTCACGCTCAGCAATCCCGGCTCGGGGGCGCTCACCCTCGCCGGCGTTTCCATTACCGGCGACTTTGCCTTGGGGGGCAGCGCGGGCTCCAGCATCGCGGCGGGCGGCACCACATCGGTTGATATCACCTTCACGCCGCTGGCCGTGGGCACCCGCACCGGCAGTCTCATCATCAATTCCGATGCCGGCACGTACGTGCTGAGCCTTACGGGCACCGCCCGCCTGCCCTTGCCGGTGCTCACCACCCTGCTGCCCACCAACGGGAGCGTGGGCACGCAGGTGAACATTACGGGCAGTGGCCTGGCGGGGGCCACCAGCGTGAATTTCAACGGCGTGGCCCAGGCCACCATCACCAACAATGGCGGGTACTACCTCACGGTGCTGGTGCCCGCCGGGGTGCCCCTCGGGGCCGGCCCGGTCACGGTGACCACGCCCGCCGGCACCAGCAATGCCCTCACCTTCACCGTTACGCCGCCCCCGCCCAGCTGGCAAACGGCCGTGGGGGCCAATCAGGCCTTCGGCAGCATGTCGGGGGCGCGGGCGCTGGCCACCGATGCCAGCGGCAACGTGTACGTGAGCGGCATTTTGCAGGGCACCGTCACGCTGGGCAGCACCACCGTCACCAGCCCTGCCGGCACTGGCTACGTGGCCAAGTGGAGCCGCGCCACCGGCACCTTCGTGTGGGTGCAAGCCCTGGGCGTTGTCAATGCCAACGTAGCCGCCATTGCCCTAAACGGCAGCAGCGTGTACCTGACCGGCGTATTTAGCGGCACTCTCACGCTGGGCACCACCACGCTCAGCAGCAGCACCACCAACCTGTACGTGGCCAAGCTCATGGATGCGGGCACCAGTGCCAGCTTTGCGTGGGCCCGGCAGGGCACCACCACCGGAGGGGCTACGGCCAGCGCCGTGGGCGTGAGCGGCACCAGCGTGTACGTGGCCGGCGCTTACGATGGGGCTCCCCTCACCCTGGGCAGCACCACCCTGCCCACCCCAGCCAATTCCGCCAGTGACGTATTCGTGGCCAAGCTGACCGACGCGGGCAGCAGCGCCAGCTTCGTGTGGGCCAAGAAGGCGGGCGGCACGGGCGAGGATGTGGCCACGTCCCTGGCCGTGAGTGGGGCCAATGTGTATGTGGCCGGCCCTTTCGCTAGCACGGCGGCCGCCTTCGGCACCACGGTGCTGGCGGGGGGCTTCGCCACCTACTTTGTGGCCAAGTTGACCGATGCCGGCTCCACCGGCGATTTCATCTGGGCCCGCCAGACCCAGGGCGGCGCTTCGAACCAAACCCCGTGCGTGGCCGTGAGCGGGGCCAACGTGTACCTGGCGGGTTCCTTCAGGGGCACCATTCGCTTCGATGCCTTGTCGCTTACCGCAGCGGGCGGCACCGATATATTCGTGGCCAAGCTCGCCGATGCGGGCACGACCAGCAGCTTCGGGTGGGCGCAGCGCGCCGGGGGCGATGCCGATGAATACGGCACCGCCCTGGCCGCCAACAGCACGGGGGTGTACGTGGCGGGGGCCAACGGCAGCCGCTTGTCGGAGTTCGGCCCCTACACCCTCCAGATAATCAATAACAGCTACGACACCGATGTTTTCGTGACCCGCATCACCGACCAGGGCAGCACCGCCCGCTTCGAGTGGGTGCAGTCGGCCCGCTCCGACGGTACGGACAATGCCTACGCGCTGGCCCTGAACGGCTCGACCGTGTACGTGGCGGGCGAGGTGCAAGCCGGCGCGCGCTTCAGCGCCTTCACCCTGACCGGGCCTCTCGGGAACGGCCTCGCCTTCCTGGCCTCGCTGAACGACCCCGTGCCCACCGCCACCGCCGCCACCACCAGCCTGCGGGCGACCGACGACCTGGTGGTGTACCCCAACCCGGCCCATCACACGGCCACGGCTCGCCTGCCACTCGTGGCCGGCGCCGCCGAAGCCCGCCTCAGCGTGCTCGATGCCCTGGGCCGCACCCTGCGCACGCAGGTGGTGCCCCTGCCGGCCCCCGGCCAGCGCGCCGAGCTGAATTTGGTGGGCCTGCCCACCGGAGTGTATGTGGTGCAGCTGGTGGCGGGCGGCCGTACCGCAACCCGGCGGCTGGTGGTGGAGTAGGGGGGCAGAACCCCGTACCTTTGCCCCATGAACCTCGCCGCTCAAATTGACCACACCCTCTTACGCCCCGACTGCACCGAGGCGCAGATAATCCAACTCTGTGAGGAGGCCGCCGCCCACGGCTTCGCCACGGTGTGCGTGCCGCCCTGCTACGTGGCCCTTGCCACGGCGCGGCTGGCCGGTACGGCGGTGGGCATTTGCACCGTCATCGGGTTTCCGCTGGGCTATGCCACGCCGGCCGTGAAGTTCAAGGAAGCCGAAGTGGCCTTGTATGACGGGGCCGCGGAGCTGGACATGGTCATCAACATCTCGGCCCTGAAATCGGGCCGGACCGACACTATCCAAGCCGAAATCCTGGATTTGGCCGACCTCTGCCACGTCAACCAGGCCCTGCTCAAGGTCATTATCGAAACCGCCCTGCTCTCGGACGAGGAGATTGAGCTGGCCTGCCGCCTGTGCGTGGGCGGCGAGGCCGATTTCGTGAAAACCTCCACCGGCTTTGCCAGCCGGGGCGCGTCGGTGGCCGATATTGAGCTCATGCGCCGCTCCCTGCCCGATACCGTGCGTATCAAAGCCGCCGGGGGCATCCGCACCCGCGAAGCCGCGCTGGCCCTGGTAGCCGCCGGCGCCGACCGCATCGGCTCGTCCAATAGCCTGGCCCTGATTGCTGAATCCGATGAATCGCCTGCTGCCTAAGATGCTCGTCGCCTCCCTGTTCTTCGGGCTGGCCGCCTGCGCCGGCGCGGCCCCGCAGGCCCCCCGTGCCAGCGCCCCCGCCGATACCACGCTCAAAAAGGCCGCCACCGCCGCGCCCATGCCCGCCGAGGACGTGACGAAGTACCGCCCGGTATTTGCCGCGCCCAAAGCCACGCCCATCCTGGCCACCGCACCCGCCAAAACCACGGTGCTGCCTACCAACCACGTCAACCCCCAGGTAGAGCAGCGCCTGCGCGACCAGGCCTACACCAACCAGAACGTAAAATACGCCCAGGGCTACCGCCTGCTGGTGTACCTCGGCCTGGAGCGCGACCAGGTGATGGCCATCCGCCGCACCGTCATCGGCCGCTACCCCGATGAGACGGACTACATCACCTTCAAATCGCCGGTTTACCGCCTCTACATCGGCGACTACCTCACCAAGCTCGACGCGGCCCGCGCCATGGCCCGCCTGCGCGGCCTCACCCCCAAGCTGGAGCTCGAAGCCACCCAAGTGGTGCTAAACAAGAACCCGTAGGGGAGGGGCAGAAAGAACAAAAAACTCCCCTCCTTACCAAGGAGGGGATATTTCAGCGAAGCTGAAATTGGGGTGGTTGAATCGTTGAACGACCCCGCCTGCTGTTTCCTCGCGAGTCGTTCAACGCCCACAACCACCCCCGTCCGAGCCTTTGGCTCGAACATCCCCTCCTTGGTAAGGAGGGGAGTTTGACCGCCCAACGCCTACCGCCCATGACCCCTCTCATTCCCCGCATCCAGCAGCTCGCCGCCGCCCACGCCGCCGACACCGTCGCCATCCGCCAGCACCTGCACGCGCACCCGGAGCTTTCGTTTGAAGAAGTGAACACCGCCGCCTTCGTCACGCGGGAGCTGGAGAAGCTGGGCCTCAAGCCGCAGCCCATTGCCAACACCGGCGTGGTGGCCCTCATCGAAGGTCAGCCCGGCGGCCCCACCATCGCCCTGCGAGCCGATATGGACGCGCTGCCCATCACCGAAACCAGCGACGTACCCTACAAATCGACCAACCCCGGCGTGATGCACGCCTGCGGCCACGACGTGCACACGGCCTCCCTGCTGGGCGCGGCCCGCATTCTGAATGAGCTGAAAGGCGAGTTCAAAGGCACCGTGAAGCTGATGTTTCAGCCCGGCGAGGAGCGGCTGCCCGGCGGCGCTTCACTGATGATAAAGGAAGGCGTGCTGGAAAACCCGGCTGTGGGCCATGTGCTCGGGCAGCACGTATTCCCGCACCTGCCGGCCGGCAAAATCGGCCTGCGCCCCGGCCGCTACATGGCCAGTACCGACGAGCTCTACCTCACCATCAAAGGCAAGGGCGGCCACGGGGCCATGCCCGAAATGAACCTCGACCCCGTGCTGGTGGCCGCCCACATCATTGTGGCCGCCCAGCAGATTGTGAGCCGCCGCGCCAACCCCAAAATTCCCTCGGTGCTGAGCTTCGGCAAGGTCATCGCCAACGGTGCCACCAACGTTATTCCCAACGAAGTCTACATCGAAGGCACCTTCCGCACCCTCAACGAGGAGTGGCGCGCCGAAGCCCACCAGCACCTGCGCAAGCTCTGCGAAGGACTGGCTGAAAGCATGGGCGCGGTGTGCGAGCTCGAAATCCGCCACGGCTACCCGTACCTGGAAAACGAGCCCGCCCTCACCGCCCGCGTTCGGGCCGCCGCCGAAGAATACCTCGGCCCCGAAAACGTGGTGGAGCTCGACCAGTGGATGGCTGCCGAGGACTTCGCCTACTTCTCGCAGGCCGCGCCGGCCTGCTTCTACCGCCTCGGCACGCGCCACGCCGATGGCCGCTTCGCCGCCTCCGTGCACACGCCCACCTTCGATATTGATGAGCAGGCGCTGGCCACCGGCCCCGGCCTCATGGCCTGGCTAGCGATAAAGGAGCTCAGTAGCGCGGACTTTTAGTCCGCGAGTGAACTGCCCAAATTATTCCATTCGCGGACTAAAAGTCCGCGCTACTTTCCCTTTATGAACCGATTTCTGCCCTACATCCTGCTCTTAGCCGCCCTGTTGGCCCGGCCCGCCGCCGCCCAAACGCGCCGCTCCACCTCCGGCCTACAGCTCTGGCCCGAAGTGCAGGCCGAGCTGGCCCTGCCCGGCAACGACTACCTGCTCCTGTCCGTGCGCGGCCAGCAGAACACCGACAACAACCACCTGCTCGGGGCTGAGCCCAAGCGCGTGTTGGGCTTCGACGAGCAGCGCGTGAACCTCGCCTACGAGCATTTCCTGAGCGAGCACTGGAGTTTGGGCGGCACTCTCGGCTACTTCTCCGCCAGCACAAAGGACTACGTGCTGATACCGGAGGTGCTACTGCGCCACCGCAGCCCCCTCGGCCCACTCACCTTCGGCCAGCGCCTGAGCCTGGAGCGCACCTTCCCCAGCGCCACCGGAGCCAAGGGCCAGACCAACGCCCGCCTGCGCGTCGACCTCGAAAAGCTCCTGCCCATTGGCACCGGCGGCTTCGCTCTGCGCCCCCGCCTGAGCTACGAGGCAGCCACCCACGTTCGCCTCCTCAAGTCCGATACTGACCCTGACGAACGCACCATCCAGTTCACCAGCCTGCGCGGCGAGGTGGGTTTCCGGGTGGCCGGTTTGTTTGATTTTACGCCCTGGTTTGCGTACCAGACCAATTATTTGGTCACGCTGCCGCAATACAATTCGCTGGGAATCCAGACCTCCGGCGGCAAGCTCAATGCCGTGACCCCGGTGCTGGGGCTCGATTTGCGCTTCACCATCATCCCGGAACAGAACTCTGGAAACCGCCAGCAGCTGCCCACGCAGCACTAAGGCATAACTGTCATTCTGAACGCAGGAGGAATCTGAGAAAATGTGCCTGAAGGTTTCCTCAGGTTCCTGCTGCGGCAGGATGACAACCTTCAGTTGATGACAAAATTTCAGGCTTGACTTTAGGGCTGATTATGTCTTGAATGAGTTCAGAAGGAATTTTATTAGCTAGCGCCAACATTCGATAATTACCGATTTTCTGAAAATAAGACAAATTGTCGCAAAAAATACTTCGTAAATCGATTGGTATAGAATTTAAGGAAGGGAAGTATGCCGCCAGCCGGCTGTGATTCTTTCACTTCCCCTAATATTCTATATTTCAATGGCAACCCTGCTGTATAACAACAACCGTCCTTCCCTCCGCCCCAGCCGCGCTCTGAGCGCCATGCTGGCCGACATGCTTCGCGAGCCGCAAACGGCCGCCACGCAGCCCACGCCCGCCTTCGTGCCCGCTGCCGACATCCTCGAAACCGCCACCGGTTTTGAACTGCACCTGGCCCTGCCCGGCGTAAAAAAAGAAACCGTTAACCTCGAATTCCTCGACGGCCAGCTCGTTGTATCCGGCAACCGGTCGAACCCGGTGACGGTTGCGAAAGAAGCTGCCGCTGCTGCTACCGAAGCCGCCGCTCCCGCCGACGAGAATACGCCCGCCGTGGTTGCCCCCGAGGCCCCAGCCGCACCTAAGTTCCGCCGCGTCGAAACCAACTACGGCCACTTCTCGCGCACCTTCCGCCTGCCCAAAACGGTTAATGTGAAGGCCATCGCCGCCGAAATGACCGACGGCATCCTGCGCGTGACGCTGCCCTTCGACACTGAAAAAGTGACCACCCAGCACATCGAAATCCGCTAAGCGCGGGTTGGCTTGTAAAAAAAGGCACCTCTTGGGGTGCCTTTTTTGCAGCCGCCAGCGTTGGGCTGCTGACAAGCTCGTTTTGGTCTGCTTTCTGCTGAAAGCAACCTTTGAATGCGAAAGCGAATCCTTTCTGCGTTATGCCAAAAATAACTAAGCCGGACTCATCCGGTTTTCATTCGGCTGATGCTAAATTAGGTCTCCAGTTCACCCTATTCACCTTTTTCTAAATTTCCCTTACCCATGCAAGCAAAACAAATGATGCTCGGCCTGCTCGGTTCCGCTATTCTCGGCGGCGGCGTGGCCGTGGGGGGATACAAGCTGCTCGAGCCGGCCCCCGTGGCACCTCAGGCCGTAGCCGCCGACCCCCAGGTGCGTTACACCTCTGAGATGCGGAGCACGCCCTATGCCGTGCCCGAGGGCCTGAACTTCGTGGCTGCCGCGGCCGCCGTAACCCCGGCCGTAGTCCACGTCATGACCGAATATGCCGCGCCGTCCGTCGACCAGCGCCAGCAGCAGATGGACCCCTTCCTGCGCCAGTTCTTTGGCGACCAGTTGGAGCAGTTTCATGGCCAGCAGCCCCAGGGTGGCGGCCAGGGCTCGGGCTCGGGCGTGATTATCGCCGCCAACGGCTACATCGTGACCAACAACCACGTTATCGACAAAGCCTCCAAGATTGAGGTGGTGCTCGATGACAAGCGCAAATTCGAAGCCGAGCTGGTGGGGGCCGACCCCAACACCGACCTGGCCGTGCTGAAAGTGAAGGCCGACAACCTGCCCTTCGTGAAATACGGCAACTCCGACGACGTGAAAGTGGGCCAGTGGGTGCTCGCCGTGGGCAACCCATTCAACCTGAACTCGACCGTGACGGCTGGCATTATCTCGGCCAAAGGCCGGAACATCGACATCCTGCGCCGCAAGGACAACATGGGCATCGAGTCGTTCATCCAGACTGATGCCGTGGTGAACCCGGGCAACTCGGGCGGTGCCCTCGTGAACCTGAACGGTGACCTGATTGGCATCAACTCGGCTATTGCCTCGCACACGGGCAGCTACGAAGGCTACTCGTTTGCCATTCCCAGCTCGCTGGCCAGCAAAGTGGTGGACGACCTGCTGAAATACAAAGTGGTGCAGCGCGCCCTGCTCGGCGTGCAAATCCAGGAAGTGGACGCCAAGCTGGCTTCGGAGAAGAAGCTGAACACCCTGAACGGCGTGTATGTGCAGGGCCTGACGGCCGGCAGCGCCGCCGCCCAGGCCGGCCTGAAGAAAGACGACATCATCACCCAAATCAACGGCGTGGCCGTGAATACGTCCTCGCAGCTCCAGGAGCAGGTGGCCCGCTTCCGCCCTGGCGACAAGATTAAAGTGAGCTACACGCGCAACGGTACGGCCAGCCTGGCCGAAGCCATATTGCGCAACGCTACCGGTACCACCGGCATCGTGCGTGAGGATGCGATTGCCGCCGCCATCAAGTATGAAGGCGCGACCATTGCCGCCGTGCCGGCCCGCGACCTGGCCAAGCTGGGCCTGGAGGGCGGCGCTAAAATCTCGGGCATCAAGGGCAGCAACTTCCGCGAGACGGGCATGGCCGATGGCTTCATCATCACCCGCATCGACAAGAACCAGGTGACCAAGCCCGCCGATGTGAAAAACTACCTCGACCAGGCCCGCGAAAACTCGGGCGCGCTGGTGGAAGGCGTGTACCCCGACGGCCGCAAGGCGTACTACCCCATCGGGCAGGAATAGCCTGCCGTGGTTGAATAATGGAAAAGCCCCTGCCGCATCGGCAGGGGCTTTTTTTGTTAGCGACCCGCTTGCAGTATTGAGGTCCCATTTTGGGATGAATTTTATTTCGCAGTAAGAAAAGCCGGGGGTACGTGAAATGTCCTCGTAAGAAAGAAGGTAGTAGATTGATGGTCAGAGAAAATAATGAGAAAAAATGCCTTTTTAGTACTTCAGAGTTAGTCCTTGTCGGCGGCTTCTAACGTAGTTGTTATCCCAAACCGGGAGCCGAAGGACTGAGCGTTTAGAAGTGCTTCTGCGGTGTGCCCAGCTTTCCCTTTATTAATGGAAAACGTAATCAACACTCTGTATATTCAGAACTTCAAGTCGATTCGAAGTGCTGTGCTGCACCCGCGACGCGTCAACCTCATCATTGGGCAGCCCAATGTGGGCAAGTCGACGGTGCTGGAGGCCATGAGCCTGCTGGGGAGCTTTCCGTTTGAGCAGAAGAAGCGCTTTATGCGCAGCTTCATTCGGTATGAGAAGCCGGCGCAGCTGTTTCACGACAGTATGATGACGGCCCCCATCCGGGTAGAAACCGACCGCGACGTGTGCCTTCTGGGCCGCATGGGCGTGGGCGACAGCAAGCGTTTTCAGTACGGAGCGTTCAGCCAAACAGCCTACCTACTGCTGCGCGCCCAGCTGGGCCTGCCCATGCTGGAAGGCCGGGGCCGCACCCGAAGCACCGACGATGCCCAACTATTAGCCCGGCTGCACAGCCACCTAGCCAGCGCCACCGCGCTGCCCGAGCCCGGCTTCATCTACACCGAGTTCGACCGCGACGGGCTGACCGACCGGCCGGGCACTGATGGGCATTACCTCACATCGCGCCCGGCGTGGCAGCCCCGGGCCGTAAAATCCTACCGCTTCAAGCGCAACGCCCACCTCGACCGCCGCTACCCCGATGCCACCCTGCGCCCGCCCCACGGCAACAACCTGGTGCAGGTGCTGGAAGCCAGTGCCGACCTGCGCCACGAATTCGCCACCCTTTTCGCCGACCACAACCTGCGCCTGCGCGTGCGCCCCGACACCAACCGCTTCGAGGTGATGAAGGAGCTCGACGGCCTGAGCTTTGCCTACCCGTACTCGAGCAGCGGCGATACCTTGCAGCGCTACGGCTTCCACCTGGCGGTCATGGAATCGAACCGCAACACCGTGATTTTGCTGGAAGAGCCCGAGGCGCATTCCTACCCGCTATATGTTTCGCAGCTGGCCGAGCGTATTGCTACCCAGCAAACCAACCAGTATTTCGTGACTACGCACAGCCCGGTTTTCTTTGATGCGGTGCTGGAAAACATGGTGCCTTACGAGAATCGGGTGACGGAGCTGGCCGTGTTCATGGTGTATTACAAGGACTTCCACACCAAAATCCGGCAGCTTTCGGACGAGGAAGTGCGGGGTATGCGCCGCGACAGTCTTGATGTGTTCAATAACCTGCACCTGCTGGCGCAGGAGCCGCGCAAGGTGTGAAAAAGCGGTCGAGGCGATGAGGAGTTGCCATTCCGACGCAGGAGGAATCTGATAAAAGCCGTTCCAATGGTTGAACCAAGATTCCTCCTGCGTCGGAATGACAGTTTCTGGGGAAATGGCCAAGCCAACTTGGGCCGGACTCGGCCAACTCCCCGGCAAACCGTAGCTTTGCCGCAGCAACATCCCACCCCCAATCCCCCCATGAAGCAGGCCCTCGAAGAAGCTACCGCACCCGACGTAACGGTACCGCACCCCCACCACGACCCCCACGGCATTCAGGACGTGCTGCGCCAACTGGGCGTGCAGGCCGATAACGCCGCCTACAGCACCGGCCGCACCTGGGGCGGTGACGCCAACGCCGACCGCCGCGTCATCAACGCGCCGGCCGATGGCCGCCGCATTGCCAGCGTAGCTTTCGCTACCGCTGATGACTACGAAACCGTGGTAAAAGCCGCGCAGGAAGCTTTCAAAACCTGGCGCTTAGTGCCCGCGCCGAAGCGCGGCGAAATCGTGCGTCAGATTGGCAATAAGCTGCGCGAATTCAAGGAGCCGCTGGGCAAGCTGGTGAGCGCCGAGATGGGCAAAATCCTCCAGGAAGGCCTGGGTGAAGTGCAGGAGATGATTGATATCTGTGATTTCGCGGTGGGTTTGAGCCGGCAGCTGCACGGCTTCACCATGCACTCGGAGCGCCCCGCGCACCGGATGTACGACCAGTACCAGCCACTCGGCATCGTGGGCATCATTTCGGCCTTCAACTTCCCGGTGGCCGTGTGGAGCTGGAACGCCATGCTGGCGGCAGTGTGCGGCGACGTGAGCATCTGGAAGCCCTCGGAGAAAACGCCCCTCACGGCCGTGGCCGTGCAGCACATCATCAAGGATGTACTGGCTGAGAATGATATTGCCGAAGGCGTGTTCAGCGTGATTATCGGCGGTGCGAAAATCGGGGCCGCGATGGCGGCTGACAAGCGCATTCCGCTGGTATCGGCCACGGGCAGCACCCGCATGGGCCGCAAGGTGGGCGAAGTGGTGGGTGCCCGTCTGGGCCGCGCCCTGCTGGAATTGGGCGGCAACAACGCCATCATCGTGACCAAAAACGCCGACCTCAAAATTGCCATCCCGGCTATCGTGTTCGGGGCGGTGGGCACGGCCGGGCAGCGCTGTACCAGCACGCGCCGCGTGATTATCGAGGACAGCGTATTTGAGGAAGTAAAAAGCCGTCTGCTGGCCATTTATCCCAAACTGCCCATCGGCCACCCGCTGCAAACGGGCACGCTGGTGGGGCCGCTGATTGATGCTGATGCGGTGAAAATGTTTGAGCAGGCGTTGGTAGCGGTGCAGGCCGAAGGCGGCACGCTGCTGAGCGGCGGCGAGGTGCTAGCCCGCCCCGAGCTGAACGGCGGCCACTATGTGACTCCGGCCCTGGTGGAAGTAGAAAACCACTACCACACGGTGCAGGAAGAAACTTTCGCGCCCATCCTCTACCTCATCAAGTACAGCGGCGACGTGGAAACGGCCATTGAGCTGCAAAACGACGTGCGTCAGGGCCTGTCGAGCAGCATCTTCACGCTGAACATGCGCGAGGCCGAAGCTTTCCTCTCGGCCAGCGGCTCAGATTGCGGCATTGCCAACGTGAACATTGGGACGAGCGGAGCCGAAATCGGCGGCGCATTCGGCGGCGAGAAGGAAACCGGCGGCGGCCGCGAATCCGGCTCCGATGCCTGGAAGGTGTACATGCGCCGTCAGACGAATACAATTAACTATTCGACGGAATTGCCGCTGGCGCAGGGCATCAAGTTCGACGTGTAATTCCTCGGTTTAAATAAAGCAAAAAAGCCTCATCCACTACTGGATGAGGCTTTTTTGCTTAGAAACGGGTTGCCGCAATTATACCTGCGCCATGCCGCCGTCGACGAATAGCTCGACGCCGGTCACGAAGCTGCTGTCATCGGAGGCCAGGAACACCACGGCTTTGGCAATCTCATCGGCGTCGCCGATGCGGCCCAGCGGCACGGTGGTCACCATTTGCGCTTTAAACGCGGCCACCTGTTCGGGAGAATCAAGCACGCTGTTGAGGCCGGGCGTTTCGATGGGCCCGGGGCTGACGGCATTCACCCGAATGCGGCGGGCCTTGAGGTCAGAAGTCAGGGTGCGGGCCAGCGAGCGGATGGCGGCCTTGGTGGCGCTGTATACGCTGTTGCTTTCGAAGCCCTTTGAGCCCACGATGGAGGCCATTAGCACAATGGCCGAGCCGTCGGTGAGCAGCGGCAGCGCCTTCTGCACCGTGAAAAATAGGCCTTTCACGTTGATGTCGAACTGCCGGTCGTACTGCGCCTCGGTCACGGCCTCGACGGGCGCGAACTCTGCGATGCCGGCATTGGCAAACACCACATCGAGCCGGCCTTTTTGCTCTTTGATGACAGTGAATAATCGGTCGAGGTCGGCCAGGTTACTAACGTCGCTTTGTACGCCAAAGGCCGAATCACCAAGCTGTTGTACGGCCGCGTCGAGCTCGGCTTGCCGCCGCCCGGTGATGAATACATAGGCGCCTTCGGCAATGAAGCGCTGGGCCGTGGCCAGCCCGATACCGGAGTTTCCGCCCGTAACGAGGGCAATTTTACCAGCTAATTTCTGAGAAGTTGACATGAGAAAATGAGTTATTTTGTGTTGGTTTATTTTAGTAACTATCGACAGTTACTTTTTCTTACCAACGCCAATCATTTCCCCCTACAAACTGGTTACTTCTGTGTAACTATCCCTGATTCTGAACGCTATTAAATTTTGCCATGCGGGACGCCAATTTTTGTTCGTCAGCCTGTTCCATGACCCGCACCATGGGCGTGCTGGGCGGGAAATGGAAACTCATCATCATTTCCTACCTGACGCAGCCTCGCCGTTTTGGGCAGCTAGCGCAGCGCCTGTCGCTTATTTCGCGCAAGGTGCTGACCGAGCAGCTCCGGGAGCTGGAGGAAGATGGCATCGTGCACCGTGAGGCTTTCGCCGAAGCACCGCCCCGCGTCGAATACTCCCTCACGGAATACGGGCGGGCGCTACTGCCCATCCTAGAGCAGCTGAGTGCCTGGCACAGCGCCGCGCCCGCTGCAGTCGCTGGCCAGTAGCGAATCGGTTTTTTGGAGCTGTTTGAGCCAGCGAAGAGACATCCAACTGGCGCGGACAAGAAGATTCCAATGCCATAAACAGCACTGAACTGCCGCTGGTGGAGGGGATTAATTTCGACGTGTAGTGCAGCTTTAGCTTGCGTTGGAGTAATAAAAGAGGCCCCGCCGATGCATTCGGCGGGGCCTCTTTGTGTATGGAGAAAAAGACGGCTAGCGGTTGTAGCGAACATCACCGTGGCCTTTATAAACGAGGCCGGTGGCATTGTACACCACATAATAGAGCCGGTACAGCTCGTTGGGACTGAGACCTGCGCCGATGTAATCTATCGAAAACTGAATGCCGTTGACGAAATCAGTAGGCCCCAGCTGACGCATGATTTTATACTGACGGTTCACCAACAGGGCGCGTACGGAGTAGGATGCGGCATTGCCGCCAGCGGGGCGCGTGGCGTTCAGAGACCAGTTGGCCTGCCCGGCCGAAGGGTTTGGGTAAGCGGGGGAGACGCTTACTAAGCCCGACTGCTGGGGGCCATTCAGGTCGAAGTTGAGGTCGGTGAAAAGGGCGCGCTCCTGCTTGTTCCACTCGCCATCGGAGGTCCAGTCGGTGGGGTCGCTGGGGCCGGCTGGGAGGTTTGAGCCGGTGCGATAGGTGATGCCTTCGCCCTCACCGAAATCAGCAATCGGGTTGGAGTCGGACTTGCTGCACCCCAACAGGGTGGTGAGGAATAAAATGGGTAGGAAACGCTGACGCATGGAAAGGGATTGGTGGTGCGAAAGCGTCAAAGGTAAAAGCCGAAATTCGCCCCGGCTTTACAGCAGCTTGCGCAGCGCCCAGAGGCTCCAGACGATGACCATCAGGCCCACGCCCACGAACATCCAGCGGGTGGGCAGGCGGCCGGCCAGCTTGGCGGCGATGGGCGCGGCGGCCACGCCCCCCACGATGAGCCCCAGCACAATTTGCCAGTGCGAAATGCCCAGGATGGTGAAAAACGTGAACGCGCTGGCAAACGTGACGAAGAATTCGACCAGACTGACCGTGCCGATGACGTAGCGCGGCGTGCGGCCGTTGGTAATGAGCGTGCTGGTGACCAGCGGCCCCCAGCCGCCACCGCCGAAGGAATCGAGGAAGCCCCCGGCCCCGGCCAGCCAGCCAGCGTTTTTCACCTTTTTGCGCTTTTTTGCCACTTTCTGGAAGGCTTTGGCGATGATGCGCACGCCCAGAATGAGTAGGTACACGGCCAAAATTGGCTTTATGTAGCCGGCGTAGGTTTCGCCGAAATGCGCCAGCAGCAGCGCCCCGCTCACCGAGCCCACGATGCCCGGCAGCAGCAACACCCGAAATAGGCGCTTATTCACGTTGCCAAACCGGTAGTGGTTGTAGCCCGACGCGCCGCTGGCAAACACCTCGGCCGTGTGGATGCTGGCGCTCACGGAAACCGGGCTCAGCCCCAGCGACATCAGGCTGATGGCCGACACCACGCCGTAGCCCATGCCCAGCATGCCGTCCACCATCTGGGCCAGGAAACCCACGGCCACAAACGTGTAGAACGTGCCCGACGAGCGCGCCACGTCCCAGGCCTGCTGCCAGGTGAAGTAGTAAGAGAGAATATTGAGGACGATAAACGCCGCAAACGTCATGAGCGAGGCCGTGGCCACGCGCCGCCAGTAGGCGGTGGCGGGCGTTTCGTAGGCCGGGCCGTGAGCCAGCTCGGCGGTCACGGCGTTCAGCGACTTTACTTTTTTGGCGAAGTCGCCTTGCAGGCGGCTGCGGATGATGGTCATCTGGCCCAGCACCGAGGCCAGCTCGGCGGGCAGCACTTCGGCCAGCACCTCGCGCAGGCGCTTGCCCACCGTGGGCGACTTGCCGTTGGTGGAAATGGCGATTTTCAAATCACCCTTTTGCAGCACCGAGGAGAGGTAGAAGTCGCAGAGCTCCGGCGTGTCGGCCACGTTGGTGAGGAGCTGGCGGGCCGCCGCCGCCGCGCAGATGTAGCGGTGTAGCGCCACGTCATCGGTGGCCAGGAACAGGAGGTCTTTGTCGTCGAGGTCGCGGTCCTGGTAGGGGCGCTGGAGCAGCTGCACTTTGGGGTGGCGAGCGGCCAGCTCGCGCAGCTCGGGCAGGATGTGCGGCGCGACCACCGTTACGGCCGTGGCGGGGCTGTTGCGCAGAATTGCGCCTAGTTTTTCCAGGCCCACGTTGCCGCCGCCCACCAGCAGCACGCGCATGTTTTCCAGCTTCAGGAAGATGGGAAACAGGTTGTTGGCTGGTGAGGCAGTATCCGGCGGCGGGGGTGCCACCGCCGGGCCTGCGGGATTAGGGAAATTGGAATCCATAGCTCAGAAAGATAATAGAATTAGGCGTGAAAGTCCAACCCGTGCTGAGTGGCTTTCACAACACCGGTCCGCACCACAAAGTCGCCGAAGCCCTCGTTGAGTCGGCGCTCGGCGGCGTAGGCGGCCAGCAGGGGCGAGAGCTCGCGCAGGATGCCATCCTCGTCCAGCATTTCGCGGTAGAGCTTGTTGAGGCGCTCGCCGGCGTGGTTGGCGCCGAGGTAGAGGTTGTAGCGGCCGGGGGCTTTGCCTACCAAGGCGATTTCGCCCAGGTAGGGACGGGCGCAACCGTTAGGGCAGCCCGTCATCCGGATGAGAATTCCGGCTTCGGCCAAGCCGTGGGCGCGAATGACGGCATCGAGCTTATCCAGTAATTGGGGCAAATACCGCTCGGCTTCGGCGAAGGCCTGGGAGCAGGTGGGCAGCGCCACACAGGCCAGCGCGTTGCGGCGCAGGGCGGTGAGCTGCTCGGCTTTGGGGGCCGCGCCGTGGCTTTCGAGGATGGCTTGCACGCGGGTGCGGTGGGCGGGCTCAATGTTGGCCAGAATCAGGTTCTGGTTGCCGGTGAGGCGGAATTCGCCGGTATGGAAGGCACTGATTTCGCGCAGGGCAGTTTTGAGGCGGTAGCCGGGCCGGTCCAGCACCCGCCCACCTTCCACAAACAAAACCAGGTGCGCCAGGCCATTGGAGGCAATCGTCCAGCCGAAGGCGTCGCTGGAGCTGTGGAACTGGTAGGAGCGGGTTTCGGCCAACTCGTAGCCCAGGCGCTGGTGCAGCTCGGCCACGAAAGCGGGCAGCCCGGCGCGGTCGATGGTGTATTTAAGGCGCGAGAGCTTGCGGTTTTCGCGGTTGCCCCAGTCGCGCTGGATGGTCACGATTTTCTCGCACACATCCACCACGTTTTCGGTGGGCACGAAGCCGATGAGGTCGGCGAGGCGGGGGTAGGTTTCGGGCAGGCCGAAGGTCATGCCCAGGCCGCCGCCCACGGCCACGTTGAAGCCCAGCAGCCGGCCGTTTTCCTCAATGGCGATGAGGCCGATGTCGTTCGAGAAGATGTCCGAGTCGTTGTAGGGCGGCAGCGCCAGGGCAATTTTGAACTTGCGCGGCAGGTAAGTTTTGCCGTAGATAGGCTCCGCGTCGTCGGTGGCTTCGGTGGTGTTTTGCAACTCGCCATCGAGCCAGATTTCGTGGTAAGCGGTAGTGCGCGGCGTGAGGTGGGCGCTGATTTCAGCCGCCACGGCCTGCACCTCGGCGTGTACCTGCGACTCGTGCGGGTTCACGTTGCACATCACGTTGCGGTTCACGTCGCCGCAGCCCGCGATGCTGTCCAGCAGGGCATCGTTGAAGCCCTGGATGGTGGGGCGCAGGTCGCGCTTCAGCACGCCGTGCAGCTGGAAGGTCTGGCGGGTGGTGAGCTTGAGCGTGCCGTTGCCGTAGGCGTCGGCCAGGGCATCCATGCGCTGCCACTGGGCGGCGGTGGCCACGCCGCCCGGCACCCGCACCCGAATCATGAAGGAAAACAGCGGCTCCAGCTTCTGGCGCTTACGCTCGGAGTCGAGGTCGCGGTCGGTCTGCTGGTACGAGCCGTGGAACTTAATGAGGTGGGTGTCGTCGTGGTTCAGCGCGCCGGTGAGGCGGTTGCGCAGGCTCTCGACGATGGTGCCGCGCAAGTAGCGGCTGGCAGTTTTGACGTGCTCGACTTCGGAGAGTTTCTGCGGAGCGGTGGTTTCGGACATGGGATTTTGGGGGATGTAGCGTGGACTCTGCGAGTCCGCGAACGAGCGAAGCGAGTATCATCGGCCGCTCTTGTTATTGTTTGAAATCAGCCAGCGCAGGCATTGGTACTCGCTGCGCTCGTTCTCGGACTCGCAGAGTCCACGCTACAGTTAATGGAGCACCGTAGCATCAAAAACGACGCTCACGTAGTACAGCGCCCCGATGGTGGGGCCGGCGGCGTATTGGAAATAGCGTTTGTTGAAAATGTCGGTGCCGCCGAGCTTCACGGTGGATTTCAGCGTGGGCACGCGCAGATTCACCTGGGCATCGAGGGTGGCGTAGGCGGGCACCTGGCCGTTGGCAAGCGGGCTCTCCCAGTAGAAGGAGTCCTGCCAGCGCCAGTTCACGTTGAAACCGAAGTTTTTCACGATTTCGCGGTTGCCGACCGACACGTTAGTGGCCCATTTCGGAGTGTTGAAGCCGGTCACAAACACATCGGCCTGGCTGTTTTTCGACAGGGCGTTGTAGTTCACGTTGCCGGCCACGGTGAACTTCTGGTAGAAGTTGTAGGTGAGGCCCAGCGTGGAGCCGTAGCTGTGGTAGTCCTGGCGCGAGTTGGTGTACACGCGGTAGCGGTCCTGGCGGGCGTCGCGGTTGGCGCGCAGGGCGGCCAGGGCGGCGGCATCGGAGCCCACGGCCACTTGCGCGCCGTTGGCATCTTTGGGCACGCTCACTTCCACCTGGCCCAGGAAACCGGAGTAGATGTTGTAGTAGGCGTCAGCGTCGATGGCCAGGCGGTTGTCGAGGAGCACGCTGCGGTAGCCCACTTCGTAGGCGTTGATTTGCTCGGGCTGCTCGGTGGGCAGGTTGGCTACTTGCAGCAGGGCGCGGTTTTGGAGCAGCAGGCCGGCCTGGGCGGCGGTGCTGCCGGCGTTGGCGGCCACGTAGGCGTTCACGGCCGCGTTGAACTGGTCGATGCTGGTGCGGGTATAGGAATTCTGCAGGTAGTTCAGGCCCTCGTTCACGCGGGCCAGGCCGCCCACGCGGCGCACGTTGCCGTTGTTCACGAACGACAGCGCCTCAAACAACGAGGGGAAGCGCCAGCCGTTCTGATACGAGGCGCGGAAGTTATGCTTCTCGGCCAAGGTGTACACGGCGGCCAGACGCGGGTTGATTTTGGCGGTGAACTCGGGGTTGTAGTCCACGCGCAGCGAGCCGGTCAGCTTCAGCTTGTCATCGAGCAGCAGCTTGGTGGCCTGGCCAAAGGCACCGTATTTCTTGTAGTACACGAAGTCGCCGCCGGCCCGGTTGCGGTCGGCCAGCGGGAGGCTGAAATCGACGAAATTGTTGCCGTCGGGGATAATCTGGTACACGCGGGCATCGGCTCCCACTAGCAAATCCACGAATTTCACGCGCTGGCCCAGGTTCCAGACGCCCTCGGTGTGGTAGGTGCGGCTGTGCTGCGAGAGGGCCGCACCGCCGGGCGTGGGCGCGCCGGCCACGTTCACGCCGCTGTCCCAGTTGTTGGTGGCCATGATTTGGGCTTTCAGGGCGTCGAAAGCGGGCGTGCCGGGCTCGGCGCGGCCAGCATCGGCGGCGGCGCGGGCGGCGGCCATGGCGGACGCGAGGGCGGTTCCGCCGGCCAGCTGGCTTTGCAGCGCGGTCTTGAATTTATTGCCCCACACGGTATTCGAACCATTTTGCAGGTCCAGGTTCAGGGCCAGGGGGTTGAGGTTGTAGGAGTTGCCGGTGTTTTCGAGCAGGGCATAGGCGCGCACTACGAAGTCCGCGCCCTTCAGCTCCAGCTTGTGGTTTTGCACGGTCACGCCATCGAGCTGAATCTTGTTGCCGCGCTGGAATACCCCGTCCATCAGCCCGAAGCGGTAGCCGTAGCTCAGCTCCAATTTATCCGTCAGCTTGTAGTGCAGGCTGGCGTCCGCCTTGATGTTGCGCACGATGGGGTTCACGAGGTCCTTTTCGTAATAGCCCGTGCGCGTCACCGTAAACGCCTGGTTTTTGCCTTGGTAGGGGATGGTCACGGTGAGCGAAGAGTTGGTGTCGTCGCCGTAGCGGTTCCACAAGTCGGCGGCTGGGTTGGCAGTGCCCGACAGTTCAGTGAAGCCGGGGTTGGAGGTGCTCAGGCCCTGCGGGTTCTGGTCGGTCTGGTTGTTGGCCAGCCAGTCGGTGCCGCGCAGATAGTCTACGTTCACCTTGTAGGCCCAGCGGCTGCCCAGCGCCTGGGCGTAGCGGATGGCCGTTTCGGTGAGGGCGCTGGGGTTGCGGTCGGCCGCGCTGCCCACGTGGTTCACACCCACTTTCTGGTACACGCTCAGGCCCTGGTAGGTGAAGGGGCTTTTGGTAGTGAGGTTGGCCATGCCGTTGATGGCGTTCATGCCGTAGAGGGCCGAGGCCGCGCCGGGCGTCACCTCCACGCTGGCAATGTCTAGTTCCGTTGGGCCAATGGCGTTGCCGAGCGGCACACCCAGCGTAGCGGCCTGCATATCCACGCCATCCACCAGCTGCATGAAACGGAAGTTGTTCGGGATGTTGAAGCCCCGCGTATTAGGTACTTTGAAGGTGAGGCTGCTGGTGAGCATCTGCACGCCCTTCACGTTTTCCAGCGCGTCGTAAAAACTGGGCGCGGGCGTCTCCTTGATGGCGCGGATATCGAGCTTTTCAATGGCCACCGGCGATTTCAGCCGGCTTTCCTCCACCCGCGAGGCCGAAACCACGACCTCATTAGTAAGCACGCCCTTGGCTTCGAGCGTCACGTTCAGCGGCTGGCTACTGCTCAGAATTTCCAGCTCCACGGCCTCGTGGCCCAGGGCATTGAAGACGAGTGTGAACGGATAAGTGAGCTTGGCTTTGAGGACGAAATTACCGGTGGCATCGCTCTGGGTGCCGGTGCTGGCCCCTTTCACGCTGATACTCACGCCGGGCAGCGCCCCGTTGGTGCCCTTCTCATGCACCACGCCACTGATGGCAATGAGCTGCGTTTGAGCAAAAGCTGCGCTGATGCTAGCCAGAAACAGGATGAGGAAAAGGAGAAACGAGGGGTAATAGGATTTCATAAACGGGGAAAGTTGAAGTCGGGAATGAGAAGCGGGGAAGCAGGCGCATTCGACAACAACAGGGAGAATTGGGGGCGGAAGAGGTTTTCATAGGTGGTTTAAAGGCTATTCAGAACGTCATGCAGAGCGCAGCGAGGCATCTCGCGTGCAGCAGCAATTCAATAGTGAAAACGTCTTGGTTAGTCGTGGCACGCGAGATGCTTCGCTACGCTCTGCATGACGTTTTTAGGTATTTTCAGAAGACTAATACACGTCCTCCAAATAGCGGCGCTGCTTGCGCAGGTTCTTCACGTAAGCCGTCGCGTCTTCAGCCGACAGCCCCGCTTCCTTCTGCACTACCTGCGCCAGCGCCGTTTGTACTGCGCCACCCAGTCGGGTTTTATCGCCGCAGACGTAGAATTGCGCGCCGTTTTCGAGCCAGCCAAATACTTCGCGGCTATTCTCCAGCAACCGGTCCTGCACGTAGACTTTCTCGGCTTGGTCGCGCGAAAAGGCTACGTCGAGCCGGGCCAGCCCGCCGCGCTTAAGGTGCTGTTGCCACTCGGCCTGGTACAGGAAATCGGTGGTGAAATGCGGGTTGCCAAACAGCAGCCAGCTGCGGCCAGTGGCCCCCAGCTCCACTCGCTCCTCCACGAAGGCGCGGAACGGCGCGATGCCCGTGCCGGCCCCAATCATGATGATGTCGGTGCCGGAATTTTGCGGCAGCTTGAAATACTCGTTGTGCTCCACGAACACACGGGCCTCGTCACCCACCGCCACGCGGTCGGCCAGGAAGGAGGAGCATACGCCGTGCTTGCGGCGGCCGTGGGCCTCGTAGCGCACCGTGCCCACGGTGAGATGCACCTCGTCGGGGTGAGCCAGCAGGCTGCTGGCGATGGAGTAGGCGCGGCTGGGCAACGGGCGTAGCGTGTCGGCTAAATTTTGGGCGGTGAGCTGGTCGGTTGGGAAATCGGTGAGCAAATCAGCCACGTCGCGGCCGTAGAGGTAGGGCTGGAGGCGGTTGGTGTCGGCTAGCAGGCCGTGCAGCTCGGCATGGGGAGCCAGGGCGGCGTAGCGTTCCAGCACGTCGCGGGTGAGCACGGTGAGTTCGCGGCGGCTGGCCAGGGCGGCGGCCAGCGGCAGGTTTTCGGCGCCCAATTGCACCGTGGCCGAGTCGGAAAGACGAGCGGCACGGAGCACTTCTTCCACCAGCGGGTCGTGGTTGCGGGGGCGCACGGCCAGCGCATCGCCGGGCGCAAAGCGCAGGCCCGAGCCGGCTAAATTCAGCTCGATGTGATACGTTTCCTTGTCCGAGCCGCGCCCGTTCAGCTGAATACTTTCCAGCACCCGCGCCGGCCAGGGGTTTTCGCGGGTGAATTGGTGAATGATTGAATGGTCGAATGGAGCAGTGGAAACAGCTGAAGCAACCGAAGCCGCTGCAATGCCTCCAGATTCAGCGGCCGTTACTGTGACTCCCGCAATTTTCTCCAAGGCCGCCTCAATCCACTGGCTGGCAGCTGCCTGATAGTCCACGTCCGCATCCACGCGGTCCAGCAGGCGGGTACCGCCTAGGTCAGCTAAACATTGGTCGAAATCCTTACCCGTCTGGCAGAAATGCAGGTAGCTCGTATCGCCCAGCGCCAGCACGGCGAAGCGTAATTTGGGCAGCTTCGGAGCGCGGCTGCCGCTGATAAACTGGTGCAATTCCTCGGCCGAAATCGGTGGCTCGCCCTCGCCGTGCGTGCTCACGATGACGAGCAGATTTTGCTCCTGCGCTAGCTGCCGGGTGGGGTAGTCATTCATGTCGCGCACCTCGGCAGCGAGGCCGCGCTGCTTAGCCGCCTCGGCCGCTTGCTGAGCCACTTTCTTGCCATTGCCAGTGTGCGAACCATAGAGGATAGCCAACTTTTCCACCGGGGCTGCCACCCCGGCGGGGGCGGGCACGACAGCTGCAACTGCCGCGCCGCCGCTGGTGGCCTGACCATAGAAATAACCACTCAGCCACGCCAGCTGCTGCGCCGATAATCCGGCGCTAAGCTGCTGAAGGCGTGCCTCGTCGAGGTGAGGCGGAAGGATGGGGAGCGTGGGCATAATCAATTCGAAATTCAAAAGGAGGGAGGCCGCTTGGCTAGATTTCTAAGCCACTTTCGCATAAGCCCGATGCGCTGGCTGCCGCTCGGTTGCTACCCCGGAAACTGCTGTTACCGGCTGCTTCATCAGTCGCACCACGTCGCCCAGTACAATCACGGCCGGTGCGCCCAGGCCCGCACTGCCGGCGCGTTCCGCTATATCAGCCACGGTGCCGGCCACCACACGGGCGTTGGGCAGCGTGCCATTCTGGATGATGGCAGCCGGCACCTCAGCCCCGCCATAGCGGGCGAAAAGCGCCGCGATTTCCGCCAGCCGGCTCATGCCCATCAGGATAATCGTGGTAACGCTGGGCGTCTGGGCCGCTTCCAGCAAGGCGGTTGAAAGCTGCTCGTCGGCCGTGGTGGCCGTCAGCACCCGAAAGCCTTCGCTCAGGCCCCGGTGTGTGGCCGGAATGCCCACGCTGCCCGCCGCCGCCACCGCACTGCTGATGCCCGGCACGTAGTCTGTAGCCAGCCCGTGGGCTTCGGCGTAGAGCATTTCCTCGCGCCCCCGGCCAAACACGAATGGGTCGCCGCCTTTCAGCCGCACCACGTGGCCGTGGCGGTAGGCCTGCTGCACAATCAGGTCATTGATGCCTTCCTGCGTGTAAGCCTTGAAACCACTGCGCTTGCCCACAAAAATCAGCGGAACGCCGGTCCGCACGTGCGCCAGCAACGCGTCATTTGCCAGCGCATCGTAGAGCACCACATCAGCTGCCGCCAGCGCTTTGGTACCTTTCAGGGTTAGCAAATCCGGGTCGCCGGGTCCGGCCCCGACAACCGTCAGGCGGGGTAAAAAGAGAGGGGAATTAGCCATATTACTGGTCAAATACTAGATGGAAAAAGCCGCTGCGGCCGGTACTTCATCCGTGAAATATTCCGGGTCGGTAGCAGCCACGAGGCCAGCGGCAAGGGTGGCCCCGGTCTGCTCATCCACCAGGATGAAAGCGCCCGTGACACGGTTCTGACGGTACTCATCGGCTACCAAGGGCAGGGCCGTTTTCAGGCGCACCCGCACGATGTCGTTGAGTTTGGCCTCATCGGTGCCTTGGCTTTCGAAGGTTTCGATGTTGGTTTTTTGCAGGATGGTGGTCACTGCCGCTTTCACGGTGGCGGCGTGGTGCTGCACCAGCAGCTTGCGGCCGGCGCGCAGGGGCCGCTCGTCCATCCAGCACAGCGTGGCTTCCAGTTCGCGCACCACCGCCGGGTGGGCGCTGATGGGCACGATGGTAGCGCCCCGACTCACGTCCACATCGTCGCGCAGGCGCAACACCACGCCTTGCGGGGCGCTGGCCGCCGCCACTTCCTGCTGGTTGACTTCGATGGCCTCAATCACCGTTTCCAGCCCCGAGGGCCAGATGCGTACCCGGTCGCCCTGGCGATAAGTGCCGCTCTGAATCCGGCCGGCGTAGCCCCGGTAATCAGGCAGTTCCTCCGTCTGCGGCCGAATCACATACTGAACCTGAAAGCGCGGCTCATTCGGGTTAGCATCAATGGCGGCCGGCACACTTTCAAGGTGTTCCAGCAGGCTGGGCCCGTGGTACCAGGGTAGGAAATCGGAGCGGCGCACCACGTTGTCGCCATTGAGCGCACTGAGCGGAATGGCCACCACGTTCGGCAGTTTCAGCTGCTCGGTAATGGCCGCGTAATCAGCCACTATTTTCTGGAAAATCACTTCCTCGTGGCCCACCAAATCCATCTTATTTACGGCCAGTACGAAGTGCTGAATGCCCAGCAGAGAGGCCAGCAGCGTGTGCCGCCGGGTCTGCTCAATCACGCCCTGGCGGGCATCTACGAGCACAATGGCGAGGTCGGCGTTGCTCGCGCCGGTCACCATGTTGCGGGTGTACTGCACATGGCCCGGCGCGTCAGTGATGATAAACTTGCGACGCGGCGTGGTGAAATATTTGTGCGCCACGTCGATGGTGATGCCTTGCTCGCGCTCGGCCTTCAGGCCATCGGTGAGCAGGGCTAAATCGACGTCGCCGCCAGTGGTGGCGCGGCGCTTTTCCAGCGTAGCCAGCACGTCGAGGGAAACGGAGTCGCTGTCATAAAGCAAGCGGCCGATGAGCGTGCTCTTGCCGTCGTCGACGCTGCCGCAGGTGATAAATCGGAGAAGGTCCATTTTGATGTTTGGTTGCGGCTGGCGGGCAGGCGACCCCACGCGGGGGAACCTCACCCCCGGCCCCTCTCCAAAAGAGAGGGGAGCCAGTCGATTATTTGTTTAATTGATTTCTTTGAGCCAATGACTTCGGTGTCAAGCTCCCCTCTCTTTTGGAGAGGGGCCGGGGGTAAGGTTCCCCACATTTGATTTCTAGAAATACCCGTTCCGCTTCCGGTCCTCCATTCCCGTTTCCGAGAGGTTATCATCCAGTCGCGTGGCCCCGCGCTCACTCACTTTAGCCAGCAGCAGGTCCTGAATAATGTCGTCCACCGAAGCGGCGTCGCTTTCCACGGCGGCCGTGCAGGTCGAGTCGCCCACGGTGCGGAAGCGCACGCGGCGGTTCACGATTTCGTCAGTCTCATCCAAATTCAGGTGTTCGCTGAAACCGAGCAGCTGACCGCTGGGCAGCACCACGCACTGGCGCTCGTGCGAGAAGTAAATATCTGGCAGCTTGATGTTTTCGCGCTGGATGTAGTTCCACACGTCCAGCTCCGTCCAGTTGGAGATGGGGAACACGCGCACGTTTTCACCCTTCTGAATGCGGCCGTTGTAGATGTTCCACAGTTCGGGGCGCTGGCGCTTGGGGTCCCACTGGCCGAAATCGTCGCGCACCGAGAAGATGCGCTCCTTGGCGCGGGCCTTTTCTTCGTCGCGCCGCGCTCCACCGATACAGGCGTCAAACTCAAACTCCTCAATGACATCAAGCAAGGTGTAAGTTTGGAGCGGGTTGCGGCTGGGGTATTTGCCGCCCGGCTCGTGCAGGCCGCGCTCCCGGATGGTGTCCTCCACCTTGCGCACAATCAGCTTCTCGCCCAAATGCGCTGCCAGCTCGTCGCGGTAATTGATGATTTCCTCAAAATTGTGGCCCGTGTCGATGTGCACGAGCGGGAAGGGAAACTTGCCGGGCCGGAAAGCTTTTTCCGCCAGTCGGGTAAGGGCGATGGAGTCTTTGCCGCCGGAGAACAAAAGCGCAGGCCGCTCGAACTGGCCGGCCACTTCACGTAGGATATGAATAGCTTCGGCCTCCAGACGGTCGAGGTAATCGAGATAAACAGCGGTTGGCATTGGCGTAGGAAGTCATGGCCCGAAAAAATCGGACGAAATTGAAAAACCGGAAGAGGTGGGTGGGATGAGGCCCGCGAAAGGTGCCTTTGGGGAAGAAAGTAGCGCCAGCGGCCCGGCCGCCGGCGCATCGGTTCGGGCCTAGCCCGGCATTCGCTCCACCACCGGGTCGAGGCCCTGGTGAGCGGCGGTGGCGTGGAGGCCGCACTCTTTGGCAGCGGCATCTTCCCACCACCAGCGGCCGGCGCGGAAGTCCTCACCCGGAGCAATAGCCCGGGTGCAGGGCGCACAGCCGATGCTTACGAAACCTTTCTGGTGCAACGGATTAACCGGGATGCCGTTGGCTTGGGCGAAGGCTTCGCACTCGGCCCACGTCCAGTCGAAGAGCGGGTGCACTTTGATGAGGGCGTGGCCGGCGTCCCACTCGGCCGGGTGCATGGTCTGGCGGTTCTGCGACTGCTCGGCGCGGATGCCCGTTACCCACACCTGCTGGCCGGCCAGGGCGCGGCTCAGCGGCTCCACCTTGCGGATGTTGCAGCACTCTTTCCGGTTCGCTATGCTCTCGTAGAAGCTGTTGGGGCCTTTTTGGCGGGTCAGCTCTTCGATGGCCGGGCCGTTGGGGGCGAAGACTTCGATGGGCTTTTCGTAGCGCAGCAGGGTCTTGTTCCAGGTCGAGTAAGTCTCCTGAAAATTGCGGCCCGTGTCGAGGGTGAAAACCCGGATGGGTAGGTCGTTTTCGAAGATGAAGTGCGTGATAATCTGGTCTTCCAAACCAAAAGAGGTGGAAAACGAGACGCGGCCGGGGAAGTGGTCGGCCAGCAGGGCCAGGGTTTCCGGCACCGAGCATTCGGGCAGGTAACGGCGCAGGTCAGCGACCTGGCTTTCAAGGGGTAATGCCATGATGATAAGGGGAGTTTTTCTCCGTAGAAAAAACCAGAATGGGCCGCGAAGGCCGCAAAAACCCGCTATGCGTCGCGCAATGAATCAATCACCACAAAAGGGATAGCGGGGTGGCCGTCGCAACAGCCGCCGGAAGAGAAGCCCTAGTTCAACAACCAGCAATTGCCCCCAGCATATAGGCCAGGGGACGGGGCATGCAACAGCACATTCGGCGCGAAGCGGCGAGGGTGGTGGGGTGCAGGCGGCGGTTGGTGGATGTGCTCACGGCGTTTTTATATGTCAGGACTTGGCACCGTTCCAACTGGTGGGGGTTGCCGGCGTTTCGTCGAGCCTGTCTCTCCGCGCCTCTGTATAAAAATGAATAGCGCCCCAAACGAGGATTGCTGGGGCAAATGTAAAAGACAAAAAAGCGAAATGCCAAAATTTTGTTTCGCGGTGATGAAACTGGCCACTGCGCAAAAGGTTTGGCGGCCGTGCTTTCGCCGCGTAATTTGCCGTGCAACCCCTGAACCCAACGCTTGGTCTATGGGTTGCTTAAGCACTTCTAAATACCCCGTTTTCTGCAATGGAAGCCCTCGCCCATTCCGCCTACGTCGACATCAACGCTCCGCTGGTGGAGCGCTGCCGCCTCAACGACCGCCAGGCCCAGGCCGAAATTTACCGGCGCTACTCCAAGGCCATGTTCAACGCCGCCCTGCGCATCACCGGCGACTACGCCGAGGCTGAGGATGTGCTCCAGGAGTCGTTTCTGAGCGCTTTTCGGGAGCTGAGCGGCTATAAGGGCGACTCGTCGTTCGGGGCGTGGCTGAAGCGGATTGTGGTGAACAAGAGCATTAACTGCCTGCGGCAGCGGCGGCTGGCACTGGTGCCCTTGGGCGAGCAGCACCACGAAGAGCCCGCCGAAACCGCCGCCCACTCGCCCGAAGACGAGGCCGATATGCACTACCGCGCCGACGTGCTGCGTCGCTGCATTCAGGAGCTGCCCGATGGCTACCGCGTGGTGCTCAGCCTGTATTTGCTCGAAGGCTACGACCATCTGGAAATCGCCGGCATCCTGGGAATTTCCGAATCTACTTCTAAATCACAGTACAGCCGGGCGCGGGTTCGGCTGCGCGAATTAGCCGCTCAGCGCGGCCTTAGCTAAGTTTTTATCCGTTATCGCTAGTCATTTAACCTTTCAACTACCCTTCATCCTTTTTCGCCCGGCCGCGGTTTTCGTATAGCCCCGTGGCCCGCCCTGAACCTGGACGAACCGTGCGTCTGCTACTCATTCATGGATACCCTCAAAAATAAATCTCTTGAAACCTTCGTCGAGCGGCACCGCGCCGATTTCGACACCCACGAGCCACGCCCCGACCTCTGGGCCGCGCTGGAGGAGCAGCTAAACGCTGCTGCCCCTGCGCCCCAAACCCCGGCCATGCGCGTTGCCGCGGCGCTGGAAGTGCCCTTTGTGGCACCCGTGGCGGCAGTGGCTCCTGTAGCTCAGCCCGAAGCCCGCCTCCACTGGTTTCAGCGCTACGGCGTAGCGGCGGCTCTGGTCCTGCTCGTGTTTGCCGCTGGGGCCAGCGAAGCCTGGAAATCTCGCAGCGCCGCCCCCGAAACGGCCGTGGCTGCCGCGCCCGCCGCTACGCTTGGCACCGCTGCTAATGAACCCGACGCGGCCCTGTACCAGGGCGGCAACCCGCTTTCCCTCACCGCCGCCGAGCACACCACCGGGGCCGATAGCCAGCTGGTGCGCGCTGTGCGCGGCATGGAAGCCTACTATACCAACCAGCTGGCCCGCCGCCAAACCGAGTTGAGCCAGCTGAGCGGCCCCGGCATGGCCGCCATGAATGCTGACTGGCAGCACGAGCTGGTGTCGCTGGACTCCAGCTACCGCGAGCTCAAGCAGCAGCTGTTGCACCACCCGCAGCCCGATGCCGTGCTCACGGCCATGAACCGCAACCTGCAAATCCGCCTCGACATCCTGGACCGGCAGTTGAACCTGGGCAACACGGCCCAGGCAGCTCCCAACACCAGTTCTTACGTGCTGGCCGATAGCCGGCGCCAGGCCGAATGAACCAGCACATGGTCTTCCGAGTAAGCCGCCTGTTGGCGCTGTGCGGCGGGCTGCTGGGCCTGTTGAGCCCGCGTAGTGCTCAGGCGCAGGACCGCCAGGCCCGCTGGGTGGTGGTGGGCCCCGGCGTAGCCATCAATATTCTCACCCCTGAAGCCCGCCGCGCCGAAGCCGCTTTGTTTGGTGGCGATGAGCAGGAGCAGGGCCCGCAGCAAAACCCGCTGGTGGACCAGACCGACGGCCAGGGCAGCGCCAGCCTGCAAGTGGAACAGCGCCGCCACCTCGTGCGCAGCTACGCGGTGCCGAAAACCGGCCGCCCGTTTTCGCTCGATACGCGCTACGGCCGAGTGCAGATTAACCCCTGGAATAAGAAGGAAATAAAGGTCGATGCCGAACTGGTGGCGCGCTCCGAAAGCGACGCCGGGGCCCGCCAGATTCTGGATGCGCTGGGCGTGCAGTGGCTCGATTACGACGCAAAAACCGGTGGCGTGGCCGTGAGTACGCAGTTTGGCCCCGCGCTGCGCGGCCGGGCCGGCGGCTGCCGCTACGAGGTGAATTACACCATCTGGCTGCCCCGTACCACGGCCCTGAAAATCTACAATAACTTTGGCGAGGTGACTGTGGCCGGTGATGTGAGCGGCCCCACCGAGCTGGCCGTGGAGTACGGCACCCTGCGTACCGCCCGCCTCGAAGGCCCGCGCAACCTCATCCGCATCGCCAACGGCGACTGCCGCATTGCCTTTGCCGGCCGCGCCAGCATTGATGCCAGCTACGCCCAGTTGCGCCTCGATACGGGCACGACGGTGGACCTGCGCAACAACTATTCCGACGTGGATATCGGCACCGTGCAGGACCTGACCGTGCACAGCAAGTACGGCGACGTGGCCCTGGGCACCGTGCGCAACCTGCGCGGCTCGTCGGGCTACTCGCGCTTCACCATCGAAAAACTCGATGAAGCCCTCGATATGGCCCTGCGCTACTGCCCCGATTTCGTGGTGCGCGACATGGGCGCCAACTTCCGCCAGGTGAACCTCGACGGCGGTTTCAGCACCATCCGCCTAGGCTTTGCCGAGGCTCCGGCCTTCCGCTTCGATGTGAGCACTGAGCAAGGGCAGCTGCTGGTTGATAAAAACCTGGTGCGCGTGCTCTCGCAGGAAAACGGCCCGCAAACGAGCGATGTGCTGGGCACGTTTGGAGCCGCCGCCCCGGCCCGGGGAGCCGGCAACGTGAACATCAGAGTGCGCTACGGCACGGTGCGCTTCAGCAAGTAGGAGCAGCGGGGTTAATAGCCAAGGGCTGCCGGGTGGGGACTGTCATCATTAAATGATAGTCCCCACCCGGCAGCCCTTGGCTATTAACCCCTGATTTATTCCTTACGGCACCATAAACCGCACGGGGGCGGAAGGGGGGCCGTCTTCGGCGCCCACGGCGTACACGCTCAGCCAGCCTTCCTGGCCGCTGGCGAGGCCGTAGAGGCTGAGGCGCGATTTGGTGACGACTTTGGTTTCGGTCAGCTTGTCGGGGCCGCCGCCCAGGCCATAGCGCACCACGTAGCTTTTGGCGCGGCTGCTGCCGTGCCAGGCCACGTCGACGTGGCCCTTTTCGTCGCCCTGGGTCACGGCCACGCCGTCGATTTTGGCCAGGGCCACGGGGGCCGTGTTCTGGCTGGCCAGGGGCAGGGCAGCCTGCGTGATGAGTTGGTTGGGACGGAAGTAGTTCTGCGGGCCCACCGGCCGGGCAAACGTAAGTAAAAAAACAATTGGCCCCGGCACCCGGCCCGCCCCCCTGGCATCGCCCTCATGCCCCCGTAGGTACGACCCCTATCCCTGGGGGGACGACCCCTGTCCCTGGGGGGGACGCCCCCTGTCCCCCGTGGGCACGGCCCCTGGCCCTGGGGGAGGCAGCGCACCACCCCGCCTAGCCCCGACGGCGCTTTGTCGGGGAAAATTGACATTTAACCCCAATAATTAGGAAAAACACGGGCGACTCCAGTAGCTTTAAGGGCTGTACTGTTGCTCAAGCTGCTCATTATTACCGGAATGGTCGTTGCAGCTTTCCATCCGTCATTCATTTATTTCCTGTTCCCCTTTTTGTTGCTGTATGATAAAACCTTTACGCTTCGGGCAGCGCATGGCGCGGCCCACTACTGCCCGGCTCTGGTGGCTGGCTTTTCTGATACTGGTAGCGCTGCTGGGCAACGTGGGCAGCGCCTGGGCCCAGGTCACAGGCACGAAAAGCGTGGGGCCAACCGGCGCTGACTACGCCACGCTCACCGCCGCGATGGCAGCCGTGAACACCAACGGCATCAGCGGCTCGGTCATTCTGGAGCTGCAAAGCGGCTACGTCAGCACCGGCGAAACCTTCCCCATTGAATACAAACTGGTGCCGGCGGGTGGCGCTACGGTGACCGTGCGGCCGGCGGCCGGCGCTACCGGACGCAGCATCACGGGGAGCAATGGCACGGCCATCCTTAACATCAACGGCGGCAAATCGCTGGTGCTCGATGGCCGGGCCGGGGGTACGGGCACCACGGCCAGCCTGCTCGTGGCCAACACCAACGCGAGCGGCACCACCATTCAGTTTGTGAACAATGCCAACAACAACACCGTGCAGTACTGTCAGGTGCAGGGCATCACTTCCTCCACCACAAGCGGGGTGGTATACTTTGGTACCGGCACGGCAGGTGGTGGGGGCAACAGCACCAACTCGCTGCTGAATAACCGGATTAGTACCTCGAGCGGCACGCTTACGCCCACGTTCCTCATCTTTTCGCTTGGTACGGCAACAGCGGGCGCGGCCAACAGCGGCAACATCATTGACAGCAACGAGCTGTTCGACTACTTCCTGGCCAGCGCCAATGCTGCGGCCATCTACCTGGCGGGCACCAACGCCAATGGCCACACGGCCTGGAGCATCACCAACAACAGCATTTACCAGACGACTACCCGCACATCGTCCGCTGGCAATACGTACTTCGGCATCTTCATCGGGACCGGCGCTGGCTATACCATCACGGGCAACGCCATTGGGGGGGCAGCCGCTGGTGCCGCGAGCGGCACCTTCACGGTGGCCGGCGCCAACGCCAACAAGTTTGTAGGCATTCAGGCGGCCTTTTCCTCGGGCACAGCCAGTAGCCTTCAGGGCAATACCATTCGCCGGATTGCGCTAAACACAACCAGCGGCTCGGGCTCCAGTAATGGGGTGTTTTCGGGTATCTACGTGTCAGCCGGCGATACCAACATTGGCAACGTCACGGGCAACACCATCGGCGACGTTAGCAACGCCAACTCCATTGTGGTCACGTCTGTTACCAACGGTGGGGCTCTTATGGCAGGCATCAATAACCTCTCAACCGGCACCACCAACATCAGCAACAATACCGTAGCCAACCTCAAGCTAACCACGGCCTACACCGGGGGCAGCGCATTCTCGCTGTTGTTCTACGGGATTCAAGCCAGCGGTGGTACCACGGCGGGTAGTCCGGCGGTGGTGGTAACGGGCAACACGATTAAAGACAACAGCGTCACGGCGACGGGCAGTAGCACGATGCCCGCCCTGACGCTTTACGGGTACTACAACTTTGGGTCGCCGGTGGCCGAAACGGTGACGAACAACACCATTACGGGGCTCACGGTGAGCGGCACCAGCGCGGCCACCACGCACACTGTTCGGGGAATCAGCATCAACACCGTGGTTGCCGATGCGCAGATTGTCACGGGCAACACCATTGGGGGGCTGGCCATCAGCAGCGGCAGCGGCACGGTGACGGGCCTCGCGCTGCTGACGGGCGGGGCCACGGGCACCAACATTGCCCGCAACAAAATCTACGACCTGAGCGCCACCGGCGCGGCGGGCTTTGCCAACGGCATCACCATTTCGGGCGGCACTACCTACCCGGTAAACAACAACCTGATTGGCGACCTGCGCACGCCGGCTGCTTCCAGCACCACAGCTATTGCGGGCCTTAACATCACCAGCACCGCTACCGGACCTACTACTACGGTCAACGCCTACTACAACACCATTTACCTGAATGCCACCAGTAGCGCTGCCACCTTCGGCACCTCAGGCATCTTTGCCAATACCACCCCCACGCTGGACCTGCGCAACAACATCGTGGTGAACACTTCGACGGCGAAGGGCGCGGGCCTGACGGTAGCCTACCGCCGCAGCAGCACCACGCTCACCAGCTACGCCAGCACCTCGAACAACAACCTGTTCTGGGCCGGTACACCCTCGGCCGCGAACCTGATTTTCAACGACGGCACCAACAGCGACCAGACGCTGGCCGTCTACAAAAACCGCGTGACACCCCGCGACGCGGCTTCGGTATCGGAGAACCCGCCCTTCCTGAGCACCACCGGCACCGACCCCACCTTCCTGCACATCAACCCTTCCGTGGTCACGCAGGTGGAGAGCAACGGCGCACCCGTGAGCGGCATCACCACCGACTACGACGGCGACGCCCGCGACGCGAGCACGCCGGACATCGGGGCCGACGAAGGCAGCTTCATGCCCAACGACCTGACCCCGCCCACCATCACCTACACCGCGCTGGCCAGCACGGCCAGCACGGCCAGCCGCACGCTCACGGCCACCATCACCGATGCCAGCGGCATTGCCACCGGCACGGGCGCGCCGCTGCTTTACTACCGCGTGGGCACCACCGGGGCCTACACGAGCGTGGCGGCCAGCACCGCGAGCGGCAGCAGCTACACTTTCACCATTCCGGGGGCGGCAGTGGGCAGCACCGTGCAGTATTACGTGGCCGCCCAGGACGCAAGCGCCAACAGTAATGCGAGCACCAGCCCCGCAGGTGGCTCGGGCACCAACCCGCCCGGCAGCACGGCCCCCGGCAGCCCCAATAGCTACCTCATTCTGCCGACGCTTTCCGGCGACTACTACGTGCTGGGCACCGCGGCGGCCGGCACCTCGCCCGACCCTACCAAGGAGTTTGCCACCCTCACGGCGGCGGCGGCGGCCTACAACAGCAGCGGCCTGGGCGGGCCGGTGCGCTTCCTGCTGTTCAGCAACACGCAGGGCACCGAAACCTACCCCATCAACTTCGGGGCCAATGCCGATGCCAGCGCCACCAATACGCTAACCATCAAGCCCTACACGGGCGTGGTTACGGCGTTCACCAACGCCACCACGACCTCGACTTTTAAGACAACGAGCGGCTCATACATCATCTTCGACGGCTCGAACACGGCCGGCGGCACCACCCGCAACCTGACGCTGAGCAACACCAGCGCCACGGCCACGGCCGCCGCCCTGGTGTGGGTGGCCGGCACGCCGGCCGCGCCGGCCGTAGGCGTGCAGGTGCGCAACCTGAACCTGCAGGGAGCTGCCAACAGCAGCGGCACCAGCACCGGGGTGCTGGTGTGCAGCACCACCTACAACCTGAGCACCGGCGGCAGCGCCAACAGCATCGTTATCAATAACAACACGGTGCTGGGTGCCTCCCAAGGCATTGTGGTGGGGCTTGATGCTACCACGCCGGGCACGGGCCTGCAAATCACCAACAACGTCGTTGGCCCCGCTACGGCCGCCACGGCTACCAATATCAGCGTGTTTGGCATTTTCGTGGCGCAGGCCACTTCGCCGGCCGTCACAGGCAACTTGGTGCAGAACGTGGTGGCTACTTCAGCTACTGCGCCGGTCGGGATGAGCTTCCCGGCGGGCGTGACCGGGGCTGCGGTTAGCCAGAACACCATTACCGGCATCACCACCACCTTTGCCTCGGATACCTACGGCCTGCTACTGGGCACGGGCTTCACGGGCGGCCTGGTGAACCGCAACAAGGTGCTGAATGTCGGCCCTGCCACGACCACCAACGGTTACAGCGGCCACGGCATCGACGTCGGCACGGGTAGCACCACGGCCAACCTGACCTTGCGCAACAACTTCGTGGCCGGTATCACGGGCGCGGGCTGGACGAACCTCAACAGCTCCTCCAATGCGGGCATCACAGGCATTCGCATCTACAATGGCGGGCAAGGGGGCATCAACCTCTATTATAATTCGGTGAATCTGACGGGCACTGCTCCCCAGGCATCGGCTGCGTTGATGTCGGCAGCGCTTTACGTAGGCACGGGAACTACGGTGCTGGATATCCGCAACAACATTTTCGTTAACTCCATCAACAGCTCGGCTGCTAGCGGCACGCCCAAAGCATTTGCGTTTTATAGCACGTCTGCCAATACGGCCTTTGCGCCGATTGACTACAACGACTACTTCGTGAGCGGTACGCAAGGGGTGCTGGGCAACATCGGAGGCACGGGCACCAATACTACCTCCGGTACCGACCTGACTACCCTGGCCGCCTTCCAGGCCACGACTGGCACCGGCCAGGATGCGAACTCCAAGAACATTGACCCCGGCTTCCTGGCGGCCACCGACCTGCACACCACCAACGTGGCGCTGGCCGCCGGCACGCCCATCGCGGGCGTGACGGTAGACATTGATGGGGAAACCCGCAGCACGACCACGCCTTGGATGGGGGCCGACGAGGTGCCCGCCGTGGCCCTCGATGCCCAGCCCATCGCCCTGGTAGCCCCGGCCGCCGGCAGCACCTGCTACAGTGCCGCCCAGGTCGTGACCGTGACCGTGCGCAACAGCTCGACCACCAACGTGCTTGACTTCACGGCCAGCCCCGTGACGGTGACCGTAAGCGTGAGCGGCGCAGTGACGCAGACCTTCACGACTACCGTGAGCACCAACGCCGGCAACCCCGGCGGCACTCCGCTGGCCAGCGGGGCCAGCGTGAACATTACCCTGCCCGGCACCCTCGACATGACCCTGCCCGGCACCTATTCCTTCGCCGTATCGGCCACGGCCAGCGGCGACCAGAATACCGGCAACGACAACCTGGCTGCCCAGACCCGCACCGTGCAGCCCCTGGCACCGGGCACGGCCAGCGTGACGCCCGCCACCAGCTGTGGCCCCACCACGGCCACGCTCACGGCTACCGGCGCCACCGGTGGTACCCTCACCTGGTACTCATCGGCCGACGGCTACACAGCCGCTATTGGCACGGGTTCGCCCTTCGTGACGCCCAGCCTCACGGCCACTACTTCCTTCCAGGCAAAGTCGGTGTGCGGCCCCAGCAGCTCAGCCTTCTCCAACACGGTAACCGTGACGGTAACCAACCCGACCATCACGGCCACCAACACGCCGGTGTCGCGCTGCGGCGCAGGCAGCGTGACCCTGACGGCCACGGCCAGCAGCGGCGCCACGGCGCAGTACTACACGGCCGCCACGGGCGGCACCGCTTTCGCTACGGGGCCATCGGCCACGGTGAGCGTGACGGGCACCACCACCTACTACGTGGGGGCTAAAGACAACGGTTCGGCGACCAACGTGGCCGGCCTGGCCAGCAACGTGGGCAACGGTACTTCGGCCGGTACTACGGTCGCTGATTATGCCCTGGGCTTCAACGTGACCACAGCTGGCACCCTGGTGTCAGTGGACGTGTACCCGACGGTGGCAGGCACGAGCAGCATTCAGCTGTATACCGTGGCCGGGGGCAACCCTGGCGCGGGTACGGCCGTGAGCGGCGCGGTGGTGAGCCGGGCCTTTACGGCAGCCGAAGTCGGCACGAAGGTGACGGTGCCGCTGGGCTTTGCCCTGGCCGCTGGCGGCTACAAGCTGAGCAACCCTGCCAATGCAGCCGGCTTCGTGCGCTACGCTGCGGGCAACTACACGGGCAGCTATCCCCTCACCAGCGGGCCTATCTCGGTGACGCATTCGTATAGTTCTGCCGGTACCAGCAGCACGTCAAACACTTCGTACAACAACTTCTTCAACCTGACTTTCGCCACTAGCTGCGAGCCCACTGCCCGCACGCCTATTCAGGTGAACGTGACCACGCCACCGGCCGTCACGCCGGCGGCCCCGGCCTCGACGGTGTGCGCCAACAGCAGCACCACCATCACCTTCGGCGGCTATCCCACTTACTCGGTAACGCCCACGGCTACGGCCACGGTGAGCGGTTCGGACATCACCTTCACGCCCGCCGCCACCACCACCTACACCGTGACGGGTACCGACGGCACCTGCTCCAACACCACCACCGTGACCCTGACCGTGACGCCGCTGGCGGCCGGCTCGGCATCGGCCAACCCCGGCAGCTACTGCAACTCGCCGGGCGGCAGCCCCACCCTCACCCTTACCGGCACCACCGGGGCTACTTCAGGCTTCGTGTGGCAGTCGGCCAGCAGCGCGGGCGGGCCATTCGCCGACCTTGCGGGCAGCGCCAACCAGGCCTCGTTTGTGGCTCCGGCCATCACGGCCACCACTTACTACCAAGCCGTGGCTACCTGCGGCAGCAACACGGCCACCTCCAACCTGGTGACCGTGGCCGTGAGCAACCCGGTGGTGACGACCACGAACTCGCCGGTGACGCGCTGCGGCCCCGGCACCGTGACGCTGACCGCGACGCCCAACGCGGGCAGCACCATCTACTGGTACGACACGAATACTTCGACGACGATACTGGCGACCAGCAACAGCTATTCGCCCAACGTGACGGCCAGCCGTCAGTACTTCGCGGCCGCCGGTACGCCCAACGCGGGCAGCGAGAGCGTAGGTCGGGCGGCCCCGACTGCAAGCGCTGGCACCACCACCAGCAACGGGCTGGTGTTCACCGCAGCCTCGGCCTTCATCCTGAAATCGGTGAATATTTACCCGAACGGGGCGGCTGGCTCGGTCACCATTCAGGTGCAAAACAGCGCCGGGACCCTGATTCCGGGCCTGACCGGCACCTATAGCTACCCGGCCGGCACAGGCGCCACGGCCTACACCGTGAACCTGAACTACAACGTGCCGGCGGGTACGGGCCTGCGTCTGGTTACCAGCGGCACCTTTACCTCGCTGGTGCGGGAGACATCCAGCGGGGGCTTCCCCTACACCTCGCCCAGCGGCAACGTGTCCATCACCGCTGGCACCACGGCCACTACCTACTTCTACTTCTACAACTGGCAGGTAACGGGACCTTGCCAGAGTGCCCGCATGGCGGTGGATGTGAACGTGACGACTCCGCCGACGCTGAGCTACACCGGTACTCCTTCGTATTGCGCGGGCGGCTCCACGGTGCTCACCTTTGTGCCCGGCACCTATACCAACCTGAGCATCCTTCCCGCCACCAATGCCACCGTGAGCGGCTCGACCATCACGTTCAGCGGGGCGGCAGTAGGTACCACGGCCTACACGGTGAGCGCCAACGACGGCAACAGCACCACCGGCTGCTCGGCCACGCTGCCGGTAAGCATTACGGTGAACCCCACGCCGAACGCGCCGACCCTGGCCCCCAGTACCCCTGCCGCGTACTGCGCCGGTGGCAGCACGGTGGTCGCGGCTTCGACGAATGCGGTCACGCTGACCGGGCAGACGATTCTGTCCACGGCGGACTTTGACAGCGGAGCCAATGGCTTCACGACCACCAATACGGGGTTGCCCATAACGGGCTTTAAGCGAGTGGCAGCGCCTTTCACCGGCACTCGTGCCGGCAATCCTACCAGCTATAACGGGCCGTCGAACAGCGGCACCGGGTCTTTCTTCATTGCTGATAGCGACGACGGGGGCATCGGTTCAAACACCAACACCACGCTGGTGTCGCCGGCCTTCAGCACCCTAGCCTATACCGCCGCCACCCTTTCGGTGCAGCAGTACTACAACAGCTTCTCGAACGATACTTTTGCAGGCATTGAATACAGCACCGATGGTACTACCTGGACGGCTTTTGCTACTTACACGGGCTCCGATGTGGGCACCAGCAGTGGCGCTTCGCCAGCCACTACCGTGGCCCTGCCAGCAGCGGCCCTCAACCAGGCCAGCGTACAAATCCGCTTCCGCTATGCAGGCGTTTACGGCCTATACTGGGCCATTGACAACGTAGGCGTAAGTGGTACCCGCACTGACCAGCCCACCTACACCGTAGTCGGCAACCCGGCCACGGCCTCGGTAGCGGGTTCAAACATCACCTTCAACCCCACCACGACCACGACCTACAACGTAACCGCCAGCTACCCCAGCAGCGGTTGCACCAGCCCGGCTACGCCCATCACCATCACGGTGAACCCGCTGCCCACCTTCAGCACCACGCAAACCAACGTGGCCTGCTTCGGCGGCACGGGCAGCATCACCGTGACGGCGGCGGGCGGCACGGCTCCGTATTCGTACTCCATCGACAACGGAACGAGCTATACCGCCAGTGCCACCAACCCCTACACGTTCACGGGCCTGGCTGCGGGCACCTACCAGGTGCTGGTGAAGGGCCAGTTCTGCACGGCTTCGGCGGCGCAGTCGGTTACCATCACGGCTCCGGCTTCGGCCACGGCTGTGACGGCCACTAAAACCGATGAAACCGCCGCCGGTGCCAACGATGGCACGGTTACGGCCACCGGCAACGGCGGCACGAGCCCCTACCAGTACAGCCTCGACGGGACCACCTTCCTGCCTGCTGTAGCCACGGCCGGCGCTTACACCTTCACGGGTGTGCTGGCTGGCAGCTACACTGTGACGGTGCGCGATGCCAACGCCTGCACGGCTAATACCACCGTTTCGGTGGGCACCGCCGCCGCCTGCACCACTACCACCTACACGGGGGCTGCTTCCGGCGACGGCAGCAACTGGTTCAACCCGGCCAACTGGACGGCCTGCGTGCCCTCCCGCACCGTGGATGCCCTCATCCCAGCCGGCCTCGCCAACTACCCGAACCTGAGCACGACGGCCGCCGCCGAAGTGCGTAGCCTGACGCTGGACAACGGCACCCGCCTGGCCCAGAGCGCCGGCCTGCTGAGCGTGTACGGCAACCTGACCAACAACACGCCCGCTGCCAACGCCACCCTGACCGGGGGCGCCGTGGCCTTCGTGGGCAGTGTGGCCCAGAACCTGGACGGGTCCCAGCCGCTGAGCTTCTTCCAGCTAACGGTGAACAAGGCCGATACCCTGCACGTGAATACCAACCAAACGGTAGCCAATGCCCTGGTGCTGACCAGCGGCATTCTGAAAACCTACGTGCTGGCCAACAGCCATAAAATCAGCCTGACCGGCAGTGCCACCATCACCGAAACCAGCACCAGCTTCGTGCTGGGCGATGTGGAGGTACCCGCCGCCGACCTCAGCACCGACAACAGCACGAGCAGCTTTGCCGGCCTGGGCCTCACGCTGACCACGCACGCCCTGAAAGCCGACAACGTGACCCCGGCCACGCTGCCGGGCCTGACCACAGTGATGCGCAGCACCGGTACGCCCCTCTACGGGGTGACGCCGGCCGGCGGCCCCCGCAGCCGCAGCATCCGCCGCCGCTTTACCATCACGCCCGTCAACGATACCAACCTGAACGTGGACATGGTATTTGGCTACAACAATTCGGTGTTTGAGCTGAACAGCATCAGCGAAAGCAACCTGCGCCTCTTCAGTGCTCCCACCGTGGCCGGGCCGTTTGCTTACGCGGGCGGCACTCCAAACACCTCGGCCCACACCGTGAGCAAGGCTGGCCTCGACCACCTGTCCGTCTGGACGCTGGGCGACGCCCAAGCCCCGCTGCCCGTGGAGCTGAGCAGCTTCACCGCCGAGCGCCAGGGCACCAACGCGGCCCTGGCCTGGACCACCGCCAGCGAGAAAAACAACCGGGGCTTTGAAGTGCAGGTGAGCACCGACGGCCGCAGCTTCCGCGAGATGGGCTTTGTGGCCGGCGCTGGCAGCAGCACGGCCCCGCGCGCCTACGCCTTCCTCGACCAGGAAGCCAGCAAAGCCGGCCTGCGCTACTACCGCCTGCGCCAGCTTGACCTGGATGGCACGGCCACGTTCTCGCCCGTCCGCACCGTAACGTTCGGCACGAGCGAGGCCACGGCCCTGCGCCTGACGGCCGCGCCCAACCCGTTCCGGCAGTCCCTCACCCTGACCGTGGACGTGCCCCTGGGCACTGCCGCCGCCCCGGCCCAGCTCACTCTGACCGACGCCGCCGGCCGCACCCTGCTGAAGCAGGGCACGGCCACGCTGCAAGCCGGTACCAACAAGGTGGAGCTGCCCGAGGAGCTGGCTAGCCTGGCCAGTGGCGTGTATTTCGTGCACCTGGCCCTGCCCGGCCAGCCCGCTCAGCACCTGAAGGTAGTGAAGGAATAACCGCCACCTGCTCTTGATTGCCCAACGCCCCCTGGCTTTTGTCAGGGGGCGTTGTTGTTTTGGAATGAGGTGGGAGCGGGGCTGCGCTGACTACCTTCGACCATGAAACTGCTACTTCTTGCGGGGCTGGAGCTGGCGGCGGGGCCGCTGCTGGCGCAGCCCACTACTCCGCTTCCGTCCATGTTCGCCGTGCCCGCCGCCCAACATTCCGCCCTCAAAACATACGCCCTGCGCTTGCACCCCGGCGATGACCTGCGCCAGCAGCTCACGGCCTTCGCGCAGCAAAACCACATCCTGGCCGGCACCATGATTACCTGCGTGGGCAGCCTCACGGTGGCTACGCTACGGCTGGCCAATCAGGAAGCACCGAGCGTGTATAAAGGCCATTTCGAGATTGTGTCGCTGGTCGGCACACTTTCCACCAATGGCTCGCACCTGCACCTGGCCGTTTCAGACAGCACCGGGCGCACCATCGGCGGGCATTTGCTGGATGGCTGCAAGGTGTACACCACCGCCGAAATCGTGCTGGGCGAGCTGCCGCAGCTAGAGTTTCGGCGCGAAAAAGACGACACGTTTGGCTACCAGGAACTGGTGGTGCGGCCAGCCCCCGGCCCGGTTTCAAGTCCGGCCGATGAAAAGGGCAAAGCGCGCAAACACTAAAACGTACCTTCGCCCCATGACCACTGCCACCGATCCCCTGCAAGCCGCCGCCTTCCGCCGCCAGGTTTTGAATCCGCTGAAGCTGCGGCTGTTTATGCTGCGCAAGCTGCCCATGGCGTGGCTGGCGGGCCTGCGCCTCACGCAGCTCACGCCGGAATCGGCCACGGTCACCATCCGCTACAAATACCTTACCCAGAACCCGTTTCGCAGCCTCTATTTCGCCTGTCTGGCCATGGCGGCGGAGTTTGCCAGCGGCGTGCAGGCCATGATGCAGGTGCAGGCTGGCGGGCCTGTTTCGATGCTGGTAGTCGGCATTCAAGGCGATTTTACGAAAAAAGCCGTGGGCCTTATCGCCTTCACCTGCCCCGATGGCCCGCTTATCGCCCAGGCCATTGCCGAAAGCCGCGCCACCGGCGAAGGCCGCACCGTGGTATGCACCAGCACCGGCGTGGATGAGGCCGGCGACGTGGTGGCGGTATTTAGGCTGACCTGGTCGTTTCGGGCGAAGAAGTAGTCCCTTCGTTTGTCATTGCGAGTGGAGCGCAGCGGAACGCGGCAATCCGTCCTGTCAAAGACAGACACCTTCTTATACCAGAAAGCCCCGACACTTCGCAGTATCGGGGCTTTCTGTTGGTAAAAAAAACTTTAGCTTCGCTGACCTTCGGTTGTCACATCTCATGGCTGGTCGCGGATGAGAGGACGGATTGCCGTGCTTCGCTCGCAATGACAGGTGCTTACTCCTGCACCGACGAAATCACGTCCACCATCCCGTCTTCGCTCACCACCACGGCGATGCAGGGATAATCCGAGCTCTCCACGTAGCGCAGGGCCGAATTGTAGCGCGCCCCCCGCGTGCCGTCGCCCCGGCCGGAGGCACGGCCGTCGAGAATGACGCCGATGGAGTAGCAGTAGCCTTCGGGGTCGAGCAGCACGGCCCCATCGATGCTGGTGACGAGGCGGGTGATGAGCGGCGTGAGCGGCACGGGCTCGATGAGCGTGCATTGGAGCTTGAGGCGGTCGGCTTCGGCCAGGGCCTCGGTGGTGATGACCAGAAGCGTGCCGTGCTTTTGGCGGCTGGCTTCGAGGACTACGTCCCAGAGGCGCTCCACTTTGGGCGCATCGGTGAGGGCGAAGGTGCGCTTAAGCGACTTGCGGAAGGCTGTGCGGCTGAGGCGGGTGCGCGGCAGGCCGGGCAGGCCGTAGTGCGAGCGCATGAGGACGTGCCCCGCGTGCTGAAGCTCCCAGGCGTAGTGCGTTACGAAGCTGATGACGAACAAATCCTCGCGCACGGCATCGTAATGGCCTATTTGCTTGCCCAGGGCGTACACGTTTTCGCCGTCGGCGAGCAGGTGCACGTCGGGCGTGGTCATCTCCAGGAGCTTGCGCACGGCGCGGTAGTCGGTGAGCTCGGTGGGGCAGGTGAGGGCGAAGATTTCCTCGATGTTGGGGTGGCCGCGGCGGGCCAGCAGCAGCTTGCCCACACCCTCTGCCCCCTCGTAGCGCAGGCTGCTGATTGTGTTGCAGGTAGCAAACAGCTTGATAACGGAAGGGTCGAGGCCCAGGGCTTGGGCGGGCGTGTCGAGAAAAGTCTTGCCGGCGGCGCGTAGCAGCTCCTCGCTCTCGCGGGGCCGCACGAAGATGCTGGCCCCCGGCTCGGCCTCGCTCAGGGCCTTCACGCCTTCCTCGGTGAAGCGGTGCACGGCCGCCAGCAGCAGCGACGCGGCAAGCGGCTTACCGTCGGTGTAGTAGCGGGCCGGTTGCAGCGACGGATACGTCCGCAGCGGCTTGCGCAGCAGGCGCAGCACCGTCACCACGAAGTAGCCGTTGATTTCCACCGGCCAGCCGGAAAAATGCACGTAGTTGCCCTGCTCGTCAATTTCGTTGAGGGTTTCCTGCACCGCGTCCCGGATGCCGATGCCCTGGTGCTTGCGCCGGATGGTGGCGGCCGTCACGTCGTCGCGGTCGGGGAAGGGCCAGGGAGTGGTGAGTTGCTTCACGCGGCCCCGCGCCACGGCATCGGAAAATGCGGCGGCGGGCAGGCCGGTATCCACGGGCTCGAGGCAGCGGGCGGGGTGCGCGTCGTCGGCGGGCAGGGCCAGCAGCAGTACAAAGGGCTTCAGGTCGTCATCGAGGGCATCGAATAAGTCCTGGGCCAAGGCCTGGGCACCCTCGCGGTAGCGCACCTGGTGGGGCCAGATTTGGGCGGGCGGGGTAATAACGGCGGGCAACTTAGATGCAGTGAAGGAGCAGGAGGAGAGCATGGGTGGGGCAGGAGAGAGGCGAGGGGTGGCAAGCGAAAAAACTCCCCTCCTTACCAAGGAGGGGATGTTTCAGCGAAGCTGAAACGGGGGTGGTTGTGGGCGTTGAACAGTTTTCGCAGTAGTGTCAGCAGTTGTCAACCAACGCCCACAACCACCCCAGCCAACGCTTCGCGGCCACGTCCCCTCCTTGGTAAGGAGGGGAGTTGCAGCCTACAGCTGGAATAGAACCGGCAACACCATCTTTTGCTTCATCGGCTTGCCCTGAAACATGGCCGGCTCCCACTTCGGGGCTGCCTTTATCAGGCGCAGGGCCTCCTCATCCAGGCCGGAGCCCATCTTCTTGATGACGCGGGCATCGGTCAGGCTGCCATCCTTTTGCACCATGAATTCGACCATCACCTTACCCTGGATTTTGCGCTTGCGGGCCAGGTCGGGGTACTTCTGATTTTTTTCAATCCACTCGAAAAAAGCCTGGTTGCCGCCCACGGGCTGGGTGGGGCGGTCGGGGGCCACCACGGCGGGGCGGTCGGGGTTGGCTGAGGCGGCGATGTCGGCGGCGGAGGTGGTGATGGGCCGCTCCTTGGCCGGCCCGCCGATGGTGACGGTGCTGCCCGGCGACATCACGAACGACACGGGCACCACCACGCGCTGGCGCACCACGGCGTTGCGGTGTTTGGCGGGCGTCCATTTCGGGCCGCTTTTGATGAGGCGGACGGCTTCGGCATCGAGCTCGGGCGAAACGGGCGTTTCCACCTTCACCTCGTTCACGGTGCCGGTTTTTTCTACCACGAAGCTCACTTTTACCGTCCCCTGAATGCCTTTTTGCATGGCCGTGGCGGGGTATTTCTGGTGCGCGGCCAGGAACTGGGCGTAGCGCTCGGTGCCGCCCAGGGGCACGGCGGGCTGCTGCACCGAGTCGTACACGGCATTGGCCGAGGGCTTGGGCGGCATTTTGCGCTTCTGGGCGTGGGCCGACAGGCTGAAGAAACTAAGGCCGCCAAGCAGCAGAAACATCGGAATTTTCATGCGTAGAATAGGGGGGAAGGGGATGGGGGATTAAAAAGACGGTTGCAGCGCAAAGGCCGTGCCCGCCGAAATAGTGCCGGCGTGCTTTGCAAAGAACGGCAGCCCGCGCCCCGTCTGGTTTCGCCTTCCCTTCTCTATGACGTTCTTTGAAGCGAAATACCGCATCCCTCAACGCATAATTTAGCATGACCACCGAAAGCCGCGCCCCCGAACCTGTAGGCGCTTACCCCTACACCCGCCGCGTGGGCAACCTGTTGTTCCTTTCCGGCGTGGGGCCGCGCCAGCGCGGCCAGAAGGCTATTCCCGGCGTGGAATTGGACGGCGACGGGAATATCCTCAGCTATGACTTTGAAAGCCAGTGCCGCGCTGTGTTCCAAAACGTGCGCTACATTCTGGAAGAAGCCGGGGCCGAGTGGGACAATTTGGTGGATGTGACCGTGTTCCTGACCAACATGAAGGACGACTTCCCCACCTACAACCGCCTCTACGCCGAGTACTTCGCCACGGCCCAGCCCTGCCGCACCACCCTCGAAATAAACTGCTTGCCCACGCCCATCGCCATCGAGCTGAAGTGCATTGCCGCGCTGCCGAATTAATGGGGAATTAATGCCCGCAGCGCAACACGCCGGGAAAATTAGCGGTTATTACCCCCAATGTACGTTCGCAAAAACCTCCGCTGGGAAGTAGTGTGGCAGCTCACGCGCCGCAGCCTGCTCATTTTTACCATTTACAACACGTTGATATGCCTGCTCTACGGGCCGCTCAACGTGCACGTACTGGATATTCCGTGGCAGCCCGTGGCGCTGCTTGGTACGGCGGTGGCCTTCTACATCGGCTTCAAAAGCAACGGCTCCTACGACCGGTTCTGGGAGGGGCGGCAGCTGTGGGGCACCATCGTGAACACGAGCCGCGTGTGGGCCATCCGCACCTTCGATTTTGTGCAGGCCGTGCCCGATGGCGTGGGCCCCGACCCGCGCTACATCACCGAGCTGCACCGCCGCCTCCTCTACCGCCAGATTGCCTGGGTGAATGCCCTGCGCCTACACCTGCGCCGCCAGACCGCCGCCCTCTGGGACACCGAAGTAGCCCCCTTCCTGCCCCCGGCCGAAGCCGAGCAGGCCAAAAACCTCAGCAACCCGCCCACCCACCTGCTGCGCCGCCAGAGCGTGGAGCTGCGCGAATTATACAAGCGCGGCCTCCTCACCGAGTTCCGCCAGGTGGCCCTGATGCAGACCATTCAGGACCTGCTCAACGCGCAGGGGGGCTGCGAGCGCATCAAGAACACGCCGTTTCCGCGCCAGTTTGCCTATTTCAGCTTCGTATTCGTGTGGGTGTTCGCGGCCATTCTGCCGCTGGGGTTGGTGGAGGAGTTCGACAGCCGCCTGGCCTTGGGCCAGTACCACGTGTGGCTGATGGTGCCGTTTTCGGTGCTGGTGTCGTGGGTATTCAACGTGATTGAAGTGGTGGGCCACACCAGCGAAAACCCCTTCGAAAACGACATCTACGACGTGCCGATGAGCTCCATCTGCCGCAGCATCGAAATCGACCTGCGCGAGCTCCTCGAAGAAACCACGCTGCCGCCCAAGATTGAGGCGGTGAACGACGTGCTGTACTAATATGTGGGTGCGGTGATTGGTATCAGGGCATCAATGATTGGGTTCAATTGAGCAATGATTGAGTTTTTACGTGCAATGATTTAATTCGTGACAGCGCAGATTGCTCTCATCAGCGCGCAGATTGATATTATTAGCGCGCAGATTGACATGGTTAGCGCGCTGATTGGTGTTGGTGTAGAAACGATTGATATTACAGGCGGAATGATTGATATCAGCCGATTGACTACCTTGTGCCGCGCTGGGACTGAAGCGGCCGGGGAAACGAAGTAGAGACGCATGCTTGCGTCGCGTCGTTGAACGGCTTGCGGGCGCGCTGCTTCAGCAATTTCGTTCAACGACGCGACGCAAGCATGCGTCTCTACAGCCCATTCAACCCATGAGCCCTGATATTTCCCCTGAAGCCGTTGCGCTGGCTGCCTTTGAGCAGCGCGTCCTCACCCGCGATGAGCCCCGGGTGCCCGCCCCGCCGCCGCTGGACGCAGCCAGCGTGCAGGAGCGCCTGCGCCGGGCCCTGCGCCAGCGCCTTGGCCAGCGCGACCCGCGCCGCCAGCGCACGCTGGCCATCATCTGCCACCGGTTTCTGGCCGTGCCGGAGCAGCACAGCACCGATGCGTGGCTGGTGGAAACGCTGGGGCTGGCCCCGGTCAGCCTCACCCGTAGCTGGCGCGAATTGCGCGAATCGGGCCTGGTGGAGCTGGTGCCGGCCGGCCGCCGCCGGGCCTACCGCCTCAGCCGCGAAGGCGAGGACTGGCTGCTGGCCGTGGTGAAGGGGCAGTAGGGGCGGGGCCTGCCCCCGCCCGCCGTTCGCACCGTTTCAACGCCCCCTTTCAAATGGCGGGCGGGGGCAAGCCCCGCCCCTACGTCCGCCGACTAACCATTACAAACCGGCCGCCCCTACGCGGTAGGAACCGTAATTTTGGCCCAATGAAACTTCCCCTGACTTTTGCTCCGGCCCGCCGGGCTGTGCTGCTGGCCGGCCTGGCCCTCGCGCTGCCCGCCTGCCAGGCCGACCAGCAACGCCTGGCCCGCCTCGAAGCCGTGCAGCAGCAGCAGGCCCAGGAGTTGGCCCGCCTGCGCCGCCAGTTGGCCGAAAAGGAAGAAGAAGTAGCCGAGCTCGAAACCTGCGTGGGTGACCTGGAAAGCGCCGTGTATGACGACGGAGACTCCACGGCCTACGACGATGATGAGCGCCCCGCGCTGAAGCAGCTATAGCACGACAGGATGGCGCGGGGCTGTGCCCCGTGCCGAATAATAGCGGGCCTCTGGCCCGCGGCGTCAGACGATACCCAGGCAACCTGTTCAACGATTGCAGGCCAGAGGCATGCTAATAGTAGGCACGGGCCGCAGGCCCGCGCCATCTGGGCCATCTGGAGGGGGCGCGAACTAAAAGTTCGCGCTACGGCCCTACCATTTGGCCCATCTTCGCGTTAATTGCCGCATCACCCGCCCCCGCCGCATGAACCACCAGACGCGCCGCCTCCGCTACTTCTTTTCCGGCCAGAATTTTTCCGATGGGGTGCGCATCACGGTATCCATCCTATTGCCGGCCGTGCTGCTGGGCCAGTGGGGGCACTTTGCCGAAGGGCTGAGCATCTCGACCGGAGCCGTGTGCGTGAGCGTGACCGATACGCCTGGCCCCGCTGCCCACCGCCGCAACGGCATGCTGGCCGCCCTGGTGCTGGTGGGCACCACCGCCCTGCTCACGAGCGTGGCCGCCCTCAACGTCTGGACGCTGGCCCTCGAAATCGGGGTACTCAGCTTCGGGCTGACCATGCTGCTGGTGTGGGGGGCGCGGGCCGGAGCCGTGGGCACCGCCGCCCTGCTCAACGTGGTACTGCTGCTGGCCCACCCGCCCGCGCTGGCCGATGCCCCGTTTCATGCGGGGCTGCTGCTGCTGGGCGGCATCTGGTACGCGGGGCTGGCCATGGTGGCCTACCAGGTGCGGCCCTACCGCCCGGCCCAGCAGGCGCTGGGCGAGTGCATTCACGCCCTGGCGCGCTTTCTGGACCTCAAAGCCAAGTTCTACAACACCGCCACCGCCCTCGATGAGGACTACCGCCAGCTCGTAGCCCAGCAAATCGTGGTGAATGAAAAGCAGGAAGCCGTGCGCGACCTGCTCTTCCGCACCCGCCAGATTGTGAACGAAACCACCACTACCGGCCGCCGCCTGGTCCTCACCTTCGTCGAAACGGTGGACCTCTACGAGCGCATCACGGTGGGCTACTACGACTACTCGGCCGTGCGCGAAAGCTTCGGGACAACGGGGATTCTGGATGACGTGGCCCGGCTCATCCGCCACGTCGCTACCGAGCTCGACCACCTCGGCGTGGCCATCCAGACCAACCACGCGCACCCCGGCACCGGCCCCGTGCTCACCGCCGAGTGGGACCGCCTGCAAGCCCGCATCAGTGCTCTGGAAGCGTCTTCGGCAGGCAACGGGAATACGCTGGTATTGAAAAAAATCTTGGTGAACCTGCGCGACATCATCCGGCGCGTGGGCAACATCCGCCGCTACTTTGATGAAGCCCTCTCGGCCGCCGCGCCCGCCGCCAGCCGCGCCGCCGAGCACACCCAATTTGTGGCCCGCCAGGAAATCGAGCTGCGCGCCCTGGGCCAGAATTTCACCATGAAATCGGCCGTGTTCCGCCACGCCGTGCGGATGATGGTGGCCTGCCTGGTGGCCTACGCCGTGGCCGAAACCCTGTGGCACGGCCAGCACAACTACTGGATTCTGATGACGGTGACCATCATGCTCAAGCCCGGCTTCAGCCTCACGCGGCAGCGGAACACCGAGCGCATCATCGGCACGCTGGCGGGCGGGGCGCTGGGTGGCCTTATCCTGTGGGCGGTGCCGTGGCCCGAGGCCCGGTTTGCCATTCTGGTGGTGTTTATGGTGGTGGCGTATAGCTTCCAGCGCACCGTTTATCTGGTTACGGTGGTGTTTCTGACGGCCTATCTGCTCATCATGTTCCGGTTTCTGGGGCTGAGCTATTTGGGCGTGGCCCAGGAGCGCATCATCGATACCCTGATGGGTTGCGCCATTGCGTTTTCGGCCGGCTATTTCCTGTTTCCGAGCTGGGAATCGGAGCAATTGACCGATTACATGGCTGCCGCCCTGCGCGCCAACCTGGCCTACCTGCGCCAGCTGGCCGACCGCCTCGCCGGCCGCCCCCTCACGGCCAACGAGTACCGCCTGCTCCGCAAAAACGTGTACGTGAGCGGGGCCAACCTCGCGGCGGCATTCCAGCGCATGCTCACCGAGCCCAAAAGCAAGCAGCACCACCCCACCGAAACCCACGAATTCGTGGTGCTGAACCACATTCTTTCCTCCAACATCGCGGCCCTCACCGGCACCCTGCGCGAGGCCGCGCCCGCAGTGCCGCCCTTCCCGCCCGATAGCCGCCGCGCCCTCACCAGCGCCGTGGCCGCCCTCAGCAAAAGCCTGGCCCGCATCGCGCCCGCCAGTGCCCCGCCCGCCGTGGAGCTGGCCGCGCCCGAACCCAACATCTCCGTAGCTGCCGCCGACGACAAGCTGCTGCTGGAGCAGCTCACGTTTCTGCAGAAGGTGAGCGGGGATATCGGAAAGGTAACGGAGGTGCTGGCGGGGTAGGGGCGGGGCTTCGGAACGTCCTCAGTAGCCGGTCATGCAGAGCGCAGCGAAGCATCTTTACCGCGCAACGCAATCCAATCGAAATGATTACTGGTGGCGGTAAAGATGCTTCGCTGCGCTCTGCATGACGTTCATACCCTCATACCCTCCACTCAGCACGGCAGCCGCACCCGCACCCGTGTGCCCACCTTCGGCACCTCAATAACCACGCTGCCGCCCAGGTACGCCGCCCGGGTCCGCACGCCGCGCAGGCCAATGCCGGTGAGTGGCGTGTCCTCGCCCCGCCCGAAGCCGCGGCCGTCGTCTGACACGCACAGCTCCAGGGCGGTGGAGTGGCGGCGCAAGTACACCCGCACCTTGCGGGCCTGGGCGTGGCGCACGGCGTTGTTCACCAGCTCGGCCACAATACGGAAGGCGGCCGACTGCACGGCCGGCGGCAATTCATCGAGTCCGGGGCCGAAATCGGTGTGCACCTGCGGGCTACCGTGCAGGTTCAGCATGTCGCGCAGCGTGCTGATGGATGTGGTGAGGCGGTTGGTGACCGACTCGGCCGGCAGCAGCACATGGCTGAGCTGCCGCACCTGGTTGTAGAGCTCACCCAGAATTTCCTCGCTGAGCTGGCCCACGGCGGCGGCAGCGGGGGCCGATGCCAGGGCGGCGCGCACGGCCTCGCTTTGCCAGGCCATGTGCAGGGCGGCCAGGTTGGGGCCGAGGGCATCGTGCAGCTCGCGGGCCAGCTGCTCGCGCTCATCGTCCTGCGCCGCGATGAGGCGGGCGCTGTGGGCATTGCGCTGGCGCAGGTGCTGCACGCGCAGCCGGGCATTGTGGCGCAGCGTGTGCCGGAAGCGGCCGGTGAGCAGCGCGCTCAATATCAGCAGTTCAAGCAGCAGGCCCCAGGCCAGCGGGTTGGGGTAGATGGGGTTGAAGCTGGTAAATCCCAGATGATTGAGCCAGAAGATGCCGTAGCCGATAAAAAAGAACAGATACGTGAGGGCGTAGTAGGCCGCCAGCCGCTGCCAGCGCCGGTGCCGGAGCAGCGTTATCAGCACCACCCAGCCGTAGCCGAACACCAGCACCATCAGCAGCTCGCGCGCCCAGTTCAGCGCTTCTACGGTGGACAGGCTGTGGCGCACGGCCCACGGAAACAGGCCGGCATAGCCCGCCACAAACACCACGGCCGTGCCCGCCAGCCAGTTGCCGGCCCGGTATAGACGCGGCCAGGCAATGCGCAGCCGCAGGAACAATTGCATGATGCGAATGCCCGCTGCTGCTGCCAGCAGCATAAAATTGTATTGCCCCACCGACCACAGCAGCCGGTACGGCCCGGCCGGCAGCAACATGGCGTCCAGCCCGTCCTCCATCATCAAAAACAGCGTCACGGCCAGCACGTAGGCCACATACCACAGGTGAATGCGGTCGCGCAGAAACGCATACAGCACCAGGTTGAACAAGGCACTGCTCAGGTAAAAGCCCAGCAGCCACACCCAGTGCCGCTCAAACGGAAAGCCCATTTCCCAGGCCAGGAAATGCTCGGTGGTTTCGATGTAGGTGGGCAGGTAGATGCCGCCGGTGTGGGCGTCCACGCGCAGGTAGAGCACGGCGGCTTCGCCGGGCTCCAGCGCAAAGGGGAAGCTGAGCGAGCGGGCCGGAAAAGCCCGCTCAGCGGCCGGCACCCAGGAGCTGGCCTCGCCCAGGCGGGTAAACTTTGCCTCGCCCGCCCGCCGGCAATACAGCGCCGCGCTGTCGGTGAAATTGAAAATGCTCCACAGGAAGCGCAGGCGCTGGGGCTCGGTGTTGCGCACGGGCAGCCGCATCCACACGCGGCGGTGCAGCATGCCCAGGTTGAGCGGCTCGTGCCAGGGGCCGGGCCGGAACCGGCCGGCGCGCCACGCGGCTTCGGCGCGCTCGGGGTCGGGTGCTGAGCCGAAGGGCTCGGTGTAGTAGCGGTAGGCTTCCGAGATGTGCGCGCCCTTGGGGTCCTTCAGTAGCAGCGTGTCGCGCAGGACGTGCGGTGGCGCGGGCTGGGCGGCTCCCGGCCTCCACCAGCACAGCAGAAACGCCATGAATAGACAAAACCGCATAGGCCGATGCTAAAGACTGCTGAAGCGGCAAATAACAATTAATTCATTTATAAATTCATTTTTTATAAGAAAGAAAAACCGTGCTATTCCAACTGGTTCGGTCTAGGCCTGCACCCGGCCCCCGTGCAGCGTTTGCGAGAGCCGCTGGAGCTTCTCCTCCAGCTCCCGGGCCGCCAGCTCACACACAGCTTCGATTTTGGAGAACAGGACGTGCACCTGGGCCACGGTTTCGGCGCTGCCATCATCGCTGGGCTCGTTGGCAATCAGGATGGCGGCCAGCGCTTGCAGGTCCTTGGCATTATCCTCAAACTCCGGGTTGATGCCCATGGTAGCAAACGTGGGAATGATGGAATGCGTGGCCAATTTCAGGGCGCGCCATTTATTATCCTCAATGGCCTTTTTCATGGTTTGCACCAGCTGCGGAATTTCCTGGAGATAGAGGTAAATCATCTCGGCCATGCGCGAATCGCTCTTGGTGATGCGACGCAGGTAATCGAAATTGACGCAGGTAATCATGGGCTGCGGCTCGGGCTCCACGTGGCCCGGCTCGATGGCCGGCTTGTTGTAGCCTGAGCTTTTCAGGTACTTGATGATTTTGCTGTAGAGCAGCTTGTCGTCGATGGGTTTGGAGATGTAGTCGTTCATGCCCACGGCCTTACATTTCTCCACGTCCACGGTGGTCACGTCGGCCGTGAGGGCGATGATGGGCACCTTGGAATGCAGCTGCGTGCGGATGTATTCGGTGGCGTCAAATCCGTTCATCACGGGCATCTGTAAGTCCATCAGTACGATGTCGAAATGCGTGGTGCGCATCTTGTCGATGGCAATCTGCCCGTTGCCGGCCACTTCCATCTCGAAGCCGAAATCTTCCAGCAAGGTCTTCATCAGCAGCTGGTTGAGGGCAATGTCTTCCACCACCAGGATTTTCACGTTTTTGAAACCATCTTCCAGCTCCACGGTCAGGTTGGATTCCGCGTCGGCCTTTTCCAGCGTTTTATTAAAGCTCAGAATGAAGCTGAACGTGGAGCCCTTGCCCACCTTGCTCTTCACGTTGATGGTGCCCCCTTGCGGCTCCACCAGGTTTTTCACGATGGCCAGGCCCAGGCCCGTGCCGCCGAACAAGCGGCTGGTGCCGCTGGTGGCCTGTTGAAAATTGTCGAACACCGTGCCCAGCTTCGACTGCTCGATGCCGATGCCGGTATCGGTCACGGCGAACTCCAGGATGACCTTTTCGGCATCCTGTACCAGCATCCGCACGCCCACCGTGATGCTGCCTTCGCTGGTGAATTTCACCGCGTTGCTCACCAGGTTCAGGATAATCTGGTGCAGGCGCACGGGGTCGCCCACCAGCACTTCCGGGATTTTCTCGTCGTATTCCATCACCAGTTCCAGGTTTTTTTCCTGGATTTTGGTTTCGAACAAGTGCACCATGGCCGATACCGAGGCCGAGAGCTTGAACGGAATCTGCTCAAACGTCATGCGGCCCGCGTCCACCTTAGCCAGGTCCAAAATGTCGTTAATCAGCACAATCAGCGTGTCGCCGCTCAGCTTGATGGCCGTCAGGTATTCCTGCTGCTTGTCGGTAAGCTCCGTTTTCAGCACCACCTTCGTGAAGCCGATGATGGCATTCATCGGGGTGCGGATTTCGTGGCTCATGTTGCTGAGAAATTGCTGTTTGGCCTTCACGGCGTCTTCGGCAATCTGGGTAGCGCTTTCGGCCTTGGCCTGGGCTTCCTCGGCCAGCACGGTGGCGCGCTCGGCCGCGATTTTGGCCTCCGTCAGCTCCGTAGCGATGCGCTTCTGGTCGGTCACGTCGCGGGCCACAATCACCACGCCCAGCACGTGCCCTTCGTCGTTTTTATACACCGAGCCGTTGAACAGCACGTCGGTCAGCTTGCCATCCTTGTGCCGCAGCGTGAGCGGCGAGTCGGCCACCGTGCCCTTGGCAAATACCTCCTGGTACACCTCCCGCGCCATCTGCGGCTCGGTGAAGTAGGCGAAGAAATCGGACCCCAGCAGCTGCTCCCGCGCAATGCCGGTGATGTACATCGTGGCCGAGTTCATGTCCGTAATCTTGCCCTCCGGGCTGATGGTCACCAGCGGGTCGCGGCTGGCCTCAATCAGGCTGCGGGCGTAGTTGGCAATGCGCAGCTCGGCAGCCCGCTTCACCTTCTCATCGTTCTGAAACGCCAGCTCTTTATTGGCAATCACCAGCTCGGCCGCCCGCTTTTCCTTCTCGTCGTTCTGAAACGCCAGCTCGATGTTGGCAATGCTCAACTCCTGCGCCCGCTTTTCCTTCTCGTCGTTCTGGAACGCCAGCTCGGTATTGGCCACACTCAGTTCCTGCGCCCGCTTCTCCTTCTCGTCGTTCTGGAAGGCCAGCTCGGTATTCGCCACGCTCAGCTCCTGCGCGCGCTTCTCCTTCTCGTCGTTTTGGAAAGCCAGCTCCGTATTGGCGATGCCCAATTCCTGCGCCCGTTTTTCCTTTTCGTCGTTTTGGAAGGCTAACTCGATGTTAGCAATGCCCAACTCGGCGGCGCGCTTTTCCTTCTCATCATTCTGGAAAGCCAGTTCGGTATTGGCCACGCTCAATTCCTGGGCGCGTTTCTCCTTTTCATCGTTCTGGAACGCCAGTTCGGTGTTGGCAATGCTCAGCTCCTGGGCACGCTTTTCCTTTTCGTTGTTTTGAAACGCCAGCTCTTCGTTGGCTACGCTCAGCTCCTGGGCGCGTTTTTCTTTCTCATCATTCTGGAAAGCGAGCTCCTCATTGGCAATGCTTAACTCGGCCGCGCGCTTCTCCTTCTCGTCATTTTGGAAGGCCAGCTCGGTGTTGGCTACGCCCAGCTCCTGGGCCCGCTTTTCCTTCTCGTCGTTCTGAAACGCCAGCTCCTTGTTGGCAATCACCAGCTCGGCGGCGCGCTTTTCCTTCTCGTCATTCTGAAACGCCAATTCCTCGTTGGCAATGCTCAGCTCGTCGGCCCGCTTTTCCTTCTCGTTGTGCTGGAAGGCAATTTCTTTATTGGCAATGCCCAGCTCCGTGGCCCAGTTTTTTTCGGCCACCTCGCGGGCCACCAGCACACCGCCCAGCACCAGGCCGTGGTCGTCCTTGTTCACCGTCCCGTCGAGCAGCACCTCCGTCGGTGCGCCATTGGCGTGCAGCAGCGTGCAGGCCACGTTGGTAACCGTGCCGGTAGCCAGCACCTGCCGGTACATGTGCTCCACCACGGCCGGCTCGGCGAAATAGGCAAAGAAGCTGGAGCCCATCAGCGCGTCGCGGTTCACACCGGTACTGTTGACCGCCGCCTCGTTGGTGTCGATAATGTTGCCCTTCAGGTCAACGGTGACCAGTAAATCCTGGCTGGCTTCCATCAGCCGGCGGTAACGTTTTTCGCTTTCCTTCATGGGAGTGTTGGACTAGCCCGGAAGGCAAGTTTTTGCTTGATTTATAATGGCGTGGGCCAGTTTGACAGCAAAGCAAAAAAGCGTCCACATACTGAAAAACCCGGTATACCGCAGGTAGCTATAAGCTAAATACTAAATAATTGTTTTTCAGAAAAATAGCTGTATGCAAGGTACGGCTTTTTGCCCAAGTGCTGGCCGTTGTTACCGTTGCTCGAGCACCATAGCCCTGGTAGTTATCTAGTTCGGGAAACAGAGTTAAACGCAAGCAGGCAATCCAAGCGGGTTGAAACGATACCTTGCTACGCCAGAAAGCCCACTTGGATGACCAGGTGGGCTTTCTCATGCTTATTCTCAAAGGCTACTTCGCCGCCGTGCCATCGGGCTTGAGCGTGCGGCCCAGCCACTCAAAAAACACCCGCTGCCAGAGCACCGAGTTCTGCGGCTTCATCACCCAGTGCCCCTCGTTGGGCAGGTACAGAAACCGGCTCGGAATGCCGCGCAATTGCGCCGTGCCGAAGGCCTCCATCGCCTGCCCCTCGGGCACCCGGAAATCCTTGCCGCCCGTGATGACCAGAATGGGCGTGTCCCATTTGCCGGCGAACTGCTGGGGGTTGAATTCCTGGTAGGATTTATTTGGCGTGGCATCCCAGGGCGCACCGCCCATGTCGTGTTTGGCAAAGAACATTTCCTCGGTGCTGGGGTACCAGCTGGTGAGGTTGTAGAGGCCGTCGTGGGCAATGAAGGTCTTGAAACGGCCCTCATGGTGGCCGGCCAGGTAGTACACCGAGTAGCCGCCGTAGCTGGCCCCCACGCAGCCGCGCCGGTCCTTGTCAACGTAGCTTTCCTTGCTCACCGCATCAATCGCTGAGAGGTAATCCTTAATCGGCTGGCCGCCCCAGTCGCCCGAAATCGCATCGTTCCACTCCCGCCCGAAGCCGGGCAGCCCGCGCCGATTGGGCGCTACGATGATGTAGCCGTTGGCTGCCATCAGCTGGAAATTCCAGCGGTAGCTCTGGCTCTGGGTAATGGGCGACTGCGGCCCGCCCTGGCAGTAGAGCAGCGTGGGGTACTTCTTGGCGGGGTCGAAATCGGGCGGGCAAATCACGTACACCTGCATCTGCTTGCCGTCGGTGGTGGTCACGCGGCGGTCCTCCACCTTGCCCATTTTGATGCCCGCCAGCTCCTGCTGGTTGATGGTGGTGAGCGGCGTTTCCTTACCCGTTTTCAAGTCGAGCCGCACGATATCAGCGAAGGCCGAAAGGGTGGTGCGGTTGGCCACGGCCTGGTCCTTGCCCACCAGCTCAAACGCGTTGTAGTTCTGCGCACCAGTGGTAATCTGGCGGATTTTACCGCCCTTGCCCGGCACCGAGAACAGCTGCTCGGCACCCGTCACCACGGCCATGAAATAGATGGTTTTGCCATCGGCGCTCCAGCGCACGTTGGCCGCGCTCAGCTCCGAGCCCTTGGTGATGTCGACGCGCTTTTTGCTGGCGAAATCGTAGACCACAATGCCGTTACGGTCCGATTCGAAGCCGGGCGTGGCCATGCTCAGCCAGGCCACTTGCTTGCCGTCGGGGGCGAAGGCGGGCTCGGTGTCATAGCCGCCCAGACCCTCGCTCAGGTTCACGGTTTTCTGGTCGTGAATGTCGTAGAGGTAGATGTCGGAATTCGTGCTTTCGGCCTCGGCGCGCCCCGTCAGCTTGCGGCTGGTGTAGGCAATGCGGTAGCCATCGGGCGAGAAAGCCAGTTGCTCCGAGCCGCCATCAGGCATCAGCGGGGAGTCGAATTTTTCGCCTGCCATTACGTCCTTGCCGTATCCTTCTGGCTTGCCGTCAGCATTAATTGGCTGGAAGAAAACGTGGCTGGCGAGGTGGTCGTCCCACACGTTCCAGTGGCGGTAGTTCAGGTCGTCGATGATTTTGGCGTCGGCCTTGGGCAGGTCCGGGAACATATCGAGCGTGGTCGGGCTCGATTTTACGTCCTGCGTGTAGAGGATGAAATTGGCCTTTGGCGCGTATTTCAAATTGCTCAGGCCCTGGTCGGGGAAGTCGCTGAGCTTGGCTTTGCCGCTGCCGTCGGCACTCATTACGTAGAGCTGGTCGGTGCCGCTTTCACCTGAAATAAAGGTCAGCTTGCCATCGGGCCGCCAGTTCAGGGTGTTTTCCGAGCCGGGCGTATCGGTGATTTTCTTCGGCGTACCACCGGCCACCGGCACCGTCCAGATGTCGGCATTGCCCTTGTTCTCGGCTAGGTTGTATTTGGTCACGGTGTAGGCCACGGTCTTGCCATCGGGCGATACCTGCATTTCGCCCAGCCGGCCCAACTGCCACAGCTTTTCGGGGGTGAGCACGGAGGATGGGGGAGGGGTTTGGGCGGCTGCCGCGAGTGGGAGCAAAGCCAGCGCGCTAAGAAAGAGCTTGTTCATGCCCGAAAATTACGGACTGCCGGCACATGGCACGCGAACGGGCTGACAGAGTTAATATATGTAATGCGATATTTAATGACTACGTTTATACTAATCCATTTGCCCTGAACGTGCTATGAAATCAACCTTCCTCCGCCGGTTCCTGCCCGCCAGCCTGTTATTGGCCGTAGCCTTGCTGCTGCTTACCGCTTCGGCCCGTGCCCAGCAGCCCGCTAGCCCCGCGCCTGCCAAGCGCAGTCTGCCGCCCATCCCCGGCCTCGGCCCCGACCCTGTTTTGCCCGCCAACCCCACTGCCGCCCAGCAGGCCGCCTACAACCGCGAAATGGCCGAGCGCACCCGCCAGCGCTGGAACTACCTGCTCACCGATTCGCTGATGCGCGCCCGGGTGCTCAACGAGCAGCCCAACGCCCTGCTGGTCGAAACCGTGAAAAACCTCAAGCCCGGCACCGCCCTCGATGCCGACATGGGCGAGGGCCGCAACGCCATTTATCTGGCCCAGCACGGCTGGCAGGTAACGGGGGCCGACGTAGCTGAAAAAGCCCTCGATTATGCCCAAAAACGCGCCGCCAAGTTGGGCGTAAAAATCACCACCGAAGTAGCCGACATGGCCAAATATGACTGGGGGACCAATAAATGGGACCTCATCGTGCTGAGCTACGCTGGCGGCCGCGACTACGCCGCCCGCATCATGCGCGCCCTGAAGCCTGGCGGCCTAGTCGTGCTCGAAGCCTTCCACATGGACGCCACCGAGAAGCTGCAGGTAGTAGGTGGCGACTACCGTGTGTTTTTTAAGACCAACGAATTGCCAAAATTATATACCGCCGCCGGCCTCAAAATAGTGCGCTACGAAGAGCCAATTGGCACCGCCGACTTCACCAAGCAGCAACTGCGGCTAGTGAAAATGGTGGCCCAAAAGCCGCTTTAGCCAACCGCAAATTCAAAGAAAAACCTCCCACAATCGTTTGCAGGAGGTTTTTCTTTTGTAGGGTGACAGCCACTTGGTGTCGTCGAAACGGACCAAGAAGTCAAATATCGGCCTTTTTACGGCCTGAGCCGCCAGGTTGCTTCCCGCCGCCATCGTTTTTGTTCACCGTGGCCCAGGCGCGGGCCTCGGCTTCTTTTTCCGAAAGGCCTTTCTTCTCGTAGCTTTCCTCGATGTGCTCGGCCTGACGCTTCTGCTTGTCGGTGTACTTCGATTTATCTCCCTGAGGCATGGCTGTAGTGAAATAAAAATGGAAAGAACACGGCCCGTAGTGCCGGGCCACCGGGTTTTTTACGCACGGAGCAGGAGGGGAGTTAGGCCGAGCTTACTACCTTCGTGCCCGGTTCCGGCCATTTTCTTTTCTATGCGCCACGTCGCCGACATCCCCCATCCCGCCGTCAAAATCACGCTCCTGGCCTGGAACGGCAAGTTTCTGCTGAAACTGGAGCAGGGCAACCTGGAGCAGACCTATAAAGTGGCCGAACTCGACCTGCTCACCGGCTCCGATGCCGAGGTTCGGGAGTTGCTGGATGATGAGTTCCTGGCCGCCGCCATTGCCCGTTTCCAGGCCATGCGCGACGATTTACAGGCCGCCTTCGACCGCCACGAGCTGCGCTAACCGCTGATTTCAACCACTCCGACTTATGTCTAAAATTTACTTTCTGCTGCTGATGCTGGCCGGCCTGCTTTCGGCCGCTCCGGCCTCGGCCCAGCTCTACGACGTGCGCCCCGGCGACGTGAACTACAACAAAAAGCCCCGCGCCGCTCTCAAAGTGCAGGTCGATGGCAAGGCCACCGACGTGCGCGAGTTTTTCCAGGACTGGATGAAGAGCAGCTACAACGTGAAATTCAAGACCGGCGGTGTGCTGGGCATGGGCAAAAGCGACGTGCTGGTGGCCCGCCAAACCCCCGCCAGCACCATTTCCGGCAAGCTCGTAGACCTTTACGCCACCATCATCGCGCCGTCGGATTCGGTGGCCGAAGTGGCCATTTTCGGGGGCTTCGATGACAACACCTTCTTCGACCCCAGCAGCACCAAGGCCGAGTACGACGCCCTGCGCGCTGTGGCCCAGAACTTCGCCGGTGCCGCCCGCCTCAAGGCCTACCGCGACATGATTGCCGAAGCCGAGAAGAAACTCAAAGCCACCGAAAAAGAGAAAGACCGCCTCGAAAAAGAGCAGGCTGCCCTCAAAACCAACACCGCCGCCAACCTGGCCCGCATTGAGGAGCTGAAGAAAAAGAACGCCGAAAACCTGCTGCAATCGCGCACCGATTCGGCCTCGCAAACCAAAAACAACAAGCTGCTCGACGAAAGCCGCCTGCGCCTGCAACGCCGCCGCGACCGCCTCTCAGCCCTCGACCGCAAAAACTAGCCCCGCCGCCGGCCGTACTCTGGTCATGGACAACCCCAATTCGCCCCTCGACACCCTCCGCCAGCTCAAGGAAATGCTGGATTCCGGGGCCATCACGCCCACCGAGTTCGAAGCCCTGAAGCAGCGGTTGGTGTTCACCGCGCCCGCTGCGCCCACGGCTCCGGTTACTCCTGAATCCATCGCTCCCGAGCCAGTAGTGCCACCCACGCCAGTCGTGTTCGACCGCCCGCCCGTGGCCTCAGAGCCCGTTTTGCCGCTTGCCGAAGAGCTGCCCGAACCCGCTCCCGTCTATTTCACGGCCGGTCCCGAGCCGCTACCTGAGCCACTGCTGCTGCCACTGTCCGAACCCGAGCACGAACCCGCTTGGCGAACCCGCGACGAGTTTCCGCCCTTGGCCGAAGAGCCCGCCCGCAACCCGCTGGCCCTGATTTTTGCCATTGGCGGCGTGCTCGCGTTTCTGGCGGTAGTGCTGTATCTGAACCTGAACCGGCCGCCGTCGGAACACATTTCCAGCACCAGTCAGACGGCCGCCGACTCCGTTTCTACCACCATCGAAACCGGCCCCCAGGCCGAGCCGTTGCCCAGCACCGTAGCCGCCCCCGAAACCGTGCGCGTGGCCCCCGCGCATCCCGCGCCGGTCATTCAGCCCCGCACCGCGCCCACGCGTTCCGATTCTGCTGAAACTGCGCCGCCAGCTGCCTCAGATTCGGCTGCGCGCCAATAAACCAGCTGTTTTTACGGGGGAGCTTACCCAATCTGCCTCAACGTAAAATCAAAAAAGCCGCTCCTGACTAAGGAGCGGCTTTTTTGTGCCTTTATAGAATAGCAATAATTGTTTTTACAGCATTGCAATGGGCTGAATCTTCACGCCAGGCTGAAAAATATCGTATTTCTCACTGGGGTGGGTCAGTACGTCCATGCAGTGGTGGTGGCGGCGGTTCATGGTGTCATGAATAGTGTACACGCCGTCGAGTTTGGGGGAGATGCCGCGCACGCGCACCTTATCGCCAAAGTTGAAAGGGCCGCCCCAGGGCTTCAGCAAGTCGCGCGACAGAGCCATCCAGCGCTTTTTGCTCCCGTAATGCGGTTTAATGCGAGAATTATCGGCTGTGATAAACGGCTCGCTGTCCGTTTGGCCGGGTACCGCCTGGTAGGCGGTGGCCGTCACCGTATAAGTGAGGGCGTGGGTGGCCAGTTTCTTGGCCTTGGCAACGTGCCGCAGCATCGTTCGGTGCGGTATCAGAAACTCCTTGAGTCCCTTGGCTTCGGCAGCGGGGGCGCTCCGAAATAGCGGCGTAGTCAGGGCCGCAGCAGCAATAAGTAGGTCGGCTAATAACTTAACATTGTTCATCCAAATGATATTCGTCCACCCGCCAAAATGCCCGGCGGTATAGGCCCTGTCCGGGCTTGAAAAACGGACAGAAAGTTATTAACGGTTTGATTAGTAGATAAGTTCTGATAAATAAGAATGTGCAATTCGGAAATAGCCTGACGGTGCGTGAGGGTATTATATAGTAAAAAGTTTATATAAAACAGACTCCTTTTAGTACCATCCGCACCCGCGTTTTATCGCTGGCCGTGTCGGCAAGCTGGACCATCATCGCCCGGCTTGCGTAGAAATAAACCCGGCCATCCTGCTGTTTTTTCGATAAATTGACCAGCCAAGTCAACGTGCGGGCCAAATAAGTTGAATGCAATTGGGTTGATTATCAGGAAAATTTGCATACCCGAATGTAGGTTTTTGCCTGTGCCAGAAGCATCTTACTTTTACGCGGCCTTACCTAAGCTGAATTCCCAATGGACTCTTATTCCTATATCGCCAACGCCGACGCGGCGGCCATCGAAACCCTGTATCAGGCGTACCAGCAGAACCCGGAATCGGTGGATTTCGGCTGGCGCAAGTTTTTTGAAGGGTTTGACTTCTCGCAGCAGTTCCCCGAAGGCGCACCCGTAGTGCCCGGCGCGGCCACCAATGGCGCACCCGCCGCTACTAACGGAGCGGCTAAAGCGGCCCCTGCCGCCCCCCAGGCCGATGATTATGGCGTACTCAACACCTCCGCCTCGACTAACAACGCGCCCGCCGGCCTGGCCAGCGGCGAAGTGGCTGCCGACAAGGAAACGGCCGTGCGCAACCTCATCCACGCCTACCGCAGCCGCGGTCACCTCCGCGCCAAAACCAACCCGGTACGCGAGCGCAAGGACCGCAAGCCCCGCCTCGACCTCGCCGATTTCGGCTTGGGCGAAGCCGATTTGGACACCGTGTTCCGCAACGGCGAAGTGCTGGGCCTCGGCGGCCAGGCCAAACTGCGCGACATCGTGGCGGCGCTGGAGAAGATTTACACTGGGGCCATCGGCTTCGAGTACATGTACATCCGCGACCCGCAGGTGCTGGACTGGTTCCGTGAGAAAGTAGAGCACGACTCACTGGCCTTCAACCCCGGCGTGGAGTACAAAAAGCGCATTCTGAAGAAGCTAAACGAAGCCGTGGTATTCGAGAACTTCCTGCATACCAAATTCTTGGGGCAGAAACGCTTCTCGCTCGAAGGCGGCGAAACGACCATTCCCGCGCTGGATGCCATCATCGGCAAGGGCGCAGAGCTGGGCGTGAAAGAGGTGATGATTGGCATGGCCCACCGCGGCCGTCTCAACGTGCTGGCCAACATCATGGGCAAGACCTACGAGCAGATTTTCTCGGAGTTTGAAGGTACGGCCGTACCCGACCTGACCATGGGCGACGGCGACGTGAAGTACCACATGGGCTACAGCTCGGAGGTAGAAACCAGCACCGGCCAGAAAGTCAACCTGAAACTGGCCCCCAACCCCTCGCACCTTGAAGCGGTGAACCCGGTGGTGGAAGGCTTCGTGCGCGCCAAAATCGAGCACCAATATGGCGGTGATTACCACCAGATTCTGCCCATTCTCATCCACGGCGATGCGGCGCTGGCTGGCCAGGGGATTGGCTACGAGCTGACCCAGATGTCGCTTCTGGAAGGCTACAAAACGGGTGGCACGATTCATTTCGTGATTAACAACCAGGTTGGCTTCACGACGGATTTTGAGGATGCCCGCTCGTCGATTTACTCGACGGACTTAGCCAAAATCATCGATGCGCCGGTGGTACACGTGAACGGCGACAATCCTGAGGCGGTGGTATTTGCCGTGCAGCTGGCCACCGAATACCGCCAGCAGTTCCACGCCGATATCTTTATCGATATGGTGTGCTACCGCCGCCACGGCCACAACGAGTCGGACGAGCCCAAATTCACCCAGCCCACGCTCTACAACCTCATCTCGAAGCACCAGAACCCGCGCGAGGTGTACAACACCATGCTGGTGGAGCGCGGCGACGTGGATGCCGAGCTGGCCAACCAGATGGACCGCGAATTCCGCGATATGCTCCAGGCCCGCCTGGATATGGTGAAGCAGAAAGCCCTTCCTTATAAGTACCAGGCCCTCGAAAACGAGTGGCGCAGCCTGCGCCGCAGCACGCCGGAGGATTTCGAGCAGTCGCCCGAAACCGGTATTTCGGCCGAAACGGTGGAGAAAGTGGCTAAGGCCCTGACTACGATTCCGGACGGCTTCAAGCCCATCAAGCAGATTGATAACCTGCTGAAGGAGCGCCGCAAGATGTTCTACGAAACCCGCATGCTGAACTGGGCTGCCGGCGAATTGCTGGCCTACGGCTCGCTGCTGAGCGAGAAGCACATTGTGCGCGTGAGCGGCCAGGACGTGCAGCGCGGCACGTTCTCGCACCGCCACGCGGTGCTGCACGATGCCGAAACGTCGGCCCCGTACAACTCGCTCAACTTCATGGAGGGCGACAATGAGAAGCTGAGCATCTACAATTCGCTGCTGAGCGAGTACGCGGTGCTGGGCTTTGAATTCGGCTACGGCATGGCCAACCCCACGGCCCTGGTGATTTGGGAAGCGCAGTTCGGCGACTTCGCCAACGGTGCCCAGACCATGATTGACCAGTTTGTGGTGAGCTCCGAGAGCAAGTGGCAGCGCATGAACGGCCTCGTGATGCAGCTGCCCCACGGCTACGAAGGCCAGGGCCCCGAGCACTCCAACGCCCGCCCCGAGCGGTTCCTGCAACTCGCGGCCGAGAACAACATTGTGGTGGCCAACATCACCACGCCGGCCAACTTCTTCCACGCCCTGCGCCGCCAGCTCACCTGGAGCTTCCGCAAGCCGCTGGTGGTGATGTCGCCGAAATCGATGCTGCGCCACCCGCTGTGCGTGTCGCCGGTGGAGGAGTTCACCAGCGGCCGTTTTCGCGAGGTGCTGGGCGACGACTTTGCCGAGGCCAAAAAGGTGAAGCGTGTGCTGCTGTGCTCGGGCAAGGTCTATTACGACCTGCTGGACGAGCAGCGTGCTTCCGACCGCAAGGACGTGGCCATCGTGCGCATGGAGCAGTTGCACCCCTTCCCCAAAAAGCAGCTCGATGCCGAGCTGGCCAAATACCCCAAAGCCAAGCTGTACTGGGTGCAGGAAGAGCCCGAAAACATGGGCTACTGGAACTTCATGCTGCGCTACATGCGCCGCGAGCTGGAGGACGTGATTTCGCGCAAGCCCTCGGCCTCGCCAGCCACCGGCTACAACAAAATCCACGTTAAGGAGCAGAAAGACCTTGTGGCCCGCGCCTTCGACAAGCCCAAAGAGGCTGTGGCCGATGCCAACATCAAAGCCACGGTAGAAGTAGCCAAGAAGGAGGAATAGCCGGTGTAGCGCATGCTTTAGCTTGCGCCCGCCGACCCCCTGCGCTGCTTATTTCACATCAACATCAGAAGAAACTACACTTTCCCACGCCACCCTAGTTTATGGCCCTCGAAATCAAAATTCCCGCCGTTGGCGAATCCATCACCGAAGTCACCATTGCCAAGTGGCTCAAGAAAGACGGCGAGGCCGTGAAGCGCGACGAGGTGATTGCCGAGCTTGAATCGGACAAAGCCACGTTTGAGCTGCCCGCCGAAGCCGATGGCGTCCTGAAAATCCGCGTAGCCGAGGGCGAAACCATCGGTATCGGCACCGTGATTGCTGATTTGGATGGCGCTGCTGCGGGTGCTGCCCCGGCTCCGGCCGCCGCTGCGCCCGCCCCGGCCGCCGCCAGCGCCCCGGCTGCTGACCCCATCAACAAAGGCGAGGAAAACCCCGCCGCCAGCGACCAGGCCGGCTACGGTGGCACGCCGGCAGGTGGTGCCGCAACGGCTGCTCCGGCCGCCGCTCCCGCCGCTGGCGGTGGCTCGGTAGAGATGAAAATTCCCACCGTGGGCGAATCCATCACGGAAGTGACGGTGGCCAAGTGGCTGAAGGAAGACGGTGCCCAGGTGAGCCGCGACGAGGTGATTGCCGAGCTGGAATCGGACAAAGCCACGTTTGAGCTGCCCGCCGAAGCGGCCGGTACTCTGCGCCACGCCGTGAAGGAAGGCGAAACCATCAGCATCGGTGCCGTGATTGCGCGCATCGAAGGCGGTAGCGGCGCTTCGGCTGCTCCGGCTCCGGCGGCTGCTCCTGCAGCTTCTGCTGCGGCTCCCGTGGCGGCGCTGGCTTCCGCCCCCGCTGCTGGCGGTGCTGCCACTTATGCTACCGGCGTGCCCTCGCCGGCTGCTGGTAAGATTCTCGATGAGAAAGGCATTGCCGCTAGCAACGTAGCCGGTACTGGTCGCGATGGTCGCATCACTAAGGAAGATGCCCAGAATGCGCAGGCCAAGCCCGCCGCTCCGGTAGCTGCTCCAGTTGCATCTGCACCCGCTGCTACTGCTCCGACCGCCGCACCCGCTGCCGGTGGCAGCCGCGAAGTGCGCCGCGAGCGCATGAGCAACCTACGCAAAACGGTGGCCCGCCGCCTGGTATCGGTGAAAAACGAAACTGCTATGCTCACCACCTTCAACGAGGTGAACATGCAGCCCATCATGGACCTGCGCGCCAAGTTCAAAGACCAGTTCAAGGCCAAGAATGGCGTGGGCCTGGGCTTCATGTCCTTCTTCACGAAGGCCGTGTGCGTGGCCCTGCAGGAGTGGCCCTCGGTGAATGCGCAGATTGACGGCACGGACATCGTGTTCAACAATTTCTGCGACATCAGCATCGCTGTATCGGCTCCGAAAGGCCTGGTAGTGCCCGTAATTCGCAACGCCGAGCAACTCTCGTTCGATGGCATCGAGAAGGAAGTGGTGCGCCTGGCCGGCCTGGCCCGCGACAACAAGCTCACCATCGAGCAGATGACCGGTGGCACGTTCACGCTCACCAACGGCGGCATTTTCGGCTCCATGCTCAGCACGCCGATTATTAACGCGCCGCAGTCGGCCATCCTGGGCATGCACAACATCATCCAGCGCCCCATCGCCGAAAACGGCCAAGTCGTGATTCGCCCCATGATGTACCTCGCCCTGAGCTACGACCACCGCATCATCGACGGCCGCGAGTCGGTTTCGTTCCTGGTGCGCGTGAAGGAATTGCTCGAAGACCCGACTCGTCTCTTACTGGGAGTGTAATTCCAGATTTAGGATTTTTTAAATGCCAATTCCCGTTATGGGAATTGGCATTTTTGCTTTATAGTCGTTGAAACTAGCGAAATGCACGATAAAACGGATTTGTGGCCCGTTAAATAAAAATGAGTAATTGATTTATTCCGGGGTGTATTATATTTGAGCCTGATTTAGGAAGCTCTATCGATACGTCATGGGAAAATTTATTACGCCGGTTTGCCAGAATTGCCCTAATAGCAAGGGGCCGCTGATGGGGTGCTGTCAGCTGGAGGAATTAGATTTTATTGCCGGCAGCAAAGTGTCGCAGAGTTATCAGAAGGGCCAGCGCATTTTCTATGAAGGCAGCCCGGCGCTGGGGCTGCACTGCGTGAATCAGGGCAAAATCAAGGTAACCAAAGCCAGCGGCGAGGGCAAGGAGCAAATCGTGCAGCTGGCCAAGGGCGGCGACGTGCTAGGCTTCCAGTCGGTGCTCACCGAAACCCGGTATTCAACGTCAGCCGTGGCCCTCGAAGACTGCGTGGTATGCTTCATTCCGCGGGCCGATTTTTTCCGGGTATGGCAATCCAACGTGCAGTTTTCCACGTCGTTGATGCAAATGATGGCCCGGGCTCTGGGCGCGGCCGAAGTGCAGATGCTGCACTTGGCCTACAAGCCGGTGCGCGAGCGCCTGGCCGGTGCCCTGCTGTTGCTGGCCCGCACCTTTCGCAAGGGCGATGACGCGGCGCATTTCAGTATGTCCATCTCGCGTGAAGACCTGGCCTCCCTAGTGGGCACGGCCAAGGAAACGGCCATCCGGTTGCTTTCGGAGTTCAAAGAAGCCGGCATTATTGCTTCGCGTGGCAGCGAAGTCACTATCCTGAATATTGGCGAGTTGAGCCAGATAGCTGCGCTATATGATTGATTGTTAAGATGAGAAGCGGACGTAATTAGCCGACTTTTTAATCCTGAATACATAGTTTGGCCGAAGCCCAGCGGAGCTCCACTTAGTTAAGTGGGACTCCGCTGGGCTTTGCTGATTTTTGGGGAATTTAGCTGCACTGTGTTATTGGTTTAATTATGTTTTGTATTAAGTCGAAAGAATGATAATGTTAACCTAAATCATAACCAAAAATGACGTAGGTCATTTTTAATAGGGGGTGGGATGGAGGAGCTTTGTAATAGATAATAGGCCGTGATAATTAATCATAAAGGCCGGTTAACGTGTTTTATAAGTTAGTTAATCCCCCAGCTTAACCGGATGAATACCCTGGCTTTTTCCACTGAGTTGCCCGCAGAACGCGCCGGTAGCAAGGCCAGAATTGTCTGGGGTGATACGCCGACAACAGCTGGTGTATCAGTTTCGGTGATAGAAAAAGTGATAAAAAGTGTATCGGCTTAGCTGCCGGCTTTGATTACCGTGGCGGTGATGGAAGTAACCACGGGCGCGTGCCTAGCGCACCGGAGCCATTCGCGCAGCTTTAGGGCGGCTACAGTGGCGGCTCACAACGCCGAAACTGTGCGCCAGCAGCAGCTGGCCATGGCGGCCCTGAAGATGCGCGGCGAGCGGCTGGAAGACATTCTGATTCCCTTTCGCAAGCAGCTGCACCTCATTCGGCTGGCCAAAAACGGGCAGTGGTTTGGCTACCTCGCCGTGAAAGTGCAGGATACCAGCCTGGCGCTGGCCCGCGAAATTCTGAAATCGATAATTCCTTGACTAGCAAATTTTAATCAATCCCAACCCAACCTTTTTTTCTTATTGATAATGGCTTACTCAACCAATTCCCCCGCCGGCAAAGTAGTACAGAGCGTGATGGACGACCTGCCCGGCCTGGTGGCCATTGCCGTGGTCGACATCACCTCGGGCATGGCCCTAGCTTCGCACACCAACTCGCCGACCCTCAACCCCGAAACGGCCGCTGCTTATAATACCGAAGTGGTGAAGCAGAAGCAGAAAGCCATGTCGGCCCTCAAACTCAGCGGCGAGAACATCGAGGACATCCTCATCACCCTCACCAACCAACTGCACCTGATTAAGCTGGCCCACAACGGCACCAAGTTTATCTACTTGGTGGTGAACTCGCGCGAAACCAATCTGGCCATTGCCCGCGAAGTGCTGCGCGCCAGCGCCGACCAACTTAACTAAGGAGGTCCTGAATACGAGGCTTGGCAGCGGGCCGGGCCGGGGCCACGCCGAATACTATGAAAATTCCCTTTCTCAAGCATTTACAGCGCTTGACGGGGCCGGTGGCCAATGAAGTAGAGCTGGCGGCGGGGCCGGCCAATGGCCCCATTGAGCAGGCCATGCAACACCTGCTGGCCGAGCTGCCCGACCTGCTGATGGCGGCCGTGGTGGAAGTGGCAACCGGCAAGCCCTTGGCCACCTACACCACGGCCCGCGAGCTGCGCCCGGCGGCTGTGGCCGGCTTCAATGCCGAAGCGGTGCGGCAGGTGCAGGCCTCGCTGGCGGCCCAGGGCGCGGCGCACGAAAGCCTGGAAGAAATGCTGTTTACGCTGCCCTCGCAGCTGCATTTGCTGGGGGTGGTGCCCAGCGGGCGGGTATTTGTGTACCTGGCCGTGGACTGCCGGGATACCAACCTGGGCATTGCCCGGGCCGTGATGCGCGGCGGCATGGCTCGGGCCGAGCCCGCCGAAGCGGAGTAGTAAGGCCCGTGGCTGGCCGGTTAAGCCACAAATCTACTTTTCACCCTTTTTTTCTCAACCCCCATGAAGCTTACCGCTACTCCCTTCGACCCGCAGACCGGCGAACTGCTGCCGGTGTATCGCGACGCCTACCTGCGCGGCGACCTCGCCCGGTCTTCGGCCCGCGCCGTGGAAGACTACCTGCGCAAAGATGCCACGCAGGCCCACAGCACCGTGACGCGCTGGCACGAAATGACCACCCAGGAGGCCGATGCCGCCGCCCCCACCAATTGGGTGCAGAAGCAGATGCTGTTTATCCGGGAGCAGCCCCAGCGGTTCCGCCGCCGGGCCCTGACCATGGTGACCGGCGCCGCGCTGGTGGCCGGCGTGTCGATGGCCGGCACCCGCCTGCCCTCGCACGAGGCCGTGGTGCTGCCCACCACCTCAGTTACTACCCTGGCTAACCTGGAAACCGCCAGTGCCGCCGCCGCCGAAGCCAGCGCCACGCGCATGGTCACGGTATCGGGCCGCATTCTGAACGAGAGTGGCCAGCCGCTGGTGGGTGCTACCGTGCTGCGCAAAGGCACCCGCTTCGGGGCCAGCACCGATGCCAGCGGCAACTACGCCCTGCGCGTGCCCGCCGCCGAAGCCGCTTCGGCCACGCTGCAATACGGCTACGCCGGCTATCAGGACCAGGAAGTGCAGGCCGGCACCGCCGCCCAGCACGGCGTGACCCTGCAGCCCCGCGCCACCAAGCGCAAGCACTGGCTGTTTTTCTAATTCATTGTTTGTTAGTTGTCTATCCGGGTTATCCTAAGTGAAAGCAAGGACCTACCGAAAGCACGTTGCGAATAAGCTCCAAGAATCTTCTTTATCCACTTCTCCTTCCCCCTCAGCCAACATGGCCTATTCTAATAACACCGCTGCCGGCAAGGCAGTTGAAGCAATTATCAACGATTTGCCCAGCTTGGTGGCTGTGGCCGTAGTCGACATCACCTCGGGCATGGCGCTGGCTTCGCATTCGAACTCGCCGAGCATCAATCCCGAAACGGCCGCTGCCTACAACACCGAAGTGGTGAAGCAAAAGCAAAAAGCCATGTCGGCCCTGAAACTGACCGGGGAAAAAATCGAGGATATTCTCATTACGCTTACCAACCAGTCGCACCTGCTCAAGCTGAACTCGGCTGGCAACAAATTCATCTACCTGGTGGTGAACTCGCGCGAAACCAACCTGGCCATCGCCCGCGAGGTACTGCGCACGCACGTTGACGAAATCAACTAAGCGCCACTCGCTGCTTTTCAAAAAGGCCCGTCCGGTATTGGATGGGCCTTTTTTGTGGGCTGTGGTGGCCTTTGATTGGGCAATTTCGTTAAGCTGAATTCATGCGATTTCGCCATTCTCCTGCCTGATGAAAAGAAAGCCCCAAGCCCCAGCTCCTAAGCATCGTTCCGCTAAATTCTGGCCCGTGATGGGCTTCGCCACCATCGCCGGGATGCGCAGCATGAGCGCACCGGCCTTCCTCAGCCATTATTTCTCGCGGCAGCCGCATGCCGGCCTGGAGAGGTCGCCACTGCGTTTTTTGCAAAAGCCCGTGACTGCGCAAATTCTGAAGGCCCTGGCCGCTGGCGAAATGGTAATGGACAAGCTGCCCACCACGCCCAACCGCACGGCTCCGCCGGTGCTACTGGGCCGGCTGCTTTCGGGTGCGCTGGTGGGGGCGGCCTGGTATAAGTCGCGCCACGGCAGCGCCCTGAGTGGCGGCGTGCTGGGCGGTTTGGCCGCCGTGGCTGCCACGTTTGTGAGCTACGCGCTGCGCACGGGCATCAGCCAGCAGACGGATACGCCCATCGCGCTGGTGGGCGTGGGCGAGGATGCGTTAGTGGTGGGCGGCGGCGCGGCGCTGTTGCGCGGCGTGCAGCCCGCGCACGGCGAATGGCGGCCGCTGTAAAACTCTAGCCGCCGAGCAGCGACAGCGGGTTGGGCGTCATGCGGTGCTCGAACATGGCCCCGATGTTTTGGGCTTTGGTTTTGGCCTCGTCGGCTTTGGGGCCGAGGAAAAGGGCATCGACGGTGGCGGTGAACAGCGCCAGCCACCGCTGGAAGTGGGCTGATTGGATGGGCAGCGGGAAATGCCGGGCCATGGGTCGCCCTTTGTAGCGGCTGGTGCCCAGCAGCACGCTGCTCCAGAAATCGTACATCTTGGGCAAATGGGCCTGCCAGTCCACCTGCGCCACGTCGTGGAAGATGGGCCGCAGTAGGTCGTCGGCATCGACGCGGGCGTAGAAAGCATCGACCAACTGAATGATATCGGCTTCGTTATGCAGGTCGGGGAGGAGGGGCATGATAGTGCTTTTTAGAGCGGTGCTCAGTATACGATGTAGGGGCGGGGCCTGCCCCCGCCCGGACGCTCGCACCGTTGCAACGATTCCGTTCAATGACGGGCGGGGGCAGGCCCCGCCCCTACTTTCCGGCCGCCCAGCAGCACCAGCGCTACAGCCAGCACGATGAGCGCCGCGCCGCCCAGCATCTCAGGGTTCAGGCTTTCGCCAGCGAAGGCCCAGCCCAGCAGCACCGCCACCACCGGATTCACGAAAGCATACGTGCCCGCCAGAGCCGGCTCCACGGCCCGTAGCAGCCAGATGTAGGCCGTGAATGCCACAATGGAGCCGAACGTGACCAGATAAACATACGCCACCCACGACTTGGTGGTGACCTGCGCCAGCGTGAAGCCATCGGCCTCGCCCCGCACGAAGCCCACGATGAGCATGGCCACGCCGCCGCACAGCATCTGTATGCCGCCCGAGGCGAAGGGCGACGGCGCGGGCTGGTGGTTCTTGGCGTAGAGCGAGCCGATGGACCACACCAGTGAGGCCAGCAGCACGATGCCCATGCCCAGGCCCTGGTGCCCCGGTTCCTTCACGGCCGTGGCCGTGGGGTGGGCGGCCAGCAGGTACATGCCCGTCATGCCCGCGCCCAGCCCCAGCGCCACCCACTTGGTGGGCCGGGCCGAAATGCCGCTCAGCCACCCCAGCACCGCCAGAAACATGGGCACCGTGGCCACTAGCAGCGCTGTGATACCGCTGGGCAGGTACATCACCCCCAGCGTGGTGCCGCCGTTGCCAAACCCCAGCAAGCACACGCCGATAAACACCGCATAGCCCCAGCCGCGCAGGGTGGGCGCGGGCTCGCCCCGCCAGCGCATGAAGCCGTAGAGCAGCCCGCCCGCCATCGCGTAGCGCGTGCCGGCCATGAGCAGCGGCGGCATGCTGGCCACGGCAAATTTCATCACCAGATAAGTGGAGCCCCATATGAGGTAAACCAGCGCAAAGGCCGTGAACAACGCAGCCCGTGAAGGCGCGGCGGTAGAAGAAGAGTCAGACATAAAATCACGAAGAACTGCCGCAAAATTACGCCCGACTTGTAGCGCGAAGGCCAGCGCAGCTAAAGTTCGCGCCACGGAAACGCCGGCCTTGCGCCTTGCTGTTGTTGCTTTGCATGATGAACAAAGCGAAATTTCTCCTGCTGCTGCTGGCTTCGCTAGCGCTGCTGAATCCCGCCGCCGCCCAGCTACTCCAGCCCAAGGCCGATTTCACCCGGGCCGACACATTACGCGGCAGCCTCACCACACCGCTGCGCACCTGCTACGACATCAACTACTACCACCTCGATGTGAAGCTGGACCCGGCCAAGCGCTTCATCAGCGGCTCCAACCTCTTCCGCTTCACCGCCACGCGGGATTTTACGCGGCTGCAGTTCGACCTCTTTGCCAACCTGCAAGTGGATAAGGTGATGTATAAGGGCAAGGACGTACCGTTCACCCGCGAGGTCAACGCGGTATTCGTAACCTTTCCGAAAACCATTCAGCAGGACAGTAAGGATGAGTTCACCGTCCAGTATTCCGGTAACCCTACGGTGGCCAAAAAAGCGCCCTGGGATGGTGGCCTGGTCTTTACCACCGATGCTGCCGGCAAGCCCTGGGTGGCCTCGGCCTGCCAGGGCGTGGGGGCCAGCATCTGGTGGCCCACCAAGGACCAGCAGGCCGATGAAGTCGATTCCATGCTCATCAGCGTGAGCGTGCCGCAGGGTTTGAAAGACGTTTCCAACGGCCGCCTGCGCAAAACGACTAAGCTGAAAGACGGCTACACCCGCTTCGATTGGGCCGTGCGCAACCCCATTAACAACTACGACGTGGCCCTGAACGTGGGCGACTACCAGCATTTTTCCGACCAGTACCAAGGCGAAAAAGGGCCTTTGACCCTTGATTATTGGGTATTGCCCGAGAACCTCGCTAAGGCCAAAACCCAGTTTGCCGCCAACGTGAAGCCCATGCTCAAGAGCATGGAATCGTGGTTCGGCCCCTACCCGTGGTACCAGGACGGCTACAAGCTGGTGGACGCCCCGCACCTCGGCATGGAGCACCAAAGCGCTGTGGCCTACGGCAACAAATACCAGAACGGCTACCTCGGCAAGGACCGCAGCAACACCGGCTGGGGCCTGAAATGGGACTTCATCATCATCCACGAAAGCGGCCACGAGTGGTTCGGCAACAACATCACCAGCCAGGACATTGCCGATATGTGGGTGCACGAAAGCTTCACTACGTACTCCGAAGCGCTGTTTGTGGAAACCCAGTTTGGCAAGCAGGCCGGCCAGGAGTACATCCACGGCCAGCGCCGCAACATCTCGAACGACTCGCCCATCATCGGCGCCTACGGCGTGAACAAGGAAGGCTCCGGCGACATGTACGACAAGGGCAGCATGATGCTCAACACCATCCGCACCGTGCTCAACGACGACGCGAAGTGGCGGCAGCTGTTGCGCGGCCTCTCCGCCAAATTCTACCACCAGACCGTGACCGGCCAGCAAGTCATCGACTATTTCAACCAGGAAAGCGGCCGCGACTTCACCAAAATATTCGCTCAGTACCAGCGCCACCGCAACATCCCCACGCTGGAAATCCGCTTCGAGGACGGCAAAACCCTGGCCCGCTGGGTGGCCGATGTGGACAAGTTCGACATGCCGGTGCGCGTGCGGCTGAAAGGCGGCGAATACCAGTTTATCAAGCCCACCACCCGGTTTGCGGAGATGAAGGAACTGGCCGGGGCTACTAAGGAGACGCTGGAGGTGGACACGTTCAACTATTACATCGGCGTGCTGGTTGATTAAGGCGATGGCGCGGGCCTGCGGCCCGTGCCGACTATTAGCAGGCCTCCAGGCCTGCAATCGTTGAATAATACTTGAATGGCGCGGGCGACTGCGGGCCAGAGGCCCGCTAATAGTCGGCACGGGCCGCAGGCCCGCGCCATCTGAACCCACGCCACGCTTTCCCGCAAAAAACCGCCTCACCCGCCGCCGCTGTGCCTTACCTTCGCACGAGCGTACAATCATAGAATACTTCCTCATGAATCAATACGACGTCACCGTCATCGGCTCCGGCCCGGGCGGCTATGTAGCGGCCATCCGTTGTGCCCAGCTTGGCCTCAAAACGGCCATTATCGAGAAATACCCCACCCTGGGCGGCACCTGCCTCAACGTGGGCTGCATCCCCAGCAAGGCCCTGCTCGACTCCTCCGAGCACTACCACAACGCCCATTCGGTGTTCCAGGACCACGGCATCGGCCTCGACAACCTGACCGTCGACATGAACCGCATGATTGACCGCAAGGCCGGCGTGGTGAAGGCCAACGTGGACGGCATTTCCTACCTGATGAAGAAGAACAAAATCGACGTCATCACCGGCGTCGGCTCGTTCATCGACAAAACGCACATCAGCATCGCGCCCACTGCGGGCGGCGAGGCGCAGCAGATTGAAACCAAAAACGTCATCATCGCCACCGGCTCCAAGCCCACGGTACTGCCGTTCATCGCCCAGGACAAGGAGCGCATCATCACCAGCACCGAGGCCCTGAACATCCGCGAAGTGCCCCGGCACATGATTGTGATTGGCGGCGGCGTGATTGGCCTCGAAATGGCCTCCGTCTACGCCCGCCTCGGCGCGAAAGTCTCGGTGGTGGAATTCATGGATTCGCTCATCCCGACCATGGACCGCGGCCTCGGCAAGGAGCTGAAGCGCGTGCTGGGCAAAATCGGCATCGAGTTTTTCCTGAGCCACAAAGTGACCGGTGCCACCCGCGAAGGCGACAGCGTGACCGTGACCGCCCTCAACCCGAAAGGGGAGGAGGTGAAGTTTGAGGGCGATTACTGCCTCGTAGCCGTGGGCCGCGTGCCCTACACCGCCGGCCTCAACCTGGAAGCTGCGGGCGTGGAAATGGAAGAGCGCGGCCGCATCAAGGTCGATGCCCACCTGCAAACCAACGTGCCCGGCATCTACGCCATCGGCGACGTGATTCGGGGCGCCATGCTGGCCCACAAGGCCGAGGAAGAAGGCGTGTTCGTGGCCGAAACCATCGTGGGCCAGAAGCCGCACATCAACTACCTGCTCATCCCCGGCGTGGTGTACACCTGGCCCGAAGTGGCCGGCGTGGGCTACACCGAGGAGCAACTCAAGGAGCAGGGCAAGGCCTACAAAATCGGCAGCTTCCCCTTCAAAGCCAGCGGCCGGGCCCGTGCCAGCGGCGACACCGACGGCTTCGTGAAGGTGCTGGCCGACAAAACCACCGACGAAATCCTGGGCGTCCACATGATTGGCCCGCGCATCGCCGACCTCATCGCCGAAGCCGTGACCGCCATGGAGTTCCGCGCCTCCGCCGAGGACGTGGCCCGCATGAGCCACTCGCACCCCACCTACGCCGAGGCCATGAAAGAAGCCTGCCTCGCCGCCACGGAGAACCGCGCCATTCACATGTAATTGCCGGTTGTTATTTCATGCTGAAAAAGAGCCTGAAGCTTGCATAGCTTTAGGCTCTTTTTTTATGTAGCTCATGCCAGGATACACATTACCGCTTTTGCTACTGGCCTTATTGACTGCTTGCGGAACCCAGCCGAAAACGGAAGAAAAACCAGCCCGCAACACGGCTGTAGCACCCCCGGTGACACCGCAGACGAAAGATTCTGTTGCGCGAACAGCCACGCCTGCTACCCACGAACAAGCCGAGCAGGCGATTCAACGCGAGCCATCGCAAGGCAGCGTAGAGGCGCGCCCAATGCAGTTTCGGTGTATCAGCGAAGAGGATTTTCAGCAGGAAATTGCGATAGGCAACATCATGGTCGACACCTTGCAGCAGCGCTTTCTGATAAGTGCTGAATGGCACAAGCCCACGCTCCTCTATTATCGGTCGCCTAGCTGCCCCAACGGCTGGATAGAAACACGGCTGGAACTGGTAGGGGAATGGCTCTGGAATAGCGCAGTGACCCTAGACACGGTGCGACTGGCACCCACCGGGCCACCAGCGGTGCTCCTGAAGTTCAGTTCCGAAACGAGCCTGCATCATTGGTCCATTTCCAACGAGGGCATCAACATTATCGACGTATCCGCAGAGCCGGTACTATTACTCAAAGCAGGAACCGCCAGCCACGAAGGTGGCTACACTGGCGATGATGAAACTGATTCCACCGACACCCAACGCGAAGAGCATTCCTTCGAAGTCGTTCAATCGCAGTCGATAAAGGTGCGCAATCAGCTTATCGTAGTTGAGCCTGCTGTTGAGGACGGCCAGTACGCATTGCATTCGGTACCGCCCGGAACCTACCGTTACCGCCACGGCAAGATGATTCGAATCAGGAAATAGCCGCCCTGCGGCAGAAATAAAAAGAGGCTGAAGCTACGGTAGCTTCAGCCTCTTTTTATTTGAGGATTATGTCCTAGTGACTAATAAGCAAACATCGCCTTCGGGTCGGGACCATATTCGTTCTCGCCTGCATTGCCTTCGGTGCAGTCTAATACCAGCAGCCAAATAACGCCAACCAGCGGCACGAAAAGAATCAGCGTGAACCAGCCGCTTTTGCCTACATCGTGGAGCCTCCTGACTCCTACAGCCAAGCTGGGAATGAGCATCGCAATAGCGTACAGACCAGAGATAGCGCCGCTACCAGTGCCAGTCAAAACGTAATCGGCCACTCCTGCCGCAATCGAGAAAAGGAGGTTAAACAATACAAACATCCAGTATTCTTTTCTGCGAGCGCGGCCGCTGAATACAGCATATTTTTTTAAAACCTGTAAAAAGTATTCCATTTGCAATCTGGGGTAGCAGTTCCTACTCGTAAGGCTTTTCGGTAACGCCCCGTTTTTTAAAGTGGGTTCTGGACTCCACCACTGCAAAAGCCGAGAGAGCTTTCACTATGTCGGAGAAAAGTACGGAATAAATTCAAGCTTCCATCCATGGCGCAGGCCCACCCCCCCGCTACTATGGATAGCGCTACGTTTCTGCTGCATAAGTTTCGTACAGCGCAGTCGCCCACCGCTTCCCCAGCCCCGCCAGCGGCTTCCGGATGCCCGCCAACCGCTTCCCGACCACAAACCTTTCCTTCCGGACCCTCGCCAACCGTTTCCGGACGCCCGCCAAACGCTTCCGGACCACAAACCTTGGCGTCCGGAGCCTCGCCAAACGCTTCCGGATGCCCGCCAACCGTTTCCGGACCACAAACCTTCGTTCAGGACAACAAACCTTCGGCCCGGACAACAAACCTTCGCTCCGGACCACAAACCTTCCATCCGGACAACAAACCTTTCCTCAGTGGTCGTAGCTCACGACGCGGGTGATTTTCCAGGTGCCGGCCTGCTGCTGCCACACCATCACGAACTTGGAGTTGCCGCAGTCCTCGCGGCCGTTTTCTACGTGGCAAAACCGCTGCGTGGCGATGTGCATAGCCCCGTAGTTTTTCACGGGGTACACTTCCAGGGTGCCCGCCACCAGCGTGCGGGTGATGTCGGGGCTTTGGGTGAATAGGCGCGTGAAGCCTTCCTTGGTTTGGGCGAAGTTGCCCAGGCCGCCTTTGTCGTGGTAAAACTCCAGGTTATCGGCAAAGTAGGCCATGAGCTTATTCACGTCGTGGGCATTGAAGGCGGCGAACATTTCCGTGTCCAGCCGGGCCACCGTTTGGTATAGCTCCTCTTTGGTAAGGGGCTTTGGAGCAGCCGCTGGTGGCGGACTGGTTGTCCCCGTTTGGCGCGGCGTGCTTTGGCCGTGGGCGGTAGTGGCCGAAAGAGCGAAAAGCAGCAGGAGGGTGGCAATGGTGCTACGCATACATGAAAGCGGTTGGAAAGATGTAGAGACGCATATTTGCGTCTCGTCGTTGAACAAAACCAGCCAACGGCGAGACGCAAATATGCGTCTCTACCCCGGCCTTGCAATCCCACCGCAGCTTCTAAATTTAAACGTAGTCACCTCCTATGTCCCGCACCGATACCTACGCCCAGGCCCAGCCCGCCAGCCGCGCCGAGTGGCGGCAGTGGCTAGCCAAGCACCACGCCACCGCCCCCGGCGTTTGGCTGGTCTACTTCAAAAAAGCCAGCGGCCAGCCCAGCGTCACCTACCCCGAAGCCGTGGAAGAAGCCCTCTGCTTCGGCTGGATTGACTCGCACCCCCGCAAGCTCGACGCCGAGCGCACGCAGCTGCTCTTCACCCCGCGCAAGCCCCGCAGCGGCTGGAGCAAGGTGAACAAAGAGCGACTGGAGCGCCTCGAAGCCGCCCAGCTGCTGATGCCCGCCGGGCTGGCCGCCATCGCCCGCGCCAAGCAAAACGGCGCGTGGGAAAGCCTGGATGCCGCCGAAGCCGGCCACATCCCCGAAGATTTAGCCGCTGCCCTAGCTATTGATGAAACTGCCGCCCGGCACTTCGCCGCCTTCTCGTCCTCGGCCCGCAAGCAGATTCTGACCTGGGTACTAGGTGCCAAACAGCCCGAAACCCGTGCCCGCCGCGTAGCCTAAGCCGTGCGAATGGCCGCGCTAGGCAAGCGGGCGAACTTCGACCGGGAATAAGTGGGCAGCGAATCCTTATCTAGGTATTGGCTCAGCGCAGTAGAAAGGATACAAGCCACGATGGGGGAGTATGCAGGGGATTCTGTTGAATCAAAGTCATGGCGAGGTGTATTTGAAAATTTATAATTGTCTGACTTGCATTATTCGACCGTGCGGGAAGACTCAGGTAAGAGATGTTTTAACAACAGTACAGGTTATTTGCAACTCTTTTTTTGAGAATCCGCACTTTTAATTGTGCGTTTATTGGCTTGTGAGGTGATAAATGCTCAAAGCTGCTTTCCATAATTGGGAATTGACGAACTCTTAAGCATAAACCCCGTTTGGATAGTTAGATTCAGATTGTTCGTTCATGTTATTAGAATAGTTCTAATTAATTCGAGCTGTTGTTCTTGTCAGGAACTGCCGGGTGCTTATGCGCAATCGTTGAATTTATATGCCGTAACACTGGCAAGTAATTGCCGCAACATGACAGGTTCAACAGCAGGCACTGCCCAACCGCTTCGATACGAAGCCGCAGCAGCCGGAAACAGAAGCGACGCGGGCTCCGCGTCGCACCCCTTCGCCCAGCCCATGAGCAACCGGGCCACGGATGGCCTCAGCCACCGGGAGCGCAAAAAGGCCCAGCTGATTAGCGGCATTAAACAAGCCGTGGCCGACCTCGTGCTGGTGGCCGGCCAAACCACCAGAACGAAAAACTCCGACTACCTCAGCCGCCGGCTGGATTACGACTACACCTACCTCGCCAACCTGTTTTCGGAAAACACGGGCAGCACCATCGAGCAGTATATCATTGAGTTCAAGATTAACCGGGTAAAAGAGCTGCTCCTGGCGGGCGAGCTCAACCTTACCCAGATATCCTATCAACTCAACTATAGTAGTGTCGCCCACTTGTCCAACCAGTTCAAGAAAGTGACGGGGTTAACGCCTTCGTTGTTTAAGCTTCTCGACGGCAGGCTCACCATAGAGCCTGAAAGTGTGAATGATGTAAATGTTTTCTGTAATCGTGTAAATGCCCTGGAAGTGCGGCGCGTGAGCTTTGCAACGTGAACTAATTCACCCGCAATGTCCACCCCCTATGAAGCAACATTTCCTGTTTATTTTAACCTCGGTAGCTGTTTTGGCTTTCCCGCAAGCCGGTGCCGCGCAGGTGGCCCCAGCCCTGGGAGCCGCCGCCAGCTTTGCCCTGTTCACGGCCGTTGGGGCTGTTGATAACAACGGCCCCACCATCATCAACGGCGACATCGGTACCAATGCCGGCGCGTTCAACGGCTTCCCGCTGGGCGTGGTCGTGAACGGCAGCATCCACGTAGCCGATACGTATTCGACGCAGGCCGCCACGGACGTGCAGACGGCCTACGGCTACATGTCGACCATTCCGTGCGTGACGCCGCTGGCCGTGTACGGCGGCACGCCGGCCGTGACCTTGGCTCCCGGCTCGTACTGCGTGGGCGGAGCTACTACGCTGGCCGGTACCCTGATTCTGGATGGCGGTGGCGACCCCAACGCGAAGTTCTTCCTCCGGGTATCGGGTGCCTTAACCACGGGTGCCAACTCCGTGGTGCTTACCCAAAACGGCGCTACGCCCGCCAACGTGTACTGGCAGATTGGCGGCTTGGTCACGATGGGCCAGAACTCCGTGATGCGGGGTACCCTGCTGGTGGATGGGGCCATCAACATGATTCAGGGGGCTTCGCTGATTGGCCGCGGCCTCTCGCGCGGCGGCTCTATTAGTATTGATAGCAACACCGCCAGCCTGCCCAACGCGGCCGTGGTGCCGGTCATCACGGCCACCTCGTGGCTGGGCACCGCTTTGGGTGGCATCAACACCGACTGGTTCAATTCGAACAACTGGTCGGCGGGCGTGCCCACTAGCACGGTCGATGCCATCGTGGGCACGGGCCGCTCGCCCTTCCCCATCATTGCCACCGGCAACGCCGTGGCCAACGGCCTCACCATCGGTACCAGCGCTAGCCTGACCATGAACGGCGGCACCCTCGACGTGAAGTCTACGCTGAGCAACAGCGGTACCATCAGCGCCACGGCGGGCACCACCAGCCTCAGCGGCACCACCACGCAGCTCCTCGGCGGCAGCGGCAGCACCCAGCTCTGGGGCCTCACCATTACCAATGCTTCCGGCGCAATCCAAAGCGGCCCGTTGAGTATCCACGGCGTGCTGGCCCCCGCCAGCGGCAACCTCACCACCAACGGCCGCACGCTGACGCTGTTGTCAGATGCCGCCGGCACGGCGCTGGTCGACAACACCGGCACCGGTGCGGTAAACGGCACGGCTACCGTGCAGCGCTACATCGCCTCGAGCAACCCGGGCCAGGGCTACCGCCACTACAGCGCCCCGGTTACGGGCAGCACCGTGGCCGACCTGCAAACCAGTGGTTTCGCGCCGGTGCTCACCCAGAGCTACAACACGGCTGCCTCGCCGGCCGCTACCACGCCTTTCCCCACCGTGTTTGGCTACGACCAAACCCGCTTGGTGACGACTACGAACAACCTGCCGGCTTTCGACAAAGGCTTTGTGGTGCCCGCCAGCCTGGCTACGCCGCTGGCCGTTGGCCTTGGCTACACGGTTAACATCAACGGCTCGGCGCTGGTCGATTTCGTGGGTGCGCTCACCACGGGCACTCAGGCCCTGAGCCTGAGCCGCAACGCCGCCGCTTCGGCCAACACCGCCGATGCCGGCTGGCAGCTGATGGGCAACCCCTATCCCGCGCCCCTCGACTACAGCCTGGTGGCTCCCGCCGACCGCACCGGCCTCGATGCTGCCATTTACGTGTACGCCAGCACCGGCCCGTACGTCGGGGCCTATCGCGCCTATGTCAACGGCGTAGGTGGCAACCCCGTGCTGCCTGTGGCCCAAGGCTTCTTTACCCGCGTGAGCGCCGGCCAGACCACCGGCTCACTCACCTTCCGCAATAGCCAGCGCCTGACCACGCTGAACAACACCACCTTCCAGCGCGCCACGGCCGACACCCGGCCCCTGGTGCAACTGGAGCTGCGCGCCGCCAACGGTGCCGCCGACCCCCTCTACGCCTACGCCGAAACCAGCGCCACCGCCGGCTTCGATACCCAGTACGATGCCCAGAAGCTACCCAACCCCTCGGGCCTGAACCTGACCAGCGTGGCCACCACCAGCGAAGCCCTGGCCATTGATGGTCGCCCAAGCTTTACCACGGCCACCGTGCTGCCGCTGTCTGTGGGCGTGCCCGCCGCCGGCACCTATATGCTGGCCGCCGCTGCCCTCAGGAACCTGCCGGCCAGCCTCGATGCCATGCTCACCGATGCTACCACCGGCCAAACCGTGAACCTGCGCTTGCAGCCGGCCTATTCGTTTAGTGTGACCAGCGCACAGGCCGCCGCAACGATGACGGGCCGCTTCACGCTGCACTTTGCCGCCCGCACCGCCCTGGCCACCGCGTCGGCGCTTACGGCCGCCGAGGTGACGCTTTACCCTAACCCGGCCCACAATGCCTTCACGGTTCTCGTGCCGGCCGTAGCCGGTGCTACGCAGCTGCACGCCGACCTGCTCAACACCTTGGGCCAGGTAGTACGCCGTCAGAATGCTGTCCTGGCACCCACCGGCGCTAGTCTGACTGTGGATGCCAACGGCCTGGCCGCCGGCGTCTACACCCTGCGCCTGCAGGTTGGCGCGGCCACGCTGGCCAAGCGCGTAGTGATTCAATAACTGATTCGGGTCGGCCTTTATGGGCCGGCCCGGTATTATCCTTAACGCCTTCCTGCTCATGAAATCCATTCTCTTTTCCGCGGCAAGCCTGCTGTTTTTTTGTGCGCTAACCAGCTCGCCCGCAGTGGCCCAGCCCAACTCAGGCGGCCCCACGCCGGTGCCAGACCCCGTCCAGCCCACCGAAACGCCCATCGACGGTGGCGCTTCGCTGCTGCTGGCTGGTGGGGTTGCTTTCGGCCTCAAACAACTCCGGGCGCGCCGCCTGGCCCGCTCGTCAAACAAATAAATAGCTGCCCGCAGCCCTCCGGAATAGCACCGCTGCTTGCTTTAGCCGCTACCGCCGCTGGGCGATTTGGTTATTCGAAGGAAGCCATTTTACTATTCGCTTTCGCATTGGGTGAAGGTGTCTGGAGCCGTTGACGGAACAGCTTCATAACGGAATGCCCTGCGGCAGAAATTTAAAAAGGCCGAGGCGATAAGCGCTTCGGCCTTTTTGGGGTTATAGCTTCCCGCCATCTATCCCATCTTTGCCCCATGCTCTCCGAACCCACCTACCTCACGGCCCGTATGGCCGCCCCCATGGTTGAAGCCCACTTTGCGCGGCACCGGGCGGCCAGCATGGAGGACGAAGCCCGTCTTGCTGCCCCGCCCGAAGCACAGTGGGTGGAAGCCGTGATTGACGCCGCCTTCTGGGCCAGTCTGCGGCGGGAGGAGGGACACCCGCCCCGCATTTCGCTGGCGTTGCTCCCGCTGGAGCAGGCCCGGCAGCCGCTGGTGTTTGGCCAGCGCCGCCGCCTCACGCCCGCCAACCTGCTGAAGCTGGCTCCCGCCGTGGAGCAGCCCGGCCTGCACCTCGGCGTGTGGCACGATGCCGACGGCCTCTACGTGTGGGGCACGGCCACGCGGGTGCCGCCGCTGTGCTTCGTGCTCGAAGTGGTGGAGCCCGGCCTGCTGGTGGTGAAGCACCGCCGCGCCGGCGGCTTCGGCAAGTTTGTGAACGTGGCCGTGCTGCGCGGCGACCACCTCCAGCTCATCGACGAAGAGCACGGCGGCCTCAACGACTGCGCGGCTCTGCAAGCCTTCCTGCCCGGCCGCAGCCTCCCCGCCCCCGACACCGGCGAAACCGACAACGTGCTGCTGGAGCTGGCCGCCGCCATGCGCGCCCACGGCCGGGGCGGCCTGGTGCTGGTGGTGCCGCCCGGCTCCGAGCAGTGGCAAAAATCCATCGTGCAGCCCCTGAACTACCCCGTGGCTCCGGCCTACACCGGCATCCGGGCGGTGCAGCGGCCGGGCCAGTCGAAGCGCAAGTGGCAGGCCGCGCTGCGGCGCAACATCGGCATCGTGGGCGGCTTCACGGCCGTGGATGGGGCTACCGTCATCACCCAGGAGTACACCCTGCTAGCCTTTGGGGCGAAGGTGGCGCGGGCCAAAACCAGCACGCCCGTCGAAACCATGGTGCTTACCGAGCCAGTGGTGGGCAGCGAGCCGCGCAACCTGCACCCGGCTCAGAACGGCGGCACCCGCCACCTGGCCGCCGCCCAGTTTGTGCACGACCAGCACGATACCATTGCCCTGGTGGCGTCGGTCGATGGGTTTTTCACGGTCTTCGCGTGGTCCGACGACTTGCAGCAGGTGCACGCGCACAAAATTGATGTGCTACTGTTGTGATTACCTGTGTAATCAACTCAAAAAACGGCAACCTTCGGGCCGCTCCTTGCGAATACCCTAAGCTAGCTGCGCCACCGGTTTCATCGGGTTCTGCGCTTGCTGTTTATCGCCATGGCTTTTCCCCTCCAATTCCTGCTGGAAACCGTTTTACCGCAACTTCTTATGGGCAAGGATAAAAAGAAGCACTCGAAAAAGGACAAGGCCTCGGAAGATATTCTGGATGCTGTGGCTCTGTCGCTCAAGAAGTTTCGGAAGGTGACGAAGGAGATTTCCAGGCTCAGCACCGGCCAGAAGGTGGTGGGCAGTCTGGTCCTGGCCGCTGCCGGCCTGGTCTACCTGGCCACCCGCGAAACCGACGACGCGCCCAACGAGCACGCCACCCCAGCGCTGCTCAATGAAGCGAATGCGCCCAGCCACCACCGCAAAGCCTCTAGGCATCATCAGCATTTTTCCGAAGAATAGCCGGCGGCAAGTGCCCGCCCGCTCCCGCGTCACCTTCAACCAACCCGCGCTATGAAAAAGACCAAGGACAAAGCCGCCAAAAACAAGCCCGCCAAAAAGCAAACCCTGCTCGGTGGGGCCGCCAAATCGCTCAAAAAGCTGCGCAAAAGCAAGCTCACCACCACCCAGAAGGTGTTAGCGGGCGCGGCGCTCGCTGCCGTGGGCCTGGGCATGCTGGCGAAACGCAACGGCAAAGCCACCAGCACCGACACCGCCGCTGCCGAGGAAAACCTGGCCGCGCTGGACGGCAACGCCTAAAACTAATTGCTCATAGAAGAGCCCCGTTTCCGAAGCTGCAATAGCTTTGGAAACGGGGCTCTTCTGTATCTGTAGAAGTCGATATGCTACTCGGCGGCCGGTGCGGCGGCGGCAGGCGGCGGCGTAGCGCTGGCCTTTTTCACGCGCACGGCGTTGGGCCCTTTGGCACCCATTTCTACTTCAAAGTTCACTTTGTCGCCTTCCGAGATGGGGCCGCCGGCCAGGCCGTTGGCGTGCACGAAAATGCTCTCCTGCGTCACCGAATCCTTGATGAAGCCGTAGCCCTTCGAATCGTTGAAGAACGTCACCGAACCGGTGCGGATGGTGTCCTCCGGCTCGCGGTCTTCCTGCTTGGCTATGCTGATGCGGATGTCCTCGTCCTTGATGACACGCTTCTTGGTGGGGTCGGGTGGGGTAGAGGTGATGTTGCCGTTTTCGTCCACGTAGGCAAACATTTCTTCCAGGGCCGCTCCGCTTTTGGCGTTGGCCTGCCGCTCAACTTTGCGCTCCTCCTTCTCGGTTTTCTTCTTCGCGCGCTTCTTCTCGTTGTCTTTCTTACCAAATGTCTCTTGAGACCTACCCATAGTGTTGTGCTGCTAAATCTGTTGTGGCCGGCCCTTGCTTCTGGAGCAGTAGAAGAGCACGGACAGGTGTGTTGTTACGAAGATACGCAATATACAAAGGCCGTGGGCAGGTAACGCTATTGCAAATCTGCCCACCGGGTTTTTCGCCAGGCATCCTGCTGCGCGGGCGAGAGGAAAGTCCAGGCCACAAGGCGGCTTTTCTTCTGGCCCTGGGCCATTTCGATGGTGCGGACGGTGGTAGCTCCGGCCGTTTGCAGGGCGCGGTACACGCCGGGCAGGGTTTCTTTTTTAGAAACCAAAGAGGTGAACCAGTAGCAGGCCCGGGGCCGCCGGCCGCTCTCCTGCACCATGCGCCGGATGAAGCCGGCTTCGCCGCCCTCGCACCACAGCTCGTTGTTCTGGCCGCCGAAATTCAGGACTGGCCGGGGGCCGCGCCCGGTGCCCAGGCCGGCCGTTTTGCGCTGTGAGCCGGCTGCCGCCGCCGCCGCCGAGGCGTGAAACGGCGGGTTGCACATCGTCATATCGAACACCTCGCCGGCCTGGATGAGGCCGTCGAAAATGCGGGTGCGGGCCGGTTGCAGGCGCGCCTCGATGGCCCCGGCCAGGGAGGGGTTGGCGGCCTCAATCTGCTGGGCGGCGCGCACGGCCACGCCGTCGATGTCGGAGCCCACGAAGTGCCAGCCGTACTCGCGCCGGCCGATGATGGGGTAGATGCAGTTGGCTCCCACGCCCACGTCCAGTACCGTGATTTCTTCGCCGGGCGGCAGCACGCCGCCGTTGCTTTCGGCCAGCAAATCGGCCAGGTAATGCACGTAGTCGGCCCGGCCGGGGATAGGCGGGCAGAGGTAGCCCTTCGGAATGTCCCAGTGCTCGATGCCGTAGAAATGCCGCAACAGGGCGCGATTCAGGGCCTTCACGGCGGCGGGATTGGCGAAATCAATCGACAGGCTGCCGTGGGGGTTGGGGCGCACGAAGGCCGCCAGCTCCGGGCTGACTTTGCTGAGCAGCGGGAAATCGTAGGGCGCGCGGTGCGGGTTGCGCGGGTGCAGCTGGTCTTTTTCGGCGAGGGGAGGGGTGGCGTCGGGCTTCATTAATAGGAATAATTACGTCGTTTTGTAGAGGTACCAGCCGTCGCCCAGCGGCCGGAGCACGATGAGGCCATCGGGCTGCATGGCGGGCAGCAGGGCCGCCTCGGGCTGGTAAAGCAGGCCCACCGTGCTGTCGATTTTGCCGCCGATGACAAACTCCAGGCAACTGCCGCAGGCGGTGGCGCGCCGCGTCACACGGCCCAGGTAGAGCTGTCGCAGCAGGGCGTGTACGGCCGGGTCGGCGTTGGCGGCCTGCTCGTCGGTGGCTTCGTCGGCACCAATGGTGGGGTCGAAAAATCGGCCGCTCTGCACCCGGCTCAGGACTTCCTGAAAGGCTGCCCGGTGCTGGTAGAAGTGGGCGGCAATGTCGGCATCAGCGCTGGTCCAGAGGCGCAGATTGCCGATGGTGAAGTCGTGGCTGGCATCGGGGTGCTTGCGGTTGTAGTCGGCCACTTCGGCGGGCGGCATAGCGGAGAGCAGCGCCACCATGGGCGGCCCCAGGTGCGTCATGGCCAGGTTGCGGATGGCGCTCAGCTTCCAGCCCTCGGCCTCGCGGTGGAAGTGCAGGTAGAAATCGCGCCGGCTTACCGAATCGCGCAGCTCCACGGCCACTACGGCCGTGGCCGAGTCCTGCCGCACCAGCTGGCAGGCGCGCTGCACACGGGGCGGAATCTGCTGGCCCAGGGTCTGGCGTTTGGCCTGGCCGGCCACCTCGCAGCAGAGGTAGCTTTTCATGGCGGGCCATCCGGCGGGGGCCACAAACTGCTCAGCAATGACGAGCGGCGGCAGGGGCGCAGGGCCAGCCCACGCGGCCACGCCGGGCAGCCAGAGGCAGAGTAGCAGGGAAAAATGCTTCATCCGAAGGCTAACGGCAAACCGGGGAGTGATAATTCCGCTGCCGCACTAGCGCGGCCGGGCCGGGCCTTTGCGGCCCCCGCCGGATTTGCCTTTGCCGCTGGCGGCCGGGCGCGTGCCCAGCGTGCCGGTTTTGGGCCGGGCCGGGCCGCCTGCGCCGCCGCTTTTAGGGCGCGAGCCGCCACCGCCCGGGCCGGCTTTGGCCGGGCGCTTGGTGCCGCCCAGGCCGGGCTTGGTGCCGGATGCGCCTGGCTTTTCGGGGCGCGGGCCCCACCAGCCGGTGCCCGAGGGGTTGAACATGGTGGGTGGACCGGGCTTGCGGGGGCGCGGGGCGGGACGGCCTTCGCTCATCGGTTGGTCTTGCGGCGCGGCTTTGGCCGTTTTGGGTCGGCTGCGGCCGCCGGATGCTTCTTCGGTACCGCTCGATTTGGACACCATTTTCATGATGCCGGCTACTTCTTCCGGGGTCAGCTCGCGCCAGTCGCCCACGGGCAGGCCTTTGAGGCTGATGTTCATGATGCGGACGCGCTCCAGCTTTGTCACTTCATAGCCGAAGTGCTCCACCATGCGCCGAATCTGACGGTTCAGCCCCTGTACCAGCGTGATGCGGAAGATGTAGGGTGTTTCTTTCACGATGACGCAACGCTTGGTGACCACGCCCAGCATGGGGATGCCGTGGGCCATTTCGTCCAGCATCCGGTCGGTGAGGATGCGGTCGACGGTGACCACGTACTCCTTTTCGTGCTGGTTGCCGGCCCGCAGAATCTTGTTCACGATGTCGCCATCGCTGGTCAGGAAAATCAGGCCCGACGAGTCCTTATCAAGCCGCCCGATGGGGAACACGCGGGCGGCGTGGTTCACGTAGTCTACGATGTTGCCGCGCACGCCCGGCTCTGAGGTGCTCGTCACGCCCACCGGCTTGTTAAAGGCCAGGTACACGGCATCTTCGGCCTGCTTGGGCTCCAGCTTGTGGCCGTTCACACTCACGCGGTCGCGCGGGCCCACCTGGTCGCCAATCTGGGCGGGCTTGCCGTTGAGCAGCACCGCGCCCTGCGCGATGTAGCGGTCGGCCTCGCGGCGCGAGCACAGACCGCTTTCGCTGATGAATTTATTGAGGCGCGTGTACGAGGCAGCAGGCATGGGCAAAAAATCAAAAAGAATAAACGCGGCGCACGAGCGCCCCGACAAAGGTACGCCGCTGAAAAACGGGACCCTGCGCCCGTCAAAAGTGCCGCCCACCGTGCCGGCTGGCACAACTTCCGGCGAAGCGCCGCCGTATCAGCCCCTAAAAATGGCTACATGGCCGTTTTTAATTCCTTAATTTTTGATTCCATGAATTTCAAATTGCTCGGCCTGATGGCCGCCGCCGCGCTGGCCACCGCCTCCTGCTCGCAGGATAAGAAAGTCGAAACCACTACCACGACTACGCCGGAAGCCACGACTACAACCACTACGACCACCGTCGACACGATGGCCGCTTACGACGACGCCCGCCGCATGGCTGCCCGCGTGGCCGAAGACCTCAAGCTGACCGACACCACGGTGGTGCGCCGCATTGAGCACACCTACTACACCCGCGGCCGCAAAATCAACGCGCTGCAAACCCAGTACGCTACGGACACCACTGGCCGTTACGCCGCCATCCGCCAGGCTAACGACGAGGCCGATAACGCCATTCGCACCGACCTGAACAACCCGGCTTACTACAACACCTATTCGGCCAACCGCGCCAACTACGGCGACGGTCCTTACTCGCTGGCCCCCGGCACGGTAACCACCACGACCACCACTGTCCACCGCACCGGCAGCGTGGGCCAAGGCTCGGGCGTGAAGAAAATGGAAAACCAGAACGATGGCGACCACAAAGTGAAATACGAAAACGGCGCTAAAATCAAGCGTGACGACGACGGCTCGGTGAAAATCAAGCGCGCCGACGGCACGAAGATTAAAATTGACGAAAACGGCAACCGCACCGTGAAAAAGGGCTTGTTTAAATAAGCCTAAACTGTCATTCCGACAATTCATAAAAAAGCCCGCTCCAAGTTTGGAGCGGGCTTTTTTGTGTGTTTGGTTAATGATGAATAATCTGCCGGACGTGGTGCTCCAGGTGCAGCACGTAGTCGGCAATGAGCCAGTGCAGGGTGACGGGGTTGGCGTTGAGCGTGAGGCACTCGTGGTCGAGCAGGGCCTCGGGCAAGCGGGCCAGCAGGTGCAGAATCTGCTGGTTGAGGCCGGTCCAGAGCGTGAGCAACTCGGCAGCCGAGCGGTGCTGATAGGTTCCGATGCGAACCCAGGCCTCCTGGTCGTAGGGCTGGAGGCGCAACGGGGGAGGGGCGAGCTGTGCCAGCACGAAGCGCCGGTAGTTATTCGTAGCCGAGTCGATGAGGTGTCCCAGAATTTCCTTGCGGCTCCAGCGGCCGGGGCCAGGCAATTCGACCAATTCAGCCTCCGAAAATGTGGGCCAGTGCTGGCCCAGCAAGGCCAGTTGCCGGGTCAGCTCAGACTGGCAGGTGGCCAAGTCCGGATTGGGGAAATCGGAGCGCAAATCAGGCATAGAATAGCGGATTGAACATACCTCCGGCCCGTGCCGGGTCAACTAATCAACGATAAAAGCCCTCGGTAGGATTGCGCGACTTAGAGGCGCAGCGACCAGCTGGCCCCCGTGAACGGCCCGTAGGTGTAGGGCGAAAACAGGCCCCGGCGGTACCACGGCTTGGGGTGCGGCAGCACCTGGAAGCCAGTGCCGTGGGCGGCCGGGTCGGTGGACTCGGGCTGTTCGACGCGAGTGCGGCCGTTGCGCACCGCAATTTTGGCGAAGGCATAGCCCAGCGCGATGCCCACCGGGTAGTCGCTGGCCCAGTGCACGCCGTTGTTGAGCATGGAGTAGCCCAGCAGGCCCATCAGGCCGTAGCCCACGGGACGGATGAAGTGGTATTCGGGGTAGTTTTCGGCGATGACCGTGACCGTGGCCATGGCCGTGGCCAGGTGGCCGGTGGGGAAGGCGTCGTAGTTCGGGACGAAGTTCTGGTAGGTGTTGTACGACGGGAACAGGTGCCACTCGCCGCGGTCCTTGGTGGCCACGTAGGGGCTTTGGCGGCCGGTGAGGCGCTTCATGGTTTGCACCACCAGGCCGGTGCTGAAAATGGCCTCGCCGAGCTGGCTGGAGGTGCGCAGGGCGCGGTTGTCTTTCTTGATGCCACCGTAAATCCAGAAGCTGCTGGCCACGGTGAGGTGCGTCCAGCCATCGCCGAGGAAGTAAAACGTGCTGTTGAGGTTATCGGGCACGTTGAACTCGAAGGGCAGGTTGGCCGAGCCTACACTGAACGGAATGTGAATCAGGGTTTTCTGGGTGCTGGCGGCTTTCAGGCCGATGAATTTGCCGAAATCCTGGCTCCAGTCGATGATTGCCTGGTCGGCCACCCACAGCGCCACCGAGCCCGCCGCCAGCTCAATCAGCGTCTCCTTATTCTCCTTGCGGAATGCGAAGCCGGGAAACTGGCCCAAATCGCGCGGAATGTGGTAGGCCCACTCGAAGGGCTTGGGCTTGTCGTAGTGCCAGGTCACGCCCGGGGCCACGGTATAGTCGGTGATGCGGCCTTTGGCGTCGCGCGGGTGGATGTGCGGCAGCGAGTCCATCGGCAGGGGCGTCAGGCGGGTCGGCTTGGGCTTCTGGGCTTCCACAGCCAGCGTGTCGGCGGGCAGGGTATTGGCAATGAGCGAGTCAGGGTTCTCGGCGCGCCGCTCCCGGGCCTGCGTAAGGCCGGTGGAAGTAGCAAGCAAGGGAACCAGAAGCGCAACAAACAGCCGCGAAGTGCGACGGGGATAAAGAGAAATCACGAAAAAAAAGTACCAGTAATATCAGCGGGCTGAGCCGGTTTTAGCGCCGGCCCGGCGGGTGGTATAGGATGAAAAAACGCGGGCCGGAGCCCAAATAGCAAGCTGCAAAGGTAACACCTACTTGATGTTGGATGAACCTGCGGGCCACAGCCGAGTGTGCAGACGCACAGCTCCGGGAAATGTTGTGCACGCCGCGTATCTTTCTGCGAGGCTGGTCGCGAAGGCCGGCAGAGCTAATGACGCTTATTATGCAACCTGCTGTTTTAGTGAATGATGGTGGCGAAGGCCAAGCTGCCGCTGCGAAGCCGGGCAACCAGTTTCAGGCGCAGTTCGATGCGCTGCGACTGCGCACGCCCGTCCTGCGCAGTGAAGGCGTGGCGGCCCGCCGCGCCCGCCTGCAAAAGCTCAGCAGCTGGCTGCACGCGCACCGCACCGACATTCAGCAAGCCCTTTACGCCGATTTCCGCAAGCCCGCGACCGAAACTGATTTAACTGAAATCTGGACCTCTTTGGTCGAACTCAAGCATACCAGCAGCCACCTCAAAAAGTGGATGGCCCCGCGCAAAGTGGGCGCGAGCCTGGCCCTGCTGGGCACCCGCTCCTGGGTGCAGGTGGAGCCCAAGGGCGTGGTGCTCATCATCGCGCCCTGGAACTACCCGTTTTACCTGGCCGTAGGGCCGTTGATTTCGGCCATCGCGGCCGGCAACGCCGTGGTCATCAAGCCCGCCGAGCAAACGCCCGCCACCTCCGCGCTGCTGCGCCAACTGTGCGAAGACCTGTTTCGGCCCGATGAAGTACTGCTGCTCGAAGGGGGCAAAGAAGTCGCCACTGAGCTGCTGAAGCTGCCTTGGGACCACATTTTCTTCACCGGCAGCCCGGCAGTGGGCAAGATTGTGATGCGCGCCGCTGCCGAGCATCTGTCAGGTATCACGCTAGAGTTGGGCGGCAAAAACCCCGCCGTGGTAGACGAAACTGCCGACCTGCGCGATGCCGCCGAGAAAATCGTGTGGGGTAAGTTCCTCAACAACGGCCAGACCTGCGTGGCCCCCGACTACCTGCTGGTGCAGGAAAGCGTGCAGCCCGCGCTGCTCACCGAACTCACGGCAGCCATCCAACGGGCCTATAATCCCGATGGCGCGGGTATCGAGCAGTCCGATTCGCTGGCCCGCATCGTGAACGCGCAGCACTTCGCCCGCCTCGCCGGCTTGTTGGAAGATGCCCAGACCAAAGGCGCTACCGTAGCCGCCGGCGGCACCGTGGACGAAACCCAGAACTACATCGAGCCCACCATTCTGACCAACGTGCCGGCCACGGCCCGCGTGCTGGAGGAGGAGATTTTCGGCCCGCTGCTGCCCGTACTCACCTTCAAAACCTTGAGCGAAACGACGGATTACATCAACGCCCGCCTCAAGCCGCTGGCGCAATACGTGTTCAGCACCAATGCCGAAAACCGCAGCTACTTGCTCAACAACGTTTCGGCCGGCGGCGCGGGCGTGAACGAAACCGTGCTGCACTTCGCCCACCCCGAGCTGCCCACCGGCGGCGTGGGCAACTCCGGCCTCGGCAAGGCCCACGGCCACGCGGGCTTCCTGGCGTTCAGCAACGAGAAGGGCGTGATGCGGCAGCGCGTGGGCTTCACCGGCATCAAGGCCATGTACCCGCCTTATACCGACCGTGTACAGAAGCTGGTGGCGCTGCTGGTGAAGTACTTGTAGCGGTTATCTGGCCGGTTATTGGCGGGTGCTTGGCCGCTGTCCAATTTACTCCGTTGCTACTTCTGGCGCTGTTGCATCTCAGCAGCCATTTTGCGCTGGTTGGCGATGAATTGCTTGAATTTGACGGGGCCGAGGGTTTGCTGAAGCTCGCGCTGGGAAGCGGCGTTGATGCGCTTTTGCTCGGCCAGCAGCTGAGGCGACTGGGGCGGGAATTTCTCCTTGGCGGCGTTGGCCTGGGCCACGGTATTGCTGAGGATGCTGCGGACCCGGCCGGTTTGCTCGGGGGTGAGCTGGAGGTCGGTGGCCATCACGTCGGCGAGGTCGCGGGCGGCGGTGGGCGGCGTGGGCGAATCGGCGGTGCGCACGGTCTCGACCACGGGCGCAGCCTTGTCGCGGTGATGAAAGATGGAGCAGCTGGCGGCGGTCAGGCTCAATGACAGCACCACGGCAAAACGAACTGGACGCATAAGAAGCGGGAATAGCAATATTCCAACCAGTACGGAAGAAAGGGCCGTAAGGTCCATTCAGCCGCAAAAATTCAGCGCCGAAATACCGTCAGAATCGTCATGCCATCAACCCGAATGTCGTGTACCGGCGTGCCAAACTGCGGCTCATACGGCCCCGGATGCCAGCGGTAAATTCCCAGAAAATACCGGGCCTGCGCATGGGGCACGAAGCGCAGCCTGGCCCGTTGCGCGGCCGGTAGCAGCAGCGAATTGTTGTGCAGGGTGATTTTCTGGGGCAGCGTGTCGCTGATGGCCACCGTGGCACTGTGGTCGTGGGCCAGCACCCAGGCCAGCCCGTCGCGGCCCGATACGCCCCAGTAGTCCCGCTCGAACAGGCGTTGCGCCACCGGCCCGGGCAGAAAGCTGAAGTAGCCGTACTGATATGGATGGTCGTGCACCTGCCGGAAAACCGTGTGCGCAATGCCCAAAGTCAGCATCCCACCCGCTAACCACCACATGCGCCGGGCCGCCGAGGCCGGGGGAGCCGCCTGCCAGGCCCGCACCCCCGCCCGCAGCCCCCGCACGGCCAGCAGCACGAAGGCCGGATAGATAAAATATACGTGCCGCCAGCCATCGTATACTACTGATTGAATGACTACTATCACCACCAGCGGCCCCAGTAGCCAGGCTCCGAACAGCAGGCCCTGGCGGTTGGTGGTGTGGCGCAGCCATGCCGTGGGCCGGGCCAGCAGCCCGCGCAGCACCGCCCAGGCCCCGCCCACGGCCAGTGCGGTGTAGGCCACCGGCGTGGTCACCAGCAGCCACACCGAGAGGTAGTGCCACGGCAGCCGCTGGCAGGATATCAGTTCGCCCAGATAAAACACCTTCATCGTCTGCCGGTATCGCCGGAAGCTGCCGAAACACGCCCAGAACCGCGCCACCGGCGCTTCCCACAAAAACGGCCAGAACAGCACAACCAGCGGGCCCAGCGCCGCCAAATACCACGCTCCGGCCCGCAGAAGGGCCGCCCGCCGGGCCGGCCGCGCCCACATTTCCAGCGCCCCAAAGGCGACGGTGAGGCCCGGCAACAGAATGCCCATCGTGCGAACATCGGTGGCCAGGGCGCAGACCAGCGCATGCAGTAGCGCCCCGCGCACCGTGGGCCGGTGCAGCAACCGTGTGAGCGTGAGGATGGCCAGCGCAAACAGGCTCAGGAACACAATGTCCTTGTAGTTATAAAACGCCTCGGCGAAGATGCGCGGCGAGAGCACCAACAGGGCCGCGCTCACCAAGCCCCAACGCCAGCTGGAAAACCGCGCCCGCCCCAGCCGGTACACAGCCCACACGCCGGCTACGAATACGCCGAAGGTGAGCAGGTGCCGCATCCAGCCGGCCCCGCGCGGGTCGTGGCGGAAGAAGGCAATTTCCAGCCCCGCCAGCAGCATCTGGAAGACCGGGCCGTGGTCGGCATCGCCGTGGGTGGCCAGCTCGTGGATGCCAGTGAAGTGGCCGGCGGCCAGCACCTGCGGGGCCAGCAGCTGCGCCATGTAGCGCAGACTCATGTAGCCCACCATACGGTCGGCGCGCTCGTCCCAGCCCATGCCGTAGTCGCGCACCAGCAGCGGGCCGAGCAACAATAAAATCCCGAAAAACAGGCCGGTTATTATCCGCCTGTTTTTATCGTTAATCTTCCCCATGAAGTGCCTAAAATCGACCTCAAAGGTAGCCTCCGGCGGGGTGCATCATGCCAGGGCCGCGGCTGGTGTTTCCACTGCGCGGCTGGCTTTCAGGCCCTGGGCCGTGAAGTGGGCCAGCGCCATGATTGTCAGCATAGGGTTCACGCCACTGCACGCGGGGAAGGCCGAGCCATCGGCTACGAAGAGGTTTTGCACCTCCACGGTTTCGCCGTTGAGCTTGAGCGGGTGCGTCGCCGCGTCGCCGCCCATGCGGCAGGTGCTCATCTGGTGGGCGCTGTAGAGGCCAAACTGGTTGGGTTTCCAGCTCAGATGCGGCAGCTTGTCGAGCACTTCGGGATTGAGTAAAACGCCGTTTTTAGCTTCTAAAGTTGGCAGGGTGCCGTGGGGCAGATATACTTTTTCGGCTCCGGCCGCGATGTGGATTTGCGCGGCGGCGCGCACGCCTTCCAGCATGTTGGCGCGGTCGAAATCTGAGAGGGTGTAGTCAATCAGCGGCGCACCGTTTTTGTCGATGCTGACGCGGCCACCGTCGCGGTCGCGGGTGAGGACGATGAACGAGCCGAGGTGGTCGGCATCGCGCAGTAGCTCGTGGTGTTGCTTGCCTGAGAGCCAGGGTAGCACCATGCTCAGCAGGCCGGGGTGGGTGGGCGGCGTTTCCAGCTTCGCGCCGAAATTGGTGCCGTGCAGCATGGTGTAGGTGTCGTTCACCACGCTCATGCTGGGGCCGTGCCAGGAGTTCATGGCCTGCGGGTAGCGTGCGCCCACCACCACCGTGGGGTGCAGGTGCAGGTGGCGGCCCAGGTGCGGGTGCTTCAGGCCGGAGCGCAGGAGCAACGCGGGCGTCTGGATGGCCCCACCTGCCACCACCACGCGCTTGGCCCGCACGGTGATATGGATGGCGCGGCCGTCGGCAGTGGTATGTACGGCTGCCGCGCCGGTAGCGCGGCCTTGGCTGATAGTTACGCGGTCGACTTTAGTATCGGCCAGAATGCGGGCTCCGTGCTCGAAGGCGGTGAGCAAATACGTATTCAGCGTGCCCTGCTTGATGCCGTAGGCATCGCCCAATGTGGTGTAGCCGAGGCTGCGAAAGTGGCTGTCCGAATCAGTTAGGCCCTTTTCGTTCCGCGGAATCAGCTTTACTTCCTGGCCCAGCTTGGTCGAGCCGTCCCAGAGGGCCTGGTTCTGGCCGTTGTGGCGGGTGTAGTTGGTGTTCACGCCGATGGTGCGGGCCACGGCGTTGAGGCTTTCCTTGAATTCGAGAGTGGTGAAGTGGGGCGCATTGTGCTCGCGGGCCCATTCCTGCAGCACATAATCGGGCGTGCGGAAGGCCCCGGCCCAGTTCACGGTGGTGCCTCCCCCCAGGCAGGAGCCGGCTAGGATGCCGATACTGCCATCTTGAGTTGAGAGGGTGCCTTTGGCGTCGTAGAGCTTGCCCAGCATGTCGACTTCGCGCTGGGTAAAGTCGCAGCCGTGGCAGTAAGGGCCTTTTTCGATGACCAATACATCATGGCCGGCCTCGGCCAGCTCGCCGGCTACCACGCCGCCGCCCGCGCCCGAGCCGATTACCAGCACGTCGCACTCATACACCGTATCCTGCGTAGGGTGCAGGGTGCGAATGGGTTTGGGCGAATCCACCGGCTTCTCATCGGGGCCGGGGTAGCCGAGGCGGCCCCAGGCGGCCGGCACCTCGCTCATGCTGCCGCCGTAGTACAGCAGCGTGCACAGCTTGCGCAGCGCGTTGAAACCCTTGCGCAGCTGGGGGACGTTGCTGGCGGCCCAGCTTTGCAGCAGCTGTTCGCGCTGGGCGGCATCCAGCTTGCGGAAGGGTTTCAGCGGGCCGAACCAGGTGAGGCCCAGTAGGGGCTTCTCCAGCAGGTCGAGTAGTTGACTGAATTCGTTCTGCGCGCCTTCCGGCTGTTCGCGAATGGCCTCTTGCAACTTGTCCAGGTTCAGGCCGGTGGAGCCGGCGGGGCTGCCATCGGGCAGGGCGGGAATGAAGGTGTCGGCCAGGGCCTGGAGGATGGCAGAGCGGGCGGGCGTAAGCGAAAACATGGGGCGGGAATTTTGGGTGGTAAAAGGTAAGGAAATTTCCGCGAAGTGTTAGGCGTGCCGAGTATTTTTTGGATTGAGCGGGCAGAAAAGCACGTCATGCCGACCTTTGCCTCCCCAATACACCCTCGCCACCCATGCCCCGCCTCATCCAAACGCCCGAAACCACGCACCGTATCTACTTTCAGGACTGCGACATGCTGGGCCACCTCAACAACGCGCGTTACCTCGACTATTTCCTCAACGCCCGCGAGGACCACACCACGGCACATTATTCCCTGAACATGGGCGAGCTGGCCCGTGAGCAAAATGCGGCCTGGGTCATCACCAAGCACCACATCAGCTACCTCAAGCCGGCCAAACAAAGCACGCAGGTCCGCATCCTGAGCCAGCTCATTCACTTCGATAATTCCAACCTCGTGCTCGAAATGCAGATGCGCAACGAGGACGGTACGCGCCTGCTGGCCCTGCTATGGTCGGAAATGACCTTCGTGGCCATGCCCGCCGGCACCCGCACCGACCACGCCAACGCCATGATGGACCTGCTCGAACAGCTCGACGTGGATAACGTGAACTACGACCCCGACGGCTTCGACGACCGCGTGAAAGAGGTGCGCCAGCAACTGAAGAAGCAGCGGCGGAACGCGGGGAGCGACGAGTAGGGGAGAAGGACTTGTAATCAAGCCAAAAGGCCGTCATGTTGAGCACTGCGCTCAACATGACGGCCTTTTTAGCTCAACTTACTACCCAAACGCGCTAAAAGGCGACCTGGTATTGCAGCACGTACTCGCCGCGCCGGCTGGTGGCGGTGATGTCGCCGTTGGGTTGGGTGGTGAAGATGGGTCGGTTTTGATAGTTGACCGACAGCTTGCTGAGGTTGCCGAGGATGAGCCAGTTGATGCCCACGTTCCAGACCATCATCGGGTCGGCGAGGCGGTCGTAGTTCGACCACTGGCCCTGGGCGTAGGGCTGGAGCGTGCCGAGCCCGCCGAGCAGGTTGCGCCGGAGCAGATAGCCGGCCTGGGCATACAAAATGTTGCCCGTGCCTAGGAGCGGAACATTATTGCCGGCCCCGTTGAAGGAGCCCTGGCCGGCTTTCACGCCGTTGGCCGGGTTCATGGGTCCAACATTGCGGATGTAGCCGGGGCCGAAATCGTAGTGGTAATAGCCACCGTAGGCCGTGAGTGCCGTGCCGGTGGCTTGGTTGAGCGGCGTGTCATAAAATACATCCACCGCCCACAGGTTCATGGCTTGGGTAATGGTGTCGCCGGCCGCGCTGCGGTGCCACATGGCCCGGCCCTGGTGCACTAGGCCGGCCCCGATGTTGAAAATGCGCTTCCGGCCCAGGTACGAGCCCACGTTGCCGGCCCCGGCGTTGCTTTCCGAATCCAGAAACTGGTACATCAGGTAGCTGTGGACCACCGCGCGCGGGTTGCGCGTCGAATAAGTGGAGTTGCGCGAAATGGGCTCGGGCACGGCGGTGGCCGTTTGCGTCGTGAAGGGTTGGCCCACGGCCAGCCGGTAGTCCAGCTTGCCCAGCTTGCCCTTGGCGTAGCCGCCCATCCGGCGCAGAAACTGGTCGTTCACGTCGTTGGTGGCTTCCTGAAAAATGGGCAGGTCCAGGCCCAGAATCGAGGCCGTGGACGAGTTGGCAAACCGCGAAGGCCCGTTCCAGCCGTTGAGGCCCACGCCCAGGCTCAGGTGCTTTTTGATGAGGGCGTAGTCGGCCGTGGCATCGTGAAAAAACGCGCCCGTTTTGCGAGGCGACAGATACGAGAAGTTGTTCTGGCCGAATTGCAGAAAAACGTACAGCCGCGGCGTCAGCTGCCCGCTCAGCACGAGGCGCAGCCGCCGGATGCCCATGTCAACGGTTTGGGACTCCAACTCTCCGTTCACCGTGGTGCCCGGGTTGCTCTCGTTCAGCCGCACCCAGGTTTGGGCCAGGAAGTTGAGCTTGAGGTACGTGACGCTGTCGGGCGAGAGGTAGGTTTTGAGGCCGTCCCGGATGCCCGGCGGCACGGTTGGCGGGGGGAGCGTGGGCGCAATCTGGGCAAAGGAGGGGCTGGCCCCACAAAGGAGGGCAGCAAGAAGAGCAGTTTTTGTGCGAACGGCTACTGAGCTACGCGTTAAAAGTGAAAGCATTAATTATTAAAAATGACACAGCCAAAACGTGGCTGGTAACGCTGTTTTTGCAATGAAAAAAGACTCGTTCCGGCCGGCGGGCCGGGCCGGGGAATAGCTTAGCGCAGCAGCGCGTGAATGGCGAAGTAGAAGCCCGCGCTCAGCAGCGCCGCCACCGGCAGCGTGAGCAGCCACGACAAGCCGATTTTGGCGATTTCCTTGGAGTTGGCCGTGCCGTTCACTAGGCCGATGCCGTAGATGCTGCCTACCGAAACGTGGGTGGTGGACACCGGCAGGCCCAGCTTGCTGGCGAAAATGACGAGCAGGCTGGTCACCATATTGGCCGTGAATCCCTGGCCGTGGTTGAGCTTGGAAATCTTCTTGCTCATGGTGTCAGCCACTTTTTTGGCGTTGAGCCAGCCGCCGATGGCCATGGCCACGGCCAGAATCACCACGTTGACGGGCATGGCGAAAAACTTGCACACCAGCAGCAGGCCCAGCAGTTTGGGCGTGTCGTTGAGGCCGCGGGCGAAGCTCATGGAAGCGGCGCTCAGGTAGTGCAGGTTGTTGATGAGGGGCTGAAAATTGAGGCCGATAAAGGTGCCCTGATACAGGTTCTGGCATTCGGCCGTGGTGCCCACGTTGGCCTGAATGGTGGGCAGCGCCGCAAAGGCGCTGGTGGGCGCGGCGGCCACCGGCACCCAGACGTCGCCCACGCACACGCAGGATTCTTCGGTGATACCCGCTGCTTTTCGGCCTCTGTGAAACAGCACGTACACCAGGCTGCCCACGCCCACGGCCAGAATCGGCCCGAGAATGAGCGGCAGGAAGAAGGTGGTGCCCAGCTTGGCAAAGTTCACGGCCGTGCCCACTGCCACCAGCCCGGCGCCCACCAGCGCGCCCACCAGCCCGTGGGTGGTCGAAATGGGAAAGCCCAGCCGCGTGGCCAGCAGCACCGTGACGCCAGCCGCCAGCGCCACCGCCAGAATAAAATCGACCGACTGAATAATGTCATCCGGCACCAGGCCCTTGCCGGAGAAATTCTTAATAAGCTCCTCAGCAAAGAAATAGGAGCAGATGGAGCCCGCAAACGTGGCCACCGTAGCCAGAATCAGGGCCGGGCGGTAGGCCAGCGTGCCGCTGCCCCAAAGCGTGGCCACGCCTTTGAAGTTGTCGTTGGCCCCGTTGGAATACGTGAGCAGCAGCACGGCCAGAAAGAGGAGAATTAGCAGCATAGAGCCAGGGTTGGATGTTTGCAAAAAGCCCCACGTTGACCAACAACGTGGGGCTTTGGAGCACAACTTACGGCGGGAGTCTAGCTATTGGTTCTCCAATGTTACCAAAATGTTAAGAAATTGTTACGCGCTGGGCGGTGGTAGTGCGCGTGCGAAATGGCTGGCTATTGTTGCGCCCAAGTGTTGTCTTTCTCGTTGGCATCCATGAAAATGCCGCCGTCCAGCTTCACCGATTTCACGGCTTTGGGCACCGTAATCACCGCTTGCTTCTGGTTGGCTTGCCACACGGCGGGTGACTGATGCAGCGTCTCTTTGGTGCCGTCGGCGTACTCTACGGCTACATCAAACGGCACGGCGAAACCGCCGATATTCTGCACGGTGACGGTGCTGCCGCTGGCCGTCACGGCCAGGTCGATGTAGTTATTCGTGAAAAACCAGTTGTTGAAAAACCAATTCAAATCCTGGCCGCTGGCGCTGCTCATCGAGTTGAAGTAGTCCCACGGAATGGGGTGTTTGCCGTGCCAGCGGTCCATGTACTCGTGCAGGCTTTTCTTGAAGAGGGCATCGCCGAGCATGTCTTTCAGGGCCAAATAGCTCAGCGAGGGCTTGCCGTAGGCGTTGTTGCCGTAGCCGGCGCGCAGCTCGCTGCTGGGCGTGATGATGGGCAGGTCCTCGGCCGTGGCACGGTCGTTAATCCAGCGGTTCACGCGGAACATCTTGTAGAGCTTGTCGGCTTCGGCCACGCCGTTTTCGGTGCGGCCGATGAGCAGTTCGAACGTGGTGGCCCAGCCCTCGTCCATGTAGGCGTAGCGGCTTTCGTTGATGCCCATGTAGAAGGGGAAGTAGGTATGCGCGATTTCGTGGTCCTGCACGAACTGCGCAAACTTGGGGTCTTTCTGCGGGCTGTCGTTCACCATCATCGGGTATTCCATGTCAGCAAAGCCCTGGAAGGCCGTCATTTTGGGGAAGGGGTAAGCCACGCCGGGCCAGTTATTGGGGTTCGAGAACCAGCCCAGCGCGTACTGCGCGTTCTTCACCGACTGCCGGAAATCCACCGTCGAATCGGCGTAAGCGGCCTGCACGCTGGCGCGGCGCTTGGCCTTGGCATCCACAATCACGCTGGCAGCGTCCCACACGTAATGGTCGCTCAGGCCGAAGGTGACGTCGGAAATGTCTTTCGCGGTCCAGACCCAGGTATTCATCGGCTGCTGGGCGGTGATGTTTTTCTTGGCCAAATCGGCGGCGGTGGCAATGTGCAGCACCGCGTCGCTGGTCATCGACTTAGCCAAGAGCTTGGCGGCTGCCGGTTGCAGCACCTGTTTGGGGTTTTGCAGCGTGCCGGTGGCCCACACAATGTAGTTGGCCGGGGCCTGCACGCGCAGGGTGTAGTCGTTGAAATCGTTGTAGAACTCCTTGCTGTCCACGAAGGGCAGGCGGTCCCAGCCGTTGTAGTCGTCGTACACCGCGATGCGCGGGTAGAAGTAGGCCAAGAAGTAAGTGGTGGGGTCAATCATGCCCTCACGGCCGCTTTCCACCGATATGGGGAAGTGCCAGGCCACGGCAAATTTCACCGAATCGTGCGGGGCCAGCGGGCGGGGCAGGCGCACGCCCGGCGCGGTGCCCAGGTTCTGGGGCAAGGCTTTGAGCTGGCCCGCCACCCGGAAAGTGTCAATCACCACGCCGCTGGTGAGGTAGTCGGGCGAGGCATCGCCGTCGCGGGAGGCCCCGGGCTTGTGGATGTTCTGGATGATGCGCAGCACCACCTGCTTCAGCGTATCGGGGCTGTTGTTGAAGTAGGTGATGGTTTCGCGGCCCCGGATGTCGCGGGCGGGCGGCGCGGCCTGCACGGTGATGTCGTAGCGGGCGCGGTTCTGCCAGTACTTGGGACCGGGGCGGCCGTCGGGGCTGCGGGTGCCTTTGGCGAAGGCGGCCTTAATGTCGCGGGGCTGGTACAGGGACTGCGCGGTGGCAGTATCGGCCAGGCCGGCGAAGAGGAGGAGGGTAAGAAGAGTTCGAATCATAGTTGGGACAGACGGGAATAGGGGATGAGCGTTGCAAAGATGTCACACAGGTTTTCGCTGGTGCGGCCCCGTCGATGCAAAGCCCCCGTTCAGCGGCAGAACCTCCGGCCACATCTTTTGCCGGGATAAAGCCCACCCTTTGGCGCGTACTTTTCAGGTCTAAAGCTCCTGTATGCCCGTTCCAAATTCCTCATCGGCTTTCCCAAAGTCGATAAAAACCTGCCTCCTCCCGCTGCTGCTGTGGCTGCTGGCGCTGGCCCCGGCCCACGCCCAAAGCACCGTCGTGAAAGAAGACAGCATGGCCGTGGACACCACCGTGGCCCACGACGATTCCTACCGCCTCGAAGTAGGCTATACCACGCTCAGCAGCATTTCGGGACAGGTGCGGCAGGTGTTCGATACCCGCCCGCTGGCCGAAGAGCTGCCCGATATCGTCGAAAACCTCAAGGCCATCCAGTACACCCTCAAGCAGAAGGGCGAAGTGGTCGACATCAAGCAGCTACAAATGTGCCAGCTCATGCTCGTTACCCTCCAGGAGCAGCTGGCCGACTGGCGCACCGAGCTGGCCCAGGCGCACACGCAGCTGGCCGCCATGCAGGCCCGCCTCAAAACCATTGCCCCGCCGCCCCCGCGCATTGCCAATGCCGATGCCACCACCCTGGCCCTGGAACGCTCCGATTCGGCCCTGCTGGCCCGGCAGCAGCGCATCGGCGGGCTGCTGGCCAAGCGGTTTCTCAAGGTGAAGCAGCTGCAAACGCAGGTGGCCGCCAGCTACATCCAGGGCATGGAACTGCAGGACGAGGTGGGCGACCAGCTGCGCCGCTACAGCCGCACCAGCACCAAGCTGAGCTACCCGCCGCTCTGGGAAGCCGAGTCCACGCCCGCCCCGCCCGCCGACCCCAAGGCCCGCAAAGCCGGCCAGTACCGCCGCGAAATCATCAACTACTACTTCGCCAACAACTGGGACAACTGGGCCTACATGGCCCTCATCGGGCTGGTGTTCTACGGTTGGGTGTCCTTCAACTACCGCCGGGTGCGCCGGCAGGATTTAGTCCTCACCGAGCCCTTCCACTACCTGCGGCCCGGCCCCATCGCGGCCACGCTGGTGGTCATGTTCAGCCTAGCCCCGGCCCTGGAGCTGCACCCGCCGCCCGTGTACCTGGCGGTGCTGCAATTGTTGCTCCTGGTGGCCCTCACGGCGGTATTTGCGCGGAGCTGGCCGCGCCGGCTGTTTCTGTACTGGCTGGGGATGGTGGCGTTTTTCGTGTGGCTATCCATCACCAATGCCAACGCCACCACCGGCCTGGGCGCGCGCTGGGGCCTGCTGGGGCTCAATGCGCTGGCCGTGGCCGTGGGCGCCCTGCTGCTCTGGAAGCTGCGCGACACCCTGGCCCAGATGCGCTTCCTCATCCCCATCTCCTGGCTGTTCATCGGGCTCAATGGCCTCGCCATCATCTGCAACGTGGTGGGGCGGCTCAGTTTGGCCAAGATGTTCAGCACGGCGGCCATTTTCGGGCTCACGCAGGGCATCGGGCTGGGCGTGTTCATTGAGCTGTTCACCGAAGCCTTCCACCTCCAGATTCTGTGCAGCCGGGGCAGCGAGGGCGGCACCGCCGCCTTCGACTACGACAAAATCGAGCCCCAGCTCATGCGCCTGCTCACGGTGCTTTCCGGTGTGCTCTGGCTGATGGTCTTCACCTCCAACCTCAACGTGTACAACGCCGTCTACGGCTTTTTCGACCAGGCCCTCACGGCCCCGCACACCCTCGGCAGCACCGTTTTCACCTTCGGCAACATCCTGCTGTTCTTCCTCATTCTCTACGTTTCGGCCCTGCTGCAACGGTATATCGGCTACTTTTTCGGCGAGGTGGGCGACGATAATTCCGATGCCCGCAAGCGCGGCTCCTGGCTGGTGGCGCTGCGGCTGCTGCTCGTGCTGGTGGGCTTCGCGCTGGCCACCGCCGCCACCGGCCTGCCGCTCAGCAAAATTGCCATCGTGTTCGGCGCGCTCAGCGTGGGCATCGGCCTGGGCCTGCAAAGCATCGTCAACAACCTCGTATCCGGCATTATCCTGATTTTCGAGCGCCCGTTTCACGTCGGCGATTTCATTGAAGTGGCCGGCAAATCGGGCCGCGTGCAGGACATCGGCATTCGGTCCAGCAAGCTCACGTCCGTCACCGGCTCCGAAATCATCGTGCCCAACGGCGACCTGCTCTCCAACCACGTCATCAACTGGACGCGCACCAACGACCACATCCGCGTCGACCTGATACTGAAGATGACCCCCGGCACCGACGACCTCCAAACCACCCTCCAAAAAGCCCGCGAGCTCATCCAGGAAGAAATCAAAACCAGCCCCTACACCATGCACAACCTGCCCCCCGAAATCCTGCTCAGCAGCATCAACGGCCAGGTTTACGAATTGAAAGTCCTGTTCTGGATTACCAACATCCGCCAGGAGCAGCTCACCAAAAGCGAGATTCTATCCGGCATCTACCGGCGCTTCACGGCCGAGGGCTTGCAGCTAGGGTAGGGTGCGGGGCTTGCCCCCGCCCGGTCGTCTGTACCGTTTCAACGATTCCGTTCAACGACGGGCGGGGGCAAGCCCCGCACCCTACCGCACCGCCAGCGCCACGCGCACCGGGTAGGCCCCGCCGCTCAGCACTACCAGCAGCTGCCCGGCCGGCCCCAGCTCGCCGGCCAGCACATCAAGCCGGCGCTCACCGGCGGCCAATAGCACGCCCCCCACCAGCGGCTCATCCGGGGCCGAAACCCGGTACACCGTCGCCGTTTGGCCCTTTTTGGGGGCGGGCAGGCGCAGGCGCAGTGGGGTATCGGGCAGCAGCGCGGTGGCAAAGGCCACGGCCTTGGAGCCGCCCGCCGGGGCCGTGATGGCGTGGCGCTCCGGGGGCGTGGCGGCCGGGCCGCTGAGGCGGAACAGGGCCACCGTGGCCCGCTCGGTGAAGCAGATTTTGGCCGCCGCGCTGGCGGCCTGCCCGTAGGCGTAGGCCGCATTTTGGGCCGCCACGTAGCGGGCGCGGTCCTCGGCATTGGTGCCTTTTTGGATGGCCTTGGCCGAGGCCGCCGCCGGCAGCGCCGTGGCCAGCGCCCCCAGCTCGGCCAGCAGCGCGGCCGAAAAGCCCTTGGCGGCCAGCGCCGCCGCGTCGCGGGTGGCCGCCGCCAGGGCCATTTGCAGCAGCCCGCTCATCTTATCGGTCTGCTTGCGGGCGGCTAGGTAGCCGCGCCGGCCATACTGGTCGAGGTGGCCCCCATTGTCCGGAAAGGCCTGCCCCACGAAATAAAACAGCCGCTGGAGGGCCTGCCGGGCCTGGTCCATGGTGGCGCTGAGCCCGGCGGTGAGCTCCATGAGCGCGCCGGTGCGCTCGGTGTGGCCGGTGGCTGCTTCGGCCGCCTCCACGGCCGCCAGCCACCGCCCCCCAAAGCCCGCGTCAAACTCCGGGTTGAAGGCCCGAAACGCCGCTTCGTGATTGAGGTAGTGCGCGTGCATGGTGCGCTGGTCCTGGTGCATCGTCGCATCGGCCACGATGTAGCCGCGCCGTGCCGCGTTGTCTGAAACCGCCATCGAAAAGAGAAAAGAAGGAAGGATGATGGCTAAAGTAAGTCGTTTATTATCAATAATTAATACTTATTTAGTTTCATCCAGTTAATAGTTGATAAATTTTATTTTCTAGTTAGCTGATTCCAATCAATAGCTATTGATTTTTATTACATAGTTGTTGTTTTCCATCAATGGAAAATAGCAACTATGTAATTACTTTTCTTAACTAAGTATTAAATTCTACTAACTATTGGATTTATATAAACAGCTATTAATTAATCTAAAGCAACTTTATTATTGAATGTATAAACTATAAACATTCTAAAATCAACAGGTGTAGGGGCGGGGCTTGCCCCCGCCCGGACGCTCGCATCGTTCCAACAATTCCGTTCAACGTCCGGGCGGGGGCAAGCCCCGCACCCTACATGGCTCCCCTCTCCTTTGCGGGCAGGGGCAAGCCCTGCCCCTACAGCTGTCACCTCCCCCCACTCAGCACAGTACAGGAGGGTTGCGGCCCGAAAAACCCGGTGCTTGCGCCCATGCTACACCGCGCCGCTTTCCTGCTCCTGCTGTTGCTCAGCTGCTTCCGAAACGTTGCCGCCGCCCCGCCCGCCGGCGGCTTCAACGTCCGGGATTTTGGGGCGAAGGGCGACAGCGCCACCATCGACAGCGACGCCATCAACCGGGCCATTGGGGCGGCGGCGAAGGCGGGTGGCGGCACGGTGTATTTCCCGGCGGGCACCTACCGCAGCTACTCCATTCGGCTGCAAAGCCATATTTCCTTATATCTCGACCAGGGCACCGTACTGCTGGCGGCCGCGCCCGTGGGCGCTGTCGGCTACGATGCGCCGGAGCCGGCGGCCAACGACAAGTTTCAGGATTTCGGGCACAGCCACTGGCACAATAGCCTCATTTGGGGCGAAAATCTGGTGGACATTTCCATCCTCGGGCCGGGCACTATTTATGGGCTGGGCCTCACGCGGGAGGGGCCGCACCAGGCCCCCGTGGGCAACAAGGCCATTGCCCTGAAGCTGTGCCGCAACGTGCTGCTGAAGGATTTTACGGTGCGGCAGGGCGGGCATTTTGCGCTGCTGGCGACGGGGGTGGATAATCTTACCATCGATAACCTGAAGCTCGACACCAACCGCGACGGCCTCGATATCGACGGCTGTCAGAACGTGCGGGTGAGCAATTGCACCGTCAATTCGCCCTGGGACGACGGCATTTGCTTGAAAAGCTCCTTCGCCCTCGGCTACGCCCGCCTCACCGAAAACGTGACCATCAGCAACTGCCAGGTGAGCGGTTTCGACCGGGGGAGCCTGCTCAACGGCACCTACCGGCGCAACGAAGCCGCCCTCGTGCCCGACCACGAAGGCCCCACCGGCCGCATCAAGTTCGGCACCGAATCGAACGGCGGGTTTCGGAACATTGCCATCAGCAACTGCGTGTTCACCTACTGCCGCGGCCTGGCCCTGGAAACCGTGGACGGCGGCCTGCTCGAAGACGTGACCATCACCAATATCACGATGCGCGATGTGGTGAACTCGCCCATTTTCCTGCGGCTGGGCAGCCGGCTGCGCGGGCCAGCCGGCACGGTTACGGGGGCGTTGCGCCGCATCAACATCAGCAATATCACGGTCTATAATGCCGATTCGCGGTTTGCCACGCTCATCAGCGGCGTGCCCGGCCACCCCATCGAGGATGTGCGGCTGAGCAACATCAGCATCTGGTACCGGCCGCTGGACGCGGCTTCGATTGCTGCCATCCAAGACTTGCCGGAGGATGAGAAAGGCTACCCCGAGCCCCAGAAGCTGGGCGTGGGCCCGGCCTACGGCTTCTACATCCGCCACGCCCGAAACATCGAGCTGCACGACGTGAACATTCACCTGCTGGGGGCCGAAACCCGCCCCGCGCTGATGCTGACGGACGTGGACGGGGCCCGCCTGCGCAACGTCTCGGCCGATAAGGCCGGGTTGGTGCTGAAGGGCGTGCGCGGGCTGGTTATTAGTGACAGTGAGCCGCTGAAAAAATCCACCAGAACGAGGTAGGGGCGGGGCTTGCCCCCGCCCGCCGTTCGCGCCAAATACCAATTCCCCCGCGCCGTCACAACGATTCCGTTCAACGACGGGCGGGGGCAAGCCTTTCAGGTACGACCCCGCACCCTACTTATGAAACACACTTTAATTCTCGCCATCCTCCTCCTCGCCACCACCGCCCACGCCCAAATCGGTCGCCGCTTCCCTTCCGAAAAGAAGGTCATCAAAGACCCCGTAACCGGCACGCCGCTCACCTTCCTCACCAGCACGCCGGCCGGCGATTCCAAAATCTACCAAACCCACAACCAGTGGACTTCTGACCTGCAATGGCTCATCTTCCGCTCCGGCCGGGCGAAAAACGAGGCGATGGCGGTGAATGAGAAAACCGGCGAAATCGTGCAGGTGAGCGAGGGTGGCTACACCGGCATGCTCAACGTGGCCCGCCACGCCATGAAACTCTATTTCATGCGCAACCCCAACGGCGCGGACGACGGCGGCAAAGAGCCTGCCGCCCTGCAAATCGTGGAAGTGGACCTTGCCAAAGTCTTCGCCGATAGCAAGGCCGGCCACATGCAGCCCGCCAGCGCCTACCAACGCATCTGCGGCACCACGCCGCCCGAGCTAAAAGCCGGCGGCGACATGGCCCTCGACGGCGATGAAAACTGGGCCTACTTCCGCGTGGGCAAGGAGGAAGCCGCCCGCCACCTGGCCCCCGGCACCAAGCTGGAAACCGAGTTTGGCCCGCGCCACATGGGCGCGGGCCCGGCCGGCATCGCGGCCATGAACGTGCATACCGGGGCCATCAAATACGTGGTGTCGGTACCGTTCCAGATTGGGCACATCCAGACCAACCCCTGGGTGCCGGGCGAAATCGTATTCTGCTGGGAAACGGGCGGCAAGTCGCCCCAGCGCACCTGGACGGTGCAGGCCGACGGCAGCGGCCTGCGCCCCCTCTATCCTGAGGCAGAATATGAGTGGGTGACGCACGAGGCCGTGATTACGAAGGACGAAACGGCCTTTGCCATCATGGGCCACCGCCCCATTCCGGCCGTGGCCAAAGACGTGGCCCCCGGCACGCCCGTAGCCGGGGCCAATCCCGGTCAGGAGGCCGCTTGGGGCCCATCCGGCACCCGCGAAAAGCCCACCGGCCTGGCCATCGTGAACCACCGCACCCGCGAAATGACCATCGTGGGCCAGACGCCCAGCGGCAGCGGCCTCTGGCACGTCAGCGGCTCACCGGACGGCCGCTGGGCGGTGGGCGACGACTTCGCCCGCAATATTTATTTGATAGACCGGCATACCCGCGAAATGCTGCTGCTCTCCACCGGCCACAAAACCACCGCCGCCGACCACCCGCACCCCACCATGAGCCCCGATGGGACGCGGGTTGAGATTCAATCGGCCATGCTTTCGGCTGATGGGCGGAGCATGAATATTTGTGTGATTCCGGTGCCCGAGGCGTGGCTGAAGCGGAAATATTAGAACCGTAGCGCGGACTCGCAGAGTCCACGCTACAAGCCAGTCAACCAATGAACGCTGCAACAAACTGCTCCTGCTGCTACAAAATTTTCCTCGCCCTCGTCCTCTGCGCCCTCACCCCCGCCGCCCACGCGCAGGAAGACCGGGGCTTCAAAGTCTACCAATTCCCGGCCAACATGATACCCCGCATCGACGGCAAGGCCGACGACTGGGCCACGTTCCCGAAGGAGTACATCGTGGGCACCGACCAGCTGCGCGACGACTCCGGCCACTACCCCAAACCTGATTCCACCAACCTCGCCGTGAAGGTGCGGGTGGCCTGGGTGGCGGGCCTCAACCGCCTCTATTTCCTCTACGAAGCCTACGACAACTACTGGGATTTCAGCCTGCCGGGCCTGCACAACGACACCTTCGAAATCGTGGTAGACGGCGACCTCTCCGGCGGCCCGCTAACCGCCGAAATGCACCCCAATCAGGACCTGCCGCTGATGGAACGCTACTTCACCTTCCACGGCGTGCACGCCCAGAACTACCATGTTTTCATGCCCGCCGAGGGCAAAGACTGGGCCCTGGCCTGGGGCGCGCAGCCCTGGATTAAAAAGCTGCCCTACTCCAACATCGCCTACAGCTACGATTTTAAACCCGGCCAACCCGGCAAGCTCACGGCCGAGTTCTGGATTACGCCCTTTGACTACGCCGGGGCCGAAGGGCCGGCCCGCGCCGTGGAATCGGTGCTGATGGAGGGCAAGAAAATCGGTCTCACCTGGGCCGTGATTGACTACGACGACGTGGCCGACGAAAGCAAAAAAGGCTTCTGGAATCTCTCGAAAAACCACAAGATGTACGGCAATTCCAGCCTGGGTACCGTCTTCACGCTGCTGCCGCTGGCCGCGCAGTACCTGCCGAAACTAGCGGCCCAATGGTCGTCCCAAGTAACGGACATGGCCCACCGCCAGGTCACGTTCACCGACGAAAGCTGGGGCCCCATCAAGCGCTGGCACTGGGATTTCGGCGACGGCACCACCTCCACCGAGCAAAGCCCGGTGCACCGCTACAAGGATGCCGGCAAGTACATCGTGGTGCTGAATGTGGAAGGCCCGGCCGGCAAAGCCCGCATGGCCAAAGTGTGGGACGTGGCCGTGAAGTGAGGCCGCAACCACATTTTAAGGCCATTTCAGAGTCGGAGGTAGGGGCGGGTCCTGCCCCCGCCCGCCGTTCGCACCACGCGACGATTCCGTTCAATGGCGGGCGGGGGCAGGCCCCGCCCCTACGTCGTTCAGATGTACACTACTTGCAAAACCGCTGTTAAATAACCTACCGCGCCATAATGGCCAGCACAGGCGCTATCAGCAGCCGGGAGGCGGTGGCATCCAGGTGCAGGCCGTCGGCGGTCATGGTGTTGATGTCCAGGCCCGGCGTTTGGTAGCCGTTCACGAAGAGGGAGTGGGTGCGGTGCGCCACTTTTTGGAAAGTTTTGGCCATGTGGCGGACCCGCTCGTTGCCTCCCTGGTACTTGGGCAGGGCTTCGGCTTTCGTGCCGTAGGGCGGCGGGGAGATGATGATAATCCGGGCTTTGCTGATGGCGGGGTAGGGGCAGTTCTTAATTTTCTTGATGAGGGTTTCCAGGTTCGCCGGGACTTCTTTTTGGCGTTCGGCAAAAACGGCTTTGGCGTCGTTGGTGCCCAGCTCCAGCACTACGAAGTCGAACGGCCGGTCCTTGGTAAACTCGGCGGCTTTGCGCAGATTTTCGTCGATGACCAGCAGCGAATTCAACGTGCTGTCGCCGTTGTTCACGAAGCCGATGGTGCGGCCCGATTTGCTGAGGTTGAAGACTTGCGCCCGGGGCAGGGCCAGCTCCAGCTGCTTGGGCCAGCTGTGGGGAAACGTGCCGTTGCTGTCGCCCAGGGTAAAGATGTTGAGGGGCTTGTCCGACGCCACCGGAGTTTGCGCGGGCAGCAGGGCCGGCAGGAGCAGCAGAAACAATAGAAGCTTTTTCATGGGAATGGATAATAGTTAGGCGGCGCGTCGCAGAAGTCCTCCTATTCAAATTCATGAGCTTCTTGCAAGGCGCGGAGACTGTAAACAGTTTCTCGGATTTTGCTCGGCTCGTGCATTTCAGAGTTCCGGTAGTTGCTATTTCTATCGACTACAATTTGGTCGCCTTGAACCACTACAGATATTATTTCGCTCTCATCATCCAAGGTGCCTAAGTATTTTCTGAAATGAGTGGAGTCTGTCAAGTATTCAGCAGTTAGGTTATTAGCCAACCCGGCACTGTATTGCTCAATGAACAGCGCTTTATTAGCGCGTAATGGAAACGAAAATTGCAGATGCGATTTATTATGGTAACGACTCCATACAAACCCTGTCAGAGCTATCAAAAAAGCGAAGCCAAGAAGCAGCGTTTTCATTAGAGATGAGGAATTGCGCAGTTGGAAATAGTTAAATAGCCGTTGGAATGTAATGCGTAATTTGTTGAACTGACTCTATTGCTTTGTTGAGCTAAAATCATTCGGTAGAGATGCTTCGGCTGCGCTCAGCATGACCGTACTCTAAAATATTACCCGGCCTACTTCAAAATCTGCACGGAGCTGTCATTAATCCCATACGGGTGCTGCTTGAGCAGCTGGGTGATTTCGGCGCCGGCCAGCAGCACGGGGCCGTAGCCGTGGGCGGCGTACACGTTCACGGGGCGGTAGTAGTAGAAAGACGGGTCGAAGCCCATGCCGGTGCCCACGCAGGTGCCTTCGACCTGGCCCTGGGGGGTGACTTTGGTGCTCACGGCGTTCTAGGCCAGCAGGGCCATGGGGCCGTAGGCCGGGGCATCGAGCCAGCCCTGGTTCACGGCGTGGGCGATGGCGTAGGCGTAGATGGCCGTGGCCGAGGTTTCGAGGTAGCTGTCGGGGCGGTCGAGGAGCTGGTGCCAGAAACCGGTGCCGCTTTGCTGGGCGGCCAGGCCGCGGGCGTGGGCGCGGAGCAGCTCCAGCACCGCCGGGCGGCCGGGGTGGTCGGCGGGCAGCACGTCGAGCAGTTCCACGGTGGTGAGGATGGCCCAGCCGTTGGCGCGGGCCCAGTGGAACTCGGGGTGCTCGGCCATGCCCTGCACCCAGCCGTGCATGTAGAGGCCCTTTTGCCGGTCGAACATGCGCGGGGCAAACTGGGTGAGCTGCTTCACGGCCTCGTCGTAGTAGCGGGCCTCGCCGGTGAGCTTGCCCATCTGGGCCAGGGCCGGGATGCTCATAAACAGGTCGTCGAGCCAGAGGGTGTTGGGCTGGGGGCGGTTGCGGGCCAGCGTGCCATCCGCGAGGCGGAATTCTTTGGTCATGATGTAGCTCACGAACGGGTCAATCATCGGCCGCAGGTTGGCGGTGGGGTCGAGGCGCTGGGTCTTTATCATGGCCGCGCAGATGGCACCCACATCATCCAGGGCGTGGGGCTGCACGATGGAGCGCACGGGCGTGGCCGCCTCGGGGTGGGCCGTTTGGTAGGCGCGGAAGTAGGGCACCAGCTCGCCCAGAAAGGTGAGGCGGCTGCGGGTGTAGGCGGCGAATTTGGGGTCGCCGGTGGTTTCGGAGGCGCGCAGCATCCCGGCGTAGGTCACGCCCCACTCATAGCTGGTGAGGCGGAAATCGCCGGGCTTGATGATGGCGTCGGGGTTGAATTTCCGGCGGTCGGTGATGGGGGCGTTGGTCTTTTTATCGACCAGCTCAGCCGGCGTGGCAGCGTTGAGGTAGGCGTACACGCGGTCGAGCACCTGCTTCACGTCCTCGGCTTTGGTCTGGCCGTAGGGGACGGGATAGTCGGGTTTTAGCAGGTGGAGCGGCGTGGTGGTGTCGTTGGCTTTTACCTGGGCGTGGGCGGGCGCGGCGGCGAGGAACAGGAACAGGGCCGGGAGGAGTTGGCGCATGGCGGTGGGAATGGCGTTGGCTGGCCAAGGTAGAAGCCGGGTTGGAGCGGATTCTCCTGCGGTGTCCTGCTTCGCCCTGATGGTTCTCCTCCCTATAGCCAAAATGGACCATGACTATAGTCAAAACGCCTCGCGCGTAATTTGGAGACTCTCATTATTCTCAATTAGACTCACAAGACTCCCAACGGGTGCGGGTTGAACTCAAAAAAATAGGAGAGCTCGAAGCTGAAATTCGGTAGCTCAAAACCCCGGCGTCAGCCCCAACCCCGCCCCTTTGGCCGCGACGCGGGGTCCTTCCTGCCCCAACTGCACCTGCCCTTCGACTCCGACGAGTTTCGGGCCACGTGGGTGAAGTGGCGCAAGCACATGATTGACTTCGAAAAGCCCTTGCGGGGCGACAGCTACGAAGAAGAAGCCCTCATCAAGCTCACTCGCCGACACCGACGAAGCCCTCGCCCTGAAAATCATCACGGATTCCATTGCCAACGGCCGGAAAAACCTCGCCCTTCATCAGCAATCCCATGGCACTTCCAATCGGTGCAACAATGGCCCGGCTGCGGCAGCCAGCCGCGTCAACACCCGCTCTGCTTCGGATTACACCGGCGGGCGCAACCGCACCTCCGCTGCCTGACGAAATCGAGCTGCAGTCCGGCCAAGTCAACTACGCCCTGCACCAGGCCCGGGGCGAGAAATGGGGCCAACTCTACCAGGCGTTCGTTAGCTAGCGGGCGCTGAACACGGACCTAGTGCAGGACCCCAAAACCGACACCTGGCACGACGTGCGCCGCGACAACAGCACCGACCCGCCGGAATTGCCCGACCGCGACCAGGTGCTGCTCACCACGGCCGAAACCGACGAGGCGCTGTACACGATGCAGCAGCGCGTGTGCAGCGCCTCGTCGGTTTCGGCCCAGCGCGCCGCTGCTGAGCGGGCCACCCGGGAGCTGCCGAAAATGCCGTGGGACGCCGGCGCGCTGGCCCGGTGGGCGTGGGCCAAAGGCCAGCAGCTCACGGCCCACCTGATGCCGCCGCTCTAGTTTTCGCTCACGCCGGACGGCGGCAAGCTGTTTGACCTGCTGGTGTACTACTTCGCCGGCGACGAGGCCGCGTTTCTCACGCAGGGCAAGGCGATGGGGCTGCACGGCCTCGACATTCGCAAAGGACTGTGCATGCTGGGCCCCGTAGGCAAAACGATGCTGCTGAAAATGTTCTCGGCCAACCCCATCCGTGGGTACCGCATGACGTCGGACGAAGCCGTGGAGTCGGCCTACCGGGCCGGTGAGGAGAGCCGCAAGCAGCAGCAGGCCTTGGGCAGGGGCGACGGCCGCCACCTGTGCATCGACGATGTGTGCACCGAGGAAGCCGTGGTGAAGGACTATGGCAACGCCGACGCGCCCATGGCCAAGGTGCTGCTCACGGGGCGCTGGCCGACTACTACGCGGCTTGCGACGTGTGGGCCTGGCTGACGGACCCGGCGGAGCGGCCGCGGCCGCAGTTTAATATTAGAAAAAAATCAATTTGCTAAAAAAATAAAATCAATTGCCTAGAAGCAGTTTCCTACCTTTACGCAGTCTACGGGTTTAGTTGCCTACTACATTTTATGGCAAAAGCTCCGTGTCCCTCTACCGAGGATAAGGGGCTTTTTTTATTCTACCCAGCAGATTCGCAGCACATAAGGCTTGAGTTAGCTTATGGGCTATCGGGCATACTTGCGGTTCTGCCGAAACACATCCTTTCCGATTCTTGAAAAGTAAATATGGCCATTCACGCAAACCCGTATGCCGTTAATACTGCATTAAAATCTTCGACAGAATCAAAATCTAGCGCAGACATATCGCGTCCAATTTTTGATTATTCATTAGAAGCGTTGCGCGGTCTGGCTGCTCTACTCGTAGTATTTGAGCACTCAATAGGAAATGGCCCAACTCCGGACCCTAGCTACCATATTTCTGGCTTTTGGCAGTATGCACCTCCAGGGCACTTGAGCGTGATGGTGTTTTTTATGCTATCAGGGTATGTAATCGGCTTGGCTAATTCCAAGCCAATCACCACTAATAGTGGGCGGAAATTATACTTGAAGAAGCGAATAGTGCGGCTTTATCCGCTGTATCTGCTCACGCTTGCGGCTACGTTTTCCGTAGCGGTCATGTACCACACTCCTGCTGGGGCGGGTACGATAATCGGATGTTTGCTTTTCTTACAAGGCTTGGTGGTGAAAGTGCCAGCATATAACAACCCTATTTGGTCATTGGGTTATGAGATACTCTATTATGTGCTATTTCTAGTTGTCTCGGCCAGAAGGTGGGCTCCAGGCTGGGTAGCAGTGGCATTTTTAGCATTTGGACTAATTCTTAGTCAATTGGCGATACAGCCAATTATCTTGGTATCTTATGCCTACGGCGCCGTCTTTTGGTTTCTTGGTCAATTTCTTAGCAGAATGCCTAAAAGCACTAACCCATTGCAATTCGGGACGATGCTGGCTTTTTTGCTACTTATGTTATCCTTTCAGCGCATGAACCTTATGTTTAGCGCATTACACAGCCTCCAATTGGACGTAACCGAAGCCCAGGCCCCCTCATGGTTCGACCGCGCTATTGTATTCTCTGACTTCTCCCTTCTGTTATACTGTGTTCCATTGCTTCTCTGCTTTACGAACCGAACTATGCCTGGGAGGCGATGGATGGAATTAGCAGCATTTGCGACGCCAGGTTTATATTTTTTATCGTATATATATTCTGGTAAAATTCAACAAACCCAGCTGTTTAATACGGTGATAATATCTGCTGTTTTCTATTTGTTAGCCATAGCAGCTTATTTACTGCGCCACCATTCCACATTGTTGGGAGAGGCTATAATTCAAAAGCTTACACCATTGGGCCATATATCATACGGAATCTACATTATTCATTTCCCCCTTTTCTTTCTATTTCATCAAGTAAAAACATTTAGTGGAACGGCTACTTCTTTTTTAGTGCGTTTATTGTTATACCTAGTGCTTGTGATATTCTTGGGTTGGGCATTAGAACGCCGCTTACAGCCTTGGTTGAAAGAGAAATTAATGTAGTGACAATAAATAGCCAATTCCACTAAATCGTGTACCAGGGATTTTTCAAGGCATGCGGGTTGTGTAGCGGATAAACAGCTAAACCTTTAGGAGTGCGGCTAACTTTTCGGCATTGGGCCCATTATGGCAGCGATACTAGCTTCGCGAGCGACAGCAACCACCGCGAGACGCCTCTCCAATTCCAAACTTATGGTGGTATAGCTTGTCTAGTGCACTGTAGCGCGCAATATGCACAGGCACTATGCCACTGTAGCTATGCCCGCGCTGAACCGATTCTCCCTCTCCTTGGGGAGAGGGAGAATCGGTTCAGCGCGGGCATAGCTACCCAAATTAGCTAATCGAACCAAAAACGGCCCGCCTGGAATCTCCAGACGGGCCGTTTCAATGACAAAAAAACAACTACTACTCCACCGTCACGCGCTGGGTGGCGGGGGCGGTGCCATCGGCCTGCACACTGAGCAGGTAGAGGCCGGCGGCCATGTTGGCGATGGGCACGGCCACGCCATTGCCCCGGAAAGTATCGGTGAGGACGGCCTGACCCAAGGCGGATTGGGGCGATGAGGGGAATGCGACCAGTGCCTTATGCAATTCCTATGGCTCTGCTTAGCAGCAATGCGGCTCAGAAAGCCCGAATTTTGCTAAACCTGGTGCTTTTTGGAGCGTAAACTCAGGCGGCCGGGCATTCTTCCGGGCCTGTATTCTTACTTTCCAAAACACTATGAGCATCTTCAGCAGCGACAAACTCAAGGGCAAGAAAATTGCCATCATTGCCACCGACGGCTTCGAGCAAGCCGAGCTCGACGAGCCCAAAAAATACCTCGAAGGCGAGGGCGCCGAAACCCACGTCATCTCCCTCAAAAGCGGCTCCATCAAGGGCTGGGACGGACCCAAGAAAGATTGGGGCGATAAAGTCGACGTTGATAAAGTCATCACCGACGTGAAGCCTGCCGACTACGACGCCCTGGTGCTGCCCGGCGGCCAGATGAACCCCGACATCCTGCGCGTGAACAAAGACGTGGTGGCTTTCGTGAAGGAATTTGCCGGCTCGGGCAAGGTGCTGGCCGCCATCTGCCACGGCCCCTGGCTGCTGGTGGAAGCCGATGTGGTGCGCGGCAAGCGCGTGACGAGCTGGCCCAGCGTGCATACCGACCTCAAAAACGCCGGCGCCCAGTGGGAAGATTCGGAAGTGGTGTGCGACCACGGCCTCATCACCAGCCGCAAGCCGGAGGACATTCCGGCCTTCAATAAGAAGATTGTGGAGGAGATGCTGGAGCCCCAGCACGGCGGGCAGAATTAGGCCGGGTTTCGGGTGGCGTTGATTGAACGTCTCCTCAGAACGTCGGAAAAAGGAACGTCATGCTGAGCGTAGCCGAAGCATCTCTACCGCAGTAGTAATCCCTATCAATTGGATTAGTTATGCGGTAGAGATGCTTCGGCTACGCTCAGCATGACGTTCCTTTTTTGTTTAGTTAGGCCCAAAAACCAAACCACTACCGCCAACCGCCGCCCAGCGCGTGATACAAATCCGTCACGGCCTGGCGCTGTTGCAGTTGGTCGTTCACGGCATTTAGCTGCGCTTGCAGCAGGTTTTGCTGGGCCGTGAGCACCTCGGTGTAGTTAGCAAAGCCGGCCCGCAGCAGCTCTTGGGTGTATTCAACCGACTTGCGAAGCGACTCCAGCTGCAGGGCACGCAGGCGGGCTTTGTCGGTGGCGCTTTGGTAGGAGAACAGGGCGTTGGAAACCTCCTGGCCGGCCACGAACATCGTTTGCTGGTAGGTATAGAGGTATTCTTTCTGCAAGGCCTCTGACCGGCGCAGGCGTGCCCGGTTGAGGCCCTGGCTGAAAATGGGTTGGGCCAGGCCGCCCACGATGCTGGCAAAAACGGCCGTGGGCGAGAACAAATCCGTGAGCGTGGTGCTGGTGAGGCCGCCGTTGGCCGTGATGGTGAAGCTGGGGTAGAAGTAGGCCCGCGCCGCGTTGGTGAGCTCGAAGGTGGACTCGAAGGCGAATTCGGCCTGCTGCACGTCGGGGCGGTTGCGCAGCAGCTGGCCGGGCACGCCGGTGAGCAGGGACGGGGCGGCATCCTGAGCGGCCAGCGTGCCGCGGGCCACGGGGCCGGGCGTGCGGCCCAGCAGCGTGGCCAGCAGGTTTTCCGTCTCGCGGATGTTGCGCTGGAGGTCGGGGATGGTGACTTCGGCGGCGTAGCGCTGGGCTTCGCTCTGCACCACGGCGGCCCCGGTTACCACGTCGCCTTCCAGCAGCAGGCGCATGGTTTCCACGTCCTTGATGCGGTTCTGGACGGTTTGTTGGGTGATGTCGAGCTGGGCATCGAGGGCCAGCAGGGCGTAGTAATTATCGGCGATATCGGCGATGAGCTGGGTTTGCACCACGCGGCGGTAGGCTTCGCTCTGGCGCACGGCGGCGGCGTAGGAGCGTTTGGTGCTGCGCATCTTGCCCCACACATCGGCTTCCCAACTGCTGCTCAGGCCCAGCAGGTACTGGTGCGCCGTGCCGCCGGTTACGACGGAAGATTGGTCGGTGGTGGTCGTGCCGGTGGTGGTTCCGGTTCCGGTACCCGTGCCCGTACCGCCTGTTCCGGTGCCACCAGTTCCTCCAGTCCCGCCAGTCCCGGTCCCGCCCGTGCCGCCAGTGGTAGTGGTGCTGCTACCACCAGTGCCGGTACTCACGAAAGCCCCACCGATGCGCGAAATTGTGGTGGTAGCCCGGCCGCTGAGGCTGGGCAGAAAGGCGGCGCGGCTCTGGGCCAGCAGGGCCTGGTTTTGCTCGATGCGGGCCAGGGCCACTTGCAGGTTGCGGTTGTTGGCGAGGCCTTCGGTGATGAGCTTTTGCAACTGCGGGTCGGTGAAGAGCTGCTGCCAGGGGCGGGCGGCCAGGGTGGTGGTGTCGGTGGTGGCCGCGTCGCGGTAGAGGCCGGTGGTGGCCGTCTCGGGGCGGCTGTAGGGATGCAGCAGCTGGCAGCCCGCCGCCAGCGCAAGCACGGGAGAAAATAATCGAAGGAATTTGCTGGCAGTCATAGCAATGGAATTAATACTTGTACGCGGTTGGCTGAAGCGGCAGCGCAACCGCTACGCCAGCGCAGGCTGCGCCTCCTCCTCCGGCTTCTTCTCGCCGTCCTTAGCGGGCGGGCCGCCTTCGGTTTCCTCTTTTTCGAGTTGCTCCTTGGTCTTGGGCGGGCCGCTGATGCTTTCCTGTAAGCCCTCAAAAACCACGAACAAAACCGGGATGAAAAACACCCCGACCAGCGTGCCAAACAGCATCCCGCCGATGGCCCCGGCCCCGATGCTCTTGTTGCCGTTGGCCCCCGCGCCGCTGGCAAACAGCAGCGGCATCAGGCCGAATACGAAGGCGAAGGAGGTCATCAGGATGGGCCGCAGGCGGGCTTTGGCCCCTTCCAGCGCGGCTTCCATGATTTCCATACCGTCGTCGCGCCGGCGGGCCAGCGAGAATTCGATGATGAGGATGGCGTTTTTGGCCAACAGGCCGATGAGCATAATCACCGAAATCTGGAGGTAGATGTTGTTGTCGATGCCGAAAATCTTGGCGAACAAATACGTGCCGCACAAGCCAATCGGAATCGAAAACAGCACCGCAAACGGCAGAATATAGCTCTCGTACTGCGCGCTCAGCAGCAGGTACACGAACACCAGCGACAGCGCGAAAATGTAGAGCGACTGCTTGCCGCTGCCCTGTTCCTCGCGGCTGATGCCCGAAAATTCGTAGCCGTAGCCGGCCGGCAGCTTCTGGGCCACTTCCTGAATGGCAATCAGGGCCTCGCCCGAGCTGCTGCCTTCCTTGGGCGAGCCGTTCACCGATATCGACGTGAACAGGTTGAAGCGCGAGAGGCTTTCGGGGCCGTAGATGCGGGTCAGGGTCACGAATTCGGTGAGTGGGGCCATCACGCCGGCGGCGTTGCGTACGAAGACTTTGCTCAAGCCCTCCGGGTTGGCGCGGTAGGCTGAGTCGGCCTGCACCATCACCCGGTACTGCTTGCCGAACTGGTTGAAGTTGGAGGCGTAGGAGCCGCCGTAGAACACCTGCATGGCGTTCAGTACGTCCTTTTCGGTGAGGCCGGCGGCCTTCACCTTGGCCACATTCACGGCCATCTGGTACTGCGGGAAGCCGGGGTTGAAGGCCGTGCTGGCGTACTGGATTTCGGGCCGCTTGTTGAGCTCGGCCAGGAAATCCTGGGCCACTTTGAAGAACTCGGCCGTGGTGTGCCCGCCCTTGTCCTGCAGCTGAAAGGTGAAGCCGCCCGTGGCCCCAAAACCCGTAATCGTGGGCTGCGAAATGCTGCGAATATCGCCGGCCCGGATGTGGGCCGTGAGCTTGGTTATCTCCTTGATAACGGCTTCGTTGTTCGTGTCCTTGCGCTCGTCCCAGGGCTTGAGGCGCACGATGACCATGCCGTAGGCGCTGCCCTGCCCGGCCAGGAAGTTCTGGCCCGTGATGCGTAGCGTGCCCCGCACCGCCGGAATGGTCCGAATCAGGCTATCGACTTCGGTATTCACGGCCGTGGTGCGCTCCAGCGTGGAGGCCGGCGGCAGGCTCACGTTTACGAAAATGGTGCCCATGTCCTCGTTCGGCACAAAGCTGCTGGGCGTGGTTGTCATCAGGAAATACAGGCCCGCGCCGAAGCCCGCCACCGCAATCAAGGATATCCATTTGCGAGCCGAAAGGAACGTAACGGCCTTCGTGTATTTGCCCACCAGCGCATCGTAAGCTGCATTGAAGGCGATGCTGAACCGCTGCATGAAGCCTTTTTTCTTCGGGGCTTCTTTGGAGTCTTTGGCCGCATTCGGGTCCGGATTGTCCTTGCTTTCTTTGGCCTCACCCTCGTGGTGCGGCGGCTTCAGAAACAGCGCTGCCAGCGCTGGGCACAAGGTCAAAGCATTCACAGCCGAAATCAGAATGGCAATGGCCAGCGTGATGCCGAACTGCTTATAGAAAACCCCCACCGACCCCGAAATGAACGTGACCGGCAGAAACACCGCCGCCATCACCAGCGTGATGCTGAGAATGGCCCCGGTTATCTCGTTCATGGCATCAATAGCGGCCTTGCGCGGCGACGTATAACCGCCCTCCAGCTTGGCGTGCACGGCCTCCACTACTACAATGGCGTCATCGACCACGATGCCAATGGCCAGTACCAACGCGAAGAGCGTGAGCAGGTTAATGCTGTATCCGAAAACCTTGAGAAAGAAGAACGTGCCGATAATAGAAACCGGCACCGACACGCCGTGGATAATCGTGGAACGGAAATCCTGGAGGAAAATGAAAATCACCAGAAACACCAGTGCGAAACACTCCAACAGCGTGTGAATCACCTTATCAATCGAGGCATCCAGAAAGTCGTTGATGTTGACCAGATTGGTGTAGTGAATGCCGGCCGGAAACGACTTTTCGGCCTCTTTCAGCACGGCCAGCGACTTCTCAATTACATCGCGGGCGTTGGAGCCCGGCGTCTGGTTCACCGAGATGCCCACCGAGGGCTTGCCGTAGGTGGCGCTGTTGCTGCTGTAGGCCTGAGCGCCCAGTTCCAGCCGGGCCACGTCCTTGAGGTGCAGCAACTGGCCCTGGCCGGTGCTTTTGAGGATAATGTTCTCGAACTGCTCCACCGATTGCAGCTTGCCGGTGTACTTGATGACGTACTGGAAGCTCTGGTCGGAGTTTTCGCCGAATTTGCCGGGGGCAGCCTCTACGTTCTGGTCGGCCAGCGCGGCCGAGATATCGGCCGGCGTGAGGCCGTAAATGGCCATCACATCGGGCTTCAGCCACACCCGCATGGCGTAGTCACGCGAGCCGAAGGCGTTGGAGTTGCCCACGCCGTTCACCCGCTTGATTTGGGGGACGATGTTAATCTGGGCGTAGTTCTGCAGGAAAGTCTGGTCGTAGGCCGGGTTATCGGAGTAGAGGGCGAAAATCAGCAGGTTGCTGCTCTGCTGCTTGCGCACCGTCACGCCCGCCAGGGTCACTTCTTGGGGTAGCAGGCTGGTGGCGCTGGCCACGCGGTTCTGCACGTCCACGGCCGCTTGGTCGGGGTCGGTGCCCACGTTGAAGTACACCTGGATGCTGCCCGCGCCCTCATTAGTGGCCGAGGACGTCATGTAGGTCATGCCTTCCACACCGTTTATCTGCTCTTCCAGCGGCACCAGCACGCTTTTCAGCACCACGTCGGCATTGGCGCCCGCGTAGCTGGCCGATACCTGCACGGTGGGCGGCGAAATGTCGGGATATTGGGCAATGGGCAGCTGCAACAGCCCCAGCACGCCAAGCAGCACGATTATCACCGAAATAACGGTGGAAAGCACGGGGCGCTCGATGAATACTTTTAGCATAATCTTCTACTGGGTATCAGGTAGCTTTTTATAAGTCGGAACGTCATGCTCATCTGGCGTCCGCGCAGTCGAAGCATCTCTATCGCTTCGTTGCGTCGATTGATTTACTTGCGCGGTAGAGATGCTTCGACTGCGCGGACGCCAGATGAGCATGACGGCTAAGGCGGGTTCAGACTATTCCTGCCTACCCGCCCGCCACATCCTCCTTCGGCACTGCCTTCACCACTTTGGGCCGAATCTTCGAGCCCTCCTTCAGCCCGCTGATGCCCTCCAGCACCACCTGCTGGCCCGCTTTCAGGCCCTTTTGCACCACAAACGAGGCCCCATCCGGCGTGGGCACCACCGTGATGGCGGCGGCGTGCGCGGCCGTGTCGCGGCCCACCACGTAGGCGAAGCGCTTGCCCTGCAGCTCATATGTAGCGCTTTGCGGGATGATGAGGGCATCATCAATTGGGTGCTGTGTGCGTACTGAGCCGCTGCTGCCGCTGCGGAGCAAACCCTGCGGGTTGGGGAAGGTGGCGCGGAAGCTGCTGGCCCCGGTTTCGGTGTTAATCTGACCAATAGCCGTTTTCACGCGGCCGTGGTAGGGGTACACGCTGCCGTCGGCCAGCACCAGCAGCACGTCGGGCACGTTTGAGAGTTTTTCCTGAAGGGTGTTGCCGGGGCGGCGGCGGGCAAAATCCAGCAGCGCCTTTTCGCTGAGCGAGAAGTAGGCGTACACGTTGCCGGTGCTGGAAATGGTGGTAAGCGGGTCGGCCGAGGTGCTGCTCACCAGGCTGCCGATTTTGTTGGGGATGGTGCCCATCACGCCATCCACCGGGCTGGTGATGGTAGTGTAGCCCAGGTTGGTATTAGCGTTGGAAAGCGTGGCCTGGGCCTGCGCCAGTGCGGCTTCTTTCGATTCCAGCGTGTATTGCGCGCCCTCCAACTGGTATTTGCTGATGATGCCTTTGGCCACCAGCGGGGCCACTTTGGCCACGCCCATGCGGGCAGCGTCCACGTCGGCCTGCGCGGTTTTGATGCCGGCGCGGGCTGTGCGCACTTCCTGCTCATACTGCGGCGCACTGATGTGGAAGAGCTTCTGGCCCTTCTTCACACTGGCACCCTCATCCACGTAAATGGCTTCCACAAATCCGTCCACCTTGGGCCGGATTTCCACGTTCTGCTGCCCCTGAATGGTGGCGGGGTAGTCCTGGAACAGCGTCACTGTATCGGGCCGCACCACCAGCACCGGGTAGTCCTTGATGGGGGCGGGGCCGCCGTCTTTGCCGCCCTTGCCACCGGGACCGCCGGCTTCGTCGTCTTTCTTCTTCGAGTTGCAGGCCGCCACGCTCAGTAGTACCAGCAGCAGAGCTGCCCGGCCGGGCAAAAATCTATTCATATACAATAGCAGTGCTCCGCGTTTGTACGCGAGCCGTTTACCGATACGAAAGCAGGTTGCAAAAAGTCGACTTCAACTCTCCGTAATCGGCCTAGCCTCGCGCCCGCCCGACCACCGGCCCAACTTTGCTGACCAAGCCAGCTGTGCCCGCAAGCAATGGGAAAGCCCGACAAACCAAATTGCCGGGCTTCACTGCTCCGTTTTAGGGATGAAGTCTGGAAGTCGCCAGGGCTATTTCTGGCTCATAATCCAAGTGTAGATGTCGGCCTGGGCATCGGGCGAGATGGGCGCGGGCGACATTCCGGCGGCTTCCGCTTTGCTCAACTGCAAGGCGTGGTTGAGGCCTGGCACGTGCATCTCGGTCACACGGGCATTGTTGCGAAGGCCTTTTTTGAGCAGGGCCAGATTGACCGGCGTGTTCACCTCGGCATCGTCGTCGCCGTGCAGCAGCAGCACGGGGCATTGCACCTTCGGCAGCGCGGCCACGGGGTCGAAGGCCAGGTAGTTGCGGTAGGCGGGCGTAGTCAGGGTTTGCACGCTGGCCTGCACATCGCGCGGGGCGATGCCGGGGTAGCGCTGGCGCAGCATGTTGCTGAGAATAGCCTGGGCTTGGGCATTATCGGGCGTTTGGCGTACTATTTCCAGCATGGCGCGCTGGTGCTTCACCAGGTTTTCCTCGTCGCGGCGCATGGCCATTTTCTGGCGCAGGCGCTGCTGGTCGAGGTAAGTTTGCACCTGGGCGCTGTTCGAGCCGTGGGCGCGCAGCTTGGCGGCTTCCTGCTCGGCGGCCACCTGGTCGAGCAGGTACTTGCGCTGGCGCTGCGCATCGGTCGAGTCCTGTCCGAGCACCTTGCCGTACATGGTGGGCTGGGCGGCCAGTAGCTCGCGGCCGGGCAGCCCAGCCGCTGCCAGGGCCACCACAAATGTGGGGGCCAGCAGTTGCGCGCTGGCCAGCAGCGCCACGTTGCCGCCCTCGCCGTGGCCGATGAGGCCCAGCCGTGTCACATCAACCTGGGGCCGGGTGCGCAGGTAGTTGAGGGCGGCCAGGGCATCGGCCGAGCGGTCGGCCACCGTGCCGGGGCCTTCGCCGGGGCCGCGCTCCTGGAGGCGCAGCACCACCATGCCCTGGCTCACGAGGTAGTCGGCCAGGCTGCTCATCAGCTGCTTATCGGCCTCGCTGGGGGGCAGGGTGCCGGCTTCGTGCTCGGGCAGCAGCACGGCGGCCGGGAAAGGGCCGGGCCCAACGGGCAGCCGCAGAATGCCATTGAGGCGCGTGCCGCCGGCTGGCGATGAGAGTACCACGGCCTCTACCCGGTCGAGGGTGCTAGCCTGCGCACCAACAGTCAGCAGCAAGCAAAAAAAGACGAGAATAGAGCAGAAAAAGCGCATAAGCAGGAGGCTGAAAACCGGGCCTTCCCCGAAGACCTGGGCGGGGGCAGCGGCGAGAGAGCTACGCAAAGCTCCGCTGACCGTGTTTTCAAGGGGGCGGTTTTCCGTCGAACCGGTCTTTTTCGTCGCCTTGCAGTACCAATTGCCACACGAACGAAAACCGGGTTTTCTCAAAATGGGCCGCCAGTCTCAATTTGGGATGAAATAAATCTCAGCCCAACAGTTGAAACCAGTCACGCCCTACCCAGTGCACCAAGCTCCACATCGTGGCATCAAACACCAGCAAAAAACCGCCCTGCACCCACAGCGAGCGGCCGAAGCCCAGCAGCCGCACGGGGCGCGTCTGTCCCGGCACCAGCGCCCGCGCCCGCAGGTAGTAGCCCGTCATGATGTAGGCCACGTCGAGCCCGGCATTGAGTAAAAACAGGTTTTCGTTGAAGAGCTGGGATTGCAGCAACTCAGCGGGCACCAGGCCGGCGGGGGCCACAAAGTGCAGGTGCAGAATGCCCCACGCGGCCAGCCCGGCATTCACCAGGCCCCAGCCCACGTTCATGCCGTGGAAGTAGAAGGATTCGTGCCGCCGGTCGCTATGCGCCAGGTAGTAGCCGCTGCCCACCAGGTTCAGCAGCACCCAGGCCGCCAGCACGGCCAGCCCCCGGCCCAGCAGCAGTTCGCGGGCCATGAAGAGGCTGGCAATATCGACGGCAGGAGCGGCAGCGGGCATGGCAATGGGAAGAGTGAGGGGGAAGAAAAAAAGGAAGCCCTTGCGGAGCTTCCTTTTTTTAACGATGCTAAAGACTGTGAGCCTATTGCGTGAAGCCGATGCCCACGTAAACCTGCAACAGGTTGTTGTAGATTTTGGCGTTGCCGAACGCCGGGTCGATGGCTTTGCCGGCTGGAATATTGTCTTCAAATACCTTGCCCAGGCTCAGGTTGTAGCGGGCACCTACGCGGGCTGGGCCAATGCGTGCCTCCAAACCGCCCACGCCGCCAAAATCAAAGGTGTTGAAGCCATTGTCGGCTAAGCCCAGAGTCGAACCGTCTTTTGTGGCATTGATGAGCAGCGAGGCCTGCGGACCCACGTGGAAGCTCAGGTTATCGGTGAAGTTGCCCACGTACATGATGGGCAACTGTAGATAGGTAGTGCGGTAGGTTTGCTGGGCCTTGCCGGGGCCGGTATTGCCCGTGAAGCCCAGGCGCGAGTACAGCAGCTCCACCTGCACCGAAGAGAAGTCATCGAAGCCAAACTGCCCGAACACGCCGGCGTGGAAGTCGCTGTGCGAGTTACGGTCGATGCCTTTAATGTCATCGCCGCGCAGGCCGTTGAGGTTATAGCCGCCTTTCACGCCGAAGCCGGTATTGCGCGAGTCGGTGGTTTTGCCGCCGGTGTAGTCTTTGGAAGAAGTAGCACCGCCGGGAGCCGCCTGGGCAAACGCAGAAGAAGCTGAAGTAACGGCCAGCAGCAACAATAGGAGAGTCTTTTTCATGGGTGAAATGAAGTGAGGTAATGGGCCAGAAGCCGGGGAAGATTACTATTCCCGTTTGCCCCTATACTTTGCCGGGACCAGAAGGTTGCCTGAAGGCCCTATTTGCAGAAAAAAAGAGGCCTCCTTTCGCTGCATTCGCCATGCGGCGCTACCTTTGGAGCGGCGGCCCACTAGCAGGGCCGGTTCCGGGGTGTTAGCTCAGTTGGTTCAGAGCGCCACCCTGACACGGTGGAGGTCGTTGGTTCGAGCCCAATACGCCTCACGAAAACCCTCATTGCACTGCGCAATGAGGGTTTTTTATTGATTAGCCCCCGGTTTTGCCCCCGGTTTTATGTAGAATTAGCCGATATATGCTCATAAACACTTGGGCTAAATAGCTGAAATTTGATGGGAGTATGTTGGCTGTAGTCGGTAGACATGCTGCCTGATTTATAGTGTTTGCTCGAGTCCGAGTCCGGACTGGTTGAGCGGCTCACGAAGTATGGGTCATAAACTTGCAAGCCAAAAACTGAGGTGGTCCACCTAAGTAGGACAGTTTAGGGCGGTATTTTGAGACTCTCCTCGTACTTGCGTAGAGGGTAACGCCCCGCTTGGTTTTTGCCACCACGGCAGCAGGATTAGATGTCCTGCGTGTGACCGCCTTGCCCGGGTGCCCTCATTGTTGCACTTCAATTCGTAGGCTCTCCGCATGGCCCGGGTAGAGCAAGCGGCACAGATACACGCCGTTGGGTAGGCTGGTGGGCAATGCCAGGGTTTGGGCAACGCCAGCGGCGACAATCCCTTCGTAAAGGGTGCCCACCACAGTGCCGAACTGGTCATATAGCACCAGGTACACCGGAGAATCGGCCGCCAACTGAAAGCGGATAACCGCTTGGCCGTGAGTCGGAACAGGAAAGGCCTCAAATGCGACGAGTGGCTGGGCCGCATCCGCGACGGTTGAGCGGTCGGTTTTTGTGACCGCGTCGTCGCAATCGTGCCCCTTTTTGCTTCGGGCATACTTAATGGTGGTGTAGCTGTCGCCGCCGTCAGCAAAGCCCGTCACGTAGGCATTTCCCGCGGCATCCACGGCCAGGCCGGTTGCGTAGTCGTCACGACCGGCCGGCCCGTTGTACCGGGCCGCCCATAGCTGCTGGCCTGACGCCCCGGAATATTTGACGGTAGCGTAATCCACCGATATGCGGGGGGTGTCAGAATAGGACAAGCCGGTTACGTAAACCTCGCCCGCAGCATCCAATCCGATGGCGCTGGCCTGGTCGAAGCGCTGGTCGGGCCCATCGTAAGTGGAAACCCACAGTTGCTGGCCGGTCGCGCTCGCGTATTTGACGGTGGCAAAATCCGAAGACACCGGGTTGGCGCTGACGCCGGTTACGTACACCGCCCCCTGCGCGTCCACGGCCATGGCCGTGGCAAAGTCGTCGCTGTTGCCCATGCCATTGTAGCGCGACGCCCATAACTGCCGGCCGGTGGCTTTGGCGTACTTGATGGTGGCGTAGTCATAACGGCCGTTGGTGGGCTGCGAGCCCCCGGTCACATACACGTTGCCCGCTGCATCCAGGGATATGCTTGAGGCCCGGTCATCGAGATTGGCCGGTCCATCGTAGCGGGAGACCCACCGCACGCGGCCCGTGCCTTTGGCGTACTTGATGGTAACATAGTCGGAGCTAACGCCATTGAAGGAACCGCCCGTGACATACGCATCCCCCGCCGCATTTACGGCCACGGCCGCCGCAGCCTCCCCGCCGTTGGCGGGGCCATTGTAGCGGGAAACCCACTGCGGCTGGCCGGTGGCTCTGGCGTATTTGATGGTGGCGATGTCGTAGTTGCTGCCATTGTAGGAATTGCCGGTTACGTAGGCATTCCCCGCCGCATCCACGGATATGCTCCGGGCTTTATCGTCGGCATTGGCGGGCCCATTATAGTGGGCCGCCCACTGCTGTTGGCCCGCCGCCCCGGAATATTTGACGGTGGTGTAATCATTGTTGATGCCCAAGCCCGAGTAGCCCGCCACGTAGACGTTGCCCGCAGCGTCCACGGCAATGGCCGTGGGGTAGTCGTTGCCATTCGCCGCCCCATTGTAGCGGGCTATCCACACCGGTTTGCCAGTTGCCCGCGCATACTTGATGGTCGCAAAGTCTGAGTCAGTGCCGTTGTATGATTCGCCGGTTATGTAGACATCCCCCGCCGCGTCCAGTGCGATGGCAACCGCAGTGGTCCCATTGGTCTTTAGCCGATTGTAGCGTGCCACCCATTCTTCTGTTACTGGCCCAGATACGCCGGTTGAGCGAGCGGCATTCGCAGGGAAGGCGGCCGGGGTATTCAGGAGGCCGGGCATTTCCAAAAGCCGTGGCACGGGTGGCTCATCAGCGGCCACCCGCCCGCCGGGTTGTGCCTGGAGGGCAGGCAAATACGCAAACAAAGACATGGAAAGAACCATGAAAAGGCACCGCGCACGGGCTTGCCGGAAGCGAATAAAGGATAAGTGTCGCATGGGAAACAAGTAGTTAGTGAACAATAAAAAGCAACGGTTATGCAGCAGCATGCGCCGGGTATTCAAGCATTATTTGCTGAATAGCAAGCAATTATAATATTAATGTTTTTGACTTAACATATTATATATCATATATAATTTAGTTTTCTATTAAATCATGAGGTGGCCTAACCAAACCCGGCTGATGTGGAGCGTGGTCTGCAATTGCGGTTGGGCGAGTAATGACTGAGGGCTGAGTGGAGGCGCTCGGAATTGTAATGGGGCACGGGGTCGCTGATTTCAGGCTTGGCTTTTTCCTAGCCAGGGAGATGGCCGCTGTTGGGCCATTCAGCCTTGGGCCCGCTCCAAAACGATTCGGCAGGGGGCGTGCCCGGTAGGGCGTTGTCATAGTAGTTGCCGCGTCGGCTCATGCTTTATCGGGCCCCGTGGCACACCAGCAGGCCTTTGAAGCGGGTGCCCGTATGCTGACGGCCCTGGTCGGGCATGGTGTCGCGCACATCCCAACCGACAACTTTGCGCGAGCAACCGTTTTTATGAACGAAAAGGCCTAAACGGCTATGGCAAGTGCTGAAAAAACTTGAGTTGTTTGCTCGCCAGCACCAGCTGAGCGTACCCTCCCCGCATGCCGACATACACCGTATCCCCAAAGACGGCAACCGAGTTGGGGTAGAGTCCGCCCCAAAAGGTTTGCTGCACCACGGCAAAGCCCCGGCTTTGGGCGATGTACACCGTGTTGTTTTCCACCCAAAACGCTTCGGGCGCATCCGCAAAGTCGGCCAGCTTGGTGTAGCCAAACCCGGGGGACGTGCCGGTCAACTGGTACAACGCGCCGCTGCTGCTGGACAAGTGGGCCATGCCTTCGATAAAGTACACCGTGCCGTCGCGTTGAAAAAGCAGGCGCACATTCCCTTGCTTTATCGCCACCGGGGTAGCTTTTTTATCCGTCGGCTGAAAAACCAGGCGCCCGCCAAATTCGCCGTAGTCCGCTCCCCGAAGTTCCCCGCCGGCAATCCGCAACTGCGTGGTACGCGCGTCCTTGCCCAGGCTCGTAACCAGTTTGTCGCCTTTTCTGCGGACGCAATAGCTGAGGGCCCGGTTCAAGCGAAACCAGCGGGGACTCCCCGGTTCGGGCAGCGTTGTTTCGCGAAACAACGCGGGCTGGTGGGCTTGGGCGTGGCCGAGCAAGCGCGCTCCAAGCACACAAAGCAACAGCAAGAGAAGTCGGTGGCGGGATTATATCCCAGTAGATGACGGCCTTGCTAGGCGTAGCGGCGGGTGTGCCTGTTTACAATTAAGGAAATGGCCGGGCGACTCATGTTGAACCGCTGAGCGAGGATTTTTTGCGTGGTGCCCTGCGCGGCGAGGTGGCGCACCTGCGCCACTTCGGCCGTGCTAAGCCGGCTTTTATGATGCAGCTCACCACAGTTGTACAGGTACGCAGTCGTGGCTTCATCTTCTAATGCACACGGATAAACCCATTGCAGGTTATCGGCTCGTAGATTGAGATGATTGCCGTCGCGGGGAAGCACGAATGTCTGGCGAGCATCAACTGGGGGAGGTAAAAAGTGCTGAGCAACCAGACGATTGAGGCCAACCTGCGCTATGGTAGCTTCACAGCACAAGGTGACGGAAGGGTAGCGGCTTGCGCCTAATGGCCGTAGCAGGCGTGCCCGCGTGGTACGCTTATACCGCAAACTGACCACTTTGCCATGAGAGGAAACCCGGTAACGGTCGGCAAAACCAGCTACCGGCAGCCATTCCTCGCCATTGGCAACCGGAACGAGCACATTCGCCGACAGCGCGTGGCCATTATCCAGTTCGACGGTTCCATCGGCTAATACCTCGACTACCACCGCATAATCAGTCAGGCCTGCACGAGCAGACCCAGGGATGGTGACGGTATCGCCGGCGCGCAACGTAGGGGTCACAGAATACATAAGAAGCTGAAAAATAGGGGCAGAATACACGGCAGCAGGGCGGAAATCATTAAATGACTCCCCTGAGGTGCTGGCTAAGGAGCTGGGTTCGGGAGTTGACCTGCATTTTGCGGTAGACGTGCTTGACGTGGGTGCGGACAGTGAGGGTGGAGAGGTCGAGGCGGGTGGAGATTTCTTTGTCGCTCAGGCCGTCGACGATGCCCTGCAGGACCTGCTGCTCGCGGGGGGTGAGCAGGGCCGTGTGGGTGGTGGGGGTGGGACGGAAGTGGCCCAGCACCTTGCGGCTGACTGCGCGGCTCATCGGCGCCCCACCGCGGGCTACTTCGCGCACGGCGGGGCCGAGCTGGTCGAGGGGGGAGCCCTTGGTTAGGTAGCCGGTGGCGCCGCAGCACAGGGCTTGGTAGATGTGCTCGATGTCGTCGTAGGCGGTGAACATAATGACTTCCAGGGCGGGGTACTTGTCTTTGAGCAGGGGCAGGGCCTCGGTGCCGCTCAGGCCGGGCAGGCCGATGTCGAGCAGCAGCACGCGGGGCAGCAGGCCCTCGTCGAGCTCTTCGAGCAGGTCCTCGACGCGGGCGGCTACGAACACGAGGCGGATGTCGGGCTGCTGAGCGAAGTAGGCCCGCAGCACCTTCACCAGCACCGCGTCGTCCTCTACAACCGCCAGCGTGATTAAATCCATGAATTGCTTGTGTAGAATCTGATTTTTAACCCAGGTCAATACACTGGATACATGGAATTTACTGAATGCCTGGCTCGGGCGCGCATGCCTGCGCGCAAGCACCAAAAAGCTCCTCGGTGAGAATGCGAAATTAGGCGTTTCCCAAGATGGTTGCCGAATGCGGGCCTACCCTATTTGCGGGAGGTGCTACCTAAGCCATCTGGAATACATTGTCTAATGCTCGCTCAGTAGAAATATTTATTTAATTGATTTCCATAATTGTGATAAAGGAAATTAGCGTAGCTACGTTCAAAAAAGACTTAAAATATATTAATAATTGCCGCAGTCTGGCGGGGGCTCCTGAAGAGAGGGGCATGGCAACACCCGCATCTAGGGTAGGACTTTTAGGGGATAACCTGTCTGCTAAGCTGGAATTTTGTGCCGGTGAATGTACCTCTCCCTGTCCTGACGATTTATGAGAATGTGGCAGTAGGCATTCTGCTTGTAATCAATAGGGTAATTATAAATCTCAATCTTTTATTTGCATGAATTTACACTTACAAGTCAGTCGGCCTACAACGCACTTATTCGGTTCTCGAGCCCCTGAAAAAGTAGTGCAGCAAGTGCGCAACGCGTTGGGTGCGTTGATAAAGCTGGTACTGCTGGGTGGACTGCTGCTGGCCGGGCGGCTGGCACATGCTCATTCCGACACCGATGCGCTTGCTTCATCGGCGCGCCAGCCTGCTGCTGTGGGCACGGGTGTGGTGCCCAAACAGGGCACCGGTGCCAACAAAGTGCTGGCGGCCCCGGTAGCCTATGCCCGCACGTCGCAAATTCTGCTGAATACCTACGCCGACACCCGGCTGGCGGTGCCCCTGACGGCTACCGATGCCGATGCCGGCGGCTCCATTGCCTCTTATACGGTAACGACGCTGCCGCCCGCAGCGGCCGGGGTACTGAAAATCAACGGCCTCACCACCGTCACCACGGCTACGGTAATTGCGGCCGCCGATGCGGGCAATCTGACCTTTGACCCGGCGGCCGGCTACTTTGGCACGGCCGTGTTTCAGTACCAGGCCAAAGACAACACCGCGACGGCTTCGGCCCCCGTGACCTACGGCATTCCGGTGAGCAAAGCCACCTGCGGAGCCGGCGTGGGACAGGCCAACCTGCTGAGCTACTACGCCCGCACTACTGGTGAAGACTGGAAAGTGCCCCGCACGGTGAGCGTGGGGGGCGTTAGCGTTACTACTTCCGGCTACGCGGCATCGGCCGGCACCACCAACACGCTGGGCATCGCCGACCAGGCGGGGCTACCGAGCAAGGGCCTGACCTGGCTGGAGGACTACAGTGCCAGCGCGGCGGCTACGGCCACGCTCACGTTTGCCTTCAGCCGGCCGGTGAGCAACTTCACCCTGACGGCCGGCGACATCGATACCGGCGTAGGATTCATCGACCAGCTGGTTATTCAAGGGTACGACGTCAACAATACCCTCGTCGTCATTCCGGCCGCCAGCGCCGTAGCGGGAGCATCCAACGCCTACAGTAACAACGGTGGCAACGGCAACAACACCTTTACCGGTACAGCTACCAGCGATGGATTGGCCACCAGCAACATCATTGCCACTTTCCCGTCGGCCATCACCCGGCTGGTACTGACCTACCGCAATACCTCGGCGCAGGCCGACCCGGCGCTGCAAGGCATTGTGTTTACGTCTTTTGCCTGGTGCGCGCAGGCCGATATCCAGACCACCCTTAGTGGTCCGGTGCGGGCGCAGGCCGGCAGCACGGTGGCCCTCACCGCCACCACGCTCAATGTTAGCGGCGATGCGGTGAATAACATTCAGCCCACGGTGCAGCTGCCCACGGGCCTGAGCGGCGTGACGGGCGGCACCTACGCCACGAGTACCGGCGTGCTCACGCTGCCTGTCATCAGCAACCTGGCGGCTAGCAATTCGGTAGCCCAGCCCATCACCTACACAATGCCCGCCACGGTGGCCGTGACGGCTACGTCGGGCTTCACCTCAACGGCCGACGACCCCACGGCCGGTAACAACACCGCGACCCTGACCACGGCCCAGAACCGGACTCCGGTGGCCAACAACGTGACCAGCGCGCCGGCCATTCTGAGCAGCACTACCAGCCAGACCACGCTGGCCTCGTTCAACGCCAACGACCCGGACGCGACCACCGGCAACACCACCATCATGTCGTTCACCGTACTGTCGTTGCCCCCGGCGGTCCAGGGCACGCTCTACGTGAATGGCACGGCGGCCACGCTGAACCAGGTTATCACGGTGCCAACCTCGGCCACGCCGGCCGCGCCGGGCTACCAGCTTGCCTTCGTGCCGAACGGCACGTTTGCTGGCAGCGCCAGCTTCACCTACAAAGCCACCGACGACGCTAATACCAGCTCGAACACGGCGACCTACTACGTGCCCGTGACGGCGGGGGCCGACCTGGTGTCGACCATGAACGGCTCGACTTCGGGCGTGGAAGGCCAGTCGAAGACTTATAACCTAACGACCACCAACAACGGGCCGGCCGCGTCCACCGGCGTGGTGCCCACCATCACGCTGTCGCACAAGCCGCCGTTCAGTACCGTGTCGGTGACCAACGGCAGCTACGACCCTACCACGGGCGTCGTGACCTTTAATACCATCTCCTCGCTGGCCAGCGGGGCATCCAGTGCCAACACCCTGACGCTGCTGGTCCAGGCGGCTCCCGCCAGCTTTACCCTCACGGGGGCCAATACCAGCAACACCGCCGACCCCACGCCGGCCAACAATAACGGCACCGCCCCGGCCGCCAACCTTGCGGTAACGGTGCTGCCCATTGGGCCGGCGGGCCTGGCCAGCGCCTGCGCCACTCCCGGCCAGGATGGCTCGCCCACCCTGAGCACCAACCCCAACACCTACTATCCGGCCGCCAACCAAACGGTGGCCGTGGGCGCTACCGCCTTCACGGTGGGAGCGGCCACCGGCAGCACCCTCACGCCCATCGCCGCCGGCGACCTGCTCCTGATTATGCAGATGCAGGGGGCGGAAGTGGACGCGACCAATACCGATTCGTACGGTGACGGCGTGGCGGGTGGCTTCGCCTCCAATACCCTGAACAACGCCAATTTTACGGCAGGGCGCTACGAATACGCCGTGGCCGCCAGCGCAGTACCCGTCGGCGGAGGCACCGTCATGGTGAGCTCCGGCCTGAAATACAGCTACGACAACGCCAACGCTACCTCGGTGGCAGGCCAGCGGCGCTTCCAGGTGGTGCGCATTCCGCAGTACCAGAACCTGACCGTGAGCGGCACCGTGGCCCCCAAAGCCTGGGACGGCCGCACCGGCGGCGTGCTGGCGCTGGACGTAACCGGCCAGCTCACCTTCGCCAGCGGCGCCAGTCTGGATGCCTCCGGCAAAGGTTTCCGGGGCGGGGCGGGCCAGATGCTGACCGGCACCACCGGCCTGAGCGGCACCGACTACCGCACCGTTGCGCCCGCCTCGGTCGGTACCACGCTGGGGGCTCACGCCATGAAGGGCGAAGGCACTGCCGGTACGCCGCGCTACGTGAACACCGGCACCGACTTATTGGATACAGGATTCGATGGCTACCCCAATGGCAGCGCCGGCCGTGGCGCGCCCGGCAATGCCGGCGGCGGCGGCACCGATGCCAACCCCGGCCCGACCGGCTCCGGCAACACCCAGAATTCCGGCGGCGGCGGCGGGGCCAATGCCTCGCGCGGCGGACGCGGCGGCAACGCGGCTGGCAGCAATGCAGCCGTAGGCGGCGAAACCGGCGGCGGCTTCAACCCCATCAGCAGCAGCCGCCTGATTATGGGCGGCGGCGGCGGTGCGGGCGTGAGCAACGACGGCAGCGGCGGTGGCTCGAACCCGGGCTATGCCAGCAGCGGCGCGGCCGGGGGCGGCATCGTGCTGGTGCGCGCGGGCTCGGTGGGCGGCGTAGGGGCCGTACTGGCTAATGGTGCAGCGGCCAGCAGCGCCGTGGTGCAAGACGGCAGCGGCGGCGGCGGGGCCGGTGGCTCAGTGCTGGTGACGGTGAACAACCCCGCTACCCTGAACCGCCTCAGCCTGGCGGCCAATGGCGGCAACGGCGGCAGCAACAGTGCGGCCGCCGCCCACGGCCCCGGTGGCGGCGGCGGCGGCGGCGTGGTGCTAAGCAACGCGGCACCGGCCAGCAGCAGCGTGGCCAGCGGTACCAGTGGCACCACCACCGGCGGCGCGGCCTACGGGGCCAGCGCCGGTGGCACCGGCATTGCCAACAGCCAAATCAGCAACAGCATTGCCGGGAGCACGGCAGGCATCAATTGCAGCGCGGATGTGACGGCCGTGCTGACAGCCCCAATCCAGGCCACGGCGGCCCAGACCGTGATTGTATCGGCGGTGTTCGCCAACAATGGCGGCGCGGATGCCAGCAGCGTGACCCGCGTGGTCACCCTGTCGTCGGGCAGCAACGCCAGTGGCGATGTGGTAACCAACGTGGTGGCACCCGGCAGCATCACCATCAGTGCCAATGCCACGACCGGCGATGTGACCATCACCTATCCCGGAGTGTCGGCGCTGAGCGCCGGCACCAGCAGCCAGTTCAATATCTCGTACACCGCGCCCGGCACGGCCGCCGTGGTGGCTACGGCCAGCATCGCCACCGCGACAGGCGAGCCGGTGACGACCAACAACACCAGCTCGGCCACCACCACCGTTACCGGTTTTGCCGATGTGGTAGGGGTCATCTTCGGCTTGGGAACGACGACCACCGGACGGGCTTCGGGTACTTACGGTGTGCTGTTTGCCAACAACGGCCCCGCCGCCGCGCTCAACGTGACGCGCACGGTGACCCTGCCTCCGGGCTCTTCGCTCACCGCTGCTCAGCTGAGCGCCCTCACGGCGCAGGGCGCTACCTTCGACAGCAACACCCGGATAATTGACTTCGGCAGCGTGGCTACGTGGAACAGCCGCGATGTCAGCGTGTTTCGCATTGCTTATACCGCGTCGAATACGAGCGGCAGCACGGCCATCGTTTCCCGCATCACCACTACTTCGCCGGAAGATGGGGTAGGGGGCACCGGTGCCCCCACTGCCCCCGATACGTTCTCCTTCGCCATTACCAACAGCTCGGCGGCTGATGCCACGACGGACGGCATCACGGTTTCGGCCGCTGCGGTTGTGCCGGGCCAGCAGGCGTCGTTTACGTTCAACTTCCGCAATTTCGGCCCTGGCGATGCCGTCAACGTCACCCGTTCGGCCCAGCTCACGCCGGGCCTCAGCATCGTGTCGGTCACCGGCGGTGGAAGCTACGATGCACTCACGGGCCTCGTAACTTACCCCACGCTGGCTACTTTGGCTAACGGTAGCTCGGCTCCTTCTACCGTCACTTTTCTGGCCCCTGCCATCGGTCCGGTCAGCAGCAGCGGCAGCATCACCTCCGGCGTTGGTGCGGTGTCGTCGGGCCTTTTCAATAATAACGAGGCCGCCGCATCCATTGCCGTTACACCCCTCGCCGATGTGGCCACGGCCATCAGCGGCCCGGCTTCGGCTCTTGCTGGCAACCTAGTGACCTATAGCCTGATTTCCGCCAACAACGGCCCATCGCCGGCGGCCGCCGTGGTACAAACGGTGCAACTGCCCACGGGCCTGGCGGCTATTGGGGTATTTCTCTCGAACCAGGGCACCTACGATGCGGGCACCGGCATTGCCACCTTCCCGCCCGTGGCTGTGCTGGCCAGCGGAAGCAGCGTCAACAACACCGTTAGTTTTGTGATGCCGACCAGCGGCTTCACGGCCACGGCCGGCATCAGCACCGCCACCGCCGAGGGCGGCGCGACGGCCAACAATTCGGCCCCGGCTACCACCGGAACCACGGCCGTGGCTACCACCGACCCCCGGGCCAACGTGTATAACACCCTCGGCATTTCGAGTAAGAACGTGGCCCCCGGTGCCCCGGTTATTTTTACCGTGGTTACCGGCAACAATGGCCCCAGCCCCGCCCAAAATGTGGTGCAGCAGCTTTCGCTGCCCGCCGGCCTAAGCATCTCGGGCGGTAGCATTTCGGGTGGCGGCACGTACAATGCGGCCACGGGCATCGTCACTTTTCCGGCCCTAGCTACCCTGGCCAGTGGTAGCAGCGTCACCAATACCGTGACGCTTGCGGCCCCGGCTGCCGGCCCCTTAGTAGCAATGGCCAGCGTGACCGCCGCCACCGCCGACCCGGTCCCGGCCGATAACCAGGCGATACGCAACGTAGATATCATCAGCACCACCGATGTGGCCACGACCATCATCGGGCCTGCCATAGCTTCGGCTACGGAGATTACGGTGTTCGCGGTGAGCACTCGCAACAACGGCGCGGCCCCCGCCACCAACGTGGTGCAAACGGTGAGCATTCCCGCCGGCCTGGCACCGGCGGAGGTGACGACGACGGGCAGTGGCGTGTATGCCCCTGCCACGGGACTCATCACCTGGCCCACCGTGGCGCAGCTTGCCGTGGGCGAAGTGCGTACTTACTCGTACAGCTACGTGGCCCCCGCTTTTAAATCAACCGATGCCAGCAACCCGCGCGTGGTGCTGAGCCAGGCCGCCGTAACCAGCAGCACCCCCGATGGCGTTGTTTCTAATAACTCGTCGCAGGTGGCGACCCTGGTTAAGTGGAATTCGGACGTATCGGTGGCCATTGCCGGGCCTTCCCTTAATGTGGTGGGCAACCCGGTGGTTTTCACGGTTTCAACGACGAACAACGGGCCGGCTCCGGCGGCCGTTGTCAACACCAGCGTGCGTATTGCCACCGGCCTCAATGTGGTGGCCAGCGGCGGCGGGGTGTATGATATCACCACCGGCATTGTCACCTTCCCCACCATCACTAACCAAGCCGCAGGCGTGACAGGGGTAGTTACGAACACCATTACCGTGATTTCGCCGTCGAATCCCCTGGTTGGAGCGTCGGCCGCGGCTGATGTTCCGGGTACCACCAACGACATTAACTTGACCAACAACGCGGTTACTGCCTATCTGCTGGTGTCGCCCATTACCAGTGCGCAGACGGATTTCCAGGCCACCATTGCGGCCGACCGTACGTCGCAGCAAGCCGGCCAGCCCATCGTGCTGACCGTGACGGCCACCAATGCCAACACCAGCGGCACGGCGGCCGACATGCAGGCGCAGGTGAGCCTGCCCGGCGGCCTGAGTGGCGTGCTCGTATCGGGTGGCGGCACCTACGATGCCGCCAGCGGAGCCGTGACCTTCCCCCTCGCCCCGGCCCAGCCGGCCAATACCACGCTCACCTACACCATCACGGTGAGCAACCCCGGCAACGACCCGCTGGTGGCCACGGCCAGTGTGGCCGGCAACGTGTCGGACCCCACGCCGGCCAACAACAGCCAGGTGGTGCGCGTGACGATTGTGCCGGTGGCCGACATTGCCACCTCCGTGAGCGGCCCGGCCACCATGCTGCCCGGTGCCCTGACCACTTACACGGTGGTAACGCTGAACCAGGGCCCCTCCCCAGCTAACGCTGTGGCCCAAACCGTGCAGCTGCCCACCGGCCTGAGCGGCGTCACGGTTTCGGGCGGCGGCAGCTACGACGCGGCCTCCGGCCTGGTGAGCTTCCCTACCATTGCCACGCAGGCCGTGGGCAAAGCCGGCGAAGTCACGAACACCATTGCCTTTGTTCTTCCCACCACGGCTTCGACCGTAGTAGGCAGCGTGAGCAGCGGCACGGCGGAGCCCGCCGGCACCACCGCCAACAATAGCTCCTCGCTCACCACGACCCTGACCAACCAAATGCCGTTGGCCAACACCGTGACTAACATTCTGCAAGCGCCAGAGGGCAACACCGCCGGGCCGCTCGTGCTCACGGCCATCAAAGGCATCGACCCCGATGGCAGCGTGGCCGCCTTCACCATCACGGCGCTACCGGCTACTGCGGCCGGGGTGCTCGCGCTCAACGGAAGCCCGGTTACTGCCGGTCAGATTATCAGCAACAGCGACGCGGCCAACCTCACCTTCGACCCGGTAGCTACCTTCGTGGGCAACGCTTTCTTTGCCTACTCGGCCACCGACAACCAGGGCGCTACCTCTGCCCCGGTCTTCTACACCATTGCCGTGGGCCAGGACAATGCTGCCCGCTATACCAGCACGCCCCTCAAGGGTGGCACTAATCAGTACCAGAACGGCGATATCATCGCCAATGTATTTGACGACAACGGCGGCGCTTACGATGCCATCGCGTCCGTGACCGATAACGGCATACGCACCGCCACCGTGACCACCGGCAGTACCCTGCCCGATGGGCTGGAACTCGACCCCACCGCTGGTCAGGTGCGCGTGTTCGCCCGTACTCTGCTGGTGACCGGCACCTACCCGGTCACCATCACCACCGTCGACGCCAACGGCGGCGTAACTACCCAGGTCGTGCTGCTGCGCATTGGCGATTATCCATTGCCGGTGGAGCTCACGCGCTTTGTGGCCACGGCGGTAGGGGCCGATGCCAAGCTGAGCTGGACCACTGCCCAGGAGTTGAACAACAAGGGTTTCCGCGTGGAACGCTCGTTTGACGGGACCCGCTTCGTGCCGCTGGATTTTGTGGCCGGGGCGGGCACTACCGCCCGGTCCCAGCAATACACTTACACGGAAGTCGGCGTGGGACGGCAGTATCCTGGCACCGTCTACTACCGCCTTCAGCAACTCGACCTTTCGGGCAAAGCCACCTACAGCCCCGTGCGGGCGGTGGTATTTGCCCCGGAAGCACCTAGTCTGTTCCCAAATCCGGCTTACACGCATACCACACTGAACCTGAATGCCCTGCCAGCTGCTACGTTTGATATAGCCTTGGTAGATATGGCCGGCCGGGTGGTGCAGGCCTACACGTTGGCCGGTGGGCGGGCGCACGAGCTGCCGCTGAGCGGTTTGCCAAATGGCGCATATCTGGTTATCATTCGCCGGGGCAGCCTGAAACTGGTGTGCCACTTGCTAAAACAGTAATGCCAGCGATTCGAGCGGCCTCCTGCCTCATTCGCGCAAGCTCAACGTTTGACCGTACGGCACAAAGCCAAGAGTAAATACCAATAATCAATTACTGATTCAGAGCAGCAGAACTGAAGGCCCCGCGAATTCGCGAGACTTCAGCTCTGCTGCTCTTTTTGCGTAAATGGTAGGCTTGGATTAAAGGAGCGGCAAATGCGGTTGAGCATTGCCCTCACGGCTAAATTAAACCGGCGATAAAGGAGCGTACTACCGCATTTAAGGTAGGACTTTTTTTATACAAGGGGAGGCCGCCGCAATAGCTTTGTTACTCTCTTCTGACGGCTTGCTATACCCTGCCCATTAAGCCTGCTAGTGGGATTGGTAGCAGTTCCTAGTCTAATGCCAGATTGGTGATGAATTCCCGGAAAAAGGTAGAATCGACCAATTCGGATATGTCACGTAGGCCTAGTCAGCGCATTTAGCTTTTTCAAACCAGAGCAATGGCTATCTGCTACACTAACGATTAGCATGGCTGCAGGCTGCAAATCGCCAGCGGTATTGCTTGTCGCTACTGTGGTCTGGGCTTTGTAAAAATAGGCTTATTTACACAAAGCCCAACAGCTAGCCGGGTATAAGCAGCCTACCTATTATCCGGTCGCCATAACCTGGTGCCCGCTCTCACAAAACCATCGGCATTTTCCTCTTTCTACTTTCTAACCAAGGGCCTGCTCCCAACCTAACGCTATGAATAAATTCCGCATTACCCAGACGCGGCCACTCACCAATGTCCTGCCTTACGAAGTAGAGGAGTGTCGCCAGCTGTGGTTCCTGCCGTGGACAGTGTGGCGCCCGCTGCAAGAGCGCAAGTTCACCGGCCGCAGCTACCGGATGACCCCCCGGCGCTTTCAGACCCCCCAGGAGGCCCAGGTTTTCACCGAGCAGATGTTGGCCCTGCGCACCAGTCAGGAAGCTGAGCAGCGGCGCTCGCAGGACGAGCGGCACCAGCGGCGGCAGCTGCCGCGGGTTGTTCAGGTGCTTCACCTGACGGTGCCCGTGTAGCCCCTGCACCCACACCTGAATTGAGCGTCCGCTATGCCACCCGCAAGGGAGAGCACGGTTGGCTCCGATCCCGTTTGGCTTATAAAGCAACTGGGCAACCCAGGCTGAATGCTCCCCCCGCTACCGCGTTGCGCTGATGCGTCTGATTCAGTCGTTGCGATATAATCTATTTGCAATCAGGTAATAGCGCCCCGAAAAAACACTGCTCTACCATGAATTCACAGCTACTATTAACCTCGCTGGCGGCTTTGTCGCTGGTGGGAGGGCTGGGCCACCGTGCGGCGGCTCAAGCCACCATCCCGGCGGCGCTTTACGTTAACGACGGCGCGACTACCGGCGATGTATTCACCAGCGCCACCGGCAGCGATGTCACCGGCGATGGCTCGGCTGCCGCGCCCTTCGCCACCGTGGCGCGTGCGCTGGCCCAGGCGGGCCTCACCACCCAAACCATCTTTATCGACGCCGGTACCTACGCCGAGCGCGTGGTGCTGAACCAGCCCGTGAGCCTGCAAGGCACAGGTACCGCCACCGCCCGGCCCGGCAGTGCCACCATTTTTGATGGCGGCCTGCTGGCCAGCGCCACCCAAACCAGCGAAGCGGGGTTGCTCATTGCCGCCAACGGCAACAGCAGCAGTGCTCTGCTCACGGTAGCCGATATCACATTTCAGGCCTATGACTATGGTATTCAAGCCACGGGCGCCGCTCCCCAGGCTCATATCCTGCTGGAGGACGTGGAAACCGTGCACAACCGTCGCCAAGGCATTTTCTGGGTCAGCCAAAATGGTGTGCAGGACCTGACCTTGCGCCGGGTGCGGGCCGCCTACACCGCCGAAACCGGCAATACCAACGCCAACGGCGCGGGCCGGGGCCTGTTCCTGACGAACGGCCCCAAGGCCGACATCCTGATTGAAGACGGCGTGTTCGAGATGAACCGCCGCAGTGGCATCGACATCAACGACGGCAGCGTGAGCGGCCTCACGGTGCGCAACAACCAGATTACCCAGAATGCAGGTGGCGGCCTAATCGTGCTGGGCGCTGCCGGGCCGCGCAACAGCAGCGGTACTTTCACCGGCTTTGCTGCCCTCATCGAAGGCAACGCCCTGCGCAACAATGCCTCCAACGGCATGGAACTGAAGGCCTGCACCGGCACCGGCCGCCGCAGCGGCGTGGGCAGCTTCGTGGTGCGCCAGAACTACATCGTGCGCACCGTGGGCGCGCCCACCAACCTGGGCGAGGACAACGCCGGGCTGGCTTTCATCGACCGCGACCGCAACGTTATTACGATTGGCGGCGGCCTCACCGGCGATTTGGTCACGGGCGGCGCATTCATTGAAGGCAATACCGTGCGGGGCTACCTGGCCGATGCCACTAGTACGTCGTTCAACATCAACGGCTTTGGTATGGTGCTGGAAGGTGCTAATAACAAAGTGTTTGGCAACGTAGTGGCGCAATGCCAGCGGGCCGTGCAGGTGCAGGACCGCCCGGCCAACAGCGCGGGCTACACGGCCTTTTTCGACGTGAGCCGCAACTGGCTGGTGGTGTCGTCGGGCGACAGCATCCGGGGCAACCGCCTCGACAGCTGCGCCACCGCCATCCGGGCCGTCAACCTGACCAACCCGGTCGATGCGTCGCTGAACTGGCTCGGAGCCAACACGGCCACTGGCGTGCGTGGTGCGGCCGGTACTGGCGGCTTGGTTGTGACCTTGGGCGGCCCCGCCACTAGCTTCGCCCAACGCTCGGCCATGGCCCCCACGGGCCTGATTGACTATTCTCCCTTTTTGAACTCTTCGGCGGATGCAGACCCGGCCACCGGCTTCCAGCCCGCCCTCGACTACCTCAACGCGGACCACTACAGCCCCCAATCCGGCGCAGCCGGCCCCCTGACGGAGGCTGTAGCTCTGGTAACCGAAAACGGCACGGTAAACCTGGAAGCGGCGGGGTACGATGAAAGTATCAATATCGCCAAAAGCCTGACCCTGAACAACAATGGCGTTACCACCCTTCGCGACCTGACCATGGACAGCTTCGGCAAGGTGCTCACGCTGAGTGCCCCGCTCATGCTGACTGGAACCCTTACCCTCACCAATGGGCTGGTACACACCACGGCCCTCAACTTGCTTACCCTGGCGGAGCAGGCCACCGCCACGGCTGGCACCGCCACTTCCTACGTGGATGGCCCGTTGCGCAAAGTAGGGCAGCAGGCGTTTGTGTTTCCGATAGGCGAAAATGGCCAGTGGGCGCGTCTCGGCATTTCGCCACCCGCCACGGCCACCTCCGCGTTTACCGCCGCATATGCGTACCTGGGGTTTGCTAACCGCACGGCTGCCACGCCGCTGAGCGAAGTAAGCCAGGTAGAATACTGGACCCTGACCAGCGATTCCCCCGCCGACGCGGTGAGCGTGCGGCTTTACTGGGAACATGCCATTCGTAGCGGCATTGATGATTTTTCGAGCGATTTGCAGGTAGCAGCTTTCAACGGCACCCAATGGCAAACGGCGGGCAATGGTGGCCTGAGCGGCAACCTACAGGCGGGCTCCGTGGAGTCGGCGCAGCCCGCTAGTGGGTTTGCGGCCTACACCTTGGGGTCGCTTTCTGGCACCGTCAACCCCCTACAGCTGCAGATGGTTGCTTTCTATGCCGTGCAGCCGCGCCCTGGCACGGTGACCCTGACGTTGATGTTCAATAACGAAACCAATACCTACGGCTACGCCGTGGAACAATGGGGTAATACGGGCACCTGGCAGCAGATTGGCTTTGTGGCCAGCCAGGGCCTTACGGCCCAGTCCCGCACCTACACCTACCAGGACCAGCGCGCCCAGAGTCCGGGCCAAGCCTACTACCGGCTGCGCCAAACCAACGCGGCCGGGCAGGTCCGCTACTCGTCCCTGGCCTCGGTGTTCCTGACCAGTGGCCCGCTAGCCATCGCCCCTGCCACGGCCGTGGCCGACCAGTTCACCATGTTCCCCAACCCCGCCCATGGCCGGGTAACCCTGGCGCTCCCAGCCGCAGTGCGTGGCGATGTCGGGGTGGAGCTCACCGACCTGAGTGGCCGCCGGGTGCATGCCCAAACCCTGCGCGCGGGGGCGGCCCCGGAAGTGAGTTTGCCGGCTGCTTTGCCGGCCGGCATCTACCTGCTGCAAGTGCAGGCCACCGGCTTTTTAGGCCGGCCCCAACGCCTCGTGATTCAATAACTCCACATTCTATTTCTAGCTATTTCCGATGAAAAATAAATACCTGAGTGTATGGGCTGCTCGCTGGCAGCACCTGTTTGGCTTCTTTTTGCTGTGCCTGCTTTTGCCGGCGGCTCTGCGGGCCCAGTCCGTAACGGTGCAGCCGGCCCCGGGCAACACGCTGCCGCTGCAAAGCTTTGGCAACGTACCGGTTAACCGCACCTCGGTGCTCCAGTCGTTTCTGGTAAGCGGCGATAACCTGACGGGCAACGTGACGATAGCCGCGCCCGAGGGCTTCCAACTGCGCACGGGCAATAATGCCTTCTCCACCAGCAACCTTGTTTTCAGCCCTGCAGCGGGCACGCTCAGCGCCACGGCGGTTGATGTCCGGTTTGCGCCGGTGGCTTCCGGCACCCGGCCCGATGGCACGGGCACCTACGCCGCCGACGTGGTGGTTTCGACCCCCAGCGGCGGCAGCACGGCCTCCGAAACGGTGGCCGTGGCCGGTACGTCTCCGGCCGGACCGTATGTGTTTGTTGACCCAGCCACGCTGGCCTTTGGCTCGGTTTCCCAAAGCGGGTCGGGCCAGGTGCTGACGTTTGTGGTGGGCGGGGGCAACCTCGGCAGCACGGCTATTACGGTGGCAACGGCGCTCACCGGCGGCACCACTTCGGGCAATGTGCAGATTCGCAACCCGGCGGTGGCGAATAGCCCGTTCACGACCTCGCTCACCCTGACCCCGGTGGGCGGCCAGGTGCCCGAAACTACCCTCGAAGCCCGCATCGTGGGCCCGATTCCGAGCAAGAGCAATTTCACGGGCACCATTACGGCCACCAGCGGCGCGGCCGTAGCCGCGCCCAACAACGTGGTGCAGGTGACGGCCAACAACCCATTCACGGGTACCAATACGTCCTCCACGTTTACCGTGAGCACGCCGCCCAGCAACCCCATAACGCCGGGCTACCCCAGCGGCGGCCAGCCCTTGCTGCCCTTCAACACAGTGCCGGAAAAAGCCTCGGCCAGCCAGACGCTGGTGGTGAGCGGCAGCTTCCTCGTGAAGGACATTGCGGTGAAGGCCCCGAACAACTTTCAGGTGTCGCTTGATGCCGCGTTTACCGGCCTGGGCAGCGGTGGAGTGGGCACGATTACGGGCAATTCCATCGCCATTGCGGCAGTGGGTGGCACGGTGAGCAACACGACGGTGTACATCCGCTACGTGCCGCTGGTGGCGAGCACGGAAAGCGGCACGGGCATTACCTTCGATAGCGCCCCGGCCACATCGATAGCCGCCATTGTGCGGGCCAACAGCATCGGCACCATCGAATCGCGCACAGTATATAGCCCGGAAGGCCCGCTGGTTATCGGGTCCGTTGTGCGCACCGCGCCCCAGCTTATTCGCATTCATGCGGAGCTGCTGCGCAGCCCCACCAAAATCCTGGTTTCGGGCGAGTCGGCCGGCGCGCTGGGCAACCCCAACGGCTATGCCCAGTTCCAGATTTCAACTGACGGGGTCACCTACACCGACCCCACCAGCCCGAGCACCAGCTTCATTCAGCTCACCCCGGACCCGGTTACCAACATCATCGACCAGGACATTTACGTGGCCTATGCGCCCAGCCGCGTGGGAGCGGCCCAGGCCGTGCTGCAATACCTGACGCCCGACGTGACGGCCTCACCGGCCAACACCGTTACCACCATCGTGAGCGGCCTGGCGGGCGTGGATGCCAACAAGCTGCGTGGCACGGCTATCGACACGGAGCCCACGCGCGACACGCCCTTCACGGCGGCCCGCACCACGGGCGCGGCTTCGGCATCCATCACCTTCAACCCCGACAGCGGGCTTTCGGGCTACGGCGAGTTTCACATTGTGCTGGTGAGCACGAGCGCCACGCTGGTGCTCCCCGACGTGCTGCCCGTGGATGGCACGGACTACAATGCCGGCAACGGCGCTTACCAAGGTGTCGGCCAAAGCACGCTGCAGGACACGCAGGGCAACAAATACTACGTCGTATTCTCGGGTGGCGCACCTACGGCCACCATCACCGGCTTGGCGGCCAACACGACCTACTACGCCTACGTGTTCGACTACAACAGCACGAACCTGAACTCGACCACCTTCATCAACAACGCCGAGAACTACAAAGGCCCGGCGCAGTCCACCATTTTCGGAGCTGCCCTAGTTGGCTCCACCCCGCTGCCCGTTGAGCTGAGCGCCTTCACGGCCAAAGCCGAAGGCACGACGGCCGTGCAGCTGGCCTGGACCACCGCCCAGGAACTGCACAACGACCACTTCGACGTGGAGCGCAGCCTGGACGGAACAACCTTCACGACCTTGGGCACCGTGACCGGAGCGGGCTCCAGCAGCACCGCGCACACCTACGGCTTTCGCGATGCCAGGCTGCCTTTTGTCGCTAACCTTCTGTATTACCGCCTGCGCCAGGTAGACACCAACGGCCAGGCCTCTTACTCGCCCGTGCGCTCGGTGCTGCTGGGCCAGGCGGACGTCGCCCCACAGCTGCAGGCCTACCCCAATCCCGCCCACGGCAACGTGTCGGTTCGCATTCTGGGGACAGTACCCACGGCTCCTATGCAGCTTTTTGATGCGACGGGCCGCCTGGTGCGCACCCAGCCGCTTGCCGATGCCGATACTTCAATATCATTACAAGGCCTGCCCGCCGGCCTTTACATCTTACACTGTGGTGCTTTGAGCCAGCGCCTGGTGGTTAACTAAGAAGGTGGTGCATGTCCACATTCCGCTTGAAAGGGGCTGGCCAGTGGCCAGCCCTTTTTTGGTTATTTCGGCCACTGGCTGCACCGTTGAAATGACTTTATTGGGACTACACCAATTAGGTGCTGGGAGAGGAGTTGGGTTCGAGAGTTGACGAGCATTTTGCGGTAGACGTGCTTGACGTGCGTTCGGACGGTGAGGGGCAGAATTGCTTGTCGCTCAGGATGTCGCCGATGCCTTATAGGAGAACCTGCAAAAAAACAGGAAGCCGTAACCGGCTAATCCCGGCCCTATGACCGACCGCCTTGAAACCTGCCTTCAGGGCGCAGCTTGGACAACGGGATGGGGGGGAAGTACGAAAGGGGTACCTTTCTCAAAATAAGAATCCTTTTCGAAAATACCCCATGGAGCAGCAGGAAGGAGCTGGTAGGACAGCACCCGCATCTAGGGTAGGCTTTTTGCCGGAAAGTGAGCACGCAAGGACGGAATTTTGTAACAGCCCTGCTATCGGCCCACGGCCGGCCATTCCGTTTTGCCAGTTGCTAATTAGTCCCAACAATGAGTTCCAACAATGCGCCCCGAACAATGACCGTACCGGTACTGGCTGGAGAACGGCGCGGCGTGAGCGTCCGGCCACAGTTTATAGTTTATGCGAGTCAGTAGAGGCGGGGGGGCTTGCGCGCTGCTTCCAAGCCAGTACCGGCCAGTGAAAAATTAGTGATTAACAGCTGAATAGTTGAACGCCTTCGGCTTGGGTAGGCTTTCATTTGTGTTGCGCTTAATGCAAGGAAGCGGTGCCCGCGCCGTTACCTTGCCGAAATGGACCGTTCCCGTTAGGAGTAGTGGCCCCGCACGATGAATTCCTCAACCAACTCCGATGAGCACCCCAAAAGACTTCAGAATATTGAAAACCATGGTGAGCTCTTCCCCGGACATGATTTGTGCGCTGAGCCCCGACGGCCAGTTTCGGCAGGTGAGCGACGCCTGTCACCGGGCCCTGGGATACGACACGAACGAAATGATAGGCAAGCACCTCTCCGAGATTATCCATCCCGATGACGTTGCCACCGCCCTGGAAAAATTCCTGGTCGCCTTTGGTCATGCCGACCCGGTGGGGTTCGAAAGCCGCTGCCTGAGCAAAAACGGCCAAGAAGTCCACATCGCCTGGTCGGCGCTGCGGGCGGCCACCGACGAGCTGCTGATTTGCGTAGGGCGCGACATCACCCAGCAGCGCCAGGCCGCTCAGCAAGCCCGCGAGCAGCAACTGCAGCACCGGGCCATCATCGAAAACGGTTTCGACATGGTGGGGATTGTCGACGAGCAGGGGGTGTACACGTATGTGGGCGGCGCTACCCAGCGCATCCTGGGCTACCGGCCCGAGGAAATGGTGGGCCGTTCAGGGTTCGACTTTTTTCACCCCGACGACCTGGCGATGGGGCTGGCCTGCTTCGCGCTGCTGGCCACTCAGGACGTTGTTGCAATTCCCGACTTCCGCTTCCGTGCCGCCAGTGGCGAGTGGCGGTGGCTGGAAACGTCGGTGAGTGCCCTCGTGCAGGACGGCAACCAAAGCTATATCGTCAACTCGCGCGACATCACGGAGCGCAAGCTCAGCAGCTTGGCGCAGGCCGAAAGCGAGCAGCGCTTTCGGGCCTTGTTTGATAACGATTCGGCCCTGACGGTGTTTCTGACGCCCGACGGCCGGATTCTTGATGCCAACCCCGCCTTGCTCACTTTTCTGAAAAAGGCCAAGAAGGACGTTATTAACCTGCCGCTGGCCGGCTTGCTGCCCGAAGAGGTCCGCCCGCTGTTCGAGCAGGCGCATCTTGAAGCTGCCGGGGGGGCCAAAGTGGCATTCGAAACGCGGGTGCAGATTGAGGGCGAAGCGGAAAAAACGCTGAAGGTGACCAAGACTCCGTTGGTGGTCAACGGCGAGCTTATCAGTGTGCACGGCACCGTGCGCGACATCACCGAAATGGCCACTGCCCAGCGCCTCATCAAGCACCAGGCCGCACAGCTCAACACCTTGTTGGAAAGCATCAACGACGCCTTTATCTCGCTCGATAAAGACTGGAAGCTGACCTATATCAATAGCCAGGCCGAGCAGCTGCTGGGAATAAGCCGAGAGGGGGGGCTCGGTATCAATTTCTGGCGTTTTTTCTCCGAAGAAGCGGGCGGTGTTTATTACCAACACTTCCAACGCGCCATCGACACGGGTGAAACCGTGCGGTTTGAAGCCTATTTTGAGCGAGAGCAGCTGTGGCTGGAACTGAAAGCATATCCCTTTGCCGATGGCTTGTCGGTGCTCTTTACCGACATTACCAAACGAGTGGAAGACGAAAAACAACTCAAGCTACTGGCCCTGGTGGCCCGTGGCACCGATAATGGCGTGGTCATCACCGATGCGCAGGGGCGTACTGAGTGGGTCAACGAGGCATTCATGAAGCACACGGGCTACAGCTGGCAAGAGCTGGTGGGGCGCACGCCCGGCGCGGTGCTGCAGGGGCCCGAAACCGACCCCACCACGGTGAGCTTCATCCGGGAGCGCATGCAGCAGCCCGCGCCATTCTCGGCCACTATTCTTAACTATAAGAAGTCGGGCAAGAAGCTGTGGTTTGCCATGGACATCACGCCCATTCACAACGAAGCGGGGGAAATTACCCAGTACGTGGCCATCCAGCAAAACATCACCTACCGCAAGGAAGTGGAAGCCAGCCAAGCCGCCATGACCCAGGATTTGTACCGCCACAACCGCGACCTGCAGCAGTTCACCTACGTCATTTCGCACAACCTGCGGGCACCCCTGGCCAACGCCCTGGGGCTGGCCAAGGTGCTGCTGAAGGTGGACAAAAACACGGACGTGTTTGCTACGACCCTGACCAACCTGCAACACAGCATGGTGCAGGCCGACGATGTGCTCAAAGACCTGAACCTGGTGCTCTCCATCCGGGACAAGAAGGATATGCTGGCGCTGGAGCCCCTGGTGATGAAGGACGTTTGCCAGCAAGCCGTGCGCGACCTGGAAGATGCCTTGCGCGCGTGCGGCGGCCAGGTAGCGCTGGATATCGAAGAACAGCTCATCACCCGGGGCAACCGGGCCTACCTCTACAGCATTTTCTACAACCTGCTGTCCAACTCCATCAAGTACCGGTCCGAGCAACGCCCCTTGCAGGTCGAGATTGTGTGCAGCACCGGGGCGCACGGCGGGGCCACCATCACCTTCACCGACAACGGCTCCGGGTTCGACATGTTCAAGGCCGGCTCCGACGTTTTTCAACTCTACAAGCGCTTCCACACCAACCAGCAGGGCCGGGGCATCGGCCTGTTCCTCGTCAAAACCCACGTCGAGGCCATGGGCGGCAAGATTGAGGTAACCAGCGAAGTAAACTTCGGGACCCGCTTCACCATTTATCTGGATAAGCGCTAATTCTGCTCATATGCTCACCTACCTCATCGACGACGATGCCGTCAGCCTGTTCGTAGCCGAGCAAACGCTACGCCTGGAAGGCTTCCTGGCCCCGATTATCCCATTTATGGGAGCCGAAGAAGCCCTGGCGTATCTGCTGCCCCGCATAGTTTCTGACCCACCCGAGTTCATCTTCCTCGACCTGAACATGCCCGTGATGGACGGGTGGGGATTTCTGGAAGCGCTGACTCCACACGCCGCCCCCCTGAAAGGCTGGTGCCGGATTTATCTGCTCACCTCCTCGCTGGCCCTGGTCGATACGGAGAAGGCCCGGGGCCACGCGCTGGTGCAGGGCGTCATCCACAAGCCGCTCGACGAGGACGCCATCCGGGCGGCCGTGCAGGAACGAAACAGAGCGGTGCCGGCGGCGGCGCGTAAAATCATCACGCCTATTGGCAGGGGTGGCGCATAGCGTTGGGGTGGGGGAGCTACCGCATTTCGGGTAGAACTTTTGCGGGATAGCGGGGAGGGGAACAAATAATTTTGTCTCCACCTAACTCCGTTCCCTATGAAACCATACTTTACTTTCCCCGCTCATGCCGCTACCCCCCGGCATTACGACGCAGTAAGTGCCAAATTAGCCAAAAAATGGAGGTTTAGCTTGCTAAAAGGGGCCGGACTGGCGGTAGTGCTTTGCTCACTGCTGGTAGCGCGGCCCAGCCAGGCCCAGAGCCCCAAGTGGCAGTGGGCGGCGCAGTCGACGGGCAGCGGCATTGGCCAGCTCAAAAGCCTAGCGGTGGATGCCGAGGGCAATTCGTATCAAGTAGGATTTTTTACGGAAAGCATCCAGTTTGGCAACACCACGCTGGTGAGCCAGGGGCGGAGCGATGTTTTCGTGGCCAAGCTCTCCCCGGCCGGCACCTGGGACTGGGCTGTGGCCGTGGGCGGAACTGGCAGCGACAATGCCGCTGGCGTGGCCATTGATGCCGCCGGCCGCATCTTCATCAGCGGCAGCTTTAGCGACCAGGTGCACCTGGGCACGGTGGCGCTCACCAGCCAGGGCAGTATGGATGTGTTTGTAGCCCAGATTAGCCCGCAGGGCACCTGGCAGTGGGCCACGGCGGTGGGCGGCAGCGGCCTGGACCGCGCCTGCGCCCTGGCCACCAGCGCCACCGGCGAAGTGGTGGTGGGCGGCCAGTTTGCCAAAACGGCTGCATTCGGCTCCCACCGGCTGGTGAGCCACGGCGGAGAAGATGCCTTCGTGGCCGCGCTCACGCCCAACGGCACCTGGCAATGGGCCATTGGGGCCGGGAGCCCCGAAAATGACGAAACCAGCGCCCTGGCAATCAACGCGGCCGGCGATATCTACGCGACTGGCTACTTTAGCAACAGCGCCCGGTTTGGGGCTTCCGTGCTCACCGGTCAGGGCATGGACGATGCCTTCGTGGGCAAGCTCAGCCGCCGCGGGCAGTGGCTGTGGGCCACGGCGGCCACCGGCACCAACACGGCCTACGGCAAAGGCATTGCCGCCGACCCCGCCGGTGGGGTTTTCGTTACGGGCTCGTTCTCGGGCAATGCGCAGTTTGGCGAAACCAAAATCGCCAGCAACTCCAGCGACGACGGCTTTGTGGCCCGCCTCGACGACGCGGGCCAGTGGCAGTGGGTGGCCGTGCTGGCCAGCGACTACCTGGAGAGCATTGCGGGCATCGCCCTGGATAAAATGGGCAAGCTCTACGTGGCCGGCACCTTCAGCCGCACCATTCAGGGTGGGACCTTTGAGCTCACCAGCCGGGGCCAGCAGGACGTGTTTGTGGGTTACCTCGACCGCCAGGGCGCCTGGCTGGGCCTGGCCGCCGGTGGCGGGGCGGCCGCCGACCAGACGCAGGCCCTGGCCCTGGCCCCGGGCGGCGAGGTGTTCGTGGGCGGGGATTTTAGCTCGGCGGCCACGTTTGGCGCTACGCAGCTCCAGTCGGGCACCCCAGCCGCGCAGGTCTGCGTGGGGCGGGCCTCCGTGCCGCAGCCCTAAGCCAATAATACCATTACACAACGGATACTAAGGTTTTGCGGAGGGCATTTGCCATCTGAGGGCCTTGCTATGAGCCAACACATTAGGCTGTTAAAATTTGAATCAACATGAAAAAATTAATAATGTCTGCTCTGGTTTCAATCGGCCTGCTGGCCGGTGCTCAGGACAGCTTTGGGCAAACTGTTGCTTTGGGGGCGGCCGGCTCTTTTGCCTTATTCACGGCCATTGGCAATTTTGGTAGCACGGGCACAACCGCGGTTACGGGGGATATTGGCACCAACGCCGGAACACTGACCGGCTTTCCGCCCGGAGTCCTGACGGGCACCAGCCACGTCGTAGACCTGATTTCTGAGGATGCTGCCAAAGATGTAGACGGCGCTTACGCTTATTTGGCAGACTTTGCTTCCGGGAACGTGCTCACGACCCCCTTAGGCAGCGGCCAGGTGCTTACCGCTGGAACCTACCGCATCGGTGCCGCCACTGCCCTAGCAGGCAATATGAACCTGGACGGAGAGGGTAACCCCAACGCCGTATTTATCATTAAAATTGATGGCCCGCTTTCCGTTGCGGCCGCCTCCAACGTGCGACTCATCAATTCCACGGCGTGGGAAAACGTTTATTGGGTGGTGAACGGGCAAGTTGATATCGGGGCTAATGCGGCCTTCAAAGGCATTATTCTTGGCAATGGCGGCATCAACTTACTGACCAATGCCACGCTCCAGGGCCGGGGCCTCACCCGAGCAGGCGCCATTACGCTAACCAACAACATCGTCACCACTTCTTCGGTGGCCACGCCCCTGCCGGTGCAGCTCACAAGCTTCACGGCCGAGCGCCGGGACGACAATGCCCTCCTGCGCTGGACCACCGCATCGGAACTGAATAACGCCTATTTCGCGGTCCAGAGCAGCACCGATGGCTCCCGGTACAGCACGATTGGGAAAGTACGCGGCCACGGCAGCACCAGCATGGCGCAGGCCTATACCTGGGCCGATGCACGCCTGAACCATTCCCCGGCGGCGGTCATCTACTACCGACTGGCGCAGGTGGATGCGGATAGCTCCCGGCATTATTCGCCGGTGCGCACCCTGGCCACTGCCCCGGTAGCGGGCCTGGGGCTGCGGGTGCAAGCCTATCCATCGCCCTCGCAGTCGCCGTGCAGCCTGCGCATCGACGGTGCACAGGAAGGCCCAGTCACCCTGCGCCTGACGGATGCCTTGGGGCATAAAGTAGCCGAGCATCAGCTCCTGCTGGTAGCCGGCAGCAACTCACTCCCGCTGGCCGAAGCCAATGGCTTGCTTCCGGGCATCTACCTGGTGCAGGTGCAGCAAGGTGCCGTGCGCCGGACCATCCGGCTGGTACGCGAGTAGTTCCGCCCGGTCTGGCCGGGTGTTGCGGCTGCCAAAAGCCGGCCGCAACACCCGGCCAGACCGGGCGTGGCCTTATCCCAGCCGGGTTTTGCGGGTCAGTTAGCTGACAAGCTACTTTGAGCGGGCATTGCCAGCAATATCAAGATTCAGAATTCCCAACCCCATCATTGCTTCTGGTGCCCATGAAAAAAACCGTACTACACGTTGCAGCGCTATTGGTGCTGCTGCTTTTCGGCGCGCTGACCGGTGCAGGCCAAACGGTCTCGGACCCTTCTGGTACCCCAGGGTATGACGCCGCCAAGGTTGCGACCGCGACGGCCGGCCACCGCGGAACCGGCGCAACCAAGGCCACCCCGGCAACCGGCAAGCCCAGGAGCCAGGCAAACCGGACCAGCGCCGGCTGCTTCATTCCTTTTGACGATTCGTACACTACGCTGCCCCGCAACGACGACGGGTCCTTTGGTCCCATTGCGCTGCCCTTCGACTTTCACTTGTACGGCACCGTCTACAACCAGGCGTGGATTAATACGAACGGCAACCTGACGTTTGCGGGGCCTTATAGCCGGTTTTCGTCGTCGGGTTTTCCGTCGGTGGTGCCTATGGTAGCACCTTTTTGGGCCGACGTGGATACGCGCAACCCCGCCAGCGGGCAGATTCACTACAAGCTCAGCGCCACCAACCTGATTGTGACTTGGGACAACGTGGGCTACTACGGCAACATGGCCGACAAGCTGAATACGTTCCAGGCCATCATCGGCTCTGACACCGACGTGTTGCTCGGGCCGGGCCAGAACGTAAGCCTGCGCTACGACGACATGCAGTGGACTACCGGCTCGGCATCGGGTGGGGCCAGCGGATTTTTGGGGGTACCGTCTACGGTAGGGGCCAACAACGGCAACAACGTGGACTATATTCAGGTGGGGCGCTTCAACCTCAACAACTCGGATTACGATGGACCCGGCGGCGCGTACGACGGGGTGAACTACCTCGACGGCCAATGCTTTGGGGTCAACGTGAGCAATGAGGGCAATGTCCCGCCCTCGGCCAACAACCTGCCGCTCAACAACACCGTGAACGTGGCCTGTGGCCAGACCGTGACGCTGGACCCCCAGTTTCTGGGCCCGGAAGTGAACCAGACCGTGACCGTGGCCGTGAACACGGGCGGCCTGTGCAACACCACCGTGACCACTACCAACGGCACCACGGCCAGCGCGCACATTGTGATAACGGGCAGTGCCTGCAACGCGGGCTCTCACCCGCTGGTGCTCACGGCCACCGACAACGGCAGCCCCACCGGCGTGACCACCGTGACGCTGAACGTGGTAGTAGCCAGCTGCTGCAACCTACAACTAACCGCTTCGCCCACCCCCATAGCCTGCCCCGGCGGCAGCGACGGCGCGCTGGACCTGATGGTGAGCAACGGCGTGACCCCGATTACCTACCTCTGGAGCAACGGCGCCACCACCCAGGACCTGGCGGGCGTGCCCGCAGGTACATACTCCGTGACCGCCACCGATGCCAACAATTGCTCGGCCACGGCTACCTACACCCTGAGCCAGCAAGACGATGTGGCCCCGACGGTCCTGACCCGGAACATTACGCTGCCGCTGAACGCCGCCGGCACCGTGACCCTGGCACCCGCCGACGTGGACAACGGCAGCACCGACAACTGCACCTTCGCCCTGGCCCTCGACCGCACGGCTTTCGACTGCGCCAATCTGGGCCCGAACACGGTGACCCTGACGGCGACCGATGCCGCCGGCCATAGCTCCTCCATGCCCGCCACTGTAACCGTGGTGGATACCCAACTACCCACCATCGCCGCCCCGGCGGCTGTAGCCGCCACCACCGACTCAGGCCAGTGCTCGGCATCGGGGGTCGCGTTGGGCAGTGCCGTTGCCGGCGATAATTGCGCCGGTGCCGTGGTCACCAACAACGCCCCGGCCATTTTTCCCAAAGGCCTGACTACCGTAACCTGGACGGCGACCGATGCCTCCGGCAACGTGGCCACTGCTACTCAGACCGTGACGGTGACCGACGCAACGGCTCCCACCGCCGTGGCCCAGAACGTGACCGTGCAGCTCGATGCTACTGGCAACGCCAGCATCACGGCTGCCCAAGTAAATAATGGCTCATCCGATGCCTGCGGCATTGCTTCAGTGGAAGTTTCGCCTAGTGCATTCACTTGCTCGAACATTGGCCCCAATCCCGTGACGCTGACCGTGACTGACATGAATGGCAACGTAAACACGGCCACCGCCACGGCCACCGTGGTAGATGGTGTAGCGCCCACGGTGCGCACGCGCCCTGTTACGGTTTACCTCAATGCCGCTGGCCAGGCCAGCCTGACCGCCGCGCAGGTGAACAATGGTTCCTCGGATGCCTGCGGTGTGGCCTCCGTTTCGGTGGGTACTACCTCTTTTGGCTGCGCCAATCTGGGTGCGAACAACGTGAATGTAACCGTCACCGATACGCACGGGAATGTGGCCAGCAGCTCCGTGGTGGTAACTGTGGCCGACACCATTGCCCCAACCATGACCAAGCTGCCGGCTAGCATCTCCACTATGGCGATAATCAACAATTGCTCGGCCATTGTGCGCTGGACCAATCCGCTGATTGCCGACAACTGTAGCGCCACCCTGACCTCCTCGCATCAGAGCGGTTCAGTCTTCCCGGTGGGCGTGACGACGGTTGTCCTGACGGCTACCGACCTCGCGGGCAACCGCACCATCCGGTCGTTCCGGGTAACGGTGCTGGGCTGGCCGATGCTTGCCAGTGTCAGCAGCCCCACCTTCGGGCAGGGTGGAGATGATGACGACCACGGCAGCTGCGGCAGCCATGACGACTCCTCCACCGGTTACAACGTGAGCTGCTTTGGGGGCCGCACCGGCACTGCCACGGTCAGCGTGAGTGGCGGCTGCCAGCCATACCGCTACCTGTGGAGCAACGGCCAGACGATGGCCACGGTGAAAGCACTGGCCGCTGGCACCTACACCGTTACCATCACCGACGCCAACGGCACCCAGGTGCTTCGCACCATTACGCTCACGCAGGCCCCGGCCATTGTGGCTACGGCCAGCGCCAGCCCGCTCACCACTTTCGGCGGGGCTCAGTCGCGCACCATCTACCGCGGCTATGGCACCCAGAGCCTGACGCTTCAGGCCGCCGCTACCGGGGGCGTGGGCGGGTATTCCTACACCTGGGCCCCGGCCACGGGGCTGAGCCGTACCACGGGCAGCACCGTTACCGCCAGCCCCACCGCAACAACGACTTACACCCTCACCGCCACGGATGCCAATGGCTGCACAGCGGCTACGAGCACCATCACCGTGAACGTGCTGGACGTGCGCTGCGGCAATAAAAACGAAAAGGTTATCGTGTGCCACAACGGCAACGAAATCTGCATCGCCGCCAGTGCCGTGCCCGCCCACCTCAACGGACACCCCGGCGATAAGCTTGGTGCCTGCGTAGGGCCATTGAACCGAAATGCTGGCTCTAATGCCCCTGACGCCCGCCCCGCTGACTTGTTGCAGGCCCCGGTTCTGGAAGCATATCCCAATCCGCTCAGCACCAGCACAACCATTCGTTTCCGCCAGGTGGAGACGGCCCCGACCCAGGTTCGCCTCTACGATGGCCAGGGACGGGTTGTAACCACCCTCTTCGATGGAGTGGCGGAAGCCGACCATGACTATTCACTCCCGCTAAACGCGGAAGGGCTGCCCACTGGCATTTACCTCTGTCGATACGAAAGCGCCGGCCAGACCTTAGTTCAACGGCTAACCATCGTCAAATAAGGCAAGGCAAGACCCGGATTATGACCAGACGCTAATATCCCGGCAGATTACTGGCCAGGTAATCCAGCATCCGTCCAGGTGTTCATTGACAAAGCCTCACCAGATTCTGGTGGGGCTTTGTTGGGATATCAGCACGTTTGGGGGATGCTTAGGCAAGCTATGAGAATCTTACTGACCGCACGAAGGGCATTGACAAATGCGAATGGTTTGCCTGATGTCCGCTGACGTATTTGCCGAAGTTCTTTGCGTCCCCACGCCAAGTATGTTCACCGGATATCGCCCTTTGCCAGCGCGTTCTCGTTGCAGGACTATGCTCATCATATTGGATGGCCGGAGCTAAGTCAACACCATCGCCGTATCATGTTTACTCCTCACGATTTGGTGCGCACCGGTGATACGGTCGTGCACCCCAGTTTCGCCCCCGCACACGCCATCGTGGTAGAGGTCTGGCCCGACGGCTCGGCAGAGCTAGACAACGGGCACTGCCTGCCTGCCCATACCCTGGTGCCCGTGCCCACGGGCGAGCAATGGGTGCCCGTGGCTGGGTTCGATGGCCGCTACCTGGTATCATCCCACGGCAAGGTGGTCAGCACCCGCTACAAACAAGCGGCCCGAACGCGTCTATTGCGCGTGTTGGCACCCCGGCGGTACCCCGCAGTAGCTCTGAGCAACGAATTGGGCATTATGCGGGTGGGCATCAATCGCCTCGTGGCCCAGCACTTTTTGCCGCCTCCGGCCCAGGTGCGTTTCACCTTCGTGCTGCCCCGCGATGGCAACCCCCTGAACCTGCACGCCGAGAACCTACAATGGGTAGACCCGTGCGAGGTGGAGGACGCGGACGTGGCCCCACGTCTGCACCTGCGCGGCGAGCGCCACGGCAACAGCCGGCTCACCACCGTCCAGGTCGTGGAGGTGCGGCTATTGGCGGCCCAGGGAACAACGTGCCAGGCACTCGCCAATCGGTTTGGCGTGAGCCGCCCAGCCATCTCCCAGATAGTCAACTACCATACCCGCCGCCATGCCTAGGGTCCCAGCCCGAAGCCACGGCTCAATTTTAAGTAGGACTTCTTTAGAAGCTGTTTAAGTTCGCTTGGACAATCGTCGGATATTAGCCAGATACAGCCACGCATTGGCATGGGTGGTTTTGCGCTCGTAGTCTTTGGCCAGGCGGCGATTGGCCGCGGCCCAGGCGGATGCTGCACTCGACGACCCAGCGTTGGCGTGGATGAAAAAGCGGCCGTTGTCGGCCACTATGTCGCTGGGCACTTGGGCCGGTACGCCATGCCGGGCCAGGTGCAGGCGGAAGCGGTGGTCGAAGCCGCCATCCACGAACACGGTCTGCAATCGGTCCAGCAACTCATTGCCGGCCGGCAGCACATCCCACAGGCGGGCGGTGGTAGCTCCGGCATGACAGGCCGCCACCACTACCCAACCGACCAGCAGGTGGACGGTCGTGTCCACCAGAAAAAACCGCTTGCGGCCCTTGATGTGCTTGCCCGCGTCGTCGCCCACGCGGGCTGTGCTGGGGGTCGTGTTTTTCACACTTTGGCTGTCGAGGATGGCCACCGTGGGCTGCGCGCTTTTTTTTTCGCGCTCGTGGGCCTCGATAGTTAAGCCGCCGCTGACCCGCGCCCAAGTGCCGTCGGCCGTCCACTTCGTGAAAAGGAGTACACCGTGGGTCAGGGCAGCAAGTCGGCGGGGACATCGCGACAGACGCACCCGTTCTTGAGCACGTAGAAAATGCCGTTGACCACCGCCTGCAACGGCCACTTGCTCGTGCGCCGCACGACCAGCAGCGGTGCCAACCGCTGCCATTGTCGCTCGGTTAATTCCGAACTACATCGATTCGCTTGCATAAAACAAAGCTGAAAAGCCCCGATAACTTAAACTGCTTCGTACTCCTTTGTCTCAACGAAGGGCTGTTAATCAAATCATTTACTGGGGACTAGCCAGCTTAGCAGGTGCTCGGTTGTCTTGCCCTGCTTTTTTGTTGATGTCGGAGCCGTGGCAGCCAAGTGCGCAAGCGCCGAAAAACCATAGCGCAGGCATTACCACATTGATGGTGCAGGGTAAGCCGTCGGCCGCCCGGGGCTGGGTTTACGGTATATTGCTGGGTTGCAAATCCGGTATCAGGCCAGTGTAGAGCGGCAGCTTTGCACCCGCAGCAACCAGCCGCTGCATTGCAGAAACAGGCCGCTGGTGAGCATGCGTTTTTGCATTGGGAGGAGACAGAATAAACCAGAAGGTTATGCTTACCGCGCGGCATCCGCGCAGTCGAAGCATGACCTTCTGGTTTAACTGACCGACTGCTAGCAGCCACTACTGCTTCACCACTTTCGTCGTGATGCGCTGCTGGCCATCCGTGTATTCGGCCAGGTAGATGCCGCTGGCCAGCTGGCCTAAAGCCAAGGCCGTGCGAGCCGTGCCGGGCTGCGCCGCCATCGTAGCCACCTGCTGGCCGGTAATCGAGTACAGCGTCACGCGGCCACCAGCCGGCGCGGCCGGGTGCTGAATCGTCAGGTTATCGGCCACCGGATTGGGGTAGGCCACGAGGTTGGTTTGCGGGCGGGCGGCGGCGGCGGCGGCGGCGGTAGCCGTGCCGGCCTGGCCCTTCAGGGTCACGTCGCGCAGCAGAATGTAGCGGCCGGCGGCCGAGTTGTTGACGGTGAAATACAGACGCACGGTGAGCGTGCCGCCGGCCGGCAGCACCACGCCGGTAGCGTTGTTGAGGGCGAAGCGGAAGGTGCCGTTGTTGCCATTGGCGCTCACAAACTGCGGCACGATGGCCGCCGCCGTGCTGGTAGTGCCGGTGGCCGGAAACGAGCCGTCGGCCGTGGCAGGTAGCACGCCGCCACTGGAGGCGGGCACCACCAGGGTGCCCGAGGTGTAGCCCGCGTAGGCCGGCCCCTTGCCCCCGGTGAAGGTGGACGAGTCGGCCGTGAAGTTGCTGAGCGAGTACATCACCGCCACCCGGCCGCCGGGCGAGCTGGTAGCCGCGGCGGTGAACAGCAGGGAGTCGATGCGCGTAGCGGCCGCGGCCGTCACCGCAAACTGCTCATAATGGCTGCGCCGGGGCGCGGAGCCCGGGCCGGCCGAAGGAGCGGCCGAGGGCCAGCCGCTGCCGTCCGCATTCGGTGCGAACGCCTGGCCGCGCGTGGCCGAATAGGCCGTGGTAGTAGTGCCACTGGCCGGTGTGGAGCCATCCGACACCACGAGGCGCGAGAAGCGCGTTGCCGCCGTGAGGCCCGCCGAGCGCAAGGCCACGCTGTCCTGGCTGCTGCGCTTCATCGACCACACGGCGCGGCCGGCCGTCTGGGCATTGGCTTGGCCGGCCAAGCCTACACTAACGATTGCAGCGGTGGCCAAAGCTTTGAAAATTGAATTTAATTTATAATTCGAGTTCGTGTTTGATTTGGCAAAATTCAATGGTAAAACGTTTTTCATGGTCGTGGGGAATTCTGTGGAGCGGAAAAATTTGGATGAGCAGTTTGGGAAACCCGGCCGCTGCTGTTGCGGTGGGATGAACAATTATCTGCCATATAATCCATAATTCCTTGCGTTTTCGGCCATTATTTTACGCACACGTTGCCGGTAACGCTACCGGTAACGTTATTTCAGAAGAAGATTTTTTCGGGCGTTTTGTCGGACTCACTTATTCCCGCTCGATTTGTTAATGCCTTGCTAGCCCAGTGCTCGGCTTGTTTGAGTGGTAAATAAAAATTGCACTATGTTTAAGGCGCGGCGTTTTGCGGTGACATTCAAAAGATGCCTGCCAACCCGCCCGCTTCGGGCCTTGCGCCCGCACCAAAAGCCGCAAGCCTGCATTGCAATTTTCCACTTCCCACCCATTTCCTGATGCGAATTTTTACTTGCCCGCTATGGACACTGCTCCCTGTGTTGGCGCTGGCCAGCCTGCCGGGCCGCGCCCAAACTCCCAGCGCCCTGATTCAGATTTCGGCGCAGGGCCGCCTGCAATACGTGCCCGATAGCCGGGGCAATACCGTGCCCGACTTCAGCGCCGTGGGCTACCGCAGCGGCGAGGCGACCATCCCCACCGTGCCGGTGGCCGTTACGTTGGGGCCGGTGGCGGGCGACAACCGGGCACGCATTCAGGCGGCCATCGCCCAGGTTTCGGCCCTGCCGATGAATGCCAGCGGGTTTCGGGGAGCGGTGCTGCTCACGGCGGGCACGTATGCGGTGAGTGGTCCGCTGGTGGTGAGTGCCAGCGGGGTGGTGCTGCGTGGGCAGGGCGCGGGGCCCACGGGCACCAAGCTGGTGGCCACGTTGCGGCAGCAGCACACGCTGGTAGAGTTCACGGGCGCGGGCCGGGCATCGGCGCAGGGCAGCACGGGCAAGCTCATTACCAATTCCTACCTGCCCATCGGGGCGCGCACCTGCACGGTGGCCAGTGGCCACACGTTTGCGGTGGGCGATTTGGTGGTGCTGCGCCGCACGCCCAATCAGGCCTGGATTAATATGCTGGGCATGAACACGCTGCACGCCGAAGACTCAACCTGCGTGGACTGGACGCCTAGCAGCTACACCATTGATTTCAAGCGCAAAGTAACGGCTGTGAGCGGCAACAGCATTACACTCGATGCACCCGTGGTCGACCCCATCGACCAGACTTACGCCACCGGCACGCTGCTGAAATACACCTGGACCGGCCGCATCGAAAACGTGGGCATCGAAAACCTGCGGCTCGATTCGGAATACAGCAGTCCCACCGACGAGCAGCACGGCTGGGACGGCGTGGATTTCACCAATGCTCAGAACGGTTGGGTGCGCGATGTGGAAGTGTATCACTTCGGCTTCGCGGCGGTGCGGGTGCTCACGAGCAGCGCCTTCATCAGCGTGCTGAACTCGAAGTGCTTCGATGCCATTGCCCTCACGATGGGCGAGCGCAAGTATTCGTTTTGCCTGGAGGGGCAGCGGAACCTAGTGATGGACTGCTTCACGCGCCTGGGCCGGCACGATTTTATGACCGGGGCGCGGGTGGCGGGGCCGAATGCCTTCGTGCGCTGCACGACTACGCAGCAGCTCAACATTGCCGGGCCGCACGGCCGCTGGGCCACCGGCACGCTCTACGACAACCTGGTGGGCGACGGCCCCCTGAACCTCGAAAACCGCCGCACCTCGGGCACCGGCCACGGCTGGGCCGGCGCGCAAAACATGCTCTGGAACTGCACCGCCGCCACGGCCACCGTGCAGAGCCCACCGGGCCACGTCAACTGGTCGGTGGGCACGCGGGCCATCGTGTCGGGCGTGGGCATCTTCTTCACCGGCCAGGGCTACGTGGAATCGACGGGCACCTTTGTGGCCCCGCAAAGTCTGTACGACCGGCAGCTGTGCGAGCGGCTGGGCGGGGCGGCCTGCGCTACCGTGACGGCGAATAAGGCCGCTGTGCCCGAGGAACAAGTCATCGTGTACCCCAACCCGCACAGCCGCAACGTCACGGTCTACTTCCCCGGCACCACGGGCCAGCTCACGCTCACCGATAGCATGGGGCGCATCGTGCGCGAGCAGGCCGGTTTCGCGCCGGGGCCGCTGAATCTGGGGAAGCTGGCGGCGGGCACCTATTTACTGCGCGTGGTAACGCGGGAAGGCAAGGTTTTTACCCGGAAGATTATCCGGCAGGAATAACGCAGTGGTGGAGATTATGGCACCTGAAAAAGGCGGCTTCCTGTATGGAAAGCCGCCTTTTTCAGGTTGCGGAATCAGAACGACGTAGGGGCGGGGCTTGTCCCCGCCCGCCGTTGAACGATTTTGTTGGTTTGGCGTGGGTGCCCGGGCGGGGGCAAGCCCCGCCCCTACGTCGTTCAGCGATTCCAGTAACATTGCGAAAGCGACTTAAGGCACGTAGAACCGCGCCTGTTTCTGCTCGCCAGCAGTCAGTAATCGGGCCAGATACCAACCTGCGGTCAGTCCGGCTACTGATATGAAACCGGCTTCGCCTGCTACTGCCTGGCGCTTCACAAGTTGGCCGGTGAAGGAGTACAGCTCCATGCGGGCATCCGGCGCGAGGCCCTGCCCGAAGTAGCGAAGCTGTCCTTGCTCGATAATGGTCGGGTACACTTCGAAACGGACGGCCAGAGCCGCCGCGAGGCCGGTTTTCACGGCGCGCACGGGCGAGTAAGCGGTGGTGCCGTCCTTATCCACCTGCCGCAGGCGGTAGTAGAGCACGGCGGCGGCAGGCCGGTTGGCATCGCGCCAGGCGTAGGCAGTCGGGCTGGTGGAATTGCCCTGCGCCGGCACTTGGTCCAGCGTTTCAAACGTGCGGCCGTCGGTGGTGCTGCGCTCGATGGCAAAGTAGGCGCTGTTGCGCTCGGAAGCGGTGCGCCAGGCGAGCTGGGCGGCTCCGGTGCTGGTTGGGGTGGCCGTGAAATCAACCAATTCAACTGGCAGCGGGGTGGTGGAGGCCGTTAGCGAAAAGTCTTCCACGCCCAGCGCGTCATCGGTGCCGGCCACGTTGATGTCGTTCCAGCGGATGAATAGGCTGCCGCCGGGCGCGATGCTCACCGCAATGATGGCAATGCGGGCGGCGCGGTTGGCAGCGTCGTTGCCATCGAGGGCGGTGTTGGTGGCGGGGCTGGTGGGGCTGGCAAAATTCAGGGCCGGCACGGCGGTGAAGGTGCCGGTGGTGAGGGCCGTGGCACTGGTGCTGTACTCGAATTCGATGCGGTCGGTGAGGCCGGAGCCGCCGGCGCGCCACATCTCGCCGGTGTAGCTGATGCGAATGCTGGTGATGGTTTGGCTGGTATTGTTGACAAACGCCGCGCCGATGGTGGACTGCACGCCGCTGTTCTGCACCATACCGAGGGCGCGGTCGGTAGTGCCGGCGGTGCCCAGGCTGTAGGTGTTGCCGGTGTTGCTGGCGGCGGTCGAGTACGTGTTGTCGGGCGCGCTGGAGCCGCTGCCACTAGCCGGCACCACTTCCACGAAGTCCCAGCCGGCGGGCAGGGTGGCTTTGGCATTGGTGCCGCCCGTGCTGGCCAGGGTGTTGAAATTCTCCGCATACGCCACGTTCAGGGCTGTGAGGCTGGTGGCCCCTGCCCCGGATACGAAGGTTTCGACCGGGCCGTAGCTGGTGCCGTTGGCATTGGTGGCGTAGGCGGCCACGTAGTAGGTGGTGAAGTGCATGAGCCCCGTGAGGGCCGTGCTGAACGCGCCCAAACCGCTGCCCACGGACACGGCCGTCGCATCGGAGCCGCCGATGGTGGGCGTCAGGTTGGTGGCGCTGTACACCACGCCGCGGCCCGTCACGGGGCCGTTGGTGCCGGCGCTGCTCACATTACCGCCCACGGTGGTGCTGAAGACAGCTACGGCCGGCGCGTCCGTAGTCACGGCGGGCAGCTGAACGGCCGTTAGTTGGAAGTCGTCGATGCCCAGGCCATCGTCGGTGCCGCTCACATCAAAGTCAACCCAGCGCAGATAGATAGTCGCGCCCGCATCAAGATGCACCGGCAGAAAGGCGCTGACTGTCTGAAAATTGCCGGCCGCGTTGCCATCCAGCGTCACTGCGGCACCAGGCGCGGCAGCCGTGTTGTAGCGCGGGCTCGAAAAGCTCAGGGCGGCGACGGTGGTGTAGCCGCCGCTAATCAGGCTGGCGGCCGGCGTGCTGGTGGTGGTCACGTACTGAAAATCGAGGCGGTCGGCATCGGCGCGGGCGCTGTTGCCGTTGCGCCACTGCTCGCCCTGGTATTGGATGGTGAAGCCGTCAATCGGGCTGCCCGTGAGGTTGCGGAAAGCTACGCCCAGCGTCGCGGCCAGGGTGGTGCCGGCGCTGGTGTTTTGCACCGCGCCGAAGGCCCGGTCGGCGGCCCCGTTCACGCTGGTGCTGGCCCCGAAACTGTAGGTGTCGCCCACGCCGGTGCTGCCCGTCGATACCGCGTAGGTGCCATTGGCTAGGTCGCCGGTTTCGGCAAAGCCCCAGCCGGCCGGCAGGGCGCTGCTGGTGCTGCCCGAGGTGCGGAACAGCGCGTTGAAATTCTGCGTGTAGGCATTGGCGCTGCCAAAGCCCGTCACATCGACGGGCGTGATAGTGGTGGGCGTCTGGGTTTGCGCCTGACCGGCCAGCGGCAGCAGGCCCAGGCTCCAGCTTAGCCCCAAAATGGTGTAAAGTTTAGGCATATTCAAAAGGTTGGGTGGGTTTGAAAAGGGCATGGCGCGGCCGGGAATAGCATTCGGCGAGCCCGCTGGCTCCACCAAATGCTATCCGTCCACTCATCCAAAAAAGAGGGAGAAAGCCCCGCGACTAACGGCACTCTCAGGGGCTGGGCTACAGCCCGACTTCGGTCAGAAACTTCATAATGGCCTCGTTCACCCGCTTGTTTTCCTCGGCGGGAAACTTGCCGTGCTGCCCGCCGGGCACGGTCAAAAACTCGGTTTTGACCCCCATTTTCACCAGCTTGTCGTGCAGGTCTACCGACTGCGAGTAGGGTACCGTGGGGTCGGCATCGCCGTGCACGATGAACGTGGGCGGGCTGGTTTTCTTCACCAGATAAAGCGGCGAAACCGACTGGATAAACGCCTCATCGCCATAGTGTGCCCCGAGCCATTGCTTGCCCGATTTGCTCGCCCAGGTCCCGGCGTTGGTGATGCCGTATTTGTCCACGATGGCCAGCACTTTCACCTTCTCTTTGGTCGGGCAGTTGGTGTCGAAGCGGTGGTCATTTTCAAGCAGACCGCCCACCAAAGCCAGGTGTCCGCCCGCCGAAGCGCCCATAATTACGATTTTATTCGGGTCAATGTTCAGCTTCTTGGCGTTGTTAATCAGGTAAATCAAGGCACAGCGCACGTCCTGCACGGCCGCCGGGGCGGTAGCCTGCTGCGAGAGCCGGTACTCCACATTCGCCACGGCGTAGCCCTTCCGGAAAAAGCCGCTGAACCCCGATTGCGACTCCTTGGTGCCCTTGTTCCAGCCGCCGCCGTGAATGTTGATGATGATGGGCGTGGGCGCACTGCCCGCCGGCGGCAGGTAGAGGTCCATGCGCCCGTCCCAGCCGTTGACGCGGGTGTACACCACGTCAATTTGCTTGGTGAAGCCTTTCGGCACCGGAATCACCTTCACGGTGGAATCGGTGGGAATGGGCGGGCCGGCCTGGCAGTGGGCGAGTTGGGCGCTGGCCAGGAGGCTGAAGGAGAGGATGAGGGATTTCATTGGAGGAGAAGGGTGGGATTTGGTGAGATGAACGCCGGCTACCAGCCCGTATTCTGCGTCATCGACTTATTAAGCGAGATTTCCGTGCTCGGAATCGGCCAGAGCAAGTCCCTTTGCGACACGTTGTTGTAAGGCACCAGCGTGGCGGCGCGGCCGTAATAGCCGATGCCACTGTTCGAGGCGCTGGGGGCCTGGGCGGTGATGATGGGCACCATGCCCTTCATCACGGTGAGGAAGGTGCCCCAGCGCAGCAGGTCGAGCTTGCGGAGGCCTTCGAAGGCCAGCTCACGGGCGCGCTCGTCTTTGAGGGTGGTCAGGAAATCGGCTTTGCTTTGGCCGGCGCGGGTGTCGGCCACGGTTGAGACAGTGTTTATCGGCAGGCCGTAGCCGCGGCGGCGCACCTGGTTCAGGGCCAGGTAGCTGTCGGTTGTGGGGCCGCCGTTCACCTCGTTGTCGGCTTCGGCAAACATCAGCAGCACATCGGAGTAGCGCAGTAGCGGCCAGTTGGTGGGGCCGAAGTTTTTGGCGAAAGCAATGGTCTGGTACTGGCGGCGCCACTTGGCGATGTAGCGGCCCCACACGTAGGTGGCAGCGTAGGGAATCTGGGCCTTGGTGGCATCCTGGCCGGTGTAGGTGAAGGGGGCGATGTTCCAATCGCGGCGCAGGTCGCCGGTGCCGTAGCGCTGGAATTGCACGCCGGTGGCCACGTACTGGCCCTGCATAAAGCCGACGGTTTCGTTGTTGTTGGGGATGCCCAGCGTCGAGCCAAACCGCTCGATTTCGCGGTACACGTTGCCCACGCCGTTGCCATTGAATTCCACTTCCCACAGGCACTCCTTCAGGTCGTAGATGTCGGCGCTTTCGTTCTTAAAAATCTGGCTGTAGTCGCTGCTCAGCGCGTGCAGGCCGGAGTTCATCACCTTCAACGCCCAGGTACGGGCGGCGGTGTATTTGGACGCATCGCCCAGCCGGCCGGCGGCATGCAGGTTGACCCGCGCCAGCATGCCAGCGGCGGCCGTTTTGCTGATGCGGCCGGTGTTGCCCCAGTCGGTGTTGTTCTTGAGTACAGCCTCGGCCGAGGTCATGTCATTAATAATCTGGGCGTACACATCGGCGGCCGGCGTGCGGGAAATATTCACGTTCTGGGCCGAGGTGGTGCTGCTCAGCTTCAGCGGTACATCGCCCCAGTAGCCCACCAGAATGAAATAGTAGTAGGCCCGCAGAAACAGCGCTTCGGCCCGAATCTGCTCTTTGGCAGCGGCGCTGGCCTGGCTCTTGTCGATGTTTTCGAGCAGGGCGTTGGCGCGGTTGATGCCTTCGTAGAGGTCGGTCCAGCAGTTGACGAGGTTGGCGTAGGACGGGTCGAAATTGTAGGCACTCACGGCCACGGCGGCGTTGCTGCGCAGCAGCTGCTCGTCGTTGGCGCTGGGCGCTTCCAGGGATAAAAAGCGCGAATACGTGGACTCGTCGCTGTTGCCCATTTCGCTGTACACGGCCATGAGGGCGGCCGTGAGCTGGGCTTCGGTTTTGTAATACGTTTGGGGCGCGATGGTGCTTTCGGGCAGCGTGTTCAGGAAATCCTTGCACGAACTCAGGCAGCTCAGGCCCAGCAGCAAGCCCAGGGTTTTGGGCAGAAATGATTTTTTCATGGCCGTTAAGACTGAGAAGCTTACAAGGAGAAATTGAGGCCCAGCGTGAAGGTGCGGGCGCGGGGGTACACCGAGAAATCGAAGCCCGGCGTGAGGGCCCCGCCATAGGCCGATACTTCGGGGTCGTTGCCGGAGTATTTGGTCCACGTCAGCAGGTTTTGGGCCGAGGCGTACACGCGCAGGCTTTGCAGGTGGGCGCGGCGGGCCAGCGGAGCCGGGAAGGTGTAGCCCAGGTTCACGGTTTTGAGGCGCAGGTAGGAGCCGTCCTCGATGATGCGGGTGGAGTACACGCGCGGGCCCTGGCCGCCCACGCGGTAGAGGTCGTTGGTGGGGTTGTCGATGGTCCAGCGGTTGGCGTAGCTGGCGAATTGGTTGAGGCCGGGCTTGAGCGCGCCGCCCTCGAAGATGATGCGGTTGGCGTTGAGGATGTCGTTGCCGTAGGAGAACTGCAGGAACACGTTCAAATCAAAACCTTTGAAGGTAAAGTTGTTCGAGAAGCCGCCGATGAACTTGGGGTTGGGGTTGCCGATGACTTTGCGGTCGTTGTTGTCCACCACGCCGTCGTTGTTCAGGTCGGCGTATTTGATGTCGCCGGGCCGGATGCTGGTGCGCGTGATGCCGTTGTTGGGCACGCCGTCCTTGAGGGCGTACACGCCGGGCGACGTCTCGTTGAAGTCGCTGAGCTGGTAGTTGCCAATCCACTCAAAACCGTACATCTGCGCCACCGGCTGGCCCACCTGCGCGATGTAGGCCGGCACGTTGCCGTAGCCCGAGGCCGACGACCACGGCACGGTGGTCAGCAGATTGTCCTGGTTTTGCGACAGCCCGAGAACCTTGGTTTTGTTGAAGGCGATGTTGAAGCTGCTGGTCCAGCCGAAAGCTTTCTGGGCCACGTTCACGGTGCCCAGCGTCAGCTCCAAACCCTCGTTCTGTACCGAGCCGATGTTCTGGAAGGCGGTGAGGTAGCCGCTGGTGGGAGGCAGCTGCGAGTTGAGCAGCAGGTCGGTGGTTTTTTTGCGGTAGAGGTCGGCCGTGAGGGTGATGCGCTGGTTGAAAAAGCCCAAATCCACGCCCAAATCGGCTTCGGCGGTGGTTTCCCATTTCAGATTGGGGTTGCCCAGCGCAATGGGCGCGGCCCCGCGCACGAACACGCCGCCCGGCGAGTACGACTCGGCCACCGGCAAGCTCAGGGTCGAAAACGAGGCGTAGTCGCCCACGCGGTTGTTGCCCGTCACGCCGTAGCTGGCCCGGATTTTTGCGTCCGACACCGACTTCAGCCCCTTCATGAAATCCTCCTGGCTGATGTGCCAGGCCACCGAACCCGAGGGGAAATAACCCCACTTCTGCCCCTCCGCGAAGCGCGACGAGCCATCGGCCCGGAACGAAAGCGTGAGCAGGTAGCGCGACAAGTAGTTGTAATTCACGCGCTCCAGAAACGACAGCAGCGTGTTCTGCCCCTGGTAGCTGGTGATGCTGTACGGCGTGCCGTCGCTCAACCCGTTGATGCCCAGGCTCTCATTCGGCACCAGCACCGAGCCGCCGCCCGACAGCGCCGTGCGGTTGCCCTGCACCGTGAAGCCAGTAACGGAATTAATCCGGTGCTTGCCGCTAAATAGCTTGTTGTACGTCAGCGTATTCTCGTTCACGTAGTTGTTCAGCTCCGTGAACACCACCGAGCCGTTCACGCCATTAAAGCCCTGCACGCTGTTGAGGTTGCCCGTGCGGGTGCTGGAGTTGTTGAAGGTTTCGTAGCGCAGCACGCTGCGGTTCACGCCGCCCGTCACGCGCAGCCGCAGCGAGCTGCCGATGAGATATTCGGCGTAAGCATTGGCCGTGAGCTGGTTGGTGATGCGGTTGCGCAGCTCGTTCTCGGCAGTCAGGCGCGGATTCCACTGGAAATTGGTAGCGGAGGTGACTTCCGCGTCCTGCTCGGCGTTGAGTAGCGTAGTCAGGTCGTTGCCGCCGTTGATGGGCCGGTAGCCATACAGGCTGGTGAGCAGGGCTAGGTCGGAGTTGCCCGCGCCGGCCACCGGCGTGCCGTATGAGGTGAAGTTGCTGTAGTTGGCATTCAGGCCGGCCCGCAGGTTGCGGTTCACGTCCTGGTCGAGGGTGAAACGGCCCTGGTAGCGCTTGAAACCCGAGGCGATGATGGTGCCCTTCTGGTCCAGTATCGAGCCCGAAACCGAGTATTTGGTGCCCTTGTTGCCGCCGCGCAGGGCCAGGTTGTGGCTCTGCATGGGCGCGATGCGCAGCAGCTCATCCTGCCAGTCGATGCTGGGTGCATTGCGGTAGCTGTCCAGCGTCTGGCCGTTTTTCAGGTACAGGTTGGCGGCGTTGATGGGGTCGTATTCGAGCTGGAGCTTCACGAATTCATACGGGTCCATCAGCTTGGCGCGGCTCAGGCTTTGCTGCTCGCCAAAGTAGCCGTCGTAGGTGATGGTGGGCGCGCCCTCGGTGCCGCGCTTGGTGGTCACGAGAATGACCCCGTTGGCTCCCCGCGAGCCGTAGATGGCCGTGGCCGACGCATCCTTTAGCACCTGAATGGATTCAATCTCGCTCGGATTGAGCGAGTTATTGTTGTAGCCCTCAATGGGAAAGCCGTCGATAACGTAGAGCGGCGAATTATCCTGCGTGATGGAGTTGCCGCCCCGGATGATGATGGCCGGGGCCGCGCCGGGCTGCCCATCGGGCGAGGCCACCTGCACGCCGGCCACGCGCCCGGCCAGCGCATCGTCGAACGACTTCACCGGGGCCTTGTTCAAATCCTCCACGTTCACCGAGCCCACCGAGCCGGTGAGGTCGCCGCGCTTCACCTCGCCGTAGCCCACCACCACCACTTCTTCCAGGCTCTGGGCGTCGCCTTTCAGCGTGATGTTCAGCAGCGTATTGCCCTTAATGGCACGCTCTACTTGCTGGTAGCCCACGTAGGAAAATATCAGCATCGCCTGGCTATTCGGGGCCTGGATGTTGAATTTTCCCTCGGCATCGGTCACGGTGCCCACGGTGCCGTCCTTCACGCGCACCGTCACGCCGATGAGGTTTTCGCCGGTCACGTCCTTCACCCGGCCCGTCACAGTGATGCCCTTGAGCACCTGCGTTTGGGCCTGGGCCTGCACCGGCAAGATGCCCGGCAGCAGCGCCAGCAGCACCAGCGGCGGGAGGGCGCGGCTCAGTCGGCGGGCCGGATTGTCTTTCGTAAAAAGAGGAAACATAGCTGTAAAAGCTAAAGGGTGGGAATTCTAAGCAGGTCGGCAGAGGTGCCGGCTGTTTTGGGGATTAAAGAAAATTCGCGGGTGAGATGAGGCTAAGCCACCCGCCGGATGGTGCCGCTGACGCCCAGCGCCACGGCCGCGCCCAGCGGCACGAGCAGCGCCGCCAGCGCGAAAAACGGCACGTAGCTGGTGCGCGTGAGCACCGGCACTAGCCAGGTAGTGAGCAGCGTGCCGAACACGGCCGCCGTTCCGCCCAGCCCCGCCAGCGTGCCCACCGACTTGCCCGAAAACAAGTCGCCCGGCAGGGTCTGGATGTTGCCAATCGTAATCTGGAAACCCATGAGAGCAAAGAAGATACAGCCCATGGCGTACTCCGGTGTAGTAGCCTGCGAGCTGAGAATCAGTGCCGGTAGCATGATGATGCAGCCCAGCGCGATGCAGGTTTTGCGCGCCCGGTTCACGGTGCTGCCACCCTTGATGAGCCGCCCCGACAACCAGCCGCCGCCCAGGCTGCCAATGGCCGCGCCCACGTACGGAAACCAGGCAAACGCGCCAATCTGCTTGATATCGAACTGAAACCGCTCGTGCAGGTAAATCGGCAGCCAGCTCACAAACAACCACCAAATGGGGTCGAGCAGAAACCGGGAGCCCAGCACCGCCCACGACTGCCGGTAACTCAGCAGCGTGCGGATGGGCAACGCCACTTCGGCCACGTCCGGCGCGGCCGGTGGCTGCCCGTCCAGGATATGCTGGCGCTCAGCCTCGGTCAACCAGGGGTGGGTGGCGGGCGTGGCCTTGTTCACAATCCACCACGGAATTACCCAAATCAAACCCAGCCCGCCGATGAGCAGGAAGGTGATTTTCCAGCCCAGCGAGCCATAGAAATACGCAATGAGCGGAGCCGAAACCACCGCGCCCACCGACGCCCCCGCATTGAACAAGCCCTGCGCAAACGCCCGCTCCCGCACCGGAAACCACTCGGCGTTCGACTTGGCCGCGCCGGGCCAGTTGCCGGCCTCGCCCAGCCCCAGAATGGCCCGAAACACCGCAAACGACACAAGCCCGCGCGACAGCGAGTGCAGCGCCGCCCCCACGCTCCACACCACAATGGAGAGCGTGAACCCGATGCGCGTCCCCACCTTATCAAACACCCGCCCCGACACGCTCTGGCTGATGGCATACGCCACCATGAAGAAGCTCACCACCAGCGCGTATTGGTTCTTGTCGAGCTGCAAGTCATTGGCAATCCCGGGCCACATTACAGCCAGCGCGTTGCGGTCGATGTAGTTGATAACCGTGGCAATGGCAATGAGCACGATAATCCACCAGCGCAGCCCTTCCACCTTGCGGGTGGCGGGCGGCGCAGGAGCCGGGGTGGGCGGCGGGGCGGTAAGTGGCTGCATCGGGTGGGATTTGGGATGGGGGAGGGTAGCGTTATTAAAAGAATGTCATGCTGCGCTCTGCATGACTGCCAGCCGATTTAGACTGCCGCAGCCGCCGGCGCGTATGCCGGGTGCCCGGTCATAAAATCCTCCCGGATGGGGCTGAAAATATCCAGCAGCACGCCGGCCTGGATGGCCGTGGCCCCGTGCGGCACATTGGGCAGGATGTAGTACACATCGCCCGTGCGCAGCACTTGAGTATCCTCGCCGATGGTCACGGCAAACTCCCCGCTTTCGATGTAGGTAATCTGGCTGTGAAAATGCTGATGGATGGGCCCCACGCCCCCGGTTTCGAAGTCGGCTTTCACCAGCATCAAGGTGTCGTCGTAGGCGAGAATCTTGCGCCGCACGCCGGGGCTCACGGCTTCCCAGGCAATGTCCTGGTCTTGAATAAAAGGAGTGCTGAAATACCGCATAAGAGGGTTGGATTCAGGTTAATTGGTGGTAGAAATATTGATTTAGCGGCCGGTGTGGCGCAGCTGGTAAGGGCCCTGCCAGCGCAGGGGCTGGCCGGCCACGGTGGCCTGGTGGGCTTTGGTGGCGGCGGCGTCCTGATTGGCGATAGCCAGGCGGTAGGTCCCGCCGCGCCGCAGCTGCACTTCCACCACCGTGGCCTCGGGGCTGTCGGCCAGCACTGTCACCCGGGCCACGTTGCTGCGCGAGCCGCTGGCTACTTCGGAGGTCGGATTGAATTCGCCGTGGCCCTCAATCACCGACACGAAAACCTGGTTCTGCGCCTTTTCGCGCACAATCAAAGCGGGTTCGGGGCGCAGGTTGAAGTTGGGGTCGGTGGCCCCGACGCGGGCCAGCACCAGATGCGTGGCCGTGTCGGTGGCCGTGCTCAGGGAGTAGAACTGGGGGCCGTTGAGCCAAGTGAGGGTGGCCACGCCGGGCGTGCGCACCGGCTGACTGACGGCCTCGCGCCAGAGATGCTGGTAGCCGTTCTTCAGCCCCACCGTCTGCCGGCTTGTGGCGAAGCTGTCGTATTTGAAGCTGGTCGAAATCAGCTGGCCCTGGTAGTACCACGGGAGGTCGTACTGGTGCGGCGCGGTGGCCTGCACTCGAAATACGTCCAGCACCAGCGGCTTGCCCGAGATACTGTCGAGCACCAGTGCCACGGTGCGTTGTAATTGCACGCCGGGGTAGGCGGTGTTCGCCTTCGCGCTTACCACCTGCGCCTTGGCGTTGCGGATATCGGCAAACCAAGCCTGGCCGGCGTTCTGCTCGGCCACACTTTCCTTGCCGCCGAAATCGGAGGCCTCGTCCACCACCAGCGTGTTGTGCGCGATGGTCTGGCTGCCCCAGGTTTTGGTTTCGGGCAGGTAGCGGCCGCCTTCTTTGGCCTCCACGTTGAGGAAGCGCACGGCCCCGTAATCCTGCAAAACCTCCCGCCCCTGGTCGTAAAGCACGATGCCGAGCTTATCGTAGTGCCCGTGCGACAGCCCGTGGCTGGTGTACTTGAAAATCAGGCTGGTCTGGGCATCTTGGGCCCCGGCGCGGAGTACGGCCAGGCCGCCCTCGGTGCCGGTGGGGCCGTCGGTGTAAAGGACGCTTTGGCGCTGGTAGGGCAGCAGGTTTTTGCCGGCTTCCTGCACCGCTTTGGCCACAGCCAGCCCGCCGGGGCAAATCATTACCTTGCCCTGCTGCTGGGCCAACCCCAGCAGGGTTTTATCAACACCGTAGTGCTGCGCGGCAATCGATACGGCCCCAATCAGCTCCTGCGTTGTCCAGTCCTTTTCCTTCAGCGCATCGTTGAGCGGGTAGTAGCGGCCATCGTTGTTGGTGAGCTGGAGCGACGAGTTCAGCGCCTTTTTCAGGATGCTGCCCCGGTACTCGAAAATGTGCAGCTCGGGCTGGTTGTTATCGATGGCCTGGGCAAACATGTAGAACGGCGACAGCGCGTAGCGCGAGTAGTACGGCCCCTCGGTGTAGTAGCCATCAGGCGAGAAAAGCCCGTTCAGCTGGGCCAGGAAGCCACTTTTGTCGTTGCCCGAGCTGCCGTGCACCGCCAGGTTTATCAGTTTCTGGTCGTGCATGGCGTAGCCCACCATGCCCACCCCGGCGGCCGCCCACACGCCGTGGTTATGCACGAGGTCAAACCACGATTTCAGGTCTTGGGTGAAGTAGCTGCACAGCGGCCGGAAGGCCCCGTCCTCAATCTGCTTGCGCTCGGCGGGCGTCAGTGTGTCATACACGGCATCGTAGCCCTGTGCGCTATACACCAGCCAGTTGGCATCGTTCAGCGCCTGGTGAAACAGCCGGCCCGGCGACGAGCTTTTGGCCTCCGGATGGTTTTTTAGGCCCGGAATCAGTTTGCTGTATTCCAGCAGCATATCGCGCACGAAGCGGGCGTACTTGCCGTCCTTGGTCATCTGGAAGCAGATGCCGGCGGCCTGCATGGCGTAGTAGTTGCGGGTGTGCTGCTCGTGGGTGTAGCCACCGGCGGGGTCCTTGGGCACGGGCACCGCAATGGGGCTGGAAAGGGCTTTGTCGGCCGTTTTTTGCAGGGCGCGGTAGCTTTTGTCGAACAGCGGATACTGGCCCTGGGCTTGCCGCAGCGCCGGTACCTCGGCCGCCGTGATGAGTAGCGCCGGGTGGCCAGGCGCAGGCGCACCGGCGCGGGCCGCTTCCGCAGCCAGCAGGCCGGCTACGGCCAGCACCAACCCCCGAATACGTCCTGTCCAGCGGCAACGCATCTGCCTAAATGAAGTAAGTGCCACCATTGATTTCCATCGAAGCGCCCGTGATGAATGACGACTCGCCCGACGCCAGATACGTCACCAAATCAGCCACTTCCCGGGCCTGGCCTTCGCGGCGCAGCGGCGTGCCGCCGGCCACCCGCTCGCGCACCTCGGGCTTGGTGAAGGTGTCGTGGAAGGCCGTGGCAATCATGCCCGGCGACACGGCATTCACCCGGATGCCTTTGGGGCCCAGCTCCTTGGCCAGGCCACGGGTCAGGGTTAGCACGCCGCCTTTGCCGGTGGCGTAGGCCAGGGCACCGGGGCCGCCGCCGTCGCGGGCCGCCTGTGAGGCGAAGTTGACGATGGCCCCGCCCTCCGTCATGTGCGGCACCACGGCTTTGCTGAGCAAAAACACCGATTTCAGGTTCACGTCAATCACGAAATCCCAGAAGGACTCATCCATTTCTTCCAGTGTCTTGCGGGCCACAAGGCCGCCCACCACGTTCACCAGAATGTCGATTTTTGGGCCGAAGGCATCGGTGCAGGTTTTCACCACTTGCGCTACATCAGCGGCTTTGGTCATGTCGCCCTGCGCGGCCACTACCTGGCCCGCGCCCAGCGCTTCAATCTGCTTTTTGGTTTCGTCCGATTCCGTTTCCGAGTCGAAATAATTGAAGCAGACGTTGGCGCCAGCTTTGGCCAAAGCGAGCGAAACCTGGCGACCAATGTCGCGGCCACCGCCGCTAACCAACGCTACTTTTCCTGATAAATCGTGCATGTGTGGGGAATTTTCGGGCCGAAGCCCAGGGTGTGATAATGGGTTGGAAGCGGGAAAGAATTATTGCGGAGTGAGATAACCCACCGGGCGGCCATCGGTGCCGGCCGTGAGCGCGGCCACCGGCGTTTTCAGGCGGTAGTCGAAGCGCTGCGGGGCCACGAAGGCGGTGGGCAGGTAGGTGAGCCTGGCGGTGCGCGGCGGGAATTTCGCCTCTACTTTGCCCGACTGGTAGAAATTGGTGCTCGCCAGCAGGTTGCTGGCTTTGCCCAATTCGGTGTATTGAATAGCCGGCCCGACCGGGGCGCAGTTGGCAAACAGGCAGTTCTGGATGGTGGAGCGCTGCACACCGGTGAGTTTCAGCACGGGACTACCGGCGGCAGTGCCCACGTTATCGAAGGTGCAGTGGTCCACGATGAGGAAGGGGCCGAAGGTGCTCTCGTCCTTGCCGCCGCGGTAGAGGTCGAGCGCCGTGCCGCGCACGTTGCGAAACAGGCAGTTGCGCAGAATCACCACTTCGGCGTTGTAGGTGCCGAGGTCCTGGGTTTCGGTGGCGAGGCTCAGCGCGCCGCCGGCCAGGTCATAAAACCGGCAGTTGGCAAACTGCACCGTATCGGCAAACGTAGCGGTGGTAGCCCGGAAAACCTGGCTGCCCGGGTCCTTCAGGTTATAAAATGCGCAGTTATTAGCCCACAGGCTGTAGTGGTCCAGCATAGCTTGGCCGCTGGGTTGAATGAGGCTCGTGGCCCCGGCCGCCGCGCCATCCAAGGCCAGGTTTTGCAGCCGTAGCGTGCCGCCGTTTTCAAACCGGAACAGCGGTTGCGCCCCCGTCGCGGCTAACACTGGCTGGACGCCTTTTTTAGCCCGAACCGTGAGCGGCACGGCCACCACCAGTGGCTGCGCCAGTGCATATGGCCCGGCCTGGGTCAGTTCGATAATATCGCCTGGTTTAGCCATTTGGCAGTTTTGGTGCAAGGCTTCGGTATTGGCAGCCGGCACCACGCGGCCGGTGCGCGGCGCGGCCTTCGCATCCTCGGGCCGGAACCAGCGGGGGCCGGCTTCGGCGGCTGTTAGGGGGCGGCGCAGGGTGGTTTTGAGTGCGCCTTTGGGCGTGGGCACCAGCAGGCCATCGGCGGATTTTTGCACCGTGAGTACGGCGGCGTCCAGTCCTTTTATGTCGGGACCTTTGCCGCTTATTTGCAGCGAATTATTGCTGAATGCCAGGCCACTGATGTCGTCGTAGACGTGAAACGGGTTGGACAGCCTGGGACTGTAGAAGACGTTGTCTTTCAGCGTGACGCCGGTAGGAGGGAGGCTCAGCTCGGCGCTTTTGCCGGCGGCCAGCTCCACGCTCTCACAGTTCACGAAGGTGTTGTTTTCGATGAGCACGTCGCGCACCGGGGCGTAGCGGTTGAGGGGCGAGTTCGGGATGCCATTCATGATGACCAGCGCCCCGCGAAAGTCGTGGCCGGTGAGGTCGGCGAAGTAGTTACCCGCCACGCGGTGCCCGGCGTTGATGACGCGCACGCCGCCCGTCTGCTCCTTGCCGTGGCCGAGGAAGTAGTTGCCTTCCACCACGTTGTTGTTGCCGTGGCGCAGCACCACCGAGCCTTCGCACTCCTCAAATAGGTTGCGGCGCACCATATTTTCGCCCGATTTGATGGAGATGATTTCCGTCTCGCCGTTGCAATGGTAGAAGTAGTTGTCTTCCACCACCGTGCGCGAGGGCGACAACGAGGTTTCGCCTAGCCCGATACGGATGGTTTCGCCGCCATTCGAGCCTAAGCGTGGGCGCGGGCCGAAAAAGTTGTGGTCAATCTGGTGGTGATTTTCGCGGCTTTCGGGCGTGGGCAATTCTACTACTATGGTCACGCCGCCGGTTTTCTTGCCCGCGATGTAGTTGTGGTCGAAGCGGTTGTACTGGCCGTAGAAGTGAATCCACTTGTCGTCCTTGTCGCTGCTGGGCCGGTTGAAATTGTCAATCACACATTCGGTCACGCGGCAGTGGTTGGCCAGCCCGTTGCTGCCGTCCCGAAACTCAATCACGCCACCCTTCGGCGCGTAGCCGTTGCGAAAATCCAGCCCCATCACCACTAGGTATTCCCCCGCCAGCCGCAGGCTCGACTGCCCGCGCAACTGCACTACGCCCGGCCGCTCTGCCCGCAGCACAATGGGGCGGGCGGCCGTGCCGTGGCCGCTGAATACCAGTGGCGCATCGGCCCACGGCCCGGCGGCCAGCACCAGCGTGTCGCCGGGTTGCAGTCGTGGCACCGCTGTCCGGAACGCCGCCACGTCCGTCACCCGGATGTTGGCGGCGCGGGCGGCGGTGCCACTCGTCAGCAGCGCCAGATACAGAAGCCATTTGCAGGAGGCCGGCATTCTTTATAAAATTCAATTGTTATTGAAAGGATGCAGCATTGGTGAGCCGCTTTGGTATTCCAAATGTATGCTTTCCCACAAACGATTCCAAGCTCAAAAATGCATTTAATAATCGTTTTAAGGCATTTTTAATGTGTGTTTGACCCGTGAAAACGTTACCGGCAACGTTACCGGCATCGATTGCGTAAAAACGAATTGTCCTTTGAAAAATTAAATTAATTTCAATCTGCAGCTCTCATTCCGGGCAACTGGCTAGATTTGCGTTGGCCTTTGTAGTGCCCGCACGGCTTTGTCCAGGGCGTGTTCACGCCTCCCGGTTCTCTTTGCGACGGCTCAGAATATCCTACCTTCTCCCTTCCCACCCATGCCCCTTCAGCGCCGCGAACGGCCGGCTAAACCGGCCACTATCAAGGATATTGCCCGTTCGCTGGGCGTTTCCATCTCCACGGTTTCGCGCGCCATGCGCGACTTTCCCGACGTGAACCCCGACACCAAGCAGGCGGTGCTGGACATGGCCAAGCAGCTCGATTACCAGCCCAACCAGGTGGCCCTGAGCCTGGTAACGCGGCACACGCACAGCATCGGCGTCATCGTGCCGAACCTGGATTACTTCTTCGCCACGGCCGTGCGCGGCATCGACGAAATTGCCCTCGAAGCGGGCTACACCGTCCTCACCTGCCAGTCGAACGAGTCTTACGGCCGCGAAATCACCAACACCCAGCGCCTGCTCAACAGCCAGGTCGATGGCCTCATCGTGTCCCTCTCCAGCGCCACCAGCAACGTGGACCACATGCGCCGCCTGATGACGCGCGGTGTGCCCCTGGTCCTTTTCGACCGCGTGGCGACGGACCTCGATGCCACCAAAGTGGTGCTCGACAACCACGACGGGGCCATGCAGGCCGTCAACCATTTGTTTGAGCAGGGCTGCCGGCGCATTGCCTACCTGGCCGGGCCGCCCAGCTTCTCCATCAGCAACCAGCGCAAGGATGGCTACCTCGCGGCCCTGCGCCAGCACGGCTTGCCCGTCAATGAGGACCTTATCATCCACTGTGAATTCGACCAGGCCCATGCCTACCGGGCTACCGAGCAGCTGCTGGCCAGCGGCCAGCAGCCCGATGCCATTTTCACCGTGAGCGACCGGCTGGCCATTGGGGCTCTGCTGGCGCTGCGCCACCGGGGCCAGCGCGTGCCCGAGGATGTGGCTTTGGTTGGGTTCAATGACGAGCCCGTGGCCAGTTTGCTCACGCCCACGCTATCAAGCGTAAGCCAGCCCGCATTTGAAATGGGCAAAGTGGCGGCCCAACTATTTCTGGAGCAGTTGAATAGCGAATCGATTCTGCCGCCGCGTACCATCGTGCTCAAGCCTGTATTGGTGGTGCGGGAATCCTCCCTGAAGCGAAGGCCATGACTGTAGTTCCCGCTCTGCACGGGCGGTAATGCTGCCATTCGCTGCCTATGGCTAGTTAAAAGCCCTCATTGCATAGCGCAGTGAGGGCTTTTTAGCAAAGCCGCTTACATGCCGTTTGGGTCACCTTGGCCAACGGGCCAGCGGCGGGCTATGCCTGCTTCATCATTCCGCGTTCCATCTCGGCTTGGTTGGCAGCAAATTGCTTTGCGCCAACATATAACCGGTGGCGACCCACCAGCCGCCAGGACCAGTTAGTTTGGGGCGGGGTGGCCAGTTATTTATCCCAACCAACCAAAAATAAAAGCGCCCCGACTTCCGTAGTCGGGGCGCTTTTTTGATGTCTCTGGGGTTTCCTCAGCTTTGCCAGCAGCTGGTGGCCGTATTCACAGCAGCAAGAAGCACACCGGCGCGCACAAACACAAGCATTTAGGCCAGGTTGTGATGTTATAAAATTGCGTAGCCTTTTTCGTGGCCGTACTACCGACTTTTGTCCCGATGCTGCCCATTGCTTTCGCGCCCTGCTATGCCCATCCGCTGCCCGCCGGCCACCGCTTTCCCATGCTCAAATACGAGCTGCTGCCCGAGCAGCTCCTGCACGAAGGCACCGCCACGACCGCCGACTTTTTCGTGGCCCAGCCCCCGCCCGATGAGGACATTCTGCGGGTGCACGATGCCGACTACTACCACCGCCTGCGCACCGGCCAGCTCACCCGGCAGGAGGAGCGGGCCACCGGCTTCCCGTGGTCAAAAGAGTTGTTTGAGCGCGAAATTACCATCCTGGGCGGCACCATTGAGGCAGCCCGGCAGGCGTTGGTGCACGGCGTGGCGTTCAACATTGCGGGCGGCACGCACCACGCGTTTAGGGCGCGGGGCGAAGGCTTTTGTTTGCTGAATGACCAAGCTGCGGCTGCGGCCTGGCTGTTGGCCCACGGCCACGCGCAAAAAGTTCTCATCGTGGACCTCGACGTGCATCAAGGAAACGGCACGGCCGCCATCTTTCAGCAAGAGCCCCGAGTGTTTACCTTTTCCATGCACGGTGGCCGCAACTACCCCGCCCGCAAGGAAACCTCCGACCTCGACCTGCCCCTTGCTGACGGCACCGACGACACTCAATACCTGAACATGCTAGCCGAAACCCTCCCGCGCCTCCTTGATGAAGTGCAGCCCGATTTCGTGTTCTACCTGGCCGGCGTGGATGTGCTGGCCACCGACAAACTCGGCCACCTAGCCCTCACCCGCGAAGGCTGCCGTCGGCGCGATGAACTGGTGCTCGGTCTGTGCCACCGCCACCGCCTGCCCGTAGTGGTGTGCATGGGCGGCGGCTATTCCGAGCGCATCATCGACATCGTGGAAGCCCACGCCAACACGTACCGCGTGGCGGCCGGGCTTTTCACTTGATGATAATCACCTGCCAGCGAAAGGCCCAGCGCCAGCGCAACTCATACTTCGTGATGCCGGCCCGCGCCAGCAGCGCCACCCAATCCTGCCGCCGGAAAGCGCGGGCTACCGACAGCGGCGCATCGTGCCGCACGAGGTAGGAGCCACCCAGCAGCCGCGTCAGCCACTTGATGCTGTGGTAGGCCAGCCAGTGCCGGTGCAGGTCGTTGATGACGACGGCCACACCGGCCTGTTGCTGCCACTGCCGCAGCAGTACCACCAGCTCTTCATCGGTAAAATGGTGGCAGAATAGGCTGCACGTCAGAATATCATAAGGCTGAGCCTGAAATTCCGGGGAGAAAATATCGAACTGCCGGTAGCTGATTTCGGGATATTCACGGCTTTTGGCTGTGGCGTACTCCAGCATGAATTGGTTGGCGTCGATGCCCGTCAATTTCACCGCAACGCCATTTTTACGGCCCCAAATAGCTACATGGCGTAGCGTGTCGCCTCCACCGCTGCCCAGGTCGGCCAGGCGCAGGGGCCGGCTGGTTGGGAATCGGCTTTTCAGGCGTTGCAGGGCATTGAGCACCGGCGCGTAGCCACCCAGCCAGGTATTGATGGTTTCCAGCTCGTCGAGGTTCTGGCGCAGGGCGTCATTCGCCAGCGTCAGGTCGTCCATCAGCTCCGGGCCGGAGGCTCGTGCTTCAAACATTCGCCGTGAGGAGTTGGGCAGTTTCGGTGGCCGCTTCTTCCTGCGGCTGGGGGCTCACGGCCAGATGCAGCAGCATGGCTTCCATCGTCAGGCCGGGGCCGAAGGCGAAGCTGAGCACCGGCGCGCCGTCATCGGCCGGGGTGGCGTGGGCCAGCACGTCGCGCAGCACATACAGCACCGTGGCCGACGACATATTGCCGTAGTCGCGCAGCACGCGGTAGGCGTGGCGGTTGTCGTCGTGGGTCAGGCCCAACTCGGTTTCGATGGTTTCCAGAATCTTGCGCCCGCCGGGATGAATGGCGAAGTGCCGGATGTCGCCCAGCTCCACCGGCAGGCTGGCCAGCAGCCCATCCGTCAGGCTCCGAATGCCGCGCTGAATCAGCTTCGGCACGTAGCTGCTCAGCGTCATCTCAAACCCAAAATCGTTGATGTGCCACGCCATGTCGTCGTGCCCATCGGGCTCCAGCCCGCAATGGAAGGCCTGCAAGGCCAGGCTGGGCACGCCGTTCGGCAGCGGCGCGGCTTGTACCAGGCAGGCCGCCGCCCCGTCGCCAAACAGTGCGTTGCTGATGAGGTGGTCCTCCTCGGGGCTTTTCTGGAAATGCAGCGTGCACAGTTCCACGCTCACAATTAGCACACGGGCTTCGGCATCGGCGCGGCAGAAGGCATCGGCCAGCTTCACGGCGTTCACAGCGGCGTAGCAGCCCATGAAATTCACGCAGGTGCGGCGCACGTCGCGGCGCAGGCCCAGCGCCTGCACCAGCTCAATATCCAAGCCCGGCGCATACATCCCCGTGCAGCTCACCGTGACCAGGTGCGTGATGCTGGCCGGTGCCACATCGGGTACCTGGCGCAGACACTCGCGCACGGCTTCGGTGGCCAGGGGTAGGGCCTCGCGGCGGTACACGGCCATGCGCTGGCCCACGCTCGGGAAGGGCTCCAGGGTGGGCGTGTTGGGGAAAAACGTGTAGTTGCCGTTGGTCTGGCCGTAGTCGGGCAGCACCGAATAGCGGTGCGCAATGCCCGAAACCCGGTACAGTGCCCGCAGCTTGCGCGTGTCGGCCTCGCCAAATTGCAGGGCCTGGGCCATGAAATCAGCAATTTGCGGCTGCGCGATACGGTGGGCGGGATTGGCAGTGCCAATGGCACCTAAGTAACTCGGCATTCCGGGAAGGATTTTCGGATTCTGAAAACGGATAATAACCACCGCGCCTAACGGCTGAAAGTACGGGTGGCCCCGCACATTGGCCCACTACTTACGGAAGAAGGCATGATTTTGCACATTTAGCCCTCGAAAAAGGCCAATAACATTTCGGCCTCATCTCCGCAACCCGGCGCGCGGCCGCCAGGTTTTAGAACGGCTGGCCGTGGGTGCGGCGCATCAGTGCCTGCACCGCGCCCGGCCAGTGGCGCAGGCTGCCTACCACCGCCTCGCTCAGCAGCGGCCCGCCAAACAAGCCTTGCACTGCCCGGCCCACCCGCAGCCGCGCCCCAAACTGCGCCTGCCAGGCCCGGGCATAGTCCGTTTCCATCTGCAGGCGGCTGGTGTGGCCCGCCAGGAAGCTGTCGGCCGCCGCCGCCGCCAGTGCTGCGCCGTGCAGCGCCATGGCCATGCCATTGCCGCACAGCGGCGTGATGAGGCCGGCCGCGTCGCCGCACATCAGCACATGCTGCTCCACGGGCTGCTTGGGGGCGAAGGATATTTCGTTGATGACTTCGGGCTGCGGATAAAGCACTTCGGCCGCATCCAGAATATCGCGTAGGCGCGGATTGCGGGCCAGCACCTCCCGTTCCAGCGCCGGAATGGTGCCGTGGTCTTTCAAATTCTGGCGCGTGCTGAGGTAGCAAAAACACAGCTTGTCTTCCTCAATGGCTGAAATGCCGGCGTAGCCATTTGCGAAATTGTGAAGCGCAATCACATCGCGCGGGAAGCCCGGCAGGCGCAGGTGGTACTTGACGCCGAGGTAGGGCGAGCGCTGCACGAAAAACGGCCGTTGCAACTGTCGGTCGAGGTTGGCGCGCTTGCCGTAGGTGCCCAGCACCACGCGGGCCGTGAGGGTGCGGCCATCGGCCAAGGTCACGGTGTGCCGGTCGGTGCCAGAGTCGAAGGCTACGTTCGTCACCGTGCTTTTCAGGTGAAAGGTGACGCCCGCTGCCAATCCTTTCTGGTACAGAAAGTCATCGAGCAAATAGCGGCTCACGCCAAAGCCACCCAGGTCGAGCGGGCTGGTGAGCGTCCGGCCGCCCGGCGACGACAGCAGGAATTTGGAAATGGCCGCCGGGCCCAATTCGGCCGGGTCGGCCCCGAGGCGGCGCAGGTAGGGCAGCACCTCGTTGCTCACGTACTCGCCGCACACTTTATGGAAGGGGTACTGCTTGCGCTCTACCACCGCCACCTGGTGGCCGCGCCGGGCCAGGTCCAGGGCCGCCGCCAAACCGGCCAGGCCCCCACCAATCAATAAAATATCCATTTAACTGGTCGGTGAAAAAAGAACAATGGAAGCGAAAGTAGGGTGGTTTATCGAGGTTTTCGGATATTCTGGCGTAGCTTACTGCAGAAGCGCCGTATCTTTGTCAACCAAAAGCAAGTTTTTCCGTTAATTCAACACCCGCCGCTCTTTCTACCCACCCACTAATTAATACTATGATGCAACGCCTACTCTTACCTCTGTTATTATTTGTCTGTCTTAGCCTCGGAATGGGGCCATTACTGCGCACGGTGCCCGCTGCTTCGGCCGCCACCATGCACCGCCACGGCCAGCAAACCCGGCCCGGCGACGACAAGACCCTCCTGGTGTACCCCAACCCCAGCACCGGCATCGTTCACCTCACCATCAACAACTTGCAGGGCAAGAAAGTGGAGCTGAGCGTACTGAACGTAATCGGCTCGGTGCTGTACCACGAAACCGTAACGGAATTCAACGACAAATATTCCCGCACGCTTGATTTGAGTAAGTTCGCCAACGGCCTTTACTACGTGCGGCTCGAGTCGGACAACACCAGCCAGATGTGCAAACTGGTTATTCGTTAATCCGCAATTAGGGCAATTAAGAGTCAATTATCGGACAATAAAAAAAGCAGCTTTCGGGCTGCTTTTTTTATTGTCAAAAGTGGGGGAATTACTGGGCGCGCACCGGGATGGGCGTAAGCATTTCTTCCACATTAGATACCGTTTTGAGTGCGAGGATGGCGGTGACCAGCAAGAGGCCAAGCATGAAAATAAACATAATGCTACAGAAAAATCGGGTGGATAAAAAGCAGCTTGTTTCAGCAATCTGCATCTGATGTGTTCAACCCCGAAAGGGCCGGCCGGGTTTCAATAAGATTAGGGCATTTGCAGTAGGGCCTGCACCACGCGCCGGGCATCGGCCCCAATGCCATTGAGCAGGGCCGAGTTGCGGCTATCGAGCCAGTCAAGCCCCAGAAAAGCCACGCCCGGCGCGGCCGTCAGGCCCCGCTGGTGCCGGGGCTGGCCATCGGCCTCCAAAATGGGCAATTCCAGCCAGTTATAGTCCGGGCGGTAGCCGGTGGCCCACACCACGGCATCGAGTGGGGGAGAGGCCTCCCGCTGGCCCTGAATGGCACCGGTGGGCAGCGCCGCTGTGGCCCGGCCGATGAACGTGGCCGCTGGCAGTTGGCGCAGGCGGGCTAGGTCGCCGCTCACCACGGGATCGGGCTGGCTCATCATCCAGCGGCCGAAGGCGGTGTGGCGCGGTATGCGCATCATGCCCGTGATGGCCAGCGTGGTCCACATGAACTGGTTGTTGGGCATTGCCGGGGTCTTTTCATCAAAAGCCACGAAAACCGGCCGGCCGGTGGCCGCGATGTCGGCCGCGATTTGCAGGGCGGAGTTGCCACTGCCCACCACGGCCACCGGGCCGCTGCCGGGCAACTGGCCGGGGCGGCGGTAGTCGCGGCTGGGCAGCTGGGCCACGGCGGCGGGCAGCTGATTGGCCCACGCCGGGATTTTGGGGTCGGTGTAGGGGCCGGTGGCCACAATCACGCTCCGGGCAGCGTAGGTGCGGCCGGCGGTGGTGTGCGCGTGGTAGCCGGGCTGGCCGGGGGCGACCGTCAGGCGAGTAACGCGCTGGCTGACATCAATTGGAAACGCGAAATGGGCGGCGTAATCGCGCAGGTAGGCGCTGGTTTCGGCACGGGTGGGGTAGCGGCGGCGGTTGCCGGGCCAGGGACGGCCAGGTAAGCCGCTGGCCCAGGCCGGCGAGAACAGGCGCAAGGAATCGTAGCGAGTATCCCAGGCGTGGCCGGCGGTGGAGGCCGCATCCAGCACCCGGAAATCGACGCCGTGCTGTTGCAGATAATAAGCCGCCGCCAAACCGGCCTGGCCCGCCCCAATCACCAACGTATCGGTGTGGATGAGTGAGAACGGGGCAGCCGGAGGCGTGGGCAGCGGCATACGCGTTAGGCTTGCTGCTCGGGGAACTCCGTGCGCAGGCCGGCCATCACCTGCTCCGTGACGGTGCGGATGAGGGTGACCTGCTGCGCGGCGTGCGCCGGGGCGGGCGGGGTTTCACCGAAGGCTTCGGCCTCCCGGATGACGTGGCGCAGGCTTTCCACGCCCAGGCCGTCGAGGGAGCTTTTGAGGTGGTGGGCGGCATCGCCGAGGGCTTCCCAGTCGCCTTTGGTCAGAGCCTCATCAAGGGCGGTGAGAATGGCGGGCGTGGTTTCGATGAACGCCCAAGCCAGGCGGCGCACGATGGTTTCGTCATTGCGCACCAGCTGGCGCACGTTGCTTAGGTTATAGAGGGGTGGAGCAGAAGCCATGGAAGGAGTGGTAAGGTAAGTAGGGGCGGGTTCGCTGACCTGGTTGTGGTGGGCCAGGACGGCGTGCATGATTTCGAGGAGCTGCTCTTCGCGGTAGGGTTTGGCAAGGTAGCCGGCAAAGCCGGAGGCTTGCAGGCGCTCGGCCTCGCCGGCCTGGGCGCGGGCTGTGAGGGCGATGACCGGCGTGGCGGCCCGGCTGGGGTCGGGGTGCTCGCGCAGGGCACGGGCGGCAGTTTCGCCATCCATGCCCGGCATCTGGATATCCATTAATACCAGGTCGAAGGTCCGATGTTCAAACAGCTTGATGGCGGCCGGGCCACTGGCGGCGGTGGTTACCTGCCAGCCCCAGTTGCGCAGCACGGTTTCGGCCAGCAAGCTGTTCACCAGGTTGTCTTCAACGAGCAGAATACGGCCGGCATCGGCCAGGGGCGCGGCCTCGGCCGGGGCAGCCACCGGCGTGGCGCTGGCGGCGGCCACCGGCTGAAAGGCCAGCGTGAACGCGAAAGTGCTGCCCTGGTTTACCTCGCTGCACACGCGTAACGCGCCGCCCATGAGCTTCACCAATCCTTCCGAAATGCTTAGGCCCAGGCCCGTGCCGCCGTATTCGCGGTCGGTGCTGGCAGCGGCTTGGGTGAAGGGCTCGAAGATTTTCTCCAGCGTTTCGGGGGCAATCCCCAGGCCGGTGTCGGTCACCATAAATTGCAGCCAAACCGTGCCGGCGGCCTCAGTGTGCTGGCGGGGACCGGGCACCACCCGGCAGCGCAGGCGGATGTTGCCGGTTTCGGTGAACTTGATGGCGTTGCTGACTAGGTTGAGCAGCACCTGGCGCAGGCGGTGGGCATCGCCCAGTACCTGCACGGCCAGCGTGGGCTTGTCGATGCGCAGGCTCAGGCCTTTTTCGCGGGCGCGGGGCCGCAGCAGGGCCGCGCAGCCGCGCAGCAGCTCGCCGGGGGCAAAGGGCATGGCCTCGGGCTGGAGCTTGCCCGCGCCGAGGCGGGCGGTGGTTAGCACGTCGTTCAGCACGTTGAGCAGGTGCTCGGCCGATTCGCCCAGCAGGCGCAGGTAGTCGTGCTGGCTGCGGCTGAGGGTGGTTTTCACCAGCACGCCCGTCAGGCCCAGAATGCCGTGCAGCGGCGTGCGGATTTCGTGGCTCATGTTGGCCAAAAAATCTTCCTTGGCCTGGGCATCCACCTGGGCCGTGGCAATGGCGCTTTCCAGGGCCTGCTGCGTGCTTTTGAGCTCGGTAATATTGCTGTCCACGCCCAGCACCTGGGCCGTGCCGTCGTCCTGCACAAAGAGCCGCTTCACGCTGCTGAACCATTCGATGCGGCCATCGGGGTTCGTGAACGACTCCTCCAGCGTCAGGTCCTGGCCGGTGGCGAGGACCTGCAGGTCTTGTTGCAGATAGCGGGCCGTGTCTGCCGTGGTCGGGATATCCGGTTTGCCAGCGTGCACCAGCTCCTCGGGTGTCAGGCCATACAAAGTGGCCAGCGCCTGGTTGGCCAGCAGGTAGTTGCCGTGCTCATCCTTCAGATAAATAGGATGCGGCAGGGCATCAATCACCTGCCGGAACAGGCGGTGCTGCTCGGTGAGGCGGGCGGTGGCGAGGCGGTGCTGCTCGTCGGCCGCCCGCTGCTCGGTGATGTCTTCGGTTACGCTGATGATGCTACTGGTCTGCCCGTGGGCATCGCGGCCAAAAGACGCCTGCGTGCTGTGCAGCCAACGAATGGAACCATCGCGGTGGCGGGCCGTGAACTCAATGGTCCGTACCTGGCCATCGGGTAGCTGGGCCACGGTTTCCAGGTTGGCCTGGTAGCGGGCCAGCGACTCGGGCGGCAGCAAGTGCGGCAGTATTTGGCCGGAGGGGAAAGCCAGAATCTCTTCGCTGGTGTAGCCCAGCAGGGTTTCGATGCGGCGGTTGGTGTAGGTGGTGCGCTGCAGGTGCAGGTCAAACACCGCCACCAAGTTGGGCACCACGTCCAGCACCTGCCGCAGCAAGTGGCGGCTCTGGCGCAGCTCATCCACGGCAGCGCGGTGGCGGGTCACGTCCTCGGCGCTCCCCATAAGCTCCCAGACCTGGCCTTCGGGCCCCAGCACACTGGCCCGCACCCGTAGGCGCAACAGGCGCCAGCTGCCATCGTGGTGGCGCACGCGGCAGTCCCAGCTGGCCGTTTTGTTCCGGGCCAGCAGCTGCTTAATGTCCGATTTTAAGAGTTGAGCCAGGGAATCCGGGTGCATCACCTGCTGGGTCAGGCCCTTGCCCAGGTCCAGCAGCGCCTGGGCCGAGTAGCCCAGCACGGTGTGGCAATGCCGGTTGCAATGCACCAGCTGGTGGTGCCGCAAGTCGTAGTTGAACAGGATGAGCGGAACCCGGTCGGCCAGCACCTGCGCCGGCATCGCCGCATCCGCTGGGGCGGTGGCGGTGTCGGCGGGAAGGGGCGGGGCGGGCGGCATCGTACGTTCGGCTACCCGCCGGGCAGCCGGCACAGCTAGCCGGCGGGCCAAACGAGGATAACGGGAGCGACGCATCAAAACAGAACTAAGCGTAACGTAAAATAATGCCGCAAGCAAATACAATGCGAGCCAATGAATCCGGAAACGACCCGCCAGCCTGCCATGCGGGGCTTAGCCGAGGTGCAATTCCTGCTGCTGTAACATACGATAAATAGTGGACTTGCCCATGTTCAGGCGGGCGGCCACGGCCAGTACGTCGCCGTTCATCTCATCGAGGCAGCTCTGCACGATGGCCGTGGTTTGCTCGCGCAGCGAGAGTTGGCTGCCGGGGCCAATGGTGGCTTTGCCGGCCCGCAGGGGCAGGTCTTCGCCGTGAATGAACTCGCCGTCGGCCAGCACGGTGGCCAGCTCCACCACGGCCTTTAGCTCGCGCACGTTGCCCGGGAAGGGATGTGCCTTCAACTGCTCGCGGGCCGAGTCGGTGAGCTGGCGCGGCGGCAGGTTGTTGAGCTGGCAGAAATCGCGCACGAACACCTCGGCCAGCATCAGCACATCGGCCCCGCGCTGGCGCAGCGGCGGTAGGGCAATGGGCAGGCCTAGCAGGCGGTAGTACAGGTCTTCGCGGAAACGGCCAGCCTGCACCTCCGTCAGTAAATCGCGGTGCGTGGCCACAATCAGGCGCACATCGAACGGGATGGGCTGGTTGCCGCCCACGCGGGTCACCTCCCGCTCCTGCAGCACGCGCAGCAGCTTGGCTTGCAGGCTCAGGTCGAGGTCAGCTATTTCGTCCAGAAACAGGGTGCCGCCGTTGGCTTCTTCCAGTCGGCCCACGCGGCGGGCCACCGCCCCGGTAAATGCGCCTTTCTCGTGCCCAAACAGCTCGCTTTCCACCAACTCGCGCGGAATAGCGGCCATGTTCACGGCCACGAAGGGCAGGCTGGCCCGGCTCGATTGAAAGTGAATAGCCTTGGCCACCAGTTCTTTGCCGGTACCGGTTTCGCCGCTCACGCTCACTGTGATGGTGGTGCGGGCGGCTTTGGTGATGAGCGTCTGCACGGCCTGCATCGACGCGTGCTCGCCCAGAATGGCCTGGCCGGCCCCGTGGCGCGCCCCAATCTGCTGGCGAAGCTGGGTATTTTCGCGGCGCAGGCACACCTGCTGCTCCACCTTGCCCACCAGGTTCCAGAGGCGGTCGAGGGTGTTCTCGTCCTTCACCAGATAGTCATAAGCGCCTTGCTGGAGCATATTGACGGCGGTACTCACATCCTCCTGGCCCGAAATCACCACCACCTCGGTGCCCCGCAGCCGCTCCCGAATCTGGCGCAGCACCTGCTCGCCCTTGGCATCGGGCAGCGAATAGTCGAGCGTGATAAAATCCGGCTTCTCGCCCAGCTGCTCCAGACACGCCTGCGCCGTGGTGAAGCGCGAAACGCTGTGGTTCGGGTTCTGGCTCAGCCGATGCATCAGCAGCTCGCCATACCACTCATTGTCCTCGACAACAAAAATCTTGAAAGGTAGAGCAGGTGTCATGCAGCAAGGGAGTGTGGGTGTCTAAGATAACGCCGCAGCAACCGAAAACTACCGGCTTACAGGCCGATTCACGGTGTTTACAACGAATGTTGTATTGGAAAAATTATATTACAAAAATACGCAACAAAAAGCATTTTGGGCTAAAAACGGCCTCAATAAGGCATATACGAACTGGAAATGCAATCGGATTGCAGGGTTATTATTTGTGAATTCCCATTTAAGGACAATATTCCAGTAATGGGAAATAAATTAAGTATCATGAAAATTATATCTAATTGGCTAATAAGCTAACAAGGGGGTTTTGCCGACATGGCCACGGAATTGCACGGATGGGGCAGGCACAGGGCCAAAGAGTTAAATATTTTTTACGAATTATTATGGCATCCCTTTCCTCACCTTCCGCCCCACTGGCCCGGCTCCGGGCCTGGCTGATTGCCGCCCTGCTCGTGGTATTGGCCATGAATACTGCCAGCGCCGCCGGTGCTCCCATTTATTCCACCACCGGGGTCGCATCGGCCAGCAACAGTTGCATAGCGCCCACGCTTTGCGGCATTTTTGGCGGCGGGGTCGACAATCCGGGCCAGGCGGCCAACGGTACGTCCACCACCGATAATGCGACCATCGTGAAATTCATAGCCGTCGGCAAAAGCGTCAGCCTGCGCCTGGGGCTCGACCGCCGGGCCAGTGCCGGCGACCGCGCCGGCGTGCTGGTAGCGCCGCCGGCCAGCTTGGCGGGCGTGAGTGCGCTGGGCACTTACACGCTGCGCACCTACCTGCGCGGCAGCAGCACCGCTCTGGAAACCCAGGTGGTTTCCCTAGCCGTGGTGCAAAGCCTGCGGGTGGCAGCGGGCACCGGCCGGCCGGTTCAGATGGAGTTTGTGGCCCAGCAGGCTTTCGATGACATCGAGTTGGAAATTGGCGGCACGGTGGACGCGCTGTACCGCCTGAACGTGTACTATGGCTACGCTGTGCAGTCGCTGGTGCAGCAGCCGGTGCGCGGGCTCACCTCGCATTTTCCCGCCGGCGACCTTACGCCCTACTACAATACGGCCATCACGCCCGGCGATTTGGTGAGCGTGTGCGGCAACACCAATATTTACAATCCGGAATTTGCCGTTGATAACAGTCTGACGAACCATGCCACGTTCGGCACGTTCATCTCGGTCAACTGCCCGTCGTCGCTCAGTGTTAAGCTCGAAAGCTCGAAAACGGCCCCGGCCGGCTACTATGCGGGCTTCGTGCTGGGCAGCTCCGGCATCATTGATTTGGCGGCGCTGTCGGCCCTGCGCATCACTACTTATAAGACCATCAACGGCGTATCGGTGAAGCAGGAATCGGCCACCGGGGCCAATCTGCTGGACGTGAAGCTGCTGCCCGACGGCAAATACCAGGTAAGCTTCCCCACCAAGTTCGCGTTCGATGAGGTGAAGATTGAGCAGATTAGCGCCCTGGCGGCGCTGAATAACCTGGACATCTATTACGGCTTCGGGGTGGAGCCTACGGCGTTCACGGGCACCACGCGCTACCTGTCGGACTTTGGGCAGCCGGTATCGAACACCAACTATGCCACGAACACCTCGGCGGTAGTGTGCGTCGGCTGTGGCGTGAGCAACCCCGCTGGTGCCGCCGACAACGACCCCACTACCAAAGCCGTCATCAACATTGGCGGCGGCATCGCCTCCACGGCCGAGCTGAAGCTGGACCTGCGTGCCCCCGGCAGTGGAAATGTGAAAACCGATGTAGGCCAGGCGGGCTATCGCGCCGGTATGATTATCAGCAACAACAGCGGCCTGCTCGATGCCAGCGTACTTGACCGCCTCACCCTCACGACGTATGATGCGGCTGGCAACCTGCTGGAAAGCGCCTCGGGCTCGTCGCTCCTCTCGCTGAACCTGTTGCCCGATGGCCGGCAGGAAGTCTCGTTTCTGACTACCAAGAACTTCGCTTCCATCCAAATCAGCGCTTCCTCCACGGTGGCCCTCGGGGTGAACATCAACGTGTATCAGGCCTTCGCCGATAACCTGGCCGGGGGCATCATCACCACCATTATACCGCTGCCTGTGGAGCTCACGGCCTTCGTGGGCAAGTGGACTAATGGCGCGGCCGAGCTGAACTGGGCCACCGCCACCGAAAAAAATAGCAGCTATTTCGCCGTAGAGCGCGCCATCAGCAGCGAAGCCGCCTTCAAAACCGTGGGCCAGGTAGCGGCGGCCGGCAGCAGCAGCAGCCCCCTGAGCTACAAGCTCCGCGATGCCGAGGCCGGCACCCTGGGCGTGAGCATGCTATACTATCGCCTGCGGCAGGTAGATACCGACGGCACCCAGTCCTTCTCGCCCGTGGTGGTGGTGACGGTGGGCAAAGCCGTGGCCGTGCCACAACTCGAAGCCTACCCCAACCCTGCGCCCGATGCCCAGGCAGTGCAGGTTAGGCTCATCAATATGCCCGCTGGCAGCAGTATGGTCCAGACATACTCGGAAATGGGCCAGCTGGTGAGCCAGCAGCCCGTGGGCGAAGCCACCACCGGCCTGGCATTGCCCCGGCTGGCTCCCGGCCTCTACCATGTGGTGCTGCGTGATGCCGCCGGGCAGCGACTGGCTACACAACGGCTGGTGGTGGGCAGCCGCTAATTCCTCCTCCCCCTTTTGGCACTAAAAAAGCCCTGCCGACACCATCAGCAGGGCTTTTTTAGTGCCAAAAGGGGGAGGGGTTTACTGCGCCGCGCTACGCAGCAAGCGCACGCTTTGGCGGCCATCGGCGGAGCGGGCCAAGTAGAGGCCGGCGGGCAGGGTGGCCGCCGGCTGCCATACCACGGTGCCGTTGGGCTGGCTGCGCACGGTGGCTACGGTGCGGCCCAGGTGGTCGCAAACGGTAAGGGTTTGCACGCCGGGCGTGGCCAGTTGGAACTTCACCTGCTCGGTGAAGGGGTTGGGGAAGGCCGCCACGGCCAGGGCCTGAGCGGCACGGGTAGCCAGCGCCGTATTGACTACCCGAAAGGCCAGCGTCTGGCCCTGGACACCTTTAACCGGGCAAGCGTCGTCGAGGGCCGCGACGGACACGTGGTAGAGGCCTTCAGGCAGGCTCGGCGGCACGACGAAAGTGAGGCGGGACTGCCCGTTCAGGGTTTGGTAGAGCGAGATGCCGGGCACTGGGGTGCCGGCCACCGACAGCAGCACGAATTGCCCGGCATCGCTGTCCGTGGCCGTCAGGTCGACCGTGAGGCTTTCGCCGGCTAGCGCCTGAATTTCCTGCCCCAAGGGTTGTGTGCGGCTTTGCGAACGTTGGTTGACGACTACGGTAGGCGCGAAGCGGGGCAGCTGGTTAGCGCCGCAGTCATACACGGTCATTATCAGGTCGCGCCGCACCGAGCCCACGCGGTAGCGGCGGTTGCTGCCCGGTAGGCGGCGGTATTCGGTTACCATCACCACGACCATATATCTGTAGGCACTCTGAATGGGGGCGAAAGCCGGGTGCCGGCTTGGGGTGACGGTGATGGTCCCCGTGGCCGCGTCGAAAAGGAAGGGTTTGGGGGTAAGCAACCTTTGTGGGCAGCTGCCTGTGGTGTCGTAAGCCGTGACCATCGGGTAAGTGGCCGAATAGGTAGTGGGAGAACCCGCCGCTACGGCATAGGTGCAGCCGGGTTGCGGGACACCTGCGAGGCGGGTAATACTTTGATAATATGCTATTGTCCTATTGCACATTTCCAACGGGTCCACCAGCGAATACGCCAGCGAGTCGCCATCGGCATCGAAGCCGGCATTGCTGATGGTGGAGCTGCGGTTCCAGGGAATGAGGGAGCTGGTAGTCAGGTTAAACAATGGCGACGTGTTTGCGACGGTTTGCACTGCTCCTCCTGCGGCCAGCTGGTTGTTGAGCGTGGCTTCAAACCGAAAGTTGGGCTGTCCTGCTACGTTGGCGCTACCGGGCCGCGCAGCATCTTCGTAGCTCAACACCCAGTTCGCCGCCGGGGGCAAGCTGATGGTGCCGCGGTAGCTCTGGAAATAGGTAAGCGGCCTTGTGCTGGCGGCGGAGCAGATGACCTGCTGTTGCACGCTTGAACAATACGGCTGGATAGTCTGCGATGTCCCCAAAGGAACCAATGCGGCCGTTACCGCCGTGGAATTGCAGCCATTATTCTGGGCAAGGATGGTAACGCTGCCAGTGGGCAAGTAAATGCCTGTGCAGTCGCCGTACAGCACCAGCGTGACTTCGTAGGTGCTGCCACTCACCCAACGGTACGTCAACTGACCGCCCATGATGTGCGAGGCGCGTGCGGGGCTGATGAACCCCAGCAGGAGCCCAATCAGCAGGAACGAAAACAAACGTAGCGGTGCAGACATAAAAAAGGGAAAGGGGGGAATAAATCGCTGTCGCTTGACAGCAGGAAGAACAAGCCCGGGAAGGTGTATTAGATTTTATATAGACTGTTGCTCAAATACCATTCCAAAATGCTGAATTACAATGCCATAATCTTGTGCGTCTTTGGCCTTGACTAATCTTAACCAAGCCGTAACATTGCAACGGCGGCATCATTGTTCCGGCGCCGGAATTTTGCGGCCACCATCTCACCATCTTACCCCATTCTTTTTATGAAGCAAATGATTACCCGTCTCAGCAGCGCCGCGCTGCTTCTGGCCCTGGCCGCGTCGTGTTCGCGTACTGAGCAAGTGGCCCCGAGCCAGCAGCCCACCGCCGCCACCGTAAACCAGGACGCTACCCGCGACAACAACCTGGCCATGGGCAACCCCAGTGGGGCCGTGACCGACGCCACCAACTCGCCCAACAACTACCTGATGACCAAAACCCAGTACACCCTCTCGTATAGCCGCGACAAGGGCAAGCCGAACTGGGTGAGCTGGCACCTGAGCAGCGCCTGGCTGGGCAGCACCGCCCGCCAGGATAATTTCGCCGCCGATGCCTCGCTGCCTTCTTCGTGGTACCACGTGGGCAGCACCAGCTACTCGGGCTCGGGTTTCGACCGGGGCCACAACTGCCCCTCGGCAGACCGCACCGGCTCGGTGGCCGATAACACGGCCACGTTTCTCATGACCAATATGATGCCCCAGGCGCCCACCAACAACCAGCAAACCTGGGCCGGCCTCGAAAACTACGCCCGTACCCTGGTAGGCCAGGGCTACGAAATCTACATCATTGCCGGCAGCTACGGCAGCGGCGGCACCGGCTCGAACGGCTACGCTACTACCATCGATGCCGGCCGCATCAGTGTGCCCAGCAATTGCTGGAAGGTGATGGTGGTGCTGCCCGAGGGCAGCTCCGACGCCAGCCGCGTAACCACCAGCACCCGCGTTATCGCCGTGAACATGCCCAACACCAATTCCATCGGCACGGCCTGGGGGGCTTACCGCACCACGGTAGATGCCATCGAATCGGCTACCGGCTACAACATCCTCTCGGCTGTGAGCAGCACGGTGCAGGCCACCATCGAGTCGAAAGTTGACACCGGCCCCACCAGCTGATATCGTGCTTGCAGCCCGGCTTTTGGCTGATTAATTACGCTTGTAATAACGAAGCCGGCCGGAAATTAAAAAGCCCATGAAATACCGCGTATTTCATGGGCTTTTTGCTGCCTGATAAATGCGGCCGGAGGCTACATATCAGGGATAAAAAGACGAAGTTACGGCGGGTTGTGATTGCAAAGCAATTGGTTACGAATGCCGGAATTTTTTTAAGGGCGAAAAAATGTGGTGAAAAGTGCGTCGATTAGCTAGTTAGGGCGAAAATTAAAATTGTAAGGCAGGGCTCAACAAAAACTTAATATGACCAAAGGTTTGGCCGGCGTAATCCTGCCGTAATTTTGCATCGTGCTTCAACCCAAACACCCGTTGATGAAGCGCGGGACCCTGCTCAGCAGCGACCCGCGAGAGGACCGGAAGGTCTTCGTCGCCGTCAGTTTTTCCGATTTTGTCTCCGGTATTTCCGCTGTTTTCTCGGGTTGTTGCCCCGCCACCGTTTCGGATTCCGAAACGGTTTTTTTATGCACGGTTGGTTCGGTTTTCTCTCCAGCTTAATAGTCTAAACCGCCTTTTAACTACTATATTCATGGACACCAACACCCTCGCCCCAAAGTGGCTGCGGCGACCCTCGCCTCGCCTCGGCCAGACCGACATCCGCGAGTGCATGCCGTTCCTGATTAACCGCGATAACGTAATTTAAGGAATCCTTTTGCCGGTTCGCCGGCCGAATGTCACCCGCGCTTGGCCCAGCCTAAGTGCGGGTGAATATTCGTTTTTATTACTTGTACAATATCTATGAAACTCGGAGCCATTACGTTACAGAATGCAGTGTGCCTGGCGGCGGCACCCTGGGACCTCGCCGGCGAGGGCTACGAGCAGCTAGGCGCGATTTTCACCAAAACCGTGACCATGGAGCCCCGCGCCGGCCTGCCCGGCGACGAAGGCATCCTGCAAGTGGCCGACCAAACCCTGCTCAACCGCACCGACCTCCGCACTGAAGGCGCAGAATTGCTGGTGCAGGAGCACCTGCCGCGCCTGCGCCGTTTCGGCGTGCCCGTATTTGTGAGCGTGACGGCACCAGGCGTGCCGGGCTTCCGCAAGATTGCGCGCTACCTCCAGCGCGAGGCCGGCGAGCAGCTGGCCGGGCTGGAAGTGTACATCACGGTGCCGCCCGGCGGTTCCGGAGCCGATGTGACGGCCCGCTTCGTACGCGAGGCCACCGAGGCCGTGCGCAACGAGCTGCGCGACGATGCGGCCGTGATTGTGAAGCTGCCGCCGTGGCCCGACCACATCCGGGGCCTGGCCCTGGGCGCGCAGGAGGGCGGGGCCACTGCCTTGGCCGCTACCAACACCCTCAAAGTATTGCACCTGCCCACCGACCGCAATGCCGCGCCACTCGTGGGCGGCCTCTCGGGCGAGGCGCTGCGGCCGCTGGCCCTGCGCTGCGTGTGGGAGCTGGCTCAAGATGAAAAACTGGCGCTGCCTATCTTCGGTACGGGCGGCATTTTCACGCTGCGCGACGTGCAGGACTACCTGCGCGTGGGCGCTCAGGCCGTGCAAGTGGCCAGCGGCGAATGGCTGTCGCCGGGCCTCACGGCGCGGCTGGCCTCGGAAGTGATGCATAATGTGAAGTATGAATAATCAGGCCGTCATGCAGAGCGCAGCGAAGCATGACGGTCTAAATAATTACTGATTCTCCTCTTTCTCTCCTCCCCAAAATCCCACCCAAACCCTCTTCGCGCATCGCCATGCAAAAGCTCATCACCCGCGTCGAAACCATCAATTCCCTGCTTTGCGTGGGGCTGGACCCCACGGGCGATGATGCCCAGGTGGCCCAGCGGCTGCGCGAAGTCATTACTGAAACGGCCCCTTATGCGGCTGCTTTCAAACCCAACCTCGCCTTCTTTCTGAGCCGTGAAAACGGCGTGGCCCTGCTCCAGGAAACCGTGCGCAGCATTCCGAAGGACATTCCGGTGATTCTGGATGGCAAATTCGGCGACATTGCCAACACGGCCGAGCAGTACGCGCGCTTCGCTTATGACATTATTGGGGCTGATGCCGTGACGGTGAACCCCTACATGGGCGACGATACCATCCGGCCGTTTGCGCGGCCCGGCAAAATGGTTTTTTCGCTCGCTAAAACCTCCAATAAACCCATCCACGGCCTCCAAGACGCGGCCATGACGCGTGGTGGCTCCATCAGTGACTGGGCCGCCCGCCTGGCCAAGCTGATGGACGAGGAGCTGACCGAATCCACTATCGGCTTGGTGGTGGGCGCTACCGAGCCAGCGGCCGTGGCCAAAGTCCGCGCCGCCTGCCCGGACCAATGGTTTCTGGTGCCGGGCATTGGCGCTCAGGGCGGCGATTTGGCTGCCACGCTGCGCGCCGGGCTCCGGGCCGACGGCAGCGGCCTGCTGATAAACTCCTCGCGGGGAATCTGGCAGGCGAAAGACGCCGGAGCCGCCGCCCGCGAATTGAAAGAACAAATCAACGAATTCCGGGCCGTGACGAGCCCGACCCATGCCTGACCCAAAAAGCCGCTTCACCGCGGCTTTTTGCATAGTAGATTTTCTGTAAAAGATGAACGACCAACTATATACCTCGGCCATCACCGCTTTCGATGCGGCCACACTGGAGCATTTGCTGCGCCAGGAAGATGCGCTGTTGAGCGGGCACTTCCGGCTGTCGTCGGGCCTGCATTCGGATACCTACGTGCAGTGCGCCCGCTTTCTGCGCCGGCCCGATTTGGCGGGCCCCGCTGCGGCGGCGCTGGCAGTTCAACTGGAAGCAGCGGGCCTGAAGCCCGATGTGGTGGTAGGCCCTGCCATGGGCGGCGTGGTGATTGGCTACGAATTGGCCCGGCAACTGCGAGTGCCTGGCATTTTCACGGAGCGCGACGCCGACGGACAAATGACCCTGCGGCGCGGTTTTACCATCGAGCCGGGCGAAAAAGTTGTCATTGCCGAAGATGTGGTGACGACGGGCAAAAGCACGCTGGAAGTGGCTAAAGTGCTGCGCGCCATGGGCGCGGAGGTGCTGGCCGTGGCCTCGCTGATTGACCGCACGGGCGGAAAGGGTGGGCTTGATTTCCCGCATTTCGCGCTTTTACAGGTGCAGGCAGCGACCTTTGCGCCTGAGAGCTGCCCATTGTGCGCCGCCGGCGTGCCGGTAGTGAAGCCCGGCAGCCGGCCTGAAAAAGCGTTTTAGGACCACGAGGAGAGATTTACGGAGGACAAAGGAGGAACCTAGATTTTGGCAGAATTGGAAAACACCACCCACACCATCCAGCTCACGCTGAAACCCGGCCAGCACGACGGCGACGGCCAGCGCGTGGCCGAAGCCGCCGCCCGCCACCTCGGCCTGGCCACCGGCCGCGTGCGCAGCGCCGCCCTCTACACGGTGCGCTACCCGCTCACCGAAACCCAACTGAGCGATTTCGCCACCCGCTGCCTCGCCGACCCGGTGCTGCACGACGTGCGCCTGAATGAGGTGACGGCCGCGCCCGGATTCGCCACTTATATATTGGTAGCCCGCCGCCCCGGCGTGACTGACGACGAAGGCACCTCGGCCCAGAATGCCCTCGCCGATATCCTGAACGAGCCGCTGGACGTGCACACCCAGCACATTTTCAGCAAGAAGCTCTACCTGCTTGAAAACGACCTTCCGGAAACCGACCTGCGTCGCATCGCGGAGGAATTGCTCGGCAACAAGCTCATCAACTGGCTGGAAGTGGGCCGCGTGGCCGATGGCATCCGCGACTACACGCCGCGTCCCGGCGGCGGCGCTGAGGCCATTACCGAAGTCATTTCGCTAACCGGTCGCACCGATGCGGAGCTGGTGCAGCTCTCGAAGGAGAATATCTACGCGCTGAACCTGGAGGAAATGCGCGCCGTGCGCGACTACTTCGCCGCTGCCGAAACGCAGGCGGAGCGGAAGGCAGCAGGATTACCTGTTGACCCCACGGATTGCGAGCTGGAAATCATTGCCCAGACGTGGTCGGAGCACTGCAAGCACAAGGAGTTTTCGGCCCTCATTAACTACAAAGACCTGGAAACGGGCGAGGAGAAGCAGGTCGATTCGTTGTTCAAAACCTACATCAAAGACGCCACTTCGGAAGTGGACCGCCAACTGCGCGCCAACGGCAACGACTGGTTGATAAAGGTGTTTTCGGACAACGCCGGCGCGGTGCGCATCAACCCCGGTTCGCTGTTCGTGTGGAAGGTGGAAACGCACAACTCGCCTAGCGCCATCGACCCCTACGGCGGGGCTATCACGGGCATTCTGGGCAACAACCGCGACCCTTTGGCCACCGGCATTGGCGGCGCGCGGCTGCTGTTCAATACCAACGTACTGTGCTTCGGCAACCCCGAGTTTCACGGGCAGCTGCTGACCGGGCAGCTGCACCCGCGCCGCATTCTGGAAGGCGTGCGCAAGGGCATCGAGGACGGCGGCAACAAGTCGGGCGTGCCCACGGTGAACGGCGCGATTGTGTTCGACGACCGGTACGCCGGCAAGCCGCTGGTGTACTGCGGCACCGGCGCGGTGATGCCTATGCAATTCGCGGGCTTGGACTCGTGGGAAAAGAAGATTGATGCCGGCGACCGCATCATTATGGCCGGCGGCCGGGTGGGCAAGGACGGCATCCACGGCGCCACGTTTTCGAGCATCGAGCTCGATGAAACCGCGCCCGCTACGGCCGTGCAAATCGGCTCGCCCATCACCCAGAAGCTGGCGATGGATTTCCTGATGCTGGCGGCCCGTCGCGGCCTCTTGAAATGCAGCACCGACAACGGCGCGGGCGGCCTCTCGTCCTCCGTGGGTGAGCTGGCCGGCATCTCGGGCGGCGCGGTAGTGGAGCTGGAGCGCGTGCCGCTGAAGTATCCCGGTCTGCGGCCCTGGGAGATTTTCGTGAGCGAATCCCAAGAGCGGTTCACGCTGGTGGTGGAGCCCGGTAAAATGGCCGAAATCACGGCGCTGGGCCAGGAAATGGAAGTGGAGCTGACGGATATTGGCCACTTCACTTCGGATGGGTTCCTGGACGTGCGCTTCGATGGTGCGCCGGTGGCCCGTCTCAACATGCACTTCCTGCACGACGGTGTGCCGCGCAAAATTCTGGAAGCGGAGTGGACCAAACCCACCGCTGCCGAGCCTCAGGTTCCTGCTGAAACTGACTACACTGAGACGCTACTCAAGCTGCTGGGCTCGCTCAATATCTGCTCGCGCGAATCGGTCATTCGCCAGTACGACCACGAGGTGAAGGGCCGCACGATTGTGAAGCCGCTGATGGGCGCGACGGGCCAGGCGCCGCAGGACGCGGCCGTGGTGCGCTTCAATTTCGAGAGCTGGGAAGGCGTGGCCGTGAGCAACGGCATCATCCCGCGCTACGGCGATTTGGACGCGTATGACATGTCGGCCGGCTCGTTTGACGAGGCGGTGCGCCAGATTATCGCGGTGGGAGGGAAGCTCCCGAACCTGACGCCCGGCGACGGGATTTTCTGGTCGGTGAACGACAACTTCTGCGTACCCGATTCGGTGTACGACCCCGTCAGCAACCCCGATGGCAAGCAGAAGCTGGCCAAGCTGGTGCGTATGTGCGAGGCCCTGCGCGACGCCACGGCTGCCTACTGCATCCCGCTCACCAGCGGCAAGGACTCGATGAAAAACGACTTCAAAGCCGACGGGGTGAAAATTTCGGTGCCCCCCACCGTGCTCTATTCAATGACGGCCAAAATGCAAGACGTGCGCCGCGCCGTGACTTCGGACTTCAAGCAGGCCGATGACGTGGTGTACCTCCTCGGCGAAACCCACGACGAGCTGGGCGGTTCGGAGTTCTACAATCTGTTTGGCGAACTGGGAGCGAATGTGCCAAAAGTAGATTTCGAAAAAGCCAAAGCCCTTTACAACCTCGTGGGCCAGGCCAACGACCAAAACCTCATCCAATCCTGCCACGACCTGAGCGACGGCGGCCTCGCCGTGGCGCTGGCCGAAACCACCTTCGGCTACGGCTACGGCGCTGATATTGAATTGCCGGAAACGGACCTTTCCCTGGCCACGCAGTTGTTCTCCGAGTCGCACTCCCGCTTCCTGGCAACTGTTGCGCCGGAAGATGTAGTGGCTTTCGAGCAGCTGCTCGGCGACCGCGCCACCCGCCTCGGCCGTGTGACGCTGGACGGCCAGCTAACCGTGCGCCACGCCGGCCAAACGGTTATTTCGGCCAACACCGCCACGCTACGTGCCGCCTGGACCAATGGTCCGGTGAACAAGCTGCTGGGCGTGTCTTCCTCCACTCTTTCGCATTAATCTCATGGTTCACGCGCTAATTCTGACCGGATTCGGCATCAACTGCGAAGAAGAATTCGCCGCCGCCTACCGCCTGGCCGGGGCCGAAGCCACCATCGTGCACCTCAACCAGGTGTTGCACGGGCAGGTGAGCATCCACGATTTCGACATCCTGAACTTCCCCGGCGGCTTCTCCTTCGGCGATGATTTGGGCTCGGGCGTGGTGCTGGCCAATAAGCTGCGCTACCGCCAGAACGGCCCCGACGGTCGCACCCTGCTCGATGATATCAAGCAGTTTATCGCCGACGGTAAGTTCGTCTTCGGCATCTGCAACGGCTTCCAAGTGCTGGTGAAATTGGGCTTGCTGCCTAACATCAGTGGCGATGTAACGCCCGAAGTCACCCTGACCCACAACGCCAGCGGCCGCTACGAAGACCGGTGGGTGACGCTCCGTGTGAATCCCGTGTCGCACACGCCCTTCCTCAAAGGCATCGACACGCTGGAAGTGCCCGTGCGCCACGGCGAAGGCCGGTTGGTGATTCCCGACGCCGCCACGCAAGCCGCCATCGAATCAGCCGGGTTGAACTGCCTGACCTACGCCGATTTCGACGGCGGCCCAACCGACGTGTATCCCTTCAACCCCAACGGCGCGGCCCTGAACTGCGCCGGTCTGACGGACCCCACCGGCCAGGTTTTCGGCCTCATGCCGCACCCCGAGGCGTTTTTGTCGGCCTACAACCACCCCGACTGGGCGCGCCGCCGCCGCCAGAACCCCGCCGCTTCTGAGGAAGGGGACGGGCTGAAAATCTTTAAGAATATCGTGGCGCACATCGCCCAAAAAAATACCGTAACGGCCCCGGCCGTGCAACTCGCCAACCAAAACTAGCCTCTCACAGAAACGTAGCTAATGAACACCCTCACCCACTTCGCTTCTCCCCAACTCCCCCTGCTGCACCGCGGCAAAGTGCGCGACAGCCTGCGCGCCCCCAGCGGCGACCGCCTCATCATCGTGACCGACCGCCTCTCCGCGTTCGATTCGGTGCTCGAAACGGCCATCCCGCACAAAGGCGCGGTGCTGAACGGCCTGGCCAATTTCTGGTTCGAAAAGACGGCCCACATCATCCCCAACCACGTGATTAAGCTCATCGATGCCAACGCCATGCTGGTGAAGGAGGCTGAGCCCATCAAGGTGGAGATGATTGTGCGCAACTACATCACGGGGTCGATGCTGCGCGGCTACCAAAAGGGCCAGCGTACCTTCTCGGGCGTGACCGTGCCCGAAGGCCTCACCAAGCACCAGCAGTTCCCCGAGCCCATCGTGACGCCCACGACCAAGGAGGAATCGGACCGCGAAATTACTCCCGAAAACCTGGTGAGCGAAGGTTGGGTGACCAAGGAACTGTACGACCAGATGGCCGTGAAGTCGCTGATGCTGTTTGCCGTGGGCTCGAAGCTGCTGGCCGAAAAGGGCATTATCCTGGTGGATACCAAGTATGAGTTTGGCCTGCTGAATGGCAAGCTGATTCTCATCGATGAGATGCACACGCCCGATTCGTCGCGTTTCTGGAGCGCCGAAGACTACGCCAAGAATCCCGAAACGGCCGAGCAGATGGACAAAGAGTACGTCCGCCAGTGGCTCATCGCCAACAAGAAAGACGGCCAGTACCCCCGCGCCCTCACCCCGGAAGTGGCCCAGGAAGCCAGCCGCCGCTACCTCGATATCTACGAGCGCATCGTGGGCGAGCCCCTGCCCACCGCCGAGCCCGAAACCGCCGATGCCCCCGGCTCCGGCCGCCACGATGCCCGCGCCCGCCTGCTGGCCAACCTCGTGCAGGCCGGCATCTTGAAAGATGCCTGGGTAAACATCGTAATGGGCTCGCCCGCCGACAAAGACCACTGCGAGAAAATCCGTCAGCAGTTCGAAGGCTACGACGTTTTCACCCAGTTGCGCGTGACTTCGGCCCACAAAAACGGCGAAGCCATCGCCGGCATGGCCGAAATCTGGAACAACAGCATCGAGCCCGGCGTCATCATCGCCGTGGCCGGCCTCAGTAACGGCCTTGGTGGTGCGCTGGCGGCCAACGTGAACGTGCCCGTCATTTCGTGCCCGCCCTACAAGGACTACGCCGAGCTGGCCATGAACCTGAACTCGTCGGTCATCATGCCCAGCGGCACGCCCAACCTGACCGTAGTACGCCCCGACAATGCCGCCCAAGGAGCCCTCCGCGCCCTGAACCTGCCCCGCTTGCGCGAGCGCCTGAGCAAAGACATTCTCGCCACGAAAGCCAAGCTGCGCGCCGCCGACGAGGAGCTAAAAGCACTGTAGAGACGCAATATTTTGCGTCTCGTCGTTGAACGAGCGGTACTGCGCCGTGCAACGAAGATGTTCAACGACGAGACGCAAAATATTGCGTCTCTACATTCCAAATCCCGTGACTAGCACCAAAATCCTTCTCCTCCTCGGCTCCGGCGCGCGCGAGCACGCCCTGGCCGAAAAGCTGACCCACGACGGGGCCACGGTGCTCGTGCTGCCCGGCAATGCCGGCATCCCCAACAGCCACCCCGAAGTCAATCCGCTCGATTTCGAGTCGGTGAAAGCCTTCGCCCACGCTCACGATGCCAAGCTGATTGTGGTAGGCCCCGAAGCGCCGCTGGCGGCTGGCATCACCGACTTTTTTGCAGGTTCCGATATTCAGGTTTTCGGGCCGACCCGTTCGGCGGCGCGGCTGGAAAGCTCGAAGGTGTGGAGTAAGGAGTTCATGCGCCGCCATGGCGTGGCGACGGCGAAAGCCTGGCCGTTCCGGAGCGACAACATTGCCGCTGCCCGCGCCAAAGCGGCGGAGCTGGGTGGGCATGTGGTGGTGAAGTACGATGGCTTGGCCGCTGGCAAAGGCGTATATGTTTGCTCGTCGCCGGAAGAAGCGGAAGCGGCTTTCGATGATTTACAAACGAGCTATTCGGGCTGGTTTTCCTTCCTTTTGGAGGAGAAATTGACCGGCCCCGAAATCAGCATTATCGGCCTCACCGATGGCCTCACCATCCGCCTGCTGGCCACTTCGCAGGACCACAAGCAGCTGCTGGCCGATGACCTCGGCCCCAACACCGGCGGCATGGGCGCCTACTGCCCCGTACCCTTCGCCGATGCCAACGTGCTGGCCGCCATCCGCCGCGACATCATCGACCCCACCCTGCGCGGCCTGCAAAACGAGCAGTTCGAGTTCCAGGGCTTCCTCTATTTCGGCATCATGCTCACGCCCACCGGCCCCAAGCTGCTGGAATACAACGTGCGCCTCGGCGACCCCGAAGCCGAAGTGCTACTGCCCGCTTTGGATAGCAGCCTTCTCACACTGATTGAAGCTACCCTGAACGGCACCCTCGCCCAGCAGGGCGTGCGGCAGCGGCCAGGCGCGTTTGTAGGCGTGGTGCTGGCCTCGGGCGGCTACCCGGCGTCCGGTTTCCCCACCGGCTTTCCCATCACCGGCCTCGATAACCTGCCGGTCGGCGTGCATGCCTACCACGGGGCCACCCGGCGCGATGAAACCGGCGAGTTGGTGACCAACGGCGGCCGTGTCCTCGTCCTCACGGCCCACGGCCAGGACCTGGAAGAAGCCACCGCCCGCGCCTACGAAGCCTGTGCCCGCGTCACGTTCCAGGATGCGTATTTCCGCCCCGATATCGCCCAGCGCCCTGCACCGGTTCTCACTGCCTCCCTTGTAAATTGAGACCAGAAGCACAACTGAAACTCATGAAGCTCCTCGCCTCCTTCGAGCAATTGCAGCAGGCTTCCCTCTCTTTTGGCGAGGGGAAGGAGGGGAGGCCGGTGCGCCTGGCCATCCTGCTGTCGGGTCGGGGCTCCAATATGCTCGCGCTACTGGAAGCCACCAAAACCGGCGTGCTGAAAGGCCTGGCCGAAGTGGTAGTTGTTTTTAGCAACAAGCCCGATGCCTTCGGCCTCGAAGCCGCCGCTGCCCTTGGCTGCCCCATCGCCTCGCTGCCCAGCCAGGGCCGCAAGCGCGAGGCTTTCGATGCGGATGTGGCGGCGCTGCTCCAGCAGTATCAGCCCGATTTGGTGGTGCTGGCGGGGTATATGCGGATTTTGTCACCAGCCTTCATTCAGCCGTTTGCGGGCCGCATCATCAACATTCACCCCGCTGACACCCATCAGCACCAGGGTTTGCATGCTTACGAGTGGGCTTTCGAGAACAAGCTGGCCGAAACCAAAATCACCGTGCATCTGGTGGATGAGGGGCTTGATACCGGCCCTATACTCGCCCAGCAAACGGTGGATTTGCGTGGGGCCGATACGCTGGCGGAAGTGGAGCGCCGCGGCCTGGCGGTGGAGCACGAGTTGTACGCGGAAACAATTGCTGCATTGATTACCAACAAACAGAACGTCATGTCGAGCGCAGCCGAGACATCTCGCTCGGAGAAGTAACTCAATCGTTCAGCGACGCACGCGAGATGTCTCGGCTGCGCTCGACATGACCGTTCTTAAAAGACACTAAAATCACCCCATCCCATGTGCGGAATAGTAGGTTTTCACGGTCCCGATAACGTCGTAGGCGATATGATAATCGGCCTCACCGCCCTCCAGCACCGGGGGCAGGACGCGGCCGGCATCGCCACGTTCGACGACTCGTTTCACCTCTGCAAGGGGCAAGGGCTGGTCAACGACGTGTTCAAGCCCAAGCATGTGAAGAAGCTCAAGGGCAACCTCGGCATCGGGCATGTGCGCTACACCACGCAGGGCGCGAACGACTCGGACCTCGCGCAGCCCTTCACCACCAGCTACCCCTTCGGCCTGGCGATGGTGCACAACGGCAACGTCATCAACTTCCGCGACGTGGCCAAGCGCCTGCACGAGAAGTACCACGTGCTGCCCAAAACCACCAACGACCTGGAACTCATCATGTACACCTTCGCCTCGGAGCTGCGCGTGAAAGACCTCGACCACATCTCGGTAGTTGATATTTTCGATGCCGTGGAAACCACCCAGGAGCTGGTGAAGGGTGCCTACGCCACCATCACCATGATTGCCGGGCACGGCCTGCTGGCCTTCACCGACCCGCTGGGCATTCGGCCGTTGGCGCTGGGCAAGCGGGAAACGCCCGCCGGCCCGGTCTACGCCTTCGTGTCGGAAAGTACCTGTTTTGATTACCTGGACTTTGAGTTCGTGGAGAATGTCGGCCCCGGCCAGGCCATTTTCATCGACAACAACTACCAGGTTCACTACAAAAACAAGTACGCCCTGCCGAAGAACTTCTGCGCCTTCGAGCAGATTTACTTCGCCCGCGAAGACTCCGTGATTCACGGGCGACTGGTGGCCCGGGAGCGGGTTCGCCTCGGCAAAATCCTCGCCCGCAAAGTCGTTGATGCCGGTTTGAAGCCTGATATGGTGATTGACGTACCATCTTCCGGCTACTTTGCCGCCTCCGGTTTGGCCGAGGCCATTGGGGTACCGTACCGCCGGGCGCTGGTGAAGAACAACCACATGGGCCGCTCCTTCATCGTGCCCACCCAGGCCGGGCGCGAGGACGTGGTGAAGAAGAAGCTGAACCCCATCCGCGAGTTTGTGGAAGGCAAAAAGGTGGCCGTGGTCGACGACAGCATCGTGCGCGGCACTACCTCGCGCCGCATCGTGCGGCTGCTGCGCGAGGCGGGCGCTTCTGAAGTCTACTTCATTTCCAGCGCGCCGCCCATCGTGTCGCCCTGCATCTACGGCATTGATATGGCCATGAGCACGGAGCTGATTGCGGCCAACTACACGGAGGACGAAATCTGCCGCTACATCGAGGCCGACAAGGTGATTTACCAGGATTTGGCCGATTTGGAGGAGCTGTTTGCCGAGGAAAAAGGCCACGGCGGCAGCTGCTTCGCCTGCTTCTCGGGTAAGTATCCGACTGGTGATGTGACGCATTACCTGCGCCACATTCAGGAGGAGCGCGCCAGCCACCGGGGCGATAAAAAAGACAAGAAGTCGGTGAGCGCGAAAGCGCCCGCGCCGACGGAGCATTAAGTAGCAAATAGGGGAGGGGAGAACATCACTCCCCTCCTCAGATGAGGAGGGGATGTTTCAGCTTTAGCTGAAACTGGGGTGGTTGAAGTCGTTGAACGACCACCCGAACGAACCCGGCTCAACTAACCACACGACTCTGACGCGAGTCGTTCAACGAATTCAACCACCCCCGTTTGCGCTGCGCGCAAACATCCCCTCCTCGTCTGAGGAGGGGAGTTTCGTTCCAACTGCCCATGAACAACCCCGCCGGCTACTCCATCGAAGAAGGCAACGCCGCCTCGCGCAACGCCTACAACTGGTCGAAAAAAACCTTCGCAAACCGCGCCGGCAAGCCCGGCGAGCCCGCCCAGGACCTCGACGGCGGCTTCTCCAACGAAATCCGCTTCGGGGCCGAGCGCCTCGGCATCAGCTCCGACGGCATCGGGACCAAGATTGAGGTGGCCGAGCGCCTGAACAAGTACGATTCGCTCGGCTACGACCTTATCGCCATGACGGCCGACGACCTCATCGCCGCCGGCTTCGTGCCCACCAACCTCTCCAACATCATCGACGTGAACCACCTCGACTACGATGTGGTGGACCAGCTGATGCGCGGCCTGCACGATGCCGCCAACTTCGCCCAAATCGCCATCACGGGCGGCGAAATCGCGGAGCTTGGCAACCGCATCGGCGGCTGGCCGGGGGCCAAGATGAACTTCAACTGGTGCTCCACGGCCATCGGGGTGCTGCACCCCAGCCTAGCCCAGCCCCTGAGCGGCAAAACCGCCCAGGCCGGCCACGCGGTGGTGGCCCTGCGCTCGCCCTCGTTCCGCTCCAACGGCTACTCGCTGGCCCGCAAAACCCTCTCCCGCCTCTTCGGCGAAAACTGGCACGACGCGCCCTACGACGGCCCCGACCAGTTTGCCAACTGGGGCGAGGCCATGCTGGAGCCCTCGCTCATCTACTCGCCCGGCGTGGCGGCCCTGCTCGATGCCGGCCTGCCGCTGCACGGCATCGCCCACATCACGGGCGGCGGCGTGGCCGACAACTTCAAGCGCGTCCTCAAAAACGGCCTCGGCGCGGTGCTGGACAACATCTTCGAGCCCTTCCCCGCCATGCAGCGCCTCTGCGAAATCGGCGGCATCGATGCCGAAACCGCCTACCTCTACTGGAACATGGGCACCGGTATGCTCATCGTGACCGAAGACGCCAGCGCCGCCGCCGTGGTGGCCTCGCTGCGCGCCAGCGGCTACCTGGCCCAGGTGGCAGGCCACCTCACCGCCGAGCCCGGCGTGACGCTACGCGTGGCCGCGGGGGAACTGCGGTACGCGTAAGGTTAATTGACCCAATAAAAAGCCCTGTCGTCAATCAAGACGGCAGGGCTTTTTTGTGGCGGAGCCTAAGCTACTTTTACCGCCATGTCGCACGAAGAACACGATACCCAGGCCGAAATCAACATTAAAAACGATGTTGAAAAACATGGCTGGACGGTCTGCTTATTTGAAGCAGATACCGCCACGCCCGCCTTCGCTTATACCATTGGCCTTTGGAAAAATTTCAACCATCCCGAACTAATTGCCTTTGGCTTGCCGCTCGATACGATGCACGCCATTTTGAACGATGCCGGTGACATCATCAAAGCTGGCAATCCCTTGGAAACAGCTGTCGATAACTTCGAGATTCTGGAGCTGCACCCGGTTCAGTTTCGGCAGGTTGATGCGGATAACATTCCTGATTATTTCGGCTGTGCTCAGTGGTTTTACGAGTACGAAGCCTTCCCCGCGCTGCAATTATTCTGGACGGATAAAGGCGGTAAATTTCCCTGGGAGCCGGAATTCGATGAGGGCTACAAACTGGACCAGCCTTTCCTTGACCAAAAGCTTGACTTCAAGTTTTTCGAGTACCGAAACGTCGCGGCCTTTGTAGCAAGGCAGATTTTCAAAGAAGGCAAGCCCATCCTGCGGGTATTACACAACGATGACGACGGCTCGTGGCAGTTTTTGACCGAAGACGAAGCGGCCGACGCTGACATGATGGTTGTTTGTCTGGAAGAAGTCGTGAACCGTGACCAGTCGGTAAACGAACTGTTCAATCTGCCAACGGGCCAGACGGCAACGCGCGAATTTGTCGGCGCAAAGTGGGCGAGGGAGGCAATTGAGGCAGAGGAGTAGAAGTGTAACCTACCGTTTTACCGCAGTGCAGTTCTTGTGGCGATACAAACCCTGCCAAATACAGCCCAACGGATGCCTGCAACGATACAGACGGTGCAGAAATGCGAACAACGCGCACGTACAACAATACAAGCTGCCCGATAATACAAATAGCGCGCACGTACAGCAATACAAACTGTGCAGAAATGCGAACAGCAACCGGTTGCAACAATACAAACTGCGCAGAAATACGAATAACGCGCACTCGCAACAATACAAAACGTTTGAAAGTGTGAACAGAACGCCGTTGCAACGATACAAGCTGCCCGACTTTGTATCGTAACTTAGTTGCGGCAGGCTGTTCCGCTGCCGCTGCCCGTTATGGATACCCCCGCTAAGCGTACCATCGAACCCCTGCTGGAGGGCCTGGCCGGGCGCATTGCCCGGCGTGATGTGCCGCCCGTCGTCACTTACTCCGACCCGTATGAGCCCGGGCAGTTCCACGCGCGGCTGATGGCGGCACTGGAGCCGCTGGTGCCCCACAGCAACGGGCGCGGCAACGACACCCAGGCCCGCATGATGACCTGCTTCCTGCGCAACGAAACCCAGACCGCCGCCGACCTGGCCGAAGCCGCCAGCATTGAGCGGGTGGCCGGCAGCCGCGCCCACAATGCCCTCGTGGCGGTGGGGCTGCTGACGTGGGAGCGCATCGGGCCGCGCCGCCAGTACCGCCTCAGCCGCTGGGGCGAGGACTGGCTGCTGGCCATCGGGCGGTGCGAGGTGCCGCCGGCCCGGCCCACGGCCTGAGCCGCCCCGCATGGGTTGAAATATACCTATTTCCGGGTATTGCCATTGTTCCGAAAAGGCGGGAAGTTTATGGTCGGTTAGTGCGGGAAGGGTGGAGGCTTTAGCGCCCCCGGCTTTCCGGGGCATTGGCCGCCACACTGGCTTATTCCCCCGGCAATGAACAGTAAAAAAGTCCTCAACGGCGCAGCCCTGCTCCTCGGCCTGCTGGGCGTGTATTTCAAGGTGGAATGGTGGCGCGGGGCCGATGTGCTGATACTCCTCGGCTTCGGGGCCCTGCTGGTTTCGGTGCTCGGCTTCACCGCCCGTGCCAATGCCGAAGTGGGCACGTCCGAGCTGCTGAACTACGTGATGGTGGCCACCCTGACCGTGGGCATCCTGGGCGTGGTGTTCAAGTTCCTGCATTGGCCGGGCAGCGGCGTGCTCGTACTGGCCGCCAATGCCCTCCTCCTGGTGCTGGCCCTGATGCTCATCGCGGCCAAAAAGACCCTGTTTTCGCACCAGTTTGTGACGGTGCTGGCCGTGTTTTTCTGCCTGGTCATTGCGTTGTTCAGCACCGCTTTCGTGCAGCACGGCCCCTTGCGCTCCGCGCCCGTGGCCCTGGCGATGCCCCTGCCCGCGCCCTCCGATTGGGACCCGGAATAAGCCAGGGCCGCACTGCCCGGCTCAAACAAAAAAGCCCGGTGTGCCCGGCAACGCCAAAGCACCCGGGCCTGCTTATTCGATGCTAAAAACTACGCCGGGCGCACCGGGCGCTTCTCCAGAATGAGGCTCGTGCGGTATTCGTAGAGGCCCATTTCGAGGCCCACGGGGAAGGTGTGGGGGTTGAGGAAGCGGCGCACGCCGGGGTCCAGGGCCTGCACCTCGCGCTGGGCGAGGGCGCGGCTTTCGGCCAGGGTGGGCAGGTCGAGCACGCGGCGGCCGCGCCGGAACACCGGCTCCAGCAACTCGCGGTACTGGGTTTCGGGGCGGATGGGCAGGCGGCGGGTGCTGTCGGCGGGGTCAATCAGGATTAGGTGGTTGGGCAGGTCCTCGGCCGTGTTGTAGAGCATGTCGGCGCGGGGCTTGCCGTGCTCGCCGAGGTAGCGGCGCACCTGCAAAATGCCCGGAATGCTGGTTTTGGCCACCTGCTCCGAGAGCTTGATGGTGAAATCCCAGCCCGAATCATCGGCCTTGCGCAGGGCCGCCAGCTTGTACACGCCCCCCAGCGCGGCCTGGTTGTAGGCCGTCACGAGTTGCGTGCCCACGCCCCAGGTATCAATGCGCGCGCCCTGCTGCTTGAGGCTGGTGATGAGGTTTTCCTCCAAATCATTGCTGGCCACGATGCGCGTTTCCGGGAAACCGGCCTCGTCCAGCACCGCCCGCGCCTCCCGGCTCAGGTAGGCCAAATCGCCCGAATCGAGCCGGATGCCGGCCAGCTCATGCCCCCGGGCGCGCATGTCCCGGGCTACGTGAATGGCCTGCCGCACGCCCTCCAGCGTGTCATACGTATCCACGAGAAACACCGAGTCGTCGGGAAACGCCTGCGCGTAGGCCGAGAAGGCCTGCACTTCGTTCTCAAAGGCCATTACCCAGCTGTGGGCGTGGGTGCCGCGCACCGGAATGCCATAGCGCTGCCCGGCCAGCACGTTGCTGGTGGCATCGCCGCCGCCCAGGTAGGCCGCCCGGCTGGCCCCCAGGCCCCCATCGAAGCCTTGGGCGCGGCGCAGGCCGAACTCCAGAATCTGGTCGGTGGGGCCGGCGGCTTCGCGGATGCGGGCAGCCTTGGTAGCCACCAGCGTCTGAAAGTTGATGAGCGTGAGCAGGGCCGTTTCCAGCAGCTGGGCTTGCAGCAGCGGCCCGCGCACCCGCATAATGGGCTCGTTGCCGAACACCACCGTGCCCTCGGGCATGGCGTCGATGTCGCAGGTGAACTTCAACTCACGTAGGTAGCGCAGGAATTCGGCCGGGAACATCACCCCGCCCTTGCTGCCCCGCAGGCTGCCGAGATAGGCCAGGTCATCGTCCGAAAATTGCAGGTTCTCGACCCAATCCACGGCCAGAGCCAGCCCGGCCGCTACCGCGTAGCCCCCCTGAAACGGAGCCTTGCGGAAATACAGGTGAAACACCGCCTCCCGGTCCTGCAAGCCCTGCTGCCAGTAGCCGTAGGCCATGGTGAGCTGGTATAAGTCGGTGACGAGGGCGAGCGAGGGCGCGTAGAGGCCGGAGAGGGGAGCAGCATTCATAGAGCGAAATAACAGTGAAACGACGCATTCGCTTACGACGCGGCGGCTATTCCGGCCGGTCCGGTCGTTGGGGCAGCATCGGCGGGGCCGCACTACCTTGGCGGCCAAATGAGTAAAAACAAGACAAAAAGCCCGCGCCCCATCGTGTGGGCCCGGGCAATGGACGTGCGCTGGCGGCTGGCCCTGGCGGTAATAATTGGCGCGGCGGCGGCACTGCTGGCCCCCCACCTGCTGGGCACGCTGGCCCGCGTAGTAGTGGGCTGGGTAGGCTTCGCCGCCACCGACCTAAGTCTGGTAATCCTGGGCATGTGGCAGGCCGACACTGACGACATCCGCCGCGTGGCCGCTTCCGAAGACCTGCCCCGCACCCAAGCTTTCGTGCTGGTGGTGGGCGCGGCCTTGGCCAGTCTGGGCGCGGTGGTGGGCCTCATGGGCTCCCTCAAAGGCATCTCGAAAGACTTACGGGCCCTGCACGTCATCCTGAGCGTGGCCGCCGTGGTGCTGGCCTGGACGCTGGTGCACCTCGTGTTTACGCTGCGCTACGCCCACACTTATTACAACGCCGACGAAGACACCGGCCATGATATCGGCGGCCTCGTATTCCCCGACGACCAGGGCAAAGACAAAGGCCCCAAGCTCACGCCCAACTACGTGGACTTCGCCTATTTCTCCTTCATCATCGGCATGACGGCCCAAACCGCCGACATCGGCATCGGCAACCGCGAGCTGCGCCGCGCGGCCTTGCTGCACGGCCTCATCGCCTTCATCTTCAACACCGTCATCGTGGCCCTCACCATCGGCACCATCGGCGGGATGCTTAATTGAGTTAGGAGTTAAGCCCGCCGCAAGGCATTTTGCGACTAGCAGCCGGCCTAACTCCTAACCTTTAACTCTTAACTCAAGAAATGAGCCCCCGGCTCACGGCCAGCTTGATGAGGGCGGCGGTGTTCTTGGCCTGGGTTTTGGCGATGATGTTCTGGCGGTGGGTTTCGATGGTGCGCTTGCTGGTGAAGAGCTTGTCGGCGATTTCGCCGTTGGTCATGCCTTCGGCGATGAGCTTGAGCACTTCCAGCTCGCGGGCCGTGAGGTCGGCCCCGGAGTGGCCTTCATTCGCCGCATCCTCGGTGCTGCTGCGTTGGGCCACGGCTTTGTAGAGCATATTCAGGCCGATTTCGGTGCACAAAAACGGGTTGCCCGTCGCCACGGTCCGAATAGCGTGCGTGATTTCGCTGATGGCCGCGTTCTTGAGCACGTAGCCCAGCGCGCCGGCTTCCATCATCCGGGCCACGTAGTTTTCGTGGTCGAGCATGGTGAGCACCAGCACGCGCACCTCGGGAAAGCGCTGGCGCAGCTCCGGCATGGTGGAAAAGCCGTCGAGCACGGGCATCTGCACGTCCATCAGCACCACATCCACGGGCGTGGTTTCGAGCAGGGCCAGCACTTCGGCCCCGTTGCTGGCTTCGCCCACCACGTCGAGGTCCGGTTCGGCAGAGAGAAGCGCGCGGATGCCATCACGCAGGATGGTGTGGTCATCGGCAAGAAGAAGTCGGGTCATAGCGGGAGGAGAGTTGGAACTAGGCAAAACGGGCGGCGCGCAACAAAGTTGGGAACTTAGCTTATACGTAAGAAAGGGCTACGTATTTGTACTAAATCGTCAGGGTTAATCGTGGTTTTCGAAGGGATTTATACTGCTTTTGTTGCGTCGGTTATGGTTGAGCTTAGCTGAAATGGTAATTTCGGGTTGTTTATTCTCATTTTACTAATTCGTATCCTGGGAATTCGATATATTTAGCTTTCAGCATCCGGCTCTACCTTTTTCTTCGTTCATGATTCGTTTGCTACTTACCGACGGCGATGCGCTCACCCGCGAGGAACTGCGCATTGGGTTGGGAGCGGCCATAAGCCTGGAAATAGCGGGCGAAGCCGCGACCGGCGAGGAGCTGCTGGTCCAGCTGCCCGCCCTGAGCCCCACGGTCGTGCTATTCGACCTGAGCCTGCCCGGCCCCGACGCCTTTGCGGTGCTGGCTGCCCTGCGCGAGCAGTACCCTCAGCTGCGGATTCTTGCCCGGGGCGAGCTCACCAACGAGCACTACGTGGCCCGCGCCTTCGATTTGGGAGCCAACGGCTACATCCTGAAAACCTCGCCGCTGCCGGAGCTGGTGCACAGCCTGGGCACGGTGGCGGCCGGGCGGCCATTCCTGTGCTCGGCCCTGGGCCTGGCCTTGCTGCGCCGGCTCTACCTGGCCAAGCCCGTAGACGGCACCGCCGCCCGCCTGAGCCTGGGCCTGAGCAAGCGCGAAATGGAAGTGCTGAGCCTGGTAGCCGAGGGCCTCACCAACACCGAAATTGCCCTGCGCCTGTTCACCAGCAAGCGCACCGTCGAAACCCATCGGCAGAACATCATGGAGAAAACCCGGACCCGTAACACCGCCGCCCTCATCAAGCTGGCGGCCCGTGAGGGCCTGCTGCCGGAATAGGTGGTGAGCTAAAAAAACGTCATGCAGAGCGCAGCGAAGCATCGTTACCGCGTAACGTAATTCATTTACTAGTGCGGTAAAGATGCTTCGCTGCGCTCTGCGTGACGGTTACTCGCCGCCGCCTTGCGCGGCGATGATGAACTCGGCCAGCTCGCGGAAGCAGCCGTAGCCGCCGGCGGTCTGGCAATGAAAGTCGGCCACGGCGCGGGCGAAGGAGGTGGCATCGCCAGGGCAGGCCGAGAAACCAACCATTCCCAGAATCTCCACATCGTTGGTATCATCGCCGATGAAGGCCACTTCCTCGGCCGTGAGGCCGGTGCGAGCCAGGATTTCGTGCAGGCAGGCGGGCTTGTCTTTGATGCCCAGGTGCAGCTCCTCGATGCGCAGCTTGGCGGCGCGGGTGCGCACGGAAGGCGACATTTCGCCCGTCATAATGCCCGTCAGAATGCCGTGGTTGCGCAGGCGCTCCACGCCCATGCCGTCGCGGATGTTGAAGCGCTTCATTTCCTCGCCCCGCTCGGAATAGTATACCCCGCCATCGGTCAGCACGCCGTCGCAATCGGTGAGAACCAAGCGAATGCGGCGAGCCCGGGCAGTGAGGTCTGGTAATTTCATGAAAGCAAGGAAAAAAACGAATAAACGAAGTGCAGCAAAAAGCCAAAACCGGCCCGATGAGGCCAATAGGGCCGCAAGTTCGGCACAGAAAGGCGAAGTGAAAATTGGACCAAAAGTATAATTATACCGTACCGCGTACCTTAGCATTGTGAATTGTCTTTCCTTGTATCCTATGAAGAATAAGTTGACTATCGGCGCTACGGTTGCCCTTATGTTGCCAATGGCCGCTTTTGCCCAGTCGCCCCATGATGTGGTGGTAGCGGCGGAAACAGCATTTGCGGCCCAGGCCACGCAAACCAGCACGGAGGCCGCGTTTCTGGCCAATAGTGCCCCCACGTCCCTGGTGACCGAAAACGGCAAGCTGGCCAACGCCCAGGAGGTGTGGCGCACGCGCCCCTCGCGGCCCGGCAATAAGCTGACCTGGTATCCGGTGCTGGCCGATGCGGCCCAGTCGGGCGACATGGGCTATACTACCGGCCCTTGGACCATGCTGCAAAATAACCGCCCGGTGGCGGCCGGCGAGTACGTGACCGTGTGGCGCAAGCAGCTGGATGGCCGCTGGAAATTCGCTATCGACATGGGCATCGAGCGCATTGGGACCGCGCCCGCGCAGATAGCCACCGTGGCCCGGCCCCGCCTGATGGCGGCCGCCGCCACGCCCAGCGCCGCGCCGTCCAACATCGTGCTCGAAGTCGACAGCAAGTTTGCCTCCGCCGAGCTCATGAAGCCCGGGGCCACCTACCAGCAGTACCTGAGCGCCGAAGCCCGCCTCTACCGCTCGGGCCTATCGATGATGCAGGGCGCAGCGGCCTCGGCCAACATGAAGAATATTGACGGCGGCTACCTATTCATTGCCAACACCGGCTACCTGGCCGCCGCCGGCGATTTGGGCTACGTGGTGGGCTCGCTCCACCGCCCGGCCAGCACCAACCACCCCGAAGAAAACGGCACCTTCCTGCGCATCTGGCGCCGCGAAGCCGACGCCGGCTGGCGCATTGTGCTGGAGATGTTCAACTTCGTGCCCAGCGCGGCCGAGGCTGCCGCTGCTACCCCGGCGGCACCTGCGCCGGCCGTGCCTGCGCCAGGCACCACCGGCCAGCTGCCGGCCAAGCGCCGCGAATAGTCCCGGTAGCACGCAGCGGCTCAAACTCAACGTATTCCCTCAAAAGCCCTCAGCGCGCCTTGGCGAGTTGGGGGCTTTTCTTTGAATCGGGTGTAAGGCTGGGGCCCTGGCCGCGTCTGGCCAACCAAGGAAGGGGCGGACCGTATTTGCGGCCGGCGGCCTTCAAGTCTGATTTTTTTCAGCTTGTTATGAAAGCATTAGGATGGTTGTTGGCCGTGCCACTGTTGGGCGGTTGGGTAGGGCCGACGCGGCCGGTAGTCCCGGCACCCGGGGCCGGCCGGGTGCCGGTCGTGGTTGAGCTTTTCACTTCCGAAGGCTGCTCCAGCTGTCCGGCCGCTGATGAAGCATTACGCGAGTTGGAAAAAAAACAGTCAGTGCCTGGCGTAGAGGTTATCGCGTTGGGTGAGCACGTCGATTACTGGAATCGGCTGGGTTGGAAAGACAGCTTCTCGGCCCCGGCCTACACCGAGCGGCAGCGACAATATGCCGCTGGCTTCGGCACGGGCTCCTATACGCCGCAGGCCGTGGTGAATGGCCGCTATGAGCTGGTGGGCAGCCGCCGCGCCGATTTGGTGGCCACCGTGGCCAAAGCCGCCAAAGCCCCGCAAGCCGCCGTGGCCATAGCGCTGGCCGGCAGCACGGCGCAGGTTCGCGTGAGCCGCCTGCCCGCCGGCACGCCCGCCACCGAAGTGCTGTTGGCCATCACTGAAAACGGCCTTGCTTCGCAGATTGGTCGGGGTGAAAATTCGGGGCTGCTGCTGCACCACACGGCCGTGGTGCGCCAGCTGCTGCCGCTGGGCCGGGTAGGGGCCGATGGCACCTTTGCGGCCAGCCCGGCCCTGAAGCTGGCGGCCGACTGGAAACGTCCCAATCTGCGGGCAGTGGTGCTGGTGCAGGAGGTGGCCTCTCGCCGCATCGTGGGCGTGGCCACGGCGGCGCTGGGCAATTAATCCGGCGTTGTGCTCAGCAAGCACGAAACTGCTCACGACGCAAAGCGTACTATTGCAGCGCGACCTTTGCCCAACCAGCCGTCGCCCCGCATGACCCCAAATACCCCTGTTCCGGCCCAGTGGCCGGCCCGCTTCGGCGACGAGCTTTACCGGTTTGCCCTGAGCCGCGTTTCCGATTCGGAAACAGCCGAAGAGCTGGTGCAGGAAACCTTCCTCAGCGCCCTGGATGGCCTGGCTACCTTCCGGGCCGAGGCCTCGGAGCGCACCTGGCTGTTTGTGATTCTGCGCCGCAAAATCATCGACCACTACCGGCGGCAGGCCCGCGCCACCCACGTCGGGCTGGATGAAATCGGGGACGGCGGCCCCACCGAAGCCGATTTTTTCGTGCCTGAAAACGGCCACTGGACAGGCCCGCAGGCCCCCCACAGCTGGCTTCGGGCCGATGCCGCGCTGGAGCAGCAGGAGCTGCGCGACATCCTGCAACGCTGCCAGGAGCGACTGCCGCCGCAGCAGGAAGCGGTGTTTGCCCTGCGTTTCGTGGAGGAATTATCGGCCGAAGAAATTTGTCAGGAGCTGGGTTTGAGCTCGGCTAATTATTGGGTTATCGTGCACCGGGCCAAGCTCCAGCTGCGCCGCTGCCTCGAAAAACACGGTCTCGGCAAAAACTAACTATCCGCTATGCTACGACTTATCAACTGCCAACATGCCACCATGCTCCTGGAGCAGCAGGCCGACCACGCCCTGGCCCGCGAACAGCGCGTGAACCTGTGGCTGCACCTGCGCTATTGCCCCTACTGCAACCGCTACGCCAAACAAACCGTGCTGATTGCGGAGTGGGCGCGGGCCTCGGCAGCCGCCCGTGCGCAGGCCGGCCCGGTGCTATCAGAAGCCGCCAAGGAGCGGATGCGGGAGCGGCTGGCTGCGGCGGGATAACCCGGCTGTCATTGCGAGTGGAGCACAGCGCAACGCGGCAATCCGTCCTCTCATGAGCGACAAGCCAAGAGATGTAACAAGGCCCTTTTAAAACGACAGAAAGCCCCAACACTTCGCGGTATTGGGGCTTTCTGATAAAAGAAGAGTGTCTGGTTTTGAGAGGACGGATTGCCGCGTTGCGTCTCCGCTTGATGCGCGGAATGCTCCACTCGCAATGACAATTTACGCCCCCGTTGGGGCCAGGCGCACTACCAGCCCATCAGTGCGGGGCGTGAGGCGAATCTGGCAGCTCAGGCGGGAGCCTTCGTGCACCACGGGCAGGGTTTCGAGCATGTCGAGCTCGTCGTCGCCGGGTTCGGGTAGGGCGGGGCCGGCCAGTACCTCTACGTGGCAGGTGGCGCAGAGGGCCATGCCGCCGCAGGTAGCCATGATGTCGTAGCCGCTGGCTTTCAGCAGCTCCATTAGGCTCAGGCCCATGTCGGTGGGGCCGATGAGCTCCGTGCGCTGGCCGGGTGCCTCTTCGACGTAAATGCGGATGTCGTTTTCCATAAGATTATTGGGTAGGCAGTACAACAGCACGTCATGCTGAGCGCAGCCGAAGCATCTCTACCACGCGAGTATTCATTTACTACTGCGGTAGAGATGCTTCGGCTGCGCTCAGCATGACGTGCTGCGTTGCCAGATTACATGCTGGGGGCCCCGTTGACAGTGGTGTACTTTAGGGTGTACTTCTTGTCGGGGAAAATGTATTTGAACGCGCCCTGGCACATCAGCGCGGCCTCGTGGAAGCCGCAGAGTATGAGCTTCAGCTTGCCGGGATAGGTGTTGATATCGCCGATGGCAAACACGCCGGGCAGCGAGGTGCTGTAGTCGAGCGTATCGACTTTCACGGCATCGTTCTCAATTTCCAGTCCCCACTCACCGATGGGGCCGAGCTTGGGCGTGAGTCCGAACAGCGGAATGAAGCAGTCGAGCGGCACGGTTTCGGCCTTGCCGTCGTTGCCGGTGATGGTTACTTCCTTCAGCTCGCCGTTGCCGTGCAGGTGCGTCACGTTGGAGCTGAGGACGAGCTTGATTTTGCCGGATTCGTGCAGTTTCTGCACTTTCTCGGCCGAGTCGGCCGCGCCGCGGAAGGTGGTGCCGCGGTGCACGAGCGTCACATCGGAGGCCACATTGGCGAGGAAATTGGTCCAGTCGAGGGCGGAGTCGCCGCCGCCGGCGATGACGATTTTCTTGTCGCGGAAGTGCTCAGGGTCGCGCACCATGTAGTGCACGCCTTTGCCGCCTTCGAAATGCTCCAGGTTTTCCACGGCCGGCTTGCGGGGTTCAAATGAGCCCAGGCCGCCGGCAATGGCCACGGCCTTGCAGTGAATTTCGGTGCCGTCGGTGGTGAACAACTGGAAGGAGCCGTCGTCGAGCTTCTCGAATTTTTCAACCCGCTCGCCCAGCGTAAAGGTGGGGTGGAAGGGCTCAATCTGCTTCATCAGATTGTCGACCAGGTCGCCAGCCAGGATTTCAGGGAAACCCGGAATGTCGTAAATTGGCTTCTTGGGGTAAATCTCGGAGAGTTGCCCGCCGGGCTGCGGCAGGGCATCAACAACGTGGCAGCGGAGCTTGAGCAAGCCCGCTTCAAAAACTGCAAACAGACCGACCGGGCCGGCTCCGATAATGCAGATATCGGTGGAAATGGTGTTGGACATAAAAGTGTTAAGTGCCTTTAACCGGGCGTCGGCTTTGAAGCGGCCACAACGTAGGAGGCCGTTGGCGCAAAGGTACGGGTCGGGGTCGGGGCCGCCAATCGGCGGCCCGTGCTATAACAGCCCCGGCCGGCTAAACGTTGGTCCGAAAGCGGTCAATTTCAGCCTTCGGCAGCCAGCTCGTCCAAGTATTTGTCGGCCTCCCATAGGTCGGTAAAATTGCGCCGCGGGTACTTGGAGGGCGCTTCTTCCGGCGTTTCGGCGTGGGCCAACAGCACATCGGGCGCGTGCACGGTAGCAATCATGCGCAGGCCGCGGCCGTCGAGCATTTGCTGCACTTGCTCGAAAAGCTTGGTGAGCGGCCCCGAGGCAATCTCCAGCTCGGTCATGTCGCTAAGAATCGTGAACCCGGGCTTCATCGCATCCAGCGCCTGCCGCCAGTCGCTGAGGTACTCGGGCAGCTCCTGCGCCTGGGCCAACTCGGCGAAGTGCTTATAAAAGATGCGGTTGCGGCTCGGTTCGGCGGTAATCTGGTATTCGGGGCGAAAAGCAATGAGGCGCATGAGCGGCACAGAGAAAATGAGGAACTGATGGTCTGACGACCATCCATGCCCACCGCCAGCAGTGGTCGATAGAGCAGGAAAAGCAGCTACGAAAAGCTGCAAATTTTGGCCGGCCGCAAAAATACACGTACCACCGGCGGATTGCCTACGTTTAACGGTCTGGTTTTCGGCCGGCGGGTAGTTCGCTGCGTAATGCCTATACTTCGCCCCAAAACCTAGCTTAGCGTTTCTTCTATGCCGATTTCCGTTTTTGTGGGCGTGCCCGCGCCGCGTTTGTTTCGTTGTTTCCGGCTCGCCGGAATGCTTCTCGGGTCCCTTTCATTGCTCACCGCCTGCGGCTCGGAGCCCACCGAAACCACCGCCAGCAAGCCCGCCAAAGGCACCAAAGCCGTTACTGAAGCGCCTGCTAACACGGATGCCGCCCCGCTGCACGTCAGCGTTTTTCTGGAATATTCGGGTGGCATGAAGGGTTTTGTGCCGCGCGGCGGGGCCGATAAGCCAGCTACCGAATTCCAGCAGCGCATCGGCGCACTTATCACCGAAACCCAGGTGAGCGGGGCCGTGGCCGAGCGCAAGTATTACCTCTGCGAAAATGCCGCCCCCCGGCCCGTGAAGTTTGAGCAGCTGCGCGATGTGGTGCAGGGCGAGGTGAGTCAGGCCGCCCTCGGTACCGAACTGCCCCAGATGCTGGAAGGGGTTTTGAACCGGCCCAAAGCAGGGGAGGAGGTAAGCGTGGTGATTTCGGACTTCATCTACGGCCCGGCCCGCAAGTCTGATTTTTCGCAGCTGCCGAACCTGATTCGCACGTCCATCGCGCCTGTTAGCCAGCAGCAATTGGCCGTGGCGGTATTCGGCGAAACCTCGCATTTCTACGGCAGCTACTTCCCGGCCGTGAAAACGCCCGTGCAGAAGCGCACCCTGAATGGCGAGAAAGTGCCTTACTACGTGTGGGTTATCGGCCCGCCCGCGCAGGTAGCGCGCTACGCCGCCGAGGTGTTCCGGAACGCGCCGGCTCAGCAGGCGTTTTTTGGCTTGAAAACCAAGACGCCGGCCTTCGCCCCGCTGCTCACTAAGCTCACCGACCCGAAATTAAAGTCGAGCGGCGGCACGGTATACACCGAAAACAACGGCCTGACCCTGAACCCTTCCGACGACCCGGTGGACTTTTCGGTGGGGCTGGATTTGAAGGAATTGCCTGTTGCCTGGCAGCAGCCAGCATTTTTGGCCCAACATCTGCAGGTGCGCCTGCCCAATGGCCAGGCCAGCTTGTTGCCCAACTCGGTGCACTCCCTCACCGAAGTGGAGCAGAGTGGCCAGCCGGTGCTGGCACCTTACACCCACGTGGTGCGGCTGCGGGTGAGCAAGCTGGCGGCACCCACGGCCACGCTCACCGTGAGTTTGCCCGCTCCGGAAACGCCGGACTGGGTTGCGGCCTGGAGCACGACCAATGACAATACGCCCGCGCCCCGCACGTTTGGCCTCGACCAAATTCTGGCCGGTGTCCGCCAATCGTATCCAACCACGCTGCCGGCCGTATTTACGGTTCAGCTTCCGCTCAAAAACGATAAATAACCCTGCCCCCTTTTTCAACCTATGCAAACCTTCTTCACCAGCCTGTACTCGGCCCTGATTTCCATTTTCCAAAGCCAGCGCCCGGCCGATTACGGCTTGTATAAAACAGATTTATTCTCGCTTGTAGGGTGGAGCACGCTGGGCGTGAGCCTGTTGCTGGTGCTAGCCTTTTACTACGTGTTCAACTCGGCCATGCGCACCGGCATGTTCCGCAGTACGCACTGGGCCTTGACGCTGGCGCTGGCCGCTGGCTTAGGCGTGTTTCTGGCCAATAGCCTCAGCAAAAGCCACGGCGCGGAAGTGAGCAGCTATTTAGGCTACTTCATGGTCGTGAATATGCTGGTGGCAGCGCTGTGGTTCCTGCTGTTTTCGGTGCTGCTGAAGCGTTGGAGCACTTATGCGCGCACTACGCCGTTTGTGGGGCCGTTTTAAATTCTCTTGTTAACGGCTGTCATTCTGAGCAGAGCGAAGGACTTTATCACGTCCGGGTATTCTGATGGTTTACTGCGAATGATGCTGGCCTGAGAAGGTCCTTCGCTCTGCTCTGGATGACAGCCGTTGAAAATGACAGTTCTTACAATCCGCTAGAAAACAATGTCTAAACTATTCATCTTCGCCGTGGGCGGCACCGGAGCCCGCGTGCTACGCTCCCTCACCATGCTGCTGGCGGCCGGAGTTCGCATCCCGAACTGCGACCAGGTAGTGCCCGTCCTCATCGACCCTGATACCCAGAACGGCGACGTGACCCGCACCGTGGCCCTGCTCAAGCGCTACGCCCGCATTCACGAAGCCCTGTACGGCGATGGCCAGAAGGAAAAAACCGGCTTCTTCAGCCAGCCCATGAACACGCTGGCCCATCTGAACACCAGCGGCGGCGGCGAAGAGCTGCGCGACTCGTTCGTGTACGACTTCGGTGGTATCAGCCAGCCATTCCGTGATTACCTGAAATACAACGACCTCTCGGTGGAAACGCAGGGTCTGGTCGATTTGCTGTTTACGCAGGACAGCCTCGCTGCCAACCTCGACGTGGGCTTCCGCGGCTCGCCCAACGTGGGCTCGGTGGTGCTCAATGCCGTGGTGCAATCCAAGGAAATGCGCTACCTAGCCCAGAGCTTGCAGGACGGGGACCGGGCGTTTTTCATCAGTTCGATTTTTGGCGGTACCGGCGCGGCCGGCTTCCCGCTGCTGGTGAAAAACCTGCGCGATGCCAACTCCCCGCTGGCCCACCCCGAAATCCGCCGCCGCCTCAAAGCCGGCGCCCTGGTGATGCTGCCGTACTTCAAATTGCAGGACCCTTCGGCTGATGAAAAATCAGCCGGACAGGACTTTATCGACTCGAATACCTTCGTCACGAAGACCAAAACGGCCCTCTCGTACTACGCTGACAACCTGCAGGGCTTGGAGGCCATGTACTACCTCGGTGACCAGCCCGGCCAGCCGCTGGCCAACCATCCCGGCCGTGCCGAGCAGCGCAACCAGGCCCACCTGCTGGAGTTGCTGGGTGCCTTGGCCGTGCCGCACTTCATGGAAGTGCCCGACAACCAGCTCGACGGCAACCAGCCGCTCTACCACGAGTACGGCCTGAAAGCCGATACCACCGACATCGACTTCGGCCAGCTGCCCACTGAAATGCGCCAGGAAGTGGCCCGTCCGCTTATCCAGCTGCACTACTTCGCCCGCTACTTCCTCAAGCACACCCCCGACGACGCCAAAGCGCCCTACTACGAAGCCGGCGACCTAACCGCCCAGCTGCGCAACAACCGCGCCCTGCGTGAGCTGACCGACTTCTTCGGCGACTATAACGAGTGGCTCCGCGAGCTGGGCGTGAACCAGCGCCGCTACACCGCCATCCGCGCCGATGAGGTTGATTTCAACAAAATGGTGAGCGATAAAACGGTGGAAACCGGCATTTTCAGCAAAGGCATCACGCCCGGCTTCTTCCGCGATGAGCTGACGAAGGCAGTAGGGAAGGCCACGCTGAGCAACCCGACGGAGAACGAGGCGTTGCGCTGGGTGGTGAAAGCCTTTGAGGAGGCGACGGGCGAGATTCTGGATAAAAAGCTGCAGTACTCCTAAGCGCCGTCTGTCATTGCGAGTGGAGAGCAGCGGAACGCGGCAATCCGTCCTCCTAATGCGACCAGCCCCGAGAAGTGACAAAGGCTTCAGTAGAAATTAAAACTCCATCACATTATCCAGTGACGCGCTGAGAACAGGATGGATTGCCACGGGCTGCGCCCTCGCAATGACGAACGATTCAACGACTCGCGTTACCTGACCGAAAACAACCTTCATGGCTAAAATCCTGCGATTACACGACACCGGCTCCAGCACCCACGAGGGCTGGGGGCCGACTGGCAAAATAGGGCCCCACGAAGTGGAGCGCCTGCTCGACCCGCAAGGCGGCCGTGCCGCTAAGGTGGCGGTTTCGATTCCCTCGCCGTTTGCGCGAATGCACCTGGTCGAAACCGCGTTGCGCTTCGTGACGCAGGGCGGCGTGAGCCAGGATTCGGTTTATCACCAGCTCGTCAGCCACTTCTGGGACGTGTGGGAAATGGTATTCAACTTCCACCAGCGTAAGCTGGCCAGCCAGCGCCTGCAAATCCGGGCCTGGCGCAAGGACGAGGAGCTGGCCAAGCTGCGCGCCAACCCCGCCACCCGCCCGCTGGCCGATGTGCTGGCCCTGTATCTCGACGGCCGCTTCGCGAAGCTGACCGAGATGCACCTCATCTACTTCCCCGGCGCGAATGGCGTGCCGCAGCTCATCGGCGGCACCTCGCCGCTCACGCTGTTTTTCCCAGCCCCGAATGTGAAGCCGCTGCCCGTGCAGCGCCCGCAGGGTGGGGGCTATTATTTTGATAACCAGTACGTGCCGCTGGCCAACCGCGAGGCCGCGTTCCGTGACTACGTGTACCAGGAGTTCGTGGGCGACCCGGCCCTGACGACGATGGCACCGCTGGTGCGCGACACCCTGGACCGCGGCCAGTTGCAGAAGTGGGCCATGGATGGCACCGCCAGCCTCAGCAATTTCCCCATCCTCATCGACGCTTCGAACAACCAGATTGACGTAGCCGGCGTGCTGCTGCGCGTGCGGCCCGACGAGGGCACCGTGCGCGGCTCCGATCTGTTCATCCGGCCCACCCGGGCGGGCGTGGCGGGCCCGTTACCAATCGTGTTGCGCCCGGGTTTGAAGGCTGTGGGCAAGAAGTATTACAACGAAACCATGTTTGCCGACAGCGGTGCGACTGTGCCAGCCGCCGATGCCCGCCCGCTGAAGGAGCGTACCCTGCCCGGCCCGGAGTTGCCGTACCCATACCTGACGGTGAACGACTTGCTGGAAGAAACCCTGCTGGCCGTGCCTTACGAGGTGGATGAAGCCCGGTTCTTCTGCGGTAATCTGAAAATTGCACCTGGTTTCCGCCCCAGCAGCTGGCCGCTGCTGCCCATCAAGCCGCTGTATTTCGACTACTTCACGCAGACGGATTTGGCCGAGCATTTGACGCTGGAGCTGGAATCGGCTTGCATTCGGGTGAAGCTGCGGGTGCCGGTGAGTGGCGGCGACTACGTGGATTATGAGCGTGCCTACTATGAGAACCCGCAAGGGGAGGGAGTGGGCCGGCTGCGCGTGACCAACGTGGCGCTGTCGGTGTTCCCGTTCGTAAAAGTGGCCGACGCCCCGCAGTACAACGACTTCTACAAAGTCATGCTGGTGGATGCCAACAACATCGACCCGAGCATGGTGACCAAGAAAGTCGACCTGAAATTCTGGGCCAATGGCCACCAGCTCAGCGAAACCGGCACCGACCAGAGCGCTACCCGCTACGAGCGCACTCCCAAAACCGGCCAGGACGAAGGCAGCACCTACTACGAGGTTCGCGGCACGCATTTCGACTACCTCGAAGTGCTGAACCCGGCCCCGGCCGAGGGCCGCGCGCTCATCATCCCGCGCTGGCCCGAAGTGCGCCAGGGCACCAAGGAGTACCGTTTTGCCATCGACTTCGGCACCACGAATACCCACGTCGCCATGCAGGACAGCCCCGGCCAGGAGCCCAAGCCGTTCAGCTTTGGCCTGACCGATACGCCGGTGGCCCTGCTCAAAAAGAGCACCACCGAGCCCGACCGCACCGCCTATGAGCGCCTGTACCGAGGCATCGACGACGACCCGGCCAACTTCGTGCAAATCAAGCGCTGGCAGCAGTACCAGGAGCGCGAATTCGTGCCTCCCATCATCGGGCAGGACAGTTCGCCCTACGCCTTTCCGGCCCGCACCGCGACTTACGAAGCCGCCAACTATGCCACCCAAGAGTTGAGCGTGCTCGGCAACATCAACGTGGCTTTCGGCATCATCACAGAGGAGCAACGCCGGCCGAATTACCACACCAATCTGAAGTGGGATAATTCGCTGAATATCGCCAACACCAACCGCGTGAGGGCATTTTTCAAGGAAATCCTGCTGCTGTGCCGCGCCAAAGTGGCCCTGAACGGCGGCAATCTCGCGGCCACGCAAATCACCTGGTTTGCCCCGCTGAGCTTCTCGACTTACCAGCGCAACCTCTACCAGCGCGAGTGGGATACGCTGTTTCACAGCGTCTTCCATACCACCAATTCCATGCCCTGCATGGTCGAGTCGACGGCCCCGTACTACTATCTCACCCGTCGCAACATCGTGACGCTGGGACCGGGCGAAAACGCGGCCTTTATCGACATCGGCGGTGGTACCACCGACGTGCTGCTCTACGCCGACCGCAAGCCGGTGCTGAGCACGTCGTTCCGCTTCGCCGGCAACGACTTGTGGGGCGACGGCGGGGCCGAAGTGCGCGGCTCAAAGGACAATGGTCTCGTGCGTTTCGGCGTAGCGGGGGTGCAGAGCGCGGTGCTTTCGCCCGCCGCCCGCCGGGCCCGCGAATACGTGCTGGTGGCTGAGGGGACCGATAATTTCGGCTCCGAGGACGTGGCTAGCTTCCTATTCAACTACGACCAGTTGCTGGGCTTTAGCGAGCGGCTGTTGCGGGCTGAGCACCTGCGGGTGCTGTTTTACCTGCACTTCGGCGCGCTGATTTACCATGTGGCGCAGGTGACGGTGGCCAACGGCCAGCAGCTGCCGCGCTACCTGTGCTTCACCGGTCGCGGTAGCCTGTATGTGCGCCTGCTGGCGGCCGGTTCCAACCTGCAACCGGTGGAGAAACTGGCCCGCCTCATCATGGAAAAAGCCACCGGGCAGACCGTGCCGGCCGATTTCCGTATTAAGCTAGCCGACGACCCCAAGCAAACTACCGCCAACGGCGGCGTGCTCGCCACCGGCCAGATTCCGCAGGACCCGCCCATGGTGCGCCCCGTGGGCGTGCTGCCCGACCCCGAGAATCCGCTGGCCGATAAAGGCGAACACCACCTCGAAGCGACGGCCGTCACCGACGAAATCAAACAGGCTGTGCTGGCCAACGCCCGCGCCTGCCTCAAGCTGCTGCTCGAAGACCCCGAGCTGAAGCGCGTGCAGGCCGACCTGGGCGTGAAAAACGACCAAGGCCTGGTGATGAACACATTGGAACGCAGCCTCGGCGACTCCTTCAACCTCTACCGGCAGCAGTATGCTGACGTGCTCCGCGACGGTGATACCGTGCCCGAAACGCTGTTCTTCCTGCCGTTCAAAAACGCCCTGTATGAGCTATCCAAGGTGCTTCATGACGCGCAGCCGCTCAACTAGCCGCGTCGGCTCAGTGAGCCTGTTCCAGCCGGCCGGCTGCCCGCGTAAGGGCAGCCGGCCGTTGCTGCTTCTCCTGCTGCTGGGGCTGCTGGGTGGCAGCCCAGCGGCGTGGGCGCAGCCGTCCGCCAATACACCCGCGCCTCATTTGGCAACCGATTCGGCCTCTACGACCAGTGCTGCGCCAGTTGCTCAGCCGGCTTCGCACTGGACTACGGTGTGGGCGGTGCTGGGCGGCGTGGCCATTGGCGCGCTGGGCGTGTGGTTGTTCGTGCGGAAATCACAGGCAACTAATAATTCCAGTGTTATGCTGGATGCGCCTTCGCCCAAACCCATGCCCGCACCTATGCCAGTGCCCGAACCGGTGCGAAAAAAGCCGGCTGAGAACGTGCGGAAGTCGCCGCCCGCCGAGTCGCCCGCCGCCGAAAGCACGGGCAAAGGCGTTTCGTTTCAGTCGATGCGCGAGGTGCAGGGCACTACTCCGAAGCAGCCGGCCAAGCCCTCCGGCAAGGATAAAAGGACCCAGCCCAATTTCAATTCCCGTAAATCGTCCGCTGCTAATTCTCCCCAATCCTGGCCGCCGATTGCCCCCCGCCCCTCCGCTATGAATCCAACTTCGCCCACCCCGCCGCCCACTGGCGATAACCAGCCATTGGAGCCCGGCCAAACCATTGAATGGGCCGCACCAACGTCTACGCCGCCCGCCATTCAGGAATTGATTGACAGCAGCGCCAACGAAACTGCTGCTACCGAAGCCGCGCCCAAAACTGCCGCCCCCGCCGCATCCAACGGCCCGCTGCACTACTACGCCCCGGCCCCCGACGTGCCGAGCATCGAGCACCGCAAGCTCAGCCCCAACCCGCTGCCCCAGATGCCGCTGCTCATCACGCTGCCTTCGGCGGAAGCCGCTACGGCGCAATTTTCCTTCAGCCCGCAGGCCGACCAGTCGCGCATTATCGGCAACGGCGTGCGCGAGTTGAAGGAGTTTTTTCAGTTTGAGTTGCCGCCCACAGAGCAGTTCACGACGATTAAAAACCTGAAAGCCGGCAAGCTGGAAAAGCGCGATGACGCCTGGCACGTGGTGCAGAAAGCCGAAATCGCGCTGAGCTAAGAATTGGCTTGAATGAGGTAGAGACGCAATATTTTGCGTCTCGTCGGTGCTGATGTTGTTTAGTTGCTACGGTACCTAGCCAAATGGCGAGGTCGTAGCCGTTCAACGACGAGACGCAAAATATTGCGTCTCTACCTTCGCTGTAAATCCAAGTTATGCTCCTAATTGAAATCCTCCTCATCCTGGCGCTGGTGGCCTGGCAGGCGCTGGTGTTCCTGCGCAACCGCCAGCTCACGGCCCGGGTGCAGGCCATGTACCCGCTGGCGGGCGCGGTGGCGGTGCAGCCCATTCCCTTCACGGCGGCCGACCCGGACAAAAACTTCGCCATCCAGTACGATGCGCTCATCACCCGCGATGCCTCGCCGGAGTTCGGCCAAATCATCACCGATACCAACGAATATCTGCTCAACAACCGCGGCGCGGCGGCCGACTTTGGCATTCTGAAAGACATTTCCGAGCGCCACGCCGAGGCGCTGGATGAGGAGATTCAGGCCCAGATTGCCACGCCGCTGTATCTGGGGCTGCTGGGCACGTTCACGGGCGCTATTCTGGGCTTGATTTCACTGGTGGGCAATCCGTTTGCTGATGTGGTGGTGGACCCGGCCAAGGATACTTCGTTCAGCAACGGCGACGTGCAGCACTTCCTCGGCGGGGTGCTCATTGCGATGATTGGCAGCTTGTTCGGCCTGGCCTTCACGCTGGCCGGCAACCAGCTGCTAAAGCAGGCCCGCGCCGCCCGCGACCGCAACAAAAACGCCTACTACACCTTCCTGCAAAAGGCCCTGCTGCCCAAGCTGAACTCTGACATGCAGGCCGGCATGAGCAACCTGAAATCGGTGCTCGATACCTTCAACGCCGAGTTTTTCAGCCAGATTCAGAACGACTTTTTTAGCAAGATTCACGAATTCACGCCGCTCATTGCCAGCATCACGGAGAACGTGAGCGTGCAGAAGCGCTTCCTGGAGCAGCTGGAGAAAATCGGCTATTCAGAGCTGGCCAACGCCACCATCAAGGTGTTTGATAGGGTGGACGAAAGCGCCCAGACCTTCGAGAAATTCCTGGGCTACCAGCAGGCCCTGAATACCACCGTGGTCCATAGCAACGAGGCTGCCCAGACCATCGGGGCGCTGCTTAACCGCCTCACCGCATTGGAGCAGGGCCTGGCCAGTGTGCCGCAGTACCTGCAGCAGCACGACGATGCCCTGCGCCAGCAAGTGGCGTTTTTCAGCCAGCACGGCAAGCTCCTGGCCGATTTGGGCGCGCAAATCCGCCAGGGGGTGAGCGAGGGCGTGCACCGCATGGATGCCGAGCTGGACGGCCGCCTGCAGGAGCTGCAAAAAGAAGCTTCTGAGGCTCACGAGCAATGGCAGCAGCATTTCCGCCGCCTCAATGAGAACAACGTCTACCAGAAAATCACCGAGTACCTGAATCCCTTCACCCAGCTGCCAGCCCAGCAAAAGGACCTGAACGTGCTGCAGGAGCGCCAGGCTCAACAAACTGCCCAGGCTATGCAGCGCCTAGAAGGCCGTTTGCTGGTCGACTCTCAGCTTCAGCAGCAACTCTTGCAACAGGTGGACCGCACGAACAAGGTGCTGGAAGAACTGACCAAGCCCAATTGGTTTCAACGCACCGTGCTGGGCAAGAAGTAATACTATACCAGAGGAACGGTCATGCTGAGCGCAGCCGAAGCATCTCTCCCGCTTCGTTGCGAGAGTAAATAATTAGTTGCGCAGTAGAGATGCTTCGGCTGCGCTCAGCATGACGGGCTATATAATAATCTTAGTAACCAAACCCACACTATGAAAGAGAGCAAGGACTTCTTCTGGCCCAGCTACGTGGACCTTATGACGGCCTTGTTCCTCATCATGCTCGTGCTGTTCGTGCTGGGGTTCAAGCGCTCCAACGACAAGCAGCGGGACAATGAGCGGCTGATTTCGGAGCTGAAAGTGCAGGTGCAGGAAAAGCGCAAGCTCGACGAAATCAAAGCGGCGCTCAAGCGCCTCGAAAGCAATTACTTCGAGTACAACCCCACCTACAAGCGCTACGAGCTGAAATTCCCGGTCACCTTCGCGCCTAAGAGCGACGTGCTGCCCTACGAGGCCCAAACCCCGCTGGTGAAAGCCGGCCGCTTCCTGCTGAGCCAGATGCAGTCCATCAAAAACGACGACCAGGTGCAGTACCTCATCGTGGTGGAGGGCCGCGCCGCCAAGGACCTGCGCTACCCCGCCAACGACCCGCACAACCTCGACGGCCCGGCCGTGCGCCAGCTCAGCTACAGCCGGGCGCTCGCTGTTATTCGCCTCTGGGAGCAGGCTGGGATACGCTTCCCCGCCAACCTGGAAGTGGTGGCGGCGGGCAGTGGCTTCCGCGGGGCCGGCCGCTACACCGGCAGCCAGGAAGCCCTGAACAAGCGGTTTATTATCCAGATTCAGCCCAAGATTGGGTCGATTGGGAAGTAGGGTGCGGGGCTTGCCCCCGTCCGCCGTTGAACAGAATAATCTTTCAGCGGCGGGCGGGGGCAAGCCCCGCACCCTACTTCATTATTCTTTCAATCGCTGCCAGCTCCTCCGCGCTAAACGCCAGATTCTCCAGGCAGCGCAGCGAGTCATCGAGTTGCTCGGGCTTGCTGGCCCCGATGAGTACGGACGTCACCCGCTCGTCTTTCAAGAGCCAGGAAAGGGCCATTTGGGCGAGGCTTTGATTGCGGGTTTTCGCCAGGTCATTGAGGCGGCGGACCTGGTCGAGGCGCGCGGGTGTGAGGTTGGTTTCGGTGAGGAAGCCCACGCCTTTGGCCACGCGCGAGTCGTCGGGGATGCCGTGCAGGTACTTATCCGTCAGCAGGCCCTGGGCCAGGGGCGAGAAGGGGATGCAACCCACGCCTTCGTCGCCCAGTAAGTCGAGCAGGCCGCCTTCGACCCAGCGCTCAAACATCGAATACTTGGGCTGATGGATGAGGCAGGGCGTACCCATCTCGCGCAGCAGCATGAACGCCTCGGATGCTTCGGCGGGGCGGTAATTGCTCAAGCCCACGTACAGGGCCTTGCCCTGGCGCACGATGAGGTCGAGGGCGGCCATGGTTTCGGCCAGGGGCGTGTCGGGGTCGGGGCGGTGGTGGTAGAAGATGTCGACGTACTCCAGGCCCATGCGCTTCAGGCTTTGGTCGAGGCTGGACACCAGGTATTTCTTCGAGCCCCACTCGCCGTAGGGTCCTTGCCACATGTGGTAGCCGGCTTTGGTCGAGATGATTAATTCATCCCGATACGGCCGGAAATCTTCGCGCAAAATGCGGCCGAAATTCTCCTCGGCCGAGCCGGGCGGCGGGCCGTAGTTGTTGGCCAAATCAAAGTGCGTGATGCCCCGGTCGAACGCCCGGTGCAGGATGGCGCGGGAGTTGGCCAGCAGGTCCACATCGCCGAAATTGTGCCACAGGCCCAGGGAAAGGGCCGGCAGTTTCAGGCCGCTACGGCCGCAGCGGCGGTAGATCATTTCCTGGTAGCGGATGGGGGCGGGCTGGTAGGGCATGGTGGTTGGGAAGTTGTGAACGATAAACTCCCCTCCTTACCAAGGAGGGGATGTTTTCACGAAGTGAAAACGGGGGTGGTTAGGGCGTTGAACGACTTGCGAAAGGCCCGAAACGCAAACGACACCCGAACATAGCACAAAGGCCTCGTTCGGGTGTCGCTCAACGATTCAACCACCCCAGTTCAGCCTGGCGGCTGAACGTCCCCTCCTTGGTAAGGAGGGGAGTGGTCGTTCAATCAATTAGTACCGGCGGTTGATAGCGTTCAAATCCTCAAAAGCCGCTTTCAAGCGGGCCGAGAATGACTCTTCGCCTTTGCGCAGCCACACGCGCGGGTCGTAGTACTTCTTGTTGGGCGAATCGGCCCCGCTGGGGTTGCCAATCTGGCCTTGCAGGAAGCCTTCGTTTTTCACGTAGTAGTCCTTGATGCCTTCCCACAGCGCCCATTGCAGGTCGGTGTCGATGTTCATCTTGATGGCCCCGTAGCTGATGGCCTCGCGGATTTCCTCCTGCGAGGAGCCCGAGCCGCCGTGAAACACGAAGTCGATGGGCAGCGCCTCGGCGATGTTGTGCTTCTGGCGCAGGAACTCCTGCGAGTTGTGCAGAATCTTGGGCTGGAGCTTCACGTTGCCGGGCTTGTACACGCCGTGCACGTTGCCGAACGCGGCCGCGATGGTGAAGCGCGGGCTCACTTCGCTCAGCTGCTCGTAGGCGTAGGCCACTTCCTCGGGCTGGGTGTAGAGCTTGCTGGAATCCACGTCGGAGTTGTCCACGCCGTCTTCCTCGCCGCCGGTCACGCCCAGCTCAATCTCCAGCGTCATGCCGATTTTGGCCATGCGCTCCAGGTAGCGTTTGCAGATTTCGATGTTCTCCTCAATCGGCTCTTCCGACAAATCCAGCATGTGCGAGCTGTAGAGCGGCTGGCCGTACTGCTGGAAGTGTTTTTCGCCGGCCGTGAGCAGGCCGTCAATCCAGGGCAGGAGCTTTTTGGCGGCGTGGTCGGTGTGCAGAATCACGGGCACATCGTACAAAGCAGCCATCAAATGCACGTGCTGGGCCCCCGAAATGCCGCCCGCGATGCTGGCCTGCTGCTTGTCGTTGGGCACCGACTTGCCGGCGAAGAACTGCGCGCCGCCGTTCGAGAACTGGATGATAACCGGCGAATTTACCGCCTTGGCGGTTTCGAGCACGGCGTTCACGGTGTTGGTGCCGGTCACGTTCACGGCGGGCAGGGCGTAGCCCTGGGCCTTGGCGTGCTGGAAGAGGGCCTGCACTTCGTCGCTGTGCAGCACACCGGCGCGCAGGCCGGTAAGGGTTTGGTCAGCCATAGGAAAAAGATATGCGGCGGGGCCGCGGTGGGAGGTGAAGCGAAGGTGAGCAAGCGGGCCGCCACCCGCGGCAGCCCAACGGCAAAGTACGGGCGGCGCTGCCTAACCTGAAAGGTTTCGGCCAAACGAATGCGGGCCCTGGCACCGGGACCAAAAAAAAGAGGCCGACCGTTGCAGCGGTCGGCCTCGGGCCACACGATTCATCCCACTCACTTCTGATTGTCTTTATACAATGGTCATTGACTTCGCCTGCTGGTATATTCCGAACCGGGTGCTGACCTGTAGTCTGTAAATATAGTCGCCAGCCGGCAATCCCAAGCCATTCAGGTTCAGCTTTATATTTTGGGGGCCGGCGCTACGGCCTTTGCGTACCACGCCGGCCATTTTGCGGCCCAACTGGTCGAACAAATCGAGGTGAACGTCGGCCGCGATTAGCAGCGTGAAGGGGACGGTGGTTTCGCCGGTGTGCGGGTTGGGATAATTCTGACCCAGCACAAAAGGGCTGTCGGCGGTGCGCGGCGCATTGGTCCCATCACCGGTTCGGTGGTGCCAGGGCATGACATCGGGCGTAACGGCGCAGCCGCTGCCGGGGACAGTCGTCATGTCGTAAGGGGTGACGTAGCCGGGGGCATCGGTCATGGGAAAAGCAAACAATGCGTGAGGAATAGGCAGTGAAGGTGGTAGGGGTGGAGAAGCAGGAAGTAACAACCCAAAGATGGGCGCCTAAGCGCGTGGATAAGACTGGTAATCGACGGCTTAGTTTAAAAAGTCGATGAACATTCGCTCAGTCACTCCCAATGGTTTTGCTTCAAGCCAAAGCGGGCTGATAGTGGACCGAAGCGGCTGCAACCGGGCAGCAGTCGGCGTGGGGGCGCGGCTGGGCGATTGGGTTTGAAGCCCCGGCGGCGGCCCGGCACCTTTGACGCAGCAACCCGGCCCGCCGGCGCTTTTTCTCCCCCATTTCTTTTTGCCATGCAGCGCTTCGAAGACGAATTTGACATCCAACTCCGCTCAGTCCTGAAAGCCGATGAATACGCTAAGCTGCAAGCGCAGCGGGCCGCCCAGCGCCGGGCGCGCCGCCACGGCCGCCGGCCCACCAACTAAGCCTGGCTTCAATGGGCCGGGGGCTGCTGGTCCTCTATTCCTATCCCTATTATCCTTAGCTCACCATGAAAAAGCAGGTCTATCGCATTCTGCGCCGGATATTTCGGCGGCATCTCATCGCGCCATCCCGCCTGGTGCCGCGCCGCCGGCTGAGCGCCGTGTTTGCCAGCGAAGTAGAGCGCAACGAATTGTATTGCGAAGTGGAACGGGCCTGCTACGTGCAGCTCGACGATGCCGAATTGCAGCGGGCCGAGACGTTTCAGGCGCTGGTGGCCTACGTGGTGCGCTGCCTGCCGGCGGCGTAGGAGCCGCGCTACAGGCGGCGCAGGCCGGCGGTGGCGGCGGCATCGCCGGGGCGGATGAGCAGGGCCTTGGTGTAGAGGGCGCGGGCCTCGGCTTTCTTGCCGAGGTTGAGGTAGGCCCAGGCCAGCGAGATGTTGGAATCGTAGTCGAACGGGTAGAGGTTGACGACGTGCTCAAAGTAGCGCGCGGCCTGGCCGTAGGCCTTGCGGTTGAGGTAGATGACGCCGGTCCAGTAGTTGGCCTGGGTGTTCTGAGGGTCTACTTTCAGGATGCTTTCGTAGGTGGTCAGCATCTTCTCAATCTGGCCCAGCGCGTTCAGGGGCTTGATGAGGCCGAGCTTGGGCTCGATGGCGTAGGGGCGCTGCTCCACGGCTTTCTGGTAGTGGGCGGCGGCGGCGGGGTAGTTTTTGGCCAGGAAGTAGAGCCAGCCCAGGCGCAGGTTCTGCTCGTAGGTGCCCACGTAAATGGCCTTGATGGGCGCGATGGCCTCGGCGTAGTCGGCTTTGGCCTCGGCGGCGTAGCTGGTGGCGAAGGCGGCAGTCTGGTCCGGGGCCTGGGCGGCGGCCGGCACAGCATACACGAGGGCAGCGGTGGCGAAGGTCAGCTTTACCAGGTCCATGCGAGGGCAGTACTAAGGGATTGCAAGTTATACAGGCGGTTGTCGATGGCATCTCGGCGCCGCTCCACACCGTAGCTTAGGCGCAGCGAGAGCCGCTCGGGCAGCAAAATAAGCAGGCCGGCCCCGGCACGGGCCTGCAAGGGGTCGAGAAGATTGTACACGTAAAGCCCGTCGAGCTCGGCCAGCACCGGCACCTGGCCCAGGCCGCCGTACACATCGAGCCACGCGCGGCGGTGCAGCCGGCCGCCCGCGCCCAGCAGTCCATGCGGGTAGCTGCGGCCGTTGGAGCGCACCACGCTGGCCTGCCCGAAGCCGTAGAGGCGCAGGTTGCCGAGCGGGTACACGGTCAGGCGCAGGTCGGTTTGGGCGCGGGCGGTGTCGGTGAGGGTGCCGAGGTACTGGCCCGCCTGCACCGCGAAGTAGGGCCGGGCGTAGGCCAGGGCCGCGTAGCCAAGGTGGCTGGCGGGCGCTTCGAGGTGGCCGAAGTCGCTGTTCAGGTAGTGGTAGCCGAGCAGGGCCCGCCAGCGCGGGCTGAGCTGGCCGGCCAGCAGGGCGTGGTACTGATGCTGGCGCACGGGGTAGCCTTCGCCGCGCATGTGATGCTGGCGGTCGGGCAGCTCAATGTTCTGGCCGAAGTAGCTCAGGTTCTGGCTCAGACTGAGGCGGGGACTGAGGCGGGTGCCCAAGCCCAGGCGCAGGAAGCCGGCCGGCCCCCGGTGCTCATTATGGACCGACTGCCCACTGGCTTCCACCTCCACCCGGCTCAGCAGCTGAAAACCGTTGAGGTGCAGCGGCCGACGGAGCGAGTCGGGCAGGCCGCGGGCCACCAGGGCGGCGGAGCCGGGCTGGTTCAGGCCGAGGTAGGCGAGGGCCAGCCCATAGCGGGCGGTGGTGTCGACGGGATTTTCGCGCAACGCCCGGCCGTAGTGATTAATGGCCGCCGCCGGGCGGTCACGGGCCAAAGCGGCTTGGCCCAGACGGCGGCGCAGGGCCGGGTAATCGAGTCCGAGGCGCAGGGCAGCGCGGCCTACGGAATCGAGGGCAGCCCAGCGGTATTGCCGGGCCAGGGCCTGGGTGAGGCTGTCGGTGGCCTGATAGTCGGGCGTGGAGGCTTGGGCGTGGGCGGCGGTGGCCCCGGCCAGCAGCAGGAGAAGCAGGACGAATAATTTCCTCATGCGCCGGCTACTGTGCAGGTGAGGGTGAGGCTGCCGGTGGCCCGGCGCACGCGTAGCTCGGCCAGCCGGCCATCGGCAAAGAGCAGCTCTGCGGTCTGCACCTCGCGGGCGCGGCCGAAACCCGACACCACCACGCGGCTGCGCAGCCGCACCGGGCCACCGGGCCAGTGGCCGGCGGCAGTAGGCACTTCTTCGGCCCAAAAAGTGGGGCGGAGAAAGCGATAGAACGGGGCCAGTACATCCTGCACCCACGTCAAAACGGGGTTGCGCACCACGGTCAGCGGGAATTCGTCGTGCACGACCTGGCCCGGCAGGCTGGCCAGCGGCACCCGGTAGGCGGCCTGATAAAGCAGGTAGAGCCACGAGCTTTCATCGCCATAAAAGGCGGTGCAGTAGAATACCGACTCATCGCCCGCGAAGTAGAGCACCGCTCCCGTGCGCTGGCAGCGCAGGTAGGCCAGGTTGTATGCATCGGTAAACACCTCCCAGCGCTGGGCCGGGGCATCGGGCGCGGCGGCATCGTGCACGTCCAGGGCGTAGCCGGGGGGCAGGCGCAGGGCCTGGCTCAGGGTACGGTTGAAGGTGGGCGGGCTTACGACTTCGCCCGCCACGGGCACGGCGAAGTGGCGGAGCTGGGGCGTTTTGGGTTCATCGGTTGGCGTTTTGGACGAACCCAACGCTCCATTGGACGAGTCCAAAACGCCAACCGACGAACCCAAGACGCCGTTGGACGAACCCAAAACGCTAACCGACGAACCCAACGCTCCGTTGGACGAGTCCAAAACGCCAACCGATGAACCCAACGCTCTGTTGGACGAGTCCAAAATGCCATCCGACGAACCCAAGATGGTGTTGGGTTTGTCTAACGGTGTCTTGGGTTCGTCCGAAGCGCTAACCGACGACCCCAAAACCTGAAACTGTTGCGTCTTCAGCTTCTTGAGTGGCGGAGTTAAAGCGTCGGTAGCAATAGTTGAACCCGCCCCCTGCATCGCCACGAAATACGCCAACGGGTACGCCAGCGTCCGCGAGCCCACGTAGGGGGTGGCCTGCACCTGGAAGTGCAGGTGCGGCTCGGGCGAGCGGCCCGAGCTGCCGCAGGTGCCGATGATGTCGCCGCGCCGCACGTAGTCGCCCACTTTCACCGGCACCGAGTGGGCGCGCAGGTGCGAGAGCTGCGTGAACAGGCCCGGCGCGTGGCGCAGCACCACGGTATTGCCCCAGTTCTGGCGGGTATTCACCTCGCCGATAGCGTTGTCTTCGATGTGTTGGATGACTTCCTCCACCACGCCGTCGGCGGGGGCGAGGACGGGCTTGTTGTAGGCGTAATAGTCACTCAGGCTAAGGCCGGAGCCGTGGTAGGTGCGGCCGTCGGCATCGGTGATGGCGAAGTCCAGGGCCTGGCCCCAGTCGCCGAGGTGGGTGGGGCCGCCATCCAGGTAGCCTTGGGTGCAGGTCCACGCGCCCCGGAAGGGGAGGGTGAGGGCAACCGCGCCTTGGTGGGCCAGCCGCACCCGGGCCGTGGCGTAGGCGTAGAGGTTGCGCTCGGGCGAGTAGCGCTGGATGGGGGTGAGCACGAGGCCCGCGCCCGGCCGCTCGCGCAGCAGCAGCACGTACAGGAACAGCAGCGCCGTAGCGCAGTAGGGCAGCGAGAGGGCCGGCAGCCCCAGCTTATCGAGTACCGTGGTGAAGCCGGCCAGCGCCACCACCGTCACCGGCACGCTCAGCAAAGCCCACCCATAGCTGGCCGCCGAGGGGATGACGAACACGCCGCCTACGGCCACGGCGGCCACCACGTAGTTGGCCCCCAGGTTATAGTCCATCGGCCCGCTGCCCGCCGGCCCGGTGAGCAGCAGCAGCCCATACGCCCCCAAAAAGCCCAGCACCGACAAGGAAAACGCAATGCGCGAGTGCCACAGCAAGCCCGCCGCTACCAGCAGCCCCGCCAGCGCACTGTCCTGAAACAGCACCGCGCTCAACGCCCGCAGGTAGGTGGCCAGCAGGGGCGGCCAGGGCCAGTCGCCCACCCACTGGGCGGCCGCCACCAGCCGGGGGCCGCCCAGGGCGTAGGCCTCGTTCAGCCAGTAGATGCCGCCCTCGGCCGCCGGCAGGTGCAGCAGCGGCCCGGCTCCCAGCAGCAGCACCCACACCGTGCCCACAAAGGGCAGCGACAGAAACGGTAGCCCCCGCCCGCCCAGCCAGCCGCCCAGGGCTACGCTCAGCAGCAGGGCCAAGCCCGCGCCCACCACCACCAGCCCCGCCATCCCCCAGCCCGGCGCGAAGAACGAGGCCAGCGCCAGCCCGGTGAGTAGGGCATTAAAGCTGTACGCGCCGCTGTCCGTCCATTCCTTATTGAAGCCCCCGAGCCGTGCCCCCGCCACCGCCAGGCAGGTACTGGCCAGCCCCGCCGCCCCCACCACCGGGTGCCCAAACGACACCACCAGCAGCACAGCCGCAAAGCCCCGGTGCTGCGAAAAGAACAGCATGGCGTAGCTGTGCAGCACGGCGCGGAAGAAGGAGGAGAAGGAGGCAGGCATGGGTCGAGGGAAGACCAGTAAGCAAAGGAGAAAGATAACCGAAGTAGGGGCGGGGCTTGCCCCCGCCCGTCGTTGAACGGTGAGCAGTGGTTGATTGTGAGTGATAGGCGAGGCGGCCCGAACGGCGGGCGGGGGCAAGCCCCGCCCCTACAACAGATGCTCCGGCACCCGCTCCAACTGTTGCAGGTACTCCAGCGTCTCGGCGGCTCTTATCAAGTGCACCGCGCCGGCCTCGTCAATCATCACCACGTTCGGGCGCAGGTTGATGAACTGCTGCCACTGGCTCATGTTGTACGCGCCCACTTTGTGCACCACCACGGTATCGCCGGGGGCGAGCAGGGGCAGGGCAATGCTGTCGCGCAGCTGGTCGATGTTCATGCAGAGCGGGCCGTAGAGCACGGTGGGCTCGGTTTGATTGGAGAATTCGCGGGTGGGACTGATGTGGTGGTCGTACCAGAAGGAGGTGAAGAGCAGGTTCACGCCGAAGTCGAGGATGGTGGCGCGGCGGCCGTCGGCCAGGCGCTTATTCGCTAGCACCGAGCCGATGAGCGAGCCCGCATCATCGACCAGCGCCCGGCCGGCTTCCAGCACCAGCAGCGGCAGCTCATCCGAAGGGAAGCCCGCGCCCAGCAGCGCCCCGGTGATGGCCTCGGCGTACTCGTCCAGCGGCGGCACGGTGTCGGCGGCGGGCAGGTAAGCGCCTTTCAAAGTGTTGGTGGAAGGGAAGCCGCCGCCCAGGTCGAGGTACTGCACGGCTGTGTGCAACTCCCGCCCACAGCGGAGGGCCAGCGCTGCCAGCTTGGTAGCCGCCGTGCCGTAGGCTTTGGGCTGAAGCACGTAGGTGCCGATGTGGCAGTGCAAGCCCACCAGCGCCAGCCGCCCCGACGTTACTACTCGGCCCAGCGCCTGCCAGGCCTCGCCATTCTCTAGGTTGAAACCAAACCGGTCCCACTGCGGGTAGATACCGGCGTCGAGGTTCACGCGCAGGGCCACGCGGGGCCGGGTGGCGCGTCCGGCGGCCACGTCGAGCAGCAGGTGCAGCTCGTCAGCATTATCGAGGTGAATGACGGCATCGACCTCACAAGCTCGCTCCAAGTCCGTGCGCCGCTTACCGGGGCCATTGAAGAGAATGTGCGGCCCGGGCACGCCGTTGAGCAGCGCCTTTTCCAGTTCCATGCTGCTCACCACCTCCGCCCACGCGCCCTCCTGGTGGAAGGTGCGGCACACGGCATTCAAATAGTTCGTCTTGTACGACCACGCCAGCTGCACCGCCGGATACCGCGTGCCGAAGGCCCGCACCGCCGCCTGGTAGCTGCGCCGCAGCTGCCGCTCGCTCAGCACAAACAAGGGCGAGCCGAACCGGGCCACCAGCTCCGCCACGGGCACGCCATCGAGGGCCGTGGTGGGCGCGGCCCCGGGGCGCGGGCCGAACTTGTGCAGCGCGCCGGCCGTGAGCTTGCGGAGGGTGGGACGTTCGTAAGGTTTTTTCATGAAGGATGATGATGAACCAGCGGACAACTCCCCTCCTCAGCCGAGGAGGGGATGCTGGCGCGAAGCGGCAGCTGGGGTGGTTGACTCGTTGAACGACTCGCGCCCGCTTCAACCGGGTGTCGTTCGGGCATCGTGCAACGAGGTCAACCACCCCCGTTGCCGCGTCGCGGCAACATCCCCTCCTCAGCTGAGGAGGGGAGCTCAAAGTTCGCCCAGCGCGGCCACTTGCTGGAATTCGGTGTGGTCGGTAATCAGGTCCCAGGCGTAGCGCACGAACATCTTGCCCACGGCGTAGCCCTCCATCATCGGCACGGGCAGGCCCAGGGCCAGGCGGAGCAGGGCGGCGGGCTGGTTCTGGCCGGCGGCGGCCGTGAGGTATATCCAGGCCGGGAAGCGGGGGTTGATTTCGAGGATGACCAACTCATCGGCCGCCGTGCGAATCAGCTCCAGCTCGAAGCCGCCGCGCCAGCGCGTGGCCTCGGCAAAACGGCGGGCCAGGGCCAGCAGCGCCTCGTCTTCCAGCGTAATGCCAGCCCAGGCCTTGCCCCGGTCCGTGATGGTGAGCTTGCGCATGGGCACCGCACTCAGGGCGTGGCCGTGCCCGTCGCCCAGCCCGGCAATGTTGATTTCCTGCCCCGCCACAAACGCCTGCGCGATGAGCGGCACGCCCCACAAGCCACTCAGCCGTGCAAACGCCTGCTCGGCCTGCGCCAGCGAGTGCACCACGGCGGCATCGTAGTAGCGGCCCTTCAGCACCAGCGGCCAGCCTAGCTGCTCAGCGGCCGCGGTTATTTCAAAAGCACTGTGCAGGGGCCGGCTGGCCGGCGTGCTCAGCCCGTGCGCGGCCCCGAAGGCGGCCAAGTTCAGCTTATCGCGCGCATCGAGCTGGGCCAGCGTTGGCAGAAACGTGTGAATGCCCAGCGCCCGCAACTCGGGCTCCAGCTTGATGAAGTTGAACAGCTCGGCATCGAAGTTGGGGATGAGCACGGCCACGTCCTCCCGCTCGCGGATGTGGGCCAGCCGCGCCAGCAGCGCCGCCGTGCCCGCAGCCGGGTAGGGCAGCTGGTAGGTCTTATCCACCAGCTCACGCAGGTAGATGCCCGGCTCCAGCGCCTCGTAGCTCAGCCCGATGATGCGAAGGTCGAAGTCCGTGGTTTCGCGCAGGGCGCGGATAACGGCCACGCCCGGGCCGGGACTGTCGGTGGCGTTAAGGCCGGTCACGGCCACGGTCAGGCGCGGGCGGGTACTGGGAAGGGGCACAGTGGGTTAGTCTAGCAGGTTGAAGTCGCGCAGCTGGGCCAGCAGGTCGTCCCAGTCTTTTTCGAGCTGGCCGGGGGCCACGTCGTAGCGCTCCAGAATGTCGGCCTTGATGGCAGCCGTGTCCAGTCCGGCCTTGGCGCGGGCCAGGATGTCGGCTGCCAATGGGTTGGCCGCGAAGGAGTCGCCGGTGGCGGGATTGAAGATGAATCCGGCCTCGCTGGTGGCAATGTTGGGCTTGAGCTTCATGGGAGGGGAAAGGTAGGGAAGGAAGGGTTAGAGCGGGGGCGGCCCTGTCATCCTGAGCGCAGCGAAGGACCTTATCACCCAAGAACGGTCTGTAGTAATGCTGTCGGCAATTCAATTGGCGCAGGCGTGATAAGGTCCTTCGCTGCGCTCAGGATGACAGGCGTCTGCAACGTTGGTTTAGCACAAGCCCCGCTACGGAATCACCTCCACCCAGCCCTTGAACTTGCGGCCATCGGTGTAAGTGGCGAGGTAATAATACAGCCCGCCCGCGCCCTGGCCACCCCACTGAAACCCGCGCTCTGACGACGCAAAAACCTGCTGCCCCCAGCGCGAGAAGATTTTGATGCCCGCAAATTTGTTATCGCAGAAGTCCACCGGCAGGTCGGGCATGCGCAGGAAATCGTTCAGGCCATCGCCGTTCGGCGTGATGACGTTGGCCGGGCGGAAGGCCGCTAGCTCCGCCACCGGCACCACCTGGAAGCGGATGACCCGCTCCTGCGGCAGCGGTACGCACGGCCCGGTTTCGGTGAGCTTGAAATGCACGACCAGGCCATCATTAGCACCGATGGCCGCCACAGCCACGCAGGTGGGCTCCCAGGCGAAGGTGGCATTGGCCAGCCCCGTACCGTTCTGGGCCGCAAACTGCATGCCCACGGCGGCCAGGTCGAAGCTCTCGCCGGTGGCGGTAAGGGCCAAAGAGTTGCGGTCAGCATCGGTGCCGGTGAGGGTGGCGGTGTAGCGTTGGCCCAGGGTCACGCGCACCACGGTGGGCGCGGCATCCACGGCCGGGGCCGGGGCGGGCGGGAAACTGCTGGTGAGCACCGGGGCCGCGTTGGGGGCCTGCGTGGCAGTGAAGGCCACGCGCACGGTGTCGTGCTTGGGCAGGCTGCACCCGTTATCGGCCACAATGAGGTCGAGCAAATACACCTTGCCCTTGGTGTCCGAGCAATCGGGAAAGCAGAGGGTGGCGGTAAGGGTATCCGGTGCGCCGGCGGCCCGCACCGTGCCGCTGGTGCTGGTGGTGAAGGTGGGCGCGGGTACCGTGAAATTGACTGCCCGCGTGCTCATCGTGAGCACCGAGTTCGGGTCGGGGTCGGTGTAGCGGATGGTGAGGCAGCGGTTGCCGCCGGGCAGCAGGCGTAGCGTGTCGCGGCCTGGGCGGTATAGCGTGGCACTATTAGCGGCGTGCACCTGGAGCTTCGGGGCCACGTTGGTGGGGCAGTTCAGGACATAAAGCTGGAAGTCGCGCCGCGTTTCGCCAATCTTCACGCCCTTGCGGTATTCCGAGCAGCGCACTCCGAACACAAACAACCCCAGGCTGCTGGCCCGCACCGTGAGGCGGCCGGTGTGGGCGTCGATGCCCAAAGCCGGCGAGCCCGGAATCTGGTTGGTGGCGCTTAGGCCCTGGCTCCAGGTGATGGGGGCGTAGGGCGCGGCGCTAGGCAGGGGCGCGGTGTTGCCCACGGCGGCGGTGGCGTGGCCGTTCAGCGGCGTCACCATGTCGTAGATGAGTGAGTCGCCGTCCACATCCTGCCCGCCGAAATCGTAGTAAAACAGTTCGCCCCGGCACGCATAGTCGCCCAGGGGCGGGAAGATGCGCGGCGTGGAGTCAATAAAAGCCGCGCCATTGCGGACGACGGCCGGAAATTCGAGGTAAAAGGTCTGGGCCGCGCCGGCCGGGTTCACAATGTTGCTGATGGTGATGTTGCGGCAGCAGCGCTCCACGGCCACGTAGTAGCCGCCGGCATTGGCGTAGGTGGCGGCGTCCAGGATGATGTCTTTGGTGTACACCAGCTTGCGGGTGCTCAGCGAGCCCACGGCGCAGGCCGGGTTGGTGTATTGCACGAAGGTATTGGAGGTGAGCGGCAGCGTCACGTTCACCACGCGCTGGTTGGTGGCTTTCACAAAAATGCTGGCCACGAGGCTCTGGTCCAGGGCCAGTGGGTCGCCGTTGATGGCATCAAAATACAGGTTGAGGCTGAGCGTGTAGGTGCTGCCGGACTTGTACTGCAAATCCAGCTCGCCGCCCACAATGTGCGTGGCCGATGCCGCCAGCGGCAGCAGCAACAGAAGCAAAAGACCAAGCGAGCGGAGGGTATTCATAGTGATAATGAAGATAATAAATATGGCTGCGGCATCCTAGGAACCTCACCCCCGGCTCCCTGCCGAGCGCCGCCCCCTCCCTGGGGAGCGGCGGCATCGGTCTTTTTTTCTGACGGAAATTGTCAGTCTCCTCCTCTTTTTTGAAGAGGAGCGGGAGTGAGGCTCCGCTGTGCCGGATTAGTTAGCGCCGCCCGTGCCGGTACCCGTGCCCGTGCCCGTCGTGGTGGTGGTAGTAGGCGTGGTGGTCGTGGTGGTTTTCTTGGCGCAGCCGCCGTTGGGGCTCACGTTGTCTTTCTCGCAGCCCGAGAAGCTGCTCATGGAACACAGCAGCGCCGCGGCGCTGGCAAAACGAAGTACGGAAGTTAAGCGCATGATTATGAAGAAAATGGTGGTTGAAAAAATGAATTGAAAAAAGAAAAATGGGGAACGAGCTTAGTGGATGTTGCCGCCCACGGCCAGGCCGCTGGGCACGGCGGCGGGCACGGTGCGGTCGTAGCTGGCGGCAGTGAGGGATTGCAGAAAGGCGATGATGTTCTGCGGGTTAGTCACGCGGCCCGGGAACAGCGGGTCGCGCTGGCTCACGCTCACGTGCGGGTTGGCCGAAGGAGCCTGGCCCCCGCGGCCGGGGTCGTAGAAATTGAGCACGGCCGTCAGGTTGGCCAGCGTGCCGCTGTGCATGTAGGGCGCGGTGAGGGCCACATTGCGCAGGCTGGGCGTGCGGAAGGCGTAGCTGCCATTCGCGCCCGCGTCGGAGGCGGGGTTCTTGGTGTTGTCGGCCACGCCGAGGACGTGCAATTGGTAGTCGCTGAGCATCGGGCCACTGTGGCATTTGGCGCAGCCGCTGGTCACGAAATCATTCAAGCCCTGCACCTGCTGGGCCGTGAGGGCCGATTTATCGCCACGCATGTACTGGTCGAAGGGCGAATCAGTAGCTACCAGCGTGCGCTCGAAGCAGGCAATGGCCTTGCCGATATTGGCCGCCGTGATGGGCGTGGCCTCCGCAAACGCCGCGCTGAACAGCGGCCCATACGCCGCGAAGCCGCGCAGCCGCGCCACCACCGAGTCGAGGGCCACGCCCTCGGCATACTGGTGGCCGCGCATCTCCTCCAGCGTGGCCACGGGCATCAGCGACTGCGTTTCGAGCGACTGCGCCCGCAAATCCCAGAACATGGCGGCCGTGGCAGGCTGGCAGGTGCCATCGGTGGCCATGCCATTGAAAGCGGCGTTGAGGACCGTGGGCGAGTTTCGCTTGACGAAGGCAATGTCGTTGGGGGCGCGGAAATGGCGGGCAGTGCCCAATCCCTGCCCATTGCTGCCGATGCTGAGGTCGATGGCGTCGGCGTAGCCGCTGGCGGGATGGTGGCAACTGGCGCAGCTCACGTCCTTGCCGCCGGATAGCACGGGGTCCCAGAACAGGGCGCGGCCCAGCGCGATTTTGGCCGTGCTGCTCGGGTTGTTGGCCGGGGCGGATGCCACCTGCGGCAGGGCCGTGAGCGTGGCCAGGTCGGCGGCGTTGGGGGTATCCGGCTGTTTCTGGCAGGCCACTACCACCAGCAGCGCGGCGGCGGCCACCATCGAAGCAACGCGGGGAAGTAGAGACGAGGCCATGGGAATATTGGAAGATGAGCGGAGATAAAACCAGCAGCCCCGTTGGTCTTGGGGACGGTGGGATTGGTTCAAATTTGCAGGCCCTCTATAGGCTGGTCAAACTGCAATCGGCGAGTTACTAGCCGGCGTCGCCCATTCGCCCATTTAGCCCCCCAAACGGCGCGGCCCCAAACCGCCACTGCGCCACTGCCCGCGCCAGCGGCCCAAAGTGCCGACTGGCCGATATCCAACCCCCGCTGGCCGATGCGAGCCCGGGCACGCGGGGCCGCCGTTGTAGCTTGCGGAGCAATTCCTATCCACCACTTCTATGGCGTTACCGCTACTCCGTTCGGCTTCCACGCTGCTGCAGCACGCCCTGGTCTGGGGCCTGGTGGCGGTGCTTTTGGTGGCCCAGCAGCCCGATTACCCTGGCCCGAAGCCCACCGAGTTCTGGCTGACGCAGGCCGTGGTGTTTGGCCTGCTGGTGGGCGTGTTTTATTTGAATGTGCTGTGGGCCGCGCCGCGCCTGCTGTACGGCGGCAAGGGCTGGGCCTACGTGGCCCTGAATGCCGTGGTGGTGCTGGCAGTGCTGGTCATCCATCAGCAGGTGGAGCAGCGCCTGGGCGTGCCCGAGCTGGTGGCCACCGCCCGCGAGGCCGTCCTCAACCCGCCCAACCCGTGGTCCGGCCCACGCCCGCACCCGCAGCTGGGGCCCGATGAAGGCCGCCCGCTCTTCAATACCGGCGTGCTGCTGATTACGCTGCTGGTGCTGGGCATTGCCACCAGCCTCGCGGCCATGCAAAAGGGCCAGCGCGACGCCGAAAGCCGCCTGGAACTGGAGCGCCGCCAGGTGGCTACCGAACTCAGCCTGCTTAAGGCCCAAATCAACCCGCACTTCTTCTTCAACACCCTCAATAACATCTACGCCCTCACCCTGCTCGACGCCGACCTGGCCCGCACCAACCTGCACCGCCTCTCGCGCATGATGCGCTACGTGCTGTATGAGTCGCCCGCCGGCCATACCCGTTTGAGCCAGGAAATCAGCTTCCTGCGCGATTATATTGAGCTGATGCACCTGCGCCTGACCAACAAAGTGCAGGTCAAGTTCGAGATGCCCGACCCGCTAAGCCCCGACCCGTTCATCGCGCCCATGCTGTTCCAGCCGTTTGTCGAGAATGCGTTTAAGCACGGCGTGAGCGCCACCGCGCCCAGTTGCATCACCATCCAGCTGCGCCAGCCCACGGCCAATACCGTCGAGCTGTGCGTGCGCAACACCGTATTCCCCGACCGGCCCGCCGATGACGACGAGCCCGGCGGCATCGGCCTAGCCAACACCCAGCGCCGCCTCGATTTGCTCTATCCCCACGCCCACACCGTGCGCGTGCAGCCCCGCAACCCCGCTAACGAGTACGAAGTATGTCTGCACCTGAATCTGTAATCCCCGCCACTGCCGCCGCCCCGTTCGTCATTAACTGCGTGGCCGTCGATGACGAGCCGCTGGCCCTTGGCCTGGTCTGCTCCTTCATCGAGCAAACCCCGTTTCTGCGCCTCGTGGGCCGGCACGAAAGCGCCGTAGCCGCCCTGCGCTCGCTGCATGAGCGGCCCGATGCCCAGCTGCTGTTTCTCGATATCAAGATGCCCGACCTGAGCGGGCTGGAGCTGGCCAAAGTCTTGCAGCACGGCCCCCGCGTCATCTTTACCACGGCCTTCAACCAGTACGCGCTGGAAGGCTTCCGCGTCGATGCGCTGGACTACCTGCTCAAGCCCTTCGACTACCAGGAGTTTCTGCGCGCCGCCCTCAAGGCCAAAACCTACTTCGAGATGAAGCAGGCCAGCGAAACGCCCGCGCCTGCCTCCGCGCCACTCAATCCACCAGTTCCCCAACCCGCCAATGCACCCGAGGACGATTACATCTACCTCAAAGTAGAGTACCAGCTGGTGCGCGTGCCCCTGGCCGATATCGTGTACGTGGAGGGCCTGAAGGACTACGTGAAGGTGCACCTGGCCACCCAGACGCGGCCGTTGCTCTCGCTCACCAGTCTGCGCGGCATGGAGGAAAAGCTGCCCGCCAGCAAGTTTTTGCGCATCCACCGCAGCTACATTGTGGGGCTGGGTCACATCCAGTCCGTTGGGCGCGGCACGGTGCAGATTGGGGGCGAAACCCTGCCCGTGAGCGACGGCTACCGCGAGGGCTTCGACCAGTTTTTCAGCCGCTGGAAATAATTATTCGGCCGGCGGTCCAATCCGGTCAATATTCACGCTGCGTTAATATTTGTCTGTCTACCTTGGCTACATCATGAGCGAAAACCTGCCCGACTTCTTCGATACCGATGGCCGCCCCGCGCCCGTCGATGAGGCTGCCACGCTGGCCGAGCGCAAGCTCAAGGTCTGGGCCGTGCTCAACGCCGTGGAGCAGGGCCTGATGGCCGCCGACGAAGCCTGCGCCGCCTACGGCATCAGCCCCGCCGAGCTGGAAGAGCACCGCGCCGGCTGGCTCGATTTTGAGGCCGGCAGCCGCTGATTGCCCGCCCGGGTTGGAATTTACTGTTGAGTTCTGTTGTCTGCATGCCCGGTTGTGCTTTTTGCATAGCCGGGCTTTTTTTGTTTCAACTGCTACCTTTATCTGCTCATAGCACCGCTTCATGCCTGAAAATATTCCCGCCGCTGCCCACGTCTTACCCCAACTGCCCAAGGCCCCCACGGGCATCGAAGGCCTCGACGAAATCACCGAAGGCGGCCTGCCGCTGGGCCGGCCCACGCTGATTTGCGGCAGCGCTGGCTGCGGTAAAACCCTGATGGGTATCGAGTTCCTGGTGCGTGGCATCCTGGAATTTGATGAGCCGGGCGTGCTCATGGCCTTCGAGGAAACCGCCCCGGAGCTGGCCGCCAACGTCACCTCCCTGGGCTTCGACCTGAAGGATTTGCAGGAACGCAAAATGCTGCGCCTCGACCACGTCCACGTCGACCGCTCCGAGATTGAGGAAACCGGCGAGTACGACCTCGACGGCCTGTTTATCCGGCTGGGCTATGCCATCGACAGCATTGGGGCCAAGCGCGTGGTGCTCGATACCATTGAGGCGCTGTTTTCGGGCTTCCCGAACCAGGGCGTGCTGCGCTCGGAAATCCGCCGGCTGTTTCACTGGCTCAAGGAAAAGGGCGTGACCACCATCATCACCGCCGAGCGCGGCGACGGCACGCTCACGCGCCAGGGCCTGGAAGAGTACGTGTCGGACTGCGTGATTCTGCTCGATAACCGCGTGATTGACCAGATTACCACCCGCCGGCTGCGCGTGGTGAAGTACCGCGGCAGCACCCACGGCACCAACGAATACCCCTACCTCATCACCGAAAGCGGCATTTCGGTGCTGCCCGTGACCTCGCTGCGGCTCGACCACCAGGTATCGAACCGCATTGTGTCGTCGGGCATTCCGGCCCTCGACGAAATGTTTGGCCTGCGCGGCTACTACGAGGGCAGCAGCGTGCTCATTACCGGCACGGCCGGCACCGCCAAGACCACCCTGGCCGCCGGCTTCGCCGAAAAAATCTGCCAGGACGGTGGCCGCTGCCTCTTTTTTGCCTTCGAAGAATCGCCGGCGCAGCTGCTGCGTAACATGGCGTCGGTCAATATCAACCTGGAGGAGCACGTGGCGGCCGGCCGGCTGGTCATCGAAGCCAGCCGCCCCACCCTCAACGGCCTCGAGCAGCACCTCGTGACGCTGCACCGCCTGGTGAAAGAGTTCAAGCCCACGGCCGTCGTCATCGACCCCATCACCAACCTCATCACCGTGGGCAACGTGAACGAGGTGCGCAGTATGCTCACTCGTCTCATTGATTTCCTGAAGGTTAATGGCATTACGGCCCTGTTCACGGCGCTGGTGACCGGGCGCGGCCTGCAGCAGGAAATGACCGACGAAGGCGTGTCGTCGCTGGTTGATACCTGGATTTCGGTGCGCGACCTGGAGGGCGTGGGCGAGCGCAACCGCGGCCTGAGCATCCTCAAATCGCGCGGCATGGCGCACTCCAACCAGGTGCGCGAGTTCATCGTGACCCCGCACGGCATCGAGCTGCTCGACGTGGTGCTCGGGCCCACCGGCATCGTGACCGGGGCCAGCCGCCTCACCCAGCAAATGAAGGAGCACGCCGAAGCCCTGGCTGCCCAGCAGGAGGCCGACCGCCGCGACCGCGAGCTGGAGCGCCGCCGCCGGATGCTGGAAGCCAACATTGCCAACCTGCGCACCGAGTTTGAATCGGTGGAGGAGGAGCTGCGCCAAATCAGCTCCAACGAGCAAAGCCGCCAGCAGGCCCTGCTCAGCGGCCATCAGCGCATCGCGGCCGCCAACCCCCCGGCCCCCAGCGCCCCCACCGCCGAAAGCGGCCAGTAACCCAAACGCCCGGAATGCCGTAGCATCCCATTGCACCACCCGTTTTATGGCAGAAGTAGCCGCAGTTGAATTAGAAGAAGAAGGCCTCCAGGAAACGTGGGAACTGCGCTTGTACGTGGCCGGCCAAACGCCGAAATCGGTGACGGCCCTGGCCAACCTGAAGCGGTACTGCGAGCAGCACCTCAAAGGTCGGTACAAGTTGGAAGTGGTTGACCTGCTTGTAAATCCGCAGCTTGCTGAGGGTGACCAGATTCTGGCCATCCCCACGCTGGTGCGCAAAGTGCCCGAGCCCATCCGCAAAATCATTGGCGACCTCTCCAACGAAGAGCGGGTGCTGGTCGGCCTCGACGTGCGCCCCGCCACGAGCAAATAACCGCGCCAATGGAACCCTTTACGGACCCCCTGGCCCCGCCGGAGCCCGCCGGCCCCGAGTACGTGCTGCACCTGTACATCACGGGGGCCACACCGAATTCGACGCGCGCCGTGCGCAACATCAAAGACATCTGCGAGGAGTTCCTGAAAGGGCGCTACGAGCTGCTGATTGTAGATATTTACCAACAGCCCGACCTGGCCCAGCGCGAAGACCTCATCGGCGTGCCCACGCTCATCAAGCGCAGCCCCGGCCTGGTGCGCCGCCTGGTGGGCGACCTTTCGAACCGTGAGCGGGTGCTGAAGGCCTTGGGTATCAATCAATCAGCTGATGGTGCTGGGCTATGAGTAATCCTGCGCCCTCCGCCGCCGAGCTGGCCCGGGCCAATGAAGAGCTGCGCGAGCAGCTGGAGGAAGCCCACGACCTGATTCACGCCATCCGCACCGGCGCCGTGGACGCGCTGGCCGTGCAAAGCACTGAGGGCCCGCGCATCTTCACTCTGCAAGGGGCCGACCAGAGCTACCGCACCCTCATCGAGCAGATGAACGAAGGGGCCCTGCTGCTGTCGGAAGATGCCACCGTGCTTTACTGCAACGCCAGCCTGGCCGAGTTGCTGCACTGCCCGCTGGCCGAGGTGATGGGCCGCAACTTCGACGAGTTTGTGCCCTTGGGCTTCAAGCAAACCTGGGCCGCGCTGATGGAACGGGGCTGGGCCGGTAAAAGCCGGGGCGAGCTGCCGCTGCAAACCCAGACCGGGGCGTTGCTGCCCTTCTCGGTGTCGATGAACGTGCTGGAATTCAACGAGACGCCGGCGCTGGCCGTCATCGTTACCGACCTGTCGGCGCAGCGCGAAATCACGGCCATTCGGGCGCAGGTGGCCGAGCAGAACGCCCTGCTCGACCGCAAAAATGAGGAGCTGAAGCGCGAAGAAGCTGCCCGCCTGGCCGGCGAGCGCGCCGCCGCCGAAGCCAGCCGCGTGCTGGAAGGCATCCCGCAAATTGCCTGGACGGCCAACCCGCAGGGCATCAACACCTACCTCAACAGCCGCTGGTTCGACTACATAGGCCGGGAAAACGCCGTGGGTTCTGACTTGGGCTGGAGGGCGCACCTGCACCCCGAAGACCGGCCCGCTACCGGGCAGCGGTGGGTGGAGTGCCTGGCCTCCGGCGAGCCCTACGAGGTGGAATACCGCTTCCGCAACCGCGCCGGCGACTACCGCTGGATGCTGGGCCGCGCCCTGCCCTCGCGCAACGCGCAGGGCGAGATTATCCAATGGATTGGCACCTGCACCGATATTCACGAGCAGAAGCTGTCCCTGGAGCGCATCGACCAGGCCCAGCAGCAGTTGCGCGACAACAACGAGCAGCTCACCCGCGCCAACGTCGACCTCGACAACTTCATCTACACCGCTTCGCACGACCTCAAAGCGCCCATCAGTAACATCGAAGGGTTGCTCGATGCTTTGTTGATGGAGCTGCCCGCCGCCACGGCCCAAAGCGAAGAAATAAGCCCCCTGCTCGACCTGATGCAGGACTCGGTGAACCGCTTCAAGCGCACCATCGAGCACCTCACCGAGGTGTCGCGGCTGCAAAAGGAGCACGGCGGCTCCACGGTATCGGTCGACCTCGCGGCCGTTGTCCGCGATGTGCGCCTCGATTTGGAGCCGGTCATTCAGAGCACGGGGGCCCGGCTGGAAGTGGACGTGCAGGCCGCCACGGTGCTGTTTTCGGAGAAAAATCTGCGCTCGGTGGTCTTCAACCTGCTCAGCAATGCCCTGAAGTACCGCGCCCCCACACGGCCGCCGCACGTATGCCTGCGCAGCTGGACCGAAGCGGGCCACACGGTGCTGGAAGTGCGCGACAATGGCCTGGGACTCGATACGGCCTATACCGACCGGCTGTTCGGCATGTTTCAGCGCTTCCACGACCATGTGGAGGGCTCGGGCATCGGCCTGTACATGGTGAAGAAGATGGTGGAAAACGCCGGGGGCCGCATCACCGTGGCATCAACCCTGGGACAGGGCAGCACGTTTACGGTGCACTTCATTAATCAATGACCTGCCCCGTCCCAATGCGCCGCTTTGCGGGCAGGGATACGAATTGAATGCCTATGCAAAAGCTCGCCTGCGTCCTGCTCGTCGATGACGACGCTACCGCCAACTACCTCAACCAGCTGCTGCTGAAGCGGCTGGGCGTGGCCGAGCAGGTGCTGGTAGCCCTCAACGGCAAGGAGGCGCTGGACCTGCTGCACGTGCATTGCCAGACGCCCTTCGCCGACTGCCCCGTCCTGATTCTGCTGGACGTGAAAATGCCCGTGATGGACGGTTTTGCCTTCCTCGAAGCCTACGAGCAGCTGCCCGCCGACCAGCGCCAGGCCACCACCATCGTGATGCTCACCACCTCGCTGCACCCCCGCGACGTGGAGCGGGTGCAGCAGCTCAACATCGGCGGCTTTTTCAACAAGCCCCTGAATAGGGAGAAGGTCGACGAAATTCTGAAAAAGCACTTCGGCCGCCAGCTGCCAGCCGAGTAAAGGGGGGCTGCTACGGGTAGTCCGATGGCCGCGCCGTGCTACGGAATCAACAAAATCTTGCCCGCGCTTTGGCGGCTTTCGAGGTAGCGGTGGGCGGCGGCCCCCTCGGCCAGCGCAAATTGCCGGGCGATGTGCACCCGCAACTCCCCGGCCGCTACCAGCCCAAATAGCTCCGCAGCCCGGCGCTGCCGCTCCGCGCCCGAGTCAAGATAATTCCACAAATCGCCCCCGGTCAGCGTCTTCGAAGAGTCCATGAGCTGGCGCGGGTCAACCAGGGCCGGGTCGCCGCCGGCCATGCCGTAGAACACCGCCGTGCCCCGGGTTTTTACGGCTTCCAGGCTTTGGGCCAGGGTGCTGCCCACGCTGTCGTACACGGCATCGGGGCCTTGGCCGTGGGTGTGGGCGCGCAGCTGGCTGGCCCAGTCGTCGGAATATAAAAAGACGGCTTCTGCGCCCAATTCACGGGCTACCTGGGCTTTTTCGGGCGAGGAGGTGAGGCCCAGCACCCGGCCGCCGCGCTGCCGAATGAGCTGGGTGAGGAGCTGCCCCACGCCGCCGGCCACGGCGTGCACCGCCACCACATCGCCGGGCTGCACGGGGTAGCTGTCGTGGCTGAGGTAGTGGGCCGTGAGCCCCTGGAGCAGCAGCGCCGCCCCCAGCTCGAACGATACGCCGGCCGGCAGCGCCAGCAGTTTTTCGGCCGGGGCCAGCACCAGCTCGGCATTGGCAAAGGGCACGTCGGCAAAGGCTACCCGGTCGCCCGGGGCAAAGTCTGACACCCCGGCCCCCACGGCTTCTACCACGCCAGCGGCTTCGTAGCCGGCCAGGTAGGGCGGCCGGCCCAGCAGGTGGTAATGCCCCTGGCGGCGGTACACGTCGGCATAGTTCAGGCCGATGGCGCGGGTGCGCACCAGTACTTCGCCGGGGCCGGGCGCCGCCGGGTCCGGTACTTCGGTGTAATATAGAACTTCGGGGCCGCCAAAGGTGTCAAAACAAAGGGCTTTCATAAAACGAAAAACAGGGTGGGAGGGTAAAAGTAGTCCCTGTTTTTCGCCGGTCTGCGTGCACGTTCGTTCTGAAAACTGATTCCTCCTGGTATTGCCACCTAATGCCGCTCCAGCGCGGCGCGGTCCCAGTTCGATAAATCGGCGGCGGCGGCGTAGGTGCTTTGCAGGAAGTCGAGTACGGTCTGGCGCGGGTTTGGGGCGGTGCGGGCGGCTTCGTAGGGTAGGAAGAATTCGCCCATTTCGGGGCTGAAAAAGGCTTCAGCGGGTTGGATGGTGGCCTCGGCCAGGCCCGGCACGCCGGGGTACACATAGCTGTAGAAGGCGGCTGCCTGGCCGTTGCCGCCGGGCCACCAGCCGGCGGCGCTCTGCTCGGCCGAGTACGATTCGCGAGTCACCCAATCGGCCAGGTGCGGGATGCCGCCGGGGTGCGGCGGCGCGGGCCGCCCCGAAAAGCGCGTGACGGCCAAATCGAAGCTGCCCCAGAAAAAATGCACCGGGCTGCACTTGCCCGTAAAGCCGCCCCGAAACTCATTGAGCACGGCATCGGCCCGCAGCAGCACCTGCCAGAACTGCTGCACGGCGGCCGCATCGTAGGAGCAATGGTGCTCATCCTTCGTAAACGGCGTGGCCTCTTCCAGCTCCACCGGCACGGGCCAGATTTTGACGTGAATGCCGGCTTCGCGCAGCAAGGCGCGGTAGTGGCGGTAGAAATCGGCCACGGAGCGGGGCTTTAGGGCCAGCTCCCAGCTGCGGCCGTCGCTGGTGTGCAGGCGCAGGCAGTGCTGGTTGAAATCAAACACGACCTCGCAGCTGCCCCCGGCGTAGGGCATGGAGCCGGTGGAAAGGCCGCGCGGCGTGACATACAGCGGCACCTGCCACCAGTGGTTCACCATGGGGCTGAGCGCCAGGCGGGTTTTGCCCACTATCTGGGTCCAGAGGTGTAGGGTTTGGCGGGTGTCGTCCCAGTTGGTGGGCAGGGCGGGCCAGTGGTCAGCAGCGGGTTTGGTCATGATGAAGCAGGCCGGGGCGGGAGGGACGCCGGCGAGAATTTGCCTTCCTAAGTTAGGAAAAAACGCGGGCACCTGCTTGCACCAGCTGGCTTGGCTACCGGCCCGGGGCTACTGGCTGAGCAAATCGTGCTTGGCGGCGTAAGCAACCAGGCCCGCCACGCTGGACGAGCCGGTTTTATCCAGCAGCCGTTGCCAGTGGCCTTCCACGGTGCGGCGGCTGAGGAATAGCTGCTCGGCGATTTCGCTGGCCCGGCGGCCTTCGCAAATCAGGCGCAGCACTTCTTCCTCACGCGGGGTAAGCTCCAGCAGCTCCGGTAGTTTGGCAACGGGCTGGCGGCTGGGCTTCTGCACGCCCCGCATCAGCGCCCGCGAAATGCGGGGCGTGAAGTGGTAGCCCGTGGTAAGTACCTGCTCAATGGCCAGCACCAGCTCTTCCTGGTTGGCATCTTTGGGCAGGTAGCTGCGGGCGCCCAGCTTCATCATCTGGGTGATGTACTTATCGGCCGAAAACATCGAGAGCACAATGATTTTCAACTCTGGAAACTCCGCCAGCAGGAGCTGGGCTACTTCCGGGCCGTCCATTTGGGGCATCTGCAAATCGAGCAGCACCACATCGGGCAGCTGCTGCCGGCACAAGGCCACCAGCGCGTCCGCATCGGCCGTTTCCAAGACGCTGGCCACGAAGGGCAACGGTTCGAGGATGTAGCGCAGCCCCTGACGGAACATGGGGTGGTCGTCGAGGAGGGCGATGCGGGCGGGGGTAGGAACCATCGGATAGAGATAGAGTAGGTGGGAAATGACGAAGGAAAGAAAAATAAACTTAACTCGACAGTAGCGGCAGCTCCACCACCATGCGGGTGCCCTCGCCGGGGGTGCTATGGCGGCGCAGGCTGGCGCGCAGCATCTGCACCCGCACCTCAATGCTGCGCAGGCCTGCCCCGCCATTTTTGCGGCCCGGGCCGCCGGCACTGGCCGCAAATCCACAGCCGTCGTCTTCCACGGCCAGCGTCAGCAACTCGGACGTTTGGTGCAGCTGCACCACCAGGTAAGTGGCCCCCTTGGCGTGTTTGAGGGCATTGTGCAGGAGCTCCTGGCAAATGCGGTACAGGGCCAGCTCCTGGGCCAGGGCCAGGGACTGGCCGTATTCCATATCCAGCTCGATGGGCAGCTTGCCGGTTTCGTTGCACACGTCCACCAGGTGCTGAATGGCCTCGGCCAGCCCGTAGCGCGAGAGCACGGCCGGGTACAGGCTGTGCGACACGCTGCGCACGTCCTGCACGGCCGCCGTCATGAGCTCTTCGATAAGGGCCAGCAGCTCGGTAGGCGGGGCCTCGGTGGGGGTGCTGCTGAGCCGGTTTATCAGCAGCTTGGCCGTGGCCACCGTCGAGCCGATGCCGTCGTGCAAATCCTGCCCGATGCGCTCGCGCTCCCCTTCCTGGGCTTCAATAATGGCTACCAGCAGCTGCTGCTGATGAATGGCCTCGGCGGTGCGCATGTGGAGCTGCTGTTGCAGCAGGCGCTTCTGGTACGTCACCAGAAAGACCAGTAGCGTGCCCGCCGCCAGCAGCATCACCGCGATGCCACTAAATAGCAGCTGGCCAAACGTTACTTCCGCTGGGGGAGCCATAAGGCCAGGCTGTAGCAGCTATAAAGGATAATGAACAGAAACGAATGTATCATCCAGACGTTGGCATTCAGCTGGTGCGAGTAGTTCAGCAGGTAATTGCTGAAAATGGCAATCTGCAAATAGCCCAGGTAATATATCAATAATCCCGTCGATACCCAGAACATGGGCTCGCGCCGCAGCTGCAGCACGCGTAGCTCGCGCAGCAGCTTCCGGAAATACAGGCCCACCAGCAGCAGTATCAGCGCGCCCTGAACCACCTGCTGACCGGGCCGAAACTGGGCCAGCGCGCCCGGAACCAGGCTATCGAACAAGGCATACGCTGCAAAGCCGCCTACCAGCCAGGGCACGGCCCGGGTGAAGGTAGGCGACTGTAGCGTGTGTCGAAACACCAGGGCCAGGAGGGTGAACTCGCCCACCATATACACCGGCATCAAAAACATGTTGTTGCGGTGCTGAATCATGAACGCGAAAGCCAACACATTCATCGGCAGCACGAAGCCGATAAGCGTGGTGAGGTACCGCATATTCAGCGGCAGCTGGCGGAAGCGAATCAGGCCAATGATTCCGGCTGCCAGTACCGGCAACATCGTCAGCCGCATCACCAGCTGCTGCAACGAAAGATGAAAAAGGTCAGTCATAACGCACTTGCCCTCTTCCGTCAGAACTGGCAATTATAAGGTTTTTTGGTATCGGCTCTCAGGTGCCGGGAGGGCAGGGAAAGGCCATGTCAAAAGCCCGGGCGGCGGTGGCCGCCGCCCCGCGCGCAGCCAGCTCCGCAGCGGGAGCCTGCAGCACCAGGCCGAACGTTTTCGTCAAATCAGCCTCCGAAGTGGCAGTAGGGGCGTGGTACTCGTGCAGGCCCAGGCCCAGGCTGAGGTTCTGGCCCGGAACGGATGCGCTGCCGAAGAGGGCCGACACAAAATCCTTTATCTCAAAGTTGTAGCCTTCGAGCGTGACCGCCTCGTGCGAGGTGGCGGCGTAAGAAATGAACATGTCCGCCTTGATGTCGTCCGCATCGTGCCAGTTTTTTTGCCAGTCAGCAGCCAGGTCCAGCGGAATAGGCTCGCCCAGGCCACCATTTGGGGTGCTGGCCGTGAAGTAGGGGTCGGGCAGGTAGTAGGCCGACAGCCGGTAGCCGGTGGCATCGGTGGCGAACAGGACGAGGTTGAACCGTTCGCCCTGAGGGCCGGGCATCAGCAAAAACCGCGCTTTAATCTGGCTCACGCCGACGGCCGAAACCAGCCATTTAATGCGCTCCGGCGGAAAGCTGAGGGCCTCCAGCCGGTTGCTGTCGGGCCCGAGGAAGGCTTGCGTAAGATTTGCCCCAGATGGCCCGGCAAATTCCTTCCAGGCGGCCGCGTACTGCGTGTAGTCGCCTTCGCTGAGGAGGTAAGAGGTTTCAGTGGCATTGGCTGCCAGAGCGGTGTTGTTCATTGGGTTAGATGAGTAAGGTTGGTGAAGTGATACGTTCGCGAGGGAGTGATTTTGGTGAATTCGGCGTGACGTTGAAACCGGGGGCGCGGCTTCCGGCGGCGGCTTGCCGCACCGGGGAAGCGCCTGGATTAATGGGCCGTGCGGCAGCGGCGCGGCGGCACAAAGAACCGCGACAATTCCGGCGCATACCCCCGTAGAAATACGGTGTTTCAAAACCGGGTATTTTTACGCGGGGGACGGCTCATTCTTGTCCGGTTTCACTCGAATGGTAGGCTAGGCCGGCAGGAAGGCCGCGAAATGCGCCAAATCCACTTCTTTGGCCACGGCCTGGCCCACTTCCTGGAGCTGCGGGATGTACTGCACGGAATCCATCTGCTGCACGGTTTCGGGCTTGATGTGGGGTAGGCCCAAGGCGTCGAGCCCGGCGCGGGAGAGGTCCGCGTTGTAGCGCAGGTAGGTGAAAAACTTCTTCTCGATGGAGCCCGGGCCGATGTCGCCCTTCAAATCCAGCACCTCGCTATCGATTTCGCCGCCGTGCAGGCAGCGCCCAAACACGCGGCACAGCATGTCTTGCTCATTGGAGGCGGCAAACATGAGGGCCGATGGGATGGAGCTGGCGTTGTAGAGCAGGTTCATCTCGTTGGGGGCGAGGTCGGCGTTGGAGCCGGCCGCCGCACCCGTGCCCACCGACACGAGCAGGAGTTGGTCTTCGCCGGTGGGCCATTCCAGCTTGTAGGGCTTCACGGTAGCCATCAGGAAAAGCTGGAACGCGGGGTTGTTATACATGGTCACGCCGCCGTCCACGAACACAAAATCCTCGGTGCCCACGGTCACTACTTCGGGGGGGAAGTAGGTGGGGGCGGCGGTGCTGGCCCGCACCAGCTGCCAGAGCGGCAGCTGCAGGTTGCAGCTGTGGTGGCTGATGTCGTTGTACTTGGCCCGGGGGTTGTTGGAGAGGGGCCAGGGCGAGTCGGTGGTGGCGTTGCGCAGAATCAGGAGCAGGTAGGTTTTCAGGGCCTGGCTGCCCAGCGTGGTTTCCGGCTCGCCGCTGCGCTCCCGGATGACTTCCTGGAGCTTCTGAGCCAGCTGCTCGTCCTTGTACTTATTGCGGAAGCGCTTGAGGATGCTGGCCTTGTCGAACATGGCCGGGCCGCTGGCCAGGTAAAACGCCCGGATATCGGTGACGCGCATGCCCAGGCTGAGGCAGGTGGCAATGATGGCCCCGGTGCTGGTGCCGGCAATGTAGTCGAAGTAATCGGCCAGCACGAAACCCGGCCCGGCCCCGAGGCGCTGCTCCAGGCTGCGCTCCAGCTCGGCCAATATTTCCAGGGTAATGGTGCCGCGGATGCCGCCACCATCCAGCGCCAGCAGCTTGCGCGGGCCGCCCAGCGCGTCTTTGTCTTTAATTGCCATGAAAGGAGTAGTAGGTGTGTGGAATAGAAGAAGGGGCTGGAAATGGACGTGCGTGGCACGCCGGATAAAACCCGGACTACCGGACTTAATTCGGCGGTGAAGTAACGGGTTTTAGCTGGACAATTGAGAAGGTAATGGAAAAATAAAGGCTCAGAATGAAGCGCCAGCCGTCATTGGCCGGCTAGTTCACCGAGCCGTTATAATCGGCGGGGGTGGTTAGCTCAATTTCGTCGTATTCGCGCCAGCCGTCGCCGGGCGTAGTGGTTTTCAGGTGGGCCCAGCCCATCAGGATGTAGTTGTAGTCCAGGTCTTCGAGGCCCACGGCCTGAAATTCGGGCATCTGGCTTTTGGCCGCGTAGCATCTGTCGGCCAGGCTGTAGCCGATGCACTTGGCGTACAGGTCGTTGGCGGCGTTGCGCTCGTCGGTAGTCAAATTCACCAGCCGCCGGGCAAAAGGTACCAGCACCTCGGCCTGATTATCGATGGCGTAGGGCCGCCAGTAGAATACGGACAGCAGGTTGCCGGACACCAGACGCGGCCTTTCCTTCTGCTTCTCGCCCACGTAGGCACCCACGGTGGCCAGGGTGTAGTCGTGTAAGAACTTATCCAGCAGGGGCTGGGCACGTTGGTTATTCGTGAGCATGGCCTGCTCGCTGGCCCTTATTTTGGTGATGGTGGTCATGGGCTCGCCCAGCGCATCGGCCAGCGCGAAGGCGGCGGCTACTTGGCCCTCGTGCGCCAGCGCCGTCGCCAGGTCGGAGAAAGCTACTTGCAGCGGGATTCGGCTGAAAGCGGGCTGGCCGCGAAGCCGTTTGGTGAGCGGGAGCAGCGTGTCTAGCAGGCCGGGGCGGGTTAGCGCACGGTGGCTTTGCAAGGTTTCGGAGAGGCGGAGCAGCAGGGCGTTGCGCTGCCGCCGGCGGGCGTTATCGGGGAGCAGGCCGGGCTGCGCGATGGCCCGAATCCAGGCCAGGTTGGGCCGGTACTGGGCGGAGCGGGACAGGGCTTCGGAAAACAGCGAATTGGTGCGGGCGTTGGAGTAGCGGTCGGGCAACGCTGCTTCCACAAAGGCCACGCTGTCGAGAAGCTGCACCACGGCGCGGTCGGGCCGGGCGCTGCGGGCTTCGTGCTGCAGCTCATACCGAAAAAATGCATCGAACGAACAAGTATAGTAGGTTTCGAAAGCCAAGGTTTTGGGGCGGATGGGCAGCTGCAAATACACCAATGGGCTTTGCGCACCCGTGCTCGCCACCGTGGTGCCGCTTAGCTGGTGCGAGAGTTGGGTCGGGGCCAGATTCCACTCAAAAGAGTTAATCTGATGGAGGTTTTTATGCTTGGCATTCGGGGCAGCGCGGCCTCGCCGGGAGCGCGCATCCTGGCCCGCGAGGTGCTGCTGGAGTTGGCCAAGCGTGCGGCTGAATTGCTCGAACGACGCCTGTGCTGCCGCCGGCTGGTGCTTTATTTCGGCCAGATAAGCGCCCTGCATCTTGCTCAGGAAAGCGCTCAAAAACAGCTCGTCGCGGATTTTGTAGAAGGATTCCGGTACGCCATCGGCCAGGTGGTGCTCTTCGCTTTCGATGAAGATGGATTCCTGGTGGGCAATGGCCTGGCTGGCCTCGCGCAGGGCCCCCCAGGCCTTGTCGCGACTGGCAGCCGGCACCGAGAAGCTCACGCGGTCGGCGTTCAAATAGCCGGGGTCGACGCCGCCGAGGCGGATGGCATCGGCCCGGTTCAGGTTGGCAATGGTAGCCTTCTGGCTCACATCGAACACCTGCTGCACGGGGGCCACGCTGAGCAGGCTGTACGTGGTGGCCGCGAATAACTCATTGAAGGTGACGCCGCCCACCTGTGCGCAGGCATTCAGCAGCTGGTGCGTGTTGGCGGGGGTGAGCAGCTCGTATTTCACCAGATACGGCACCAGGGCAATGCCGCCGTTGGCATCGGTGAGGGTGAGGGGCTGGCGGCGCATGGTGTCCAGGCATTGGGCCAGCTGCGGCAGCTGGCGCAGGGCTGCAAAGGCCATCGCTGCCGTGAGATAGCCGCCGCTGTGCGGGGTCCGGCTCTCGCGGGCATACAGCGTGCCCGTGGGCGGAAACAGCCGGTTGAACTGCCCGACGGTACCGGGGTCAAATGGACTCAAACCAGTCAGAAAAGTCAGCTCGGCGGGGCCATCGGTGCCCTGGCCCAGCAGCACGCGCAGGCAAAAGCCGAAGGCCACCGGGCTGGGCGCGGGCAGCGCCGTAGTGGGCGTTTGAATTTCCTGCTGCACATAATCGCGCAGGTTGCGCAACAGCTGTTGTTTGGTAGCTGCGAAGTGCTGGCGCTCCGGCAGCGGCATTCGGCCTGGCACCGGCCGGGCCGAATGCCGCTCGTCCCATATTAAGTAGTGAGTGAGGGCCATGATGGTGCGGGCCGTGAGCACGGCCACCCGCCGCTGTGGCTCGCTGAGGGTGGCCGCGCCGACGGTGGGCCGGGCAATGCTGCCAGCCCGTGCCAGGCGGCGCTCCAGGTCGTGCAGCACGGGCCGGATGTAGGGGTTTTCGCGCGCCACCGTGTCGTATTCCACGTTGCTGAGGCCGCCGTACATGCTCAGCTCAATGTCCAGGGCCAGGGTGTCATTGGCCAGCGAATCAAGCATGTGGGGGAAGGCGTAGTCGCGGGCCGCCCGGCCGCTGAGCCAGGGACGGTAGAGGTTGTTCTTGAGCCGGTCGGCGTTGATGAAAAAGGCCGCCATGTCGCGCACCGCGATGAACGGCGGCTTCTGAAACTCCCGGTCCCGGTCGAAATAGCCGTTCACGATGGAGTAGGTCACGTAGTCGCTCTGCTGGCGGCGGTGGCGCACGCCCAGCCACACCAAGGCCAGTAGCAGCGCCGGCAGTAGCACGGCCGCCGCCAGCCGCCACGCGCCGTAGTGCGCCACCAGCAGCGGCACCCGCAGGCGGCGGCGACTGGCCCGGAGGTAGCGCGTAAGCACGTCGTTCTGGGCGGCGGCCTGCTCTTCGCGCAGCGTGGCATCGGCCGTAGGGCTGGCTTCGAGGTAATAGGCCAGCCAGTTGGCCGCGCCTTTTTTGCCGGCGTGCCACTGGGCAAAAAAGGTATACAGACCAATGGGCAGCAGGAAGCCGGGGCTTTCATCGTTGGCCTGCCAGCGGCCCGCCTGCTGCCGGAAATTCTCCGCGATTCGTACGTCGGCGGCCTCGGCGCTGGCCCAGCGGGCCAGGTGCTGCCAGTTCCGAATCAGGCTTTCGTGGGTGAGGTCGAGCACGGCATCGGGCGGGAGCACGGCGCGGTCGTCATCGTCTTCGCTCAGAAAAGGGGAGAGAAAGGTGGTGCCCGCCGCCCGGAAGGGCCGCAGAATGTGGCACACCACCGGCCAGGGCAGGTTTTCGTCGTCGATAATAGCCGTGATTTGGGCCCCCGTGAGGCGGTTGCGCACTACGCGCTTGCCATCGGTGCGCGTGAGTACCCGAAAGGTCTGCTCAATCACCCGCTCGGCGGTGCCTGGCGACAGCGGGGGGCTGAAGTCACGGTTGTACAGCTCGTTGGCTTCGGCATAGAGCTGGTTGGCGTGGGCATCGAGCACGTTGAGCAGCGAGGGGTTGGCCAGCAGAAAATCGCGCTGCTGGGGTGGCAGCGTGGTTTGCCACTGCGCAAAACGCGGCTGGTCCTCGGCCGGCAGCTCGTCGCTGAGCCCGCCCACCATGGCGTAGTGGAGCAGGTCCATTTCCTCGCGGCCCTCATCGGCGGCCAGCCAGATGCGGCGCAGCGCGTGCTGGAGCACCGGCAACTGGTCCTGGCCGTGGCCGATGTCATAGAGCAACCGCTGCACCAGCCGCTCGCTGATGCGGTTGCCGCTGAGCAGCGCCGGCTCCCGAATCACTTCCACAAACTCGTGGCGCACCAGCCGGGGCACGAAATACTGGCTGGCCCCAATCTGCTCAATCAGGCCCCGGAACTCGGCGCACTGGCCCACGAAATCGGAGCGCATGGTGCACACGATGTAGATGGGCAGGCCCTCGGCCCGGGCCAGGCGGGTGGTTTCCAGCAGCAGGTTCACCACGGTTTGGGCGGCCGCGTTGGGCGTTTCGCCGTCGTAGTTTTCGGGGTTGGTGAAGAACTCCTCGAACTGGTCGACGACTATCAGCAGGTTGGCGGCTTCGCGCTGGTGGCGGCGCTCCTCGGCCGGGCTGAGGCCCGGTGGGGGCGGGGCGGGGCACAGCGCCGACGTTTTATAAAGCTGCACCAGCGCCGAAAACCCCTGCTCCAGCTCGGTCTCGATGGCCCCGTGGCCGGGCAGCCGCAGGGCCGTGGCCAGCGCCTGCGAAAGGTTGCGCAAGGGGCTGCGCTCGGGCCGGAAGGTGGCCACGGCCCAGCTGCCGTAGCGCGCCCGCACGAAGCCGGCCCGCACCTCGGGCAGCAGCCCGGCAAACACCAGCGACGACTTGCCATCGCCCGACGCCCCGGTTATCATCACAAACCGCCGCTCGGCCAATAGATCCAGGCACTTGGCGACGTGAGCTTCACGGCCCCGGAAATAAATGGCCTCGTCTTCGGTAAAAGTGCGCAGCCCGGTGTAGGGGCAAATGGGGGCGTCGAGTCCGAACAGGGACGACGCGGCGGCGGTGGAAGCGTCCATTTAGGCCGGCAGGTTGAGTTGCTGGAACACGCGCCGCACTTCCTCGCTCACGCCCAGATGCGGCTGAATGCGCGAAATGACCTTCGGGGCCTTGAAGCCGTGCATGCGGTTCAGCACCGGGTCGTCTTCGCCCACAAACAGGATGGGCGTGGTGGAGCCCGCCCCGCCCACCAGCCGCCACACCTGCTTCACGAAGGGCAGGGCCCAGCCAGCACTGTGCTTGAAATACACCACCGCCAGCTTGCTTTTCGGAATGGCCCGTACCGTGATGTCCTTGTACAAATCCTCGCTATCCGGCTCAATGGTGAGGATTTCCAGCGGGAATTCCTCGCTCAGCCGGTCGGTGATGGCATTGGCTTCTTCCAAATCCATCTCATTGAAAACGAAGAAAATATCTGTCTCTTTTTCAATGACAGCGGCCGGCGGAGCCGCTTGGCGCAGGCTGCTGCGCAGGTCCTCCACCAGCTGCATGGCGCTGGGCGCGTTCGTGAAGGTGCACTGCTCGGTGAGTTCGTTGCGGATGGTGTTCACGAAGGCTTTTTGGGCGGGCTTCACGGCCAGGGCCTCGTCGGGGCAGTACCACACAAACTGCCGGAACGCCGGCCGGCTGCCGGCCACCCGCCGCGCCTCCTGATAGGCAAACATCGGGAACGAGCACTCGTCGTCGTCCTCAAACCGGCGGCCAAACTCATTGCCCAACAAGTGCAGCGCACACACCGCCGAGGCCAGCGCCTCCTGCGTGCGCAGCCGGAACTCGTTCTCATCCAGCGGGCAATCAGAAGTGGGGACTACATGCAGGCCGGCTTTGGTGCACACCAAAGCCAGCTCCTCACGTCGGGCGGCCAGCTCCTTCGAGGTCCAGGCCAGGAAAACCACCGGGCCGTTAGCGCGCGCGGCGACTGGCGGGGCCGAAGCAACAGGAGCAGTTGGTGTTGCCTCCGATACCGGCGCGGCTGGCGGTGCCCAGGCCGGCGCATCCTGCAGCCCTGGTGCCACCGGGGTTGTTGCTGCGGGGGCGCTCTGTTGCTTGGCGGCGGCCACCAGCTCCTTGATGGCGTTGGCTACTTTGTTGATTTGGTTGCGGTAGAGCAGGCCGCCGGTGGGGCGGGGCAGCTCGTCGTCTTTGGCGCGGAGGGGGCGGTTCACGCCCAGGTCCTGGTACACGAAGTCTATCGTGCGCAGCGGGCCGCCCATGGTGTGCTCCAGCAGCTGCACATCGGTGGCATCGAGGTTGTGGATGCGCAGGGGCAGGATGCGGCAGCCCACGTTGCCGCTGGGCAGGCGCAGGTGCAGGCCCAGGCGGTCGGCGCTGGCCTGCTGGAGGAAGGGCAGAAACTCGTGCTGCCACGAAAACCGCGTGGTGTCGCAGTAGGTCTGCGAGATGAGCGGAATCAGGATGAAGGAGCGCAGGCGGTGCGCCAGGCTGGGGCCTACCATGTGCGTATCGCCCAGGCCGTCGGTGCGGTCCTTATCGAAATAAATGCTCAGCCGCTCCTTGATGGTGGCCGCCAGCTCCTCCTGCAACCGGGCCACAAACTCGGTCACCCAGCCATCGAACAGGTTGTCGTTGTGCCGGTAGCTGATGAAAATATCGTACTCGAACTCGGGTAGCAGGGCGGCCATAAGGCGGGTAGCGTTGGAAAAGAAATCGGCCTAAAGTTGCTGCCATCTCAAATAGAGTGGGGTTTATCCTATATAGCCGAGGTGCAAGGTAGCAGTTGCCCGCGTTTTGCGGAGAGGCGGACTGAGAAAAGCAGTTGACCCTGGTCGGTGCCAGCCGTAGAAGAACCTGTTTCCGGTTCTGCCGCCGGCCGGCCTGAACTCGGGTTAATATGTTTTGCTGCTCCGGCGCAGCTTTTTGCTGCTCCTCAATATGGTCGATAATATGCCAAATAACAGTGCGTTGACTAGTGGCGTCTTAGCCATTGGCTTTGTGGGCAAGCGCCTGCTGCCGCCGGGGAGGGAGGGGGCTTTGCGCGCCACGCTCGCGCAGGTGCTCGACCAATTAGAAGCCGAAAATCCCGGTCGTGAGCTGCTGGGCATATCGTCGCTGGCGCTGGGGGCCGATACCGTGTTTGTGGAGCTAATGGCGGAGCGGGGCAGCCGGCCGGCCGCCACCGGCCGCCCGGCCTACGCGCAACTAATATTCCTGCCCACGCCGCCCGCCGGTTTCTTCCTGCCCGCCGACTTCTGCCTGGGCGATGAGGCCGCCACCGACCCCGCCGTTCGCTCCCGGATGGCCCACTCAGAAAGCCTCCTGAAAGGTCCAACGGTGCAGGAAGTGCGCATCGTCGGCACCAGCGCTGACCGCGACGAGCGGTTTGCCGAAACGGCCTTCGCCATCGTGCACGCCTGTGACGTGCTGCTCGTGGCCTGCACCCAAGCCGACTACAACGCGGCCCTCAACCTGGATTCGACTGCCCCGCTGGCCCGCGGCGGCTCGGCCGAGACGTTGCAGTACGCCCACGCCGAACATAAACCGGCCATCGTACTGCTGGTGGATGCACCGGGGACGACTGCGCGGCTGCCCATCAAGCTGGTGAAGCCGCTGGCTTAGTAGAAAGACATGGCGCGAGCTTACCGTGCTTGCCAGCCGGCCTCACAGCGCGTGGTCAGTCTTCACATCCTGGCCCGACCAGATTTGGCGGGCAGTCCAGTCTTGCGCCGGGCTGGTCCAGAATGGGTCGCTCGCAGGCAGCCCCAGCGGCAGAAAGGCGGTGGTGCATAGGTACAGGCTGCCTGTCGAAATGTAGGTTTCGCCGATGCCCGGCTGGTGCCCGCACAGCCCGATTTGCAGCCAGCCCTGCGCGTCGAACGTGCCTTTGGGCTCCATCGTGCGGCGAATAACGGCCGTGAGGGCGCTACGCACCTGCCCGGCGGGCAGCTCAGCCGGCAATAATTGCTGCAAACTGACCTGGGCCAGATGTTGAAAGGCCCCGCAGCGGTACGCCAGCGAGCGCCCGAAGGCCGCAAATGAGCCATCGGGGCCAATCAGCCGCTCCTGCACGGCGGCGTAGCGCCGGGCACGGGCCTGGAGGCGCTCCAGCAGCTCCTTGTTTTCCTTGCCGGCCGCTACCAGCGTGCCCACCACATCCAGCAGCATGGGCTGGATGACGTAGCTGTTGTAGTAGTCCCAGTGAAAATCGGGGCCGTCGCCGTAGGTGCCGTCGCCCTTGTACCAGGTCTGGTGCTCCTTGATGGCGTAGTCCATCCGCATCAGGTCGCCGCTGCCCGTGAATTTGAGCAATGCCGCCTCAATGATGCCGCTGAAAAGCAGCCAGTTGCTATACACCGGCTTGATAACGCGGCTGCTTTGCAGTGCCTGCACCAGTTGCTGCTGCGTGGCAGCGGGCAGCTTCTCCCATAGCTGCGTAGGTGCCCGCAGTAGCGCGTGAGCCAGGAAAGCCGCATCCACCACGGGCTGGCCACCCTGCGTAAAGTTCAGAAAACCGGGCGACTGCGGGTCCACGGCGTGGGCGATGGACTGGCGGGCCTGTTCGGCGGCGCGCTGCTGGCGGGCTTGCTCGGCGGCCGGCACGTCGGCCAGTTCCAGCCAGGGGGCCAGACCGGCCAGGGTGCGGCCCAGCGCTTCGAGGTGCGTGACGCGGCGGCGGCCGTCCTGCTGCCCGGCGGCCGATTCCACGGGCATGGCCGTTTTAAGCGTGCCTTCGGCGCCGGCTTTCAGAACCGGCTCTACGATGCGCAGCAAAATTGTCATCCAATAGTCGCGGTCGGCCACTGGTTTGGGGGGCAGCGTGGCCTCGATGGGCCGCGCCACCGCTGGCAGCGAAAGCGCCGACAGGCCGGCCCCAACTCCGGTAATAAATGAGCGTCGCTTCATAGGTAGCAGGGCTGGAAGGGCGCTAAATCAACGCTTGAGCTTGATAACTTCCGAGCCGGCCAGCAGGAAGGCCCCGGTGCCGTACACTTCCCAGCTCTCGGCCGAAAAGTCGCGGCGTGGGTCGGCCCCGATGGGCTGCACCCAGCCCACGCGGCCTTCGGGCGATACCACTTTATTGAGCGCTACCCAGGCTTTTTGCACGGCGGGCAGGTAGGTGGCCTGGTCGAGAATGCCGTTGTTGATGCCCCAGGCCATGGCGTAGGTGTCGAACCCCGAGCCTGAGGTTTCGCCGCCGGGGTAGGCGGCCGGGTCGAGCAGGCTGGAGCGCCACAAGCCGTCGGGCTGCTGCAGCTGCACCAGCCGGGCGCTCATTTCTTTGAACAAATTCACGTAGAACGGCCGCGTGGGGTGGTTTGCGGGCAATTCCTGGAGAATCTGGACCAGGCCGCCCATCACCCAGCCATTGCCCCGGCTCCAGAAAATACGCTGGCCGTTGCTCTCCTTTTTGCCCTCGCCGGCTTCGCTCCACAGATAAGAGGCATCGCGCGAAAACAGGTGCTCCTGATGGTTGAACAGCCGCCGGTAAGTTTGCTGATACAGCGTGTCGCTCAGTGCCACGTATTTGGGCTGGTTATCCAGCAAACCCAGCTTCACCAGCACGGGCGGACCCATAAAAAGGGCGTCGCACCACCACCAGGCAATGCCGTTTTTCGCCACTTCCGGGCCAGGCACGGTGCGGAATTTCTCCACCACGGCCAGGGTGGGCTCAATCATGCGCCGGTCCTTTTTCAGGCGGTAGAGGTTGAGGTAGGTCTGGCAGATGACAATGTCGTCGGCGTGGTCGTAGCGGCGGTCGGGCTGCCATTTGGTGCGCTCGCCCATGGCCATGAGCGAGTCGAGAATCAGCTTCGACTTGGTGGTCTGGTACGCAGCAAACACGCCGGAGTAGAACGCGCCGTTGGTCCAGTCGGTGACCTTATGCTTGGGGTGCGCCAGCTGCCACTTGGTGGCTTTCAGCAACTGCTGCTTGATGAACTTGGGCTTGAAAACGGCCTTGTCGGCGGCAGTCATTTCTTGGGCGTGGCCGGCGCGGCCGAGGCCCAGGGCCAGCAGCAGCCCGCAGGCCAGCGGACGAAGAGAAAGGAGCATATGGGTGGGGCGGGGGAGTGAGGCCGGCTGGATTTGGCGGCGGCGAAATCTGACCGCAATACTAGGGTGCCACGTCGGGATTTGGCGGGGACGTTTTGGGAGATTAGAGGGGCGGTTTTCGTCTGGGGGTTTGGAGGAGTGCTGATTATCAAGTGGGACGTGATGCGGTATGCACCCTGACGCCGCCACCTCACCCCACCGCTTCCGCCGACGCAGCTTCCCGGCCCTGCCGGTGCTGCTTGGCATATTCGGAAGGCGACACGTTATAGATTTTTTGGAACGCCTTGCGGAAATACTTCGCGTCCTCAATACCCACCTCAAAGGCTATTTCTGACACACGCATCTGGGTTTGGGCCAGGAGTTGGGCGGCGCGTTTCATCCGCACGTCGCGGATAAATTCCACGGCCGTCTGGCCTGTGATGCTCTTGATGCGGCGGTAGAAAACCGACTGGCTCATGGCCATTTCCTTCACCAGTACCTGCACGCTGAACTCGGAGTTGTCGAGGTTCTGCTCCACCACGGCCATGGCCTGTTCCAGAAATTGCCGGTCGGCATCGGCCACCACAATTTCAGTAGGCTCCAACAGGATGTGGCGCTGGTAGTATTCGTGCAGCTTGCGGCGGTTGCGCAGCAGAGTGCTGGCTTTGGCTTGCAAGATGCTGGGATTGAAGGGCTTGCTCATGTACTCATCGGCCCCCATGCCGAGGCCTTCGAGCTCGTGGGTTTCGGCTGTGCGGGCCGTGAGCAGCAGCACCGGGATGTGCGCCGTTTTGGGGTGCTGCTTGATTTTCTGGCACAGCTCCAGCCCGTCGCTGCGCGGCATCATCACGTCCGAGATGATGAGGTCGGGTAGCTGGGCCAAGGCCTTGTCCCAGCCTTCTAGGCCGTCTTCGGCGGTCAGGACTTCGTATTCGCTATCAAACAGTTGGTGCAGGTAGGTGCGTAGCTCGTCGTTGTCTTCCACCACCAGTAGGCGCGGCAGGCGGGCGGTGGCGGGCTCAATTTCGGTTAGCTCCGGCTCAGTTAATGGGGCAGTTTCGGATTCGATTTCGGCGGGCAACGGGGCCAACTCGGCCGGGCTGGCATCCGGCATAGTCTCCTCATTCTGAATGTCTTCGGGTTGTAAATGCTGCCGGCCGAAGGGCAGGCGTAGCTCAAACGTGGTGCCCAGCCCTTCGCCGCTGGAAGCGGTGAGCGTGCCACCGTGCCGCTCAGCAAACTGCCGGGCCAATGACAGGCCGATGCCCGTGCCCGTCATGCGCAGCGTGTTGGTATGCGAGGCCTGATAATAGGGGTCGAAGATGCGCTCCAACTCGTAGTATTTGACGCCCACGCCGTTGTCGGCTACCGTGATTTTCAGGTAATTGCCCGTGAGGCGGCCCTTGGTGTACACAGCCTCGCCACCGGGGTTTCCCACCGGCGTGGCGGCCAGTTCCACCCGGCCGTTGGGGCGGGTGTACTTGAAAGCGTTGGCCAGCAGGTTGGTAAGGATGATTTCCAGCTTGCTGCGGTCGAAGTAGAGCGGCACGGGGTCAGTGGGCAGGTCGAGCACGTAGCGTACGCCCCGCTCCTCGGCCTTGAGGCGGAAGGTGGCGTAGAGGTCGGTGATAAACTGCACGGTATCAGCGTAGCTGGCGCGCAGGGGCACGTTGCCGGTTTCAACTTTGCGGAAGTCGAGCAGCTGGTTTACCAAGTCGAGCAGCTTGCGGGTTTGCTTGTGCATAAGGCCCACTTTGTCGCGCAGGTTGGGCACCGGGCCGGGGCTGCTCATTATCTCCTCCATCGGCCCCAGTATCAGGGTTAACGGCGTGCGCAGCTCGTGCGAAACGTTGGTGAAAAAGCCCAGCTTGAGGCCGGTCAGCTCCTTCTCCTTCTCAGTCTGAAACTGCTCCAGCGCCACCCGGTTTTTTAGCTTCTGCTGAGCAATTTCGATGCGGCGGTACAGCGCCAGCCCGCCCAGCAGCACCAGGGCATAAAGGCCATACGCCCAGCCGGTTTTGTACCACGGTGCGCGCACATCGAACTGCATGGTGGCGGCTTTTTTCGACCACGCGCCCTCGCCGTTGCTGGCCTTCACCTCAAACGTGTACTGGCCCGGCGGCAGGTTGGCGAAGCTGGCCGTGCGCTGGCCGGGGGCCGGGTACACCCAATCCGGGTTGTAGCCCACCAGCCGGTAGGCGTAGCGGTTTTTCTGCGGGTTGGCGTAGTTCAGCCCCACAAATTCCACCGAAAAGTCATTCTCCGAAGCCCGGATGGTCACCGTTTGGGGAGTCGACAAGGGCTGAGGCAGAACGATATGGCCGTTGAAGGGCTTGCCCACGGCCACGGGCTGGTTGGCAATGCGCAGGCCCGTGAGCTGCACTACCGGCGCGTAAGGATTGGGCTGAATGGCGTGCGGCTGGAAGTAGCTGATGCCGTTGATGCCCCCGAAATACAGCGTGCCGTCCTGCGCCCGGGCGGCGGCCCCAATCTTGAAGGCGTTGCTTTGCAGGCCGTCGGCCACGTCGTAGCGCAGGTAGCTTTTGGTGGCCGGCGTGAAGCGGTAGAGGCCGGTACCCCCAATCCAGAGGTGACCCTCATCATCGGCCAGGATGCTTTCCACGTCGGTTTCGGGCAGATACTTGGCGAGGCTGCGCACCGTTTCGCGGCCCCGCGCATCGGCGGTGAGCTGGTGCAGGCCGCCGCCGATGGTGCCAATCCAGAGGGTGCCGTGCTCATCAAGCAGTAGCGGCCATATGTAGTTCACACGCAGGCCGTCGGCCGAACTCGGCGTGGCTTTGAACTGCTTGAGCAGCACCAAAGAATCAGCCGTGACGCGCAGTTTCAGCAGGCCCGCATCCACGGTGCTGGCCCAGAGCACGTCCTGGCGGCGGTCGTAGAGCAGGTAGGTAAACTGGTCGGTGGGCAAAGCGCTGTGGCCCTTGCGGTACGCGCCGAGAAACTTGCCCTCGGGGCTAAGGCGCACCAGGCCGGCCGTGAACGTGGCCGCCCACAGCGTGCCAAACCGGTCCTCAGCCATGGCCTCCACGCTGGCGCTGGTCAGGTCGGGGCCGTTGGGCAGCTGGCCGTAGGTGCGCAGGGTTTCGCGGCCGCCGCTGCGCGTGAGGCTGCTGAGTCCGTTGGTGCGCGTGCCAAACCAGAGGGTGCCGTTGCGGGTCTGGAAAGTGGAGGCCACATCGACACCGCGGGTCGCGCCGGCCCACTGCTGGTTGAGGTAGCTGTGGGTGGTGTGGTGGGCTAAGTCGTAGCCATACACCCCGTTGCGGGTGCCCGACCACAGAGTGTTGCGCCCCTCCTCCTTATAAACGGTGTTGATATAGTTGTTAGCCAGCGTGGAGCCGCCTGCCAGCTGCTGGCGCAGCCGCCCAAACGGCTTCTGCCGCAGGTCCACCTTATTCAGCCCACCTGCTGATGCACACAGCCACATTATCTGGTTGCGGTCCTCAAAAATCTGGTGAATACGCTCCGAGTTGATGCCGAAAGGCTCATTATCCTGCGGCAGCAGCAGGGTGGGGGCGGGGCGCAGCGGCGGGGCCGTGCCGGTCACGGCCCCCGCCTCCCACACGTACAGGCCATAAATAGTGCCTACCCAAAGCCGTCCAAACGAGTCCAGATTCAGGGCTTGCAGAACAGGGTAGGTTTGCGGCTGCGGGTGGGCGCGTAGCTCGCGCACGGTGCGGCGGTTGGCCGCGCTCACCCACAGCACCTGCTGGTCGGCCCCAATCCAGAGGTCGCCGCGGTGGTCGATGTGCAGCACGCGCACCGGCTGATTTAGCTCAGTGGGCTCAGCCATCAGGTCTTGGTTTTCAGGCCGAATCACGCGCAGGCCGTGGTTGAAGGTGCCCACCCAGACCTTGCCTTCCGCATCGGTGGCCAGGCTGGTTACATTGTATTGCTCAGCGGGTTTGCTGGCTGGCGGCGGCACCTGGCGCAGTTCGCGGAGGTGGCCCTGTTGGTCAAAATTCAGCATAAACAGCCCCTCGGTGGGAGTGCCGGCCCAGAGCCGGCCCTGCTTATCTGAAGCCAGCGCGGCGATGCTGCACTGCGACAGGCGTTGCATCAGCGGGCGAAAAGCTGCTGGTACCTGCTGCTCGTTGTAGTTCAGCAGACGGTCGGCGGCGGCATCGTAGAGGCCCAGGCCGGCACGCTCGGTGCCGGCCCACAGGCGGCCATCGGGGGCCACGTGCAGGGCCTTGATGCGGTTGCCCGACACGCCGTTGTGCGGATTGATGGGCAGCATGTACTGCTTGAGGTGGTAGCCGTCGTAGCGGTCGATGCCCCGGTTGGTGCCCACCCAGATGAAGCCGGCGCGGTCCTGAGCCACGGCCATGCCGTCGGAGTGCGACAGGCCCTGGTCCACGGTCAGGTGCTCGAAGCGGAAGGCGCTGGGCGCTACGTCCTGGGCCTGCGCACTTATCCCCAAGAGCAGAAAGAAAAGAAAGCGGAAAGCCCACTTGAGGGCGTGTGAAGCCTGCATGTTTGGGTGGGATTTAGATGCAGAAAGAAGGAGGCCGGAAACTGTAAACGGACAACTTAGGGGGTGGCTGATTTACTCAGACTGCTCCCAAGTTGCCCGGCAAGGTAACCGTTTTGTAATCGGATTGCATCCTGTGCTTTCCAGGAAAGCTGAGGGTATGTTTTTATGGTTCGGGAGCCAATTACACCCGCCTTTTTAACGAAAATACCCCCCGGCACCCGTGTAACCCGCCGGTAGTTTTGCCTTCGCAATCATCCCTAAAAGGCTCAATAGCATACGGGATGTGGAGTGCGGGGTCGTACCCTACTCTAAACGGAAAGCCTACCCAATTAACAATACCGAACGTGCCCACCCTTTCCTCGTTTTCCCGTCAACTGTTGCCCCTGCTGATTGTGGCCGGCTTGGGCCTGGCCGGTGCGCCACCCAATCCGCCAGCCGCCCACACCTTCGGCCTTTCCGCCGATAATTTCATGCTGGATGGCAAGCCATTTCAGATGATTTCGGGCGAGCTGCACTACCCGCGCATTCCCCGCGAGGCCTGGCGTGCCCGCCTCAAAATGGCCAAAGCCATGGGTCTGAATACGGTAGGCACCTATGTGTTCTGGAACGCGCACGAGCCCCAGCCGGGTAAGTATGACTTCACGGGCAATAACGACGTGGCCGCCTTCGTGAAGATGGCTCAGGAGGAAGGCCTCTGGGTGGTGCTGCGCCCCAGCCCCTACGTGTGCGCCGAGTGGGAATTCGGCGGCTACCCCTACTGGCTCCAGAATGTGCCCGGCCTGAAAGTGCGCAGCCAGGAGCCGCAGTACGTGGCCGCTTACCGGCGCTACCTGCAGGCCGTGGCCAAGCAGCTGGCCCCGCTGCAAGTCAACCACGGCGGCCCCATCCTGATGGTGCAGGTGGAAAACGAGTACGGCTCCTACGGCTCGGACAAAGCCTACCTGGCCTCGAATAAGAAGATGTTTGAGGAAGTCGGTTTCGATGGCCTGCTCTACACCTGCGACCCCGTGAAGGATGTGGCTGCCGGCCACCTCGACGGCCTGCTACCCGCCGTTAACGGCACCGATAAGCCGCGCCAAATCAGGCAGCTGGTGAATGCTAACCACGGCGGCAAAGGCCCCTACTACGTGGCCGAATGGTACCCGGCGTGGTTCGACTGGTGGGGCGCACCGCACCACACCGTGCCCGCCAGCAAGTACACGCCCGGCCTCGATTCGGTGCTGAAAGCCGGTATGTCCATCAACATGTACATGTTCCATGGCGGCAGCACGCGCGGCTTCATGAACGGGGCCAACTACAAGGGCGACAGCTCGCACTACGAGCCTCAGGTGAGCAGCTACGACTACGACGCGCCCCTCGATGAAGCTGGCAATGCCACGCCCAAGTTTCTGGCCTTTAGAGAAGTGATTGCCAAATATCGGCCCGCCAGGCAGCCGCTGCCGCCCGTGCCCGCCGCCCGCCCCAGCGCTGCCCTGCCGGCCCTGCAACTCACCAAAGCCGTGAGCCTGCTCGACCGCCTGCCCGCGCCCGTAGCCAGCGCCACGCCCCTCACCTTTGAGGCCCTGAAACAGGCCTATGGCTTCGTGCTCTACCGAGCCACTGTGCCCGGCGGCGGCACCAAAATTCTGAAGCTGAATGACCTGCGCGACTACGCGGTAATCATGGTGAACGGCCAGCGCGTGGGCACACTCGACCGCCGCCTGCGGCAGGACCAGCTGAAATTGACCCTGCCCGCCGGCCCGGCGCAGCTCGATATTCTGGTGGAAAACATGGGCCGCGTCAACTTCGGCGAATACCTGCTCCAGAATACCAAAGGCATCACCAAAAGCGTACAGCTGGACGGCAAGGAGCTGAAGGACTGGCGCATGTACGGCCTACCCTTCGACCAAGCCCCGGCCGTGGCCAAAGCCGCCGCAGCCGCTCCGGCCGCCAGCAGCGGGCCGGTGCTGCGCTCGGCCACCTTCACCGTTGCCCAGCCCGTGGACACCTACCTCGACCTGCGCAGCTGGGGCAAGGGCAGCGTGTGGGTGAACGGCCACAACCTGGGCCGCTACTGGGCCATCGGCCCGCAGCAAACCCTCTACGTGCCCGCCGAATGGCTGAAAAAAGGAGCCAATGAAATCACAGTGCTGGAGCTGCTCAAGCCCCGGCAGACGGCGCTGCCATTTCTCAATTATTCCATCCTCAGTGAGTTGCAGCCGGCAGCGGCTAGCCTCTAGTTATGAAAAAGTCTCTCCTGATAACCGCGTTGCTGGCGGTGGCCGGCCTGGCTCAGGCGCAGCAGCGCACGGCTTTCGAGCCGGGCAAGGTGTGGCCCGACAACAAAGGCACGCACCTGAACGCCCACGGCGCGGGCGTGCTCTATGATAAAGGCCGCTACTACCTGTTTGGCGAACACAAGATTGTGGGGCCGAAGGGCAATAGCGCCCAGGTGGGCGTGCACTGCTACTCCTCCAAAGACCTGTACAACTGGACCGATGAGGGCATTGCCCTGGCGGTGGCGCCCGCCGGCTCGGGCTCCGAAATCGAGCAGGGCAGCATCATCGAGCGGCCCAAGGTGGTGTTCAATAAGCAGACCGGCAAGTACGTGATGTGGTTCCACCTGGAGCTGAAAGGCAAGGGCTACGCCGCCGCCCGCACCGCCGTGGCCGTGAGCGACAAAGCCACCGGCCCGTTCCGCTACGTGCGCTCCTACCGCCCCGGCGCGGGCCAGTGGCCGCTGGGCTTCAACCCAGAATGGAAAAAGCCCGTGCCCAACGAGGCCAGCCTGAAAGGGTGGACCCCTGAGTGGAAAAAAGCCGTGGCTGAGGGTCTGTTTGTGCGGCGCGATTTCGAGCCCGGCCAGATGGCCCGCGACATGACCATCTTCGTGGATGACGACGGCAAGGCCTACAACATCCATTCCTCCGAAGAAAACCTGACGCTGCATGTAGCCGAGCTGACGGCTGATTACCAGGGCTTCACGGGACGCTGGAATACCATTGCGCCGGCCGGGCACAACGAGGCCCCGGCCATCTGCAAGCGCGGCGGCAAGTACTACCTCATCACCTCCGGTTGCACCGGCTGGGCGCCCAATGCGGCGCGTTCTTTCGTGGCCTCGTCCATCTGGGGGCCGTGGCAGCAGCTGGACAATCCGGCCACCGGCCCCGACGCCGACTCCACCTACCACTCGCAGAGCACTTACCTGCTGCCGGTGGCGGGCCGCAAGGATGCCTTCATTTTCATGGCCGACCGCTGGACGCCGAAGAACCCCATCGACGGCGGCTACATATGGCTGCCGCTGCGCTTCGAGGGCGACCAGCCCCGCCTGCAATGGGCCGACCGCTGGAACCTGAGCGCGTTCGATGCGGCCGGTGCAAAACGGGGCGTCAATCCTTAGCTTGGAAGACCGCAATTCAGCGGTCTGGAAGGCCAATCCCTACTGTTAATAATATAAGTATCATGTTATTAATACAATGGTTGAATTTCCACAATCGATTGTCTGGCTTGGAGGACCAATTAGACCCCCTTTTTTGCCTAAAAACACCCCGGATTCTGCTTAAACAGCCCGGTACTTTTACCTCAGAAAACAACTCCTGAGATTCTCACAAATTCCCACCCCGGGCAGCCTTCGCCAGTTGCCTTTTTCCCTAAATCATATGCAGGCAAAACTTTTACTCCTCTGTGGAGCGCTGCCCCTCGCCGCGCTCCAACCCACTGCCAGCCGGGCCGAGGCTCCGCTGGCGGCCCACGGGCTGGCCGCGCCGGCGGCCGAGGGCACCATCTCCGGCACCGTGCTCGATGAGAAGGGCGCGGGCCTGCCCGGCGTGACGGTGGTGCTGAAAGGCACGACCACCGGCACCAGCACCGACGGCAATGGCGGCTTCACGCTGGCCATTCCCGAGGGCACGGCTTCGCCCACGCTGGTCATTTCTTTCGTGGGCTACGTGAAGCAGGAAATCGTGGTGGGCAGCCAAACGAAGATTACCGTGAAGCTGGCCCCCGATACCCAGGACCTGAGCGAAGTGGTGGTGGTGGGCTACGGTACCCAGAAACGCTCCGACGTGACGGGCTCGGTGGTGTCGGTGCCGCAGGACCGGCTGGAGAAGCTGCCGGTGGCCAACGTGGCCCAGGCCCTGCAAGGCGCGGTGGCCGGCGTGCAGGTCACGAGCGGCTCGGGGGTGCCGGGCTCGCAGTCCAGCATCCAGATTCGGGGGGTGCGTTCGATTACGGCCAATACCGACCCGTATCTGATTGTGGACGGGCTGCCGTTTGCGGGCAACCTGAATGACATCAATACCAACGACATTGCCTCGATTGAGATTCTGAAAGATGCTTCTTCGACAGCCATTTATGGTACGAAGGGCTCCAACGGCGTTATCCTGGTGACCACCAAGCGCGGCAAAACCGGCAAGCCCCAGATTCGCTACGCGGGCTACGCCGGGCCGGAGTACATGGTGGACAAGCTGCACCCGCTGAACGGGCCCGAATTCGCGGCGAAATACGAGGAGTTTACCCGGCAGCGGGGCATCACCTTCGGCCACGTGCCCAACCTGAGCGAGGTAGATAACTACAACGCCGGCCGCACCGTGGATTGGATGGACCTGATTAAACAGCAGGGCTTTATCCAGGACCACAACGTGTCGATTTCGGGCGGCAACGACGACGTGAAGTACTTCGTGTCGGGTGACTATTTCAAGCAGCAGGGCATCATCAAAGGGTATCAGTACCAGCGCATCAGCTTCCGGACGAACATTGATGCCAACCTGACCAACTGGCTGCGCGTGGGCACCTCGGCCTTCTATGCCAACAACGACGACGGCGGCGGCCGCGCCAACCTCAGCTCGGCCCAGATTGCCAGCCCCTACGGCAACGTGTACAACCCCGATGGCACCTACACCATTTTCCCGCAGCAGCCCGAGCAGCTCTTCAATAACCCGCTGATAGGCACTACCACTACGCGCGAAAGCCGCGTGAACCAGCTCACCGGCACGGGCTACCTGGAGGTGGCCCCCACCTTCCTGAGCGGCCTGAAATACCGCCTGAACGTGACCTACGGCTACCGCACCTACCGCTTCGCCAGCTACGTGGGTCGGCAGGGCGGCGACCTGCGCGGCTCGGCGGCGCTCGTGAACGAGGAGCGGCCCAACTACACGGTGGAGAACGTGTTGTCTTATAATAAAGACATTGATAAGCACCACGTTGACGTGACGCTGGTGCAAAGCGCCCAGCAGAACAAGTACTTCACGACTACGGAAAATGCCAGCGGCTTCATCAACGACCAGATTGGGTTCAACAGCATCGGCTCGGGCTCGAACACGCCCACGCTTGGCTCCTACAGCGAGATGCGCCGTCTGGAATCGCAGATGGCCCGCGTCAACTATTCCTATGACAGCCGCTACCTGTTCACGGCCACGGCCCGGCGCGACGGCTCCTCGGTATTCGGTGCTAACGCGGATAAATACGCTGTTTTTCCCTCGGTGGCAGTGGGCTGGAACGTGGCCAACGAAGCGTTTTTGAAGGATAATTCCATTCTGAACGTGCTGAAGCTGCGCTTTTCGTACGGCACCACCGGCAACGAAGGCATCAACCCTTACCAGACCATTACGGGCGGGGCCTTGCTGAACTACGCCTACGGCGGCGTGTCGGCGGTGGGCGTGCGGGCCAACAACATCGGCAACGCCAACCTGAAGTGGGAGCAAACCACCAGCGCCAACTACGCCATCGACTTTGGCCTGCTGAAAAACCGCATCACGGGTAGCCTCGAATACTACGATGCCACCACCAAGGACCTGCTGCTGGCCCGCCAGATTCCGGTTATCTCGGGCTACACCTCCATTCTCGACAACATTGGCCGGGTGCAGAATAAGGGCATCGAACTGACCCTGAATACGGTGAATATTCAGAAAGCGGATTTTAGCTGGTCGTCGGCCTTCAACATCTCGGCCAACCGCAACCGCCTGCTGGAGCTGGGCTACACCAGCACCGACGATATCGGCAACCGCCGCTTTCTGGGCCGGCCGCTGGGCGCCATCTATGATTACCGCAAGATTGGCGTGTGGCAGGTGGGCGAAGACCCCTCGCAGCAGGACCCCGGGGCCAAGCCCGGCGACCTAAAATTCGCGGACCTGAACGGCGACAAGAAAATTGACACCGCCGACCGCGAATACCAGGGCTCGACGCTGCCCGACTACACGGCCGGCCTCACCAACACCTTTACCTACAAGGGCCTGAGCCTGCGCGTGTTCCTGCAAACGGCCCAGGGCATCCTGAAAAACAACGGCATCCTGAACTTCGTGGACCTGGGCGGCCGCCTCAACACGCCGCAGGAAGTGGGCTACTGGACGCCCCAGAACGCCAGCCAGGACCGTCCCGGCCTGAACTTCTACAACAACCGCGGCTACCAGTACCCCAGCAACGCCAGCTACACCCGTCTCAAAGACGTGACGCTGAGCTACTCGCTGCCCACGTCGCTGACCGAGCGCCTGAAAATGGGCGGCGTGTCCGTGTACGTGAGCGGCCGCAACCTCTACACCTGGACCAAGTGGGTGGGCTGGGACCCCGAGCAGGGCTACACCCTGGGCAACGGCTCCGGCAACGTGGACAACCTGACTACCCTTGGCAACCCCGGCACCGGCTCGAACCCCAACTTCCCGCAGCTCAGAACCTTCGTGTTCGGCCTGAACCTGACGTTGTAATCCCATCCCACCCGCCTTACCGCTCCTGATATATGAAACGCATTGGATTAATGGGCCTGGCCCTGCTGGCAGCCGCCCAGCTGCTGAGCTCCTGTAAGAAAGATTTCCTCGACGAAGCCCCCAAGTCGCTCTACACGCCCCAAACGGTGCTGACCGATTCGCTGGGCTTTGAGGCCGCCATGGCCGGTCTGCAATCCGTGGTGCGCGAGCAGTACACCCGCTCTGATGAGCAAGGGCTGCTGGGCATGATGCAGCTCGGCACCGACGTGGCCATTCCCGGCCAGGTGCAGGGCGCCGAGATTCCCTACTACAACTACACCCTGCTGAACTCGCAGGACCAGGCCGCTGCCGTGATGTGGAGCTGGGCCTACCGCACCATCAACAACTGCAACCAGATTATTCAGGGGGCGGCTGCTGCACCGGCCACCCTGCGCCAGGGCTACAAGGACCGCATCAGCGGCGAGGCCCGCTTCTACCGCGCCTACGCCTACAACTTCCTGGTGACGCTCTGGGGCGACGTGCCGCTGATTGAGACGCCCGTGACTACGCCGCGCACCGACTTCACTCGCACGCCCATTGCAGCGGTGAATACGTTTATCATCAATGATTTGACCACGGCCATTCCCAAGCTGTTTCTGGCCAGCAAGGCGGCTTCGGGCCGCATCACGAAGGGCGCGGCCCAGCAATTGCTCGGCGAAGTGTACCTGCGCACCAACCAGGCCTCGCTGGCCGAAACGCAGCTTAAAGAGGTTATCAGCGGCGGCCAGTATAGCCTGATTAAGGCCCGCTACGGGGTGAAATCGACCCAGCCCGGCGACTACTTTTCCGATATGTTCATCATCGGCAACCAACGCCGCAACCAAGGGAATACCGAGTTGATTTGGGGCATTGAGCAGCAGCTGCTGATACCCGGCGGCACCACCAGCGCCCAGCAGCGCCGCGTGTGGGTGCCGGCCTATTACAACGTGAACGGCATGCTGCTGGTCGACTCCCTGGGCGGGCGTGGCCTGGGCCGCCTGCGCCTCAGCAACTGGGTCGATTACCGCCTGTACAACAACGGCCCCGACATGCGCAACTCGAAGTACAACATCAAGCGCCGCTTCTACTATAACAACCCCGCCGTGCCGGCCAAATTCGGCCAGCGCGTCACCGGCCTCACCGGCTCGGATACCATCTTCTTCATCACGCCCTACACCACCAAGTGGAACCAGTTTGACCCCACCGATACCTTCGGGTTCGGCACCATCAAAGACTTGCCCATGATGCGCCTGGGCGAAACCTACCTGCTGCTGGCCGAAGCCCAGGTGAAGCAGGGCAAGACGACTGATGCCGCCATCAGCATCAACGAGCTGCGCACCCGCGCCCAGGCTACTCCGGTCACCGCCGCCCAGATGACGCTCGATTTCATCCTCGACGAGCGCGCCCGCGAGTTGATAGGGGAGGAGCAGCGCCGCCTCACGCTGCTGCGCACCGGCACGCTCATCGACCGCGTGACGCGCCTGAACCCCGCCCCGGTTTCCGGCCTCACCACCAAAAAGCTGCTGCTGCCCATCCCGCAAACGTCTATTGACCTGAATGGTATGGCTACGCTGGGGCAGAATGACGGGTATTAAGCCGGAGTAGTAGAACGTCCAGGAAAGAACGTCTCGAAAGCACGTCATGCAGAGCGCCGCGAAGCATCTTGCCCGCCACCACTAATTCAATCGAATGAGTTACTTACTGCGGGCAAGATGCTTCGCGGCGCTCTGCATGACGTGCTTTCGAGCCTTTGTATTAATGAAAATAAACGGCCTACTCTTTGGAATCCTCGCAGTGCTGGCCGCCACCCCGGCCCACGCCCAGCCCGCCCCGCCCGCCTTCACCACTGCCGTCACGCCGCCCGCTACCAGGCTGCCGCTGTTCCAGGTGAAGCAGCCGGATAAAAGGCTCAGCCCCTTCACTGGCATGACGCGGCGGCACTGGCAGGACGCCGCCCGCTACCTGCTCAGCGGCGCGTTCAGCTACATCCATCAGCTGGACGACCCGATGCAATTCCCCAAGCAGCCCGGCAAAAGCTACCCGCGCACCGCTGCCCAGGTGCCCACCGAGAAGCTGGAAGGCCTGTGCCGCACCCTGTTCATGGCCGCGCCGCTGCTGAAAGAAGACCCCGGCCTGACGCTGAACGGCATCAAAGTGGGCGACTACTACCGCCACCAGCTGGCCCAGTTGGTGAACCCGGCCAGCCCATCGTTCATCCAGCCCCGGGCTAAGGATGGCGGCCCCAGCCAGAACCTGGTGGAGTTTGGCGGGCTGAGCGTGGCGCTGTTTGCGACCCCCGAAATCCTCTGGGACCCACTGCCCCAGGCCACCAAAGATGCCCTGGCTGCCACCATGCTCAGCTACGGCGACGGCCCCACCGTGCCCCAGAACTGGCGCTATTTCAACATCTTCATCCTGAGCTTCTACAAAAGCCGGGGCTACACCGTCAACGAAAAGTTGATGGAAGAATACCTGCAAAAGCAGCTCACGCACTACCGCGGCGAAGGCTGGTACCACGACGGCCCTACCTTCGACTACTACAGCATGTGGGCCTTCCAGATGTACGGCCGGCTGTGGAGCGAATACTACGGCCGGGCACACTACCCCGAAATTGCCACCCAGCTCACCGCCAATTTCTCCCCGCTGAAGGACAATTACCCTTACCAGTTTGGGCGCGACGGCCGCATGATAATGTGGGGCCGCAGCATCACCTACCGCTTTGCGGCGGTGGTGCCCTTCCCGCTGATGGGCCTGCACCCCGAGGCCGGTACCAACTTCGGCTGGATGCGGCGCATTGCCTCGGGCACGCTGTTACAGTTTTTGAAAAACCCGGATTTTTTGCAGGACAATATCCCCACGCTGGGCTTCTATGGCTCTTTTGACCCCGCCGTGCAGGCCTATAGTTGCCGAGGCAGCGTGTTCTGGATGGCCAAGGCCTTCCTGGGCCTGCTCGTGCCGGCCGACTCGCCCTTCTGGACCGCCACCGAGAACGAAGGCCCCTGGGGCAAGGAGCTGAAGCCGGGCACCGTGTTCAACAAGTTCGAGGCCGGCCCCAACATCCTCGTCACCGACTATCCCAACACCGGCGCGGCCGAAATCCGCGTACCCTCGGCCCAGCCCGCCAGCGATGGCAACCGGGGCAACGAAAACTATAACCGCCTGAGCTACAACAGCGCCTTCCCCTGGCAGGCCGACGGCCCCAACGGCGAAGTGGCCATGGACTACGTGTTCAAAACCCCGGACAACAAGTGGGAGCCGTTGCGCCTCTACACCTTCAAAAAGTTCGAAAACGGCATCTACTACCGCGATGCCGAGCTGGAAACCAACCACAACATCAAGCTGCATCTGGCCGACATCACCCTGCCCAACGGCATCCTGCGCCTCGACCAGAACCTGAGCACCGAGCCCGTGGCCGCCCGCCTGGGCCACTACGCCCTGCCCAACCTCACGGGCACCATCCGGCGCACCACGCGCAAGGTGAACGGCTACGAAGCCCAGCTCATCGACAACGGCACCTACCAGCTGGCCCTCATCCCGCTCAGCGGCTGGACCAAAACCGAAACCCTGACCACCACCGGCCTCAACCCCGTGAAGTCCGAAAGCGCCGTTATCAACGTCTCGGCCCAGTTTGAGCCCGCTCAAACTACACTCTACGCCACGCTCATACTCTGGAAAAAATCCGGCGAAACCTGGACCGATGCCGAATTAATGCCCGTGAAAGAACTTATGCCGCCGGCCCAGAACAGCAGCGCCGTGGTGACTTTCAAGGACGGCAGCAGCAAGACCATAAAATTTGATTAAAAAGAAAAACTAACGAACGTACGGCCCCGACCAGCGCCAACCCGGCTAACTGAGCAGTGAGAAACTTGCTAGCCTGACAGTGAGAGCCCGGCCCCGCTGCAAACGGAGCCGCTGGCCGGTGGGAGGTGGGACCCTTACCGGCCACTGGTCGCGGGCCGTGCGTTCGTGTTTTTCTTTATCATTTGTCATCCTGAGCGGAGCGAAGGACCTTGTCACCGATAAACGATTTGCAGAAATCAAGCGGCACAGGCGTGATAAGGTCCTTCGCTCCGCTCAGGATGACAAGTGTTTTTATTCGCATCTTTCAGTGGCTCCGGCCACTTCCTCGTTTTTATGAAATACTACTTTGGTTTCTTACTGCTGGTGCTCGGATTAATTCAATCTGCCGCCGGCAAACCCGGCCCGCCCGCGAAAGAAAAAACCAGCGCCTATCTGTTCGTCTACTTCACCGGCAACGACCTCAAGGAAGAAGCCATCCGCTTCGCCCTCAGCCCCGACGGTTACCACTACACGGCGCTCAACGGCAACCGGCCGGTCATCAGCTCGGCCGCTATCAGCGAGACGGGCGGCGTGCGCGACCCGCACATTCTGCGCGGGGCCGATGGCAAAACCTTCTACATGGTGGCTACCGACATGGTATCAGCTAAGGGCTGGGACTCCAACCGGGGCATGGTACTCATGAAGTCCACCGACCTGCTTAACTGGAAATCCAGCGCCATCAATTTCCAGAAGCGCTACCCCGGCCAGGATGACCTGAAACGCGTCTGGGCTCCGCAAACCATCTACGACGCCCAGGCCGGCAAATACTTGGTTTACTTCTCGCTGAAGCACGGCACAGACCCCGATAAAATCTACTATGCCTACGCCAACAAGGATTTCACCGATTTGGAAGGCGAGCCGAAACAGCTGTTCATCAGCCCCACCAACGGTTCGTGCATCGACGGCGACATCGTGGCCAAAGACGGCAAGTTTTACCTGTTTTTCAAGACCGAAGGCAAGGGCAACGGCATCAAAATCGCCGTGTCGGATAAGCTCACCGGCGGCTACGTGCTGCGCGACCAATACGTGCAGCAAACCACCGACCCGGTGGAAGGCGCGGGCACCTTCAAGCTCAATAATTCCAACGATTACATCCTGATGTACGACGTGTACACCAAGGGCCGTTACCAGTTCACCCGCACTTCCGACCTCCAGAATTTCAAGGTTGTGGACAGCGAGGTGAGCATGAATTTTCACCCGCGCCACGGCACCGTGCTGCCCATCACGGCGCAAGAGGGCGCGCGCCTGGCCGCCCGCTGGCTGGCTCCGGTCGACGTGCTGCGCTCGGCCCGCAACCCCGCTATCCGTTCGCAAAATACCGTGGCCGATTCCGCCGGCGGCAAGCTGGCCTTCCTGGCCAAACCAGGCACCAGCCTGAAAGCATTCGACCCCACGTTTTCCACTTTCGCCGGGGTAGCAGTGCAGCCCACCGGCCCGCAGGATTTCACCAAAGGCCCCGTGCGCTACAACGTGAGCGGCACCAGCCAGAAGCAGCCCGTTTCGGTGAGCATGGCCGAAACCCACAACCCTGCCCTGACCGGCTACTATGCCGACCCGGCCATCCTCTACGCTGAGAAAACCGGCAAATTCTACCTCTACCCCACGAGCGACGGGTTTACGGGCTGGTCGGGCACCTACTTCAAGGCGTTTTCATCGCCGGATTTGGTGAATTGGAAGGACGAGGGCGTGATACTGGATTTGGGGAAGGATGTGAGCTGGGCGAAGAAAAACGCCTGGGCGCCCTGCATCATCGAGCAGAAAACGGCCAACGGCTACAAGTACGCCTATTATTTCTGCGCCGAAGGCAAGATTGGCGTGGCCCTGTCCGACAGCCCCACCGGCCCTTTTGTGGACACCGGCAAACCTCTGATTGACACCCGGCCCGAGGGCGCGAAGGGCGGCCAGCAGATTGACCCGGCCGTATTCCACGACCCCAAAACCGGCAAAAACTACCTCTACTGGGGCAACTCCTACATGGCCGGCGCGGAACTGAACGACGACCTCATCTCCCTGAAACCCGGCACCACACAGTTGATGACGCCCGACGGCACCTTCCGCGAGGGCAGCCACGTGCTCTACCGCAACGGCACCTACTACTTCATGTGGAGCGAAAACGATACCCGCGACCCCGACTACCGCGTGCGCTACGGCACGGCTGCCACGCCGCTGGGCAAAATCACGGTGTCGGCCAATAATCTGGTTGTCAGCAAAGACGCGGCGGCCGGCCTCTATGGCACGGGCCACAATTCCACCATCCAGGTGCCGGGGCGGGATGAGTGGTACCTCGTCTACCACCGTTTCACCTACCCCGAGGGCCTCGGGATGGGCCGCGCTGCCGGCTACCACCGCGAAGTTTGCATTGATAAGCTGGAATTCAACGCCGACGGCAGCATCAAGCCTGTGACACCCACGCACGCCGGCATCCAGCCGGTGCGGGTGAAATAATCGGCCGGATTGGCAGACAACGCATCTCTAAAAACCACTCATCACTTCATGTTGAATTTTCGATTTGCGCTGTGTATTTTACTGATATCGAGTTTATTGCAGCCGCTGACCAGCCGCGCCCAAATGCCGGTGGGCCTGGGCTGGGCGAAGAATAACGTGAACGGCGCGGTGTTCCGCAAAAACTCCGTCGTGACGCAGGGCCGCGACCAGTACGTGGCCTGGTACGATTCGGCGGCCTACGTGGTGCTGGCCAAGCGGCGACTGCCAGCCGGGCCGTGGCAGGTGCAACGCACGCCATACCAAGGCAATGTGAAGGATGCCCACAACATCATTAGCCTGATGGTGGATGGCGTGGGCTACGTGCACCTGTCCTTCGACCACCACAACAACCCCCTGCACTACTGCCGGGGCAAAGCGCCCGGCTCGCTCGAAATGGGGCCGCTCCAGCCCATGACCGGCCAGCAGGAGCAGAAGGTTTCCTACCCCGAATTCCACCGTTTCCCCGGCGGCGACGTGCTGTTTATGTACCGCGACGGCGGCTCCGGCAACGGCAACCTCGTGCTGAACCGCTACAGCCCGAAAAACCAGAAATGGACCCGCCTGCACAGCGTGCTCATCGACGGCGAGGGCCAGCGCAACGCCTACTGGCAGGCTTGCATCGATGCGCGGGGCACCATCCATGTGTCGTGGGTATGGCGCGAGTCGCCCAACGTGGCCTCCAACCACGACATGGCCTACGCCTGCTCGAAGGACGGCGGCCTGACCTGGCAGCGCAGCACCGGCGAAAAGTATCAGATTCCCATCACCGAAAAAACCGCCGAGTACGCCGCCCGCATCCCCCAAAACAGCGAGCTGATTAACCAGACCAGCATCACCGCCGATGCCCAGGGCCGGCCCTACATCGCCACCTACTGGCGGCCGGCCGGCACCCAGGTGCCGCAGTATCAGTTGATTTATCTGAATGGTAAAACCTGGAAAACCGCCCAAATCAGCCAGCGCACCATGCCTTTCAGCCTGAGCGGCGTGGGCACGAAGAAGATTCCGATTTCGCGCCCGCAGCTGCTGGTTTCGACCCAAAAAGGCAAAACTGCCGCTTACCTGCTCTACCGCGACGCCGAGCGCCAGGACCGTGCCTCGGTGCTGCAATGTCCCGACCTCGCCACCAACCAGTGGACGGCCACTGACCTCACAACCAGTTCCGTGGGCAACTGGGAGCCCAGCTACGACACCGAGCGCTGGAAAACCGAAGGCATCCTCAGCCTATTCGTGCAGCGCACCGGTCAGGGCGACGGCGAAACCCTCGAAAACCTAGCCCCGCAGCCGGTATACGTGTTGGAATGGAAGCCCGGTAAGTAGCTGCCGTTTTGTGGGCGGGCTTATATCCCCGGCCACGCCTGGGCCACGCGCAGGCCGCGCAGCATGGCGCTTTTCTTGCGCTGATGGGCCTGCATACGCCGCAAAATCCCGCTGAGAATACGCACGGCTTCCACCACGCGCGGGCCTTTGTTGAGCATCACGCACTCGGCGCGGTCGCCCATGGCGGCATCGGTGATTTCGGCGCGGGAGGGCATGCCGCCCCGGGCCAGGCTCTCGAGCACCTGTGTGGCCCAGATGACGGGCACGTGGGCGGCCTCGCACAGCCAGAGGATTTCCTCCTGCACCTCGGCCAGGCGCTCGAAGCCGCATTCCACGGCTAGGTCGCCGCGGGCAATCATCACCGCACAGCTCTCGCCTTGCATGGCGCTGAGCAGCAGGGCCGGGAGTTGCTCGAAGCCCCGCCGCGTTTCAATTTTGAGGATGATGGGCAGCTCCCGGTCCGTGAGGCGACTGATTTCCTGCCGCAGCTGCTCTACATCGGCCGCCGAGCTCACGAAGGAGAGGGCCACCAGGTCGGCGTGCTGGGCTACGAAGGCCAGGTCGCGCTGGTCCTTCTCCGTGAGGGCGGAGAGCGGTAGCTGGCTTTCGGGCAGGTTGATGCTCTTGTCGTTGCGCAGCTTTTCGCCCTGCGAGCGGGCCTGGGTGATGCGCACGCGCAAGGCTTCGGGCTCGACCTCCTCAATGACCCCGCCAATCTTGCCGTCATCGAACCAGATGGGCTCGCCGGCCCGCACGTAGTCGAACGCCTCGGACCACGCGCAGCCAATGGCCGCTGCGGCTTCGCCATCCAATGCCGTTGGGACGGACAGCGCCCCGCCGCCAGCCGGCCGCCGGCGCACCAACAAACTATCGCTGGGTCGCAATAGAATGAACGGCTCCGAGGGCTCCAGGTGCTGAATGGTAGCCATTCCGTCCGCCCCCCGAAACTGGGTAAGCGGCGTGAGATAGGTCGTTTTGCTAAGCTCGGCCCAGCAGCCTTGCGGCGTGCAGCTGCCAACGTGCAGCTTGCGCCGCTTCCCCCGCGCATCCACAAATGCAATGGCCTCGCCGGCGTGCAGGCCGAGCAGCCAGGCAGCCGGGAAAGCCAGACTGGCGGCCGCCGCTGCTGGGGCCGCCGTGGGCTGTTCGGCGGCGCTCAGCCATATCCGTGCGGGGGCCAGCCGCCGCCCAAAGGCATCAATTTTCGGACTGATTTGTAGCACGGCCGGCCCGGGCGGCAGGCCTTGGGTGCGCAGCTTGGGGCCGGCCAGGTCCATGCTCACCTTGCAGGACTTGCCCAGCGTCTGCTCGGCACGGCGCAGGTGCGCAATCATCTGCTGCCAGGCTGCCACGTCGTCGTGGGCGCAGTTGATGCGCAGGCAGTCCATGCCCTGCCGCAGCAGCTCTTCCACCAGAGCATAATTGGTGGCGGCCTCGCTGGGCATGGTCACCATGATGCGGACGTCGCGCTCGGCCGGCACCGGGCCCAGGCAGGCGGTGCTGTGTTCGGCCAGCAGGCGCGGGCCGCTGCTGAAGGTCGGGCCGGTTTCGTCCGGCTGAACTGGCTCCGGTGAGGTGGGCCGTGCCAGGGCGTGCAGCACGGCCCGCACCGCCTCCACGCTGGCCAGGGCGTGGGCCTCGGCCCGGCCCAGGGAGGAGAGGCCGAGCTCGGCGAGGCGGTATTGCAGGGGGCGCAGGTCGCGCTGGCGCAGGGCCAGGTAGTGCAGCAGGTTGCGGGCACCCAGCTGGAAATTTGGGTGAATAGAGGACAGGTATTGCGTGCATTGCGTGGCAAAGCCCACCATCTCGTCGCGCACGGTGGTGAGTTCGGCAAGCAGCCCATCAAGGTCGGCGCTGGACCGGGGGGGAACCGAAGCGGGCCGGATGAGTTCAGCCATGACAAGCAGCAGGAGGGGTACTCGAATGCGAATTGGCCTGCCGCCCAAGAAATTACGCACGTGCCGGGTGATGATTCAGCACCCGGCCGGGAAAGGAAAATCCGAACCCAAAGAACCCGCCCCGCGCGCGCCAGCACCCTGCTGATTATTAGCCAAAGCGTTGATTTTCGTCATGTTTTGTTGGTTGGGTTTGGCTGAACCTTGTAAGCGCAACTTACTTCCGCTTCAAGGCCATGGATGTCAATCTGCAATTCCTCGGGGCCGCGCACTGCGTCACGGGTTCCAAGCACCTGCTCACGCTGGAAGAGGCGGGCAAGCGCCATCAGCTACTCATCGATTGCGGACTGTTTCAGGGCCTTAAGGAGCTGCGGCTGCGCAACCGCGAGGAGCTGCCCCTCGCGCCCGCCGACGTCGAAATTGTCATCCTCACCCACGCCCACATCGACCACAGCGGCTACCTTCCCAAGCTGGTGAAAGACGGTTTTCGGGGCCGCATCCTGTGCACCGAGCCCACCGCCGATTTGCTCAGCATTATGCTCCTTGACTCGGCCAAGCTGCAGGAAGAAGATGCGGTTTACGCGAATAAAAAAGGCTATTCCAAACACCATCCGGCTCTGCCGCTCTACTCGCAGGCCGACGTGGAGCAGGTGCTGCCCCTGGTGGAAAGCGTGGCCTACAATGCGCCCATCAGCCTGCTCGGGGGCAGCCTCGTGCTCACCTTCCGGGAAGCTGGCCACATCCTGGGCTCGGCCATTGTGGAGCTGGACGTGCGGGGCGCGCACCAGCACAAGCGCCTCGTGTTTTCCGGCGATTTGGGCCGCTACGACAGCCCGCTGATGCACGACCCCACGGCCATCCCCCAGGCCGATGTGCTCGTGGTGGAATCCACCTACGGCGACCGCACCACGCGCCTGGCCGACCCCGAATCGGTGCTGGCCCGCACCGTGAACGAGGCCCTGGACCGGGGCGGCGTGCTGCTCGTGGCGGCCTTTGCCGTGGGGCGCACCCAGGCGCTGCTCTACTACCTGAAAAAGCTGCTGGCGGCCGGCCGCATCCCGCCCGTGCCGGTGTACGTGGATAGTCCCATGGCCCTGCGCGTGGCCGACCTCTACCCGCGCCACCCCACGGCGCACCGGCTGGGCCACGGCAACGTGTTCGATTTCAGTGGCCTGCACCTGGTGCCGGAGTCGGAACAGTCGAAGGCGCTGAACCAGAAAACCGGTTGGGGCATCATCATCTCGGCCAGTGGCATGTGCACGGGCGGGCGCATTGTGCACCACCTGCACCACCGCCTGCCCCGCCCGCAGGATACGCTGCTGCTCATCGGCTACCAGGCCGAGGGCACGCGGGGCCGCCGCCTGCTGGCCGGCGAGCAGGAAATCAAGATGTTCGGCGAAATGGTGCCCGTGCGCTGCCACGTCGAGCACCTCGACGGCTTCTCGGCCCACGCCGACCGCTCGGAATTGCTGCGCTGGCTCGACCAGTTTCAGGCCCCGCCCCAGCGCGCCTTCGTGGTGCACGGCGAGCCGCCGGCCGCCGAAAACCTGGCCGCAACGCTGCGCGAGCGCCACTGGCCCAGCGTGGAAGTGCCCGAATACCTGGAATCCGTCCGCCTGTTCGCCGGGCTTTGATTCGGGGGGCGGCAGTTGTCTTACGTGTTAATTATTAGCCGCAAACGCTTTTTTAAATCTGTACTCTGGTCATGAAACCACGCCTTTTTTTTGGACTGCTCCTGGGGCTGAGTTTCTCGGGGCACCTGGCTGTCGGGCAGCGTCCGGTGTCCCTCATTCCGCCGCCCATCGCTCCCCCGCCGGTCGATGAGCTGGTGATTACCAACGTGAACGTGGTGGACGTTGATTTGGGCGAAGTCGAGCCCCACCGCAACGTGGTGCTGCGCGACGGCGTCATCTTTTCGGTGGGCCAATGGGTGCCGGCCGGCCGGGGCGTGCCCACCCTCGACGGCACCGGCAAATACCTGGTGCCCGGCCTGTGGGACTTCCACACCCACGCCCTGGGCTCAGCCGCCGATGAGCGGGTGGCCCTGCCGCTGTACGTGGCCCACGGCATCACCAGCATCCGCGACGTGAGCGCGGCCCGGCCCCTGGCCGACCTGTTGCGCACATACCAGGCCCTGGAAACCGGGGCGCGGGTGGGGCCGCGCCTCGAACTGGCCGGCCCCGTGCTCGACGGCTCGGCCGATGGCAGCACCAGCCTGAGCCTCACGGCCACCCGCGCCGAGGGCTTTGCCCGGGCCGAAGCCCTGATGCGGGCGGGCTGGTGCAGCCTGCAAGCTGGCCCGTACCTATCGCCCGAGGCCTTTGGGGGCATCGCCGCTGCCACCCGCCTGGAGCGGGTGCACTTGGCCGGTGCCGTGCCCGAGGCCGTGCCGGTGCTGGATGCCATCGGGGCCGGCCAGCGCAGCATCGAGCACGCCGATAAGCTGCTGCTGGCCTGCTCCGGCCGCGAGGCCGAGCTGGTGGCGGCACGCGCTGCGGCCCTGGCCGGCCCCCGGCCCCTGCCCACGCTGCAAGCCTGCATCAAATCGCAGCAAAAGGACATCGTGGCGAGCTTCAGCCCCAGCCGGTGCGCGACGCTGGCCCAGGCGCTGATGCAGGACCATACGGCGGTGATGCCCGGGCTGGTGGCCCACGATTTCGACCTGCGGCGCGACCCCGCCCGGGAAGACCCGCGCTTTCGGTCGGTGCCGGCCAGCATGCGCCAGCAGTGGGCGCAGGCCGCCCACGACCGGCCGCACCTATCGGCCGGCAAGCTGGCCAAAATCCAGGTTGCCGATTCGTTGCAGCGCAGCATGGTGGCCACGTTTGGGCTGCTGGGCGTGCGCCTGGTGGCGGGCTCCGATGCCGGCTCCGGCACGCCCAACCTCTTTTACGGCGGCAGCTTGCACGATGAGCTGGAGCGCCTGGTGGCCCTCGGCCTCACGCCGGCCGAAGCCCTGCGCGCCGGCACCGTGAACCCGGCCATGGCCACCGGGCACGGCTTCGACGTGGGCCGCATCCGCCCCGCTTATGCGGCCGATGTGCTGCTGCTCAACGGCAACCCGCTCGACGATATCCACAACCTGCGTCTGATTCAGGCCGTGGTGCTGCGCGGCCGCCTGTTCGACCTGCCCGCCCTGGCCGGCCTGGCCACGGAAGCCGAGCAAGCTGCTATTCAGCAGAACGTAGCGGCCCAGGCGGCCACGGCCACCCGCTGAGTGCTTTTCAGACCAGAATATGAGCCCTTGAAGCCGTTTTGAGCCACTTTATTCGACCAGCCACCAGCGCCGGGGCGGGCGCTTGGCCACCAGCCGGAACTTCTGCACGGCGTACTGCTCGATGTGGGCCAGGGCTTCGGCCACCGAATCGGTGAAGGTGAGTAGCTCCAAATCGGCGGCGGCCACCATGCCCTGGGCCTGCATGTGGGTGAGCTGGGCCAGCAGCGGCTGCCAGTAGGCGCGCCCCACCACCACTACCGGGAAATCCAGGATTTTGCGGGTCTGGATGAGGGTGAGGGCCTCAAACAGCTCGTCGAGCGTGCCAATGCCGCCGGGCATAATTACAAATGCATATGAATACTTCACCAGCAAGACTTTACGGACGAAGAAGTACCGGCAGCTCAGCCACTTGTCGAGGTAGGCGTTGGGGTGCTGCTCGGCATTCAGCACGATGTTGCAGCCCACCGAGGGGCCGCCGGCTTCGCGTGCGCCCCGGTTGGCGGCTTCCATAATGCCCGGCCCGCCGCCGGTGAGCACCGTGAATCCCTGCCGGCTCAGGCCCGCGCCCAGCTGGCGGGCCAGCTCATAGAACGGCGAGCCCGCCGCCACCCGCGCCGACCCGAACACCGACACGCACGGCCCCACAAAATGCAGCGCCCGAAACCCGCGCACAAACTCCCGCACCACCGTCCAGAGAAAGCGCAGCTCGCGCCGCCGGCTGCGCGGCCCGGCCAGAAACCGGCGCTCATCCCGGTCGGGGTGCTGGGGGGCGGGCAAGGGCGTAGCGGGCATGGGCGGGCTGAAAACAACACCGGGCAGCGGGCCTGGTACCGATAACCAACGGAACCTCAGGCGCTGACGCTGCGCCAATAGAGACTCATTTCTGCTAAATCTAGTTAATTGATTATGAACGTTACCGCTTTCAGTGTGCAAGGCTTTGAACGCAGCTTTTTGCAGCGCGCCAACCAAACCCGCCACCACCTCACGCTGCTCGATACGCCCCTCAGCGCCGACACGGCCCACCTGGCCCAGGGGGCGCTGGCCGTCAGCATCTTCACGCGGGACGATGCCTCGGCACCCGTGCTGGGCCAGCTCTGGGACCTGGGCGTGCGCTACCTGGCCGTGCGCGCCACCGGCACCGACAACGTGGACCTGGCCGCCGCCCGCCAGCTGGGCCTGCGCGTGGCCAACGTGCCCGAATACTCGCCCTACGCCATCGCCGAGCACGCCGTGACGCTCATGCTGGCCCTGTGCCGCCACCTGCGCCAGGCCGACCAGCAGCTGCGCGCCAACGACTTCCGCCTCGACCACCTCATCGGCTTCGACCTGCACGGCAAAACCGTGGCCATTCTGGGCGTGGGCCGCATTGGCGGGGTGGTAGCACGCATTCTGCACGGCTTTGGCTGCCAGCTGCTGGGCGTGGACGTGCAGCCTAACCCCGACCTGACCGTGCAGTACGGCCTGCGCTACGTGACGCTGACTGAAGCCTGCGCCCAGGCCGACATCATCTCGGTGCACACCCCGCTCAACGCCGATACCCAGCACCTGATTGATGATGAGTTGCTGCGCCAGATGAAGCGCGGCGTGATGCTCATCAACACCGGCCGGGGCGGGGTGCTCGATACCGAAGCCGCCCTGCGCGCCCTCAAAAGCGGCCAGCTGGGCTTTCTGGGACTCGATGTGTACGAGCGGGAAAAGCCGCTTTTCTTCGCCGACCACAGCCAGGAGCTGCTGCTCGACGACACGTTTGCCCGGCTGCTCACCTTCCCCAACGTGCTGCTCACCGGCCACCAGGCCTACCTCACCCGCGAGGCCCTCACCAACATTGCCGACGCCACCCTGGCCAGCCTCACGGCCTGGGCGCAGGGGCGGCCCGCCGCGCACGAGGTGGCCGTGCCCGTTGCCCAAAAGCAGCCCGTTGCCTGATTGCCCGGCAGCGGCCGGACCTGCCTGTACATGACGAGAATCACTAGCTGAGCCAATCAATATCAGGGGTTTGCCTGCGGAGAAAAGCGAATTTTATCGTGCTTTTATATCTCCATTGCCGGCCCGGGTTTCGGCCTTCCTGCCATCAGCCCAGTGCCGCCTCATTCTTAGCCACTAATTGCCATGGTCCCCAACATCGTTGTGCTGACTGACTTCTCGCTCGCCGCCGAGCGGGCCCGAGCCTACGCCGCCGTGCTGGCCGCTCCATTGGATGCCGAGCTCCACTTGGTGCACGTATTTCTGCCGGTGCCCGTCGTCACGGAATTCGGCATGGTGCTGCCGGCCAAGGATGAGGACTACGTGCCCGAAACCTGCCGCTGCCTTCGGCACGTGGCCGAAACCATGCCCGTGCCCACCACCGCCGAGGTGCTGGAAGCCGACTGGCCCGGCGCCATTGTGCAGGCCATCGAAAAATATCACCCCATGCTCATCGTAGCCGGGCTCACGGCTACCAATGGCTTCCTCGATGAGTGGTTCAGCAACCGCGCCGCGTCGGTGACGCGCCAAACGGGCTGCCCGCTGCTGCTCGTGCCCGAGCACCTGCCCGATGCTGCCCTGCACCAGCCCCGCCGCCTGGCCCTGGCCGTAGAAGACCGACCCTTCCGGCTGACCCCGGCCGCCCGGTCCGTTGCGCCCCTGCTCGACGGGCTGGACCTGGACGTGGTGGCCGTCACCGTGCTGTCGGAGGCCGAAAGCCCCGGCGGCTGGGATGGCCTGCGGGCCACGCAGCATAGCGGCCTGGCCGCTGGCATAGCCCGTTGCGGCTTGCACAAAGTAGTGGGCGCGCAGCCCGGCTCGGGCATTCTGGAGGCCGTGCACGACCTGGAGGCCGACCTGGTGGCCCTGCTCGACCAGGGCCACGGCTGGGCGCACAAGATGTTCAGCGGCAGTGTTATCGACTACGTGCTGCGGCACACACCGGTGCCGGTGCTGCTGCTCTCGGCCCACATTCCGGACCCGGTTGCCGCCCCGGTCGAGACGCGGGCCTTTATCCCCGTCACTCACTAAAATCTGCTTTTGCCATGGCCCTCACGCTCATCGTGCTGTCCGGTTTCTACGAGCCCGCCCGGCATGCTATTCACTACGCTGATAAGCTGGCGCAGGCCGTGCACGCCCAGGTAGTGCTGCTGCACGTCAACCGGGCTTCGCTGCTCGACCCCTACGAGCTGGTGGGCGCGGTGGGGGAGAAGTACCACCGCCAGGAGCTGGCCGGCCAGTCCGATACCGTGGTGGCCCTGCACCAGCTGGCCCGGAGCCTGCACGTGCCCGCCGCCGTAGAAATGGCCACCGACCTGCTCCCCGACATTGCCCGCGAGCTGGCCACCCGCTACGCCCCGGCGCTGTTTGTGCTGGGCCAGCCCGATGCCGACCACCCCGACTACGCCGGCATGACGGCCATGTGCGCCGAGCTGTTGCGCGCCGGCCACTACCCGGTGCTGACCGTGCCCACCACCACGCCCACCACCCACCCGCCGCACCGCTTCCTGATTGCGGCCGACCGCGAGCCTTTTGTCCTGGGGGCGGCCGCCCAGGCGCTGCGCCCCATGCTGGCCCAGCTCGGCACGGGGGGCGTGGTGGTGGCCCACGTTTCCGACGGCGTGGAGGACGATGATGGCTGCGCGACCGCCCTGCGGGCCGTGCGGGCCAGCGGCCTGGTCGATTTTACCCACCCCGAGCTGCGCGGCTACCTCGACAGCGACTACGCCGAGGGTGTGCTCACCGCCACGCAGGAAGTAGCGGCCGACCTGGTCATCACGCTGGCCCGGCAGCGCAGTTTCATGAGCGACTTGTTTCATCGCAGCATCACGGCCCGGCTGGTGGAGCAGTGCCCCGTGCCGGTGCTGGTGCTGCCCACCGCCGCCGAGGTGCCGCAGGATGCCTCCGATGCCTCCGATGCCTCATCGAAAACGGAGGCGTAGCGGGCCGCCCCGGCTTGGGGCCGATACCATTTTTTTTCATCCGCAGCCGGTGAATGAGCTTCTCAATTTTCGGCCGCCATTGAGGTGGCCTGGGCTTACACCACCTGCCTGCGAAACTCAATTTAAAACCGAGTAAAAGGTACATACTGCCCCTAATGCATAAACATCCGGTGTCGCCGAGCTGCAACAGTAGCATGAAAGCTCAACCCGTCCCTTGAAACGGCGATACTGTACCCCAAAGTATGCAAAAAGGCCCTCAGCATTGTGCTGAGGGCCTTGTAGTGGTCGTGTAAGGAGTCGAACCTTAAACCTTCTGATTCGTAGTCAGATGCTCTATCCAATTGAGCTACACAACCCTTTTCCCGTGTTGGGAGCACAAAGGTAAGAGGAGAAAAAGCGGCTGTGCAAGCCACGCGCACTTTTTACGGGAAGAAAAATGCGCGGGCGGCAGCAAGTGGCTAATAATCAGCCGGAGATTTTTGCTCATTTCCGGCGCTGCCTTGCCTCAATACCCGTTGCAAGGCCCGGTTGAAGACGAAGTACAGGCCGAATAGCGATGCTGCCACCAGCCCCAGCAGTACCAATTTGCTGAGCGTGCCCTGGTCGGGGTCTTTCAGCAGGGCCAATACATCGGATGCTTTCGTGCCGAGCCAGTAGAAGAACAGGCTGCGCGGCAGCATGCCCAGCACCGACGCGGCCAGGAACCGCTTGCGCGGCACGCCCACGATGGCCAGCACAAACGTCATCAACGCAAAGGGCAGCACCGGCGAGAGGCGCGTGAGCAGGATGAGCTGCCAGCTCTGGTTTTGCAGCTCGCCCAGCACGGCCTCGGCTTTGGGGAAGAGGTGCAGGAAATGGCGCAGCTTGCCGTGGTCGAGGCGCTTGGCCAGCTCGTAGCCGATGGCGGCGGCCAGCGCGTAGGCCAGCACCATGCCCGGCAGCCCGGCCCAGCCAAAATAATATCCCGTCACGATGGCCACGAACGTAGTCGGGGTGAGGGCAAAGGCCATGGTGAAGGCAATGACCACGAAATACAGCACCGCCTGCCCCGCGCTGAGGCGCTCCAGCAAATCCTGCTTTTCATAGAGCAGCGTCAGCAGCGAGGCGGAGCCCAGCAGCGGCACCGCCACCAGCAGAAACATGGTGAGCAGCGTGGAGAAGTTTTTCTGGAAAAGCTCGCGCAGCAGTCGGAACATAGGCCAAGGGCGAAGCTCCGCCATCCGGCGGCGGGGTTTCGCCCTGCAAGTACGCAGATACATGGGCCAGGGACGTGCGCCCGGCGGTGAAAGTCGTCGGCCGTAGAAGAGCCAGCGGGCCGTTTCCGATTAATCCCCGACCTTTGCCGGCGGCCTATCCGGCCCTTCAACTCTCATAGCCCACCCATGAAATTCGCCACCAAAGCCATTCACGCCGGCGTGCACCCGGACCCCGCCACCGGGGCCATCATGACGCCCATCTACCAGACTTCGACCTACGTGCAAACGTCGCCCGGCAAAAACATGGGCTTCGAGTACTCCCGCACCCACAACCCCACGCGCTCGCAGCTGCAAGCCGCCGTGGCCGCCCTCGACAACGGCAAGCACGGCATCGCCTTCGCCTCTGGCATGGCTGCCATCGACTGCGTGATGAAGCTGCTGAAGCCCGGCGACGAGGTGATTTCGACCAACGACCTCTACGGCGGTAGCTACCGCCTTTTCACCAAAGTGTACGAGCCGTTTGGCATCAAATTCCACTTCGTGCCCATGCACGATATGGCGGCGGTGAAGGCCGTGGTGAGCGAAAAAACCAAGCTCATCTGGGTCGAAACGCCCACTAACCCGCTGCTCAACATCATCGACATTGCCGCCGCTGCCGCCGTGGCCAAGGAAGCCGGCGCGCTGCTGGCCGTCGATAACACCTTCAGCACGCCCTATCTGCAAACGCCCATGGATTTGGGTGCTGATATCGTGATGTATTCGCTGACCAAGTACATGGCCGGCCACTCCGATACCGTGATGGGCGCGCTGGTGGTGAACGATGACGAACTGCACGAGCGCCTGAGCTTCTACCAGAATGCCTGCGGCGGCACGCCCGGCCCCCAGGACTGCTTCCTGGTGCTGCGCGGCCTCAAAACCCTGCACATCCGCATGCAGCGGCACTGCGAAAACGGCCGTGCCGTGGCTGAGTACCTGCGCCAGCACCCCAAAGTGGAAAAAGTGTACTGGCCCGGCTTCGAAAACCACCCCAATCACGCCGTGGCGGCCAAGCAGATGCGCGATTTCGGCGGCATGCTTTCTTTTATTCTGAAAGGCGATAAGCAGGAAGACGCCATCGCCGTGCTGGAGAAATTCCAGTATTTCACCCTGGCCGAAAGCCTGGGCGGCGTGGAAAGCCTGAGCGGCCACCCCGCCACCATGACGCACGCCAGCATCCCGGCCGAGCAGCGCCGCAAGTCGGGCCTGAGCGACTCGCTCATTCGCCTGAGCGTGGGCATTGAGGATGCCGAGGATTTGATTGCGGATTTGGCCCAGGCCATCGGGTAATGCGGAGCATCTGCACTCTCGCTGCGCTGGGCGGGTTATTGAGTCTGGCGCTTCCGGCGGCGGCTCAGCAACCCGCCCAAGCTGCTGCCGGGCCAACCAGCCGGGCCAACCTGATATTGGTAGAAACTGCAGCCCGGCCGGATGAAGTCCTGGCCGGGCTGCGTTCCTATTTGACTAGCAACGGCTTTGTAACGGATACGCTGGACCCCGCGCGGGGCCTGCTCACGACCCGGGTGCAGGAATCGGGGGAAACGCTGCCGGAACAGATGAAAATCCGGGCAGTGCGCGTGGCCGAGGGCTGGAAACTGACGGGCCTCTACCTCATTGGCGGGCCGCTGAATAGTGGTTATACCGCCTTTCCGGCCATGTATTTCGGGCTGAATGATGCCCCGGCAAAAATGGCTTTCCGAGAGTTGGACGCCGCCGCCCGGGCCATTCCCGGCGGAACCCTGCGCTACGGCCGGGCCAAGGTCCCGTTTGGGGCGTTTACCAAGTGGCAGGATGCGCTGAAAATGCCTTGGTAATCAACCGGCCTCACCAGTAAAAAGACGTATGCAGAAACCACCTGTCGACGTATTACCGCTCTTCCCGGAGCTCGACCGCCTGCTGCTGGAACTGCTACACAGCCTCACGCCCGAGGACTGGCAGCGCCCCACTCTGGCCCGCGAGTGGACGGTGAAAGACATCGCCGGCCACCTGCTCGATGGCAACCTGCGCACGCTCTCCATGCTGCGCGACGGCTACTTCGGCGAAGCGCCGGAGGATACCAGCTACGCAGGCATCGTAGCCTATCTCAACCGCCTGAATGCGGACTGGGTGCGGGCTGCCCGCCGCCTCAGCCCGGCGGTGCTGATGGACTGGCTGGCGCAGTCGGGGGCTGAATACACGGCTTATTTGAATACGCTGGACCCGTGGGCACCAGCCGCCTTTGCGGTGGCTTGGGCCGGCGAAACGGAGTCGCTGAACTGGTTTCACATTGCCCGCGACTACACCGAGAAATGGCACCACCAGCAGCAAATCCGCACCGCCGTGGGCCAGCCCGCGCCGCTGATGGAGCCGGCGCTGTTCCGGCCGTTCATCGAAACCATGATGCGCGGGCTGCCGCATGCTTACCGGGAAGTTGCCGCGCCGACAGGCACCGTGGTGCGAGTGGTTATTGATGGGAATGCGGGCGGCATCTGGGAGCTGGCCCGCGCCGCCGGGGACTGGCACTTGCAACTGCCAGATGCCGCCCGGCCGGCCGCCACCCTTACACTGCTCCCGGCCGATGCCTGGCAGCTGTTCACCAAGGGCCTGAGCGCGGCTGAGGCCCGGGAGCGGGCTCAAGTGGCCGGCGATGAGAAACTGGCTCTGGCGGCCCTGCGCATGGTGGCCGTGATGGGGTAGGAGGGAAGGGCCGGCACCTAGTCGGCAATCTGCAAGTGGTGGCGTGGCGTAGGTGTGCCGGTTACTTTCCACTTGCTTATGATGTCGCTGCGCCCGCTGCTGGTTTCGTTTCTGATTTTTTGCTGCAATAGCTGCGCCGTGTCGCCGCCGCCGGCTCCTGTCGTGGCGGTCCCCGGCGTGTCGTTTCTGGCGCTGGGCGATTCGTACACCATCGGCGAGGGCGAGGCGGAGGCGGCCCGCTGGCCCGTGCAGCTGGCGGCGCTGGCCCGGCAGCAGGGCCTGGCCGTGCAGGCGCCCACCATCATTGCCCGCACCGGCTGGACCACCGCCGAACTGCAAGCGGCCATCGCCGATGCCCATCCGGCCTCGACTTACGGGTTGGTGTCGCTGCTGATTGGGGTGAACAACCAGTACCGCGGCCAGGGTGTGGCCCGGTATCGCCCCGAGTTTCGGGAGTTGCTGCACCAAGCCATTGGCTTTGCGGGCGGCCGGGCCGGGCGAGTGGTGGTGCTGTCCATTCCCGACTGGGGCCAGTCGCCGTTTGGGCAGCAGCAGGGCGGCGATGTGGCGGCTATCGGCCGGGAAATCGACCAGTTCAACGCCGTGGCGCAGGACGAGTGCCGCCAGGCCGGCGTGGCCTACGTCGACATCACCGCCCTGACCCGCGCCGCCGCGCCCGACCGTAGCCAGTTCACCCGCGACGGCCTGCACTACTCCCAAACCCAGATGCGGCAGTGGGCCGAGCGGGTGCTGCCCGTAGTGCAATCGCAGCTGCGATAGGCCGGGCCTCCGGCTCGAAAAACCCAATAACAAAGGATTAAAAGCGGATTAATCCCCAACCCTGGCTCGATGGAAGGGGTTTAAGGGGCAATTCTGTTCTAATTCTGTTTTTATTGGCCGGCCCCGGGCTGGTTTTATGTCTATGCTTCCCTTTACTGATTTGCGCCGCTGGGGGCGCGTGCTGCCCGGCCTCGCGCTGCTGGGTTTAGCGGGCTGTAACCTGATTGAGTTCAGCCCCAACGACCACCGCGTCCCCGAAGAATTCACCAACCTCACCGAGAAAAACCTGGCGAAAATGGCCGCCCGCCCGCTGCCCGCTGGCGACACCCTCCGCTTCGTCTTCACCGGCGACTCGCAGCAATTCTACGACGAGGCCGAGGCCCTGGTAGCCAGCGTGAACCAGCAGCCCGGCATCTCCTTCCTGGTGGTGGCCGGCGATATTTCCGACTTCGGCCTGGCCCGCGAAATGCAGTGGGTGGACGAGAAGCTGCGCCGCCTCACGGTGCCCTACGTCACGGTCATCGGCAACCATGATTTGGTGGGCAATGGCCGCCCTACCTACCAGCACATTTTCGGGGCGTTCAACTACTCGTTCGTGTACGGCAATACCAAGTTTATCATGCTGGATACCAACGGCCGCGAGTATAATTTCGACGGCACTGCACCCGATATGGGCTGGCTGAAACCCCAGCTCAGCAACCGCGACGGAGCCCGGCGGCAGGTGGTGATTTCGCATGTGCCGCCCACCAACGACGACTTCGACCCCGCCCTGCGCCAGCCCTACGTGCAGGCCCTGCGCGAGGCCTCAAACCTGGTGTTCGAAATGAATGGCCACAACCATTCCGCCAGCATCGCGCAGCCCTACAACGATGGCGTGACTTACGTCAATTCCGACGCTTTTTCGGAGCGCCACTACATGGTGGTCACCGTGTGGGGTGACAAGCAGTTTCGCATCAAACGGGTCGCCTTCTAATGAAAAAGCTCCTCCTTCCTGTCCTGTTGCTGGCTGGCCTGCGCGCCGCCGCCAGCACCCCGCCCGATACGGCCGGGACGGCTCCGGCCAAACCCGCTCCCCACGCCGCCCGCCGGGCCGGGTATCCCTGGTATCGCCCCACCCACCTGGCCCTGCAAACCGGTGGCGGCCTGGGCATGGTGGCCGCCGGGGCCGGCTACGAATTCTCGAAAACCCACCTCGAAACCGATATTCTCATCGGCTACGTGCCGAAGTATTACGCCGGCTCCACGCTCAGCCTGGCTTCGCTGAAGTTTATGTATTCGCCCTTCCACCTGCCGGTGGGCGAGAAATTTCAGGTGGTACCCCTCACCGTGGGCGCGTATTTCAGCTACACCCACGGCACTATTAATGACGAGCTGAAGGGCCAGTACGCCAGCGACTACTACTGGTTTTCGACCGATACCCGCTACGGCCCGCTGCTGGGCAGCCGCGTCACGTTTCTGGCTCCGCCCGTGGCGGCCACCGGCCAGCCGCGCAAGGTGTCGGTGTATTATGAGTTGGGTAGCAATGATTTGTACCTGGCCAGCTACCTCAACAACCGCAACGGCGGCCTGGGCTTTGGCCAGTTGCTGACGTTGGCGCTGGGCGTGAAAGCGGATTTCTAAAGGGCAGTAAGAATTATATCAGGCCGTCATGCTGAGCGAAGCCGAAGCATCTCTACTAGTGAAGTAATCAACTTTGCTATTGCGGTAGAGATGCTTCGACTTCGCTCAGCATGATGTTTCGGAGGGGCTTCAAATATTGCGGCGGCTGCTACGTCTACGCCCTCGATGAAACCAGTAGCCTCCGCCCGCCTGCAAGCCGTTCGCCACGGCAAAATCTATCAGAATGCCGTGCCCACCAGCGTCAGTCCGCCCTCTGGCTACGGCGCGCTGATGAAGCGCTGGCTGTTTGAAAAAGCCGAGCGGGAGCCGAAAAAGCCGCTCGGTCCTTTTCGCGCCGATATCGTCGCCCTAGCCGCCCCAGTGCCGGCCGATGCCCTGCGTGCCACCTGGCTGGGCCACAGCAGCATGCTGCTCGAAATCGACGGCCGCCGTTTCCTCACCGACCCGGTGTGGAGCGAGCGGGTGTCACCCTCGCAGCTGGTGGGGCCGAAGCGGTTTTTCGCCCCGCCGCTGCCCTTGGATAAGCTGCCGAAGCTGGATGCCGTCATCCTATCGCACGACCATTACGACCACCTCGATTCGGCCGCCATCCGCGTGCTGGGCCGCACGGGCGTGCCGTTTTTCTGCCCGCTGGGTGTGGGCGCGCACCTGCGCCGCTGGGGCGTGCCCGCCGCTAACATCACCGAACTGAGCTGGTGGGAAGCCGCCCCGTTGGGCGACGATTTCACGCTGGCAGCCACGCCGGCCCGCCATTTTTCGGGCCGGGGCCTCACTCGCAACGATACCCTTTGGGCCTCGTGGTGCCTGCTGGGGCCGACTCATAAGGTGTTTTTCGGCGGCGACTCCGGCCCCTTCGAGGAAGGATTCCGGCAGATAGGGGAGGCCTACGGGCCGTTCGATTTGACCATGCTGGAAATCGGCGCTTCCGACCCTGAGTGGGCCGATATCCATATGGGCCCCGACCACGCCCTCACGGCCCACCGGCTGCTGGGTGGTGGCCCGCTGCTGCCGCTGCACTGGGGCACGTTCAACTTGGCCTTTCACGCCTGGCAGCAACCCGTGCAGCGCCTGCTCGAGGCCGCCGGACCCGAGGTGCCGCTGCTACTGCCCGCCCCCGGCCAGCGCGTGGATGTGGCCGCCGGCCCCCTTAACTCGCGCTGGTGGGAGCGGTAGGCTAAATGGTTAAATAAGCGCGGCCGTAAACAATTATTGCGCCCGCAGCTTATACCCACTCGATTCCGGCCGCAGCCGTGGCCCGGCAATCCGACTTTATTTTTACCTCGTGATACAATTACTCACAGCCGCCCCCTTATCGGGAAATCGGCTGGCCTCCCCCAGCTTTTCCCCGAACCTTGCCAGCCTGCCCGCGTTCATGCGCGCGGCCGTGGTAGGGGGCTGTTGCTGTTGTTGTTAGGATAGAGCATTAGCCGGCAGGACATGGTTCCTTGCCCGGCTGAATGCCAGACCAGAAAAGAGCGGGAACCTGCCCCGGCGCGCCAATTACCGCGCCGTCGTGTAGCTGCGCGACAACATTTTGGTTGATTCTGATATATATAATTTGTTGGTTTTAATGGTCGCCTGTTGGTGCCGGAGTTGCCACGCAGGCGGCCCTGGCCAACGGCCGCCGTGGCTTTTCTTTTTCCTGGGTTTATCCGGCCCAAAACCCGCTGCGGCGGCCGCCGGAAACCCGTTTTACTTCCCCATTTTCTTATGATACACCCCACAACTACCCGAATCGGGCTGGTGGCGCTGCTTTTGTGGCTGACCACCGCTGCCGCCTGGGCTCAGAATATCACCGTGACCGGCCGCGTACTGGATGCCACCGGCCAAAGCCAGCCCGGCGTGACCGTGCTGGAGCAAGGTACCAGCAACGGCACCAGTACCGACGGCGACGGCCGTTTTTCGCTCAATAATGTGCCCGGCACGGCCACGCTGGTCTTTTCCGCAGTGGGCTCGCTCACCCAGCAAATCCCGCTGAATGGCCGCACGACACTCGAAATCCGCCTCGCCGCCAACCAGACCGAGCTGAACGAAGTGGTAGTAACCGGCTCGCGCGCCACTGAGGGCCGCTCCAATATTCTCACCACCTCGCCGGTGGACGTGATTTCGGCCCGCGAAATCAAGGCCTACGCCCAAACCGACGTCACCCAGATTCTGACCTACATCGCGCCCTCGTTCCAGAGCACGCGCCAGACCGTGACCGACGGCACCGATTTCGTGGACCCCGCCACCCTGCGCGGCCTCGGCCCCGACCAGGTGCTGGTGCTTGTGAACGGCAAGCGCCGCCACACTTCGGCCCTCGTCAACATCAACGGCACGCCCGGGCGCGGCTCGGTGGGCACCGATATGAACGTGATTCCGCCCGCCGCGATTAAGCGGATTGAAGTGCTGCGCGACGGTGCGGCCGCCCAGTACGGCTCCGATGCCATTGCCGGCGTTATCAACATTCAGCTGAAGGACGACACCACCGGCATCAGCGTGAGCAGCACCGCCGGCCAGACCGCCAAGAGCGACGGCCAGCTGTTCCAGGCCGATGCCAACCTGGGTTTCGGCCTCGGTCACCGGGGTTTTGTGGACGTGAGCGGCCAGTTCTCGAACCGCAGCTACGTCGACCGTAGCGGGCTCGACACGGCCCCGCTTATCTACCTCGGCACCACCAGCGGCAACTATCCCGCCGGCCTCACCGACCAACAGAAAATCGACCTGAAAGCCCGTGACAATGCCCTGGTAACCCAAAATGGCTTCAACCGCCGCGACATTCGGGTGGGCAGCGCCGATACGCGCACCTACGGCAGCTTCGTGAACGCGGCCTACACGCTGGCCCCCAGCATTGGCCTCGAAGCCTATTTCTCGGGCGGCCTCACGCGCCGCACGGGCTCGTCGGGCGCGCTGTACCGGCTGCCCACGCAGGTCACCCAAACCGATGCCAGCATCTACCCGAACGGCTTCCTGCCCTTCATCAACAGCACCGTGAACGACGGCTCGGCCATTGTGGGCCTGCGCGGCAAAGTCTTCGGCTTCGCCGCTGATTTGAGTAACACCTACGGCCGCAACGCGCTCAAATACAACATCACCAATACGCTGAACGCCTCGCTACCGGTCGGCACCAGCCCCACCAGCTTCTACGCCGGCGAGCTGGCTTTCCAGCAGAATACCACCAACCTGGGCTTCACCCGCAAGTTCATTGAAGTGGGCCCGCTGGCCACGCTGAACCTAGCGTTCGGCGGCGAGTTTCGGGTCGATAACTTCCAGATTTCGGCCGGCGATGAAGGTTCCTACATCCTCGGGCCGCGCTTAGTGGGTACTACGCCGGCCGCCGCTGGCTCGCAGGGTTTCGCCGGCTATCGGCCTTCTGATGCCCTGAACCAGAGTCGCAACAACGTGTCGGGCTACCTCGATTTGGAAAGCGACCTGACCGATAAGCTCCTGGTGGACGTAGCCGGCCGTGCCGAGCGCTACTCCGATTTCGGCTCGAACGTGAGCGGCAAAGTGGCCGCCCGCTACAGCATTCTCGACGGCCTGGCCCTGCGCGGGGCGCTCAGCAACGGTTTCCGGGCACCCTCGCTCCAGCAGCGCTACTTCACCAACTCCAGCACCCAGTTCACCAGCGGCGAGCTGCGCGAAGTGCTGACCACCAACAACGACGACGCCATTACCAAAGCATTCGGCATTGGCTCGCTGAAGCAGGAAAAGTCGACCAACTACAGCCTCGGCCTCACGGCGCGCCTCTTCAAAACCATCACGCTGACCGTGGATGCCTACCAGATTGACATCCGCGACCGCATCGTGCTCAGCTCGCAGTTCAGCCGCAGCAACGCGGTCGTGGCCGCCATCCTCACTGCCAACCCGCGTCCCGGCCAGAACCCGGTACAGGGCGTGCAGTTCTTCGCCAACGCCGTGAACACCCGCACCCAAGGCATCGACATCGTGGCCAATGAGCGCCTCACCCTCGGCCCGGATAGCCGCCTGACCCTGACGGCCGCCGCCAACTTCAACGAAACCACCGTGCGCAGCTTCAATAGCTCCGCCACCATCGACAACAACCCCAGCTTGCAAAACACGCTGTTCGACCGCGCCCAGCGCGCGCGCCTCGAGAACGGCCAGCCCCGCAGCAAAATCAACCTGAGCGCCGACTACGGCTACAAAATCTTCGGCCTGAACCTGCGCACCGTGCGCTTCGGCGAAGTGCAGACCAAGGACGCCGACCCCACCCGCTCGTTCATCGACCAGACCTTCGCCGCCAAATGGGTAACGGATTTGACCATCAGCGCGCAGGTTATCAAGAATATCGGCCTGAGCGTGGGCGTGAACAACCTGTTCAACGTGTACCCCGACCGCCTCTACCAGGACCCCAACAACAACGAGCAGAGCCTGACCTACACAACTCTGGATGCCACCAACCGGGGCCGTTTCCCCTACGGCTCCAACCAGTTTGGCTTCAACGGCGCATTCTACTTCGGCCGCGTGAATTTCACGCTGTAATTCCGCCGCATTTATTGCTGAAAAAGCCAGCTCCGTACTTGGGGCTGGCTTTTTTGCTGGTGGCAGAAGGCACCGAGGCGTTGAGACGAGTGGGCGCGGAACAATTGGCTGGCTATTGGTGGTAATAAAAATATATAAAATATAATATTTTTATTGTAGTTTTCAGCATGTTCCTGCATTTCTGCCCTTTGGGTCCCCAAACCTAATCAAAGGCTGCCGAAGCGAATGAGCGGGGCTGATTGCAACCATCCTATCCTGTTTTCACCAAAAAGCTTCGCTGTATGAAAAATCTGCTACTTCTCATCTTGCTGATAATGCTTACGGGGGCGGCGGCCCAGGCGCAAAAATCGACCGTGACGGGCCGGGTCTTGGGGGCGCAGGGCGAGGCCCTGCCCGGTGCCACGATACTGGAACGCGGCACCAGCAACGGCACCAGCACGGGCTCCAACGGCGATTTTACGCTCTCTGTTGACCCCGGTGCCACCATTACGGTGCAGGCCATTGGCTACGCCACGCAGCAGATTCCGCTCAATGGCCGCACCACGCTGGATGTGCGCCTGGTGGCCACTGCCCAGGATTTGAACGAGGTGGTGGTAACGGGGTCACGAGCCAGCGAGGGCCGCTCCAACATCCTCACTACGGCCCCGGTGGATGTGATTTCGGCCCGTGAAATCAAGGCCTTCGCCCAGACCGATGTGGCCCAGGTGCTGTCCTACGTCGCGCCCTCGTTCCAGTCGTCGCGCCAAACCATTTCCGATGGCACCGACCACATCGACCCCGCCAGCCTGCGTGGCCTCGGCCCCGACCAGGTGCTGGTGCTTGTGAACGGCAAGCGCCGCCACAATTCCTCGCTGGTCAACATCAACGGCACCATCGGGCGCGGCTCGGTGGGCACCGATTTGAACGTGATTCCCACCGCCAGCATCAAGCGCATTGAGGTGCTGCGCGACGGCGCGGCTGCCCTCTACGGCTCCGATGCCATTGCCGGGGTTATCAACATTCAGCTCAAAGACGACTCCACGGGCGTGACGGCCAGCAGCACCGTGGGCCAGACCAAGGAAAACGACGGCGGCGTAATTCAGGCCGATTTCAACGTGGGCATCGGCCTGAACAAGCGCGGCTACCTCGATTTGAGCGGCCAGTTTCAGAAGCACAACGCCTACAACCGCGGCTTTGCCGACACGGCCCCGCTCATTTACCTCGGCAATAATGGCGGCAACTACCCCGCCAGCGCCACCACCGAGCAAGCCCGCCGCGACCTCAAGGCTCAGGACGATGCGCTGGTGGCCCAGCGCGGCTTCAACCGCAACGACCTGCGCATTGGCAACGCTGCCACGCGCAACTACGGCGGTTTTCTCAACGGGGCCTACCGCCTGGGGCGCGGCTACGAGGTGTACCTCTCGGGCGGGGCTACGTACCGCACGGGCACGTCGGCGGGCTTCAACCGTCTGCCCAACCAGGCCACCCAAAGCGACCTGACGCTATTCCCAAACGGCTTTTTGCCGCTTATCAACACCACTATTTATGACCAGTCGGCCATTGTGGGTCTGCGTAAAGTCTTCAGTGAATTCGCGGTGGACCTGAGCAATACCTTTGGCCGCAACGAGTTGCGCTACGACATCAGTAACAGCGTGAATGCCTCGCTACCGCAGGGGCCTGGCATTGTGAACCCCACCGATTTCTACGCCGGCCGGCTAGCTTTCCTGCAAAACACCACCAACTTGGGCGTGTCGCGCAAATTCACAGACGTAGGTTTCCTGCCTACTGTCAACCTGGCGTTTGGCGGCGAGTTTCGCTACGATAAATTCCTGATTGGCAAGGGCGAATACGCGTCCTATGTCAACGGCGGCCGGCTGATTGGGACCACGCCCACGGCCTCGGGTTCGCAGGTTTTTCCCGGCTATCAGGCGCAGGATGAGGTGAACAAGAGCCGCACCAACGTGGCGGGCTACGTCGATTTGGAGAGCGACATCACCGAAAAGCTGCTGGTGCACCTGGCAGGGCGGGTCGAGAACTACTCCGATTTCGGCAGCAGCGTGAGCGGCCAGGCCGCCGCCCGGTTCAGCATTCTGGAGGGGCTGGCGTTGCGCGGCTCCATTGGCAATGGCTTCCGGGCACCGTCGTTGCAGCAGCGGTATTTCACCAACACCAGCACCCAGTTTGTGAACGGCCTGCCCAACCAGGTGCTCACCGTGAACAACGACAATCCCATCGTGCGCAACCAGGCATCGGACGCACAGCCGGGCTTCGGCCTGGGGGGCCTCACTAAGGAAAACTCCCGCAACTACAGCCTGGGCCTCACCGCCCGCGTGGCCCGCACCATCACCCTGACGGTGGATGCCTACCAGATTGACATCGACAACCGCATTGTGCTTTCGTCGCAATTCACCCGCACCAACCCCACGGTGAACACTATTCTGGGCACGCGCGATGTGAGCCGGGTGCAGTTTTTCGCCAATGCCGTGGATACCCGCACCCGGGGCATCGACATTGTGGCCAATGAGCGCATTACGCTGGGCGAAAAAAGCCGGCTGGGCCTGACCGCCGCCGCGAACTTCAACGAAACCACCGTGCGCGCCTTCAATAGCACGTCCACCACCATCAACAACGACCCGACCACCGGCACTGCCAGCCTGCAAAACACGCTGTTTGACCGCCAGCAGCGTGGCCGTCTCGAATCGGGCAACCCGCGCTCCAAAATCAACCTCTCGGCCAACTACGGCTACGGCATTTTCAGCATCGAAGCCCGGGCCGTGCGCTTCGGCGAGGTACAGTACAAAGACGCCGACCCCGCCCGCTCGTTCATCGACCAGACCTTCGCCGCCAAATGGGTGACCGACCTGACCCTGAGCGCCCAAATAACCAAGCAAATCGGCGTCATCGTGGGCGTAAACAACCTGTTCAACGTCTACCCCGACAAGTTTTTCCAGAACCCCCGCAACAACGAATTCAATTTCTCCGTCGACCCCAACTTGAGCTACAACTCCACCCTCGACAACACCAACCGAGGCCGCTTCGTGTATCCCGCCAACCAGTTTGGCTTCCAGGGCGCGTTCTACTTCGGCCGCGTGAATGTGACGCTGCCGTAGCAGTTGCCCGAATCATTAAAAAAGGCCGCCCCAACTCCGGAGCAGCCTTTTTTATGCTGGATAAATAGGGCCGGAGCTGGCGTTACCGGCCGCTGTAGGACAGGCGGGCTACCTGGGTGCCGCTCTGGTTGCGGGCGATGTAGAGGCCGGCGGCCACGCTGGTAGCTGGGTGCCACACCACGCTGCCGTCCGCAGCGGTAGTGAGTTGCACCACTGCCCGGCCCATTTCATCCGTAATAAGCACAGTTTGTCGACCCTGCCCCGTCAATTGAAACCGCACTTCGTCCTGAAACGGCACTGGGAAGGGTGGTTGCGCCAACGCTTGCCGAGAACGGGTGGCCAGCACCTGCTGCGTAACCAACACGGGCACAGTCACAGTGCCGAAACTCGGGGCCGGGCACGCATTATCATTGGCCGTAACGGGCAGCACGTAATGGCCCAGCGGCAGCGTGGCCGGCACTTGCCAGGTCAACTGGCCCTGGCCATTGCCCAGGTCTTGGAATGTAGTGCCGGGAACGATGCCCGGCGCGTTGCTGCCCAACGTCACCGTTTGCCCGGCATCGGGGTCGGCGGCCGTAAGGTTGAGAACCAGGGTTTGGCCGGGATTGACGCGAATAGTTTGGCCCAGCAGCTGGCCGGTTGGGTTGCTGGCAAGGGCCACGCGGGTAAACGCCGGCACTTGGTTTGTTCCAACCGTCACCAGGTACGTCATGTCGCGCGTGATGCTGCCGATTTGCTGCCACGCCCCGCCCACCCGCCGGTACTCATCGACCCGCGCCGCCAGGGCGTAGTATCCCTGTTGCGTGGGGCCCGCCACCGTCAGGAGCTCGCCCGTGGTGGCATTCAGCTGAAAGTGAGGCGCAATGGCCCCAACTGTGGGTTGGCCGCAGGGTACCGCCGTAGTCGGGTTGGCCAGCGGCTGCACCAGACGGTAGACCAGCGAGTCGCCTTCGCTATCGAAGGCACTCAGGCTGTAGTGCTGCGGCTGCGTGCTGGTGAGGTGCAGGAGCTGGGCGGTGGTGAAGCGGGGCGAAAAATTGGTCAGGCCCGTGGTGTTATCCAGCAGCGCCTGCACGTATGTGCTCATCTGTATCGACTGGGCCACGTTGGCCACCCCGTCTGACCGGTTCGAGCAATTGATGCTCAGCGTCCAGCGGGCGGGTGCCAACTGAACCAGGCCTTCTAACGTGGTGATTTGGAAGGGGTACTCGGAGTTGGCGCAGGCCCGGGGTGGCACTACAACTCCCGTGCGTACCAGCCAAGTAGTGAAGCTGCCGGGTAGCGTAGCCGCGCACCCGTTTTTGCCACAGGTCAACTCTATTTGTATGTCCGTTACCGGCGAATTCAGGTCCTCAAAAAGCCGGGCCGTGACGTGGTATTGGTTGGGATTGGCGGTGGTGCCCGCGTATTCGTAGGTCAGTTCCGCTCCCAGAATGTGGGAAGCATGCGCAACCGAGAAGGTGCCCAGCAAACAGACGAGAATGGCGAGGCTGCGGGAAAGGAAAGATGGACGCATGCTCAAATTGGAAAAGGGTAGTTACCAAACAGGGCCTCCGGCGTTTCCGGAGGCCCTGCGAAGGTATTCTAAACCAATTGAAAATGTGTTATTTGGCTGAGGCTTTTTCATTTGCCCGCCGGTGCTGCCGCCGGCGTGCTGGAGTTGCTGTCCAGAATCTGAAACAGGTCGTTGAGTTTGGGCGTGAGAATAATCTCGGTGCGGCGGTTCATGGCCTTATTAGCTGGCGAGTCGTTGGCGGCCACGGGCACGTACTGGCTGCGGCCCGAGGCCGTGACGCGCTCCGGCGAAACGCCCGCTGTGGTGAGCAGACGCGCGATTTCGGTGGCGCGCAGGGCGCTCAGGTCCCAGTTGTCGGTCATGCCGGCCGTGCCGCGCAGGATGGGCACGTTGTCGGTGTGGCCTTCCACCACCACGTTCACGTCTTTCTGCTCCTGGAGCACGGTGGCGAGCTTTTTCAGCGCCTCCTGGCCCTTGGGGTCCACTTTCGTGGAGCCCGATTTGAACAGCAATTGCTCCGACAGTGACACGTAAACCTTGCCGTCCTTCAGCTTCACCTGCAGGTCGCTGCTGTTGAAGCTGAGCAGGGCCTTGCTCACGCGAGCTTTCAGGTCATCCACGGCTTTGTCCTTGTCGGCCAGGGCTTTGGTGAGCTCGGTGAGGCGGGTTTCGCGGGCCTGCAGGTCGGCGGCGAGGCGGTCGTTGTTGGCTTTGCTTTTTTGAAGGGTGGTTTCCAGGTCGCCGAGCTCGGCTTCGCGGCGGGCCAGGTCTTTGGCTACTTTGTTGTAGTCGGAGGATTTGTTGGCCAGCTCCCGGTCGCTATTCTTGAGAAGCTTGTCATAGCTGCTGTTCAGTTCGTTGTAGAGGCTGCGGGTTTTGCGGTAGGCGTTGCCGGTTTCAGCCGAGTCGGTCATGAGGCGCTTTTGGGTGAGGCGCAGTTGGGCCAGCTCGTCGCTGGCCTTTTGCAGCTCGGCGGTGGCCCCGCGATACTGGCGCTCGGCGGCGGATTTGCCTTCGGCATCGGCCTTTTGGCGGGCGCTGAGGTCGTCGTATTTCTTGGCCGTCACACAGCTATTCAGAACGGGGGCGGCCAGCAGGCAAAGGCCCAACAGGGCGGGGGAGAAGGTTTTCACGGAGGAGAGGGGGGCGAAGTCCCGGGCCTTTCGCCGCCGGACTGCCCGGCCGCGTTGGCGAAGCAAGGTAGCGCTTAACCCGCGCTCAATCCTTCCGAAACCGCTTCTGACCTGTATTTCCGGTCTATATTTGCTTGCTTCCCACCCTGGTACGTGCCTGCCCGGCCCGGCCTGCATCCGCGCTTGCTCATGGCTGATTCCATCTCCTTAAGCCCCGAAAACGAAGCCCTGCTCACCCACCAATGCTTGGTGAAAAAGGACCTGCTGCACGCGCCCGGCCCCGATTTTCTGGACCGCTGCTTTGTGCCCGGCAGCCGCTCGGCGCAGGTGCTGCGCAGCCTCGGGGCCATTTACGGGCACGGCCGCCTGGGTGGCACCGGCTACGTCAGCATCCTGCCCGTCGACCAGGGCATCGAGCACACCGCCGGCTCGGCCTTCGGACCCAACCCGATGTATTTCGACCCCGAAAATATTCTGCGCCTGGCCGTGGAAGGCGGCTGCAATGCCGTGGCCACCACCTTTGGTACCTTCGGCACGGTGGCCCGGAAGTACGCCCACAAAATCCCGTTCCTGGTCAAAATCAACCACAACGAGCTGCTGACTTATCCCAATAAGTTTGACCAGATTATGTTCGGCTCGGTGCGGCAGGCTTGGGAGATGGGCGCTACCGCCGTGGGGGCCACCGTCTATTTCGGCTCGGCCGAAAGCAACCGCCAGATTACGGAAGTGACCGCCGCCTTCGAGGAAGCGCATGCGCTGGGCCTGGCCACCGTGCTCTGGTGCTACACGCGCAATAATGCCTTCAAAACGACGGAGAAAGACTTCCACGTCGCCGCCGACCTTACCGGCCAGGCCAACCACCTGGGCGTGACCATGGGAGCCGACATCATCAAGCAGAAGCTGCCCGAAAACAATGGCGGCTTTTCTACCCTGAAATTCGGCAAAACCTTCCCCGCCATGTACGACTCGCTCAGCACCGACCACCCCATCGACCTGACGCGCTACCAGGTGCTGAACTGCTACGCCGGCCGCATTGGCCTCATCAACTCGGGCGGCGAAAGCCACGGTGCGACCGACCGCGAAGAGGCTATTCGCACCGCCATTATCAACAAGCGCGCCGGCGGGCAGGGGCTGATATCGGGCCGCAAGGCCTTCCAGCGGCCTTTTGCCGAGGGCGTGGCACTCCTCAACGCCATTCAAGACGTATACCTCGACGGCCGCATCACCCTAGCTTAGCCCGGGCCCGATGCCCGGCGTGGGCTTCGGTAGCTTTCTTTGCAAAATGAGGCGTTAGTTATGGCTTATCTTTGACGCCCTGTAATTAGTCTTTGCAAGCCCGAAGCTTGCGACTCTTCTTCAAAAAAAATATCAGCTGTCGGGCCCCGGCCCCAGCTCCTAGCAACTAAAAAATGGCCTGGTTCAAGCGCGTAGAAAAGGGCATTGTGACCCCCACCGACCAGAAAAAAGAGACTCCCGACGGCCTCTGGTACAAGTGTCCGGAATGTAAAACGGTGGCCACCATGGCCGAGCACAAGCGCCTGCTGTACGTGTGCGGCAACTGCAACCATCACGACCGCATCGACGCCATCGACTACTTCGAATTCCTCTTCGACCAAGGCGAATTCACGGAGCTCGACGCCAATCTCACCTCCGGCGACCCGCTGCATTTCGTCGATACTAAAGAGTACCCCAAGCGCGTGGCGGCCACCGAGCGCAACACCGGCCTGAAAGATGCCGTGCGCACCGCCCACGGCCTGAGCGCCGGCCAGCCGCTGGTGGTAGCGGCCATGGATTTCAAGTTCATTGGCGGCTCGATGGGCTCGGTGGTGGGTGAGAAAATTGCCCGCGCCATCGACTTCGCCCGCCAGAACCGCACCCCGTTTCTGATGATTTCGCGCTCCGGCGGTGCCCGCATGATGGAGGCCGGCTACTCGCTCATGCAAATGGCCAAAACCTCAGCCAAGCTGGCCCTGCTCTCCGAAGCCGGCGTGCCCTACGTGAGCCTGCTCACCGACCCGACCACGGGCGGCGTCACCGCTTCATTCGCAATGCTTGGCGACTTTAACATTGCCGAGCCCGGCGCGCTCATCGGCTTTGCCGGCCCGCGCGTTATCAAAGAAACCATTGGTAAGGACCTGCCCAAGGGCTTCCAGAGTGCCGAATTCGTGCTGGAGCACGGCTTCCTCGATTTCATCGTGGACCGCCGCGAGCTAAAGCAGCGCCTGGCCGATTTGCTGGGCATGTTGCAGCCCGCGCCGGCTGCGGCCGCCAGCGCCCCTGCGCCCCGTCGCGCTGTTACGAAGGCTCCTCAGCAATAGAGGAAAGGCCTTTTCCGTTTTCGGCACACTTCTTGAAAAACCCGTTTCCAGCCTTGGGACGGGTTTTTCCGTATAAGGGCCGAAAACAACTTCACCAATCCCTCATTTTCACATGAACACCTCCAAATCCCTTCTTTCTGTTCTGATGGCTTTCGTGCTGCTGTTCAGCTCTTGCGCCACTTCGCAGCAAGCCAGCTCCTCGCAGCCCGACCTTTCGACTAACAACGGTACCGGAGCCCGCAAAACCGGCATGAGCAAAACCGCTAAAGGCGGCCTGCTGGGTGCTGGCGGCGGTGCCGTATTGGGCGGTGTGGTAGGCGGCCTGTTGGGCGGCGGCAAAGGCACGGCCATCGGCGCTATCGTGGGTGCTGCCGCTGGTGGTACCACGGGTGCCATCATCGGCCGTAAGATGGACAAAGCCGCTGCCGAGCTGCAAACCGACATGAAAGGTGCCCGCGTAGAGCGCGTGGGCGAAGGCATCAAAATCACCTTCGACTCGGGCATTCTCTTCGACACCAACTCGGCTACGCTGCGTCCGGCTTCGGAAGCCGACATCAGCAAAATGGCTGCCGTGCTCCAGAAATACCCTGACACCAACGTGCTGATTGAAGGCCACACCGACAACTCGGGTTCGGATGCCATCAACCAGCCACTCTCGGAGCGCCGGGCCCAGTCGGTGGCTAACTCGACCATCGCCAAAGGCGTGGCCTCGAGCCGAATCACCACCCAGGGCTACGGTTCGACCCAGCCCGTAGGTGATAACACCACGCCCGAAGGCAAGCAGGCCAACCGTCGCGTAGAAGTGGCTATCTACGCCAACGAGAAAATGAAAAAGGCTGCCGAGCAAGGCCGTCTGTAATCAGGAAAAGTCCGGCACTAGCTGCCGCAATTAGTAAGAAGGCCGTCTCCGCTGGGGACGGTCTTTTTTTGGGCCTTTTGGTTCGCGGAGCGACGGAAGGTTTTGGGAATTTTAGAAACCCTACCCGTTTGGTGTGCGTTGAAATCCCGTAATACCTCCCATTAACTTTAACTTCCTGAATCATGAAATCCCTGCGCGTAGTATTCGCTTTGTTTTTGATGTTCTTCGTATTAGCTGGCACCAGTGTTCAGGCCCAAACCCCCAAGAAGGGCTGGAGCAATAAGGCCAAAGGCGCTGCCATTGGCGGCGGCGCGGGTGCCGTGACGGGCGCGGTGCTGGGTGGCGGCAAAGGCGCTCTGATTGGCGGTGCTGCCGGCGTAATCGGCGGCGGCCTGATTGGCCGCAACAAGGACAAGAAGAAAGACCCGGCCCGCTACAACGCCTATCACAACAAGAAGTAATTCCGACGCACCGCGCAATTGCGCTGACGTGTTAAAAAAGGCCCTGCCACCCGGCGGGGCCTTTTTTTGTGGCTGAACGAGCCAGCCACAAGGTTGGGCGTGCCAAAAGACCTGCCGGCCCCTGATAGTTTGGCAAGGTGGTTGCAAATGGCGTACTTGCCGGCCAATTCACGAGCTGTGCTTTCTGGCCGGCGTTTTTTATCCAAACCCTTTTTCAAACATGAAATTTCTTCGTTCCTCTCTTGCGTTTCTGTTCGCCCTGCTGCTGGTAAACAACTTCGCGCAAGCCCAGACCACCACCGTTTCGACGGATAAGCCGAAAGGCATGAGCAAAACCCTCAAAGGCGGCATCATTGGCGGCCTGGGTGGCGCGGTGGCCGGTGGCGTAGCTGGTCGTTTGATTGGTGGTAAGTCGGGCACGGCCAAAGGTGCTATCATTGGCGCCGTGGTGGGTGGTACCGCTGGTGCCCTCATCGGCCGCAAAATGGACAAGGCTGCCGCTGAGCTGCGCCGCGACCTGGAAGGCGCTACCGTAGAGCGCGTGGGTGAAGGCATCAAAATCACCTTCGCTTCGGGCATCCTGTTCGGCACCAACTCGTCGAGCCTGACCCCGGAAGCTGCCGGCAACATCGACCAGCTGGCCACCACGCTGAAAAAATACGCCGACACCAACGTCGTAATCGAAGGCCACACCGACAGCTCGGGTTCGGATGCCATCAACCAGCCCCTCTCGGAGCGTCGTGCTCAGGCGGTGTCGAATGAAATCCAGGGCCAGGGCGTAGATGCAGCCCGCATCACAGCCAAAGGCTACGGCTCGACTCAGCCCGTGGGCGACAACAGCACCGCTGCTGGCAAAGCTGCTAACCGCCGCGTAGAAGTGGCCATCTTCGCCAACGAGAAGATGCAGAAGGCCGCCAAGAAAGGCCAGCTGTAAGACAAAGCCGGCTGTGTAAGAGCAGCCGGTATTCAACTAAAAAGGCGACCAGCTTGGTCGCCTTTTTTTATGCCGTTAAAACAGAGCGGAGTCTAAACGCTGGCGGTCGGGCAACTTTGCCCGGAGCTAAACGGTACAACGCGCCATGCCTTCTCCCGACGCTACCTACGCCTCGCCCGCCGCCGAAAAAGCCTGGGCCGACCACCAGATTCTCGACCATTTCTACGGCCACCTGCCGCCCGAGCCGCGCCGCACGCCTATGCGCGAGCTCATTTCCACCGTCCTCTCGCACCGTACCACCCACGCCGACGAAGAACTGGCCTATGACCGCATGCTGGAAGCCTTCGGCGACTGGGCCGGCGTAGAGGCTGCGCCCACGCCGGAACTGGCCCATGCCATCCGCACCACGCGCTGGCCCGATACCCAGGCCCCGCGCATCCAGGAAATCCTGCGGCGCATCCGGGCCGAAACGGGCGGGCCGTTCGACTTGGATTTTCTGGCCGACTGGCCCACCGAAAAGGGCATGGCCTGGCTCACCGATATGCCCGGTATCGGGCTGAAAACGGCTTCGTTGGTGCTGCTTTTTAATTATCACAAGCCGGTGCTGCCCGTTGATACGCACGTGCATCGGGTGGCGCAGCGAGTGGGGTTTCTGGGGCCGAAAGTATCAGTAGAGAAGGCGCATAGCGTGCTGCTGGCCCTGCTGCCGGCCGATGCCGAGACGCTGTTCAACTTCCACAAGCATAACTACTGGCACGGGCAGCAGATTTGCTTTTTCCTGCGGCCCAACTGTGCGCGGTGCCCACTGAAGGGCTTCTGCAATTATTATCAGGAGCATTTTGGGGAAGCCACGGCGGAGGCACTGGCCGCTACGCCCACACAATGGGACCCGGCCGCCTGGGGCAAGCTGCCGCATTAACAACAACTATCTGAACGTCATGCTGAGCGCAGCCGAAGCATCTCTACCGCAATAGTAAATGAATACTTGCGCGGTAGAGATGCTTCGGCTGCGCTCAGCATGACGTTCAGGGGACTGTACCTTTACGCCATGCGCCTCGTCAAGCACCCCGTTCTCTGCAATTACTACGTCACGTACCGATGCAATGCGAAGTGTGCGTTTTGCGACATCTGGGAGAAGCCCTCGCCCTACATCACCCTTGAGGACGTGGACCGCAACCTGCGCGACCTCAAGCGGCTGGGCGTGTCCGTCATTGATTTCACGGGCGGCGAGCCGCTGCTGCACCGGCAACTGCCCGAGTTTCTGGGGCTGGCACGGGAACTGGGCTTCATCACAACAGTGACGACTAACGGCCTGCTATACCCCAAAAACGCGGAAAAGCTGCGCGGCAAAGTGGATATGCTCCACTTCTCCCTCGACTCGGCCGACCGTGACACCCACGACCTAGGTCGGGGCGTAGCCTGCTACGATTTCGTGCTCGAAAGCATTCGTGTAGCCAAAGAGCTGGGTGAGCGGCCTGACATCCTCTTCACCGTCTTCCGCAAAAACCTGGCGGATTTGGAGGCCGTGTACCGCGACATCACCCAGCCCAACGGCCTCGTGCTCATCCTCAACCCCGCCTTCGAGTACGGCGACGTGGAAACCGGCGAGCAGCTCACCCCCGAGGAGCTGGACTACCTCTCCGCTTTCGGCAAGCGCAAGGGCGTGTACCTGAACGAAGCCTTTATCGAGCTGCGGCGCGATGGCGGCAACCACGTAGCCGCGCCCGTGTGCCGGGCCGCCAGCACCACGCTGGTCATCTCGCCCAGCAACGAACTGGTGCTGCCCTGCTACCACCTCGGCGAACAGAAATTTCCCATCGAAGGCAAATTATTCGACCTCTACAACGCCCCCGAAACCCAGCGCCTGGCCGCCCTCGAAGGCCGCCTGCCCGCCTGCGAGGGCTGCACCATCAACTGCTACATGCAGCCCAGCTTCGCAGTGGAAACCAGTAAATACTTCTGGCAGGCACTGCCGAGTACGCTCAAGTATAACTGGGAAAAAGGGACGTGGAAGCGGCTGATTGGGGTGGCGTAGAACAGTATAAAAGAACGTCATGCTGAGCGAAGTCGAAGCATCTCTACCGAGGAAGTAATCCAATCAAAAGGATTTACTATTGCGGTAGAGATGCTTCGACTTCGCTCAGCATGACCGTTCCTTATTTTAGCAAATAGTCCATTCCCATGCCCGCCCTCATCCTCCCCGTTCACGGCATCACGCCCACCATTCCCGCCGACTGCTATGTTGCAGACAACGCCACCATCATCGGCGATGTGGTGCTGGGTGCTAAATGCACCGTCTGGTTCACGGCCGTCATTCGCGGCGACGTGCACAGCATCCGCATCGGCGACGAAACCAATATCCAGGACGGGGCCGTGCTGCACTGCACCTACCAGAAGGCCCCGCTCAACATTGGCAGCCGCGTCAGCATCGGGCACCGGGCGCTGGTGCACGGCTGCACTGTGGAGGACGACGTGCTCATCGGCATGGGGGCCATCGTGATGGACCACGCCGTGGTGGGCACAGGTTGCATCATCGCGGCCGGGGCTGTGGTGCTGGAGAACTTCGTGTGCGAGCCCGGCTTTCTCTATGCCGGCGTACCCGCCAAAAAAATCAAGCTCGTGACAGAAGCCCAGCGCGAAGGGTTGAAGCGCACCGCAGCCAATTACCAGACTTATGCCAGTTGGTTACAGCAATAAACTATTTTCAACCGAAAGCAAAAAGCCCGTCTGATTCATCAGACGGGCTTTTTACTTTCGGTTGAAAATCAGAATTACACTTCGTCGCTGAGTTCGCCTCGTGGGGCTTCGCGCTCGGCGGGGGTGGTGATGCGGAGCTGCACCAGCTCCACGGCGCGGCGCGAGCGTTGCAACACGCGGAACTCGTAGGGGTCGAGCACGGCCACGTCGCCCACTTCCGGGATGCTGCCGTAGATGACGTTGAGCAGACCGCCCACGGTTTCGTAGTCTTCGCCCTCGGGCAGGGGGTAGGGGAGGAATTCGTTGGCGTCGGAGATGGGCGTGGCAGGGTTCACGCGGTATTCGTCGTCGGCCACTTTTTCCACCACGGGCACCTCGTTGTCGTACTCGTCCTGGATTTCGCCCACCAGCTCTTCCATGATGTCCTCGATGGTGACGATGCCCGACACGCCGCCGAACTCATCGCTCACGATGGCCATCACGATGTGCTTGCGCTGGAACTGGCGCAGCAGGCGGTTGATTTTCTTGGTTTCGGGCACGAAGTAGGGCGGGCGCATGATGCGGGCCAGTTCCACGGCCTCGCCGCGCCGGATGATGGGCAGCAGGTCCTTCACGTTGAGCACGCCCACGATGTTGTCAATGTTGCCCTCGTACACCGGCATGCGCGAAAAGCCTTCGCTGAAAATGGTGTCGAGCAGCTGCTCGGCGGGCGCGTTCACGTCCAAGGCCGAGAGCTTGGTGCGGGGCACCATAATCTGCTTCACCATGCGGTCGTTGAACTGAAACACGTTCTCAATCAGCTCGTGCTCCGAGTCCTGAATTTCGCCGCTTTCCTTACTCTGGTCAAGCAGCAGGCGCAATTCGTCGGAGGTGTGGGCCTCCGTGCCGTGCACATTCTGGATGCCTACCGCGCCCAGCATCAGGTTGCTGGCTTTGGAGAGAAACCAGGTGAGGGGCCGGGTGAGGAAATAGAAGCCGCGCAGGGGTAGCACCAAGGCCAGGCTCACCGCTTCGGGCCGCTGAATGGCCAGCGCCTTCGGGAAAAGCTCGCCGAACAATACGTGCATGAACGTGAGGACAATCAGCCCCATCGCCACGGCCAGGCTGTGCGCTGTGAGGGCCGAAATGGGCAAGCCCAGCCGCGGCAGGAAGCCCAAAAATATTTCCGTGAACAGCTCTTCGCCCACCGCACCCAATAGCAGGGAAGCAATGGTGACGCCCAATTGCGTGGCCGAAAGGTAGTCGTAGAGCTTGTGGAGCACGCCCAGGGCCTGGCCGGCCAGCCGGCTGCCCTCCTTGGCTTTAATCTCCAGTTGCGAGAGGCGCACGCGAATCAGCGAGAATTCGGCAGCCACGAAAAATCCGTTTACTAAGACGAGTAAAACGGTAAATAGTATTTGTAAACCCATGTCGGCGGCCCCCGCGACGCGGTCGGTCTGGGGGCCTTTGTAGGCCAAAAGTACGCAGTTTGACGCAGGTGGTTGGCGTGCTGAACTTTTAACTCACCCGTTTGTCATGTAGCACGACCTAATTTTGGGCCCCGAAGCGGGTGTAAGCCCTAGCCGGTTGAGGCGACTACCCGTGGCCCCCAACCGGGGCAATTGCAACGAGAGCGCGCCTTTTCCGGTTAACAGGGAGCCAGGCGTGGCCAACGATAACGCGTCATTCAATTACCAATGAAGAATTTTCGGATACTGACTGCGGTGCTGCTCTGGCTGGGCCTGATGGGGCCGGCCACCGCCCAGATTCTCACGCCCACCCACCTGAGCACCACCCTGAGCAAGCCCACTGCCAAAGTGGGCGACGAGGTCGAACTCATCATCAACGCCCGCATCGACGACAAGTGGCACCTCTACGCCTCCGATTTCAGCGATGAAGTCGGCCCGGTGGTGTTCACGCTCAAGTTCAAGCCCAGCCCGGCCTATGAAGTGGTGGGCAAGCTCCAGGCCATCAAATCGCACCACGAGCAGGACGAGGTTTTCAAGGGCGAAGTGGCCTTCTGGGAAAAAACCGGCCAGATGCGTCAGCGCATCAAAGTCCTCCAGCCCGGCCCGCTCACCATCTCGGCCGATGCCGACTACCAGAGCTGCACCAGCGTGGACGGCAAGTGCGTGCCCGGCAACGAAACCCTGAAATTCGGCCCGCTGAATGTGACTGGGGCGGCTGCTCCCGCCAAAACCACCGGGGCCGTGCCGCCCGCCGCTACTCCTGCTAAAACGGAAGTAGCCACTGCGCCTGCCGCCGCCTCAGTTGCCGCGCAGCCTGCCACGCCCGCCTTGGCCCGCGACACAGTTGCCGCCCAAATAGCTGCTACCCCCGCACCTGCACAGCCCGCTGCCCCAGCCGCCAGCGCCGTTCCCGAAACCAAAGCAGCCCCCGCGCCGGCCGTGGCTGATGTCGCGCTCAACGCCGACCCCGTGAATAAAGCCGGCGGCCTGTGGGCTTTCGCGCTGCTGGCCTTCACCTTCGGCTTGGCCGCGCTGGTCACGCCCTGCGTGTTCCCGATGGTGCCAATGACGGTTTCGCTCTTCACCAGCGGCAACGACAGTCGCCAGCGTGGCATCTTCAAGGCTCTTGTTTACGGGGCCAGCATCATCGGTATTTATGTGCTGATGGGCGTGCTCGTATCGGTGCTGCTGGGCGAAGACGGCCCTAACCTCATTGCCACGCACTGGATTCCAAACCTGATTTTCTTCGTGGTTTTCGTGGTATTCGGCCTGTCGTTTCTGGGCTTGTTTGAAATCACGCTGCCCCACCAGATTGTAAATACGGTGGATGCGCAGGCCGATAAAGGCGGCTGGGCTGGTATCTTCTTCATGGCCCTCACGCTGGTAGTGGTGTCGTTTTCGTGCACCGCGCCCATCGTGGGCAGCATCCTGAGCATGGCCGCGCGCGGTGAGCGGATTACGCCCATTGTGGGCATGCTGGGCTTCTCGCTGGCGTTTGCGCTGCCGTTCACGCTGTTTGCCATCTTCCCCTCGTGGCTGAAAAGCCTGCCCCGCTCCGGCGGCTGGCTGAACACGGTGAAAGTCGTGCTCGGCTTTATTGAGTTGATGCTGGCCCTGAAATTCCTCAGCACCGCTGACCTGGCCTACCACTGGCACCTGCTCAACCGCGACGTGTACATCGTGCTCTGGATTGTGCTCTCCGCGCTGCTGGGCTTCTACCTGTTGGGCAAGTTCCGCCTCTCGCACGACTCGCCCCTCGACCACCTCAGCGTGGGCCGCCTGCTGATGGCCGTGCTGGCCTTCGCCTTCACCGTGTACCTGGTGCCGGGCCTGTTTGGCGCACCGCTGCCGCTGCTGGCCGGCTATCTGCCGCCCCAGAGCAAGCACGATTTCTCGCTGGCCACGGCTGAAGGCGGCCCCGCGCCCGCCGTAGCCACCAGCGCCACTGCCGCCTCGGAAGTCCCCCGCTTCGGCGATTTCCTGGAACTGCCCCACAACCTCAACGGCTACTTCGACCTGGAGCAGGCCAAGCGCGTGGCCCGACTCCAGCACAAACCCATTTTTGTTGATTTCACCGGCCACGCCTGCGTGAACTGCCGCAAGATGGAAGCCACGGTGTGGAGCGACCCGCAGGTGCTCACCCAACTCCGCAACGATTACGTGGTGGTGGCCCTGTACGTAGACGATAAAACCGAACTGCCTCAGAACGAGTGGTACACCTCCACCCACGATAACCAGCTGAAAACCACCCTCGGCAAGCAGAATGCCGACCTGCAGATAACGCGCTACGGCATCAATGCCCAGCCTTATTATGTAATTCTTGACCCCGATGATGCAACCAGCAAGCCCCTGGTAGCGCCTATTGCCTATGAGCCCGACGTGGCGCAATTCAGCACCTTTTTGCAAGCTGGCTCGAAGCAGTTTCGCAATCAGCGCGGCCCGGTGGCGGCCCGCTGAAAACCAGTTGATTAATCCCGTGGCGGTAGCAGAGACAGCCCACAAACGATTTAAAGCACGAAGAGGCGGCCCCCACCCAGAGGCCGCCTCTTACAAGTGTGAGGAGCGCACCCACCCAGATGCGCGGCCTCGTTTTCCCCTCTTCTCCTCCGTATCCAACCGCGGCCGTAACAAAAGGAAGTTTCCTTTTGTGAAGAACTTAGCGTGTAACATTGCCGAGTTATCGGTCTTGCTTCAAACGCTGATAGGTTCTTACGTAGCACCGTGGCCTTCTGCCTAGGATTATGACAAATGTAAGTTGCTTGGTTAGATGATGCAAATAATTCTTTCATTTAACGAGAACTTTGCAATAAATTTAATTTTTAGCGTTTAATTCGATACACTCTCCAACTCCTTTCTGCAAAAAATGGCCAGAAATTACGAACTTGATGACACCGACCGCAACATTCTCAATCTTTTGATTCAGGATGCGAAAATGCCGTACACCGAAATCGCCCGCAAAGTCAACGTTTCGGGCGGCACCGTACACGTGCGAATGGCCCGCCTCGAAGAGCTGGGAATCGTGCAGGGCGCTACCCTACGCATCGATTACCAGAAACTGGGCTACGGCGTGAGCGCCTTCCTCGGTATTTACCTGCTGAAAAGCTCGGTCTATACCAGCGTGGTGCAGCAGCTGCGGGAAATACCGGAGGTGGTGAGCATTCACTTCACCACCGGCGCGTATGGGGTTTTTGCCCGTCTGGTATGCCGCGACACCCAGCATTTGCGCGACGTACTCCACGACCGCATTCAGCCGATTGACGGCATTGAGCGCACCGAAACCCTGATTTCGTTGGAAGAAGTAGTGAACCGGCCCACGCAGCTGACGTAGCTGCACCGGCTGGAATTTCGTTGCAGAACTGGTAAGGACATGTGGTATTGGCCAGGCGTAGATTGCGCTGGCCGGTGCCGCATGTCCTTTGCTTTTTGCCTGGCCTTGAGCCAAGGCGGCAGCCGGAACCAAAGAAAGCGTACCCGCAACGCCGTAATTTCGTGCCGTGCCCACGACTCCTGCCCCGCCCGCCACGCTGCTCATCCAAACCGCCTTCATCGGCGACGTTATTCTGATGACGGCGCTCCTGGAATACCTGCACCAGACCGAGCCCGCCACGCCCGTCGACGTGCTGGTGCGGCGCGGCAACGAGGGCCTGCTGGCCGGCCACCCGCACGTGCGCAAAGTGCTGATTTGGGATAAAAAACACCGCAAATACGCTGCGTTGTGGGACTTGTTGGGCCAGATTCGGGCCGCGCAATACGGCCGGGTGGTCACGTTGCAGCGCTTTGCCAGCACGGGCTTTCTCACGGCATTTTCCAAAGCCCGGGAGCGCATCGGCTTCGCCAAAAACCCATTGAGTCGGTTTTTCACTCGCCGCGTACCTCACGCCATTGGTGACGGTACGCATGAGGTGACGCGCAACCTGCGCTTGCTCACCGACGCGGTCCCCACGCCGCTGGTGCCGCCCCGGCTCTACCCCTCGGCCGTGGATGAAGCAGCGGTAGCGCCTTACGCCACGGCCGGCCCTTATATCTGCCTGGCCCCGACATCGGTCTGGTTCACCAAGCAATATCCGGAAGCCAAGTGGCTGGAGTTGCTGGCCGCCCTGCCCCAAAATGTGCGGGTGTACCTGCTGGGCGGCCCGCCTGACGTTGCCGCCTGCGAACGCCTGGCGGCCGCCAGCGGCCGCGACAACGTGACCAGCATTGCCGGCAAAATCGGCTTGCTGGCCTCAGCCGCGCTCATGCGCGGGGCGGTGATGAACTACGTGAACGACTCGGCCCCGATGCACCTGTGCTCGGCCGTAGGCGCGCCGGTCACGGCGGTGTTTTGCAGCACGGTACCGGCGTTTGGGTTCGGGCCGCTGAGCCCAGTTTCTTTCATTGTGGAAACCAAGGAAGAGCTGGCCTGCCGGCCGTGCGGGCTGCACGGGCACGCCGTCTGTCCGCTGGGGCACTTTCGCTGCGCTTATGGCATTGAGGTGGGGCAAATACTGGCCACCTTGCCGGTTGATGTAGCGCGGACTTTGTAGTCCGCGTCGCCCCGCCGTTTGTCCCGCGCCATTTATAATAACATCGTTCTGGGACGCAGACTACAAAGTCCACGCTAGGTACCTTTGCTTTACTTATGCTCGATTATCACATTCACGAATATCCTAACGGTATCCGCCTCTTACACAAGCAGGTACTGCACACTAAAATAGCGCATTGCGGGTTTTTGCTCGACATTGGCTCGCGCGATGAGGCCCCGCACCAGCAGGGCCTAGCCCACTTTTGGGAGCACATGGCTTTCAAAGGCACCGAGAAACGCAAGTCGTTCCACATCCTCAACCGTCTCGAAACCGTGGGCGGTGAGCTGAACGCCTACACCACCAAGGAAAAAATCTGCTTCTACGCCTCGCTGCTCAGCACGCACTTCGAGCGGGCATTTGAGCTGCTGACCGATTTGACGTTCAATTCCGTCTTTCCCGGCCGCGAGGTGGAGAAGGAGCGGGGCGTGATTTTGGAAGAAATGAGCATGTACCAGGATGCCCCGGAAGATGCCATTATTGATGATTTTGATACCGTCGTGTTCGGCGACCACCCGCTGGGCGTGAACATTCTGGGCACCCGCGAGAGTGTGAGCCGCTTCCAGACGGCCGATTTCCACGCCTTCTTGCAGGAGCAGATGCGCACCGACCGGCTGGTATTCAGCTCGGTGAGCAACCTGCCGTTTGAGGCGGTTAAGAAGCTGGCCGATAAATTTCTGGCCCCGTTGCCGGCTCGGCTGGGCCCGCGCACCCGCCGCCCGGTGGGCAGCTACGAGCGCAAAACGCAGACCGAAACCCGGCCCATCTCGCAGGCACATTGCTTGGTGGGCGGCCCGGCGTATTCGCTGAACGATGCGCGCCGCATCCCGTTTTTCATGCTGAACAACATCCTCGGCGGCCCCGGCATGAATTCGCGCCTCAACTTGGCCGTGCGCGAGAAATACGGCCTCGTGTACACCATCGACAGCACGTATTCGCCCTACACCGACACCGGCTTGTTCGGCATCTACTTCGGCACCGAGGGCAAACAGGTGAAGCGAACGCTGGGCCTGGTGCAAAAGGAGCTGAAGCTGCTGCGCGAAAAAGAGCTGACCACCAACCAGCTGCATACGGCTAAGCACCAGCTCATGGGCCAGCTCGCCATGAGCGAGGAAAGCAACGGTGGCATGATGCAACTCCTCGGCAAAAGCACCCTGGACCTGGGCCGCGTGGAGCCGCTGAGCGAGATTTTCAGCAAAATCGAGAAGATTTCGGCCATCGAGCTGCGCGACATGGCCAACGAAGTGCTGACCGAGGAGCACCTGAGCGTGCTGCAATACGTGCCAGAAGGGAAGTAATGGGCCAGCCGGTTTTTGGCCACGTAGGCAGTTACCGGCCGGGCGACACCTTTCGTAACCGCATTGAGCTAGCCTTTAGCGGCGTGCATCGGCCGCGCCGGGCGGTCGTGTGCGGCACGCAGGCGCTGGGGGCCGAGAGCATCGTGCTGGCTGGTCAGTACGAGGACGACGAATTCGGCGAGCCTGAAATCCGCTACTCCGGCAACGGTGGCCGCGACCCCAAAACCGGCCGTCAAACCACCGACCAAGTGCCCACCGGTACCAATCTGGCCCTGCTGAAAAGCGAGGAAACCGGCCAGCCCGTGCGCGTGCTCCGCAAAGTGCCGGCCGAAGACGGTGGGCCGGATGTGTACCGATATGAGGGATTGTACCGGGTAGTCGGCTCCAGCTACGGGCCGGGCAAGTCGTGCTTTCGGGTTTTCGTATTTCGGCTGCGGAATTTTGCTTGATTTTCAGCCCGCAGAGGATTCCGCGTCCTCTGCGGGAAATATTACATATCGATATGACGGACCCCATCCAAGCCTACGCCGAGCAGCACACCGCGCCCGAGCCGCCGCTCCTCGCCCAGCTCACCCGCGAAACCCACTTGCAGCTCCTGATGCCGCGTATGAGCAGCGGCCCGCTACAAGGCCGCTTGCTGAGCATGCTGAGCCACTTGGCACGCCCGCGCCGCATTCTCGAAATCGGCACGTTTTGCGGATACGCCACGCTGTGCCTGGCCGAAGGACTGGCGGATAACGGCTTGTTGCACACCATCGAAATCGACCCGGAGAAGGAGGCGCGCATCCGGCGCTACGTGGCGGCGGCCGGCCGCACGGAGCAGGTGCGACTGCACATCGGCGCGGCGCTCGACGTTTTGCCGGGCCTGGTCGATGAAGTGTGGGATTTGGTCTTTATTGATGCTGACAAGCGGAATAATGACGCGTATTTTGAAGCAGTGATTGACCAGGTGCGGCCCGGCGGGCTGCTCATCGTCGATAATGTGCTGTGGGGCGGCAAGGTGCTGCCCGCGCACGAATTGAAATCCGGCGACAAGGACACGCCGCTGGTGCGGGCCTTCAACGACAAGATGGCCCGGGACGCGCGGGTGGAGACGGTTTTTCTGCCCTTGCGCGACGGCCTGCTGCTGCTGCGCAAGAAGTAGCGGCGGCCGGCCCCGGCCAACCTTCGACCTCGGAATACCGTCAGACAAATTTATAGTAATACAATCAGGTCTATGCGGCATTTTACGGTTTTGTTTTTCCTGCTGATTGGGCTCCAGGTGGCCCGGGCGCAGGCCCCCACCACGGTGAGCGGGCGCGTGACGGATGGCAAGGACCAGTCGGCCCTCATCGGAGCCAACGTGCTGCTGATTCACCTGCCTGATTCGACCAAAAGCGGCGCGGCGGCTGATGCCGAGGGCCGGTTTCAGTTCGATAACGTGGCCGCCGGACGGTATGTAATTGATGCCTCCTTCGTGGGCTACCAGAAAATCCGCCAGAGTGTGACCGTAGCCGGTGCGGCCGTGCAGCTGGGCACGCTGGCCTTGCAGGCCGGCGGCGTTCAGCTGAAAGGCGTGGTAGTAACGGGTGCCGCCGCGCAATCGGTGCAGAAGGGCGACACTACGCAGTTCAACGCCAAAGCCTTCAAAACCAACCCCGACGCCACCACCGGCGACCTCATCGACAAGCTGCCTGGCGTGAGCCGTGGCACCGATGGCAAGGTGCAGGCCCAGGGCGAAAACGTGCAGCAGGTGCTGGTCGACGGCAAGCCCTTCTTCGGCAACGACCCCGACGCGGTGCTCAAAAACCTGCCCGCCGAAATGGTGGACAAGATTGAGGTATTCGACCAGCGCAGCGAGCAGAGCCGCTTTTCGGGCTTCGATGACGGCAACACGACCAAAACCATAAACATTGTGACCAAGGTGGAATTCCGCAACGGCACCTTCGGGCGGGTGGTGGCTGGCGCGGGGCCGGAGCGCTACAAGGCCAGCGGCAACGTGAACAAATTCAAGGGCAACGAGCGGATGTCGGTGTTGGCCCAGAGCAACAATGTGAACGAGCAGAACTTCGGCACCGAAGACCTGCTGGGCGTTGTGGGCAACTCCAACCAGGGCGGCGGCGGGCGCGGCGGCCAGCGCGGCGGTGGAGGAGGTGGCGGCGGCAACGGCGGCAATGCCGGCGATTTCCTGGTGAACCAGAGCGGCGGCATCACCAAAACCAACGCCGTGGGCCTGAACTACTCAAATTCCTGGAACAAGAAAACCGACCTAGCGGCCAGCTACTTCTTCAATAGGGCTGATAACACGCTCAACAGCAACACCAACCGTCAGTATGTGCTGCCGGCCGGCACCAGCTACACCCAGAACGCCAACACCAGCAGCCTCAACACTAACCAGCGCTTCAACCTGCGCCTGGAACATAAGATTGACTCGGCCAACTCCATCCTGTTTCGCCCGCGCTTCAGCTACCAGCTGAACGACGCCAACAGCACTGTGGACGGCCTCACGCGCCGCGCCGACACGACGCAGAGCAAAATCAACAGCCTCTATGGCTCCAACAACAAGGGCCTGAACACCGGCGGCGACCTGCTGCTGCGTCACCGCTTTGCCAAAGCCGGCCGCACGGCCAGTCTCAGCATTGGCGGCACCTACACGCAACGTAACAGCAACACCACGCTGCAAACCACCGACACCGGCTCGCGCCTCAATAACCTCAACCAGGCCAGCGACCTCACCCAGCACGGCGGCAGCATCAACGCCAACCTCTCGCTCACCGAGGCGCTGACCAAGCAGGACGTGCTGCAGGGCAACTACGCCATCAACTACGCGCCCAACAACTCGAGCAAATACACCTACGACGTGCTCACCGGCGACACCCGCCAGCAGAACGATGGCCTGAGCAACGTGTTCCAGAACTATTATCTGACGCAGTCGGGCGGGCTTACGTATCGGCACATCACGCCCAAGTACCAAGCTAGTTTCGGGCTGGCCGGGCAGTATTCGGAGCTATACAGCGACGCGCAGTTTCCGCGCCCCAGCGTCGGGCGCTACTACTTCGTGAACGTGCTGCCCAACGCCATGCTCAACTACCGCTTCACGAAGCAGAAGAACCTGCGGCTGTTCTATCGCACCAATACCAACGCGCCCAGCGTGAGCCAGTTGCAGGCCGTGGTGAACAACTCCAATCCCTTGCAGCTCACCATCGGCAACCCCACGCTGCGCCAGGAATTCCAGCATTCGCTCAACATCCGCTACTCGGCCTCGAACCCCGAAGTGTCGAGCAACTTCTTCGCGCTGCTGTCTGGGGCTTACACCCAGAATCCGATTTCGAACCGCACCATCGTGGCCGCCCGCGACACCATCGTGACGCCTGAGGGCGCGCCCGCCGTGCGCCTGCCCGCCGGCGGCCAGCTCATCCAGCCCACCAACCTCAGCCAGCAGTACACGGTGCGCTCGCTGGTGAGCTACGGCCAGCCCATCAAGGCCATCAAAACCAACGTGAACCTGAGCGCCAACGCCGGCTTCACCCAAACCCCGGGCCTGGTAAACGGTGGCCTGAATTACGCCCGTGTGCCCACCTTCGGGGCCGGCCTCACACTGAGCTCCAACATCAGCGCCAATCTGGATTTCACAGCCTCCACCACCTCGAACCAGAATTACGTCATCAATACGCTCCAAACGCGGCTCAACACCAATTACTTCTCGCAGGTGTCGCGCTTCCGTCTGAACTGGATTGTAGGCCCCGGCATCAACATTGCCACCGACCTGCTGCACCAGGCCTACTCGGGCCTCTCGGCCGGCTACAACCAGCAATACCTACTCTGGAATGCTAGCATTGGCAAGAAGCTCTTCCCCGGCCAGCGCGGCGAAATCCGGGTGTACGCCTTCGATTTGCTGGGCCAAAACCGCTCCATTCAGCGCAACGTAACCGACGCTTACTACGAGGACGTGCAAACCACCATCCTCCAGCGCTACGTCATGCTGATGTTTACCTACAATATTCGTAGCGGCAACGTGATAGCACCCACGCAAGGTGAAGGCGGCGGGCGCGGCGAAGGCCGGGGCTTCGGCCGCCCGGATGGCGGTGGCCGGCCCGATGGGGGCGGTGGCCCGCCGCCCGGCGGTGGGGGCGGCCCGCAGTAGACAAGAAGGAGAAAACCCGAAATAAGAACGTCATGCTGAGCGCAGCCGAAGCATCTCTACCGCGAGAGTAAATAATTACTTCCTCGGTAGAGATGCTTCGGCTGCGCTCAGCATGACGTTCTTTATCGTCTGCCCAAATTACTCACCCCAAAGCGCTCAACTGCCGCTGTCTACCACGGGCTAATGCCCGTTTCCGGCGCATTGTCATCGCTGAAAAACTGGCTGGTGGGACCATCTGGGCCCAGAACGGCGGCTTTCACGACGCGGGCGGCGGCATCGGCCATGCTGCCGGGGCCGCTGTGGTGGTTGAAATCGGTGGCGGTGTAGCCCGGGTCCACGGCATTCACTTTGAAGGGCGTATCGCGCAGCTCGTAGGCCAGCATGATGGTGTAGGCATTCAGAGCCGCTTTGGAGGGCTGATAGGCAGCCCCTTTCACGGCGTAGTATTTCCACGAGGGGTCGTTGTGCAGCGTGAGCGAGCCCAGGCCCGAGGTCACATTCACGATGCGGGGCGCGGGCGACTGCCGCAGCAGGTCAAGAAAGGCCTGCGTTACGGTAATTACCCCGAACACATTCGTTTCAAAAACCTCCTTAATCAGGCTGATTTCGGCGCTGACGGCTGGCTGCGACATGCCGCCGAGAATGCCTGCATTGTTGATGAGCACGTCGAGGACGGGCGTTTTCTGGCCCAGGGTTTCGCGGGCAGCTTTGATGGAATTACCGTCGGTTACGTCGATTTGCAGAGGCTCAACTTGGGCGAAGCCTTCGGCCTTTAGTTGGTCGGCAGCCTGCTGGCCTTTTTCAAGGTCGCGGCTGCCGAGGTACACGTGGTAGCCCTGCTGTAGCAGCTGGCGGGCGGTTTCGAAGCCAATGCTTTTGTTGGCCCCGGTAATGAGTGCGGTTTTCATGGTCAATGATTTCCAGTTGATTAACAGCGCAAAATTATCGGGCCCGATGAGCGGGGCTGGCACCCATTTCGCGGTATTACTGGTACATTTTGCGGATGGTGGCGCGGTATTCGGCCGGGGTGGCGCCGGTTTCACGTTTGAAGAAGCGGTTGAAGTAAGACGCATCCGAAAACCCGAGGTCAAACGCGATTTCCTTGAGCGAATGCTGGGTGTAAAAAAGCCGCCGCCGGGCTTCCAGCACCAGCCGTTCGTGCACGTGCTTGATGGCCGGCTTTCCGCTTTTGGCTTTCACCACCTCGCTCAGGTGGCCGGCCGAAATATGTAGCTGGGCGGCATACGCGCTTACCTCGTGCAACTCGCGGTAGCATTCCTCGATTCGGGCCTGGAAAGTCCTAAGCAGCTGCTGGTCAGCCGATAATTCTTCGCCTGTGAACTGCTCCGTGTACAAGCGGCTCAGATGGGTGAGCAGCACCGTCAGGTAGGCGCTCAGCATGCGGTGCTGCCATTCGCCGGGGCGGCTGTATTCGTCCTCCAGCTTCGCCAGCATCTCCTCCACGAAGGTCCCGTCGGCTTCGGTCAGCAGCAGTTCGTGGCCGTTGTAAGGGTTCAGAATGAGCGGCAGTTCGCGCAGCGCCGCGTTTTGCTGCAAGGCCAGAAACTCCTTCGTGAACGTGAGGCGGGTGCCCCAGAAGGGCGTGGGAGCCTCTTTCACCAGCACCTGGTTTGGGGTGGAGAAGTACAGCGTATTGTCTTTCCGGTCGTAGGATTTCATATCCACCCAATGCCGGCCACGGTTGTGCTTCACAAAAACCAGCAAATAATAGGCCTTGCGGTGCGGAATGAGCAGGTTTTCCTCATAGGTCAGCTCGCCCTCGGAGCGTAGCAGGGTGAATAGTTTGCTCCCAGTTACTTCGTCCCGCTCGAACGGGTATATCGGGACGGGCTGCTGGCTACTGAGGGTGTACATGGGCTGAAATTGTTTTTTCGCTGCTACAACTGCGGTGCTGATACAGAGTTTGCCGTGCAACGGGCTAAACCAAGCCGCCCGAGCGCACCGTCCGCAGGGCTAGGGCTGGATTTCCCCCGAAAATCAGGTTCTTTGTAGCTTCTGGGTCGAAAGCTGCTGCGGTGGCTGCTGCCGGTCTGGGGTTGTTTATGCGAAATTTGATTCTGCTGCTGGGGGTTCTACTGACGTTTACGGGCACATTGGCAGCCCAGCCGCTGGCCCCGCGCCCGCACCCCGACGTGCCCGCCGCCATGGACGTAGCCGGCATTCACCTCGTCCTTAGTGAGGAAGCCCAGCGCCTCGTGCAGCAAAAAGCCGACGGCCTGTGCCGCCACCAGCCCTCGTTTCAGGCGCGGGTTGATTTGGCCGATGCCTCGTTTCCCATCATTGATAGAGTGCTGAAGGAAGAAGGCGTGCCGCTCGATTTCCGCTACCTCGCCCTCCAGGAAAGCGCCCTGTTGGGCAATGCCCGCAGCAACCACGAGGCCGTAGGCTACTGGCAGCTCAAGCAGGAAACCGCCACCGGCCTGGGCCTCACCGTCAATAGCGCCGTGGATGAGCGCCAGCACCTCACCACCAGCACCCGCGCCGCCGCCCGCTACCTCACCCGCAGCAACACCAGCCTGCACAACTGGCTCAACGCCCTGCTGAGCTACTACACCGGCCCGGCCGGCGTGAAACCCTACACGCTGCCCACCGATTTCGACGCCACCGAAATGGCCATTACTGAGGCCACGTCGCCATACGTGCTGATGTTTCTGGCCCAGAAAGTGGCTTTCGAGCCCGCCTGCGGCCTCAACCCCAAGCCGAAACTGCTGCTCCAGGAATTCCCCGCCGTGGCCGGCCAGAGTCTCTACGACCAGGCCCTCACGCTGCACGTAGACTCGGCCGCGCTAACTACCCACAACCACTGGCTGCTGGCCGCCACCGTGCCCGCCGATAAACCCTACACGCTCATCGTGCCGGTAGGCGACATCACTCAGGCCGCCGGCATCGTGGCCAACCAGCGCCTGCAAAGCCGCGGCCAGCTCCTGAGCGCACCCACCGTGGCCGCCAATGCCGCCGAAGTGCGCCTCAACAACCTGCGCGCGCTCATCGCCCTGCCGGGCGAGACGATGGCCGACCTAGCCAAACGGGGTCACCAGCGCCTGGGCGAGTTTTTGAAACACAACGAATTGTCGGCTTTTGACCAAGTGGTAACCGGCCGCCCGTATTTCCTCGAAAAAAAGCGCGATGTGGCCGCTGTGGAATACCACGTCCTCCAGCCCGGTGAGCGGATTTTCGACGTGGCCCAGAAGTACGGCATCCGCCAGAAAGCCATTTACACCAAAAACCGCATGGCTCGCGTCGAGGAGCTGCGGCCCGGCCGCGTGCTCTGGCTGCAGCACACCCGCCCCCGCGAAACCGCCATCGAATACCGCACCCAGCCCGAGGGCGCGGCCCTGGAGCGCCCCAGTGTAGCCGCCACGGCCGCCGAAACCGAGACGGATAATCTAGTCGACCAGGCCAACGAAGCCGTGGCTACCCGCCGCACCGAATCGGCTGGCGATGGCAAAGTGAAGGTTAAAATCAAAGTCAAAAGCGACACCGGCAAAACCAAGCGCGTAACCACGGAAAGCACTGACGGCTGGGGCGAGGCGCTGGAAACGGCCACCACGACTGCCGCTACAGCACCGGCGGTAGCGCCCGCGCCTGCTCCGATGGCATCTGCGCCCGTTGTGCCGACCCCGGCTCCCGTTCGTGCGGCTCCAACGCCGGTACGCTCGGCTCCAATTTCTGCTCCCACGCAGCCATCTTTTGCCAAGAGAACCTATCTGCCGCCGCCCGCTGCCGCCCCAGCACCCGCGCCATTGGCCGATGAGCCGCGACAGCCAGATTCGACCGTGGCGGTGCCTGTGAGCCGCCCGGCGGTAGTTGCCAAGCCTGTAAACGCGCCCGCTGCGCCGGTATATGTGCCGAAGCCGGCTCCGGCGAAAGTTGCTGCGCCTGTCGTTCCTACTCCGGTTGCTGTTGTGCCCAAGCCGGAGCCTACCCCGGTGCCTGTCGCCGCCGCGCCCACATCGAAGCCCGCCACAGCGGCCGTGCGCGCCATTCCCGCCGATGCCACCCACCGCGTGGAAGCCCGCGAGACGGTTTATTCCGTGGGCCGGCTTTATAATATTCCTCCCGCCACGTTGATTGCCATCAATCAGCTGGCCCCTCCCTATGGTTTGGTTACGGGTCAGGTATTGACATTAAAGGCCACGGAGCAACAGCCCGTTCCAGCCGCCAAAGCTGTTCCAAAACCTGCTCCCGTAACTGCGCCCGTGTCGGCCCCGGCCCCTCACGCTACCGGGCAAATAAACCCGGCGCTGCTGTACGTGCCCAAAGCGCCCAAAAAAGCTGCTCCGGTAGCTTCGGCAGCAACCGCAACCCCATCCGCACCGGAGGTGCAAACGACTACCCAGCACACCGTTGTGAAGGGTGAGACCCTGTACAGCATCGCCAAACGCTACCAAGTAACCATTGCCGACCTGCAAGCCTGGAACAACAAGCCCGATGCCTCGGTGAAGCTGGGCGAAGTGCTGCGCGTGCAGACCGAGACGAAATAAAATAGCCCGAAAAATGGGTTGACTGCCGGCTCACAAGTCGTAAAAAACGCAGCAGTCAGGGAATCAGGCAGCAGGGGAATGGGGTTTGGCAATGCCCGCCAGCCGGGGGTATCTTTACGATTAGCCCGTTCCCAACGCCCTGTCTTATGCCCGTTTTCTCGCACCTCCACTCGCACACGCAATACTCGCTGCTCGACGGTCAGGCCAGCATTGGCGCCCTGATGAAGAAGGCGCAGAAGGACGGCATGCCCGCCGTGGCCCTCACCGACCACGGCAACATGTTCGGCGCGTTCAACTTCGTGGCCGAAGCGAACAAGTACAACGTGAAGCCCATCGTGGGCTGCGAGTTTTACCTTGTTGAAGACCGTCACAAAAAGGCCTTCAGTCGCGAGAAGGGCGAGCGCGACACCCGTCACCACCAACTGCTGCTGGCCAAGGACCAGGCTGGCTACCACAACCTGAGCAAGCTCTGCTCGATGAGCTTCATCGAGGGCGTGTACTCTAAGTTTCCGCGCATCGATAAGGAGCTGCTGGTGAAGTACCACGAGGGTCTGATTGCCACGTCGTGCTGCATCGGGGCTGAGATTCCGCAAACCATTCTCTTCGGCACCGAGGCCCAGGCCGAGGAAAAGCTGAAGTGGTGGCTCGACCTATTTGGCGAGGACTACTACATCGAAATCCAGCGCCACGGTCTGATGAATTTCGACGGCACCGGCAAAAGCCAGGAAGACGTGAACCAGGTGCTGCTGGGCTTTGCGCGCAAGTATAACGTCAAAGTTATCTGCACCAACGACTCGCACTACGTCGACCAGACTGACTATGCCGCCCACGACCTGCTGCTCTGCGTGAACACCGGCGAGGAGCACAGCATCCCGGTCGGCGATATCCGCACCAATTACTACACCCTGATGACCAGCGGGGGCGAGGTGAAGTACGACCTGCTCGACAACCTGCGCCGCGACCACTCGCGCGACGAGCGTGCCCAGCGCCAGCTCCGCCGCATCGACGAGGAACTGCAGAAGCCCAAGCCGCACACCCGCTTCGGCTTCGCCAACGACCAGTTTTTCTTCAAAACCCAGGCCCAGATGAACGAGCTGTTCATCGACGTTCCCGAAAGCATCGACAACACCAATGAGATTGTCGACAAAATCACCCCTCCGAAGCTGGCCCGCGACATTCTGTTGCCCAACTTCCCCATCCCCGCGCCCTTCGCCAACGCCGATGAATTCCTGCGCGAGCTGACCTACGTAGGAGCTTTCGGCCCAAGTGCCGGCAACGGCACCGTGACGATGACCAAGCCGCCGCGCTACTCCGACCGCACGCCCGAAGTCGAGGAACGGCTTGATTATGAGCTGCGCATCATCCAGACGATGGGTTTCGCGGGCTACTTCCTCATCACCCAGGACTTCATCAACCACGGCCGCAACATCGGCGTGGCCGTGGGGCCGGGCCGGGGCTCGGCCGCCGGCTCGGCGGTGGCCTACTGCGTGGGCATCACCAACATCGACCCCATCAAGTACTCGCTGCTGTTCGAGCGCTTCCTGAACCCCGAGCGCGTGTCGATGCCCGATATCGATATTGACTTTGACGACGTGAACCGTCAGAAAGTCATTGACTACGTGGTGAATAAATACGGCAAGACGCAGGTGGCCCAGATTATCACTTTCGGCACCATGGCCGCCAAGTCCAGCATTAAGGACGTGGCTCGGGCCATGGAGTTGCCCCTGCCTCATACCAACGACCTCACCAAGATGGTGCCCGATAAGCCGGGCACCACCTTGGCTGGCGCCTTCGCCGAAAACCAGGAACTCGACATGATTCGGCGCGATGAGTCGCCCGAAAACCTGAAAGGACAGATTCTGCGCCTCGCTACCCAGCTCGAAGGCTCGGTGCGCAACACGGGCATCCACGCCGCCGGCGTAATTATCGCGCCGGACGACATCACCAAGTACATTCCCGTCTCGACTTCCAAGGACTCGGACCTGCTCATCACGCAGTTCGACGGCAAGGTGATTGAATCGGCGGGCATGCTGAAGATGGACTTTCTGGGTTTGAAAACCCTGACGGTTATCGTGGATGCCATGAATCTGATTGAGCGCAACCACGGCGTGAAAATCGACATCGACGAAATCCCGCTCGATGACGAAAAGACCTATGCCCTCTACCAGCGCGGCGATACCATCGGCACGTTCCAGTTTGAATCCGAGGGCATGCGCCAGTACCTCAAGGACTTGAAGCCGACCAACATCGAGGACCTGATTGCCATGAACGCCCTCTACCGCCCGGGCCCGATGCAGTTCATCCCGAACTTCATCAACCGCAAGCACGGCCGCGAGGAAGTGGAATACCCGCACGAGCTCCTGAAACCCATTCTGGAATACAGCCAGGGCATTATGGTGTACCAGGAGCAGATTATGCAAACGGCCCAGATTCTGGCCGGCTATTCGCTCGGCGGGGCCGACTTGCTGCGCCGTGCCATGGGTAAGAAGGACATGAAAAAGATGGCCTTGGAGCGCGAGAAGTTCATCGAAGGCGCCAAGAACATCCACGGTATCGCGGCTAAAAAGGCCAATGACGTGTTCGACGTGATGGAGAAGTTTGCGGAATACGGCTTCAACCGCTCGCACTCCGCCGCTTACTCCGTGGTTGCCTACCAGACTGGTTATCTGAAGGCTAACTACCCGGCTGAGTACATGGCGGCTGTGCTCACCAACAACATGGGCGACATCAAGAAGGTGACCTTCTTCATCGAGGAAGCCCGCAAGCAGGGCGTGCCCGTGCTCGGGCCGGATGTGAACGAAAGCCTCCTGAAATTCAACGTGAACCAGGAAGGGGCCATCCGCTTCGGCATGGGCGCGGTGAAGGGCGCGGGCGAACTCGCGGTAGAAAGCATGGTGCAGGAGCGCGAAAAAGCCGGCAACTACTCCGATATTTTCGACTTTGCCAAGCGTGTGAATCTGCGCACCGTGAATAAGAAAACCTTCGAAAGCCTAGCCCAGGCCGGCGCATTCGATGGTTTCGACAAGCACCGCCGCCTCTACCTGGATGCGCCGGCCGGCGACCAGAACCTCATCGAAAAGGCCATGAAAGTGGGCCAGCAGCACGCCGCCGCTAAAGAATCGGCCCAGCACAGCCTCTTCGGCGCGGGTGCGTTCGGGGCCGTGGCCGCGCCGTTACCCAAGATGCACGAGATGGAGCCTTGGAGCAAAACCGAGCAGCTCCGCCGCGAAAAGGAGGTCGTAGGTTTCTATCTGTCCGGCCACCCGCTCGATGCCTACAAGCTGGAGCTGGACGCCTATTGTACCTGCGGTCTGGAGAAAGTAGACGAAATCAAAAATAAGGAAATTGCCGTGGCGGGATTGATTAACAACGTGTTATTCAAGACGACGAAAACCGGCCAGCCTTTCTGCACCTTCACCCTGGAAGACTACGAGACGAGCATCAACCCGGCGCTGTTCCGCGACGACTACACCAAATTTGCGCCCCTCATCAACCCGCGCAACTACCCCAACGAGCAGGTGCCGCCCATGTACGTCAAGCTCAAGCAGGAGCTGCGCCGCCACACCCAGGACCAGTGGGACCTGCGCATCCTGACCATGGAACCGCTGGCCGATGTGGCCGAAAAGCGCAGCAAAGGTGTGCGCGTGCGCCTCGACCTGCGCACCGTGACCGCCCCCATGCTCGACCGGCTGGAAGAAGCCATCGAGCACGCGCCGGGCGGCAAGCGCCTCGAAATTCAGTTTGTGGAGCCCCACGAGCACCTGGCGGTAGACATGTTCTCGCGCCGCTTTCAGATTGAGCCCAAGGCTTTCATTGAGAAGATGAGGGAGCTGGATATGGAAGTTTGCACGCTGATTTAGCGGTTTAGCGCTGGTGAAATTTTAGGAAAAATCTCGTCATACACCGCGTTCAGATAGAAAATCCAGTCCTTCACCGGGCCAGCCAACCATTCCTGAACTTTCCCCCGGCCCCGCTGTTTTACCATCCAATCTGCTACCTTGCGACCCCGTTGGCCGTATACGCCAGACTATACTAATTAACCCCAACCCAAATTGAAATGGGACACAAAGCAATTGAGATAACCGACGCCAACTTTGACGAAATCATCAGCGGCGATAAGCCCGTATTGGTTGATTTCTGGGCCGAATGGTGCGGCCCCTGCCGCATGGTAGGCCCCGTAGTGGAGGAACTGGCCGGCGAATACGAAGGCAAAGTCGTGGTCGGCAAAGTTGACGTGGACGCCAACCCCCAGACTTCCATGAAGTTCGGTATCCGCAGCATCCCCACGCTGCTGGTCTTCAAGAATGGCCAAATCGTTGATAAACAAGTAGGCGCCGTGCCTAAGCATGTGCTCGCCCAAAAATTGGAAGCTCAGGTTACGGCATAATTCTGCTGCCATCTGACGCTAAAAAAGCCCCTTGCCAATGCGGCAAGGGGCTTTTTTATTGTTAGAACGGTGCTGACTGGGCGCTAGTTAAGGGCGCGGGTGCAGCGCCGCTTGCGGGCCTGCGAGGCGTGCAGGGCCTGCCGCTTCATATGCTGCTGATGTTGGTGCAGATGCCAGTCCAGCTTGGCAGGGGAGGTGACTTTCCGGTTGGCCTCTAGGCCCAGCAGGATAAGTACGGCGCGGTTGAGCTTCGCTGTCGATTTGCGGGTGGTGCGGGCGTTGTTGCGGGACACTAGGACTGCCTTTTTCGCCGCCACGGCGCGTTCCCGCGCTGCTTTACGCTGAATTTCGGCCGGGGTGTCGTCGAAAGACGGGGCGGAGCGCGGGGCAGCGGGCACAAAACCGGAACATAGGAGCAATAGTCCTCCGGCTACCAACAACGTGCAGCAGTGTGTATTCATTGCAGTATACAAAAAAGTGAAAAAGGTTGGTAATGTGTCAGTTGGTGCGCTGCCTATTTTTGAGGCCGAGCACCGCTTGGCTAACCGCTTAGGGTTATAATAAAAATATATATATTAAAATAAAATAACAAATTATTCCTAATGAATTTTTCATGAATTCGCAGGTTCTGTGAAATGAGGATAGGGAAAGGTGTGCAAAATCTACAACTGCCGGAGAACAAAAAGCCCCTTGTCGATACCGACAAGGGGCTTTTTAAAACAATAAGTTTAGTGAGGGCTACTCGTGGGCGCGGTGCCGGTGGGCGCGGGCGGCCATGCGGGCCCGGGATTTCAGCTGCTTTTGGTGGGCGTGGAGCTGGCGGTGGAGGCGGGCCGGTGAGGTGACGGCTTTGCTGTCTTCGAGGCCGAGAATGACGAGCATGGCCCGCTGGAGCTTATTGGTGACTTTGCGGGATTTGACAGCTAGGCGCTGCATTTTGGAAGCTTTTCTGGCGGCAACAGCTTTTTCGCGGGTGGCGGCCTTCTGCTCGCGGGTGGCGGCTTTGCGCTGCACATCGGCGGGCGTATCGTTCAGGCTGTGGCGGGTATTGGCGGCACTGGCCGAAGGTGGGCCGAGTAGCAACAAAGAACTGATAGTTAGGACAGAGTAAAGAAAGTGCTTCATATGCCAGGCAGCAGAAAGTGGGAGAATGAACCGGCGGATTCCTGCCGGTAGTGCTTTTGTGTGCACTAAAGTAATATTAAATTTAAAAAATCAACAATAATTCATAAAAAATCCCTGCATCTGATAAGGGATGCAGGGATTTTGGCAACATAATAAGAGGCGATAGGACAGCGGGCTAGCGCACGGCGCGGGGCCGCACCTGGCCGTCGTGCTTCTGGCGGTAGATGGCGCGGCTGGCCTGGTTTTCATCCTTGCGGATGTCCTGGCGCTCGTCGCGGGTCACGATGCCGTCGGCGCGGGCGGCGCGCTTGTCCTGCCGGATTTCGGCTTCTCGGCCCTTGAGGCGGGCGGCTTCGGGGCGGGTGAGTTCGCCGGTGGCCACGCCTTGGCGGATGCGGGCGCGCTCATTGCGCTGGCGGGCGTTGATGCCGGGCGTCACGACCTGGGCCACGGAAGTATAGGAGACAGCCAGCAGGCTAACGGCGGCGAGTAGCGAAAACAACGACTTTTGCATGGGAATAAAAAATAATAGTGAGGGGAAAGATGCGGGTTGGAGGCTGGGCTGCCGGAAAGGTTTAACCGCCGTGGCGGAGGGAAAATGAAGTTGGCACGGGATATGAAAAAATAGCTACATTGCCATCCAACCACGCGGCCCGAAACCGCGTAGGAGGCGCATTCTCTCACTCTTTAGTTACACTCACTCCCATGAAACGCATTCTCGGATTCCTCGTTTCCCTCAGCATCCTCGGCGGCTCGGTGGCCCAGGCCCAAACGGCTACGCCGGCAGCCGGCACCCAGATGAGCACCAGCTCGTCGAAAACAATGACGACCAAAACCATGCAGGCCCCGGCCACGAAAACGACGGTGAAGTCGTCGACGATGACCAACCCGGCGGGCATGACCAAGTCGAGCACCATGACCAAGGGCGCGGCTACCACCAGCAAATCGAGCACAATGACCACGCCCTCGGGCATGACCAAGTCGTCGACTTCGACCAGCAGCACTAAAATGAAGGCCGATGGCACGCCCGACATGCGCTACTCGGAGAACAAATCGACCAAAACCACCAAGATGAGCACCGGCCCCCTGAAGGCCGACGGCACGCCCGATATGCGCTACAAAGCCAACAAAACGACCGTAAAAAAGACCTCAACCAAAATGTAAGGTCCAGCGGTTAACCGTTAAAAAAGCCCTTGCTTATGAATAAGCAAGGGCTTTTTTGCTTTTCATTCAAGCCGCAGTCGGTCCACAGTGCTAGCCCATGCCGGCAGCCGGCTACCTAACTTGCGGCCCCATTCCAACTCAACTCTTGCCCATGCGCTACGCTCCCCTTGCCCCCGAGCTTTTTATTGAAAACCGCCGCCGCTTCCGCGAGCTGCTGCCGCCGGCTTCGCTGGCCATCTTCCAGAGTAACGACGTGATGCCGACCAACGCCGACGGCACCATGGCCTTCCGCCAGAGCAACGATTTGTTCTACCTGTCCGGCGTGGACCAGGAGGAAAGCATCCTCGTCATCTTCCCCGATGCGCGCCTGCCCCAGCACCGCGAAATTCTGTTTTTGAAGGAAACTTCGGAGCACATTCTCATCTGGGAAGGCTACAAGCTGACCAAGGACGAAGCCCGCGCCAACTCCGGCATCCCAACTATTATGTGGCTGGATAGCTTCAAATCGGTGCTACCCGCGCTGATGAACGAGGCTGAGAATGTTTACCTGCCTTCCAACGAGCACATCCGGGCTGTGGTGGAGGTAGAGACGCGGGATGCCCGCTTCATCAAGAGCCTGCAGGCGCAGTACCCGCTGCACACCTACCGCCGGGCGGCACGCCTGCTGCACCAGCTGCGCGCCATCAAGAGCCCCGAGGAAATCCGTGTGATGCGCGAGGCGTGTGATATTACGGGCAAGGCGTTTCGGCGCTTGCTGGGTTTTGTGAAGCCGGGCGTGTGGGAGTTTGAGATTGAGGCGGAAATCGTGCACGAATTCATGCGCAACCGCAGCCGGGGGCCGGCTTATGGCAGCATCGTGGCCAGCGGCAAGAATGCCTGCGTGCTGCACTACACCACCAACGACAACCAGTGCCAGGACGGCGAGGTGATTCTACTCGACTTCGGGGCCGAATATGCTAACTACGCCGCTGACCTCTCGCGCTCCATTCCCGTGAACGGCAAGTTCACCCCGCGCCAGCGCCAGGTGTACGATGCCGTGCTATCGGTGATGGATTTCGCCAAAACGCGCCTCGTGCCCGGTGGCGAAATCGAAGCGTACCACCAGGCCGTGGGTGAGTACATGGAACAGCAGCTCATCAAGCTCGACCTGCTGAACGCCGCCGATGTGAAGAACCAAGACCCCGCTGCGCCGCTCTACAAGAAGTATTTCATGCACGGCACCAGCCACTACCTCGGCCTCGACGTGCACGACGTGGGCTACAAGTACCGCACCTTCGAGGCGGGCATGGTGTACACCTGCGAGCCTGGCATCTACATTCCCGAGGAAGGCTTGGGCATTCGTTTGGAGAATGATATCCTGCTCACGGCCAATGGCAATGAGGACTTGATGGCCAACATTCCGATTAAGGCGGAGGAGATTGAGGCCTTGATGGCCCAGGGCCGATAGAGTCTAAGGTAAACGCAAAATGCCCGGCTGAACCTTCGTTCAGCCGGGCATTTTGCGTTTACTTCAGGGTGACAAATTACTTGCTGGTGGCCTGCACAATCTGCGGCAGGTACTTGCTCAGGGCCGCTACCTGGGAGCTGGTGAAATTGCCCTGCACCGATACCAGCACAAAGGAATCGGCCACGTCGGGCAAGGTACCGAGGGCGGCGAATTCCGAAATGCTATTGCCCGAGCCGCGCGTGGACACAGCGTAGTTGCTGCCACCGAAGCCGGCCGTGGTCAATGGGTCGTACTTATTGTTCTGGAGAATACCGGCGGCTTCGCTGCGCAGGCCCTGGGCCGCCAGCTCTTTGGCCGAGGTGGTGGTGGGGGCGAAGCTGATGACCTTGGCCGAGCGGATGCCGGTGATGCCGTTGGTGAGGTCGGAGCCGCCGAGGAGCTTGGCGGCTTTCACCAGGGCCAGGCGCTGGAGCAGGTCGGCCGACCAGTCGGTGGTTTTGAAGCCTTCGCGGCCTTCGTATTTCGAGAAAAACGAAGAAACGGTGCGAGCCGGGGTGCCGGGGCCACCGGCGCGGCAACCCGCTAGCAGCAAAAACAGGATGAGGACGGGGAAGCGGAGTTTACTAATCATGCGGCAAAAGTGGCGAGAAGATTGGTGCGTTGTACGCGCCAAGCCCGCTCTACGGTTATTCGCCAAGCGAATAAACCCGACCATCCCAGCTTAGAACACCACCGAATTCAGGAAAAATACGTCCCGGTCTTTGCCATGCTCTACGCGCACGTGCTGGTAGCCGGTGGCCACGAAGCGGCTGCCGAACCAGGGCAGCAGGTCGGCCTGGTAGGTGTCGGTGGCGTGTTCGGCCCCGCTATCGGCGGGGCCGGCCCCGATTTGGATGGGCACCTGCTGGTCGTTGGGCGACGACTCGGCCCCGCGTACCAGCTTGTAGCGCAGCTTGTTTTCATCGAGGTAGGCCAGCACGAGGCGGCCATCGGGCAGGGCTTGCAGGCGCACGGCTTCTTCGAGCTCGGAGCGACGCAGGTTTTCCACCACGAAGGTGTTGTCCCAGATGAGGTTGCCGGCGCGGTCGAACCCGCACACCAGGGCATGGGTAGTTTCGTAGCCATCAAAAATCCGGGCATTGCCGTAGGGCGAGCCATACTGGTTGCCGATGCCGCTGTAGAGCGGGCCGTTGTAGCTGCCGTAGCTGTTGTAGCGGTAGTGGGGGTAGTACACTTCGGCCACCAGCACGTAGCCGCCGTCGGGCTGGGGCAGCAGCTCGTGCAGCAGCAGCCGGTAGTGCCAGCGCAGGGGCGGCACCGAGCGGGCAATGCGGCGCTCGGTGCGCAGCCGCAGCCGGGCCTGGCGGCTGGGCTTGAGGTAGTCGAAAAAGTGCTTGAGGTGCAGGAAATCGTAGAACCGCAGCGGCGGCTTGGCGCCGGTGTTGGCCCCCTTGCTCAGGTCGGTGGCAAACAGGCCCTGCGCGTAGGTGGGGTCGCGAAGCGAATAGGTGCCCATGAGCAGGCGGGCGGTGGTGTCTTGCGGGGGCGTAAGCTGGGCGGTGATGAGGCTGCGCTCGCTCTCGGCCTGCACAAACTCGGAACTCACGAGCTGGCCCTTTTCGGTGAGGCGCTTGAGGAGCAGGCGGCTTTTGCGGCCGTTGGTCTGGCTCAGCACGTACTCGGCGCGGCGGCTGGCGGCATCGGCCACGAAGGTGAGCTGGGTGGGCAGCGGCTCGTATACGGAGGGCAGGTACTGCATCTGGCCGGTGGCCACATCGAGCAGCAGAGCCGTGACGTGCTGCTGGTCGTTGAGCAGCACGGTGGCCAACAGGCGACCGTCGAGGGCCTTTAGCTCCACCACCTCGCGGCTGAGCTTGGTGTCGAAGGTCTGGGTGCGGGTCTGGCTCACGCGGCCATCGAAGGCGGCCACCAGCAGCCGGCCGGGGTTGTTGTGCGACGTGAACAGGGCGTAGACCGTGGTGCCCTCGGCGCACATGCGGGCAAAATCAAACTCCTCGTCAATTTCCAGCGGCAGCTCCTGCCGCAGGTGCAGGTCGCGGTCGTACTGCTGAAAGGCAAACTTGGTTTTGTTCGACAGCGGCCGGTCGCGGCCCAGCAGTAGCACCACGGTGCTATCGGTGGCCAGGGGCTGCACGTGCACTTCGCTCTCGTGGCGCTCCAGCGGCAGCTCAGTGCGGGCCGGCTGGCGGGGAGCGTTGGCGGGGGGCGGCAGCGGGGGCTTTGGTTGGGCGTGCACCGCCGCCGGGGCGGCCAGCGTTGCCAACGAAATCAGCAGCAGGATGTAGCGAAGTTTCATGCCCGTACGCCGTAAAAAGTAACCGTGAATACTCGTTTCTAACGCGCGGCTACTGCTTTAAAGTTACAACCGAATTCTGCGTTTTGTCTGGTCTCGAAAATGGTTATTCAGCCCCCAGTTCCAGAATGGCATCGAACTCCTCGGGCCGCACCGGCAGCACCGACAAGCGCGACTGCCGGATGAGGGCCAGCTCGCCCAGCCGCGCATCGGCCTTGAGCTGGGCCAGGCCCACGGCCCGGGACAGTGGCTGCACCGGCCGCAACGGCACGGCCACCCAGGGCGAGCCGGCTTCGGCCGTGGCATCGGGGATGGCCAGGGCGGCCACTTCGGCCAGGCCTACAATGGCTTTTTCGCTCACGCTGTGGTAGAAGAGCACGAGGTCACCGGGCTGCATCAGGTTGAGGTTGTTGCGGGCCTGGTAGTTGCGCACGCCGGTCCAGGCAGTGCCGTCTTCCTGCACGAAGGTGGCCCAGGAGTAGGCTTCGGGTTCCGATTTAACGAGCCAGTGTTTCAAGCGTTGAATGAGTAACTGAGTAACTGAGTAACTGAGTAAGTAAGTAAGTAAGTAAGTAAGTAAGTAAGTAAGTAAGTAAGTAAGTAAGTAAAGGGTGGCGACACGCAAACGGCCGGCACTGGCATTGATGCCGGCCGGCCGTTGGTTTACACACCACAAAGAAAATAAAGCCGGGCGCAAATGCCCCGGTTTTTAGAGCGCGAAGCCCAAATCGAAGCTGATGATGTTGGCCTTGAGGTCGGCCCGGTTGGCGGCGGTGTAGATGGTGGAGCCGGTTTGCTGGTAGTTGGCGTAGCGCAAATCCAGTGATTTGAAGCGCATGACGCGGGGCAAGCCCTGCGCGTTTTTGCCCGGCACGTGGAAACGGCCGATGCCGTACACCGGCGAGTAGCGCAGCCCCAGGCCGATTTTGTTGGCCGAGAAAGCCGACAGGTCGTAATCGGAGGTATAATACGTGTCGCTGATGGAGTGCTCCATAAAGGGCGCGAAGTATTTGGCGGCCGTCTGGGTATGGTAGCGGTAGAAGGGATACAAGACGAAAAACGGCGTCACCTTCACCGGCAGCTCCACTTCAAACGTGTGGGCCGTGATACCGAAATTGTCATTATAGAAGCGGTAGAAGCCGCGAATCTGGACCAGGTCAGAAGCATAGTAGTTCAGCCGCAGGCTCACCGGGTACTTGAAGCGGGCGCGGGGTAGGTTCTCGATTCGGGCCGCCGTGGCCACACGGGGCGCGAAATTGTCGCCCACGCTGGTTGGAGCAGGGTTCAGAATCGTGTTGTCCCGGAAATACACCCGATGAAACGGCGTGCTCAGCAAGCCATTCTGCGACACCAGTTCGGTACTAATAGCCGCCTGTAAACGCTTGGTGAGTACCTGCGAATAGGTGGCCGTGAAATTGTAAGTCTGGCGAGTATCGGAGCCATAATTCTTTTCGCCCCGGTTGGTGGTAGCGCCGGTCGAATACCCTTCCCGCAGCTCCAACGGCTGAATCAGCGTCACGCGGTCGAAAAACACTTGCCCGGCCAGGCTCAGCTGGCGGTTGCCATCCTGCGAGGTTTTGGCGAAGGAGCCGGCCAGGTTGAACGAGAGGTAGTCATATTCTTTCGACACGCCCGTGCCCACACCCCAGATGGTGCCCTTGGCCTTCTGCTCGCGGCTGTAGCCAAAATCGCCGTGGTAGCGCACATCGTGCGCCGATGGCGTGCTCAGCGCAAAGTCGATGCGGTCGGTCGAAGCTGAGGCGTAGAAATCAGCCCCCACGTTCACCGTCAGCCGGCTAACGGTATCCAGCGGCACGTTTACGATGATGGCCGGGGGCACGTCGGTGAGCTGCTGGGTGCCGCGGCCGCCTTCCACCGCGCCGTGGCTGCCGTCCTGCTGGTAGTAGCCGCCGATGATGTCGATGGTGGTTTCGTCGGCCGCGCGGCTCACCGGCACCGAGGGGCTCACGGGCGCGCCGTAGCCGTCGATGCGGTTCGGGTTTTGCGTGGTGCCGGTTTGGGCCAGGGCCGGGGTGGCCAAGGCACTCAGGGCGAGCAGCGGGAATAGGAGATTTTTCAAGAAGTCGGGCTGATACAGAGTGATTAATTGCAGCCGCAGCCGCCGCCTACTTTGCCGCCATTAGCCCCGCCGGCCCCTTCGCGGTAGCTTTCGAAGTTGGTTTCGGGCGTTTCCACGGTTTTGCTGGCCAGCTTCATGTCCTCGTCGTTGAGGTACACTTTCTGGTAGGCTTTCACCGATACGCAGCTGGGCAGCGCTGCCCCCAGGGGCAGCAGCAACAGCCCCAGCGCCAGCCGGGGGTGCGCAGATAGAGAGATTTTTTTCACAATCATTAAGTTACGAAAAATCAGGGGCGGGCGGCCGGAGTCGCGCCGTGGTAGTAGTTCAACGTCATGCCCCGGGAGGCCAACGTGCGATTATCGTCGGTTATCAGCGTGCAATCAACGCCCTTCAGGCTGTTGATGAAAGCCAAACCGGCGGTTGGGCCTTTCACGAAGACGACTTCGTCCAATCCATCGGCCAGTTCCACGTCGGGGCAGAGGATGGTGACCGAGCGCAGACCGATGGACGGGTAGCCGGTGTGCGGGTTGATGATGTGGCCGTACACCTGCTTGCCCACCGTGAAATACTGCTCGTAGTTGCCAGCCGTGACCACGGCCATATCCGTCACATCGACCCAGGCGGCCACGCTGTTGGGGTGGTCGGGGTCGCCGATGGCCACGCGCCAGAGCGAGCCGTCGGCCTGTCGGCCCCAGCAGTAAATGTCGCCCGAGCCATTCATCAGCCCGCCTTTGATGCCCATTTTGTCGAGCACCTGCTTGGCCCGGCGCAGGCCGTAGCCCTGCAGAATACCCGCCAGATTGATGCGCATGCCCTTTTCAGGCAGAAAAACCGTGTGCTTCGCGGCATCCATCTGGATTTTCTGCCAGCCAATGCGCCGCACCGAAGCCCGGATGGCCGCCGAATCGGGCAGGGCGGGGTGGGCCTGCCGGTCGAACTTGTACAGCTTATCGGCGCTGGCGAAGGTGATATCGAACGCGCCGCCGCTGAGGCGCGACAGGTTCAACGTGCGGGTAATCAGGTCAAACGTTTCGGGCGACACGGCCACCGGCCGCACGCCCGCCGCCCGGTTAATGCGCACCACTTCGGATGTGGAATCCCAGAACGACATCAGCCGGTCAATGCGCTTCACTTCACCCAATCCCGCCCGCAGTGCCCGCTGCCCGGCCGAATCATCGTCGGCCACCACCGTAAAAGTAAAGTGCGAGCCCATGAGGTGGGCACTGCGCGTGAAGGTGTGGCGCTGGGCCGAAACCGTTTGGGCGCTGCCCGTCCATGCCGAAAAAAGCATAGCCAGCAGCGCCCAAACGGCGATTCCAGGTTTTAAATTCGTGTGCATACTACTGGCAAAGTCCGAAGGGCCGGCATTGGTTCGGGGCCAGCCGGCCCTTCAGCGGCAATATTTCCTACAGCGTGGGCACCACCTTTTTCAGGTAAGCCTCGAAAGCGGCCGGGCCGCCGGCGATGTAGCCGGTTTTGGCCAGCACCTTGCCATCAGGCGCGATGACGACGGCCAGCGGGAAGTCGCCTTCCTTATTGAGCTGCGCGGCGGCCGCTTCGTTCAGCTTGAGCTGGGCGGCGGTGGGCTGGTTCTTTTTCATGCGCGGAAAATCGAAGTGGGCCAGCACCAGCTTGTCCTTGGCATAGGCCGTAAACTCAGGCTTGGCAAAAACTTCCTGCTCGTACATGATGCAGGGCTTACACCAGTCGGAACCCGAAAAAACGGCCAGAATGGGCCGGTTGGTGGCTTTGGCCTGGGCCTGGGCCGCGCCGAGGTCAGAAATCCATTCAGCGGGCAGTTCGGGCTTCACCACCTGCGGGGCCGACACGCCGGGCGATTTCGGGGTGGGCTCCATGGGCACGGCGGCGGCGGCTACCTCTTTGGGCTCGCTTACGGGGGGCTTGGGCACAGCGCTGGTTTTGGTTTTAACCTTGCTGGTTTTCGTTTTAACAGTGGTTTTCTGGGCGTGGGCCGGGGCCAGGCTAACGAGGGCCAGGCCAAGGGCGAAGGCCCGCACGGGGCTGAAAGAAGGGACGAAGGACATGATGATAAGCACGTAAAAGGTGAAAGACTGCGAAAAATGCCGCCCAAACGCTGCTGGTTTCTACGATGGCAGGAGTCAGAGGTTGAAATACGGAGCCGGGGGCGTTTTGCTTGCCGCGTTATGCCAAAACTCCTGCCAGGAAATGAATATGCCGTGAAATGCCGGTGCCCCTAGCACCAGCCAAGCGCTGAAAGGGCTGATTTAGTGTGCAAATGCCTTATTTCACTCGCCGCAGTTTCAATACTTTATTATTCAGCGACAGAATTTCAAGCGTGTAGTTGGGTTCGTGGCCGTCGGTGAGGTGGATGATGAGGCGGGTAGTGCCGTCGGCGGTCCAGGTGCCGGGGTGGCCGGCCAGCCCGTCGGTGGGCGCGATATCGAACTGCTCGAACCGGCCGAAGGACTTGATGGCGAAGCCCGTGCGGCCCCGTGTCGGCGGGAATTTGTAGGTGTTGGGGCGGTACACCAGCGTATCGCCCCGGTTTTCTTCGTGCGAGGCCAACCAGGTGCCTTCCAGCTGCTTCATGGAAGTAGGGGAGGAGGTGACGACGGCCGGCTTGTGCCGCTCGCAGGCGGCCAGCAACAGGAGCGGGGCCAGCAACAGCCGGCCCGAAAAAGTCGGTTTGAACATGGCAATGGGGCCGTCTGAGCGAGATGGTTCGCGCTCCCGGCCCGGCAACCAAGGTACTGCCTGCTTGCGTGGCATGGCCGCATTGAGGTGGTTGGCCGCCCGCTGCCGTACCACGTAAGCCCCAGGATAAACTACCTTCGTGCCCCTAAAAGCCCCTTCCCCGTGGATAACCGCGCCCTGACCCGTGCCTTCAAGCTGGCCGCCCAGCTCATGGAGCTGCACGACGAAAATCCGTTCAAAATCCGCGCCATCGAAGGCACGGCCAACGCCCTTGATGCCCTGAGCTTTCCGGTTTCGGAAATAGAGCGCTCCGGCCTGCCCGACCGCACCGGCTTGAGCAAAACCGCCGCCGCCAAAGTGGCCGAGCTACTCGATACCGGCACCTTCTCCGACCTGCAGCGCCTACTGGAAGTGACGCCGCCCGGCGTAGTCGAAATGCTGGGCATCAAAGGCATTGGCCCGAAGAAAATCCGCAGCCTGTGGCGCGAGCTGGGCATCGAAACCATCGAGCAGCTGCGCGAAGCCGCCGAAACCGACCAGGTGAGCAAGCTCAAAGGTTTCGGCAAAAAGACCCAGGACAGCATCCTCGAAGCCCTGGAATTCGCGGGGCAGAGCAAGGGCAAGCTCCTCTACCCGCAGGCCGAAAAGTTGGGCAATGAGCTGGCCCAGCTACTGCGCGACGGCTTGAAAACCGAACAGGTAGCCGTGGCTGGCGAAATCCGCCGCCGCCTCGAAACCGTGGAAACCGTGAGCCTCGTGGCCGCTGCCGAGAAGCTGACCAAAGCGCACGAGCTGCTGAACACCACGGCCGGCCTCACGCCCGACCCGCGCCGCTCGGGGCCGTTTGCCTGGCGCGGCACGGCTACCGAATCAGGGGTGCAAATCGAAGTGCTGCTGGTGAAGCCCGAGGATTTTACGACCGAAGTTTTCCTGAATTCCGCCGCTGAAGCACATTTGAGCGAACCCATCCCGCAGCCCACCAACCCGCAAATCCACAACTCCACCTTGCGCCAGTGGGCGCGGCGCGAGAAGTTTCAGCAGGAAGACGCGCTCTACGAGAAAGCCGGCCTGCAATTCATCGTGCCCGAGCTGCGCGAAGGCCTAGGCGAAATTCCCCTAGCCGCTGAGAAAAAGCTGCCCCGCCTGCTCGAAGACGGCGACCTGCGCGGCTCCCTGCACAACCACAGCACCTGGTCCGACGGCAATCACAGCATCCGCGAAATGGCCACTTGGCTGCGTGACCACAACTACGAGTACCTCGGCCTCTGCGACCACAGCCAGGCCGCCCATTACGCCAACGGCCTGAGCGTGGAGCGCGTGCGCCAGCAGCACCAGGAAATCGACCAGCTGAATGCCGAGTTGGCCCCGTTCCGCATTTTCAAAGGCATCGAAAGCGACATTCTGGGCGACGGCTCTCTCGACTATCCCAACGACGTGCTGGCCAGTTTCGATTTCATCGTGGCCAGCGTCCATTCCAACCTGAAAATGGACGAGGCCCGGGCGACCAACCGCCTGCTACGCGCCATCGAAAACCCCTACACGACCATGCTGGGCCACCCCACCGGCCGCCTGCTGCTGCGCCGCCAGGGCTACCCCATCAACTACAAAGCCGTTATCGATGCCTGCGCCCAGCACCAAGTCATCATCGAAATCAACGCCAACCCCTGGCGCCTCGACCTGGACTGGCGCTGGGTGCGCTACGCCCTCGACCAAGGCGTAATGCTCAGCATCAACCCCGACGCCCACCACACCAACGGCTACGAAGACATGCGCTACGGCGTGCTGATGGGCCGCAAAGGCCATTTGACGAAGGAAATGACGTTCAACGCCAAGTCGGTGGAGGAAGTGGCAGCCTATTTCGAAGCCCGCAAAGCCGCCATAAAGCCGCCGCTGGAATACAAGAAGTCGTTGTTTGAGTAGTGTGAAAATCCTCGTTCTCCGCTTTTCTTCCATCGGCGACATCGTCCTCACCACGCCCGTGGTGCGAGCGCTGGCGCAGCAGATACCGGGCGCGGAGGTGCATTTTGCCACCAAGCCCGGCTACCGCAGCCTGCTCGAGCCCAACCCCTACATCACCAAAGTGCACTGCCTCAACGGCAGCCTAGGCGAGTTGGTGGAAGCGCTGAAAGCCGAACGGTTCGACTACATCGTCGACCTGCACAACAACCTGCGCACCCGGCTCATCAAGCTGCGGCTGGGCGTGAAATCCAGCAGCTTCGACAAGCTGAACTGGCAGAAGTGGCTGCTGGTCAATTTTAAGATTGATAAGCTGCCGCGTGTGCACATCGTACAGCGCTACCTAGCCGCCGCCGCACCGCTGGGAGTTAAAGACGACGGCCGGGGCCTCGATTACTTCATCCCCGCTGGCCAGGAAGTAGACCTAGCCACGCTCCCCGCCGATTTCGCCAGCGGCTACGTGGCCGTGGCCATTGGCGCGCAGCACGCCACCAAGCGCCTGCCATTGGAGAAACTGGTGGAGCTGTGCCACAAACTGGCCCCGCGCCCCATCATGCTCCTCGGCGGCCCGGAAGATGCCGCCGTGGCGGAGGCGCTGATAGCAGCCGTAAGCCAGGAAAACCCAATAATCCACCAAGGCTGCGGGCGCTACTCACTGCACCAATCAGCCTCGCTGCTGCGGCAGGCCGATTTTGTGGTGAGCCACGATACCGGTCTGATGCACATTGCAGCCGCTTTCGGCAAGGAGATTTTCAGCGTGTGGGGCAATACCGTGCCCGCCTTCGGCATGTACCCGTACTGCACCGAATTCAAGGTGCTGGAAGTGCAGGGGCTAAGTTGCCGACCGTGCTCCAAAATCGGGTTTGCCAAGTGCCCGCAAGGCCATTTCAAGTGCATGCGCGAGCAAACGCTGAATCTGGAATTGCCCCCGGCCCGCGATGGGCGCTAGCTCAGGCTGCCCGCGGGGCCATCTCCAGCACGAGAATCAGGGCATCGTTGCTCAGGGCTTCGAGCTCGATTTCAGCCACGTTCCACAAGGCCAGGCCGTCTTTTTCGTGCATCAGGCGGCTTTCGACTTCGAAAGCCCCAGCTAGAGCAAATACAAATACGGTATTAGCTGGGTTTTCTAGTTGATAAATAGCTTCCTGACGGCCCGCAAAACGACCCAGGCTCACGGTAAACGGTAGCGGATTGGCCGTCGCTGGCAGTAACCGCGTCAGCTGGTTATGAATGGCTTCGCTGTTGAAACTGCCGCGCTGCTCGCTGCTGTTGGCCACTGGCGCATCGGCCAGCAGCCAGAGGTACAGCAAGCTCACTAACTCGGTATTATAGGGGTTGCGCACGCGGAGCGTGCTGCCGGCGGGCAGCGTCAGCACGGTAGTTTCTTCCACGCTCACGGTGGTTTCAGACTGCCCAAAACTGCCCAGCGCCACGGCCCCCGTGATGGGGATAACGACAACGTGCGAGGCTTCCACCACCGTGAAATCCAGCGCGTGGCCGCCAGCCAGCGTTTCCTCATTCAGGCCGTACAAACGGCCAAACGGCCCCTTGTGCGGGTGCGCCCACGGCCCGAAGCTGAACGTGCTGTAACGCCGGAACCGGTCCGATTCGGCCAGCCCCCGCTCATCGGCCAGAAAGATTTTACCCGGCGTTTGCGCTATCATCGGAAGCGGGCGTGAGGATGGAATAAATGCTGAGAAACGGCTGAAGCGGCACCAGATGCGTCAGGATTTCGTCAGCATCACTTGCCGCCGAAGCCTCTGATACTACCAGAAATGCCCCCACGGTATCGTGCCAGCGCAGCGGCTCCGACACAAAATTGACCGCAATCTGATGTTTGCTCTTATCCTGCAAATCAGAGTTAATCAGCTCGAACTGAAACCGCTTGAACCGCAGAAACTGCCGCCCTAGGTTGTCGGTAATGTCGGGCATCCGCTCATTCAGTTGCTGCACATAGCCCGTCACGGCCCCGCTCACCAGAAAATGCAGGCGCTCAGCCCCCGGCATGAAATGTAGGATTTCGCCAAACGAGCGGTACTGCTGTCCGGGGTTGAAATTCTGCGCCTGCAGCCGGAACTCGGCGTAGCTGTCGTTCCATACCAGCTGGTCCCAGGAGCGGGTAGCGGTGGCATCAATGATTTTGCGGTAGCAAAGCGTGATGAGGCGGTCGGGCATGGGTAGGGGAGGACGGGCCGCGAAAGATAAAAAACGCCGTCATGCTGAGCGCAGTCGAAGCATCTCTACCGCGAAGAGTAATTCAATCGTGTCAACGAAGCGGTAGAGATGCTTCGACTGCGCTCAGCATGACCGTTCAGAACTTCTGATTCTACGCCGGCACGCCCATCGAAAACGCCAGCTGGAACCCCGCCGCCGTGCTGCCCGTTACAGTAGCCAGCTCCTGCGCCACGCCGTCGCTGAACACGTTGTCAGTGGCATTGGAAGTGTAGCCGCTCAGGCCCTTGGCGTAGCCGTTCACGGCGGCCACGGCCGTGCCGGTCCCTTCGGGGAAGGCAATCTGCGTGACTTTCAGCGAAGTGCCGGTGGCCGAATACACATGCACATGAATGTGCGTGGCGCGGCCCGAATACCAGCCCGGAAAAATGCTCGTGAACTTCACCTGCCCGTTGGCGTCCGTCACCTGCCGGCCGCGCAGGAAGTGCACCGACTGATAGTTGGTGGCCTGCATGCCCGAGCCGCCGTATTCCGAATAGTTGCCCTCGGCATCACAGTGCCAGATATCAACCAGCGCGCCCACCAAAGCGGCGCAGCTGCTGTTGCTATTGGTCAGATTGATACTGATATCCACCTGGTAGCCCGTTTTGCCGTCGCGGATATCGCTGCGCACATACGACGACGGCACTTTGGTGGGGAATGGCCCTTCGGTTTCGGTGGGGGCCACGGCGCAGCTGCCCGAGCCGGTGCCCGTGGTGCCGGTAGTACCCGTCGTGCCGGTGCTGGTAGAAGTAGGCGTCACCGTGTCCTTGCTGCAAGCCGACAGCAGCACGGGTACCGATGCAGTGCCCATCAGGAGGCTTTTTAAAAAGTGTTTTCTTTCCATGACGATAGGGACTAGGCGGTTAAGGAATCCGTTGGCTGATTGATTACCCAAAACTGCCCCCTAACATTCCCGCCGCTGCTACCGAATCGCCGGTTTCGGCCAGCGGCTCGACGGTTTCGCCATCCGGCTCGCAAAAAGAATTGCTATATTTCATGAGCCGGGCAATTCCGGCCGGTCAGTTGTCTTCCTCCAAACCCGCCCCCGTCATGCCCGAAACCGAACCCTGCCAGCACCTCACGGCCCTCACCAGCCTCAAAAATGCCCCCGAATACGCTTGCCCCGAGTGCGTGGCCCTTGGCGATACGTGGGTGCACCTGCGCGTATGCCAGCAGTGCGGCCACGTCGGCTGCTGCGACTCTTCCCGAAACAAGCACGCTACCAAACACTTCCACGCCAGTCAGCACCCAGTCGTGTCATCGGCCGAGCCCGGTGAACGGTGGCTCTGGTGCTATCTGGATGAGGAGATGGCGGATTATTAGGAGTCGTCGGTGAGTGGCCTGCCCGTCTGTCATTGCGCGTGTAACGAAACGCGGCAATCCGTCCTCTCGATGTGACCAACTCTGAGATGTGATAAAGCCCTTTTACCAGAAAGCCCCAATACTGCGAAGTATCGGGGCTTTCTGGTAAAAGGTCGTTTCTGGTATTTACAGGACGGATTGCCGCGTTTCGTTACACGCGCAATGACAGGCGACTACCCGATTTTCTCAAACCCGCAGTAGCTGTGCAGCACTGCTGGCAGATTAATGCCCTCCGCCGTCTGGTTGTTCTCCAGCAGCGCGGCCACGATGCGTGGCAACGCCAGCGCCGAGCCGTTCAGCGTATGCAGCAGTTGGGTTTTGCCGCCGTCGGCCCGGTATCGGCACTTGAGACGGTTGGCTTGGTACGTCTCAAAGTTTGAGGCCGAGCTCACTTCCAGCCAGCGGCCCTGGGCGGCGCTCCACACCTCCAAATCAAACGTCAGGGCGCTGGTGAAGCCCATGTCGCCGCCGCAGAGGCGCAGCACGCGGTAGGGCAGTTCCAGTTTTTGCAGCAAGCCTTCGATGTGGGCCACCATGGTATCAAGGGCGGCGTAGCTGTGTTCGGGCCCCGTGATTTGCACAATTTCCACCTTATCAAACTGGTGCAGGCGGTTGAGGCCACGCACATCGGCCCCCCACGAGCCGGCCTCGCGGCGGAAGCAGGGCGTGTGGCCGGTGATGCGAACGGGCAGCTTCTCAACCGGAATAATCTCGTCGCGGTAGATGTTGGTCAGCGGTACCTCGGCCGTAGGGATGAGGTAGAGGTCGTCCTTGGCATCGTGGTACATCTGGCCCTCCTTATCGGGGAGCTGGCCGGTACCGTAGCCGCTGGCCTCATTCACTAGAATGGGCGGCTGCATCTCGGTGTAGCCGGCGTTGCGGGCCTCATCCAAGAAGAAGTTGATGAGCGCGCGCTGCAGGCGGGCCCCTTGGCCTTTATAAACAGGGAAGCCTGCGCCGGTGATTTTCACCCCCAGCTCGAAGTCGATGATGTCATACTTCTTAATCAAATCCCAGTGCGGCACGGCGTCGGGTCCGAGTTCGGGCTTGGTCCCGTGCTCGCGCACGATTTCATTATCGGCGGCGGCGCGGCCTTCGGGCACGCTGGCGTGGGGCAGGTTGGGCAGCTTATACAGAAGCTGCTGTTGCTCTTTTTCCACCTGGGCCAGCTCGGCGGCGGCGCTCTGGGTATGCTGCTTGAGTTCGGCGGTGCGGGCCTTCAGTGTTTCGGCCCCGGCTTTGTCGCCGGACTTCATGAGGCCGCCGATTTGGCGGGCCAGCTCGTTGGCTTCGGCCTGAGCCGAGTCGTGGCTGGTCTGGAGCTGGCGGCGGCGCTGGTCGAGGTCGAGGATGGCGGCCACGTCGGCGGGGCCGGTGGCGTAGCGTTTTTTGGCAAGGCCGGCCAGCACAAGGTCGGTCTGGTCGCGGAGAACGGAAAGTTGCAGCATGAGGCAGGTTGGGGTAAGCCGGGCAAAGGTCGTAAGTAAAAACCGACCTCACCACCGCCTTGGCTACGAAAGCCTTGGCGCGGCACGCAACTTATTTTGCCGCGCCCCGTGTTCCCACGCCATCCGCAAGGCATCCGATTTGGCAGTTTGTCCGTAATGCGCTAACATTGCGGGAGCAACCGGCCGCCTTGGTCGGGCCCGCGGGCCGTAGTGCCCGTCGTTGGTCCGCCTGTTTGCTGAATTTCCAGCGGCCCATTCTGCACCTCATTTTCCTGCGTATTCATCTCGCGCCGTGCGCCGCTCACTAGTAGCTCGTTCGGACCCCGCGAATTAATATTTCCCGCGGCCCCGCCGCCGTGCCGTAGCTGGCTTTTTTGCGCCCCCAGTGGGCCGAAGCGGGCCGCCAGCCCCCAGTGCTTTACAGCCAGATGTTCCCCCCTTATCCCCATTATGCACACCATTAACGAGTTGAAGGACCGGCTGCTGTCCGACCTCAAGGAAATTGCCGAAAAGCTAAACGTCGGCAACTTTAAACGGCTCAGCAAGCAGGATTTGATTTACAAAATCCTTGACCAGCAGGCCCTCACCCCCAGCGCGGCCGAAATTGCTGCCGCCCCGGCCGCTGCTGCGCCGGTAGCAGCCATTCCGGCCACTGTCGCGCCCGCCGCCAACTCTGCCCGGCCTGCCCGCACCGCTACCCGCCGTGCCGCGCCTAGCACGGCCGAACAGCCTTTTTCCGATGTCGCGCCGCCCGCCGCCAAAGCTCAAAACGGCCGTCCAGCCCGCGAGCCGCGCCGCGAAGCCGCCGTTTCAGTGGCTGAAGAGCCTGCTTCGGTAGTTGCTGCCGCGCCGGCTCCCACGGTTGAAATATTGGATTCTATTGAGGGCCTAGCCTTGGTGGCACCTTTCGAAGCTACCGGTGCTACGTTGGCCCAGGCTCCAGCCACTGCCGCTGAAGCGGCGGCCGACACCGACGCCCAGAATACTGCCGCCACTGCCCCCCGCACTGACCGCCCCCGCCGGGAGCGCGTCGACCGCGCCGGCCGGCCCATCACCGAGCAGCGTGCCGCCGAAATGGCCGCCGAAAAAGCTGCTAATGAAGCCGCCGCTGCTGCCGCGCCCGCTGCCGAACCCAATACCGATACCCGTGAGGGCAACTCCAACGGTCGCCGCGATTTCGGTGGCAGCGGCTTTGGCGACCGCCGCGAAAACCGCGCCGACCGTTTCGAGCGCGACAACCGCGAAGTGCGCGATAACCGCCAAGACCAGCAGCGCGCACCCCGCCAAGACCAGCAGCCCCGCGAAAACCGCGATAATCAGCAGCCCCGCAGCGACCAGCCCCGGCAGGAGCGTGAGCCCCGCCAGGACCAGCCGCGCAACGACCAGCCCCGCGGCGAAGGCAATAATAACAACCGCAACCTGACCCGCGAGGAGCGCTACGCCCAGCGCGACCTGCAACGCCAGCAGCGCCAGCAAAATCCCGACGGCTCGCCCCGCACCGACCAGCCCCAGGGCCAGAACCAAGGCCAAAACCAGAACCAAAACCAGCAGAACCAGCGTCCACAGCGTCAGGAGCTGGATTTGGTGGTGCCCGGTGGCGGCACGTTTGAGCTGATGCCCGACGGTGGCTACGGCTTCCTGCGCTCGCCTTACTACAACTACCTCAGCTCGCCCGACGACGTGTACGTGTCGCCGCAGCAGGTGAAGCAGTTTGCCATGAAGGCTGGCGATACGGTGGTGGCCACCATCCGGCCGCCGCGCGAGGGCGAGAAATACTTCGCTCTGGTGGGCGTGGAAAGCATGAACGGCCGCACCGTGGAAGAAGTCCGCGACCGGGTGCCGTTCAGCCACCTCACCCCGCTTTTTGCCGACCACCGCATGAAGCTGACCACCAAGCCCAGCCAAATCAGCACCCGCGTGCTCGATTTGTTTGCGCCCATCGGTAAAGGCCAGCGTGGCCTCATCGTGGCCCAGCCCAAAACCGGTAAAACGGTGCTGCTCCAGGAAATCGCCAACGCCATTGCCGAGAATCATCCCGAAGTCTACCTCATGGTGCTGCTCATCGACGAGCGTCCCGAGGAAGTGACCGACATGGCCCGCACCGTGAAGGCCGAAGTGCTCAGCTCGACCTTCGACGAAACGGCCGACCGCCACGTAAAAATTGCCGAAATGGCGTTGGATAAAGCGCGTCGCCTCGTAGAGTGTGGCCACGACGTGGTGATTCTGCTCGACTCCATCACCCGCCTCGCCCGGGCTTACAACACGGTGCAGCCTAGCTCGTCGCGCATCCTCTCGGGTGGTATCGATGCTGGGGCGCTGCAAAAGCCCAAGCGTTTCTTCGGCGCGGCCCGCAACGTGGAAGGCGGCGGTTCGCTCACCATCATCGCCACTGCCCTCATCGAAACCGGCTCCAAAATGGACGAGGTTATCTTTGAGGAATTCAAGGGCACCGGCAATATGGAACTGCAGCTGGACCGCAAGCTGGCCAACAAGCGCGTGTTCCCGGCCATCGACATCCCGGCTTCCGGCACCCGCCGCGAAGACCTGCTGATGAGCAAGGACGAGCTGAACCGCGTGTGGGTGCTCCGCAAGTTTATGTCGGACATGACGGCCACCGAGGCCATGGAATTCCTCAAGGACCGCATCAAAGGCACCAAGGACAACGAAGAATTCCTGCTGGCCATGAACGGCTAGTAAGCCTGATTACCAAATTAAAAAAGGCCCGTTGCAGCAATGCAACGGGCCTTTTTTAATGGATTTAGATTTTGGCTGATTAATTGAATTATTCAATTTATTGAAATAATTCAATTGTGTAAATTGAGCCCGAAAAAGCCCGCTGCATTGCTGCAACGGGCTGTCGGTAGAATAATAATCGTCAATAATAATAAATGGACGTATAAAAATTATCCACTTGAATAACGCTAGGTATCACGGAGCAAACTATGGGTTGAAGGAATAAATTCATCATTGTTGAAAATAAGTTTCGCCCACTTCACATAAGCCGCCGGGCGAGCAATAGGGCGCTATTTTTGGCAGAAAAAAAGCGCGTATGAATCCTGACCCCATCGTTCAGCTGCCCGAATTGCTCTATGTTCACGACCCGCTGTGCGGCTGGTGCTACGGCATGAGCCCGGTTATCAATCAGGTGCAGCGCGAGTTTGCAGGGCGCGTCGACGTGTCGGTACTGTGCGGCGGCATGGTGCGTGACGACGATGCCGGCCCGATTTCTGAAAGCTGGGACTACATCCGCCAGTCCTTAGTGCAGGTGGAAGACGTGACCGGCGTGGAATTCGGCGAGCCGTTCAAGGCACTGGGCGAAGCCGGGACTTACTACTACGACTCGGAGCCGCCGAGCCGGGCCATCGTAGCGTTTCGGCACCTGACGCAGGACCCGGCCCGCGCCGTAGCCTTCGCCCACGACGTGCAAACGGCCTTTTTTCGGGATGGCCAGGATTTAAATGCTGCCGCTACTTATGTGCCGCTGCTGGTCCCGTTCGGGGTGGATGAGGCGGAATTCCTGCGCCGTTTTGCCGCGCCGGAAACGGCCACGGCTGCCCGGCAGGAGTTTGCGGCGGTGGCCCGCATTGGCGTACAGGGCTTTCCCACGGCGGTGGTCCGGATAGGGGAGCAGGGCTACGTACTGGCCCGGGGCTACCAGCCGTTTGAGCAGATGCGGGCGGGGCTGGAGCAGCTGTTGCTGCAGGAATCGGGCAGTTAGAACGACTGATGTTCTGGTGTCCCGAATTAAATAATTCGGGGTACTCGTGCCATGTGGCGTTAGCGCACCCGCACGCTCTGCTTTTTTATGGGCGACCAGGCAATCTGGCGGCGGTCTTCCTTACCTTTCAGGTATTCGAAGCCGATGGCGTCGGGCCGTTTTTGCAGGTCGTTCCAGGTCGCGCGGTCGAGGTTTTCGATGCCGCCCGGGAACGTGGCTTTGGCCGCCACGGCCGGCGTGTGAAACTGCGCCGGCAGGAAAAACCGGTCGATGCGGCGAAGCACGAAGGTTTCGCGCTCGGCGCGGGTGGCGGTGGGGCCTTTCATCTCATACACGAGGGCGGCTTCGAGGTCGGGCTCGGTCAGCATTTCGCGGAAAATAACCTGGCCCTCGGGGTCGGTGATGGTAAATTCGCCGGTGCCTTCGAGGATGGACGGGCCGCGAAATATGAGCTGGAATTTGTCGGCCGGGCCTTTGGGACGGCTGAAATTGTGCGCTATGCGCGACACGCGCAGCGTATCGCGCACGGCCGAAACGGCTTTGGTGTGGGCGGTGTCGGGGGCGGGCAGGGCGCTATTGGTAGCTGTTGGCGCGGTGGTGCTGTCCGGCCCCTGACGGTCATCCATCTGGGAAACCGAGCCTTCATTTACAGCCGAAGGAGTAGAGTTGCAGGCGGCCAGCAGCGGCAGTAACAGGAAGAGGCGGGTGGTACGCATGATAGTAGCCATTGAAGTGAAATACCTTGTTGATACGCGGCGAGGGGCCGCCTGAGTTACCGCCGTCACACGGCCGGCGCTCAGCGCCAGAGCAGCATGGCGATAAAGGCTGCACTTAAGCACAACGACGAAACTTGGTTCATCTGCATGGTGTGCTCGAAATCGGCGGCGCGTTCGTCGTGCCACACGGCCCAGGCCCAGCGGCTGAACAGCGCCACCACGGGTCCGGTAGCTACCAGAAAAATCAGCAGCGGGCGGATTTCCTGGCGCAGCCAGTAGGCCAGCCCCAGCGCCGCCGCACCCGCCAGCAGCCCGATAGCCGCAAAGATGAACGTGCCCCGGATGCCCAGTCGTAGGCTCAGGGTGCGGTCGCCGCGCCGGGCATCTTCTTCGTGTTGATATACTTGCGTGAGCGGGTAAGAGCCGCACAAAAACAGCGTGCTGACCAACGCCAGCAGCAAATTGGTCTTTTCAAAAAGCTGCTCCGGCGCGGCCCCTACGCCCACCTGCGTCATCAACAGCGTGAACGCGCCTTGGAAAACCACCACCACCAGCGTGCTCAGCAGCGGGTATTTCTTCAGCCGAATTCCCTCATAGCTGTAGGCTTTCGATATCAGCAAATACGCTATTACCAGCGCAGCAAATGGCAGCGAGAGTAGCGCCGCCCCCGCCACGGCCAGCGCATCAAACAGCCAAACTAAATGCAGCAACTCCTGCGTGACCTTGGGCGGCGCTTTCAGCCCGCCGATGCTGCCTTCGTCCTTATCGTAGTAGGAGTTGTAGCCGTTGGAGGCGGGGTAAGCCAGCAGGTGCAGCACCACAAATACACCCACGGCCCGCCACCCGCTCCAAGGTCCGCGCAAGGCGCTCAGCCCAAACCAGAATACGGGCATGAGGTAAACGGAAAACGGGATGCGCAGCAGCGGCAGCGCCTTTTTGTAAGCAGTAAGCAATGGTCTAAATCGATTAGGCAAGGCCAACGGAGCCGGCGGTCACAAAGGTGGGCAAAAGCTGCAATAGAAACAGCTGCGGCTTAGGTTTCGTGGGTTTTTGCCGGTTGCGCAGCCTCAACTGGCCAACCGATGAGGTATGTAACCTGCGGTCCCCACCAGTGCCGCTTTTTGCCCACCTGCCAGGCAAATGCACCCGCTGGGTCGGCGGCATGGGCCAGGGCCAGCAGTTCCCCCGTTGAGTACATGCGCAGCAGCGACACCGACCCATCCCAAATGGTGCAGAGTGGAATGAGGGGAATGAGATAAGTGAAGACCAGCCGACTGAGCCGGAATGGACGGAAAAACGGCGTGAGTAGCAGCTGCGCCACGGGCAGCACCGTGAGGGCCAGCAGCAGCTCGGCCCAGTGCTTGCCCGCGCCCTCAAACACGCCGATGCCGGTGCCGGCCCGCACGGCATCGCGCAGCATGGCCGTAGCCGCGTCGGGCGGGAAGTGGTGAAAGGCCGAGAAGATGGTGCGGAAACCTGCCAGCTGTGCGGGCACGGCCAGGGCATCTACCGATGACGGCTCGTAACCGATGTTGCCGTTGGTGCGGCGGGCGATATCGGCCCAGGCAGCGGGCTGGGGGTAGAGGTCGGTGAGGGTGATGGTGGTGGGCTGGCCCAGGGCGTGCAGGGCGGCCAGCACGGTTTCGGTGCCGCCGCCGGCTCCGGCACCTAGCTCCAGCACGCGGGTTTGGGCGGTGCGGGCGAGGCCCTCGGCCAGCAGCGGCGCAATGGGCCGGTAGGTACCCAGCGCCGAAATCATGAACCGCAGGTAGTCCATCATCCCGGCCCGAATGGTGGCCGGGAACCAGGGCAAATCCTCAAATTCGAACAACCGTAAGCGAAGGCGCATGGCCCGATGATACGCACCAGCGCCGGGCTTGGGCGAAATAAGCCGCAGAAGCACCGGAATACCGGAGCCTAATTCGCCATGCCAGCTAATTTGATGGCCACGCGCCGGGTGATGCGGGCGGGTTTGAACAGCCAAACCAACGACCGTTTCGGGGTGGGCCGGGGGCGGTAAACCCACATCACGGCCAGCACCGCTGTTACCAAGTATGGCTGCGATATGCTCAACAGGCTGCCGACCGGGCCAATGGGCAGTAAATTTATTATCAGGTAGTTGCTGGCAAAAAAGCCCAGCAGCACCACGGCCAGCGCTGTAAGCCGGCAGCGCCAGGCGGTGCAATGGTGCTGCGCCAGGGCAAACAAGGGAATAGCCAGCGGCACCGCCCCCAGCGACAGCCCAGCCGCCACCAGCCCGATAATCAATGGCACCATGGCATCAGCGGGAGAATCGCGGCAAAAATCCAATGTCAGCCAGGCGGTGCCGCCCAGGTTGGTCAAAAACCAGATGGCAAGGGTATGGGTCGTGGCCGTGGTTTGCGAAGAAGTTGGCATAGCATAAATAAGTGAGGATGGGGCATCGTCGCCCGATTGCGCTATTGCTGGCTGCGGCGGCACAATCAAGGAAACTTTGCCGAGCTACGAAGCCTTGTAAATGAGTGGTTTGCGATGAGGTTAAGTATATTTTTGGGAAAATTTACTCCCAAATCGATACTGTAAGCCGGCCTGAAAAATGACCCGATAGCCAGCTGATTTTTAGGGGATTCGGGTTGGGATTGTTGGGCTGAAATTTCAGTTTATCCGCAAGCCGTCCCGGTTTGAGACAGGGGCAGAAATGAGTAGTGGCCAACACCAGCAGCGTGATAGTCCAGGCATCGCGCTACGGTTCCACGGGTTGGCAGATGCTTTCACGGGTGAAATAAAAAAGTGGGCTGGGTGATGCAACATATCAATTCTTTTTATCAACTTTGCATCACAAAGCACTTCGATAATTATGAAGCCCGCCGCTGCTCCCGACCCGCTTGCCCAACTCACCGAAATCCGCGCCATCATGGAGCGCAGCTCGCGCTTTTTGTCGCTTTCCGGCCTGAGCGGGGTAGGGGCGGGTGTGGTGGCGCTGCTGGGCGCAGCCGCCGGCCATTTCTACCTGCAAAACCAATACCCCAGCGAGTACGGCCCAACCGGCTACTCGCACTTGGTGGCCAGCACCGCGCCGGAGCGGCAGGCGGCGCTGCCGTTTCTGTTGCTGCTGGCGGGCGGCGTGATTGCGGCGGCGCTGCTGGTGGCGTTTTTCTTCACCCAGCGCCGCACCCGCCGCAGCGGCCAGACGCTGTGGAGCGGCCCGGCGCGCCGCGTGGCCGTGGCCCTGGCGGTGCCGCTGGTGGCGGGCGGGCTGTTCTGCCTGCGGCTGTACCTGGGCGGCGATGCGGGCATGGTGGTGCCGGGCCTACTGGTGTTCTACGGCCTGGCGCTGCTCAATGCCAGCAAGTACACGCTGGACGAAATCCGTTGGCTGGGGCTCACCCAAATTGTGCTGGGGCTGCTGGCCATGCTGCAACCCGGCTGGGGCCTGCTTTACTTTGCGCTCGGCTTTGGCTTGGGCCACATCGGCTACGGCCTGCTGATGTATAACCGCTACGAGCGGCCGGGCGCGGCCGGCGCAGCGGCCCAATAACCTGTAGTATCCCGGTGAAGCACCTCATTCATACCCTCAACAAGGCTTTTGACCACCGCGTGCGGCTGGGCGTGATGGCCGTGCTGCTGGCCAACGAATCGGTGAGCTTCAACGACCTAAAAGAAGTTCTTGACCTAACCGATGGCAACCTCGCCAGCCACGTCGCCGCCCTCGAAAAGGCCGAATATGTGCTGGTGAGCAAGCAATTTGTGGGCAAAAAGCCCAACACGACCTACACGGCCACTGCCGCCGGCAAGGCCGCGTTTCAGCAGCACCTAGCCACGCTGGAGAAGCTGCTGCGGCCCTGATTTTTTGAAAAAGAAGCCATCGAGGCTCTTTTTTTTGCATTTATACTTTGTAATTCAAAGTTCTTTAACATGCGCGTAAAACTCATCCTGCCCGCCCTTACGGAAGCCACCAACCCCTATTGGCGGCCGATAAAGTATTCCCTGTTTCCGCCGCTGGGGCTGGCCACGCTGGCGGCCTACCTGCCAGCCCACTGGGAAGCGGACTTGCAGGATGAGCACGTGGAAGCGTTGCGGCTGGACGATGCGCCCGACCTAGTCATCATCCAGGTGTACATCACCAACGCCTACCGCGCCTATGCGCTGGCCGACCACTACCGCGCCCGTGGAGCCTATGTGTGCCTGGGTGGCCTGCACGTAACCAGCCTGCCCGATGAGGCCGTGCCCCACGCCGACAGCATTTTTCTGGGGCCGGGCGAGGAAATATTTCCGGAGTTTCTGCGGGACTGGCAGGCGGGGCGGGCCCGGTCGCGCTACGTGTCGGGGGCGGGGCGCACGCTGGCGGGCATTCCGCCCATCCGCCGCGACCTGATTAAGCGGGAGCGCTACCTCGTGCCCAATTCCATTGTGGTGACGCGGGGCTGCCCGCACCACTGCGATTTCTGCTACAAGGACGCTTTTTTTCAGGGTGGCAAGGGCTTCTACACCCAGACCGTAGACGATGCCCTGGCCGAAATCGACCGCCTGCCGGGCCGCCACCTCTACTTCCTCGACGACCATTTGCTGGGCCATACGCGCTTCGCCACGGGGCTGTTTGAGGGAATGCGCGGCATGGGGCGGCTGTTTCAGGGGGCGGCCACGGTGGACAGCATTCTGCGCGATAATGGCCTGCTGGAGAAGGCCGCGCAGGCGGGCTTGCGCAGCCTGTTTGTGGGATTTGAAACGCTGAGCCCGGTAAATCTGAAGGCCAGCAACAAGCCCCAGAACCTGGGCCGCGATTACGCGGCGGCCATCCGGCGGCTGCACGATTTGGGCATCATGGTGAACGGCAGCTTCGTGTTCGGGCTCGATGATGACCGGCCCGACGTGTTCCAACGCACCGTGGACTGGGCCGTGGGCCAGGGCATTACCACGGCCACCTTTCACATTGCCACGCCCTATCCAGGCACGGCGCTTTTCCAGCGCATGGAGGCCGAAAACCGCCTGCTGCACCGCCGCTGGAACGAGTACGACACCCGCACCGTGGTGTGCCGCCCCGGCCCGCATCTCACCGCCCACCAGCTAAAAGACGGCTACGACCAGGCCTACCGCGACTTCTATTCCTGGGCCAACATCACCAAAGCCAGCCTGGTGCACGACACGCTGCGCCACCAGCTCAAGCACTTCGCCTACGCCGGCGGCTGGAAAAAATTCGAGCCCCTCTGGAATTTCCTCATCAAGTCGCGCCACCTCGACGCGATGCGCCCGCTGCTCGAAGCCATTCTGAGCAAGGTGCGGAAGGGTTCTGACCCCACTGCTCCGTCGGGGGCATCTCTGGAGCCGGCTGATTCGGCCACTTTTCTGCCGCTGCCCGTGCTGCCGCACTAGGCCGCGCTACCGCCGGTCAGTTACAGACTTTTTCTACTCATTCACCTCATCTATTTAGTTCATTTTCAATGAATCCTGTCATTCCATTGTCCGAAGATTCGGATGCTGCTTCGATGTCATCCGTACCTGCGGCTTCGCTTTCAACCATTCAGAAGGTGCTGCTCCCTCTGGGCGTGGTGCTTTTCGACTGGCTTTTCTGGCGCGAAGGCGGCGGCGTAAACATGCTGGTGTTCACGGCCTTTATCGTGGTGGCGCAGCTGCTGATGCTACCCCGCCACGCGGCGGCGCGCCGCTCGGGCTACTTCTGGCTGATGGTGGGCGGCAGCCTGTTTGGGGCCGCCATGATGGCAGTATATGGCTCTGGGGCGGCGGCGCTGGCCTGCATGGCCTCGGTGCTGCTGCTGCTGGGCTACGTGAACCAGCCGCACCTGAAGCTGGTGCTCTACGCCCTGCTCACGGCGGCCAACAGCCTGGCGCAGGCTTGGCTGCGGGTGTTGCGGAGTGTGCGTGCCCCGCGCAATACCGGGGCCGGCGTGCGCCGAAGCTGGTTCTACGGCCGCTTGTTTCTGGTGCCGCTGGGCATTCTGGGGGCTTTCCACGTGCTCTTTGCGGTGGCCAACCCGCGTTATGAGGCGCTAAGCGGCCAAGTGCTGGCGCAGCTCGGCGAGTGGCTGGGGCGGCTGCTGCCCGATATTTCCATTGGTCACCTGCTGTTTATCGCGCTGGGCTTTCTGGTTACGGCCGGGGTAGTGGTGGTGGTGCCGGTGTATTATTTCGCCGACCACGAGTCGCGCTTCGGGGAGATTGTGCGGCGGCAACGCGACCGGGTGGCCTCTTTCGGCGTGCGCCGGCCGGACTTTAGCTTCCGCCACACCCGGATGCTGGACTTGCGCAAAGAGTTTCTGGCCGCCGCCGCCGTTTTCGGGCTGGTGAACGTGCTGCTGCTGGCGGTGAATGCCATCGATATCAATTGGCTCTGGTTTGGGTTTGAGCCCGCGCCGGGGTTTGACCTCGCCCAGTTCGTGCACGAAGGCACGTATGTGCTCATTTTCAGCATCCTGCTCGCCATGGGCATCGTGCTGTGGTTCTTCCGCCGCAACCTGAATTTCTACCAGCCCGGGCTGCCGTGGCTGCGCTGGGGCGCTACCGTGTGGGTGATGCAGAATGCCGTGCTGGCCATCTCAGTGGGCCTGCGCAACTACTACTACATCCTTAACAGCGGCATCGCCTACAAGCGCATCGGCGTGTGCTTTTTTCTGCTGCTGGTATTCTTCGGGCTAGCCACAGTGCTGCTGAAAATCTGGCAGCGCCGCTCGGCCTACAGCCTCATCCGCCTCAATTCGCTGGCCGTGTACGCGGTGCTGCTGCTGCTCGCCGCTGGCAACTGGGAAGTCTGGATTGCCGAGTACAACCTCCAGCCCCGCTTTCGCAGCATCGATGTGGGCTTTCTGCTGTCCATGCCAGGCCGTACTCTGCCCACGCTGGTGGCTCATCGCAGCCAGCTCGATGCTGCCGCCCACCTCACCACCGAGGACCAGTACGGCAATGCCACCACCATCCCGGCCGCTGCCGCGCAGCAGCAGCTCAACGTGGCCGTGGCTAACTGGCGGGCGCACCACGCGGCCCAAACCGGCTGGCAGGGCTTCACCTACGCCGACTGGCAGGCTTACGAGCAGCTGAAAAATTAACAGTCACTTGTCAATAAGAGCATAAAATGGCTTCCATCTCTCAATTCGCTCTCACTTTCCTCGGTGTTCTGTTCTGCATCGGCGATGTGGCCGCGCTGGGCCTGCTGCTGGCTTGGCAGGAGCGCGCCGCCTCGCCCGATGCCCGCTGGCGGCGGCTAATACGCGGCGTGCTGCCAGCCACCATTGTGCTGCTGGCGCTGCTACTGCTGGCCTTCACCCAACTCATGCTGCTGTGGTCGCGGCAGTAGGGGCGCTTGCCCGCGTAATCATGCGCTCTAATAAATGGAATTGGCTGCCGCAATGGCCCGTGGTGCCGCCCCGGCTGTGGCTCACAGCGGCAGCCACTATCATAGCCGGCCTGGGCATAATCTTTCGGATGGAAATATGGCCGCACCACCCCAAGGCCCACCTGTGGAATTGGATTGTGCTGGGGCTCCTGCTCCAAGCTGGCGGCATTCAGGTAATCAGAGTGTTGCGAGCGTGGCTGCAGGAATGCCACGGCCCCGGCTTGATTCGGATTATGCTGTGGGGAGCGACATTGCCTGTTTATGTTGCAGTGGCGCTGCTGGTAATTGGATTTGCCTTTTTCATCTGCTTTAACCTCGGAAGCATCATCGCGCAGTAGTCGCGGTTCAGGAGGCATTGCCTTCTTATGGGAATGCCTTTTGGGACTTGTCCAATCAGGGGATTATGTAAAAAGCCGTATTCGGCAAACAGACCACATGTCCTGGCAAAAGCTGTTTTTAAACCTCCAGTTAAGCACTTACAGCAGTCGGATTCGATTGCGAGCTTGACCTCGAAACTTGAAATAATGATTTATTAAAGATTATTGTTTAGCTTGGCGGCCCGTTGGGCTTCCCATCCTGAGAACAGCCCGCTACGGCACCATCATCGCCTACATTACATGGCCCGTAAGCTGCTTCTGACTGTGCTCATCATCGCCCTGCTCATCGAGCTGGCGCTGACGGGGGGCGCGTTTTTCGCACCGGCTTTCACGCTAAAGCAGTTCGGGGTGAAATATGGCCCCGATACTACATTCCTGGCCTACATCGTGGCGTGGCTGCTGCTGTTTGTGTCTTTGGTGGCGGCCGTGGCCGTAGTGCAGGTCTGGAAGCGGCGGCCCGGCTTTGCTACCTGGTGCTACCTGCTGGGCGTGTGGTGGATAGGCATTGGGGCGGGTATTTATTTTGCTTTTGGCAAGCCCGACAATTTATTGCTGGATTCCGTAAAAGGCCTGTTGATTATCGTCCTCACGTGGCGTTGCCAGGCCTCGCGCATCATGGCGCGGCGTTACTAGCCGAAGCTCAGTATCTTGGGGCCAATTAGCCGCTCTGCATTGTCCCGCCCTATGCCCACTTCTCACCTCCATCCGCTGGCCGTCGTTCCGAAACTCTCGCGCTTTGGCCGAGCCCTGGCCGGCGCGCAGGTCCTTAAGGAAACGCTGAGCATCATCTTCCTGGGCCTGCCGTTAGTGAAGGCCGCGCCGCTGGTGTTATTGTCGGCGCTGCCCGGCGTGGCGCTATACCTGTTGCATTGGCAGCTGGCGCTGGGGCGCGTGGGGCGCGTTTTTGCGGCGGCGGTGTGGGGCTTCACCCTGATTGATGAGCTGTGGGGCCTGTTTCTCTTTCAGGAGCTGGATTCGCCCACGCGAGGCCAGATTCGCCTGCTGCACTGGAGCTATTTCCTCGGCCTAGGCATTATCCTGCTGGCCCTGGGCGAGTTGGGCTGGCGCTGGCAGCGTCGCCGCGCCAAGGCCCAGCGCAACGTGCACCACAAAGCCATTCTGACGGCCCGGCAGCGCCACTAGAACCCGCATGGTACTCGTGCCACACGTATTGTGGCAACGGGCTAAATTTTCCCGTTAGGGCGAGGCAACTGGTATATTTGCCGTTCTTCGTGGCGGAGCCTGGACTCCGCTTCCCACTTGCCGCCTCGCATGGCCGACCTCAAAACGTCTCCTTCCGCTTCATCTTCCGGCGCTAAACCCAAGCCGCCGCGCCGCCGCTGGCCGTTGCGCGTGGCCAGCTGGGCCTGGGTGCTGTTCGGCTTCGTCGTCATTCTATTTCTGGTGTACCCGTTTCTGGTGAGCACCAATTTCATGTTCCTCTTCGGCAAGTCGCCCAGCTTGGCCGATTTGGAGAACCCCAAGGTGGAGCAGGCCTCGGAAATCTACACTTCAGATGGGGTCTTGATTGGCAAGTATTTCCGCGAAAACCGCTCGCCAGTGCCGCTCAATAAGATGTCGCCCGTACTCATCAAGGCACTTATTGCTACCGAGGACGTGCGCTTCTACAAGCACTCGGGCATCGACCTGGAGGCTGTGCTCGGCGGGGTATTTTCGTCGTTGCGCGGCGAGAAGCGCGGCGGTTCCACCATCACCCAGCAGCTGGCCAAAAACCTCTACAAAATCCGCCGCCAGCAGAGCCGGGGCGCGCTGGGCTACATCCCGGTGGTGAGTACCATCGTGGCCAAAACCAAGGAATGGCTCACGGCTGTGGACCTGGAGCAGCGCTACACCAAAGAGGAAATCCTGCGGATGTACCTCAATACCGTGGAGTACGGCTCCAGCGCCTTCGGCATCAAAGTGGCGGCCAAAACCTTCTTTAACACCTCACCGGATAGCTTGAAACCCGAGCAGGCCGCCATGCTGGTGGGCGTGCTCAACAACCCCACGGCCTATAATCCCAAGTTCCACCCGGCCGCCGCGCTGCGCCGCCGCAACGTGGTGCTCGACCGCATGGCCCAGGCCGGCGTGCTGCCCAAAGCCGAAATCACGGCCCTCAAAGCCATGCCCATCGTGCTCGACTACCACGTCGAGAAGCACATCGACGGGCCGGATACCTACTTCCGCAGCGCCATCAGCCAGTTTGTGGATGCGTGGTGCGACAGCACGGGCCACGATATGTACCGCGACGGCCTCAAAATCTACCTCAGCATCGACTCACGCATGCAGGCCCACGCCGAAGAAGCCTTGCACGAACGCATGAAGGCCTTGCAGCGCCAGTTCGACAACTTCTGGAAAAACAAGGGCAAGGACCCGTGGGTGGACGACGAAGGCAACGTCATTCCCGACTTCATCCTGACCCAGATGAAGCGCACCGAGAGCTACAAAACCCTCGCCAACCACTACCGCAACCAGCCCCAACGCCTGGATTCGGCCCTGAATGCCAAGCGGCCGATGAAGGTATTCACCTGGAAGCACGACGACAACGACACCACGCTGGTGATGTCGCCGCTCGATTCGCTGGCCTACTACAAGCACTTTCTGCAATCGGGCATGATGTGCATGGACCCCTTCACCGGCCACATCAAGGCCTGGGTGGGCGGGCTCGACTACCGCTTTTTCAAGTACGACCACGTCAAACAAGGCAAGCGCCAGGCCGGCTCCACGTTCAAGCCCTTCGTGTACCTCACGGCCCTCGACAACGGCTACTCGCCCTGCGACCGCATCCGCGACCAGCGCGTTACCATCAACTACGTCGAAAACGGCAAGCCCATGGAGTGGAAGCCCGACAACGTGACCCGCGAATACACCGGCATCAATATGACGCTGCGCCACGCCATGGCCCGCTCCGTGAACTCCGTGACGGCCCAGCTGACCGAGAAAGTGGGCTGGGACAACGTGGCCAAATACGCTCACAAAGTCGGCATCACCTCGCCGCTACTGGCCGTGCCCAGCATCGGCCTCGGCTCGGCCGGCGACGTGAGCGTGTACGAAATGGTGGACGCCTACAGCACGTTCATGAACACCGGCTTCCGCTCCGACCCGCGCCTCGTTACCCGCATCGAGGACCGCAACGGCAACGTTATCAAGCAATTCGACCCGGTGCAACACCGCGCCATCCCGGCCGAAACCGCCTGGCTGATGACCTACATGCTGCGCGGCGGCATGGAAGAGCCCGGCGGCACCTCCCAGGCCCTCTGGGACTACGACCTCTGGCACAACGACAACCAAATCGGCGGCAAAACCGGCACCACCTCCAACTACTCCGACGGCTGGTACATGGGCATGACCAAGGACCTGATGACCGGCGTGTGGGTGGGCGGCGAAGACCGCAGCATCCACTTCACCGGCTCGCAGCAGGGCGAAGGCGGCCGCACGGCCCTGCCCATCTTCGGCAAGTTCATGGAGAAGGTGTACAAGGACAAAGACCTCGGCTACACGCCCGGCCACTTCCCGCAGCCCACCGTCAAAATCACCAAGAAGTATAACTGCGTGTCGCCCGAGGAACCCAGCCGCCGCCGTGCCGAGGCCGTGGACACCATCGCCGCCGACAATCTATTGGAGCAGATGAACAACGGAGGCGGCATCCCGGATAGCGTGAAGGGCGGGCGCTAGTTGTAAAGGAGTTTTTGGCGATTTATAGCCAAAAGCTACGGATTAAACCACTTCTTCATCAGGGCTACGCGAGTTAAGTGCCCCAAGGTCGTGTGCTTGGGATGTAATTTCTGATGCTCATTTTTAGAGAAAATCCCCAGTAACAGGTGCCGCAATGGTATCTCCGATGTCACGTATTCATCCACTGGGAAATCGTTCGGATTGCTGATTCCGAAAGTGGAAAAGTAGTTTTCGTAAAAGATATAGGTATCGAGTCCTGCGATAGAAACATCGTCTTCGATTCGGGTTTCGGCTGTTAATGCCGCTCTATCAACGCCTAATTCTACTGCAATAAAATCCTTAAGCATAGTCAGCATATGCTCGTATTCGGGCGTATTAGAATGAATCATTGATTGTAACTCAATAGCAGGGGAATTTACCTCACCATCGGATGCCCAGCCGGAGCCATCGGCTGGCTTGCGGGACCATCGGATGAGTTTTCAGATGCGTCGGCTGGCTTGCGGAACCATCGGAAGGCTTTCCGGATGCATCGGCCAGCTTGCGGGACCATCGGAACGGTTTTCAGAGCCATCGGCTGGCTTGCGGAGCCGTCGGACGAGGTTCCGGAACCATCGGAACGGTTTCCGGATGCGTTGGAAGCCTTTCCGGAGCCGTTGAATGGTTTGCGGAGCCGTTGGAAAGGTTTCCGGAACCGTTGAATGACTTGCGGAAGCGTTGGAAGCCTTTCCGGAACCGTCGACTGGCCCACGCCGGCCGTTCTACTCCCCTCCGTACAGCGCCTCCAGCGCCCCGCGCAGCTCCGGATACTCGTAGGTGAAGCCGTGGGCCAGCACCTTTTGGGCGCTCACATTCTGCGAGGCCAGCACGATTTCGCTCATCTCGCCCATGGCCAGCTTCAGGCCGAAGGCCGGCACCTTGGGCAGAATCAGCGGGCGGTGCAGCACCTCGGCCAGCACTTCGGTGAAGGCCTGATTGGTGGCAGGGTAGGGGGCCACCGCGTTGTAGGTGCCGTGCCAGGTCGGGTCTTCCAGCATGGCAATAAACAGGCGGCACAAGTCGTCGAGGTGAATCCAGGACATGTACTGCCGGCCGCTGCCCAGCGCCGCGCCCGCACCCAGCTTCACCGGCCGGGCAATCTGGGGCAGGGCCCCGCCGTCCTTGCTCAGCACCACCCCAATGCGCGGAATCACCGTCCGGATGCCCAGCGCCGCGATGGGCGCGGCCGCCAGCTCCCATTGGTTCGATACGTCAACCAGAAAGTCGTTCGTAGACAGCACCGGGAGCGTTTCCTCGGTCACCAGCTTGTCGCCGGCATCGCCATAAATCCCCACCGCCGAGGCCGAAATCACGGCCTGCACGTGGTGGCCGGGCTTGGCCAGCTCGCGGGCCAGCAGCGCCAGGCCGCCCAAGCGGCTGGTCATAATCTCGCGCTTGCGCTCATCGGTCCACTTGCCATCGGCCACGCTGGCCCCGGCCAGGCTCACGATATAATCGGCAAAGGGGATAGCCGCTTCGTCAATCGTGCCCGCCTGTGGGTCCCACCGGAAGCTGCGGAAGTGGCTGCTCTTGGCCGGCTCGCGGCTCAGCAGCGCCACCTCGTAGCCGCTGTCAATCAGCATTTCGGCCAGGCGGGTGCCAATGAGGCCGGTGCCGCCGGTGATGAGGACTTTGCGAGGTGAAGTATCGGTCATGGTTAGTATTTCGAACAAAAGTAAAACCGTCATTCTAAGCCGCCGCTACTCCGGCCAAGTGGCCCGAATAACGGTCCCACCACAATCCATCCAATCTATTTCCCAATCTGCCGCAGAAACTCCCGCCGCAGCGCTTCATCCTCAGCAAAACGCCCGCCATATTCGCTGGTCAGCGTCGAGCTGCTGGTATCGTTCACGCCCCGGCTCATCACGCAGAGGTGGTCGGCTTCGATGAGCACGGCCACGTCGTCGGTGCCCAGGCTCTGCTTCAGCTCCTCGGCAATCTGGCGCGTGAGGCGCTCCTGCACCTGCGGCCGGCGGGCGTAATACTGCACCACGCGGTTCAGCTTGCTGAGCCCCACCACATGGCTGCCCGGCAAATACGCCACGTGCGCCTTCCCGATAATGGGCACGAAATGGTGCTCACAGCACGAAAACAGCGTGATGTCACGCTCCACCAGCAGCTGGTGGTAGTCGTAGCGGTTGTCAAACATGCGTACCTCGGGCCGGTTTTTCGGGTCGAGGCCCTTGAACCATTCCTGCACGTACATCTTGGCCACGCGGCGCGGCGTGCCGGCCAGGCTGTCGTCGGTCAGGTCGAGGCCCAGCTCGCGCATAATGGCCTCAAAATGGCCGCTGATGGCCGTAATCTTATCTTCATCAGAGCGCACGAAGGCATCATCGCGAAGAGGAGTGCGCAGGCCCGCAGGCAAATGGGCGTCGGTGGCCGGAACCGGTCCGGAAGGGTTATCCATGATATTCCACAAAGTTACGGTCCGTCTCGTAGAGCGTCACCGATAGGGCCAGGGCCGCGTCCAGATGCGGGCGCAGGCGCTGCCAAATTACCACGGCGATGTTTTCGGCCGTGGGGTTTAGATGCCGGAACTCTTCCGTATCCAGGTTCAGGTTGCGGTGGTCGTAGCGGTTAAGCACCTCGTGCTTAATCAAGTCGCTCAGCCGCTTCAGGTCGTACACGTAGCCGGTTTCCGGGTCGATTTCGCCGGTCAGCCGCACGGTCAGGTTGTAGTTGTGGCCGTGAAAATGCGGGTTGTTGCACTTGCCAAACACCTGTTGGTTGTGGGCATCGTCCCAGGCGGGATTGTGCAGGCGGTGGGCAGCGTTGAAATGCTCAGTTCGGCAAACGGTTATCAGCATAGGCGGCTAGAACCTCAGATTGCGATACTTTGTTGCGTCGCGTTGCCCCAGACTGGTAGTATTCTGAGGTCTTGGAGTCGCAATAATAAACTTTTGTAGAATTTAATGTGGCCCTGATATGAATAAATCAACAAAAACGGCATTATTCTGAAAAAAGTAGTGGTTGGCCGAAGTTGCATAGAATAAAGGTCCTAAATTTGAAAAGCCGGACAACGGTACCGTTAGCAACGGCTTTCTGACCGACCATTTTTAATGCTTTCATAAGTTTTTATTCCCATGAAACGAAGCGTACTAGTTCTAATCCTGATATGCCTGGCTACGCTGGGTAGCTATGCCCAAAAATCCCCTGTTGATGAAGCAGATAAGTCAATCAACAGCATCCCGCGCAAAGGCCAGCAGGTGAGCATGCAGCTCGATAACCGCCGCGTAGAAGCTGCCTGGCTCAAGCAGTTAGGTGATAAATTCGGCAGCAAGCTCAAGAACACCAAAGGCGTGCTCACGCTGGACGGGGTTATCATCGAAGAAATTGCACCCAACCCGATTCGCGTTATCAGCAAGGTCGACGCTACGCCCACCGGCACCACTGTTTGGTGGAGCATTGACCTCGGCAACGCCTACCTCGGCAAAGAGTCGACGCCCGTGCAATGGAAATCGGCTGAGAAGTACCTGAAAGACTTCGCCCGCATGATGTACCGCGAAGATTTGGTGTCGCAGATTTCGGAAGCCGAGCGCGCTCTGGTGGCCTCGCAAAACAACCACATGGCCGTTATCGAGAAGGCTAACACCATCAAGAAGGACATCGAAAAGAACAAGGCCCGCAAGCTGGAAATTCAGCAGATGCTGGCGGCTAACGCCGCTGAACTCCAGCAGTTCAACAACCTCATCGACACCAACCTGAAAGAGCAAGAAGCTGCCCGCGGCGACATTGTGAACATGCGCGTGGCCCTGGAAGCCGTGAAGGACCGTTTGAACAAGATTGAGTAGTGCGGGCCGGATTCGGCAGACACACATTATAAAACAAAAGGCCCCGCCCTCACCGGCGGGGCTTTTTGTTTGCCCAGCGGCCAACCCTACCGGCCAAACTACGTTGGCAATAAAGGCAGTAGCTACTGCCGTATTAACCCAACCCAAGATACCCCACCCATGGAAAAGACCGAAGTTCAAAACCAGGTACACCTCGATAGCGCCATCCATCTCCTCGCCGGCGACCTCTCCGAAGTAACCGACCGCGCCGGTCTCGATAATCAGTTTCAGCGCTGGATTGAAGACCTGAAAGCGGCCAACAACCCGGCCTTCCACCAATTGGTAGTCGACCTGCAGGCCCTGAAGGCTCATTTCGGCAGCGGCTCGCTCGATGTGAACGTGATTGCCCCCCTGCTGGCCCGTATGGGCACCAATACCACCCAAGCCGCCAACTTTGCTGAAGGCAACACCGCCCCGCGCGTAGCCAAGCTGGGCGAAACGCTGTCGGCCGTGGCCGCGCAGCTGAAAGGCGGCTCCGTTACGCCCGATGGCACCGTGCCGCAGGATATGTCGTCGCACGACTAGGTTGCCCGTTCAGCGCCAATTGGTGCTGCTACAAACCCAAAAAAGCCGGTCCCACATGTGGGACCGGCTTTTTTGTTATTAACAACAACCCGAAGGTTGCGGCAATGCTTAAGCTACGGGAGCCTTGGCAACCTGGTTCAAGCGACGCTCTTTGATACGAGCTTGCTTGCCCGAGAGGCCACGCAGGTAGAACAGACGGGCGCGACGTACTTTACCGCGACGCACAACCTCGATTTTCTCGATGTTAGGCGACAGCAGGGGAAAGATACGCTCGGTGCCGATTTGGTTCGAAATCTTGCGAACGGTGAAGGTTTCGCCGTTGGAGCTAGGGTTACGACGCTGAAGAACAACGCCCTGGAACTGCTGAATGCGCTCCTTAGCACCTTCGCGGATTTTCACGTGCACGTTAATCGTGTCGCCGGCGGCGAACAGAGGGAAGCTGGCGCGGCGCTCCTGCGATTCGGCCTGGATAAAGTCAAGTAGTACGCTCATGGCTGAGAAAATTGCGAAAGACGGCGCCGCCGTCGGGAATTAGTATTTTACGAAACGGAGCGCAAAGATAGCGCTTTCCGGTGATGATAGCAAGGGGTTTGTAGAACATAAGCCAGCTTGTTCCCTGATTTGCTGCCAATTCAGAAAAAGAACAAGCTGAAGCGTGTTCTACGAGAGCAAATCGGGACGGCGGGCCTGGGTGCGGGCCAGGGCCTGGTCGTGCCGCCACTCTTCAATCTTGGGCGTGTTGCCCGAAAGCAGAATTTCCGGCACGGCTTGCCCGCGCCACTCTGCCGGCCGGGTGTAGATGGGCGGAGCCAGCAGGTCGTCCTGAAAAGAGTCGGAGAGGGCCGATTCCTCGTTGCCCAGCACGCCGGGCAGCAGCCGAACCACAGTATCAACCAGAATGGCTGCGCCGAGTTCACCGCCGCTCAGCACATAGTCGCCCACGCTGATTTCGTGGGTGATGTAGGTCTGACGGATACGTTCATCGATGCCTTTGTAGTGGCCGCAGAGCATGATGATGTTCTGCATCAGCGAGAGGCGGTTGGCCAGTGGCTGACGCAGGGTTTCGCCATCGGGCGTGAGGTAGATGATGGCGTCGTAGGTACGTTGGGCCATTAACTCGTCCATCCACGCGGCAATGGGCTCGACGCGGAGCACCATGCCGGCCCCACCGCCAAACACGAAATCATCAATCTGACCGTGCTTGTTGATGGCTTTGTCGCGCAGCTGGTGCACGTGGATTTCGGCCAGGCCTTTGTCCTGCGCCCGCTTCACGATGGAATGGGCGAAGGGGCTGACCAGCAACTCCGGCAGGCAGGTGAGGATGTCGATTCTCATGGCAGTAGCGCGGACTTTTAGTCCGCGAGTCGGTCAGTGCATTCGGAGGTTGTTACTCGCGGACTAAAAGTCCGCGCTACTCCGCTTCGTCGGCTTCGTCCTGCTGGCGGGTGCTGGGTTTGAGGTACACGTCGAGCAGGCCGTCGGGCAGGTTCACGTAAATCTCCTTTTTGGCGTGGTCGGCGTGGCTGATTAGCTCATCCACTACCGGAATCAGCACTTCCTGGCCCTGGTAGCGCATGGCCAGCATGTCCTGCTGGGGCAGCTCGTAGAAGTTTTCCACGGTGCCCAGGGTGCCCAGGTTTTCATCAACCACGGTGAAGCCGATGACGTCGTGGAAGTAGAACTGGTCCTCTTCCAGCTCGGGCAGGGCGGCCAGGGGCAGGTGCAGCTGCGAGCCGCGTAGCGGCTCGGCTTCCTCAATGCGTTCGATGCCGCGTAGTTTAATTAGTACCTTGTTGCCGGACTGGGGCTGCACTTTTTCGATTTGGTGCTCCACCAGCTTGGTGGGGGCGCCGGCCAGGGTGAGGTACACCGTTTTGAGCTTGGTGTAGGCCGAAACATCGTCCACGTCGAAGTGCGCCACTAGGTGGCCGCGCAGGCCGTGGGTTTTGATGAGGTAGCCGAGCTGATAGGTTTCGTCGAGCGTCATAGTCGTAGGGGAGGGGATAACGAAAAAGCGTTTGGGGGTTGCCAGCCGGTCCGGCTCACAACTCCCAAACGCTTTCGGTTTTCAGGTGCCTGAATACTACTCGGCAGCAGCTTCGGTAGCCTCTTCGGCCGGAGCCTCGGTAGCTTCTTCAGCGGCCGGAGCGGGGGCGTTAGCAGCCAGCAGAGCAGCAGCTTTCTGACGCTGAGCTTCAGCACGAGCCTCTTTTACCTTGGTTTCGGCGTCGAAAGCAGCTTTCTTGGCGGTAGCCTTGGCATCATCGAGGCCAGTGCGCTTGCCTTCGATTTTAGCATCTTTCTCGTCTTTCCAGGCGCTGAAGCGCTGGTCAGCAACTTCCTGGGTGATGGCACCCTTGTCAACACCCAGCTGCAGGTGACGACGGTAGAGCACGCCGCGGTAGCTGAGCATGGCCCGAACGGTGTCGGTGGGCTGAGCACCGGTCATCATCCAGTAGAACGCGCGGTCGGCGTCGTAGTTGATGGTGGCGGGGTTGGTTTGGGGGTTGTAGGTGCCGAGTTTCTCAATGAAACGGCCATCGCGGGGAGCGCGGGCGTCAGCTACTACGATGTCGTAAGTCGCGGCCTTTTTGCGGCCACGACGGGCGAGGCGGATTTTAACTGCCATAAACCGGTGGGGTTGTGTGACGGAGCTCGTCCGTCGGGTGAGGGTTTCCCGAAATTGGGAGTGCAAAGGTAGCGTTTGTTCAGGGTATTAGCTAGGCTTGGTCATAAAAAAAGCCCTGGCGTGGAGCCAGGGCTTTCTTGAAATATCAACTGATGATTACGCTGCCATTGCTTCGCGCTTGGGCTTGGCCAGCTTAGAAATCGTGCTCAAATTCATGTTTTTGCGCTTCACCTTAATGATGCCCACTTTGTCGAGGCCCCAAATGGCGACGTAGGTGGGGTCGAATTCCCACCACTTCACGCCGAAGTTGACGCGCATGGGCAGCTTGTGGTGGTTGTTCTGGAATAGCTCACCGAAGGCCAAGAAATCGAGGGCCAGCGTGTTGCGGGATTTGTCGCGGTTGTCGAAGTTTTGGTAGCCGTATTTGTGGCCGCCCCAGTTCACGATAGCGCCGTGGATGGGGCCCATCAGGAAGTGAATGGGCAGCAACAGGTACTGCCACCACGCCGTGGCGAAGTTGATGTAGAACAGCACGTAAGCCGTGCCCCAGGCGAGGCGCGAGTACACGGTGCCGCCGAATTTATCGAGCCAGCTCCACTCTGGAATGTCGCCCTCGAAGCGCTTGGCACCTTCGTGGTTGTGGTTTACTACGTCGTTGTAAATCACCTTGGTCTTCCACATCATGTCGAACGCATTGTTCGAGAAGTGGGGCGAGTGCGGGTCCAACTCGGTATCGGAGTAGGCGTGGTGCATGCGGTGCAGCAGCGCGTAGGCCCGGGGCGAGAGGAAGCTGCTGCCCTGGCAGATATAGGTGAACAGGAAAAAGAATTTTTCCCAGAACTTGTTCATCGTAAACATCTTGTGCGCCGCGTAGCGGTGCAGATAGAATGTCTGCGTAAACAATGACAGATAGTAATGGGCAACGAAAAAAATCAGAATAGCCATGTGAAGCTGTTGTGAAGAAGCTGACCGCACAAGCAAAAGGACTTGGGTTAGGTTCAGCGGCAACGATACAAAATTACGGCCGGGGTTAGGGCAGTGGGGTTTCCGGTTCGGAAAGGCCAAAATCTTGCACGTAGTGGCACGAGCTAGCGTCTGTCATCCTGAGCGGAGCGAAGGACCTTATCACGTCACAACGCATTGTTCCGCAGTAACGTGATAAGGTCCTTCGCTCCGCTCAGGATGACAGATAATTGTTGCCTGGGCCAGATGGTCTTACTTATAATACTCGCGCGCCGCGTCCCAGTGTGGGGCGTCGGGCAAGGGAGCCACGAAAGTCATTGATTCTTTCGTGACGGGGTGCTGCAATTGTAGCTGGCGGGCGTGCAGGGCGATGCTTACGTCGGGCAGGGGGGCGATGAAGCCGTATTTCACGTCGCCGATGATGGGGGTACCGAGGCCGGTAGCCAGCTGGGTCCGAATCTGGTGCGGGCGGCCGGTAACGGGGTTTACCTGCAATAAATAGCGGTTGCCGGCCATGCCCAGCAGCTCGTAGCTCAGCTCGGAACGCAGGCCCTGGCTGTGCTTTTCGGGGTAGGCTTTGGTTACGTTGCGCACGGTGTCTTTCACCAGCCAGTGCACCAGGGTGCCGCTTTCGGGCACGGGCGGCCGGCCGGTAAGGGCCCAGTAGGTTTTGTGGATTTTATCGTCCCGGAACATCTCGTTCAGGCGGCTCAGGGCCTTGCTGGTTTTGGCCAGAATGACGATGCCCGACACCGGCCGGTCGATGCGGTGGCACACGCCCACGAAGGCTTCGCCGGGCTTCTTATACTTGAAGCGCAGGTACTCGGCGGCTTTTTTGGAGAGGGGCTCGTCGCCGGTAGCATCGCCCTGCACGAGGATGCCGGCGGGCTTGTTGATGACGAGAAGATGGTTGTCTTCGAACAGAATTTCTCTGCCTTCGGACCAGAGGTTGGGACGATTCACGCGGCGGGAACGGGCGGGATATGGAGTATCAGCAGGAGCGGGCCAGGGCCCCTCGGGGGCTTCCGCACGTCATCAGACCACACTCACCGGGTGCTCCACTCTTGCTGTTGCTGGCACGAAGATACGAAGCTGAATGGGAGTGCGCAGGGTAATGGCTGTCATCCAGAGCCGAGCGAAGGACCTTATCACCGCCTAACGAGTTGTTCTGGCGTGATAAGGTCCTTCGCTACGCTCAGGATGACAAACGGGAACCTAGTACCCTTCTTCTTTGCTGGGGAACTCGCGGCTTTTTACGTCGGCCACGTAGTGCTGCACGGCTTCGGTCATCACGTCGTGCAGTTCGGCGTAGCGGCGCAGGAAGCGGGGCTTGAACTCTTTGGTGATGCCCAGCAGGTCGTGCACCACGAGCACCTGGCCGTCCACGTCCGGGCCGGCCCCGATGCCGATGACGGGAATGGTGAGCTCTTCGGCCACTTGCTTGGCCAGGGAGGCGGGGATTTTTTCCAGCACCAGGCCGAAGCAGCCGATTTCCTGGAGCAGGCGGGCATCTTCGAGGAGCTTTTGGGCCTCGGCTTCTTCTTTGGCGCGCACGCTGTAGGTGCCGAACTTGTAGATGGACTGCGGCGTGAGGCCGAGGTGGCCCATCACGGGGATGCCGGCCGTGAGGATGCGCGTGATGCTGTCCTTAATCTCGGCGCCGCCTTCGAGCTTGATGCCGTGGCCGCCCGATTCCTTCATGATGCGAATGGCCGAGCGCAACGCTTCCGACGAGTTGCCCTGGTAGGAGCCGAAGGGCATATCGACCACCACGAAGGCGCGCTTCACGGCGCGTACTACGCTCTGGGCGTGGTAAATCATCTGGTCGAGGGTGATGGGCAGGGTGGTTTCGTGGCCGGCCATGACGTTGGAGGCCGAGTCGCCGACGAGCAGCACATCCACGCCCGCGCCGTCGAGAATCTGGGCCATCGAGTAGTCGTAGGCCGTGAGCATGGATATTTTTTCCCCCCGCTCCTTCATGGCGAGCATCTGGTGGGTGGTAATGAGTTTGACTTCCTTGTGCTGAGACATGGCGGGCAGGCAGGTTTGCGAGATAAAAGGCCGTTTGGCGGGGCAAAGCTGGCAACAATTTCGTTAGCCCGCGCCGCGCGCCCAGCAAAAAGCCCCTGGCCGAAGCGCAGGGGCTGAAAACGAAATGCGCCGTTCGCGGCCCGGGCCTACTGATACTGCGCGTAGCGGTTGCGGTTCAGCTTGAGGTCCTGGAGCAGGCTGCTCTTGGCCGCGATGGTGAAGTTGTAGCCCTTGAGTTGGCCGAAGGGAATCCAGGTGCCGTTAATCTGCCAGCAGTGCAGGTCGCGAAAGAACGACACGGTGGGGAACGTAACGGCCTGGCTGGTGAAATCATACCCAAACCCGGTGGTGAAACGCAGGTTTTCGGTGAGCTTGATGGAGCCATCGGCCCGGATGTTATTGAGCGCCAGAATGGGCGGGCGCGTGCTGGTCGGCGTGAGGGGCACAGCATTGGTGGTATAGCCGGCCGAGTACGACACGTTAAGCTCCCACGGAATCTCGAAATCGACGTAGTCGGCGTAGTAGTTGGGGCCTACCGCGCCCAAGCTGGGGTTGTTGGCCGGAGCCACGGCGCGGGGCACAGCGCTTTTCTTCTTGCCGGTAGCCGGGTTGAAGGAATAATTGGTCTGGAAGCTGGCCGAGGCCAGACGCAGCAACTTGCGTGGGTCGGCCTCAAACAGAAATTTATTGATGGGCCGGCCCTGGCTGTCGCGCTGATACGCCTCGAAGCTGGCTCCGCTGTTGAGGCTGAGTTTCCGGGCGATTTGGGTGCGGAAAATCACGTTCAGCGGGGTGAGTTTCTGGACGCCGGGGAGGGCGGCGAAGTTGTAGCCGATGTTGAAATCAAGCCCGTCAATCAGGCTCACTTTCTTGAAAGGATTGAGGCCGGTGGTGTCTTTGGAGTCGCGCACCTTCATCTCCACCGAGTTTTGCAGGCTGAAGGAAACCTGGCTCTGGCGGGCCCCGCCGGGCACTGAGTACAGGAAATTGCTGTAGTTGTTGAAGGCGTAGCTATTGAGAATTGCGGCGTCGGTGGGATTATTGGCGAATAAAGTCTGACCGAACTGGTTGGTGTAGCCACTCAACACATTGGCACCCTGCGGATACACGCTTTCCCGCTTGTCCAGCGGCGGGGCATAAGCGTAGTTCAGGCTGGGCGTGGCTTTGTGGCGGATGGCCTGGATTTTATGCGTGCCTTTGCGCACAATGGTACCGTAGAACGTGGTGTTCAGGCTCAGGGCGGCCGAATATCCGTTGACGCGGTTGAAGCCGTACGTGGTGTCGATGCGAACGGCCTGGGCCACGGGACTGTAGCTGTAGTTCAGCTTCTGAGCAAACCACACTTCGCTGTACGATACCGACGGGCTCAGCTTGAGGTGCGGCCCCAGCGAGTAAGACCCCAGCCCAATGCCGAACTGATGCTGCATGCCATTGCGGGAGTTAGCCAGCAGCCGGCCGATGTTGGCAAAGCTTACTGGAATGTTGGTAGGCGTGCTGGTGCCGCCCAACAGCGGCAGGCCGTTGCTCAGGGTGCGGGACGTGAGCACGTTGCTCAGCTCGTTGCGGGCCGTCACGTTGTAGCTAAAGGTGAACTGCTCGTAGGTGCTGGCACCCAGCTTGCCACCCGCGCCCGGCTTGATGCCGAACCACTGGTACGGGTACTGCCGGGCCAGGCCCAAGCTGATGTCGGGCAGCACGAAGGTCATGGTGCCGTCGGTGCCCTGGCTCTGGCTCACTTTGATGTCGTAGTTCCAGGGCGAGTTCCGAATCTGCTTCGAGTATCCGATGCTGGAGCTGAACTGGGTGGACAGGTAGCGGCGGGCATCCAGGCTGTTCACCTTGTTGAAGCTGCTGGTGCCGGCGTTCACGCTGGCCGTGAAGCGGCCCCCGCCGGGCTTGGGCACCGGCGTGTGGTTCCAGGTCACCCAGAACGAGTTGGCCGACGGCGGCTTGATGTAGACCGGCGTGGTCGTGAGCGCATCGGTGGCCAGGATGGGGTTGAGCGGCCGGTTCGAGAAGCGGAAGTTGAAATTGCCCTGGTAGGTGTAGCGCTTCAGGTACGAAAAATCGGCGGTAGCCCCGAAGCCGCCCCAGGTCTGGGCGTTGCCGGCGTAGATATCGCCGGTGAGGCGAATACCGATGTAGTCGTTCGGGGCGAAGTAGTAGCCGCCGTTGGTGAGGTAGTAGCCCCGGTCGGCGGCCTGCCCGAAGGTGGGAATGAGCACGCCCGAGCCCCGGCTCTTATTCGGCGTCGGGAAGAAGCCGAACAGGAAGCCCAGCGGCGTGGGAATGTCGCCAATAACCAAATTGAACGGCCCGGTCACCACTTTCTCGCCCGGAATTACCTTCATGCGCTTGGCCTGAATGTAGAAGTGCGGGTGCTCTAGGTTGCAGGTGGTGTAGCGCCCCAGCAGGCCGTTGATGTCGCCGTTGGGCATCCGCTTGATGGTGGAGGCGCTCACGTAGCCTTCGCCCTGGGTGGTCACGGCCTCGGTCACCTTGGCCTTTTTGCTCTTGAAATTGTAGGCAATGCTGCCGGCCGTGTACAGGCCACCCTTGTCCTTGAGCACGGGCCGGCCTTCCAGCTTGTGCTTCAGCGAGTCGAGCCGACCGTCGGCCTGCATGGTGTTGGTGCCGTAGTTGATGGTGATGAGGTAGGCCTTCAGGTCGGTGTCGCCATACGTCACGCTCGACTTATTGTAGAGCCGCGCCACCTTCTGGGTCACATCGAACTGAATGGAGTCCTGCGCCTTGTAATTGATGGTGGTTTCAATCTGGCCTTTGGGCCGGGCCGCCACTTGCACTGAGTCGTTGGTGCGGCGCACGCCATTCACCAGCCCGCTGGTGTCGGTGGGCGAATTGAGGCCGCTGGGGCGGGCCAGCGTATCGGGCACGGGCTTGTGCGATGCGCCGGGCACCCGCGACTGGCCGGTATTGCGCACGCCGGGCGGTGGCGGCCCCACGGGGTCGCGCGGGTCGACGGAAATATTACGCACCGGTGGGGTAGGAGCCGAGCCGGCCCGCTGGCCGGGTTTGGCCGCCGGAATGGCCTTGGGGCGGGCCACCGTGGTGGTGTCGCCTTGGCTGGTGGGGGCGGCCAGAATGGCCTTCACCCGCGCCTTGCGGGCCTGGATTTTGGCCTTGCGCGCAGTTTTGGGCTTGGGCTTAGTGGGCGTGCCGGTCTGGCCCCAGGCGGTGCCGGGTAGGCCTGCTAGTAGAAGAAAAAAGAGGCCAAACAGGGCAGGGTAGGCCCATGAGAAGCCAGTGCGGCGGCGCGGCGCGGGCCGGAAATCAGCTTCGGAACGAAGGCCAAACCAAACAGGCAAAGTATAGTAGCAGTTAAATCGTTTACTTTTGGGGCTTCTACAAAGGTAGCAGGTCGCTACCGCCCCTTCAACGAACAACGTGCGGATTATTGTCATCCTGGCCAGTGCCGCTTTGCTATTGCTGGGCGCCGGCAGCGGCGAGTGGAAAGCGGAGGCCCAAACTCCGGCCGACTCCGCCCGCATCGCCCCCGATTCGGTGCTCTCAGCTGCTTCTATTAATGCTAATGCGCCCTACCGCTACCGCTTGCGCACGGTGGTGCTCGATGCCGGCCACGGCGGCAAAGACCGGGGCTGCGCCGGGGCCAGCGCCCGCGAAGCCGACGTGGCCCTGAGCCTCATTCTGGCCCTGGGCCGCCAGATTGAGGAAAACATGCCCGACGTGAAGGTGATTTACACCCGCAAAACCAACGTGTTTATCGAACTCGACGAGCGTGCGGCCATTGCCAACCGCAACCACGCCGACCTGTTCATCTCCATTCATTGCAACGCCGGCCCCAGCCAGAGCCATGGCACCGAAGTCTGGACCATGGGCCTGCACAAAAGCACCGCCAACCTGGGCGTGGCCCAGCGCGAAAACTCGGTAATTCTGCAAGAAAAAGACTACAAAACGCGTTACGACGGTTTCGACCCCAGCTCGCCCCAGTCGCATATTTTGTTCTCGTTGTTCCAGTCGGCCTACATCACCAACAGCCTGCGCTTTGCCCAGCGCGTCGACCGGCAACTGCGCACCAGCGTGAGCCGCCCCAGCCGCGGCGTGAAGCAGGCGGGCTTTCTGGTGCTCTGGAAATCCACCATGCCCTCGGTGCTCATCGAGTCGGGCTTCCTCACCAACCCGGCCGAAGAGCGTTACCTCAACGATAAAGCCAATCAATCGTATATGGCCGCAGGCATCTACCGCGCCTTCCGCGAATACAAACGCGAGCTGGAGGGCGGGTAATTAAGCGGCGCATTCGGGCGTTGTGCTGCCGGGCGACCAGCAGTCGCATTTCTGCCGTAAATAACCGCAAGTCGCTTCCGCCTCCCTCTATTCTCATCCAACTATTACCCTCCGTGTCTAAAGAAATAAAAGTGGCGCTTCTCGCCATCGTCGCCATTGCCGCTCTCGTTATCGGCTATAATTTCCTGCGTGGCAGCAACGTGCTTTCCTCCGACCATACTTACTACGCCACCTATCCCCGGGTCGATGGCCTGAACGTGGGCGCGCTGGTGGCCCTCAATGGCATCAAAGTTGGCCAAGTAAAGAGCATGGAGCTCCAGCCCGAAAAGGGCAACTCCGTGCGCGTGGCGCTGGAATTGCAGAAGGATGTGGTGGTGGGCGACTCCACCACCGCCAGCCTGGGCGGCTCGCTTCTGGGCTCGAAGGCCATCACCCTGACTCTGGGCCGCAACTCGAAGAACTACACCGGCGGTGAAGAAATCCGCACCGTGACGCCGTCCGGCATTGCCGACGCCTTCCAAGCCAAGGCCCTGCCCGTGCTCGATACCGTGGGAGCCACGCTGGCCCACATCAACAGCTTCCTGAACAAGGACGCCCAGACCAACATCCAGGGCACGCTGCAAGGCGCGCGCGCCAGTACCGAGGCGTTGCAAAAGCTCATCGTGGCCAACCAAGCCAACGTCGCCCTCATCACCCGCAACCTGGCACAGATGAGCACCGCCCTGAACAAAACCACCGGCAAGCTCGATAAAATCGCGGTGAACTTCTCGCAGCTCTCTGATTCACTGAAAGCCGCGCCCGTAGGTCCCGCCCTGCGCCGCCTCAACTCGACCCTGGCCGATGCCCAGACTACCGTGAAAAGCCTCAACACGGCCCTCAGCGACCAGAAAGGCTCGATGGGCCGCCTGCTGCACGATTCTACGCTCTACAACAACCTGGCCGCCACTACGGCTAGCTCTAACGACCTGCTGGTTGATTTCAAAGCCAACCCCAAGCGCTACGTGCACTTCTCGGTATTTGGCGGCGGTAAGGACAAGAGCAAAGTAGAAACCAAGCAGCAGCCCGACGGCACCATCAAGACAGAAGTGAAAAAGGTGGAAACCTCGTCGCTGAAGTAGTGCGTTTGTCATCCTGAGCAGAGCGAAGGACCTTATCACCGAGCAACGATTTGCAGTAATTTCAATCGGCTGCGAACGTGATAAGGTCCTTCGCTCCGCTCAGGATGACATACTGGCACTCGGCCCAACATTCAAACCCGCCGTACCTTTGAAATCCGCCTCCGGGCGGATTTTTTTGTGCCCATCCCACCAAATTCCCACCGCGCTTTCCTGATGAACGTCGATTTCAACCGCAACGAAGACCAACTCAAGCAACTCAGCTTCAACCTCAGCCAGAAGTTTCAGAAAGTAGCCCTCGGCGGCGGCGAGAAGCGCATTGCCGCCCACAAAGCCAAGGGCAAGCTCACCGCCCGCGAGCGGATTGAATTCCTCCTGGATAAAGGCGCGGCCTTTGTTGAAATAGGCGCGTTTGCCGGCGATGGCATGTATAAGGAGGAAGGCGGCTGCCCCGGCGGCGGCGTAGTCGTGATAATCGGCTACGTGGCCGGGCGGCAGTGCGTGGTGGTGGCCAACGACGCCACCGTGAAGGCCGGTGCCTGGTTCCCCATCACCGCCAAAAAGAACCTGCGCGCCCAGGAAATCAGCATCGAAAACAAGCTGCCGATTATCTACCTCGTGGACTCCGCCGGCGTGTACCTGCCGATGCAGGACGAGATTTTTCCCGATAAGGAGCATTTCGGCCGCATTTTCCGCAACAACGCGGTGATGAGCAGCATGGGCATCGTGCAGATTTCGGCCATTATGGGCCCCTGCGTGGCCGGTGGGGCCTATCTGCCCATCATGAGCGATGAGGCCATGATTGTGAACGGCACCGGCTCGGTATTCCTGGCCGGCTCCTATCTGGTGAAATCCGCTATCGGTGAAACCATTGACAACGAGGCGCTGGGCGGAGCGAGCATGCACTCGGAAATCTCGGGCGTGACGGACTACAAGTTCGATACCGACGAGGAGTGCCTGACGCATATCCGCAACATCTTCGACAAGATGGGCGGGCAGGCCACGGCCGGTTTCAGCCGCGCCACCCCGGCCAAGCCGGCGCAGGATGAGCAGGAAATCTACGGACTGCTACCCTCTGACCGTGTGAAGCCTTACGACATGATGGACATCATCAACCGTTTGGTTGATAACTCCGAATTCGAGCCCTACAAGGACCTGTACGGCCAGACTCTCATCTGCGGGCTGGCGCGCATCGATGGCTGGGCCGTGGGCATCGTGGCTAACCAGCGCAAAATCGTAAAGAGCAAGAAAACCGGCATGCAGATGGGCGGCGTCATCTACTCCGACTCGGCCGATAAGGCGGCGCGCTTCATCATGAACTGCAACCAGAAGCGCATCCCACTGGTGTTTCTGCACGACGTGTCGGGCTTCATGGTGGGCAGCCAGAGCGAGCAGGGCGGCATCATCAAGGACGGGGCCAAGATGGTGAATGCCATGGCCAACTCGGTGGTGCCCAAGTTTACGGTCATCGTGGGCAACAGCTACGGGGCCGGCAACTACGCCATGTGCGGCAAGGCCTACGACCCGCGCCTCATCGTGGCCTGGCCCACGGCCCAACTCGCGGTAATGAGCGGCGCGGCCGCCGCCAACACCCTACTGCAAATCCAGGTGGCTTCCCTCAAAGCCAAAGGCGAAGTCATCACCCCCGAAGCCGAAAAAGAGCTGCTCGACCGCATCAAGGCCCGCTACGAGGAGCAATTATCGCCCTACTACGCCGCGGCCCGCCTCTGGGTCGATGCCGTGATTGACCCGCTGGAAACCCGCAAGGTGCTTTCGGAGGGCATTGCGGCGGCGAACCATGCGCCGATTGAGAAGGCGTATAACGTGGGGGTTATTCAGGTGTGAGGTTGAATGACTCCAATCTTCAAAAATGCGCTTTCGGTACGTGTCTCACTTGGGCATCTTACTATTGTCTTTTTGCTTGTGACAATGTCAGTGGGAATACTGATTTACGCAGTTTTCCCACTGACATTCTGGGTGTTTTTTGGAGAAGGGGAAATCGCATTAAAAACCTATCACATTCCAGCAGTGAACTTCGTGTATGAGTGCCGGCCATTGCTACTAGGCGTTGCATTTTGTTTCTTCAAATACATGCAAAAGCGCAGCAACAATATGCCAAAGGCAAAGTCTTACTTAATTGTCGGGGTTGCTCTGTTGCTGCTATATCCATTTAGACTCGCTCTTATAGGCTTCGTAATAGACATGTGCTTAAGCGTAACTAGATTGTAGTGGCTTCCTAGAACCCTCTACCTCCTAGCCAGTTGTGACGGCACGCCCCCCCCGAAGCCTTCACCCTGCCGCTCGACTTGCTGGCCTGCCGCGAGTTAGTTAATGCTGCCGAGAAAAGGCAGCATTAACTAAAACCTTAACCTATCTGCCCCGCCACCGTCTCAAAAAACGGCATCCCATACAGCGCGGCAAACTCCTGGATGTGGCTACGCAGCCGGGTTTCTTCGGCCGCATCGGTGCCGGCGGCGAAGTGCAGCTCGACCAGCCAGATGTGTACCTGGAAATAATCGAGCAGCCAGCTGTTGGTTTCCAGGTTGAAGAGCGAGTGCAGGTGTGGGGCGCGGGCGCTGATGAGCCCGGTGCGCAGCTCGGCCACGGCCTGGAAGGCACGCAGCAGCTGGTCGAATACGTTGGTTTCCAGCCAGGGCAGCTCGGGATACTCGCGGTTGGTGAGGGCCAGCCAGTCGAGTAGCGCCGGAAACTGGCCGGTAAGGAATAGCCCCTCGGCTATCAGAAAGTGGTAGCCGGCCGGGAATAGGTTGTAGAACGCCGGCAGCGGGGCCGGGGGCACCAGCGTGCGCGGAACCGTGACGGCTTCCTGGTGCAGGCGGGCCAGCAGGTCGGCCGGCACTACGTGGTCGGGCGCGTCGTACCAGGCCGATACTATCTCGGCAAAGGCCCGGCGGCCCCGGGGGAAGGCGTGCACTTCGGGCGGCACGGGCAGGGCCAGCAGCCGGGCCAGGCGCTTGCGCCAGGCGGGCTCGTCCTCGGCCAGGAATTCGGCCAGAAACAGGGCGGAATTCCCAAACAGCTGGGCTTCGGGCGTGTGCTTGTGTTGCAGGTAAGTAGCCAGCACTTCGCCAAACGCGCTGGTCAGGTGCGCCAAATCCACGAAGGATTCGACGAAGAATTCCTGGCCGGCCGGATGGGTGGCCAGCTGCAGGGCCAGCGGCGCGGCGGACCCGCCAGGCTGGGCTGGGCGCGTGATGCGCCCCAGAAAATAGCCCAGCAACAGGCGCTCAGGATACGCCAGCTGCTCCATAGCCAAAAGCTCCGGGATGTCGGTGGCCGTGCCTGCGCCTGGGGCGGTGGTTTCCTGCATTGCCAGCCCCGAAACCGATTGGCCAAAGGCGGCAAAGTCGGCGTGGCCGGCGTAGCGGGCCAGCGTGTCGAGGGTATGCAGGTGGTAGCCGCCTTCCTTGTCTACCAGGCCGAAGAACCGCCGCAGGGTGCTGGGGCTCAGGCGGCGGCCGCCGGTGGCGGCGTTCTGCCGCAGCTCCAGCTCGAGGGCATCGCAATGGCTGGGGTAGCGCAACGGCTGGCCGAAGCGGGTCGCAACGGCCTTGCGCAGGGCAAACTGGAGTGGTGGAGAAAGGCGTGGCACAGCAGTGAAGATAATATGAATTCAACCGAAAAGAAATTTTTGGACTTTGTACTTCGTAGAGAGAATTATGGATATTTGAAGTTCAGTCATATAGATATGATTAATAAGCAGAAGTATTGTGAACACGGCCATCTGGCCCTTGGCGGGACTTGTAGCCAGTGCGCCCAGCGTACCAAGCCGGCGACTGAGCAGGAGGCAAACCCTGCCGGGGCTCCTGCGCCCAACCGCACGCTGATGGAGTTGCGGGAGCTGAAAAGTCTGCTGCAAAAAGGACTCATCACAGAAGCAGAGTATGACGAGCGCCGCAATAATATTCTGGCCAACTTTTAGTTGAGCGACATTTTTTCAATAAAAAAAGCCTATTCCTTAACAGGAGTGGGCTTTTTTTATTGAGTCGAAAATAAAATTTGTTGGATTGAATTTTCGTGGTTTATGTTTGCAGTGTACTAGAACAATAATACACTAGGCAAGCGCGACAATGGTCCACATCCGCAACCTCCACTTTGGGTACTCCAAGAAGCGCCCGCTCTTCCAACACCTCGACCTGACGCTGGAGCGCGGGCACATTTACGGCCTGCTGGGCAAGAACGGGGCGGGTAAGTCCACGCTGCTCAAGAACATGGTGGGGCTGGCGTTCCCCGAGGGCGGTACCTGCGAGGTGCTGGGGCAGCCGGCGGCCAAGCGCCTGCCTGCCGTGCTGGCCGACCTGTTTTTCCTGCCCGAAGAAATTTACGTGCCGGCCGTGACGGCCGCGAAATTCGTGGAGCAGACGGCGGGCTTCTACCCAAAATTCGACCACGAGGCGCTGACGCACTACCTCGTCGAGTTTGAGGTGCCGGCCCAGGCGGTGCTTACGGCGCTGAGCTTCGGGCAGCAGAAGAAGTTCATGATTGCCTTTGCGCTGGCCGCCAACACCAGCCTGCTGGTGCTGGACGAGCCCACCAACGGCTTGGATATTCCGAGCAAGGCGCAGTTCCGCAAGCTCCTGGCCACGGCCTTCACGGAGGAGCGCTGCCTGATAATCTCGACCCATCAGGTGCGCGATTTGGAAAGCCTGATTGATACCGTGGTGGTGCTGCACGGCCAGCGCATCGTGCTCAATGCCGACCTGGGCGAGCTGGCCGAGCGGCTGACGTTTGCCACGGTGCCGGAGGCGGATGAAACGGCGCTTTACAGCGAAGGCTCAATCCGCGGGGCCTATGTCATTCGGCCCAACCACGGCGGCATGCCGGGCCGTGTCGATTTGGAATTGCTGTTTAATGCGCTGGTGGGCGAGGCTCCCGCGCTGATGTCTTACTTATCTCAAAAGCAACCTACTCATGAGCCAGTTCTTTAATCTGTCGCGCTTTGGGCGCTTGTTCAGCAAGCACACCACGGAGCATGCGGGCGGCTATCTGCTGGCCACGGGGGTGCTGCTGGGCGGCATTGGGCTGGTGCTGGGGTTCGTGGCCGTTTCGTCGAGCCAGCCGGTGAGTCCGGACATGCAGGGCGTCATTTTTGTGATGGGGCTGCTGGCGGCGGGCGCGATTTTTTCCAGCACTGTTTTCTCGTTTTATGGCAACCGGAAGCAGACCACGGCGGCGCTGATGCTGCCGGCCTCGCACTGGGAGAAGTATCTGGTGGGCTGGCTGTACTCGGTGCCGCTGTTCATCGCGGTGTACGTGGGGTGCTTCTACCTGATTGATGCGCTGGTGGTGAACCTGGAGGACTGGCACGGCCAAACGCCGAAAATGGTGCGGCTGTTCTCGAACGAGAGCAAGCTGTACTGGTCGCTGGTGGGCTACGCGGTGGTGAATGCGGTGTTTTTGTGGGGCAGCATTTTCTTTCAGAAGCAGCAGTTTGTCCGCACGGCGTTTGGCCTGCTGCTGGTCGGGGTGCTGGTGTCGCTGGCGAATATGCAGGTGGTGAAAGGGCTGGTGGGGCGTAAGCTGGACGGCGTGCTGCCCTTCGCGGGCATGGGCTTTCGGGACGGGCAGGAGTGGTATTCGGTGAACCTGGAGCCGACGCAGAACAGCTGGTTTCTGCTGGTGCCGGTGGGCGTGATGCTGCTGGCCTGGGCGGCGGCCTACCTACGCGTCACGGAGAAGCAGATTTAAGGGAAGAAAGTCATGGAATTTAAAGACAACGAGGCCATTTACCTGCAAATAGCCGGGTACGTGAGCGAGCTGATACTGCGCGGCAAGTGGCCGCCGGATAGCAAGATTCCGTCGGTGCGCGAGCTGGCCGGCGACTTGCAGGTGAACCCCAACACGGTGATGCGCACCTACGAGCTGCTGCAAAGCCAGGAGGTGCTGTACAACAAGCGCGGCATCGGCTTTTTCGTGGCCCCGGCCGCGGTGCAGCAGGTGCAGGCCGCCCGCCGCGAGCGGTTTCTGAGCCAGGAGCTGCCGGAGGTGTTCGGCACCATGCTGCTGCTGGGCATTGGGCTGCCCGAGGTGCAGCGCCGCTACGAGGAATTCAAAAGTGCCCAACCGCAACCTATCACCGTCCCTTCCTGATGAAAACCAGTAACAAGCTTTTCGTGGCCGCCGTGGCCCTGGTGCTCGGCTCCATGGCCACCTACGATGCCGCCCTGCTGGCCGAATACCGCACCGGCCACTACAAAGACCCGCTGCACAACTTCACCAAACAGGTCGGCACCGGCTTCGATGCCGTGGAAGTGCCGGCCGGGCTCTACTTCCGGGTGAAGATTGAAGCCGGCCCGGCGGGCGTGTGGGTAAACAAGGAGGCCACCGAATACGTGCGCCTCCGCCAGCACGGCCGCACGCTGGCCGTGACGCTTACTTCGCCGGAAGAGGTGCATTTCCTGGGTGGCCAGCCGCACGTCATTATTCACTGCCCGCAGCTGCAACAGCTGACCACGGACGCGGGCTACCTGGCGGTCACGCGCAAAGACTACCGAAACGACCCCAGCAGCGAGGTGCTGGTGCGCAATTTCAACCAGGACAGCCTGCGGGTGAACCAGCGCCGGGCGGGCACCGTGACGCTGGAGAGCAACAACCTGCGCCGGCTTCGGGCGGTGGCCGAAGCGCCGGCGGGCAGTACGGCCATCCTGGTAGTGGAGGGCACCAACAACATTCAGGCCGCTGATTTGGCCATCGAACACCAAAGCAAATTGGCCCTGAAAACGAGAATTCCGCAGCTGCGCTACCATTTTTCGGACAGCGCCACGGTCACCTTTGGTGGGGCGGCGGCGCAGGGGCTGGGCCTGAAATAATACGCCCGTCGCCATGACCCGCCAAGCCCTGAAACACTCGCTGCTGCTGCAGCTGGCCGTTATTTATACCCGCTACCTGGTGGGCGGCGCGTTCGTGTTTGCCAGTCTGATTAAAATCAAAGGGCACCGCTTCACGCAGATTTCGGACACGGCGGAGGCGCATAGCGTCGGCCATTTTTTCGAGATGATGTACCAGTCGGGGCTGTACTGGCAGTTTATTGGCTGGGCGCAGTGTGTGGCGGGGCTGCTGCTGCTCACGCAGCGCTACGCCCTGCTGGGGGCGCTGGCTTATGTGAGCATCATGGCCAATATCTTCGTCATCACCATTTCCTACGACTTTCGGGGCACGCCCGTCATCACCGGGCTGATGCTGCTGGCGGGCCTGCTGCTCCTGGCCTGGGACTGGAACCGCCTGCGCGTGGTGGTGAACCTGCCGGCCGTGCCTGAGGCTACTTCGGCGCTGTTTGAGAGCCGATTGTGGGAAGGGGTGGGGGCGGTGCTATTCGTCTTCACGGCCGGCTACCGGGCTTTCACAGATGGGTATAATATGCTGCTGTGGCTGGGCGTGTGCGGGCTGGTGGGGGCGGTGGGCCTGCTGGTGGTGTGGCGGCGGCACCGTAAAACGGCGCTGGCTGCGGCGTAGCGCGGACTTTGTCGTCCGCGTCCCCGCGCTGCCCCAATAATTGCCGTTCCGGGGCGCGGACGACAAAGTCCGCGCTATATGACAAAAAAGGCCCGGCCCGCACTGCCGGGCCTTTCGTTTTTGCGTAAAGCCAGCGACTCTAACGCAGAAAATTATGCCCAAGAAATCCGTAGCTGAAATCATTGTCGATACCCTCGTAGCCGCCGGCGTGAAGCGCGTGTTTGGCGTGGTAGGCGACTCCCTCAACGGCATCACCGACAACATCCGCACCCGCGACGACATCGAATTCATAGCCGTGCGGCACGAGGAGGGCGGGGCCTTCGCCGCCGGAGCCGAGGCCCACCTCACCGGCGACCTCGCCGTGTGCGCCGGCTCCTGCGGGCCGGGCAACACCCATCTCATCAACGGCCTGTATGACTGCCACCGCAGCCGCGTGCCGGTGCTGGCCATCGCGGCCCAGATTCCCAACGTGGAAATCGGCACCGGCTACTTCCAGGAAACCCACCCCGAGCGGCTGTTCCGCGAATGCAGCCACTACTGCGAGCTGATTTCGGTGCCCGAGCAGGCCGTGCGCACCATTGAGAGCGCCGTGGCCGCCGCCCTGGGCCAGCGCGGCGTGGCCGTGGTAGTGCTGCCCGGCGATGTAGCGTATCTCGAAATTGAAGCACCAGATGTCCTGCTGCCCACCCACGGCCGCCGTAGTGCCCTGCGCCCTTCGGACACTGATATTAAGCAAGCCGCCGAGCTGCTGAACGCGGGCGAAAAGGTGACGATTCTGGCCGGCATCGGCTGTGCCGGAGCTTTAGATGAGCTGGTGCACGCCGCTGCCGCGCTCCAAGCGCCCGTGGTGCACGCCCTGCGCGGCAAGGAGCATGTGGAGCCCGGTAACCCCTACGACGTGGGCCTCACTGGCCTGCTGGGCATGCCCGCCGCCTACCATGCCCTGATGGACGCCGACACCATCCTGATGCTGGGCACCGACTTTCCCTACCGCCAGTTTTACCCCGAGAAGGCCCGCGTGGTGCAGGTCGATATCCGCCCCGAAAACATCGGCCGGCGCACCCGCGTCGAAATTGGGCTGGCCGGCGACGTGGCCGAAACCCTGCGCCAGCTGCTGCCCCACCTCACGCCCCGCACCGACCGCGCCCACCTCGAAGAAGCCCAAAAACGCCACCGCGACGACGACGCCCACCTCGCCGAGCTGGCCACCGGCGACGCTGGCGATACCAGCCTGCACCCCCAGCACGTAGCCCGCCTGCTGGACGAAATAGCCGCCGAAAACGCCATTTTCACCTGCGACGTGGGCACGCCTACCATCTGGGCCGCCCGGTATCTGCACATGAATGGCCAGCGCCGGCTCATCGGCTCGTTCGTGCACGGCAGCATGGCCAACGCGGTTTCGCAGGCCTACGGCGCGGCGCTGGTGGAGCCCGGCCGGCAGGTCATCGCCATGTGCGGCGACGGCGGCCTGGCTATGCTGCTGAGCGAACTGCTGACCATCCGCCAGCACAAAATCCCCGTCAAAATCATCGTCTTCAATAACTCCGCCCTCAGCTTCGTGGAGCTGGAAATGAAGGCCGCCGGCATCCTCGAATACGGCACCGAGCTGGACAACCCCGATTTCGGGGCATTGGCCACTGCAGCCGGCCTCAAAGGCTTCCGCGTGAGCGACCCCGCCGACCTGGAAAGCGTGCTCCGCCAAGCCCTGGCCCACGACGGCCCCGCCCTGGTGGATGCCGTGGTGAAGCGCCAAGAGCTGAGCATGCCGCCCAGTATTGAGCTGAAGCAGGCGCAGGGGTTTGGGCTGTATGCGCTGAAGGCGCTGATGAATGGCAAGGGCAGCGAGCTGCTGGAAGTGGCGAAAACGAACCTGTTTCGGTAGGGTTTGCCTGACCGAAAAGAACGTCATGCAGAGCGCAGCGAAGCATCTTGCCCGCAGTCACTAACTTTTTTGATTGGATTACTGGTGGCGGGCAAGATGCTTCGCTACGCTCTGCATGACGTTCTATATCACTCCCGTGGCCGGCCATCGCAGCCCCTACGAAACCCAAAAGGCCCTTCCGCGTGTTAAATTCGGCCCCGCAACCCTAGCGGCGGCCGTTTCGCATCCAATGACCAACAAAGAAATCAAAGCCCTCATCTCGCTGCTCGACGACCCGGAAATCGCGCCGCAAATCCAGGATAAAATTCAGAACCTGGGCGAGAGCATCATTCCCTTTCTGGAGGAGTCGTGGGAGGAAACGCTTGACAGCCAGCAGCAGCACCGGCTGGAGGATTTGATTCACCACCTGCAGTTTGAGGGCCTGCAGCAGCGCCTCAAAGTGTGGCGCGAAGCCGGGGCCACCGACCTGCTCGAAGGCATGTGGCTGCTGAACACCTACCAGTATCCCGACGCCGACTACCAGGCCCTGAACCGTGCCATCGAGCAGCTCCGCTTCGAGGCCTGGACGGCATTGCGACCCGAAATGCACCCCGCCGACCAGGTCCAAACCCTGAATTACGTGATGTTCCGCACGCATAAGTTCGCGGCCAACACCCAGCATTTCCACTCGCCGGCCAACTCCATGCTCCAGCGCGTGATTGAAACCAAGCGCGGCAACCCGCTCACGCTGTGCGTGATTTATTTGCTGGTGGCGCAACGGCTCCAACTGCCGGTTTTCGGGGTGAATCTGCCCAATCTTTTTGTTCTGACTTTCCGGCCCGAGCTGCCGGGGGCCGAGCCGTTCTACATCAACTGCTACAACCGCGGCCTGGTGCTCTCGCGCACCGATATCGAGCACTACGTGGCCCAGCTCAACATCACGCCCAATCCCATTTTCTTCGAGCCTTGCTCGCACCTCGACATCGTGCGCCGCGCCATGCGGAATTTGCAAATGAGCTTCGAGCGCCTGCAGGAGCCGGTTAAGGCGGCCGAGGTGGCCGTGTTGCTGAGTATTCTGGAGTAGGGGCAGGAGCACCGTTAGAACGGTCATGCTGAGCGCCGCCGAAGCATCTCTACCGTGTAACTAATCAATTTTAGTATTGCGGTAGAGATGCTTCGGCTACGCTCAGCATGACCGTTCCGGCGTAAACAACGCCTGCGTTTTGTGTTGCAGAAACGGCGGTTTGTGTAGGTCCAGGCATGGCCTATCCCAAGACCTTTGTGGAGTGCTGCCTGTTCAGCAGCCGAAGTACCGTCGCTTCGGCCCTAACCCCCGTTTCCTGATGAAGCTCACCGATTTCCGCACCCTGGGCCGCTCCGGCTTGGTGGTAAGCCCGCTGGCGTTGGGCACCATGACGTTTGGCACCCCGCGCTGGGGCTCGGGCGATGACGTATCCGAGGCCGTTTTCAATGCCTACGTCGAGGCCGGCGGCAATTTTGTGGATACGGCCGACGTGTACTCGGGTGGTAAGAGCGAGGAAATGCTGGGTGGCTACATTGCCGGCCGCCGCCTGCGCGACCAAGTGGTACTGGCCACCAAATTCAGCTTCGGCGGGCAGGCCGGCAACCCTAACGTGGGCGGCAACGGCCGCAAAAACATTCACCGCGCGCTGGAAGGCTCGCTACGCCGCCTCAAAACCGACTACGCCGACCTCTACTGGCTGCACGCCTTTGACGGCGTAACGCCCGTGGAAGAGGTCCTGCAAACGCTAGGTGACCTCGTGCGGGCCGGCCGCATCCGCTACTTCGGCTTCAGCAACGTGCCGGCCTGGTACGCCGCCAAAGCCGCCACGTTGGCCGCCGCGCACGGCATCCCCGGCCCCATCGCCCTGCAAATGGAATACTCGCTGGTGGCCCGCCGCATCGAAGCCGAGCACGTGCCCGCCGCCCTAGAAATGGGCCTAGGCATCACGCCGTGGAGCCCGTTGGCGGCCGGTTTCCTGGCCGGCAAGTACGAGCGCGACGGTACCGGAGCCAGCGGCGAAGGCCGCCTCACCGGCCCCAATCCCTTCGGCAATATGAAATTCACCGACCACAACTGGCGCGTGCTAGATGCCCTGCGGCCGGTGGCGGCGGAGCTGGGCCGCCCGCTGGCGCAGGTGGCGCTGGCCTGGGCAATGGCGCAGCCCGGCATCAGTTCGCTGATTGTGGGGGCCAGCAAGGTGGCGCAGCTGCACGATAGTCTGGCTTCGCTCGAAATTCAGCTTAGCCCTGAGCAGCTGAAAACGTTGGACGATGCCAGCATTCTCGACCCGTTTCAGGACCGGATTTGGCCCGTGTTGAAGCAGGCCGTATTTGGCGGCGGCAGTGTGCGAGGCTGGCAGTAGCCGGGTTTTGTGTTGCAGAAATGGGGTTTTGTGTAGGCCCGCCGGGGTGTGTGGGCCGGACCTTTGAGATAACCAAACGCTATCAAAATCAACCGCAAAATGACAACTGAAATCAAACGAGTAGCCCTGGGCAGCCAGGGCTTGGAAGTGCCCGTGGAAGGCCTGGGCTGCATGGGCATGACGACTCTGGCCGGCATGAACGTGTATGGCGTGGCCGATGAAACGGAAAGCATTGCCACCATTCACCGGGCGCTGGAACTGGGCGTGAACCTGCTGGACACGGCCGACCTCTACGGCCCGCTGCTGAACGAGCGTCTGGTGGGCAAGGCCATTGCCGGCCAGCGTGATAAGTGCTTAATCGCGACCAAATTCGGCTTCGAAATCGATGATAACGAGGCGCTGACCTGGGGCTATAACGGCCGGCCCGACTACGTGCGCAAGGCCATCGAACGCTCGCTCCGGAGCCTCGGCACCGACTACGTGGACCTGTATTATCTGCACCGCCTCGACCCCAACACGCCCATCGAGGACACGGTGGGGGCCATGAGCCGGCTGGTGGAAGAAGGCAAAGTGCGCTACATCGGCCTGTCCGAGGTTTCGGCCGATATCCTGCGCCGGGCGCACCAGGTGCATCCCATCACGGCCCTGCAAACCGAATATTCGCTCTTCGACCGGGGCGTGGAAGACGACGGCGTGCTGCAAGCCACCCGCGAGATGGGCATCGGCTTCGTGGGCTATTCGCCGCTGGGCCGGGGCTTTTTGTCGGGCGAGATTACGAAGTTTGAAGACTTTGATGCTTCCGATATTCGGCGCAACCTGCCGCGCTACCAGGGCGAGAACTTCACCAAAAACCTGGCTCTGGTAGAGAAAGTAAAGGCCCTGGCCACGGCCAAAGGCGTTTCGGCCTCGCAGTTGGCGCTGGCCTGGGTGCTGGCCCAGGACGTGGTGGCCATTCCCGGCACCAAGCGCCGCAAGTACCTGGAAGAGAACGTAGCCGCCGCCAGCATTGCCCTTAGCGCGGCGGAATTGGCCGAGCTGGAAGCCATCATGCCCGTGGGCAGCGCCGCCGGTGCGGCCTATGTGCAGGCTTAAATATCATCATCAGAACGTCATGGTTCGGGTTGCGCTAGCTGCTTGAGCCATGACAATTTGAATCATCACAATTGATGCAGTTGAGGCCTCTGCTGCCACAATAGCCGCTAAGTTTGCCCGGTGGCAATTGCCCCCGCCAACCTTATCAAACTATGCCCGACTTCGTAGGCTGCCGCACCCTGGAAATTGCTGATGCTGCCCTGGGCCTGACTTTTCCGCTGCTCGTGCTGTACCCCACCGGCACGCCCGGCCAGCCCGAGCCCATCGGCCCCTACAGCCTCGAAGTGGCCTTTGATGCGCCCATCGAACCCGGCCCATTTCCGCTGGTGCTGATTTCGCACGGCACCGGCGGCACGCCGCTCACGCACCGGCTGCTGGCGCATTTTCTGGCCCGCCACGGCTTCGTAGTGGGCCTGCCCCGGCACCACGCCAACCACCGCGACGACAACTCCTGGCACAACACGCCCGATAACCTCGTGGCCCGCCCGCGCCATCTCAGCCTGGCCATTGATGCGCTGGTCGCGGAATTCGGAGCGGCGCTGCGGCCCGATTGGGTGGCCCTGATTGGACACTCGCTGGGCGGCTACACGGCGCTGGCGCTGGCCGGCGGGCAGCCGGGTACCGTGACTGAACCATCGCAGCTCATCCCCGCCACGTCCGATGCGCGGGTGCGCGCGCTGGTGCTGCTGGCCCCAGCCACCGTCTGGTACCGGGCGGCCGAGGCCTTGCGTGAGGTGCGGGTGCCCATCCTGCTGATGATGGGCGAAAAGGACGAATGGACGCCCGATTTCCACGCGCAAATCGTGCTCAACGGCGTGGCCGACCGGCAGCAGGTGCAGCACCGCATCATCAAAAATGCCGGCCATTATTCCTTCTTCAGCCCATTTCCACCGGAGCGCACGGGCCCAGCGTTTCCGCCCTCGCAAGACCCGCCTGGGTTTGATAGGGCACAATTTCAGACGGAAATGCAGGTTGAGATTCTGCAGTTTCTGGAGCAGCAATTGCCGCTTGAAGTTGCGGAGTAGCTCATTTATTAAACATCATAATGAAACAGCAGGCCCCCGATATCCGCGTGCTGGAAACCGTGACGGACTACACCCGCCTGTGCGGGCTACCCGCGCCGGCCCACCCGCTGCTCACCGTCATCGACCTGGAGCAGACTCGCGGCAACGCGCCGCCCGAAAAGATGATGCCAGTGCTCCAGCAGCTCTACACCGTCTGGGTCAAGAAAAATCTCAAAGGCAAAGTCCACTACGGGCACCAGTCCTACGACTTTGGCGAAGGTGTGATGGGTTTCCAGGCTCCCGGGCAGGTCTTTGCCATCGATAGAACGCTGGATATTTCCCAAATCAGCGGCTGGATGGTGGTGTTTCACCCCGACCTGCTGCGCAAGTACCCGCTGGGCCAGAAAATTGCCGGCTACGGCTTTTTCTCCTACGCCGTGCACGAGGCGCTGCACCTCTCGGCTCAGGAAGAAACGGCCCTGGATACGCTGCTGGATAACATTCGGGCTGAATACGGCCGGCCCATCGATGCCTTCAGCCAGGACGTGCTGGTGTCGCAGCTCGACGTGCTGCTCAACTATGCCAACCGCTTCTACCACCGCCAGTTTCTCACCCGCCGCAGTCCCGAACACGACCTGCTCAGCCGCTTCGAGGCCCAATTAACTCACTACTTCGCCGTCGATACCGAACTGCCGCTGCCCACCGTGCAGCATTTCGCCGATGCACTAAACGTGTCGCCCGCCTACCTCAGCGACATGCTGCGCACCCTCACCGGCCAGACCACCCAGCAGCACCTCCACCAAGCCATAATCGAAAAAGCCAAGCGCCTGCTACTCACCACCTCGCTCACTATCAACGAAACCGCGTTTCAGCTTGGGTTTGAGTACCCGCAGTATTTCACGCGGCTTTTCAAAAGTAAAACCGGACTCACGCCGGCGGCTTTTCGGTTTTCGGCGCAGTGAGGGGGGGACGAACGATGTAGGGGCGGGGCTTGACCCCGCCCGCCGTTGAACGGAATTGTTGAGGCAATGCGGCCGGCCGGGCGGGGGTAAGCCCCGCCCCTACATTTTATACCAGAAAGCCCCGATACTGCGTATTATCGGGGCTTTCTGGTATAAAGACGTTTCTGGTTTTGACAGGGCGCTATTACCTCTTAATCAAGCAGCCGGCGGCACGCTTATCGGCCACGCCGGCAGGGCGACCAGCCAGCACGTTATCAAGCACCTGTTTCAAATAGGGCTGCTGCACACTGCCCGCCACCTGCGGGTTATCGTCAATCGCGCCTCGGTAGCGAATAGCGAAGCCGTTGCCAACCGGCTCCAGCACCACAGCCTCGGCGGTTTTGGTCACGCCGAGCAGGCCGGCCACCTGCTGGCTGGCATCGGTTAGGGTGGGCAGCTCGACTTCGCCGGGGGCGGCGGTGCCGGGCGCATCGAGGTTGATGGGCACATTGATGAACAAAAACTGCACGCCCCGGCTTCGGTAAGCGCTGCTGAGCGAGGCCAACCGCTCCTGATAGAGGCGGGAAAAGGCACAGGCCGGGTTCAGAAATACCACCACCACGGCTTTGTCCTTGGCGTAGCTTTTCAGGGCTACGTCGGCGTTGGCGGCAGTTTTCAGGGTGAAATCGGTGACGGTGCCGCCGGCCTGGGCGCGGGCCACGCCCACGGCGAGGGTCACGGCCAACAGGGCCACGGCGGTCAGAATAGAAATGCGACGGAAAGACATGGCGGTAAGGTAAGGCAAAACGGCGCGGCACAAGGGCTCGCGGCTACCCGGCGGGTTCGTGGCAATACGTAAGCACGTAGCCGGGCGCAGGTTGGGTATAGCAAATGCGGTGCCGCGTCTCAGCACCGTTCAGCATTAACGTAGCGGGGATTTCGCCGGATGCCTGCGGGCTAAATTCGTGAAGCAGCAGCTGTTGGCGGAAAATAATGCCGCGCTGGGCAGCTAGCTTGTACAAAGATTCTTTGGCGCTCCAGAGCAGGGTATAATGCGCGTCGGCGGCCGCATCGGCGGTGGCGGCGCGGGCGTGCGCCCACTCGTTTTCGGCCAGAAATTTTTTGCCCAGCCGCTGGGCTTTGTCGCGGATGAGTTCGATATCGACCCCAGCGCGGCCACCTTGTGCCAGCACCGCCGCCGCCCACTCACCGGAGTGCGACAATGACACCACCGTGTCGGCGGGCGCGCCGAGTAGCCAGGGGCGGCCGGTGGCATCGTTTTGCACCAGCGTTTCGGGCGGCAGGGGCGTGGGCAATTCTCCGAACAGCGCATGGGCCAGCCGGCGGCCCGCCAGCCATTGCGTCTGACGCTTCGCATCGGCCGTGGCGGGCAGTAGCGGCTGATAGGCCGCCGCGTGGGGCAGGTCCGTCCACAGGTCTTCGGGCGTTTCGGTGAGGTGCCAGAGGCCCAGCACGGCGGTAGGGGAGAGGCGCTGGATGGAGTGCAGGGGCATAGGAGTGGGGCGAGAGGCGGGGAGTGGGAAGCGTCTGTCATCCTGAGCGCAGCGAAGGAGCTTATCACGGCTGCTCCTGTTATAATTCAATCGGAGCAGCCGTGATAAGCTCCTTCGCTACGCTCAGGATGACAGATGGAGTCATTTTCAAGCAGCTCCACTTCTAAACAAAGCTACCTTTGCAGCACACTTATGTCCGAAATCTTCCGCCCGCTCGTTACCCGAATAGCCACCCTTGCCGGCCACCGCGATGCCGTGTACGCCCTCACGGGTGGCCCCGCCAGCCGCGTTTTCTCCGGCAGCGCCGATGGCATGGTGGTGGGCTGGGATGCCGCCGAACCGGAGCACGACGGCGAGCTGCTGGCCCGCGTCGAAAATTCGGTGTACGCTCTGCGCCACCTGCCGGAGCTGGATTTGCTGGTGCTGGGGCACAATTTCCAGGGAATTCAGGCTATCGATTTAAGCCAAAAGCAGCTGGCCCACGCCACGGCCCTGCCGCCGGTGGCCATCTTCGAAATCGTGTTTTCGCCCAGCCGCCAGCGGCTCTACGCGGGCCTGGCCGATGGCACGCTGGCCGTGCTGCGCCTGCCCGATTTCCGCCTCGAAAAGCTGCTGCGCATCACCGACAAAAGCCTGCGCACTTTGGTGCTGCACGAGGAGCGCGGCGAACTGGTTATCGGCAGTTCCGACCACCTGACCCGCGTGCTCGACCTGGATTCATTGGAAACCAAATTTACCCTCGGCGAGAGCACCAATTCGGTTTTCTCCGTGGCCTTTTCACCCGATGGCGCGCACCTGCTCACGGCCGGCCGCGATGCCCAGATTCGGCGCTGGGACGTGGCCAATGGCTACGCGCTGACTGACACCGTGCCGGCCCACATGTACACCATCAATCACTTGGCCTTTAGCCCCGATGGCCGCTACCTGGCCTCGTGCAGCCTCGATAAAAGCATCAAGCTCTGGGACGCGGCCACGCTCACGCTGCTGCGCGTGCTCGACCGCGCCCGCGCCGCCGGCCACGGCACGTCGGTGAACCGGCTGGTTTGGCCGGGCAACCAAAACCGGCTAGTTTCGTGTAGCGACGACCGCAGCCTGGCCGTTTGGGAATTGGGCGCGTAGCTGTGGACGGTTCTTTGTCAGTTTTCAGGGATAAAGATGCCTGATTCCTGCCTCTGATTTGGACTGCCTGCCACGAATAACTGACAACTGAAAAAATGAAACTCACCGCTCTCGATATCCGCCAGAAAACGTTTGAAAAATCCTTTCGAGGGGTTGATAAAGACGAGGTGCAGGCCTTCCTGACCACTATTTCGCAGCAGTGGGAGCGGCTGGGCGACGAAAACCGCGAGCTGCGCCTCAAACTTGAACATGCCCAGCACGACGTGCAGAAGATGCGCGAAGTGGAAAGCAGCCTCTACCGCACCCTCAAAACGGCCGAGGACACCGGTAACAACATCACCGAGCAGGCCCAGCGCGATGCCGACCTGCGCATCCGCGAAGCTCAGTTCCAGGCCGAAAGCATCCTGAGCGAAGCCCGCCAGCGCGCCCGCGAAGTGGTGGATGGCGCCTACCAGCAAGCCGAAAAAACCGTAGCCGACATGCAGCGTGAAGTGGGCGGCCTGGGTCAGGAGTGCCAGCGCCTGGAACAGCAGCTCGACGGCCTCGTGCGCGACCTGCATCACCTGGCATCCGATGCGCTGGATAAAGTGGAAAAAGCCCGCAACCGGCCCAAGGGCGGCACGGCGGCCATCCTTTCGCGGGCGGCCCGCGTACAGGTAGAGCGGCCCAAGGAAGCCGCCGCCGAACCCACGCCCGAAACCCCTTCCGCCATGCAAGTCACTTCTTCTTCCGCTGTTTCATCGGCTGCGGCTGTTACCGCCGCCACGCCTGCTGCCTTCGCGCCCACCTCGTTGGGCCGTGCCGAAGAAACCCTGGAGCGCACCGCCCAAACCACCGGCTACAACCCCAAGCCCGGCCAGCAGCCTGACCCCGGCGCGCCCGCCCAATCGCCGCACCCCGACATTGAGCGCCCTGCCGCTCCGGCCGAAAACCCCGGCATCTCGCCCGCCCCGCACATCGACCCGCCTGCGCCCTCGCAGGTACCCGAGCCCAACCCGCCCTATATCCAGCCGCCCTCGCCCGACATTCAGCCCGTGACGCCCAACCACCCCGAAATCGCGCAGCCCGAACCGGCCATTCATCCCGGCCAGCCGGGCATGGCGGCCGCTGCCACAACAGCCCCTGCAGAAGCTTCGGTAGCGGAAAAGTCGTTTTTCGATGAAATCTAGACCACGGATTAGTCGGATTGCTCGGATTTTGTAAATGTCATTTGAAGAAAGCCTGTCCTCGGATAGGCTTTCTTTTTTTATGCGCCGACCTTTGCGGCGGCACTGGCATAAGCGGCCTGGGCTCTCGTTTCTCTCTAATTCATCACCTCACACCTCACCACATGGGCCAAATCGCACTCGAAGGGCTGGAGTTTTTCGCCTTCCACGGCTACTATGATGAAGAGCAGAAAATCGGCAACAAATACGGCGTCGACCTCTACATCAAAACCGATTTGCTGGCCGCTGGCGAGTCGGATAAGCTGCAGCAGACGGTGAACTACGAAGTGCTATACCGCCTCGTGGCCGAGGAAATGCGTGCCCCCGCCCGCCTGCTGGAGCATGTGGCCCACCGCGTGCTCGACCGCATCACGGCCGAGCTGCCCGGCGTGCGCAAGGTGAAAATCAGCGTCAGCAAGTTCAACCCGCCACTGGGCGGTATCTGCCAGCGTGCCCGCGTCACGCTGGTGAAGCGACGGGAGAAGCAATAGGAATGTTCGAACGATGTAGAGACGCAACCCTTTGCGTATCCCATTGAACGATACCGGTCAAAATCAGACTTTGGATAAAAATTAATTCACTGTCATACAGTGGATTAGTCCCATCTAGTGCAGTTGTACGAAATTTTTCGTAGACATTTCTTGCAACTACGAAGGTGTTCGTATAATCTTTGTCTCATCCTACGAAATAATTCGTAGTAACCTCGTATCTTTCGACATGAGCAAAGCACCGCCCCCCAAACCTACGGATTCCGAGCTGGAAATCCTGCACGTGCTCTGGCAGCACGGCCCCGCTACCGTGCGGGCCATCAACGACCACCTGAGCCAGCGCCGTCAGGCGGAGGTGGGCTACACCACCACGCTCAAAATTCTGCAGCTGATGCTGGAAAAGGCGCTGGTGCGGCGCGACGATGCCGACCGCAGCCACGTGTACCGCGCTGCGGTGCGAGAGCAGGAAACCCAGGGCCTGCTCCTCGACAAGTTCGTGGACGCCACTTTCGGCGGCTCGGCCCTGAAGCTGGTGATGCAGGCCCTGGGCAGCCGCCAGACCTCGGCCGACGAATTGGCGCAAATCCGCCGCCTACTGAATGACATTGAAATCCAGAATTCCACCCCTAATTCCGACGACGATGACCACGCTTGAGCAATTCGTTTCGCCCGCCCTCACGCGGGCTCTGGGCTGGACCTTGCTGCATTCGCTGTGGCAGGGTGCGTTGGTAGCGGCCGTGCTGGCCGGGGCGCTGCTGCTGCTGCGCCGCCAGCGGGCCGAAGTGCGCTACGCGGCCTCGGCCGGGGCGCTGGGTGTGGTGGTGGCGCTGGCCGGCATCACGTTCGGGCTGTATTTTAATTCGAGCCCGGCGCAGGGCATTTTGCTGAGCCCCGGCACGGTGAAAACCCAACAAGTAGCGCCATTGAAGCAGGTTGAAACTCCAGCGGCGGGCGCTTCAGTAGCTCCAAAAGGAACGGACAAAACGGTGACAGTTGCTGCAAATACCACGTATTCGCGTCAGGCAGCGGCTACTGCCGGAAGTCCGGTTGTTCAGCCGGCCACGCCCAGTTGGTTGGCTACGGGCCTGCGGTATTTCGATAAGAACCTGCCGCTGCTGGTAGTGGCGTGGCTGCTGGGCCTGCTGGCCATGAGCCTGCGCATGCTGGGCGGCCTGCTGTATGTGCAGCGGCTGCGGAACTACCGGGTGCGCCCCCTGAGTGCCGTGTGGCAGGAGCGGCTGGCCGCGCTGGCCGTCCGCAGCGGCGTGAAGCGGCCAGTGGCGCTGCTGGAGTCGGCGCTGGTGCAGGTGCCGCTGGTAGTGGGCCACTTGCGGCCCGTGATTCTGCTGCCGCTGGGCACGGTGGCGGGCTTGTCGCCGGCTTGCTTGGAGGCCATTCTGGCACATGAGCTGGCCCATGTATTGCGCCGCGACTACCTCGTGAACTTGCTGCAAACCGTGGCCGAAGTGCTGTTTTTCTACCACCCAGCCGTGTGGTTTATGGCCAACTGCGTGCGCACCGAGCGCGAAAACTGCTGCGACGACACCGCCACGGCCCTCGTGGGTGGCGACCCGCTCAGGCTGGCCCGCGCCCTCACTGCCCTGGCCGAGTGGAGCCAGAGCGCCGTGGTACCCACCGCCCCACGCCTCGCCCTGGCCGCTATGAACCGGCCCGGGGCCCTGCTGATGCGGGTGCGCCGCCTGGTGCAGCGCCGCCCCGCCGCTCCCACCATGGCCGAAGGCCTGATGGCCGGCGCGCTGGTGCTGGGCGGGCTGGGCCTGCTGGGCGGCAGCGTGGCCCTGGCCGGCCCGCTGGCCGATAACAGCCACACCGCCAAACCCACCGCCTTCTACTGGCAAACCGGCCCCATACCGCCCGCCAAAGCCGCCGGCGTGGCCGATACCAACAAGCACGCCACCACCACGACCACAACCAACACGACAACCGCAACTTCGCCCGGCCAGCCCACCGAGGTGCGCCGCGAAATCACGGTTATCAAGGATGAAGCTGACCGAGCCGACGAGGCCTCGCAGAACGACGACGGCCGCCCCCCGCGCCAGCAGCGCCGCGTCATCATTAATGGTCAGGAAATGGGGCCGATGCCCTTCGCCGGCAATCCCGGCACGGTGGTGGTGACCAAGGACAAAAAGGGCCGCCTTACGGACCTCGTGGTGAACGGCCAGCGCGTGGAGTCGGCCATTGGCAAGCCCAAAAAGAGCAAGGGCGATAAAGGACAGCAGGTTGAAATCATCCAGATGGCTCCCTCTGCTGATATGCGGGCCTTTGCGTTCCGCACCGATGGCGGCGACATGGAGCGGCACATGGAGCGCAACATGAAGCGAAAAGTAGAGGCGGAGAAGGAATTCAACCGCAACTTCAACCGGAATTTCCAGTTCAATTTCCCGGACATGAGCGGGCCGATGGATAGGGCGTTTCGCGTGGTTCCCGATGGGTCGATAAACCGGGTGTACCGATTCAAAACCCTTAAAGACGGTCAGGACCCCGAAACCAGCCGCGCCGCCATCGACGCTCTGCGCGGAGCCGAGCGCGGCCTGCGCACCGCCGCTGCCACCAAGGGCCTGAGCGCCACCCAGCGCAAGGAAATCAACAAAGAGTTGGAGAAAGTGCGCGTTCAAATAAAGCAGGCCGAGAGCAACGCCTCCTCGGGCCGGCAGCTGCGCATGAACGGCGACCAGGACCCCGAAATGCGCGTGCATCAAAAGCTGATGCTGGAGCACAACCAGCTCATGCAGGAGAACCGGCAGGAAATGCAGGAGCGCCGGCAGGAAATCAAGGAGCGCATCCGGGAGTCGCAGGAGGAGCTGAGTGACATGGAGCAGAACCGCAACCAAACCGACCGGGACCGGGCAATGGCCGAACGGGACCGTGACCGCGCCGATTATGACCGCACCCAGGCCGAACATGACCGCCGCCAGGCCGACCGGGACCGTGCCCAGGCCGACCGCGACCGGGCCCGCGCCGACCGTGACCGCGACCGCGCCGAACGTGACCGCAAGCTCAACGAAGGCCTCATCGACCAGTTGCAGAAAGATGGCCTCATCAAGGACAAGGATAATTTCCAGCTGCGCCTTTCGCCCACCAGCATGGCGGTGAACGGCAAGGACCAGTCGGCCAAAGTGCGCGACAAGTACCTGAAGCTATACGCCGAAGCCAACGGCCGCTCGCTAAGTGGCAACGACGTGATGGTCATCCGCCGCAACGGCCGCAATGACTCCAGCTTCAACATGGGCCCCGGGCCGCGCCCGCCCCGGCCGCCGCGTGCCCCCCTGGCCCCGTTGGCCGCGCCGCCGGCCCCGCCGATGATGGATATGCCGGCCCCGCCCGCGCCCCCGGCCCCGCCCCGCGTCGACACGGAGGAGCTGCGGAATGAGCTGCGCAAGGACGGAATCCTCGGCGTCACCGAGAAAAACCTGCAGTTCCAGCTCAACAACTCGGGGCTGACGGTGAACGGCAAAAAGCAGTCGGACGAGCTGGCGGCCAAGTACCGCAAGCTCACTGGCCACGCTGAGGATAAGAAATTTAACATGACGATTTCGACCCAGGAATAGGGGCGAAGCGAGCACAAAAAAGCCGGTTTTCTAGCGGGAAACCGGCTTTTTTGTGCCCGATTATTTTCAACTCACCTGAAAAATTGCCTCGCTGCAAGCAACTCTTCCACCTCATCCAGCATCTCTTGGCCCCTCCGAAAGCTATTCTGTTTCGGACGAATATTATGCGTTGTTTTTTACTGCTTTGTTGGTTTAGTCTTTTTATCGGGGTGGCCCGGGCCCAGCAAGCGCCGGCGGCTGCACCCGCTGCTACCGATGCTGCCCGGCCCGCGCCAAAGCGCCAGCTCCAGGCCACGCGCATCAGTACCCCGCCCAAGCTCGATGGCCTGCTGGATGAGGCCGTGTGGCAGTCGGCCCCCATCGCCACCAATTTCTACGAGCTGGAGCCCACACCCGGCCCCATCGAAACCCACCCCACCGAAGTACGCGTGCTCTACGACGATGCCGCGATTTACGTGGGCGCCATTATGCACGATGTGTCGCAGGATTCCATTCTGCGGGAGCTGAGCAACCGGGATAATATCGGTAATTCGGACTGGTTTGGGGTATTTTTCGATACCTACAAAGACCATCTCAACGGCTACGAATTCATCGTGAGCTCGGGCGGGGTGCAGCTCGATGCCCGGCAGTCGCCCACCAACGGCGAGGACGGCTCCTGGAACGCCGTGTGGGACTCGCGCACCGCCCTGCGCGGCAACGACTGGATAGCCGAAATCCGCATTCCCTACTCTGCCATCCGTTTCAGCAAGGCCACGGAGCAGGTGTGGGGGCTGAATTTTGGCCGGCAGCGGCGCAGCTCCCGCCAGAAGTTTTTCTGGAATGAGGTGAAGCCGCAGGTGGACGGCTTCGTGAACCAGTGGGGCGAGCTCACCGGCCTGCGCGACCTCAAGCCGCCGCTGCGCCTCTCCCTCACGCCCTACGTCTCGGCCTACGTGAACCACTACCCCTACAACGAACAGGGCAAGCAAAACACCACCACCACCTTCAACGGCGGGGCCGACGTGAAGTGGGGCATCAACGAAAGCTTCACGCTGGATGCCACGCTGGTGCCCGATTTCGGCCAGGTGCAAAGCGACAACCAGGTGCTCAACCTCTCGCCTTTCGAGGTACAGTACAACGAAAACCGGGGCTTTTTCACCGAAGGCACCGAGCTGTTCAACAAGGGCGGCCTGTTCTATTCGCGGCGGGTGGGGGCGCAGCCGCTGGGCTTCGGCAACGTGGGCGGGCAGCTGCGCACCGGCACCACCGGCCGGGATGGCAAGCGCCAAGGCGGCGAGTTCATCGTGCAGAACCCCGGCATCACGCGCCTGCTGAACGCCACCAAAGTCTCGGGCCGCACCAGCAAGGGCCTCGGCGTGGGCATCTTCAACGCCGTGAGCAACGACGTGTACGCCACCGTGCAGGACAGCACCACCGGCCAGCGGCGCGACATCCTCACCCAGCCGCTTAGCAACTACAACATCGTAGTGCTCGACCAGAGCCTCAAAAACAACTCCTATGTGAGCCTCATCAACACCAACGTGACCCGGGCCGGCAGCACCTACGACGCCAACGTGACCGGCGGCCTCTTCCGCTTCGCCACCAAGGCCAATACCTACGCCCTCGACGGCCGCGTGATGTACTCCCGCCGCCGCGGCAATGCCTTCGGCACCACCGACGAAATCGACGACCAGAACGGCTACAAATACTACCTGGCCTTCAACAAAATCTCGGGCAATTTCACCTGGGGCCTCGACCACGGCATCGAGTCGCACAGCTACAACCCCAACGACCTCGGCCTGCTCTTCGCCAACAACAACATCTCGCAGTCGCTCTACGCCAACTACAACATCTACAAGCCCTTTTGGAAGGTCAATAAGCTCAGTACCTACGCCAGTGCCTCGTATTCGCGCTTAGAGCAGCCCAACCTCTACCAGGACATGGGCCTGTACCTGGGCGGCAACACCACCTTCACCAAAAACTTCCTCACCACCGGCATCAACCTCGATGCCAATCCGCTCACCCGCGACTACTTCGACCCGCGTCGCGCGCCGCTCGGCAAATACTACGTGCGCAAGCCCGCTACCTTCGGCCTGAACGGCTTTTTCTCCTCCGACTACCGCAAGAAATTCGCCTGGGATATCAACTACAGCACCCGGCATTTTGCCGCCGACGGCGACCGCACCGGCCGCAGCAGCTACTCCCTCACGCTCGGGCCGCGCTACCGCGTCAGCAACCAGCTCAGCTTCGTCTATTCCATCGGCTACGCCATTGCCCGCAACCAGATTGGCTACGCCGGCGGCCTCGACAGCAGCCTGCCCTACGACAACGACTTCCTCACCCGCTTCGGCGGCTCCGATGGCGACGTGCTCCTCGGCCGCCGCCACGTCACCACCTTCACCAACACCGCCACGGGCACCTACACCTTCACCAACCGCATGTCGTTCAACATCCGCCTGCGGCACTACGTGAGCAACGTGCACTACCGCGACTTCTCCCGCCTGCACCCCGACGGCCTCGAAACCCCCGAACCCGCCTACACCCGCAACCGCGACAATACCTTCAACGCCTTCAACATCGACGCCGTTTATTCCTGGTGGTTCGCGCCCGGCTCCCAGGTCAGCATCGTCTGGAAAAACGCCGGTGCCTCCTTCTTCGAGGCCAATGCCGCCACCCCGCTCTACTTCGATAACCTGAGCAACACCATCAACACCCCGCACAATAACTCGGTGTCGATAAAAGTGCTGTATTACTTGGATTACCTGGCCCTGCGCCCCCGGCGGGGATAAGAGGCTACCGTTGCAGCTTCGCCAGCAGCCATGCCCGCGTATCCGACCCGACGGTTTGGGCCACCACGTCTAGAAATGCGGCTGTTGTGCTGACCTGTCGGGCCGCTGTGGCCGCCAGCACGGCCACGAATGGCCCAGTGCCGAGGCGGGCGTGCAGAGCCGCCAGCAGCACCGTGCCCTTGTCGTAGATGACGCGGCGGTACATCGGGTAGTCGTATTTGGTGCGGTCGAACCCCAGCAGGGGCGGGGTGCCAACGGCGGTTTTGGCGCGCTTGGCCAGCTCCAGGCGGTAGCCGGCGGTGTCGCCGCTGGCCTGCAGATAGAGAAGGCTCGAATACGTAGCAAAGGCCTCGTTCAGCCAGTCGTTTTCGTCGTGCACCGAGCCGTAGCCCCACCACTTGTGGCTGATTTCATGGGCTAGAATCAGTAAATCGCCCCGGTCGGCCGTGTTAAATTCTGAATAGGTAATAACCGTGGCATTGGCCAGCAACCCAAAGGCATCGCGGTTGGTACCCGGCAGCAACACCCGGAACGCCCTGATTGAATCCTGCTGCCCAATGGTGCGGTTGTAGAAGCCGATAATGCCCGCCGCCTGGTGCAGCAGCACCGAATCGGGCCGTCCTAGTGCCGGGCCCGCCTTGACCACGCCCACCAACGGCCGCGCCGCCGCCTGCGCCCGCGCAAAGTGCTGCCCCACCAGCGCCGTAATCTCAATGGCGCTGGTGCGCCCCCGAAATGCCCAGTGCCCCGGGCGCTGTCGGCGTGGGGCCGTGGTGCTCAGCACCTGATAGCCGGGCGGGGTGCGCACATCCAGCGTGTAGCGCACCGGCTCATATTCGCGTAAGGGCCGAAACGGCAGCCAGCCGCTGTGCCCGCTAAACTCCAGCACCTGCGCCGTGAAAAACTTCTCGGTAAGCACCCCGGAATACGTGAGCGTGATGCGCCGGGCCTGGTGGCTACGGGCCGCGTAGCGCACCTGCACGCATTGCAGCGTATCGCCGAAGAAGGGGTAATACACCCGCGCCACGCGCTGCTGTTGGGCCCGCGGGGCCTGCACGCGTGCAATGCGAAAGCGGCGGTCCAGATTGAGGGCCAAGGTGGTGGCGGTGTCGCCGGCCGGTACGGTCAGGGTGTAGCGGCAGGTGAAGGCGTGCGCGTCGGGCATCACCCGCACTTGTAGCCGAACCACGGGTTCTAGCTGGCGGGCTCGTATGCTGCTGAATGAAATTAGAAAAAGCAGCAGCAGGAAACACTTCATTGAGCGGTAGAAAAGCAGTAGGAAAGGCTCGAAAGCTACGGAGAATCAAAGTTAGCCTCCTGTCAGATAGGCTAAAAAGAGCCCCGACTGATGCTGATAAATTGGCTTAGTAAAACGACATCATGTGGCGATTCAACAACTGCCGTTCAGAAGTGGACACTTGCCCGGCTGTGAACAGGTTTTTACACCCTTAATCAGTGATTGTTGTAGATATAATGCTGGTTGATAATCATTTAAAAATATGGCACGGCGATGGAATCTACCCAATTACCCCCGGCCCACAACCGCTCAAAACCGGACACTCGCCAGGGACAAACCACTTCCATCACCCACCTTTTTTCGCTTGTTGATTATGAACCTCTCCGCCCACCTCCGCCCCGCCATTTTCGTCCTGGCCACCGTGACCAGCTTCGCCGCCCAGGCCCAGCAGCCCCAGCCCGTGCAGGTCACCCAGCCCGATGCCGCCAGCCTGCGCGTCCGCATCTACAATTCCTCCACGCGGCCCATCGCTATGCAGGTCGAAAACCTCAGCACCGCCACCCTCATCCTCAACGAAACCCACCGCCTGCCCGCCTACGGCACCCTGCTCAAGTTCAACACCCTGCCCAGCGGCCGCTACGCCCTCACCCTCCGCGTCGGCCCCGACCGCTACCGCTACACCATCCAGGTCGACAACAAAGCCCCCGGCGCGGCCACCATCGCCGTGCGCGAAACCACCACGCACCGCGTCGAAAACGGCCTGGCTGCCCTCTAAGCCGGCCGGCAACAGCTACAGCCCCAGCAACTCCTCGGCCGCCGCGAAGGGCGTGAGCCCGCCGGCGGCCACCGCCGCCTGCACCGCTGGCAGCCGCGCCCGCACCTTCGGGTCATTATAAAACCGCGATTCCAGCGCCTGCACAATGCTTTGGTGCAGCCATTGCAACTGCTGCTGCTGTCGCCGCTGCCCGAAATAGCCACTGGCCCGGGTAGCGGCGGCATAGTTTTCGATGACCTCCCACACCGCCCCGATGCCCGTGCCATCCACCGCCGAGGTGAGCAGCACCGGCACCACCTGTCCCGAGGGCGGCGTCGGAAACAGGTGCAGCGCACTCTGGTAATCGAGGCGGGCGCGGCGGGCGGCCTGCTCGTTGCCGTGGTCGGCCTTGGTGATGCACAGCGCATCGGCCATTTCCATAATGCCGCGCTTCACGCCCTGCAATTCGTCGCCGGCCCCGGCCAGCATCAGCAGCAGGAAGAAATCGACCAGCCCATGCACCGTCGTTTCCGACTGCCCCACGCCCACCGTCTCCACGATAATCACGTCGTGGCCCGCCGCTTCGCATAGTAGCAAGGCCTCGCGCGTGGCCCGCGCCACCCCGCCCAGGCTGCTGCCGGCGGGGGAGGGACGGATGAACGCCGCCGGCTGGGCCGAGAGCCAGGGCATCCGCGTCTTGTCGCCCAGAATGCTGCCGCCGCCGCGCTGGCTGCTGGGGTCCACGGCCAGCACGGCCAGTTTCAGGCCTTTGGTTTCGACCAGATACCGCCCCAATGCCTCGATAAACGTGCTTTTGCCCACGCCCGGCACGCCCGTGATGCCCACCCGCAGGCTGCGTCCGGTATCCGGCAGCACGGCCTGCAACACCTCCTGCGCCAGGGCGTGGTCGCTGGGCAGCGTGCTTTCGACGAGGGTGATGGCCCGGCCCAGCACCGTGCGGGAGCCGGCCCGGATGCCAGCGGCGTACTCGGCGGCAGAAAGGCGTTTGGGAGGCAATGTTTGGGCGGTTGGCGTTAGCTTGCGGATGGTTTTTGGCGGGGGCATATCCCGCTGCAAACTAACCACCCCTTAGCGCATTTCTGCATGAAAGTCCCTTACCGCCTCTTATCGCTGGCCGCCGGGCTGGCCCTGCCCGCCACCGCCTTCGCCCAAAACGAGCTCAGCAACTTCTCGGCCACGGGCCGGGGCGGCGTCATCAACACCTTCGCCACCGACTACCAGGCCATCGGCATCAACCCCGCCAACCTAGGCCGCAACACCAACTTCCGCGTGGCCTTCACCATCGGCGAAGTGGGGGCGGGCATCGGCTCGCAGTCGCTGAGCAAAACCACCTTCAAGCACATCCTCTACGACGGCAAGCAGAGCATCGGGGCCGCCGAAAAAGCCACGCTGGTCACCCAGCTCAGCGGCGACAACGTGCTGAACTTTAACGTCGACACCAACCTCTTCGGCTTTGCCGTGACGCTGCCCAACGGCCTGGGCGGCTTGGCCTTCAGCAGCCGGCAGCGCGTGGGCGGCCACCTCGCCCTCAACCGCAACGCCGCCGATATCATCATCAACGGCCAGAACGCCGATGTGGTGAAAAAGTATTACCCCACGCCCAACACCAGCGGCACGCCCACGCCCACGGCCGCCAACGCGCCCCTCATCTCCACCGTGCTGGATGGCACCAGCATCCAGGCGGCCGTGACCAACGAGTTTAATGTGGCCTACGGCATTCAGGTGTACCATAATGACGGTCTGAAACTGTCATTAGGCGCGGGCTACCGCTACATTCAGGGCATCGGCATCGCCGATATCCGGGTGAGCGGCGGGAGTTTGACGGCCTACACGTCGCTTTCGCCAGTGTTCGATGTGAACTACGGCGCGCTGGCCACCAATGCTTCTAACTTCAACTACGAGTCGGGCTCGGGCCTGAAACCCGTGGGCCACGGCAACGGCTTCGACGCCGGCGTATCGGCTGAAATCGGCAAAATCTTCCGCTTCGGCGCTTCGGTGACTGATATGGGCTCGATGACCTGGACCGGCAACGTGCTCGAAGCCTCCGACCAGAAGCTCCAGCAAACCGCCTCTACCGGCGTGCAGACCTACAACGTGCTCAAGGAAATCAGCTCGCAGTTCGATACCGACAAGCAAAACCTGTTCACCTACACCACGGCCAAAGAGCGCACGGCCGCCCTGCCCGCCAAGCTGCGCCTGGGTGGCGGCATCCGCATCAACAAGTTCTTCGAAGCCGGCCTCGACGTAACTGCGCCCCTCAACAAAGTGGCCGGCAACCTCACCACCACCTTCATGGGCCTCGGCGTCGATTACAAGCCCCTAAACTGGCTGAAACTGAGCAGCGGCTTCACCACCGGCGCGGGCTATGGCAAGAGCCTGCCACTGGGTCTCACCTTCGTGTCGCCCCTCTGGGAAGCCGGCATCAGCACCCGCGACGTGGTGGGCCTGCTCAGCGAAGACTCGCCGTATAGCTCGGTGGCCTTCGGCTTACTGCGCTTCAAGATTGGCGGTTCGGAGTAGGCCGCCTGTCATTGCGAGGAGGCACGACGACGCAATCCGTCCTGTCAAAACCAGACTCTTTCTTATACCAGAAAGCCCCGGCACTGCACAGTGCCGGGGCTTTTCACATTATTAGGGCTTATCATATTGTACAGGACGGATTGCTTCGTCGTGCCTCCTCGCAATGACAAAATCTCTAATTCGGCACCACTACAAACGCCGGCAAACCCAGCTTGCTGCGGCGGCCGCCGAGTTTCAGGCCTTCGTCCACGTACTTGCAGTCCTTGCCGGCCACGTTGGGCTGCTCGATAACGCCGAGGTTGGGGTTGTCCTCGCGGGCCACGTAGATGCGGCCATCCGGCCCGAGCTGGAGCGCGCCGATTTTGCGGTTGGCCGACTTGCCCACCAGCACCGGCGGGCTGGCTTTCTTCGCCAAATCAAACTGCCAAATCTGGGTTTCGCCGCCGCCCAGGCCGTTGCAGGTGCCATATAAGAACTTGCCATCGGGCGAAAACTCAACCCCATACGCCTCGGCATAAGGCCCAAAACCGCGCGGGTTGCTGACCTTGCCCGTATTGCGGTCGAAATCGTAAATCTCGAATTTGTTGGTTTCCTTCCACAGTGCGGCGGCCAGATGCTTGCCATCGGGCGAAAACTTGAGCGCGCCGATGGCGTTGCGGCCGGGGCCGGCGTTCATGCTGCCCACGTTGCTCATCAGCGGCTTGGCCGATACGCCATCGGCCGTGACGAGGTAGCTCACGAAGGCGTTGGAATTCCAGCGGTGGGCCACTACCCAGGTATCGCGGCCGTTGGCGTGGCGCACGGCGGCCAGCTTTTCGGCTACCGGCTGGATTAGCAGCAGATTCACCCGGGGCAGGTCGCCGAAGCCGTCGGCACGGGTCATGTCCACTATCGAGTAGCGCAGGCCGTTGGGCGTGCCCTGCGGCGCTACCGTGAAGATGTAGAAGATGTTGCCCGAGCCGGGGTCGGGCACGATGAGGGCCGACTGGGTGCTGCTGCCGCTGCCCATCAGCTTGTGGCCGTTGGGCATGGGCTGGTGCTTGCGGTTCCACACGGTTTCGCCATTGGTGTAGAAGAGCAGTTCGCCCTTGGCGGTGGTGGCCACGGCGCAGCCCTCGTAGGTGCTCATCTTGCCGTCGTTCAGCGGTTTGGGCGTGTTGCCATCGGCAAAGGTGAGGCCGGCCTGCTGGCCGAAATACCAGATGTCGGTGGGGCGCTGGGCGCGGGCCGTGAGGGTGAGCAGCAGCGGCAGCAGGGCGAGAAAAAGGCGTTTTGAGCGCATTTGTTTGATAAGTAGTTCGCGGGGTTAACGAAAAAATCGGGCCAATTGGTCTACCTAACTGCCCGGGCCGATGAGCGGTGCCCGATTATGCGCGTACCGGCCCCAGCGGGCGCGGCCCCAGCACCAGCAGGTACAGCAGTAGGCCCAGCGTGGCCAGCGGCAGCGTGAAGTAGAGTAGATGCAACGCCATAGGCTGCCCCAGCCGGTCCAATAGGCCATTAATGGGCAGAAAAAACGGCACCGTCAGCGCTAGCAGTCCCGCCTGCACCCGCCCCGGAAAGGCCCGTCCATAGGCCAGCAGCGGCAGCAGCAGCAGGGCATCATATACTACATGGTAGGTGAAAAGCAGGCCCAGCAAATGCAGCAGCAGCAGCGCGTAGAGCCCATCCAGCGAGTGGCCAGCCCGCCGCAGGCCCCAGAGCCGGACCAGCACCAGTCCCGCCAGCCCCAGCCCCGCCAGTCCGGCCCAACGGTGCCCGCCGGGCCGCAGAAACTCCAGCAGGTTGCGCAGTTCAAATTGCAGAATCATGCCCCGGCCCAGCGGGTAGCCGGGCTGCGTGGGGCGCACCACGTCGGCCTGCACGAAATCGAGCAGGTGGCGGTAGCTGGCCAGGCTAGATGCCGGGTCAGCCGCCCAAAACCAAAACAACGCCAGCATTACCGCGCCCACGGCCCCGCCCAACACGATGCTGCGCCAGCGCTTCTCCAACAGAAATAACCCAATGAAAGGCAGCGCCACGGTGATTTTGAATGCGGCCAGCCCTAGCAGCACCCCGGCCAGCGTGCGGCGTCCCGCACCAGCGGCCCACCAAGCCCCGGTGGCCAGCGCCAAGGCCATAAAAGTATTCTGCCCGTTGATGAGGGCCACCACGGTAGCTTTCAGGGCCAGAGCCGTGAGGAGCAGGTCGGCGGTGGTGAGCGGCGGGGCGTTGAGGCGCGCCAGGGCGCGCTGAGTGGCGTAGCAGGCCGCTAGCAGGGCCAGGAGCACCACGCCGTACCACAGCGGCCAAGCCAGGCTGTAGGGCAGGGCACCAAGCAGTATGCCCAGCCAGGCCGCTGCCCAGGGCGGGTAGATAAACGCTTGGTCGGGCAGACCGGGCGTGCTGTGCGAAACCAGGTTTTCGTCGGCCACAATGCGCCGCCAGCTTTCCCGAATGTCGCGGTCCTGGTAAGGGTCGAGGCCGTGGCGCAGGGCCCACTGGCCCACGTAGGCCGGGCGGAAATCCACCGGCCGGTCGGGGCCGAAGTGCACGCTGCTGAGCTTGGTGAGGTTGGCCGCGGCCACTAGGGCGAGCACCAGCACCAGCCCCGGCGGCAGGGTAAACCAGCGCCGCGCCGCCCGCCCGGCCCTGTGAGTAACGGAAGGATTCATGCAAAAAGCGCCGCTGAATGGTGCGGCCGGTCAAACTTACGCCCGGCCGGCCGCTACTTACCGGCTACCGCCAGCTGCATCGGCTCTGCCGGCTCGTGGTGCTTTTCAAAATAAGCGTAGCCCGGCAGCAGCCCGCGCCAGAAGGCCAGGTGCGGGCTCGCGGCGTGTTTCGCCAGCTCAACCTCTGTGAGTGGAAACGGGAAAATGTGCACCGGAATCACTGCCTGCCCGGCCGCCCGGGCCGTCACGGCCAGCAAGTACACTTCCTCAATGCCGGCATCGGTGATGGGCAGGCAGCCGATGCTGGCCTCGCCGCCGTGGATGAAAATGTCGCCGCCGGGGTTGGGCTCGCCCAAAGCCAAATCGGCGGCGTTGGGGTAGTTGAGGCCCAGCGAGAGGTGGTAATTGCTCTTGGGATTAAAGCGGTCGATTTCGTAGAAGCCCTCCGGCACCTGGTAGTCGCCGGCCCGGCGCTTGGGGCCGAGCGCGCCCGAGGTAGCCGCCAGCGGGTAGGCGTGGAGCAGCTCAAAGGGCCCGCCGCCCTGGTTGCGGGCCCACACTTCCAACTCCATGCGGGTTTTCACGAGGCGGAACATGATTTCCAGCCGGCGCGGGTCGAGGTAGTGCGTGCGCAGCAGGTGGGCCACGGCCGGGCCGGTAGCCGCTTCGGCCGCCCGCACGCGCGGGAACTGCCGTTGCTGCCGCCAGAAATCTGCCGAATTCGCGCCCGGCAAGCCCTCCGCAGGCGGGGTACAGGACTGGGCCAGCAGCTGAAAAACGGGCAATACCAACAGCACGCAGCACGAAAGTCGACGCAGCATAGAAACAAACCGGAATGAAGAGGGATGCGGCTACAACGGCATTCAGGAGTTTCTATTTTAGCCTAACCATAAAAGTTCGACTGCAGCATCGGTAACGCCCGCGTAATGGGTACGGCGCGGCCCGTCCGCTACCTTCGTGGTGGCTGGTGCGGTGGTTTCTCCGCCCGGCTGCCCGCTTATGCATATTTCAACCAAATACCGCCGTTTTATCCCCATACTGCCGCTTTTGGCGCTGCTCGGTTGCTCCGGCAACCCCAGTACCAAAGCTGCACCCGAAGCCCCCGGCGTGCTGCCCGGCCCCATTGCCGGCACCAGCCAGACCCAGCTTTCCAACGGCTGGAAACTCAGCCCCGCCGGCACCACCACGCCCCTCGGCGACCTCCCCCTGAGCCTGCAAATCAGCCCCGACGGCCGCCTGGCCGCCGTAACCAACGCCGGTTGGGGCGAAAACTCAGTGCAGCTTCTGGATGCCGCCACCGGCCAGGTGCTCGATACCAAAGTGGTGCCCGCCGCCTGGGCCGGCCTCGCCTTCGCGCCCGATGGCCGCACGCTCTACGCCTCTGGCGGGCAGCACAACCGCATTCACTGCTTCCGCATCGAAGGCCAGAAACTACAGCCCGATAGTGCCTTTGTGCTGGGCCAGAAATGGCCGAAACAGAAAATCGGCGTAGCCGGCCTCGCCGTCGATGGCCGCCACAACGTGCTCTACGCCGTGACCCGGGAGGACAATTCTCTGTACACCTTCGACCTGAAAACGCGCCGCATCCTGCGCACCCTCAAGCTGCCCGCCGAAGCCTACGGCACCCTGCTCAGCCCCGACGGCACCAGGCTCTACATCACCCTCTGGGGCGGCCACGCGGTGGCGGTTTACGATACCGAAAAGCAGCAATTACTGGCTTCGATTCCCGTCGAAAGCCACCCCAACGACCTCGCCCTGACCCGCGACGGCCGCCGCTTGTTCGTGGCCAATGCCAACAGCAACTCGGTTTCCGTCATCGATACCCGAGTTGGCCTCGTCATCGAAACGCTGAATACCGCCCTGTTTCCTGCCTCGCCCGCCGGCAGTACGCCCGATGGCCTGACCCTGAGCGCCGATGACTCCCAGCTATTTATTGCCAACGCCGACAACAACTGCCTGGCTGTGTTCGACGTGCGCGAGCCCCGCGCCAGCCGGCCGCTGGGCTTCATCCCCACGGGCTGGTACCCCACGGCGGTGCGCGTGGTTGGCAATCAGCTCCTGATTGCCAACGGCAAAGGCAGCACCTCGAAACCCAACCCCGACGGCCCCAACCCGGTGCGCGACGATGGCGAAAAAGGCAAAGGCTACATCGGCGGGCTGCTGCTCGGCTCGCTCTCGCGCCTGCCTGTGCCCGATGAAAAAGCCCTGGCCGCCTTCTCAGCCCAGGTTTACGCCAACACGCCCTTCACCAAAACCCGCGAAACCGCGCCCGATGTACCCGCCGGCAGCCCCGTGCCGCAGCGCGTGGGGGAGGCTTCGCCCATCAAGCACGTGTTCTACATCATCAAGGAAAACCGCACCTACGACCAAGTGCTGGGCGATTTACCGGCTGGCAACGGTGACGCCAGCCTCTGCCTCTTCCCCGAAAAGGTGACGCCCAACCACCACGCCCTGACGCGGGAGTTTGTGCTGCTCGATAATTTCTATGTGGATGCCGAGGTGAGCGCCGACGGCCACAACTGGAGTACCGCCGCCTACGCGACTGATTTCGTGGAAAAAAGCTGGCCCGGCAACTACAGCGGCCGGGGAGGCGAGTACGATTTCGAGGGCAACCGCGGCGAAGTAGCCGAGCCCAAAGACGGCTTCCTGTGGGACTACTGCCGCCGCGCCGGCCGCAGCTTCCGCAACTACGGCGAGTTTGTGTACAAGGGCAAAGCCAGCCTGCCGGCCATCGCAGGCCACTTTTGCGAAGCCTATGCCGGCTTCGACCTGCATGTGCGCGACGTAGACCGGGAGAAAGTATGGGAGCAGGATTTCGACCAGTTGGTGGCCGCCAACCAGCTGCCCGACCTCAGCATCATCCGCCTGCCCAACGACCACACTTTCGGCGCGCGCAAGGGTGAATTCAGCCCTCTGAGCTACGCCGCCGACAATGACCTCGCCCTCGGCCGCCTCATCGAGCACCTCTCCAAAAGCCCCGTCTGGAAAGAATCGGTGGTGATGGTAGTGGAAGACGACGCCCAGAACGGCCCCGACCACATCGACGCGCACCGCTCCACGGCCTACCTCGTGGGGCCGTATATCCGCCGCCACGCCGTGGTGCACACCGCCTACACCACCTCCGGGATGCTGCGCACGCTGGAGCTCATCCTCGGCCTGCCGCCCATGAGCCAGTACGATGCCGCCGCCCTGCCCCTCTGGGCCTGCTTCACCCCAAAACCCAACTTCAAACCCTACGCCCTGCGCCCCGCCACCACCCCGCAGGACGTGCGCAATACCGCCTTCAACGCCCCCGCCCGCCGCTCCCTCAAGTTCGACATGAGCCGCGAAGACGCCGCCCCCGACCTGGCTTTCAACGAGAATATCTGGCAGGCCATTCGGGGCGAAAACAGTCACATGCCCGCCCCGCGTCGCGCCGCTTTTCTGCGCGAGGCGAAGGCGGAACATGGAGAAGAAGAGGAAGGCGATGATGACTGAGCGAAAACTCCCCTCTTTACCAAGGAGGGGACGCTGCCGCGAAGCGGCAGCTGGGGTGGTTGTAGGCGTTGAATGGTAGCTGGAATACGTCCGAACGAAACCTGGGCGAAGCTGTTCAACGCCACAACCACCCCCGTTTCAGCTTCGCTGAAACATCCCCTCCTTGGTAAGGAGGGGAGTTTACCGCCAACTTCCCCCCGCCCATGCAGCTCAAACCCCTCTTCACCTTCCTCACCGCCCTCACCAAAAACAACGACCGGCCCTGGTTTCAGGAGCGCAAAGCCACCTACGACCAGCTCCGCAAGCAATTCGAGGAAGATGCCGAATTCTGGTATCAGGAACTGGCTAAGCTAGACCCGGGCATCGCCGGCCCCGCCGGCCGCAAAAGCATCTTCCGCATCTACCGCGACGTGCGGTTCAGCAACAACAAAGACCCGTACAAGACGCATTTTTCGGCCTACTTCACCGCCAGCGGCAAGGATATTGAAACGCCCGGCTACTACGTGCAGATTGGTCCAAATGGTAACACGCTCATCGGCGGCGGTTTTTATATGCCCGATAAAACGCAGCTGGCCGCCATTCGCCAGGAAATTGACTACAACGCCGACAAGCTGAAAGCCATTCTGGCCGCGCCCGATTTCCAGCGCTACTTCGGCTCCATGAGCGGCGATAGGCTCAAAAAATCCCCCGCCGCCTATTCCGTCGACCATCCCGAAATCGAGCTATTGAAGCACAAAAGCTTCACCGCTACTCACCTGATGACCGATGCGGAAGTGCTAAGCCACGCCGACTTTCGTGCCCACGTGGTGAATGTATTTGCAGCGATGGTCCCCTTCTGCCAGTTCCTGCGCGGCGCGATTGAGGCGTAGCGCGGACTTTTAGTCCGCGAATTCAACGATTCCATTCGCGGACTAAAAGTCCGCGCTACATCACCAGCCGATGGTTTCCTCCTCGTGGCCGGCGCGGAACAGCGCGCTTTGCTTCTTGCCGTTGGCCTCGATGTTTACGATGTTCATCTGGTCGGCAAAGGTGTCGAGCAGCATGGCCTGACGCAGCTTCACGGCCGTGACCGGGCCCGGCAGGGGGACTTTGCAATAGAACCAGCAGCCGTCGTTTTCGGCTTGCATGCCCAGCACTTGCAGCAGCAGGGGCTTGCCGCTCGTCACGCTCACCTGCAAAGTGCGCTGGAAGTACGCCGTGGCCAGCACCAGCGGGCGCGGCCCCGCATCGGTGAGGTTCACACGGGTGGGCTGGCCCTGCGAAATCGCCTTTTCGAAGTCATCAACGAAGACTTTGACCGAAATCTCCAACTGCTTTTTGGCCGCGTTGTAGCGCAGCTCCGTGATGGTGGAGTGGTAGGCGTGGAGCGCCGGCGCGGCCCCGGCCAGCGGAAACAGCAGCAGCGCAGCGGCGAGAAGGGTGAGCAGGCGCATGGGAAAGAAACTGATTGAGTGAAAAAAAGAACGTCATGCTTCGACTTCGCGCAGCATGACGTTCTGGATAACCTATCGGTTCCGTTTAGTGGAACAGCTTCATCACCTGCTTGAACACGATGACATACGCCATCAGAGCCAGAATCAGGACCGTGCCCACGCGCTGGGCACCTTCCAGAAACTTATCCGACGGCTTGCGGCGCAGAATCATTTCGTAGAGAAGGAACACCACGTGGCCGCCATCGAGGGCCGGAATGGGCAGCAGGTTCATGAAAGCCAGCACCATGCTCAGGCCACCGGCCAGGCCCCAGAAATGCTGCCAATCCCAGATGCCACCGAACTGCTGTGCGATTTCAACCGGCCCGCCCAGGCTTTCCGAAGCCGAAGCTTCGCCCTTGAAAATCTTGCCGAAGGCGCGCGCCTGCAAGCCAATCACCCCAAACGCCTTGCTCACGCCCTGCGGAATGGACTCGGCCAGCGTGTACTTGCGGGTGCCGAGCTGCAAAGTCGATTTGCGCTCAAACCCGATGCGGCCCGAGCTGGTGACGGTAATATTCAGCGTGAGGGGCTGGCCGCCGCGCTGCACCATTACGGGCACGGTTTTGTCCTTGTTGGCCAGCAACACGGCCTGGAGCTCGTCGAAAAACTGCACCGGCTGGCCGGCCACGTTCGTGATGACGTCGCCCACTTGCAGGCCGGCTTTGGCAGCGTTGCCGCCCGGCGTCACGCGGTCCACGGCGAAGGTTTCGCGGGGGCGCACCAGCAGGCTGTCGGCGCTTTGCTTGCCAAATTTGTCGAGGAAGTTTTTCGGGATTTTGATGTCGGCCAACTGGCCGTTGCGCTCCACGGTGTAGTAGGAGTTGTCGCCCATGATGACCTCGGGCTTGTACACGTCATCAAATTCATCGAACGGCCGGCCGTTGATTTTTACGATTTTATCGCCGGTGCGGAAGCCGATTTCGCGGCCCAGGCCGTTGGGCAAGATGCCGTAGCGGGCCTCCGAAGCCGGCAGAAACGTGTCGCCATAGTGAAACGTCATTGCCCCGAAAATGATGATGCCCAGAATCACGTTCATGATGATGCCGCCGAGCATCACCAGCAGGCGCTGCCAGGCGGGCTTGCCCCGGAATTCGTCGGGCTGCGGCGGGCCGGCCAGGGCCGAGGCGTCCTGCGTCTCGTCAATCATGCCGTGAATCTGCACGTAGCCGCCCAGCGGAAACCAGCCAATGCCATATTCCGTCTCGCCAATCTTCTTTTTCAGAAGCGCGAAGTTGGCCACGTTGGGCATCGGAAACAGAAAGTCGAAGAAGATGTAGAACTTATCGACCCGGATTTTAAAGAGCTTGGCGAAGGCGAAATGGCCGAATTCGTGCAAGCCAACGAGGATAGAAAGGGCCAGCACAAGCTGGCCAATCATGGTGAGGATAGCCAAGGGGGAAATTGAATTATGAATTAGAAATTATGAATTATGAATTGGGAAATACGAATCGAATTGAGAAGCCATAAGCTGCCTGGAGCAGCTAAGCGCAAACTCATAATTCATAATTTCTAATTCATAATTAATTGCGCAGCAATCCGCCGCGTTTCCGCGTCGGTAGCCACCAGGTCGGCCAATATCGGCTCTGCAAGGTACGATACCCGCGCCAGGCACTCGGCCACGAGGTCCGACATTTGACGGAAGCCGACCTGCTCCCGCAAAAATGCGGCCACGGCCACTTCGTTGGCGGCGTTGAGGACGCAGGGCGCGTTGCCACCCCGCCGCATGGCCCCGAAGGCCAGCTCCAGGTTGGGAAACGCGGCCCGGTCGGGCGCTTCAAAGGTGAGCGTGGGGTAGTCGAGAAAGGAGAAGCGCGGGAAGGTGTTGGCCAGCCGCTGCGGGTAACCCAGCGCGTACTGAATGGGCAGCTTCATATCGGGCAGGCCGAGCTGGGCTTTCAGCGAGCCGTCCTCGAACTGCACCAGCGAATGCACGATGCTTTGGGGATGCACCACCACGTCAATCTGCTCATTGGTCAGCCCAAATAGCCACTTGGCTTCGATAACTTCGAGGCCCTTGTTCATGAGCGAAGCCGAATCGATGGTGATTTTGGCGCCCATGTCCCAGTTAGGGTGTTTCAGGGCCTGGGCCTTGGTCACGGCCTCCATTTGCTGGGCGGTGCGGCCCCGGAACGGGCCACCCGAGGCCGTGAGAATGATTTTCTCGATGGGGTTGGCATCCTCGCCCACCAGGCACTGGAAGATGGCGGAGTGCTCCGAATCGACGGGCAGCAGGCGCACGTTGTGCTGCTTGATGAGGCTGGTAATCAGCTCGCCGGCTACCACCAGCGTTTCCTTGTTGGCGAGGGCAATGTCCTTGCCGGCCCGGATGGCGGCCACCGTGGGCAGCAGCCCGGCGTAGCCCATGAGGGCGGTGAGCACGATGTCGATTTCGGGTCGCGTCACCACTTCGGCCAGGGCGGCGGTGCCGGCCAGGACTTCGGTTTCGGGCTGGTCGGCCAGGGCGGCCTTCAGGGATTGGTAGCAGCTTTCATCGCCGATAACCACGGCGGCAGGCAGAAACTCGCGGGCCTGCTGCGCTAGCAACTCCCACTGCCGCTGCGCACTCAGCACCGCCACCCGGAACCGGCCCGACTGCTGCCGCACCACTTCCAGCGCCTGCGTGCCAATGGAACCCGTCGCGCCGAGCAGCGCCAGCGTTTTTACCTTCTTTTCTTCAAGCATAATGATGAAACACGGAAACGGCGCAAAAGTACGCCGCCCCCGCGCTCACTGGCCTACACTCGTTTGAGCGTGGCCGTCACAAACTGGTCGACAATGCCCGCAATGGCCTTCACCTCGGCTACCACGGGCTCGGTGAGCTGGGCGGTGCCGCCGGGAGGCGTGGTGCGCTCGGCCAGGGCGGTGAGGCGGGAAAGCTGCCCGCCGATGGCCTGGTACACGGGGTTCCAGAGCACGGCGGTGCTGTCGGCGTGGGCACCCAGGATGCGGCGCAGCTCCAGTAGGCGCATCACTAGGCCGGCCAGCGTGGCCAGCAGGGCGCGCTCGACGGGCGAAAACTGCCGGGGCGGGCCGTCGTACACGCACAGCGAGCCGAGGTTGTAGCCCTCGGGCGTGCGCAGGTTGTGGCCGGCGTAAAAGCTCAGGCCCAATTGCTGAAGCAGGGAAATATCGACGCCGGGGGCGCTGGCCAGGTTCATGTTTTCATACACCGCCGTGTCATCCTGCAAAATGGTGGCCGAGCACATGCTTTGCCCGCGCGGCACGCGCTCAATGGCTACCGGCAGGTTGTAGGGTGCTTTCACCAGCACCTCATCTTTCTCCACAATGGACAGCATGGCGTTGGAAACGCCGAAGAGCCGGGCGGTGGCGGCTACCACATCATCCAGAACTTTTTCGCTGCGTGCATCCAGCAAATGGTAGCCTTCGAGGGCGTGGAGGCGGGCTGCGTCGTTGGCCGGTATCAGGGAAATAGAATTATCAACCAAAATAGAATAGGTAAAAGGGCGCGGCCAGTAAGAAGCAAATGGTTCTGGTGGGCCGGTAGGCAGGTGCGTACCGCCGAGCTGTCAGGTACTGCTTGTACCGCTGGCAGGGGGCCAGGGTTGCGCGATTGTGCCGTGAAGATGTAGGGGTTTTCAGCCCTAACCCCAACCAGCCCGGGATAATTCGGCGGGGAGCGGCAAACCGGGCGCTACTTGCGGCGCAGGGTGCCGGCCACCAGCTGGTCGAGGTTGGCCACGATGCTGCCGGCCTCTTGCGCCACGGCCGGGGCGAGCGGGCCATCGGGCGGTACCGTGTGCCGGGCCAGGTCATTGAGTACCGCCAGCTGCTCGCTCATGCTGCGGTAGATGGGACCCCACAGCAGCGCCGTGAGGCCGGAATGCGGCCCCATAATGCGTCGTAGCTCCAACAGGTGCATTACCAGAGCGGCCAGCTGGCTCAGCAGGTGGCGCTCGGTGGGCGGGAAGTGCCGGGGCGGGCCATCGAAGAGGCAGAGCGTGCCGATGTTGTGGCCCTCGGACGTGCGCAGGTTGTGGCCGGCGTAGAAATGCAGTCCCAGCTGCAGAATCAGGGAAATATCGACGCCCGGCGCACTTCTTTGGGTGAGGTCTTCGAATACAGCCGTCTCATTTTGCAGGATGGTGGCCGAGCACAGGCTTTGCTCGCGCGGCAGGCGTTCGAGGGGCACCGGCAGGTTGTAAGGAGCCTTGAGCAGTACCGTGGTGCCCTCCACCATGGTCAGCATGGCGTTGGAAACCCGGAACAGATGGGCGGTGGCGGCCACCACATCGTCGAGGATTTGTTCGCGGTGCGCGTCCAGCAGCTGGTAACGGCTGAGGGCCTGGAGGCGGGCCGCGTCATCGGCCGGAAGCAGAATGTTCGGTAGAGCAGTCAAGGCCGGGAGCTGAAGTGTGAATGAATGTACGCAAAATCGCCGGAAATGTGGTGGGGCAGCAGGAGCCGCCCAAGCGTGGCTGCTACCTTTGGCCCCGTGCCTGTTTCTTCCCCATTTGATTACGACGTGGCCATTGTCGGAGCCGGTCCGGCCGGTACCGCTTGCGCCCTGGCCTTGCGCCAAAGCGGCCTGCGCGTGGCCCTGCTGGACAAAGCCCAATTTCCCCGTGATAAAGTGTGCGGCGACGCCATTCCCGGCCACGCCTTCAAGGCCCTGCGCCAGCTCGACCCGGCGTTTGTGGAGGCGCTCTGGCAGCTCCAGCCGCGCGATGATGTGCGCGACTCCCGCTTGGTAGCGCCCAGCGGGGCCAGCCTCACGCTGCAATGGAAGCTGCCCAGCTTCAACAGCCCCCGCGAAACGTTTGACGCGGCATTACTCGAATTAGTACGAAAGAATTCGACCACCGAAATTCTCGAAAACACCGGCCTCAAAACCCTGCAGATTGAGCCCGACCACGCCCGCCTCACCACCACCGATGGTCGCGAAATCACCGCCCAGCTAGTTATAGGCTGCGATGGAGCCAATTCTGCCGTGGGCCGCAAGCTGCTGCCCGCACCGCTCGACCGCGCCCACCACTGCGCCGGCGTGCGGGCCTACTACGAAAACGTGGCCGGCGCCAGCAGCGGCACCACCGAGTTTTTCCTCAGCAGCGACTACCTGGCGGGCTACGTCTGGCTGTTTCCCGTGGGCGTGGGCCGCTATAATGTAGGCCTGGGCATGCTGTCTGAAGTGGTGGCGAAGCACAAAGTCGACCTCAAGGAAGTGATGACGAAAATGCTGGCCACGCACCCCGAACTGGCCGGCCGCTTTGCGGAGGCGCGGCAGTTGGGGCCCATTGTGGGGTTTGGTTTGCCGCTAGGTGGCGGACGCACGCGGCCCATCAGTGGTACGCGGTTCATACTGTGTGGCGACGCGGCTTCCCTGATTGACCCCTTGCAGGGCCACGGCATCGACACGGCTATTCAGAGTGGCATCCTGGCTGGGGCGCAGGCGGCGGCGTGCTTTGCAAAGCAGGATTTCAGCGCCGGATTTATGCAGGAATACGATGCCCAGGTAGCCCACAAAATCGGCCGCAAGCTGGCCAAAAGCTACCGCCTCATGCGCTTTCTCAGCAACAAGGCGTGGCTGGTGGACACGGCTGTGCGCCTGGCCCGCGTGCCGGGGCTGAAGCCGTGGGTGCAGCGGGCGATAGGGTAGGAGGCCGCGGCAACGGGCCGAAAATGAAGTATCTGGCCGGGCTATTCGTCGGTACCTGGCAAACCTCTTCAACCCCAACGCGCCCCAATGGCCTTCAGTGATATTGAGTACCGGGCGGTACCGCCGCCGCCAGCGCTGGCGGAATTTGTGGAGAGCTTCTGGATGCTCATCAATCATTCGGATGACGCGCAGCCGGTGGTTATCGTGCCCGACGGGCGCATTGATGTGTTTTTTGCCTTGTCGGCCACCGAGCCCTACCACGTTACGCTGCTGGGCCTGCAAAACCGGCCCGATGCCCAAACCATTCTGCCGCGTACCACCATGTTTGCCATTAGCTGGCGGCTGCTGGCGGCCGATTGCCTGCTGCCCGTGCCGGTGGCCGACTTGCTGGACGGCGGTTGCCACCTGCCGCCGGATTTCTTGGGCATGAGCGCCGAGGACCTGAGGGATTTCGATGGCTTCTGCGCCAGGGTGGCGGCCCGGATTACGCCCCTGCTGCCCGCCAAAATCGACCCGCGCCACCGCCGGCTATTCGACCTGCTCTACGCTTCCGACGGCGGCCTCACCGTGGAGGCGCTGGCCACGGCGGCGGGCTGGAGCAGCCGGCAAATCAACCGCTACTTCACCCGCCAGTTCGGCCTTTCGCTGAAGGCTTACGGCAACATTCTGCGCTTCCGGGCTTCGCTGCCGCAGCTGCGGGAGGGCCGGCTGTTTCCGGAGGAAAACTTTGCTGACCAGGCGCATTTCATCCGCGAAATCCGGAAATACACGGGCGTGGCGCCGAAGGAGTTAGCGCGGAACAAAAACGACCGATTTATTCAATTATCCGCTTTGCCGAAGAAATAATTTTGGCCTGAAATCAACCAGATAATTCAGCCATGTTACTTCGTAATAAGCAAGTTGCAATCGTGGGCGGTGGCCCCGGCGGCCTCACCCTGGCCCGCCTGCTCGAGCAAAGCGGCGCCTCAGTAAAAGTGTACGAGCGCGACCTCAGCCGCCACGGCCGGGTGCAGGGCGCCACCCTCGACCTGCACCACGAATCGGGCCTGGCCGCCCTGCGCGCCGCCGGCCTGCTCGACGCCTTCCGGGCCCATTACCGGCCGGGAGCCGACCGCCTGCGCCTCACCGACCAGCACGCCACCATCGTGCTCGACGACCACGCCGAAGCGCAAGCCGCCACGTTTGGCGACGCCCATTTCCGGCCCGAAATCGACCGGGGGCCGCTGCGCGAGCTGCTGCTCGACTCGCTGCAACCCGATACGGTGGTTTGGAACCGCCAGCTGGTAGCCATGCAGCGGCTGGGTGCGGGTTGGGAAATGACTTTTCAGGACGGCACCACGGCGGTGGCCGACCTCGTTGTGGGAGCCGATGGCGCCAATTCGAAAATTCGTCCGGTGCTGACACCCATCCGGCCTTTCTACTCGGGTGTGACGGTGGTGGAGGGTAGCCTGCCCAACTCGGCGCAGCACGCGCCCCGCCTGCACGAGCTGGTACGGGGTGGAAAAGTCTTTGCAATGGGCGATGTAAAAACCCTCATTATCAGTGCAAAGGGCGATGGCAGCCTGGCTTTTTATACCGGCTGCAAAACGACCGAAACCTGGGCTCGCAACAGCGGCATCGACTTCACAAGCGCGGCCGAAATGCTGGCCTGGTTCCGGCAGGAGTTTGCCGGTTGGGATGCCATCTGGCAGGAGCTATTTGCCAGTGAGGCTACGTATTGCGTGCCCCGCCCCCAATACTGCATGCCGCTGGACCAAACCTGGCCCGCCCAGCCCAACCTCACCCTGCTCGGCGACGCCGCCCACCTCATGCCGCCCTACGCCGGCGAAGGCGTGAATATGGCCATGCTCGACGCCCTCGAACTAAGCCAGTGCCTCACCAGCAACCAGTTCCCGGACCTGCAAGCCGCCATCGGCCACTACGAACAACACATGCGTGAGCGCGCCGCCACCGTCGCCGCCGAGACGTTGGAGCAAACGGAGGCCCTGCATTCGCCGGGAGCGTTGGCGCAGTTGGTAGGGCTGTTCAGCGGAGTCGCTTAGACCCGCGCTGAAATTCAGTCTGACGGGTTGCGTTCCACTCGCAATAATGGTTATCGCACGACCGGCCTCTCGAAATGGCCCATATTGTGCGCCGGACCATATTCCTGTTGCAAGAATGGCCGTGGCTAACAGCAAATGAGCGGGTGGCTTAGTAGCCACCCGCTCATCGGGTTCTTCAAATTTGGGCAAGAACCCGCCGATTCCAGACAAGCCCTGAACCGTGACTGGTCTGCCTGAAAAGCCTAGCGGCTTATTACCAAGCGCTTGGTTAGTACGGTATTGTCCGTGGTTACCTTCACCAGGTAGATGCCATTGGCCAGGGTGCCGGCCGCAATGTCGACCGATACGGGCTGGCCGCTGGCGGCACGGCCGGTGCTCAGGGTGCTAATCCGGGAGCCTTTCATATCGTACAGCGCAACCGTGTAGGCGCTGGTTTGCGCCATGCTGAAGGCCAGCACTGCGCTGCCCTGGCCCAGCGGGTTGGGGTGCAGGGTGCCCGTGGCCAGCGCCGTGGCGGCCGTCGTGGCCGTGGCGATGCTGCCGCAGCTGGTGCCCACGATGTAGGTGTGCGGGGTGGCAGCCGAGTTGTTCTGCGGCCCATTAGCGCCCACTTGGTAAGTGAAGTACACGCTCGTGACCACGCCGGTGGCAATGGCCTTGGTGAAGGTAAAGTCGCCGGCGGCATTGCGCGTCATGGGGTAGCCGGGGTAAGCCCCTACGCTGCCTTCCCGGATGTAAATCAGGGCCAGGTTGCCGCCTGCCGTGGCCCCAATGGGGTGGAAGGTGTAAGTCACGTCGGGGCCAATGGTTTCGGCGCGGAAGCTGTAGTCGGCGGTGGTGGCGCACGAGCCGTCGGTGCTGCGCACCATGATGGTCACGGCGGCCGAGGTGGCGGTGGTGCCACTGTTGTCGGTGGCCACGGCCGTCAGAATGTAGGTGCCGGTCACCACGCCCGTCCAGGCGTATGTGTAGGGCGCGGTGAGGTCTTCGCCCAGCTTGGTGCTGCCCTGGTAGAATTCGACTTTGCTCACCGTGCCGTCGGCATCTGCCGCCGTGGCAGCCAGGTTCACGGTGGCCGGTGAGGTAAAGGTGGCCGTGGCCGTGGGTGCGGTCAGGCTCACGGTAGGCGGGGCGTTGTTGGGGCCGCCGCCGGTGCACAGCGTGCCCACGGTGTAGCTATGCGGGGTGCTTTGCGTGTTGTGCTGCGGGCCGCCTGCGCCCACCTCATAAGTGAAGTAGAAGGTGGTGACCACGCCGGTGGCAATGGGACGGGTGAAGGTAAAGTCGCCGGCCGCGTTGCGCACCATGGTATAGCCGGGGAAGGCCCCCACGCTGCCCTCGCGGATGAAGATGATGGCCAGGTTACCGCCCGCCGTGGCGCCCAGCGGATGGAAGGTGTAGGTCACGTCGGGGCCGCTGGTAAATACCTCGTAGCGGTATTCGCCGTTGGCGGCCGTGTTCACGCACGGAATGGCCCGCACGGTCAGTGCTACCGCCGCCGAAGTGGTGGCGTAGCCATCAACCGCCGTGGCTTTGGCCGTGAGCGAGTACGCGCCCGGCCCGATGCCGGTCCAGGCGTAGGAGTAAGGGGCGGTGAGGTCTTCGCCCAGCTTGGTGCTGCCCTGGAAGAACTCCACCTTGGCAATGGGGCTGTTGGTGTCGGCCGCGTCGGCCGTAATGGTCACGCTGGCCGGGGCCGTCAGGCTGGTGCCACTGGCCGGGGCCGTGATGCTCACCGTGGGTACAATGGGGTCGGCCACGGTAATGCTCACGGCCGCCGAAGTGGCGGTGAGGCCGCCGGTATCGGTGGTGCGGGCCGTGATGCTGTAGCTGCCCACTGGCGCGCCGGCCCAGGTGTAGCTGTAGGGCGCGGTGAAGTCGGTGGCCAGCAGCGTGGTGCCCTGGAAAAACTCCACCTTATAAATACCCCCGCCGGTATCGGTAGCATCGGCGCTGAGCGTGATGCTGGCGGGTGTGAGGAAATTGGCATTGGCTGCGGGCGCAGTCAGGCTGACGGTCGGGGCCGTGTTGCCGGCCGCCGCCACGTACACCGTCACGGGGCTCGACGTGGTGGTCGCGCCCTCGTCGTCAGTAGCTTTAGCCGTGATGACGTACACCCCGGCCGGTGCCCCCGTCCAGGTATATACATAGGGTGCGGTGAGGTCTTCGCCCAGCTTGGTGGTGCCCTCGAAGAACTCCACTTTACTCACCGTGCCGTTGGCATCGGCCGCCGTGGCGGTGAGAGATATGCTGGCCGGCAGGGTGATAATGGCGTTCGGGGCCGGGGCGGTCAGGCTCACCGTGGGGGGCGGGTTGGCCGCCACGCCGCCGGTGTAGCGCACGTCGTCGAAGTAGAAATCGGCCGGGCCGGTGGCCGGGTCGCCGGCAAACATAAACAGCCCGTTCATCGACACCAGGTCGATGTGCATGCCCATGCTAGGCTGATTGAAGGTGCTGAGCGGAATCGTGACCTCGTGCCAGCTGCCGTCGCGCACCAGGCCGTACTGGGTCGAGCCGGCCGGGAAATTCACCCAGCTCTCGCCGTGGCCGCTTTTCACGCCCACCTTAAACTGCCCGGTATAAGTCGTCTTGAACTGAAACTTCAACGAGCCGTTGGCGAAATTGCCCAGATTTTTCACCACGTTGTCGACCCCCATGCCGAACCAGTTGCCGGCGTTGGCGTGCACCGCCAGCACGTCCTGCCCCTCGAAGGGCACCGGTGCGGGCGTGGTGATATTGGTCAGGTTGTTCCAGTAGTAGAGGTTGGCATCCACGCCGTCGAAGGCCAGCTTATCGGTAATGGTGGTGCGCTCCGACAGCACGCCGTAGTCGCCGGCAAAGGCATGGTTCTTACCGATATATAGCTCGTCGCCGGGGTTCTGGTACAGGCGCAGGTAGTCGACCAGCATGGCCGAAGGCAGCGGGGCCGTGATGTCGCCAGGGCTCATCTTGCCCGTGTACACGCCGCCCACGGCCAGGTTCAGCAGGATGAACTCGGGCCGGTGAAACTCCTCCATGTCGGGGTCGGTGATGTTCTGGCTGAAATACTGCACGTTATCAATGAATACCTTGATTTCGGTGGCCGTCCACTGCAGCTTGTATACATGGTAGACATCGGTGAGTGGGGTAGTGCTCTGGTGCAGCTGGCTCACGAAATCGTGCGCGCCGTTGTTCTGCCAGTGTAGGGCAGCGCCGGCCCAGTTGTTCACGTTGCTGGGGTAGGAAGCTGCGCTGCCCATCTCCATCATGTCGATTTCGCCGCTGGCAGGCCAGTTGCCGGTCGCGCCCAGCATCCAGAAGGCTGGCCACAGCCCGTTTTGCAGGTTCGTCACCTTAATGCGGGCTTCCAGGGTGCCGTATTTGAAGTGCACGCGGCCCAGCGTTTTCAGGCGGGCCGAGGTAAAGTCCTTGCCCTGAAAGGCTTCGCGCTTGGCCTCGATGCGTAGGTTGCCGTTATCGATGCGAGCGTTGTCGGGCCGGCTGGTGTAATACTCCAGCTCCTGGTTGCCCCAGCCACAGAGGTTACGCTCACAGCCATCGCCGAAGTCAAACGTCCACGTATCGGGGTCGATGGTCGTGCCGTTGAAGTTCTCTTCCCAGACGAGGGTTTGGGCCGAAACGGCCCGGCTGCCGAGGCATAGCAGCAGGAGCAGCAGCCACCGGCCGGCAGTGCGTGAAGCGCCAAGAGGGTAATGGAATAAATTCATCAGCAATTGTGGGTGGGAAAAAAGAGATGAGAAACTGAAAAAAAAATGAGCGGAGATTGGAAAAAAACACTTGAGCAGGTTGCCATGAACGGTGTGGCAGAGGCTCCGATGGGAAGTATTTTGTTTTATGATTATTCTAATTTATTGTGCGTGTGGCGTATAATCTTGTGTCGGAGCTGATAAGCGAATGAGTGCAGATAATTGCCTGTAAAAAGTGTTTTGGCGGCGTTTGGCAGGCGCGGTGAACGTGTGATGTAAGTGTAAGCCGCTTGATTGACTTGTATTTTGTCGTGACTAGCCGTTTCTCTAATATAGTATGAAACGGCGTTTTGCAATCAATTCCGGCGGTGGCCCACTACGGGCCGGCTATCAATTGCCAGGGTGGAGCCGCACGCCAGCGGTCCGGCTCACCGGTGGTCCATTCGTTTTCAGATGCCCCGCTGGAGCGACCTATGTTGGCTCGGCCCGGCAGGCGCAAGTGCAGCCCCGCATTGCTGGCCGACGACAGAAAGCCCACCCGACTTGAACCGATATGCGCCGGCTAGCGTGGCGGCTTCCGTAAACGCAAACAGCCCCGGCATTCCCAAATGCCGGGGCTGTTTATAGTATCCGCCTATTCGCCGGGTGAGGAAGCATTCGCGATGCTATCCTTTGTTTGCTGCGCGTAACATATTCCGCCAGGTGTTTAGAATATGCGACGCGCAATGCGGCAAGCTATGCAAACATGCCCACCGCATTTTTGCTCGGCAGGGCCGTCTTGCCCGTCAGAAACACGTCGACTTCCCGCGCCGCCTCGCGGCCCTCCGAGATGGCCCAGACGACCAGCGACTGGCCGCGGCGCATGTCGCCGGCCACGAACACGTTGGGGCGGGAGGTGAGGTAAGCTTTTTCATCGGCGTGCACGTTGCCGCGCTCATCGAGGGCCACGCCCAACTCGGTGAGTAGGCCGTCTACGCGGGGGCCGGTGAAGCCCAGGGCCAGCAGCACGCGCTGGCAGGGAATTTCACGGTCAGAATCGGGCACCTCTTCGAAGCGGATGCGGCGGCCCATGACGTCAGTTTCCCAGGTCACGTCGCTCACGCGCAGGGCGCGGAGCTGGCCGTACTCATCGGCCAGAAACGCTTTGGTATTGATGCCCCAGTAGCGCTGGCAGCCTTCTTCATGGGAGGTGCTGCTGCGGAAAATGTGCGGCTCCTGTGGCCAGGGCGTGTGGGCGGGGCGCTCGGTGCCGGGCTGCTGCATCAGGGCAAACTGCGTGACGGAGCGTGCCCGCTGGCGGTTGGCCGTGCCCACGCAGTCGGAGCCCGTGTCGCCGCTGCCGATAACCACCACGTCCTGGCCCTCAACCCAGATTTCATCGTCCTCAATGCCCAGCTCGCTCACCCGGCGGTTGTGCTGGGTGAGGTAGTCCATGGCGAAGTAGATGCCTGGCAATTCGCGGCCGGGAATGTATAGGTCGCGCGGCACGCTGGCCCCGCCGGCCAGCACCACGGCATCGAAGCTCGCGGTAAGCTCGGCACCAGAAATATCGCGGCCGATTTCGGTGTTGCAGCGGAAGCTGATACCGTCGTCTTCCAGCAGCTTGATGCGGCGGTCAATCACCCATTTATCGAGCTTGAAATCGGGGATGCCGTAGCGGAGCAGGCCGCCGGGCCGGTCGTCGCGCTCGAACACCGTGACGGTGTGGCCGGCCCGCGCCAGCTGCGCCGCCGCTGCCAGTCCGGCTGGGCCGGAACCCACCACGGCCACCGTCTTGCCCGATTTCAGCACCGGCGAAGTGGGCTGCACGTAGCCTTTCGAGAAGGCGATTTCGATGATGTGCTTCTCGATTTCCTCAATCGCCACCGGGCTACTGTGGATGCTGAGCACACAGGCCGCCTCGCACGGCGCGGGACAGATGCGGCCGGTGAACTCCGGGAAATTATTGGTGGCGGAGAGAATCTGGTAAGCATTTCCCCAATCCTGCTCCCGCACGGCGTCGTTGAATTCGGGGATGATATTGCCCAGCGGGCAGCCCGAATGGCAGAACGGAATGCCGCAATCCATGCAACGGGCGGCCTGCTGCGTGAGCTGGCTTTCGGCGTAAGCGCCCACGAATTCGCGGTTGTGGGCCACGCGCTCCTGCGGTGCGGCTTTGGGCGGCAACTCGCGGGAAAATTCTTTGAAACCGGTGGGGTTGGCCATCTTCTAGAACTATGTAGAGACGCCCATTTGCGTCTCAATCGTTGCGGATAATTGGAACGAAGTAGAGACGCAATATTTTGCGTCTTGTCGTTGCTGATGTTGTTATAACTGCACGGTTATGAGCGGTTCCGGTCGTACAACGACGAGACACAAAATGTTGCGTCTCTACTTCGTTCACCCCACCTCCGCATACCGCGCCTTCTGCAGCACCTTCTTATACTCACTCGGAAACACCTTCACAAACTTCCCGACTTCCTCGCCCCAATTCCCCAGCAGGAAGGCCGCCACCTGGCTGCCTGTTAGCTCCGCGTGCTGCCGGAGCAGCGCCTGAATCTGGTCCTCGTCATCGGCGTCGAGCGGGTCGAGCTCTACCATTTCGGGGTTGCAGTTGGTGGGGAATGTGCCGTTGGGGTCGTAAATCCAGGCGATGCCGCCGCTCATGCCGGCGGCGAAGTTGCGGCCCGTCTGGCCTAGGATGAGGGCTCGGCCGCCGGTCATGTACTCGCAGCCGTGGTCGCCCACGCCTTCCACCACGGCCGTAGCCCCGGAGTTGCGCACCGCGAACCGCTCACCGGCCTGTCCGCGCACGAACAGCGCGCCGGAGGTGGCACCGTACAGCGCCACGTTGCCGATGATGATGTTCTGCTCGGGCACAAACCGGGCTTCGGCCGATGGAAAAATGGCCAGCTGCGCTCCGCTCAGCCCTTTGCCCACGTAGTCGTTGGCCTCGCCCTCCAGCGTGAATGATAAACCCGTTACGCTGAACGCGCCGAAACTCTGCCCCGCCGAGCCGTGGAAGCGGTAGTTGATGGTGTTGGGCGGCAGGCCGGCGGCGTGGTAGCGCTTGGCAATCTCATTCGAGAGCAGCGTGCCGATGGTGCGGTCGGTGTTGTGCACCTCAAACTCACCGTACACCGGCGTCTGCTCATTCAGGGCCGGCTGGGCGTGTTCCAGCAGCTGCCAATCCAGAATGTTACCGAGGCCGTGGTCCTGCGCTTCGCTCTGGTACAAGGTGCCACCGGAGATGTTGGCGGCCGGGTGTAGCATACCGGAGAGGTCGAGGTGGCGGGCTTTCCAGTGGGTGATGCCTTCGCGCACTTTCAGGAATTCGGGCCGGCCCACCATCTCATTTATCGTTCGGAAACCCAACTCGGCCATGATTTCGCGCAGCTCCTCGGCCAGGAAACGGAACAGGTTGACGATGTGTTCGGGCTGGCCGGTGAAGAGCTTGCGCAACTCCGGGTCTTGGGTGGCCACGCCCACGGGGCAGGTGTTGAGGTGGCATTTGCGCATCATCACGCAGCCCCCGGCTACCAGCGCGGCGGTGGCCACGCCCCATTCTTCGGCCCCGAGCAGGGCGGCCACGGCCAGGTCACGGCCGGTTTTCAGCTGGCCGTCGGCCTGCAGCACCACGCGGCTGCGGAGCTGGTTCTGCACCAGCGTTTGGTGGGCTTCGGCCAAGCCCAGCTCCCAGGGCAGGCCAGCGTGCTTGATGGAGCTGATGGGCGAGGCCCCCGTACCGCCATCGTAGCCGGCGATGAGGATGACATCGGCGTGGGCCTTGGCCACGCCGGCGGCGATGGTGCCCACGCCTGCTTTGCTCACCAGCTTCACGTTGATGCGGGCGGCGCGGTTGGCGTTTTTCAAGTCGAAGATGAGTTGGGCCAGGTCTTCGATGGAGTAGATGTCGTGGTGAGGCGGGGGCGAAATCAGGCCGACGCCGGGGGTGGCGTGGCGCACTTTCGCAATCCACTCGTCCACCTTGTGGCCGGGAAGCTGGCCGCCCTCGCCGGGCTTAGCCCCCTGGGCCATCTTGATTTGCAGCTCGTCGGCGTTGGTGAGGTAGTGCGCCGTAACGCCGAAGCGCGCCGAGGCTACCTGCTTGATGGCCGAGCGCATGGAGTCGCCGTTTTCCATCACTTCGTAGCGCATCGGGTCCTCGCCGCCCTCGCCGGTGTTGCTCTTGCCGCCGATGCGGTTCATGGCAATGGCCAGGGTGCTGTGCGCCTCGTGCGAAATCGAGCCAAACGACATGGCACCCGTGGCGAAACGCTTCATGATGACTTCCGCCGGCTCCACTTCCTCAATCGAAATAGCCTCGCGGTGATGCGCAAAATCCAGCAGCCCGCGCAGCGTAAACATGCGCTCCGGCTGCTCGTTAATCAGCTTCGCGTAACGCTGATAAGTCGCGTAGTTATTCGTCCGCGTCGCCAGTTGCAGCAGGTGCACGGTTTCGGGGTTGAACATGTGCGCCTCGCCGCGCCGCCGCCAGTGGTAGAGGCCGCCGTCAGGCAGCAGGGTCTGCTCCTCGGGCGTGGTGGTTTTGAAGCCCTGGAAGTGCTTGTAGAGCGTTTCGCGGGCAATTTCATCCAGTCCCAGTCCGCCAATTCGAGTGACCGCGCCGCAGAAATAAGAATCGACTACCGCTTGATTCAAACCCAGAATCTCGAACACCTGCGCGCCGTGATATGACTGCAAGGTCGAAATTCCCATCTTCGAGAAAATCTTCAGCAGCCCGTCGCACACGGCCTTGATGTAGTTGTAAGTGAGCTGCGACTGGTCGAGGGAGGTGTTCAAATGCCCGGCTTCGCGCATGGTCCGCACCGTGGAGAGCGCCAGGTAGGGGTTGATGGCCGTGGCTCCGAACGAGAGCAGGCAGGCGAAATGGTGCACCTCCCACACATCGCCGGCCTCTACCACCAGCCCCACCGAGCCCCGGAAACCGAGCTTGATGAGGTGGTGATGCACGGCCGACACGGCCAGCAGCGAGGGTATCGGCGCGTGCTCCGAATCCACGGCGCGGTCCGACAGAATCAGCACTTCGAAGCCGTCGTTCACCGCGTCCTCGGCGTAGCGGCAGAGGCGGGCGAGGCCGCGCTCCAGCGCGCCGGGCAGCCCGTCGGCCTTGAAATAGGTTTGCAGCGTCTTGGCATTGAACATGCCGGTGTCGATGCTGCGGAGCTTTTCCAGCTCGTGGTTGCTGAGGATGGGCTGGCGCAGGGCCACGCAGTGGCAGTGGTGCTTGTCCTCATCGAGGATGTTGCCGTTGTTGCCCAGGAAGGTGGCCAGGCTCATCACCAGCCGCTCCCGAATGGGGTCGATGGGCGGGTTAGTGACCTGCGCGAAAAACTGCTTGAAGTAGCTGCTCAGGTGCTGGGGCTGGTCCGACAGCACCGCCAGGGGCACGTCCACGCCCATCGAGCCGATGGGCTCCTTGCCCTCCACGGCCATGGGCGTGATGAGCACGTCGATGTCCTCGCGGGTGTAGCCGAACACCTGGTGGTACTTGAACACCGCATCCGCCGCCAAATCTGTGAACATCTGGCGCGGCTCGGGCAGCTCTTCGAGGCGAATCTGGTACTCGTTCAGCCACGCGCCGTAGGGCTGGCGGCCGGCGGCCTGGGCCTTCAATTCCTCGTCGGTGACGATGCGGCCGGCCACGGTATCCACCAGCAGCATCTTGCCGGGCTGCAGGCGGCCTTTCTGCACCACGGTGGCGGGGTCGATATGGAGCACGCCGGCCTCGGAGGCGACGAGCACGCGGCCGTCGGTGGTTTCGAGGTAGCGCAGGGGGCGCAGGCCGTTGCGGTCGAGCATGGCCCCAATCTGCTGGCCGTCGGTGAAAATGAGGGCGGCCGGACCGTCCCAGGGCTCCATAAACGTGGCGTGAAACTCGTAGAAGGCCTTTTTGAGCGGGTCCATCTGGGTGTTGCCGTCCCAGGCTTCGGGCACCAGCATCATCATCACGTGCGGCAGCGGGCGGCCCGAGTGCAGCAGAATTTCCACCACGTTATCGAGGCAGGCCGAGTCCGACTGCCCGGCATCGACTACCGGCAGCAGCATGTCCATTTCCTCGGCCGAGAAATAGGGCGACACGTAGTTGCGCAGGCCCGCGTAAAACCAGTTCAGATTCCCGCGCAGCGTGTTGATTTCGCCATTATGCGCCAGGAAGCGGAAGGGCTGGGCCAGCTTCCAACTCGGGAAGGTGTTGGTCGAAAACCGCGAATGCACCAGCCCAAAGGCCGACACCACCCGCTCGTCGCTGAGGTCGGGGAAGTAGCCGCGCACCTGGTAGGTAGTCAGTTGGCCCTTGTACACGATGGTTTTGCAGGAGAGCGAGGCGAGGTAAAACACGTCCATCGCGGCCGGCACGGTTTCGCGCACCGTCTTGAAAATCAGGCGGCGCAGCACGTAAAGCTTGCGCTCAAAATCCTCCGCGGTGACAATTCCGGCCGGGCGGCCGAAAAACACCTGTTCCATCACCGGCTCGGCGGCCAGCGCGGTGGGGCCGATGCCGGCCGGGTTCACCGGCACCGGCCGGTAGCCCAGCAGCGGAAAGCCCAGCCGCGCCGCCGCTCCGTTTATCACGTCGTGGCAGGCGGCGCGCAGCTTATCGTCCTTCGGCAAAAAGGCCGTGCCCACGCCGTAGCTGCCCGGCTCTGGCAGGCGGATGCTGAGGGCGGTGCATTCTTCCAGCAGAAACCAGTGCGGAATTTGAATGAGCAGGCCGGCCCCGTCGCCGGAGTCGGTATCGCAGCCGCAGGCCCCGCGGTGCTCCATGTTTTCGAGCATGGTTAGCGCGTCGATGACGGCCTGGTGGGTTTTGCGGCCGTTGAGGTAGGTGATGAAACCAGTCCCGCAGGCATCGTGCTCAAATTCGGGGCGGTACAGGCCCTGAGGAGTGTCAGTGGATTGCATCGGGATTCTAGAAATTCAGGAAAAAAGGGTGCCGCCGCTCGGCGGGAATGTCAGCTCGGGCAGACGTAAAATCAGCCAACTGCACACAGTCATTTACAAGTAACGGACCCTTGCCGGGAGCCAAAGTGGCGTTATCTGCTGATTTACTATTTTCAGCTCGTTGGTTTTGATGGTAAACTATTGATGGATAGTATTTTGTATACGGTGTTTATACAATGCCAAAACCAGTTGTTAGCACGTTGCACAGCCGCTAAATGAACGTTTCCACGCCTCCGTCAGGCGGCCCGAAATTGAAAGTTACGGGAGCTTTTTCCAGATTCAGCAGCTAATCCAAGAAGTTTAGGTTACTTTTTCGGTAAATTCCAAAATGCCCGGAAATCAGAAGACAACAAACGTTTTCAGCGCTTTTTATCCCATAATACCCTGCCAAATGCAAGGCCTGTTGCCCATTTTATTCGCTTCCGTGGCCGGAATGGGCCATGCTTTCGAACCCGACCATCTGCTGGCCGTGGGCAACCTCATTTCCCGCCGTGACACACTTGCCGAAGCCCTGCGCGACGGCATCTATTGGGGCCTGGGCCACACCACCACGCTGGTGGTCGTGGGCGCTATTATTCTGCTGGGCCGCGTCACCTTTCTCACTTCCGGTTATTTCGAAGCGGCCGTGGGCCTGATGCTCATCATAATGGGCATCAGCCGCCTGCTCGACCAGCGCCGCCCGCCCGCCAAGGTGCGGCCCGGCGCGTCGCCCTCGCGGGCGGCCTACGCCGTGGGCCTGCTGCACGGCCTGGCCGGCAGCGGCGCGCTGGTACTGCTGGTGATGAGCGAAATCCGCGACCCGTGGCTGAGCATGGGCTATTTCGCGGTGTTCGGTATCGGCTCCATTCTGGGCATGTTCATCGTGGCCGGGCTGTGCAGCGTGCCGTTCACCAAGCGCATGAAAATCAGTCGGACGTTGAAGTTTAGTACCGTTACCTTGTCGTCGCTGCTGTGCATTGGATACGGTGGGTGGATGATTTATGGGAACGTGCGATGGTAAGCCGCCAGAACGATGTAGAGACGCAATATTTTGCGTCTCGTCGTTGAACGACCGGAACCGCGCCAAACCACACAAAGCCGCACAGTCATAACAACATCAGCAACGACGAGACGCAAAATATTGCGTCTCTACACAGTTCTCCCAGATGCACCTCTCCCCCAAAGACCTCGACAAGCTCGTTCTCCACCAGGCCGGTTTCGTGGCGCAGAAGCGCTACGCCCGCGGCCTGCTCCTGAACTACCCCGAAGCCCTGGCCCTCATCGCCACGCAGCTGCTCGAGTTCATCCGCGACGGCGAGCGGGTGGCCGTGCTCATGGACAAGGGCAAGCAGTTGCTGGGCCTGGCCGACGTGCTGCCCGGCGTGGCCGACATGCTCCACGAAGTCCAAATCGAAGGCACCTTCCCCGACGGCACCAAGCTCGTGACCGTGCACCACCCCATCTGCCGCGAAACCGGCGATGCCGCCCTGGCCCTCTACGGCTCCGGCCTGAGCCGCACCCCGGCCCCCGGCGCCGCGCCCGCCAACGCCAGCCACCCCCAGCCCGGCGAATACCAGCTGCACCCGGCCGACATCGTCCTCAACGAAAGCCGCGCCACGGTGGACGTGGACGTTGTGAACATGGGCGACCGGCCCGTGCAGGTCGGCTCACACTATCCCTTCTTCGAAACCAACGCGGCGCTGCACTTCGACCGCGCCGCCGCCTACGGTTTCCGCCTCAACATCCCGGCCGGCACGGCGGTGCGCTTCGAGCCCGGCGAGCGCAAGCGCGTGCGCCTGGTGGCCCTGGCCGGCGAGCGCATCGTGTACGGCGGCAATGGGCTCATTGATGGGAAGCTGGATGAGGCTGGAAAGAAGCAGCAGGCGCTGGAGAAACTATGATGCAAGACGGTTACACACCCATGTTTTCAACATAGTCATCATATGGAGTTCTATTTTGTCGTTCTATAATTAAATCATTTAACCAAAGGCAAGCAATGCCTGCGGGCGTAACATCCTCACTGATTCCTAATTCAATAGCTTGACTTTCTTTCGTTTCTTCAAATGTGCTCTTTGCGTGATTCAAGAAATCAAGAATATCAATTCCATTCTCAATCATGCCAACTGTCGCATCATTTTTAATCTGCTGTTTAAAGCAGAGTTCTGCATATTTTTCCTCGCAATCTAGATTCTCAGCGATAGTCGCTATGGATATACGACGCATTTCTTGCCGTATTCTCTCTCTTTCGTCATCAACAAAAATTTCTAATTCAATTTTCTCCTTCTGACGAATTGTTGACTCAAGCATCTCAACTGCCCATTCGCACATGAATGCGGCAGGAGTATCATCCGGGTCAAAATTCATGCTCAACGCATCTCTTGTTTTAAGCTTTCTTAAGTCTTCAATTCTTGTCTTCAAAAAAGATATTGGATTTGCATGGATATCGATTATCTCTTTAGCCAACGTGGCTTTGTAAATTTTTTCTATATCAGATGCTTCGCATCCTATTAACTCAACCAAAATATTTAGTGACTTTTTGCGATTGTCAGCATTCCTTTTAGGTGAATAATCAAAGTTCAAGTGCTGCCCTCTCTTCACATTAAGCTCCATTCTGGTAGCCTCTTCTGGATTACGCTTTTCATTTGCTTTTGCATCATTTTCAGTTTTTCCAGTGATGTATGTATCCCAAATAAATTTTCCGAATATCACAACTGCGACAAGACCAATAATGGATAAGATGCTCATGGTGAACGGCTTTTTGTTTTGAGTGACTAATGTAGTTGAAAAAGAATTTCCATTGCCCAAGCATTAATTCAAAACCACCATGTCCCTCCCCATCTCCCGTCGCGCGTATGCCGACATGTACGGCCCCACCACCGGCGACCGGGTGCGCCTCGGCGATACCGGCCTGCTGATTGAAGTTGAACGCGACTACTGCGTGTACGGCGAGGAATGCAAGTTCGGCGGCGGCAAGGTGCTGCGCGACGGCATGGGCCAGGCGGCCGGAATCGGGCCGGCCGATGCGCTGGATTTGGTCATCACCAACGCGCTGGTGGTCGATTACACCGGCATTTTCAAGGCCGACATTGGCATCAAGGGCGGGCGCATCGTGGGCATCGGCAAGGCCGGCAACCCGCACATCATGCCCGGCGTGACGCCCGGCATGGTGGTGGGCGTCACCACCGAAGTCATTGCCGGCGAAGGCCAGCTGCTCACCGCCGGCGGCATCGACTGCCACATCCATTTCATCAGCCCCCAGCAGATTCCCGAAGCGCTGGCTTCGGGCGTGACGACCATGATTGGGGGCGGCACCGGGCCGGCGGCCGGCACCAACGCCACCACCTGCACGCCCGGCGCGTTCTACCTCGAAACCATGCTGAAGGCCACCGAGGCCTACCCGCTCAACTTCGGCTTCCTGGGCAAGGGCAACGCCTCCAAGCCGGAGGGGCTGCGCGAGCAGGCCGAGGCCGGGGCGCTGGGCTTCAAGCTGCACGAGGACTGGGGCACCACCCCGGCGGCCATCGACATGTGCCTGAGCATTGCCGAGGAATACGACGTGCAGGTCTGCATCCACACCGATACGCTGAACGAGAGCGGCTTCGTGGAAACCAGCACGGCCGCGTTTAAGGGCCGCACCATCCATTCCTACCACACCGAAGGCGCGGGCGGCGGCCACGCGCCCGACATCATCAAAATCTGCGGCGAGCCGAACGTCATCCCCTCCAGCACCAACCCCACGCGGCCCTTCACGGTGAACACCATCGACGAGCACCTCGACATGCTCATGGTCTGCCACCACCTCGACCGCAACATTCCCGAAGACGTCGCCTTCGCCGAAAGCCGCATCCGGGGCGAAACCATCGCCGCCGAGGACATCCTGCACGACCTGGGCGCCCTCAGCATCATCAGCTCCGATTCGCAGGCCATGGGCCGGGTGGGCGAGGTCATCACCCGCACCTGGCAAACGGCCCACAAAATGAAGCAGCAGCGCGGCCCCCTGCCCGAAGACGCTGCCACCGGCGCCGCCGACAACTTCCGCGTGCGCCGCTACGTGGCCAAGTACACCATCAACCCGGCCCGCGCCCACGGCATCTCGCACGAAGTCGGCTCCGTCGAAATCGGCAAGCTGGCCGACCTTGTGCTCTGGAAACCCGCCTTTTTCGGCGCCCGACCCGAGATGATACTCAAAGGCGGCATCATCGCCCAATCCCAGATGGGCGACGCCAACGCCTCCATTCCCACGCCGCAGCCGTCATTCTCGCGCCCCATGTTCGGCGCGCTGGGCGGGGCCATCGGGAAGTCTTCGATGGTGTTTGTGTCGGATGCTTCTGTTGAAAGAGTGCGGGCCGATTATGGCCTCACCAAGCAGGTGGTAGCGGTGAAGAACTGCCGAAATATTGGCAAAAAGGACATGGCGTTGAATGACTACTTGCCCAATATTTCCGTCGACCCCGAGACGTACCGCGTGATGGTGGATGGGGTGCATTTGACGTGTGAGCCGGCGGAGGTGCTGCCGCTGGCGCAGCTTTATAACTTGTTTTAAGATGTAGCGCGGACTTTGTAGTCCGCGAGTTAAACAAATCCACTCGCGGACTACAAAGTCCGCGCTACATCTCATGCAATTCGCCCGCCTCCTGCACCTCGTCGATTCGGCCATCCCCACTGGCTCATTCGCCTATTCCTACGGTCTGGAAAGCAGCATCACCTTCGGCCTCATAAATACGCCATTTGCGCTGCGGAATTACCTGTATTCCTATTTGCAGCAAGCCGGCAGCGCCGAATTACCCTTCATCACTTCCACATTCCACCTCACTGAAAAAAGCTCCAATTTTCAAATCGTCGCCGAAGAATACGACGCGCAATTGCTCGTCCCCAGCCTCTACAAAGCCAGCGCTGTGCAGGGCCGCAACTGGCTGAAACTGCTGGCCACTTTCTACCCGGAAGCTGCTTTGGAAACCATTATCCAGTGGTTTACAAGTCAAAATATTCCGCCGCATTTCACGCTGGTTTTCACGCTGGCCTTGCAGCGGGTTGGCTTCGAATTAAAGGAATTGCAGGCCATGTACCTGCATATGCTCCTCCGCGACCAACTCAGCGCTGCCATTCGCCTCGGGTTTCTGGGGCCGCTGGAGGGGCACCAGCTACAGCACGATTTTTACGCGGTGTTCGAGCATATTCTGGCGGTGCAGGCGGGAAAGGAGTACGGCGAAGCTACCCGTTCGGCGTTTTTGCTGGATGCGGCGCAGGTGCTGCACGAGGATATTTATTCAAAATTATTCCAGAACTGAGTAGGGGCGGGGCTTGCCCCCGCCCGGACGTTCGCACTTGTTCAACGATTCCGTCCAACGACGGGCGGGGGCAAGCCCCGCCCCTACAATTAACTTTCTCCAAATGGCTTTTGTCGAAAAACTTGCCCTTCTCCTCCACGGCCACCAGCACGAAGCCTACGAATCCCCCGGCGACTTCAATGAGCGCGAAACGCGGCGGCTGCCCAGCTACCGCAACTTCCGCAAGCGCGCCTTCACGGTGGGCATCGGCGGGCCGGTGGGCACGGGCAAGACGGCGCTGCTCAAAGCCCTGTGCGAGCGCCTGCGCCACGAGTTCGAACTGGGCGTGGTCACCAACGATATTTTTACCCGCGAAGACGCCGAATTTCTCATCCGCCACAGCGCTTTGGATGAGAGCCGCATTGTAGGCGTCGAAACCGGCGGCTGCCCGCACGCCGCCATTCGGGAGGATATTTCCCTGAACATGGACGCGCTCGAAGGCCTCATGCAGCGCTTCGACTACGGGCTCGATTACCTTTTCGTGGAAAGCGGCGGTGACAACCTGGCCGCCCACTTCAGCCGCGAGCTGGTGGACTATTCCATCTACGTCATCGACGTGTCGGGTGGCGACAAAATCCCGCGCAAGGGCGGCCCCGGCATCACGCAGTCCGACCTGCTCATTATCAACAAAATCGACCTCAAAGACCTTATCAAAGCCGACCTTGGTGTGATGGAGCGCGACTCGAAGAAGATGCGCGGCGAAGGCCCATTCCTCTTCGCCCGCGCCACCGACGGCTACGGGTTGGATGAAATCATTGCCCACATCAAAGCCGCCAAAGCCCGCGCCCTGGCCGCCGTGCGCGAAGACCGGCGCTAATACTTCCGCGCCAGCGGGTTATAGCCCAGCAATTCCCCATCGGCCAGCGCCGCCAGAATCTCATCGCACAGCGGCTGCAAGGCCATGCGGCTGTGCGCGGCGGCTCGCAGCACCCACACATTCTCCCGCGCCCGCGCCACCGAAATCGCGCATTCTTGGCTATTGATATTGAAATGCGGCCCCGTGCCACCAGGCATCTTTTGCCGCGCCAGCATCTCAGACAGTTTCTGAAACTTGGCATCGCCGGGACTACCCACCAGAAACACTGAGAAGAAGGTTTGATACCCCGCGAAATTGGCCGGTGAGGTGGCAATATTTTCCGCGGGCTCAAACCCAAACCTGTCCAGCAGTACCAGCCGGCCGGCCACCCGTACGCGCAATTCCGAGTGTAAGGATGTGAAGGCAAACCGCTCGCCTTGGTCCATCCGGCCGGAGTGAAACCAATCGACCAGCAGCAGGAGGGAAGTGGGCTGCAACTGCCACGCCTGCACCTGCCGGTAGCGGCTTTCGGCCTGCAATACCACGGGGTCGGGGAATACCACGGCTAGGGCATTTTCGCCCAGCTCGCCCACGGTGTGCTGCTCGGCCACGGCCCCATCGATGGACCGAAAAACCTTCGTGCTGGCCTGCGTGCTGATGATGAGCCGCGAATCGGCCCGCCCCGTGATGCGCAGCCGGATGACGTCGCCCGCTACCAGGCCGCCGCCGTAGCTGCTCAGCACCACGTGGGCGGCGCGGCTGGGCGAGGCCGGTTGCAGCAGCTTCAGCGGCTGAATGTTTTTGCAGGCCACCAGCCGCGAGCGGCCGCGCACCTCGGCTACGTCGAGCACGCTCCAGGCGGGCGCGGCGGCCTGGGCGGGTGGATGCAGTGCAAGGGCAGTGGCCGAATCAGTCGTCATAAGAATGCGAAGTACGGCCGGCCGGCCGCCAATTCCGCATCGTGGCTGCTGTTGCCACGGCCTAGCGCGGGGTTTGGTGTTGCCCAAACAATAGCCCGTGGCAGAGTTGCGTTTTGAAATAGCCCGGCACTCTGTATTTTAGGGCTTCGCCGCGCTTTCGATATGCAGAATTATTACCGCCTGTTGGGCGTCGACTCCACGGCCACTGCGTCGGAAATCGTGCAGGCCTACCTGGCCCAGCGCACCCGCCTCAAGCGCCTGGCCGCCGACCCCGCCATGAAATCCCGCCTCGCCGAGGTAGAGGCCGGCTACGGCATCATCAGCCACCCGCGCCGCCGATTGGCCTACGATGTGCTGCTGGCCCAGGAGCCCGCCGAAGCCGCGCTGCCAGCCCACTACGCCGCCGCCGAGGCGCGCTGGCACCACTACGCCCGCATTGCCCGCAGCCTCAACGTGGCGCTGCTGGCCTGCTGCCTGCTGCTGGGCCTCGACTGGACCCTGCCGCTGCGCCAATACGCCCACGAAACCGTCCAGAGCCGCTTCCCGGTATCGGTGCCGTCCGCGCTTTCCGCCCCCGAGGTGGCCTACCGCGTGCACACGGCGCACACCAGCTTCCGGCTGCCCAGCGCCATCGGCCACCGCGTGCGCACCGGCCAGGCCATCACCGTGTGGCAAACGCCCATTCTGGGCATTGTGCAGCGCATCAGCGCGCCCGCCTCGCCCGACGGCCCGGCCCCTTTTCGGCCCTACGGCGGCACCATCTACGGGGCCTTTTTTCTGCTGCCGCTGCTGCTGGCGGCCGTAGCGGCCGTGGGCACCTGGCCCGGTCACTCCCCCGAAACCTACGTGAACACCGCCGCCGTGGGCGCATTGCTGACCGTGCTCGCGCTCGTGGTGCTGCTTTGTTTTTGAGGCCGGAAACCCGCCGTCAGTCCCGTGCCGCATATCAAATGCCCGCGCAATCCGTAAGCGCTGCCGGGGTGTCCGCCCGGCCACGCCCGTTCCGTATTTCTTACCAGATTCCTGCCATTCATGGATTCCACCGCTGCCCCTTCCGAAGACCTCCTGTTTGATGCCGCCCGGCGTGGCGATGTGCCCGCCCTGCGCGACCTGCTGGCCACCGGCCTCGCTGTCGACACGGCCAACCCCAAGGGTTTCACCCCCCTCGTGCTGGCAGCCTACGACAACCACCCCGATGCCACCACCTTCCTGCTCGATGCCGGGGCCAACCCCAACGCCCAGGACCTCGGCGGCAACACTGCCCTGATGGGCGTGAGCTTCAAGGGCTACCCCGGCATTGCCCGACAGCTCATTGCCCACGGGGCTGGCCTCAATATTCAAAACGCCAGCGGCGGCACGGCCCTCATGTTCGCCACCATGTTTGGCCGCAACGAGCTGGTGCAACTCCTGCTTGATGCCGGAGCCGACCGCACCATTGCCGATGCCCGGGGCCTCACCGCCCTGCACCTCGCCGGCCAGCAGGGCAACGCGCAAGCCTGGGCCCTGTTGGGCGGTGAGCCCCAGCCGGCGCAATAGCCTCAACGTAATTTCCTGAAAACAAGGCGGCATCTGCCGCTCCGGCCCTGCCCACCACGTCTGCCGGCGTGGTGGCAGGGCTTTTTTGTGCACACTGCCCTTGTCACGCCATGTTTTTGTGAAATTGGCTTCGCGATAAATTTTACTTGGAATAGTTCATTTGTAAATGCGGCTCGGTTTAATCAGGGATTATGAATATTTTTCGAAAACGTGAGTCCTGTACAAAAGGCTATTGATTTGATTTGTGGGCATTTTATTGTTAATTTGCTTTGAAATAAACGCAGTTAACGAACGAATCCCTTTCGCTGACAGCTCCTTCTTTATAAAGAAAGTAAGAAGGGCAAACGTTTGCCTTCTGCGAATTATTTGCCTTGTGCCCGGAAAAAATCAATTGATGGAAACAGGTTTTTAGCCTGTTTCAACCGTCCATTCGCCGTTTTCTACTGAAAACGATTGTGGTCTGGTCAGGCAATGAACTTTCCCGTGCCCCTGCTTTGCAAACACTCATTCTCTTCACCAAAATCCCACCGCTTATGCTGCTCTCTACTCTGCTTGTCGTTGCGCAATTATTGGTTGCCGGCCCATCACCGGCTTCGAAATCCACCGCAGGCCCGGCCACCGCTTCGGCGGCCCCGGCCGTGGCGGGCCGCGTTACCAACGAGGTAGGAGTGCCGCTGCCGGGCGTATTCGTGGCGGTGCAGGGCACTCCCCAGGCCACCAGCACCAACGCCGCCGGCGATTTCCTGCTGGCCCTCACCAGCACCAAATCCGTGCTGCTGTTCAAATGCCAGGGCTACCGCGACCAGACGCTGGCGGTGGCGGCCGGCAACTCCCTGACCGTGAAAATGCAGTCGCTCACCAAAGCCGTGGCCGCGCCCACCGGCCCGGTGCCCGTAGCCCCGGCCCCCGAAGCGGAAGCCGCCAACGCATCCACCGTACTGAAGTTCTCAGAGGTGCTGCCGTCCTTTCCGGGCGGTGAGTCGGCCTACTACGCTTTCGTGCGCCAAACGGCCCATTACCCCGAAGAAGCCCTCAAGCAAGGCCTGTCGGGCATGGTGTACGTGAGCTTTGTAGTGGACCAGCAGGGCCGCATCGTCGATGCGGAAGTGGCCAAGGGCTGCGGCCATGGCTTCGACGAAGAAGCCCTGCGCGTGATTCGCCTCATGCCCTGGTGGACACCCGGCCTTGTGGGTGGCAAGCCCGTGCGCGTGGCCCGCACCATGTCGGTGCCGTTTGCCTTCCGCTCGCGCGACTAAGGCAAGCGCCAGAATCAGGCCATTTGCAGGGCCGCCAGGGCCAGCAGGGCGGGCACGGTTTGCACCAAAATAATCCGCTTGCCGGCCGTGAATCCGCCGTAGATGCCGGCCACGGCCACGCAACCCAGGAAGAACGCGCCCACGTTGCGGTGCCAGGCCGGGTCCGTTATCAGCAGCGCCCAGACGAGGCCGGCGGCCAGAAAACCGTTGTAGAGGCCCTGGTTGGCGGCCAGCACTTTGGTGGGCGCAAACAGCTCGGGGCGCAGGGAACGGAAGGTTTTGGGGCCACGGGTGGTCCAGGCAAACATTTCCAGCCACAGAATGTAGGCGTGAATGAGGGCCACCAGGCCGATGAGCAGTTGGCTGAGCAGGTGCATAGCAACGCGGGAAAAAAGTGACGCCCCGGCCCGCTGCATCAGCCGGCCGGAGCGCACAAGGTAAGCGCTGCCCGCGCTAATGCTGCACCACCACCGGCTGGGAGGTGGTTTTGCCCTGCGTGGCCACCCGCAGCACGTAGAGGCCATCGGGCAGGGCCGAGGTATCGAAGTGGATATCGGCCGCGGCCGCCTGGATGGAACGGGTGGCTACCGGGGTGCCCAGGTGGTCGTACAGCGTGGCCTGGCCGGCCGGGGCCTGGTTATCGAGGCGCAGGGTGAGCTGGTTTTGGGCGGGGTTGGGGAAGAGGTTTAGGGCCGGGGCGCGAAAGTCGTTGTCGTCCCGGCCGTGGCCACGCAGGCGGCTGCCATAGCGGGCCACATAGCCTTGCGTGGTGGTATTGTTCAGGGTTATTGCATCGAAGTGGCAGCTGCCGGTAAAGGAGCCGGCGGTGTACACGTTGTTCTGGTCATCGATGGCAATGCTGGTGCCGCCGCTGGTGCCGGGGCCGTCCACCAATTCCTGCTGCTGCACGCGGCCATTGGCATTGAGGCGGGTCAGGTAGGCCTGCGTACCGGCGCTGCCCGTCACGAATACCTTGCGCGACTGCTGGTCGACAATTATGCCTTTTACCGAGGTATTCACGGCCGTGGCCCAGTCCACATCGCCGGTGGCATCGTAGCGGGCCACGTAGCCGGTGGGGGCGGTGCTGGTGAGGGTGACGCCGTTGCCGAAGTCAGCCGTGCCCATAAAATCGCCGCCGATGCAGGCGTCGCCCTGCTTATCGATGGCCAGGGCCCCGCCCCAGTTGTTGCTGGGCACGTACTTGCCCCACTGCACCTGCCCGGTGCCCGAGTCGAACAGTGCTAAATAGTCGGAATCGGGGCCAATGGGCAGCGACACGTTATCCAGGTGCCAGCCGCCAGCCGTGTGGCCGCTGAGGTAGCAGTGGCCGGCATTGTCCACGGCCACGCCCAGCGCAAAGCTCGAGCCCAAAGCCCCTTTGAGACTGAACGGGGCCTTGGCCCAGCGTATCTGCCCGTTGCGGTCGTAGCTCGCCAAAAAGCCATCGCGGCGGCGCGACCCGATGACAATGGCATCGGCGGTAACGTTGCCGCCCGTGACGTCGCCGCTGATGTAGCTGTTGCCGGCCCGGTCCACGGCCACGCCCGTGCCGTGGCTGGAGCCGTAGGCCCCGCCCTGGTTGCCGCTGGCCTGTTTCACCCAGCGCACGCGGCCGTTGGCCCCGCACTTCACCAGCATCACGGAGTAGCCGAAATTCTCGGCGATGACGCCCACCGTTTGGCCGCCGGCGTAGGTGATGGTGCCGTGCAGCCGGCCGCTGATGTAGGTATTGCCGTCCTTATCCACTACAATGTCGGTGGTGTTGCTGCCTTCTTCGGCCCCTTCCAGCTTGGTCACGCGCAGCACCTGGCCCTGGGGGTTGAGCTTGGCAATGTAGAGGCAGCGGCCGGGCAGGCTGCTGCTGATGGTGGTGCCGCCCAGCTGCGCGGTGCCGCCCACGAAGCTGCCCGTGACGTAGGTATTGCCGTCGGCATCGGCGGCCACGGCGGCCACGCCGGCGGTGGCGGGCAGGGCGTAGGTCCAGGCGGTGGGCTGGGCCCAGGCACCCAGGCCAATCAATAGCAATACGGAGAGGAGGAAGTGTTTCATAGCGGTAAGGGAGTGTGGGAATTGTGGGGAAATGAGAAGGATTGATTAAACCGACCCGCCTTGCTCCAGGGCATCCTTCAGCAGCATAGCCAACGGCCCAGCGGCACCTCAAGGGCCGGGCGACACGATTCTACCTTAAACTTAGATAAGAATTTTATAGAATCATATAAATAATATATTTGATTTTAAAGTAAACCCGGCAGTTGCCGGGGCCGCAACTTGCTGGCCCGGCGGGAGTATATTCGAAATAAGGTCGCCCCTGACCGGCGGCTTTGCTGGTTTCCTTTCATCCCTTTCCCCATTCCGCTTATGTCCCTTTTTACCTTGTTCCCATGCGCGCTGCCCTGCCTCACCGTGCTGGCTGCCGCCGGCTTGCTGGCCGCTCCCACCGCCCGGGCCCAAACCGACCCCGCCTGGGCCCGCGTTCAGCGCAGCACCTCGCCCACGGGCAGCTTCGGCAGCGGGCGCCACCTGGCCGTGGCGGCCGATGGCAGCTGCTACGTGGCCGGCAACTACACCGGCACCCTCACCCTGGGCACCACCGTGCTCACGGCCGGCTCCGGGGCGGCGCACTACTTTCTGGCCAAATACAGCGCCACGGGCACCGTGCTCTGGGCGCGCCCGGTAGAGGGCGGCGGATACCCTAATACCCTCGACGGCCGCGTGGCGGTGGACGGGGCCGGCAATGCCTACCTCGCGGGCTCCTTCAGGAACACCGTTACGGTGGGCGGCACCACCCTCACCAGCGCCTTCGAGGACTCCTACCTGGCCAAGTTCGATGCCCAGGGCCAGCCGCAGTGGGTGCGCCAGGGCGGGGCCGGCACCTCTGTCGGCAGCCTGGCCACCGATGCCAGCGGCAACGTGGCCGTGGCCGGCAACGCCAGCACGGCCGTGGCGTTTGGCGGGCCGGCCGTGGCGGGCACGGGCGTGTTCTACTATAAGTTTTCGCCGGCGGGCGGCATCCTGCAAAGTCGCATCGTGGGTACCGGCGGCGGGGGCGACACCACCCGGGGCTTGGCCCTGGATGCCGCCGGCAATGCCTACCTCGTGGGTTCGTTCAGCGGCACCCGGCAGTTCGGGACTGCCACCGTGACCAGCCTCTATGGCACCCTGGACATTTTCCTGTGCAAGCTCGATGCCACCGGCACCCCCGTCTGGGCCGCGTCGGTGGGCGGGGCCTCCGACGAATTCGCCGAAGCCGTAACCGTGGACGCCAGCGGCTCGGCCGTGGTGAGTGCCACCAGCGAATACGTGGCGACCGGGGGCGGGATTGGCGGCCCCTTGGGCAGCACCCTGTTCCTGACCCGCTTCACGCCTCAGGGCGCACCGCTGTGGGAACGGCGCATCAACCCCACCGGCGCGGCCAACGGCGCGGGCACCAATTCCGGCCCCAGCCTGGCCTTCGGCGTGGCCTACGACGGGCGCGGCGGCTGCTACCTCGTCGGCCGCCTGCGGGGCACGGCCGTCTTCGGGGCCACCACCCTCTACGCCCTCAACCCGCAGCTGTTTGTGGTGCGCTACGACGGCCAGGGCAATGCCGTGTGGGCCAGCCAGGGCGTGGGTGCCACCACTACCCCCGGTGCCGATGGGTGCCAGGCCACCAGCATCGGGACCGATGCGGCCGGCAATGCCTACCTCGTGGGCGATGTCGGGGGCACGGTCGCGTTTGGGGCGCTGCCCACCGCCGCTTCCACGGGCTTAGCCGATGTGCTGATGGCCAAGCTCACGGCCGGCGGCATCCTCACGGCCGCCCGCCCGGCTGCGGCCGGCCTGGCCCTGGCCGCCTACCCCAACCCGGCCAGCGGCTCGGTCACGCTGCGGCTGCCGGTGGGCGGCGGCCAGCTCGCTGTGCTCGATGCCCTGGGCCGCACCGTGCGCCAGCAGGCGCTGCCCGCCACGGCCGGCGACTGCCCGGTGTCGTTGGCCGGGCTGGCCCCCGGCCTCTACCAGCTGCGCGCTACCCTGGGCAATGGCCAGCCCGCCACGGCCCCGCTGCTGGTGCGCTAGGCACGGTTTTGTTTCATCAAAAAAAGGCCCGGATATAGCATCCGGGCCTTTTTTTGATGGATGAAAAGCAATGCGGCTTAGTGCAGCACCGCGATTTCGACGCGCACCGGCGTATCGCTGTCGTTGAACACCTCCAGCCACTGGCCGTCCGGCCCCAGGGCCTCGGCCGTGGTGTCCAGCTCGCTGCCGCTGGTGGTGAGGGTGGCGTGGGCGCGGAGGCTGTTGCCGGCCGCCAGCACGCGGCCCACCAGCGCCACCTGCGCGGGCTGGGGCACGGCCAAGCGCAGGTGCAGCCGGGTGGTGGCCAGCAGCGGCGTGCTGAACAGGACGCTGCCCAGCGCCCCGGCGGCCACGGTCAGCTCGTGGGTTTCGGGGCCGGCGGGCGCGGCCGGCCCGCTCAGCCGAAACAGCTTCAGCGTGGCCGCATCGGCGGCGAAGAGCACCTTGGCCGCCGCGCTCGCCTCCTGGCCGAAGCCGTAGGCCAGGTTTTGGGTGGTGAGGTAGTGGTCGGTGCCCTCCTGGTTGGTGCCTTTTTTCACCTCCTGGGTGGTGTTGGTATCGGCCAGCTCCGTGACGAGGGTGCCCAGCGTGGCCAGCTGGGCGGCGGTGTAGCCCTTGGCGGCGAGGTCGGTTTTGTCGCGGGTGGCCGAGGCAAAAGCGGTTTGGAGCAGCGTCCGCATCTTGTCGTGGCTGTTGCGGGCGGTTTCGTAATTGCTGCGGCCGTAGGTGGCCATGCGCCCGACGTTGTGTGGATAGGCGCGGCCCACGAAGTAAAACAGACTTTGCAGGGCCCCTTGGGCTTGGGCCATGGCGCTGGCCACTTCGGCAGTGTCCTCCATCAGCTCACCCACCCGCACGGTGTTGTCGGGGGTGGTATCGGCCAGGTCAATCGCGGCCAGCCAATCGGTTCCAAATGCCGCATCAAACTCCGGATTGAAGGCCTGGAAAGCGGCCTGGTGGCTGAGGTAATGCGCCTGCATGGTGCGCATGTCCTGGCGCATGGCCGCCGCCGAGGACGAATAGTGCCGCAGCACAGTGGTAGCTTTTTTCATGGGGTTGACAATGAATGGGTAAAGTTGAGCACCCAATGTAGGCATTCCCCCACGCCTCGACGCCCTTGCCCCATCGGTTTACGTCCTTCCCTAGTGGGTTTACGCCCTTCCCCCGCGCCCTTACGCCCACGTAAACCCACCGGGGAATGGCGTAAACCCACCGGGGGAGGGCGTAAAGACGCAGGGGAGGCCCGCCAAGGCACCGGGGAGGCCCGGCAAGGCCCAGGGGCAGCCCGGAAGGCGGCGCGGGCACGCAAAAGGCCCGCCGGGTGGGGCGGGCCTGGGGTTAGCTGGGGGAGGAGTCGGCTTCGGCTACTTTGGCAGCGATGAAGTCGTAGACTTTGTTGGCGAACTGGTAGTTGAGGTCGTAATAATCTATCGAAGCATAATCATTTAAGTAAATAGAATCAAAAAAGACTAGTGCTTTGTCATGGTCAGAATAAGCAGGCTTTCCATCTAATAACTCATCTATACTTACAGCTATTCCAAACTCGTGTTCTGCAAAAAGGAAATCAATTAGTAAACGTAAGTCAAACGACTTACGACGTTGACGAAAACCAGTCCATGCTATACTAAAGGTTACTGTATCGGCTAAAACAGCTGATTTATTTAGACCCCTCTTGATAGTCTCTTTTACATTAGATATCATAGAGAATTCCTTAATTACTGGCAATTTAGCACCTACATAGAACACCCCTCCTGAGAAAAACTTCTCCAGAAAAAAAGCGTCAAAGCGGCTTGTTTGGGTCGTGAGGTCACTAATCAATCTATCAATAAGTGCATCGAAAAAAGATACTTGGAGGTCCATATTCCAAGATTTTTCGATTGTATCCTCATTAGTTAACACCTGCTTCTTCAGCAGCGCAAGCTTCTTATCCAAGTCACTTGGTTCTTCGATGGATTCGCCCTTCGCGGCGCGAATCATGAGTTGCAGGGAGGCTTCCACGTTTTCAATGATGAAACGGAGGAAAGGTTCGGGGTCGCCGGCATCGGCGGCGGAGAGGGCGGCTAGGTAGCGGTTGCGGGTGGGCTCGTCGGCTTTGATGACGGTGATGGGGTAGCCGTGCCGCATGAGGATGAGGTTCATGAGCAGGCGCGACATGCGGCCGTTGCCGTCATCGAAGGGGTGGATGCTGACGAAGCGGTGATGAAACTCGGCGGCTAGCGCGACGGGGTGTAGCGTGGGCGCTTCCGTCTCCTGGCGGTACCAGGTGAGGAGGTCGTGCATGCGGGCGGGCGTCTCCTCGGGGCTGGCGAAATAGAAGGTTTCGCCGGTGGCGGTGACCACGTTGTTGGTGCTGGACTTGTACTGGCCGGGCACGATGCGCTGGCGGGTGGGCTGGCCGCTGGCCGTGTGGGCGGGCTTGTAGTGCTCCTCGCCGAGCAGTACCTGGTGCATTTCGCGGATGAACTGCTCGGTGAGGGGCCGGTCGTCGTGCACCACTTCTTCGAGGCCGAGGATGGCTTCGTTGTGGCCTTTGATGTCGAGGTGGTCGCGCAGGGGCTTGCCTTCGGCCGTGAGGCCGTGCAGGAGTAGCGAGCGGGTTTCGCCCAGCGTGAGGGAGTTGCCCTCAATGGCGTTGGAGTTATAATTCCAGTCGAGCCGAAACTTTTGCAGCACCCGCTGCTCCTGTTCGGGCGCGAGGGGGCGCAGGGCATCGAGGTCGGCTTTGAGGCGGTCGAGCGTGGTAAAGAGATTCATAAGAAAGGGGATTAGCCTGCAAGCTCAGAAATTATGGCGAACAAAAAAGGCCCGCTGTTGGGAGCGGGCCTTTTAACTAAGATGGATTGACGCCAGCCAACCGCGCTGGGGCAACTACTCCCCCAGCTTCGCCAGAATCTCTAGCGCGGCGGTGGCGATGACCGTGCCGGGGCCGTACACGCCGGCCACGCCGGCATCGTAGAGGAACTGGTAGTCCTGGGCGGGGATGACGCCGCCGGCGATGACCAGGATGTCTTCGCGGCCGAGCTGCCGCAGCTCCGCCAGCAGCTGGGGGAGCAGGGTTTTGTGGCCGGCGGCGAGGCTGCTCACGCCCACGACGTGCACGTCGTTGTCGGCGGCCTGGCGGGCTACTTCGGCGGGGGTTTGGAAGAGGGGGGCAATGTCGACGTCGAAGCCGACATCGGCGAAGCTGGTGGCGATGATTTTGGCGCCGCGGTCGTGGCCGTCCTGGCCCATTTTGGCCACCAGCATGCGGGGGCGGCGGCCTTCGCGGGCGGCGAAGGCTTCGGCCGCCGCGCGGGCCTGCTCGAAGGCGGCGTTGTGGCTCATCTCCTGCGAATACACGCCGGCCACGGTGCGCGTGGTGGCCTGGTGGCGGCCAAACTGGGCTTCGAGGGCATCGGAGATTTCGCCGAGGGTGGCGCGGGCGCGGGCGGCTTCTATGGCTAGCGCCAATAAGTTATGAGTTGAGAGTTGAGAGTTAAGAGTTGGGGCAGAAGCATCGGCTGAATCAACTCTTAACTCTTCACTCTTCACTCCTAACTCCTCAAGGCGTACGCCGGCGGCTTCGGTGAGGGCGGCCAGGGCCACCTTCACGGCCACATTATCGCGGGTGGCGCGGATGGTTTTGAGGCGGGCAATCTGGCTTTCGCGCACGGCGTCGTTGTCGATGTCGAGCACTTCGACCTCCGTTTTCTCGGTGGTCTGGTACTTGTTCACGCCCACGATGATTTCCTTGCCCGAGTCGATGCGGGCCTGCTTGCGGGCGGCGGCTTCCTCGATGCGCAGCTTGGGCAGGCCGGTTTCGATGGCCTTGGCCATGCCGCCCAGCCCTTCCACTTCCTGGATGAGGGCCCAGGCGCGGTCGGCCAGCTCGTGGGTGAGGGTTTCGACGTAGTAGCTGCCGCCCCAGGGGTCCACCACTTTGGTCACGTCGGTTTCGTGCTGGAGGTAGAGCTGGGTGTTGCGCGCGATACGGGCCGAGAAATCGGTGGGCAGGGCAATGGCCTCGTCGAGGGCGTTGGTGTGCAGGCTCTGGGTGCCGCCGAGCACGGCCGCGAGGGCCTCGATGGCGGTGCGGGCCACGTTATTGTAGGGGTCCTGCTCGGTGAGGGAGTAGCCCGAGGTCTGGCAGTGCGTGCGCAGGGCCAGGCTTTTGGGGTTGGTGGGGTTGAACTGGTTGATGAGCTTGGCCCAGAGCAGGCGGCCGGCGCGCAGCTTGGCAATCTCCATGAAGTGGTTCATGCCGATGGCCCAGAAGAAGCTCAGGCGCGGGGCGAATTCGTCAATCTTCATGCCCGCCGCGAGGCCGGCGCGCACGTATTCCAGGCCGTCGGCCAGGGTGTAGGCCAGCTCCAAATCGGCCGTCGCGCCGGCTTCCTGCATGTGGTAGCCCGAGATGGAAATGGAGTTGAACTTGGGCATCTTGGCCGCCGTGTAGCTGAAGATGTCGGCGATGATGCGCATGCTCGGCGCGGGCGGGTAGATGTAGGTGTTGCGCACCATGAACTCCTTCAGAATGTCGTTCTGAATGGTGCCTTGCAGCTTTTCGGGCGGCACGCCCTGCTCCTCGGCCGCCACAATATAGAAGGCCAGCACGGGCAGCACCGCCCCGTTCATGGTCATGGATACCGACATTTCGCCGAGCGGAATCTGGTCGAAGAGGATTTTCATGTCCTCCACCGAGTCGATGGCCACGCCGGCCTTGCCCACGTCGCCCTGCACGCGGGGGTGGTCCGAGTCGTAGCCCCGGTGGGTGGCCAGGTCGAAGGCCACGCTCAGGCCTTTCTGCCCGCCGGCCAGGTTGCGGCGATAAAAAGCATTCGATTCCTCGGCCGTGGAAAAGCCGGCGTACTGCCGGATAGTCCACGGATTCTGGGTGTACATGCTGGCATAAGGGCCGCGCAGGTAAGGCGCCTGCCCCGCGCCAAAGCCCAGGTGGTCGAGGTGGGCCACATCCTCGGGGCCGTACACGGGCTTGATGGCAATGCCCTCGGGCGTGAGCGTGGCAGCGGTTTCGGGCGCAGCGGGAGCGGCGGGGGCCGGGGCGGCGTCGTAGGGAATCGAAGAGAAGTCGGGCTTCATGAGGGAATTCTGAATTATAAATTATGAATTATGAATGGTGGGCCGCAGCCGATTAGCCATTCATAATTCATAATTCAAAATTTATAATTGAAAGACTACCGCCCTTGCAGTCGGGCCAGCACTTCCTCCGTGGTATAGCCCTGCACCTTCATTTCCTGGAAGCCGAACACGCGCACGGCCTCGTGCATGGTAGCCAGGTCAGAGCTGAGCAACGCCGGCGGGACGAAGTGCTGCTTCTCGGTCGGAATCTGGTAGATGAAGCGGGCAAATTTCTGGAACTGCTCGATGGTGGCGTACATCAGGGTCGCTTCCTCGGCCGAAGAATAGAGCAGCGAGAGCGTGCCGGCGGGGTGGCTGGCCGCCAGCTCGGGCCGCTCGTGGTCCTGCAGGGTTTGCAGAAACGTTTCCAGGATAACCTGGTTGGTGTTGGCTCCCAGCAGCACCACGGCGGCGCGCTTGCTCTTGCGGTCGCGGCGCTCGAAGTGCATGGCCGTGGCCAGGCGCAGCACTTCGGTGGGGTAAGCGGCCCGCGTCACGTCGAAATCGGCGGAGCGCAGGAGCTTCTTGGGGTGAAAGTGGAACTGCTCGTTCTTGTTCTGGAAGCGGTTGGTGCCCACAATCACCTGCTGGCCGCTGGCAATGCGCCGGAAGGTTTCCGTGGCCACCGCCTTGATTTCTTCGATGAGCTGGCCGCGCACGGCCGGCAGTCCGCCCGCCGCCTCGGTGCGCTGAAACAGGGCCCAGGCCTCCTGGGCCAGCTGGTCGGTGAGGGTTTCAATATAATAAGAGCCGGCGGCGGGGTCCTGCACCCGGCCCAGGCCGGCCTCTTCGCGCAGCAGCACTGAGAGGTTGCGCGCCAGCCGGCCCGAAAACTCGTTGGCCTCGGCAAACAGGCAGTCGAACGGGGCCACGGATAAGGAATCGGCCCCGCCCAGCACGGCGCTCATGCCCTCGGTGGTGTGGCGCAGCAGGTTATTGTGCGCGTCGAGGGTGGTCTGCGTCCAGGTGGCCGTCATGGCGTGGATGCGCAGGTGGGCATTCAGCTCAGCCGGCAGGCCGAAGCTGTGCAGCAGCGTGGCCCACAGGCGGCGCAGGGCGCGCAGCTTGGCAATTTCGAGGAAGTAGCCGGGCATGATGGCCACGTGCAGGTGCAGCGTGGCGGCTACTTCGGCGGCCGTGGTTTCGGCATCGGGCAGGTCGGCCAGCAGGGCGGCGGCGGTGTTCAGGCTGAAGGCAATCTGCTGGGTGGCAGTAGCGCCCCGGTTGCCAAAAAAGGCCCCGTTCACGGCCAGCGCGCGGAAATCGGGCATACCCGTGGTCAGGCGCACGCAGCGGCGCAGGGCGGCGCGGTAGTCGGCCAGCTCGGCCCCCTCGGGCACGGGGCCGGGGGCAAAGCGCAGGAAACCACGCAGGGCCGTGCCGGGCGCGGCTTCTACCAGCTGAGCCAGGAGCTCATCGGGGGCGGCCAGCACGGTGTAGCCCACGAAGGTGCGGGCCAGCGGCAGCTGCTCGGCCAGGTAGTGCACGGCCAGCGCCGGGATGTCGTGAATGATGAAATGGATGCCGTCGGCTCCATTGGCGAGGGCATTGGCCGCTTGGTCAATCTGGGCGCGGCCGTCAGTGCCGGCCGGTATGGCAAGGGCGGGCACGTTCAGCCAGGGCGCGATGGGGTGGGGCAGGGGCGCGGGCGGGCCGCCCAGCGCTGTGAGGGCTTCGCGGTGGTAAAAGGGCTCCAGGCTAAAGCCGTCGGGCAGGGGCCAGCGCAGCGTGGCCGGGTCCTGGCCTTTGAGCTCGCGGGTGAGGCGGGCCTGCCACTCGGCAGTGGTAACGGCCGGGAATTCGGCGAAGGAGACGGGCGCGGCCGTGAGGGTGTCGGACATAGGTAGCAAGTGCTTCAACGGATAGCGTGCGGCGGTTCCCGCAACTACGAACCTCAGTTAAAACAGGCCGAAAGATACCGCGCCGGGGCCGAAGCGGCCATGGTGACGCGGCTGTGAGCGGCGGCCTGCCGGGTTAACATCGTAACTTTGCATCAACTTCGCCCGGTGTCCATCGGGTATCGTCCGCTTCCTCCATATTTCATGTTGCACCATTCATTGCGGGTCACCTTCACGCCGCTATTGCTGGCCCTGACGCTAGCCACCGGCTGCCAGCGCGCCGCCTTCGCACCCACTGCCCATTTCGCGCCCACCACGAGCCAGGTAGTGGGCAAAACCCAGACCGAAGACCCCGCCATTGCCGCCCTCATTGCGCCCTACCACGACAAGGTAACGGCTCAGATGACCGAGGTGCTGGGCACCGCCCCGGCCCCGCTCACCAAAGCCCCCGGCGAAAACCCGCTCTCCAACTTCGTGGCCGACCTGCAGCGCGAGCGCGCCAGCGCCGAGCTGAAAGCCCCCATGGACTTGGGTGTGATGACCAATGGCGGCCTGCGCGCCGGCTTCGCGGCCGGTCCCGTCACGCTGGGCTCGGTGTTTGAGTTGATGCCGTTTGAGAACGAGCTGGTCGTGCTTGATGCCCCCGGCCCGGTGGTGCAGCAGCTGTTCGACTACGCCGCGCACATCAAGATGGCGGTGTCCGGCGCTACTTATAGTGTCACTTTCGATGGCATGCCCAAGGACATTCGCATCGGCGGCAAGCCTTTCGATGTGAACGAAAACCGCACCTACACCATTGCCATTTCCGACTATTTGGCGACTGGCGGCGACAACCTCTCGTTCTTCAAAACCCTCACGCCGCGCCACACCAACGTGCTGCTCCGCACCGCCATCGCCGACCACATCCGCGCCCTCACCAAAGCCGGCCAGCCCATCACGGCCCGCGTCGAAGGCCGGGTAAAGGCTAATTAAGAATTATGAATTAGAAATTATGAATTGCGAGCCATCAAAGTCAATGGTTTGTGCTTCAAAAATTTAATTCATAACTCATAATTTTTAATTCATAATTCTAAATCATGAAGCGTCGCGAATTCCTCCGCAACTCCCTCCTCGGCACCGCCGGCCTCACCGTGCTGGGCGGCCTGGCCAACTCGGCCGAAGCCGCCGCTACCGCCAAGGCTCCGCTCAAACTCACCATCCTGCACACCAACGACATGCACTCCCGCATCGAGCCCTTTCCCGACAATGGCGGGCAGTGGGCCGGGCTGGGCGGTATGGCCCGCCGCGCGGCGCTCATCAAAGACATTCGCAGCAAAGAGCCCAATGTGCTGCTGCTCGACTCGGGCGACATCTTCCAGGGCACGCCCTACTTCAACTTCTTCGGTGGCGAGCTTGAGTACAAGCTCATGAGCCAGATGGGCTACGACGCCAGCACCCTCGGCAACCACGACTTCGACAACGGCCTCGACGGCCTCCAGCGCCAGCTGCCCCACGCCACTTTCCCCTTCCTCATCGCCAACTACGACTTCTCGAAGACCCCATTGGCCGGCCGTTTCGCGCCCTACAAGGTGTTCGACAAGCAGGGCATCCGGGTGGGCGTATTCGGCATTGGCATCGAATTGAGTGGCTTGGTGGCCGATAAAAACTTCGGTCAGACTATCTACCTCGACCCCGTGGCCAAGGCCAAAGAAATGGTAGCCCAGCTGCGCGGCCCCGAAAAGTGCGACCTCGTCATTTGCCTCTCGCACCTCGGCTATAAGTACGCCGAGGCCAAGCTCGATGACCGCAAGCTGGCCGCGCAGGTTTCCGGTATCGACCTCATACTGGGCGGGCACACCCACACGTTCATGGACGCGCCCGAGCCCATCGCCAGCCCCGACGGCCACTCCACGCTCATCAATCAGGTGGGCTGGTCGGGCATCAACCTGGGCCGGTTGGATTATGAATTTTCAACAAAAAATAAGCGCGCCGGGCTGGCAAGCGCTGCCGTAGTGCCGGTTCGGGCGGCCTGCTAAAAGCACGACATAAACAAGCCCATTTCGGCTTTTTTAAGTGCGAAGTTTTCCACAATTTTGTCCCCCTCTAAAAAATAACGCCCGCTTTGGGCGGCTGATTTCGGTCTTCTTTTTGCTCCCGGTTTGTTGCCGGTTTCCTTTCAAACGTTCAAATGCTCAAGGATTTTCGCACGGTTTGGGCTGGCTGCTTGCGCAGCATCTCGGCGGAAATCGGGGAGCAGAGCTTTAGAACCTGGTTCCAGCCCATTGTACCGGTCGAACTGAAGGGCAACGTGCTCACCATTCAGGTGCCGAGCGCCTATTTCTACGACTGGCTGGAGGAGCACTACGTGGACGAGCTGCGCCGCGCCCTCTACCAGCAGCTGGGCTCCGAAGGCCGCCTCGAATACAGCGTAGTCGTGGACCAGGGCAACGACCAGACGCCGCCCCGCGCCCTGCACCTGCCGCCCACCCGCAAGCAGGCCGCCCCCGACCCGCGCGACGCCCCCCAGCCCATGCCCGGCACGACCGCCGGCAACCCGCTGGCCGGCAGCGCCCGTGCCGCCTCGGCCCGCTACGTGAACTCCGGCGCGGTGCGCACCACGCCGCGCGGCAACAACTTCGCCAACGGCGGCGGGGCCGATACGATGGCCCCGCCCCGCAACCCCTTCGACCAGGCCCGGCCGATGGACGGCAACCTCGTCCCGTCGCAGCTCAACGGCTCTTATACCTTCGACAACTACATCGAGGGCGACTGCAACCGCCTGGCCCGCTCGGCCGGCCTTGCCGTGGCCAACAAGCCCGGTACCACCAGCTTCAACCCGTTAATGGTTTACGGCGGCGTGGGCTTGGGCAAAACCCACCTCGTGCAGGCCATCGGCAACCACATCAAGGCCACCGCGCCCGAGCGGTTCGTGCTGTATGTATCGGCCGAGAAATTCACCAATCAGTTCATCGACAGCGTGCAGCGTGCGCAGGTGCAGGACTTCGCGAACTTCTATCTGCAGGTTGATGCGCTGATTCTGGACGACGTGCAGTTTCTGGCCAATAAGGGCAAGACGCAGGAGATGTTCTTTCACATCTTCAATCACCTGCACCAGTCGGGCAAGCAGATTGTGATGACCTCCGACCGACCCCCCAAGGACCTGCTGGGTCTGGAGGACCGCCTGCTGAACCGCTTCAAGTGGGGCCTGACGGCCGACGTGCAAAGTCCGGATTTCGAGACGCGCGTTGCCATCATCCGCAATAAGATGGAGCAGGACGGCATCGATATTCCGCCGGACCATGTGGTAGATTACCTCGCCAATTCGGTGCACACCAACGTGCGCGAGTTGGAAGGTGTCATCGCCTCGCTGGTAGCCCAGAGCAGCTTGTCGCGGCGCGATATCGACCTGGAAATGGTGAAGCAGGCGTTGCGCCACATCATCGAGGAGGTGGAGGCCGAGGTCAACCTCGACTTCATCCAGAAGACCGTGGCCGCGTATTTCAGCATCTCCGTCGATTTGCTGAAGGATAAAACCCGCAAAAAGGAAGTGGTGACAGCCCGCCAGGTTGCCATGTACTTCGCCAAGCACCACACCGCGCACACGCTGAAAACCATCGGCTTTCACTTCGGTGGCCGCGACCATACCACCGTGATGCACTCCGTGCAAACCGTGTCGGACTTGGTGGATTCAGATAAGAAATTCCGCGACCAAGTGGACGAGTTGCGGAAGAAGTTTGCCAAGAAGTAGGGCCTCTCGGTCAAACCAGCATCAATAGCAAAGGGGCTCCAGATTAGTATCTGGAGCCCCTTCGCGTTGCTGAAGGATGTTGTTTAGGCGGCTGCCGTCGGGCTAACTTCCTGCAAGGGCAGGTTGTGTTTGGTGGCGAAGGCCCGCACCTGCTCGCGGAAGCGCGTTTTGCGCATTTTGCCTTTCACCTCGCGCAGATTGAGGGCGTAGATTTCGCCGTCCTTCTGGCGCACGCGCAATACTGCGGGCTTAAGCTCCAGGGCGGTGATGTTCTCGGCGGCGAATACCTGCTTGGGGCGGAACAGGCCGTTTTTGTGCACGATGTAGCCGGGGGTGAATTCGAGGTAGCTCTGGGTGCCAAAAATGGGGGCATTGTTCACCAGCACGTAGCCGAGGTATACGAACGTGAAAACCAGGAACACCCAGTGCAGGAAGTGGTAGTCCGTCGCGCCGGTGTTGCTTAATATCCCAAACAGTACATAGGCAAGCCAGAACAGGCCGATGGCGAGTTGGCCCCAGAACGGGACGCGGGAGTTGTTGGCGGGGCGGAGGCGGATGCGAGTGGTACCAGTGGGCATAGGGACAAATTTAGTTGCTAGTCGCTAGTTGTCGGTTGTCAGGGACCGAAAAGAACGAGAGTCAGCAAAAGCAAGAACGTCATGCAGAGCATAGCGAAGCATCTTGCCCGCAATAGTAAACTTGATTACTACTGCGGTAGAGATGCTTCGGCTACGCTCAGCATGACGTTCTTATTTCATTGTTCGACCAGCGAAACCTAGCCTACAAACTTCGCTTCCAGCGTCATTTTGGGCACGGCGGCCAGCACTTTCGATACCGGGCAGTTGGCCTTGGCATCTTCGGCGTGCTTCTGGAAGTCGTCGGCGGTGATATTACCGCCGGTGACGTGGCCCTCGGTGGTGAGGTGGATGTGCTCGATGACGGGGTGGCCGTTGTTGGGGTTCATCGTCACGGTGCTGGTCGTGGTGATGCTCTCGACCGAGTGGCCGTGCTTGGTGAGCACGCTGGTGAGGTACATGGTGTAGCAGCCAGCGTGGGCCGCGCCGATGAGCTCTTCGGGATTGGTGCCGGGCTTGCCTTCGAAGCGGCTGCCTACCGAGTAGGGCGCGTTGAGGAGGCCGCTGTCGGTGGTGAGGGTGCCGCTGCCTTTGATGTCGCCGTTCCAGACGGCTTTGCCTGCATGGTCTGCCATGATGTGGTAAGTTGGGAAATGGTGAAGTGGTGAGTTACGCTTTAGCTTGCCGCCGTAACGGCCCGCCCCAAGCCCTAACGGCGGCAAGCTACGCAGGTTGCCCACGCCGCCCCGGCCGGCCTCGGCCAACGTACCTTCGCAGCCCTTCCAACGGCCTTTTACTTCGGATTTATGGGATTGAAAGCCACCCTGAGCCAGCCCCTGGCCCGCTACATTGCCCGCCGCTACGCGCGCTGGCAGCACCGCCCCGAAACCACCCAGCGCGAGCTGCTGGCGAAACTCACCGCCACGGCGGCCGGCACTGCCTTTGGCCGCGCCCACGACCTAGGCAGCATCCGCACGCCCGCCGATTTGGCCCGGCAGGTGTCCGTGCGCGACTACGAGGCCCTAAAACCTTACTTCGACCGCACGCAGGCCGGCGAGGCCAACGTGCTCTGGCCCGGCCGGCCGCTGTATCTGGCCAAAACTAGCGGCACCACTTCCGGCACCAAGTACATCCCGATTACGAAGGACAGCATCCCCAACCACATCGAGGGGGCCCGGGATGCGCTTTTGTACTACATCTACCGCACCGGCCGCAGCCGGTTTCTCGATGGCAAGCTGATATTCCTGTCGGGTTCGCCGGAGCTGGAAATGCACCACGGCATCCGCACGGGCCGGCTCTCGGGCATTGCCAACCACCACGTGCCGGCGTACCTGCGCCGCAACCAGCTGCCCAGCTACGCCACCAACATCATCGAGGACTGGGAAACCAAGCTGGAGCGCATCGTGGACGAAACGCTAGGCCAGCGGATGACCCTGATATCCGGCATTCCGCCTTGGGTGCAGATGTATTTCGACCGCCTCACGGCCCGCACCGGCCGGCCCATCAAGGACCTGTTTCCCGATTTCAACCTGTTCGTCTACGGCGGCGTCAATTTCGAGCCCTACCGCGCCAAGCTCTTCGAAAGCATCGGCCGGCCGGTGGACAGCATCGAGCTGTTCCCCGCCTCCGAGGGCTTCCTGGCCTTCCAGGACGAGCCCGGCAACCCCGGCCTGCTGCTGCTGCTGAACAGCGGCATCTTCTACGAATTCATCCCCGCTGAGCGGTTCTTCGAGCCCGACGCACCCCGCCTCACCATCGCCGACGTGGAGCTGGACCGCAACTACGCCGTGGTCCTCACCTCCAACGCCGGCCTGTGGGGCTACTCCCTCGGCGACACGGTGCGCTTCGTGAGCCTGCGCCCGCACCGCGTGGTAGTCACGGGCCGCATCAAGCACTTCCTCTCGGCCTTCGGCGAGCACGTGATAGGGGAGGAGGTGGAGCAGGCCCTGCGCGAAGTGATGGCCCAAACCCCCGAGGTCGAAGTCACCGAATTCACCGTGGCCCCGCTCGTGAGCGACGACCCCGCCACGCCCTCGCGCCACGAGTGGCTGGTGGAGTTTGGGCGTGAGCCGCACGACCCCGCCGCCTTCGCCGCCGCGCTGGATACGGCCCTTCGCCGCCGCAACACTTACTACGACGACCTGCGTCGGGGCAACATCCTCGTGCCGCTACAGCTCACGTTGCTACCCACCGGGGCCTTCCAGCGCTACATGAAAAGCCTGGGCCGGCTGGGCGGCCAGAACAAGGTGCCGCGCCTGGGGAATGATAGGAAGGTGGCGGAGGGATTATTATCCGTTTAACTTAGCCCCATGCGCAAGTTTCTTAGCCTCTTCAGCTGCTGGCTGCTACTCTCCGGCAGCATCAGTCAAGCGCCGCCCGCCGCCTTTCCTGATGTGCCGACTATTACCGAAACCTCCGTGGGCAAGGCGCGGATTGGGATGCCCATTGCGAAGCTAAAAGAGACCTATCAGGGCTTTTCCTTCACCCCAACCTACCTCGCCAAATACGGCTTCGATGGCAGCAACGGCAAGCCCGATGCCATTACAGTAAGCAGTGCGGGGCAGAAACTATTCATCTACTTTCTGAGTGAGCAAACCAAGAAAGTCAGTGGCTTTATCGTATTGCATCCAACCTATAAAACCGCAGCAGGCATTCACGTTGGCTCTACATCGGGCCAATTGAAAGCTGCCGTGCCAGCAGTGCGGGTAGCTCCGCACGAATTTGTGGAGAATATGCAAATCGCATCGGCTGGCACAGAAGAGCACATCGGCTTGGAATACATCTTCCAACGGGGCCCAATGGGTAAAGACCGAGATTCAATTGAGCCATCCGAAATAGCTACTCCCAGCGCCAAAGTGTCCTGGGTATTGATTAAGCCGAATTAATGACCAAACCCGCCCTCCACGCCCTTTGCCACGCCTTCATCGAGCAGCGCATTGCCGCCGCCCGCACCGCCATGCAGGCCGCCCAGGAATCCTCCTCCTCCGAAACCAAGAGCAGCGCTGGCGACAAGTATGAAACCGGCCGCGAAATGGCCAACGCCGAGCGCGACCGCAACGCCGCTCACATGCAGCAGGCCCAGCAGCTGCAAGCCGAGCTCGCCCGCCTCAGCCCCGATGCCCCCTGCGACACCGTGCGCCCCGGGGCCCTCGTGCATACCAGCCTGGGCCGGTTCTACATCAGCATCAGCGCCGGCAAGCTGGATGGGACGGATGTATTCGCCATATCACCCGCCGCGCCGGTCGCCGTGGCGCTGAAAGGGTTGCGGGCCGGCCAGGAGGCCGCCTTCAATGGTAAAACGGTGCGGGTATTAGCTGTCGAGTAGCGGCTGAAACCTGTTTTTGAGCCCGTTTTCATAGTGCTCGAAGAAGCCGCTCCTACTTCCAGGCCCCGCCGCCGTCGGCCGGCTTGTCGCCATCGGGCTTCACCAGCTTGAACTCCACGCGGCGGTTTACCTTGGCATCGGCCTCGGTCACCTCGTCCTTGAGCGGGTGGCTGGAGCCGTAGCCGAAACTCTCGATGCGATTAGGAGCCAGCTTGCCCTTGCGCTCGATGTAGCGCCGGATTTCCTCGGCCCGGTCCTGCGAGAGCTTCTCGTTCACATCGGGGTCGCCGCTGGTGTCGGTGTGGCCCGAAATGCTGAGCCGGAACGTGGGATGGTCCACCAAAAACAGCGCAATGCGGTCCAGCGTGGCGTGCATGCTGGGCAGCACGTTGGCCTTACCCGCCTCAAACTCCAGGTTCTTGAAAATCAGCGGCAGCTTGTAGTCGATGCTGTTCGTGAGCAGCGTCATCACCGTGTCGCCCTTCAGCGCAAACTGCTTTTCCACCGAGAAAAAATCGTTGCTCTGAATCAGCATCGCGTAGTGCGAGCCCTCAATCAGCTCAAAGTCAAACGTGCCATCGGGCCGGATAAACTTGCTGGCCACCTCCACGCCATTATCGGTATCAATAATGCTCACAATGCCCTTCAGCGGCTTGCTGTTCACCGAATCCAGCAGCGTGCCCTCCACCCGGGTGGTGGCCAGCGGCTGCGCCTCCATCGGCAAAGGGAAGGAATACAGGTCCAGATTATTAATCTCCTGCGCCTCCGAACGGGCATAGTACAGGTTTTTACTCTCCCTATCAATGGTGAAGTAATACTCCGACCCCTTGCCGTTCACCAGCGGGCCGATGTTCTTGGGCTCCTGCCAGCGCCCGCCTACGCGGTAGGTTTTGTAAATGTCGAAGTCGCCGAAATTCAGCAATTGCCCCCGCGAGCTGAAATACAGCACATGGTAGAGCGGGTGATAAAACGGGCTCACCTCGTTCTCGCGGGTGTTCACCACCGGCCCCACGTTCTCGGCCGGGCTCCACTGCCCGTTTTTTAGCTTGCGGGTATAATAAATGTCCGACAGCCCAAACCCGCCCAGCCGGTCCGACGCGAAATACAGCGTGTCCTCGCCCTGCGACAGCGTCGGCTGCGAGTCCCAGCCCAATGAATTCACCATCGGCCCCAGGCTTCTGGGCGCGCTCCATTTGCCGTCTTTGCCGCGCGTGGCGGTGTAGAGGTCGCAGTTGCCGTGGCAGGTGGCGCACTCGCAGCGGGCAAAATAAATCGTCTTCCCGTCCTTGCTCAGGCAGGCCGAGCCCTCGTTGTTGGGCGAGTTGATGGGCTTGGGCAGCGGCTCGGCATCGGACCAGCTCACGCCCTCGCGGTGCGAGGTGTAGAGGTCCTCGTCCACCACGCCGGTCAGCCCGCGCCGCTTACGCTTGCTGCTGAAAATTATCAGCGAATCATTGCCCGCCAGCGCCGGCCCGTAGTCTGGGGCCTTGCTGTTGATGGCGTCGCCCATGCTCGTGTACACGCCCTTGGGCGGGTGGAAGGTGTTGAGATTCTTGCGGTACTCCACTAGGTCGTAGTACGTTTTCAGGGGCACGTACAGGTCGGTGTTTTTCTGCTCCAGTGAGTCGTAGTAAAGCTGCACGCGCTTGGTATCAGCGCGGCTGTGCTTCAGGGCCAGGCGGTAGTACGCCTTGGCTTTCACGGTCTGGCTGTCGCGCTCCAGCAGTTGGCCCAGCCGCCAGAGCATGTTGGTGTTCTTCTCAAAGTTGACCGGCCCGAACTTGGCCACATAGTCTTCCAGCAGCAGGCGCGTCTGGTGATACTGCCGCCGTTTTTCGGCCTTGTTAATGGCCTTCAGCGCCTTCTTATCCTCAAAAAACGGGTATTTGTTGATGAAAATGAAGTCGGGCGTACCATCCGGCCGCAGGTGTAGCTTGCGGCTCACGCGGCTGTTGAGGCCGCGCACGCGGTAGGTCCCGGGCGCGATGGCCGGCTTGGCTTTGGCCGGCGCGCCAACTGCCTTTTTGGGCGCGGCCGATGCCCCGCCGCTGGTGGTATCGGCGGAAGGGGAGGCGGCGGCGGGAATCCGTTTGGCGGGCCGGCGCTGGGCCTGCGCGGTAGGCGCGGCCAGCAGCCCGGTGGCCACGCTCAGCAACAAAAGCAACCAGCTTCGACGCAATAAAGCCGACATGGGTAGAGTTTTCGACATGAAATATTGCGCAAGTTGCCAACAATTTAGGGAATTAGCCATATTTGGTGCCCGCCGCCGGGGCTGGTGCGCCGCTTTGGCGGTTTTGGCCTGCTGGCACGGCCCTTGAAGGCCAAACGCGTCGGGAAAGCGTACCTTGTATCTTCCCAATCAAAAGGCCCAAAACTGCCAATCTGGCACCTGCGGCCGTTGCTTCTGCTTTATCCCCTTTCATGAATCTGGCCTCCTTTTATACTTCCGCTGCGGCTCCGGTTCGCACGCTTAGCGACGCTAACTCCCAACCCGAAGCCATCGCCATTATGGCCGCCGACCCCGAACACCTCCTCCACGGCGACGACGCCCCGTCCACGCTGCCCATTCTGCCGGTGCGCAACACCGTGCTGTTCCCCGGCGTGGTGCTGCCCGTGACCGTGACGCGCAAAAAAAGCGTGAAGCTGGTGCGCAAAGCCTACGCCGATGACAAGCTCCTCGGCGTAGTAGCCCAGCTTAACCCCGATGCCGACGAGCCCACCGCCGAAGAGCTGCACTCCGTGGGCACCCTGGCCCGCATTCTCAAGCTGCTGGAGCAGCCCGATGGCCAGATTACCATCATCCTGCAAGGCCAGGTGCGCTTCAAGGTGGAGGAGCAGCTGAGCTTCACGCCGCTGGTGGCCCGCGTCAGCTACTTCCCCGAAGTATCGCTGAACCCCGAAATCCCCGGCGAATTCGGCCTTTTGCAGGCCCTGCGCGAGGCCGCAACCAAGGTATTGGAACTCACCCCCGAGATTCCGATGGAAGCCCGGGCCATGCTCGACGGCATTCAGTCGCCGGCCTTCCTCACGCACTTCCTGTCCAGCAACGTGCAGCTCGACCTGCCCGCCAAGCAGCGCCTGCTGGAATTGGCCGACCCCGAGCAGCAAGCCCGCCTGCTCCTCGAAGCCCTGCTCAGCCAGGCCGAGCTGCTGGAAATTAAGCAGGACATTCGCTCGAAAACCCACACCGGCATCGATGCCCAGCAGCGCGAGTATTTCCTGCGCCAGCAGCTCAAAACCCTGCAGGACGAGCTGGGCCAGGACGGCTCCGAGGAAGACGTGCACCGCCTGAAAGCCCGCGCCGAAACCAAGAAATGGCCCGAGGCCGTGGCGCTCCACTTCAAAAAGGAGATGGAGAAGCTGACCCGCACCAATCCCATGGCCCCCGATTATTCGGTGAACATGAACTACGTCGAGTTCATGCTCGACCTGCCCTGGGGCGAGTACACCAAGGACAAGTTCAACCTCAAGCAAACCAAGAAAATCCTCGACGCCGACCACTTCGGCCTCGAAAAAGTGAAGGAGCGCATCCTCGAATACCTGGCCGTGCTCAAGCTGAAGCAGGATTTGAAAGCGCCCATTCTGTGCCTCTACGGGCCTCCCGGCGTGGGCAAAACCAGCCTGGGACGCAGCATTGCCACCGCTCTGGGCCGCAAATACGTGCGCATGAGCCTCGGCGGCGTGCGCGACGAAGCCGAAATTCGTGGGCATCGCAAAACCTACGTGGGGGCCATGCCCGGCCGCATCATCGCCCAGATTAAGAAGGCCGGGGCCTCGAACCCGGTCATCATTCTCGATGAGATTGACAAGGTGAGCAGTGATTTTCGCGGCGACCCGTCGTCGGCGTTGCTGGAAGTGCTGGACCCGGAGCAAAACGCCACCTTCACCGATAACTACCTGGAAGTAGAATACGACCTCTCGAAGGTCCTGTTCATCGCCACGGCAAACTCGCTCGATACCATCCAGCCCGCCTTGCGCGACCGCATGGAAATCATCGACCTCACCGGCTACACGCAGGAGGAGAAGGTGCAGATTGCCCGCAAGCACCTCTGGCCCAAGCAGCTCAAAGAGCACGGCCTGGGCGAGAACGAAGTGAAAATTACCGATGCCGCCCTGCACCGCGTGGCCGACGACTACACCCGGGAATCGGGCGTGCGCGGCCTGGAGCGCAAGCTGGCCGCCGTGACGCGCAACCTGGCCCGCCGCAAGGCCGGCAAAGAGCCCCTGCCCGCCACGATGGAGCCGGCCGAAATCCGCAAAATCCTCGGCGCGGCTATTTTCGACCGCGACCAGTACCAGGACAACGACACCGCCGGCGTGGTAACCGGCTTGGCCTGGACCTCGGTGGGCGGCGACATTCTCTTCGTGGAAAGCCTGCTGAGCCGGGGCCGGGGCAAGCTCACGCTCTCGGGCCAGCTCGGCGATGTAATGAAGGAATCGGCCATTACGGCGCTTTCCTACCTGCGCTCGCGGGCCGATGAGATTGGCATCGATTACCGCTTATTCGAGCAGTACGACCTGCACATTCACTTCCCCGAAGGCGCGGTGCCCAAGGACGGCCCCAGCGCGGGCATTGCCATCTTCACCAGCATGGCTTCGGCCTTCACCCAGCGCCGGGTGCGCGCTCACCTGGCCATGACCGGCGAAATCACCCTGCGCGGCAAGGTGCTGCCCGTGGGCGGCATCAAGGAGAAGCTGCTGGCCGCCCGCCGCGCCGGCATGAAGGACATCATCCTCTGCCCCAAAAACCGCAAGGACATTGAGGAAATTCAGGAAGACTACCTCAAAGGCCTCACCATCCACTACGCCGACCGCGTGGACGACGTGCTGCGCGTGGCCTTGCTCGATGAGCTGGTGCCGCACCCCCAGAAGCTGCCCGTGCGCGACGAGCCCGTGCCCGCCCCCGGCCCCAGCGTGGAGGTGCAGTAGCAGCCGGGCCGAAAACCGCATCAGGAGGCTGGAAAGGTCAAAATTTTGACATATATGTCCTTCCGAAGGAGGTATTGGTGCTTCGGAAAGACCTATATGTGCTTCCGAAGGTCCAATAGGTGCTTCGGAAGGTGGTGTTGGTGCTTCGGAAGCACATATACCCTCTTCCGAAGCACCTATTGGACCTTCCGAAGGGGTAAAATGTGCTACCGGGGTACTTATTCGGGCCGGTGGAGCGTTAGGCTGCCAACGGGGGCGCGGGTGCCCCTTATCTTAGCAATATGAAGCATTTTTCCGCTGTCCGGGTGGCCGGTTTTGGCCTTTTGTTGGGGGTGATGGGGCTGCGGCCGGCGGCGGCCCAGCAGCTGGGCGGGCGCACCGTGTTTCCGTTTCTGGACCTGCCGCCCAGCGCCCATCTGGCGGCTCTGGGAGGGATGAGCGTCTCGGACCGCAACGACGACCCCACCATGCTCTACGGCAACCCGGCCCTGCTCAATGCCGACATGGACGGCCGCTTGGCCCTGAGCTACGTGGCTTACCTGGCCGATATCAAGCAGAGCACCGCCGCCTACGTCTTCAATACCGAGAAGGCCGGGCGCTTCGGCGTGGGCGTCACCTACCTCAACTACGGCAGCTTCGAGAGCTACGACCCGGCCGGCAACAGCCTGGGCACGTTCAGCGTGAATGAGTACACCGTGGGCCTGACGGATTCCTACACCAAGGGCAAATTCACGTTTGGGGCCACCACCAAGCTGGCCGTGTCCAGCATTGCGGGCAGCCGCTCGCTGGCCGGCGTGGCCGATGCCGGCGTGGTGTACAAGCACCCCACGGCCGACTTCACGGCGGGCCTGGCCGTGAAAAATGCCGGCTATCAGTTCTCGCCCTACCCCGGTACCGAGCGCGGCCCGCTGCCGCTCGACGTGCAAATCGGGGCCACTGTGAAGCCCGAGCACATGCCGTTGCGCTTCTCGCTCACGGCCCACCACCTGCAGCAGTGGGACATTCAGTACCTCGACCCCAACGCCCGTGGCCAGCTCGATGCCAGCGGCAATGAGAAGAAGGCCACCAAGAGTTTCGGCGACAACCTGGCCCGGCACTTCACCGCCAGCGCCGCCCTTATCCTCGGCAAGGGCTTCCAGCTGCGGGCCGCCTATAACCACTTGCAGCGCCGCGAGCTGCGCCTCGACAACACCAGCGGCAGCGCCGGCTTGTCGTTTGGCGTGATGCTGAAGATTAGCACGTTTCAGATTGACTACACTCACGCCACCTTGCAGGCGGCGGGCTCCAGCGAGTATTTCACCATTTCGCGCAATTTGAATTCACTGTTTAAGAAGAAGGAGTAAGCGTAAGTTTTTGCTTTCCCAGAACGTCATGCAGAGCGCAGCGAAGCAGCTTGCCCGCCGTAAGTAAACCCACCGATTGGATTACTTATTGCGGGCAAGCTGCTTCGCTGCGCTCTGCATGACGTTCTTTCATTACCTCGTTTCCGTACACTGCCCATGCTCAACCAAGATTTCCTGACCCCGGCCCAAATCGTGGCCGAACTCGATAAGTACATCATCGGCCAGCACGAGGCCAAGCGCCACGTGGCCATTGCACTACGCAACCGCTGGCGCCGCCTCCACGCCCCGCTGGATATGCAGGCCGAAATCGTGCCCAACAACATCCTCATGATTGGGGCCACCGGCGTGGGCAAAACCGAAATTGCCCGTCGCCTGGCCCACCTCGCCGATGCGCCTTTTGTAAAAGTCGAAGCCAGCAAATTCACCGAAGTAGGCTACGTAGGCCGCGACGTGGAAAGCATGGTGCGCGACCTCGCCGAGCAGTCCTTCAACCGCGTGAAAGCCCGCCGCCAGGAAGCCGTAAAAGCCCAGGCCGCCGACGCCGTGGAAGAGTTGATTCTTGACGCCCTCATTCCCGCCATCTCGCAGCCCACTGGGGCTAAAACCGGCCTCGGCTTCGGCAGTGGGGGAGGGGATGACGTACCCCATTCCGATGCCGAGCTCAACGAGCGCACCCGCGAGCGGTTCCGCCAGAAAATTAAAAACGGCGAGCTCGAAGACCGCAAAATCGAAATCCAGGTGGCGCAGCCCGGCCCCAGCATCGGGGTGATGGGCGCGCCTCCCGGCATGGACGAAGGCACCCTCTCGGGCCTGCAGGATATGCTGGGCAACATGATGCCCAAGAAAACCCGCAAGCGCAAAGTGACCGTGGCCGAAGCCCGCAAGCTCCTCCTCGACGAAGAAGCCGCCAAGCTCATCGACCTGGACGAGGTGAAGGACGAAGCCGTGCGCCAGTGCGAAAACGCCGGCATCATCTTCATCGATGAGATTGACAAAGTGGCCAGCAGCGGCGGCAAAAGCGGCGGCGGTGGCCCCGACGTGAGCCGCCAGGGCGTGCAGCGCGACCTGCTGCCCATCGTGGAAGGCTCGGCTGTGAACACCAAGTACGGCATCGTCAACACCGACCACATCCTGTTCATCGCCGCCGGAGCCTTCCACGTCTCCAAGCCCAGCGACCTCATCCCCGAGCTGCAAGGCCGCTTCCCTATCCGCGTCGAGCTGCAAAGCCTGACCAAGGAAGACTTCTTCCGCATTCTCAAAGACCCCAAAAACGCCCTCACCAAGCAATACGAGGCCCTGCTGAAAGCCGAGGAAGTAGAACTAACCTTCGAAGACGCTGCGCTGGAGCGCGTGGCCGAAATTGCCTTCGAGGTCAACGCTGAGGTGGAGAATATTGGGGCCCGCCGCCTGCACACCGTAATGAGCCGCCTGCTCAACGACATTCTCTACGACGTGCCGGATAAGATTGGGGCCAATGCCCGCATCCTCATCACCGCCGGCCTGGTAGATGAGCGGCTGAATAGCATGGTGAAAAACCGCGACCTGAGCCAATACATTTTGTGAGGAGCAAGCGCAAAAAAAAGCCCTGGCCATATTGGCCAGGGCTTTTTTTTGCTATACAAGACCGGTTAGTAACCAGGGTTCTGTACCAGTCTGGAGTTCTGCTGGATGTCTACCAGAGGAATCGGCAGAATCGCACGGTCAGCACCGTAGTTCACACGGCTAGAGTTACGCTTGTAGCGCATCAGGTCGTAGTAACGGTGGCCTTCGAACGCCAGCTCCAGGCGACGCTCCAACAAAATAGCCTCAATGAGGGCATTTTTGTCCGCGAAGTCAGCCACGGTGTACGAAGCCGAGGTTGCAGGCTTCGAACGGTCACGCACTTGGTTGAGCAATGTGATGGCTTCGGGGCTCACGCCGGTAGCCGTCTGAGCCAGGCCTTCTGCGCGGTTGAGCAGGGTTTCGGCGTAGCGGGCGATGGGAACATAGTCAGCAGAGGCCTCTTTGTATTTCTGCGTGAAAATGAGCGGCGACGTAGTCGACGCAGGCACGGCCGTCGGCAACAGCAACAGCGTCCGACGACGGTCGGCCAACGGGAACTGGCTGAGCGGAATCAAAGCGTAAGGGTTTACGCTGATGTCGGCACGCTTCAGGTAATGCTGGCCCAATGCGTTGTTCGTATTGGGGTTGTCATTTACGTTCATGGCCACGGAGAAAATGGATTCCGGGTTGTTGAACGTAGCAGCCGTGAATGGCACTGCCGGCGAGGCACCGAGGCTGTGACGACCGCCGCTGATTACCGTGCCCGCCATGGCGGCGGCATCGGCGTAGCGTCCTTCGTAGAGGTAGATGCGCGAAAGCAGCGTACGAGCCGCATCCTTGGTGGCGCGGCCGGTCTTTTCAAAATCGGTAGCGTACGTTTCGGGCAAGGCCGCGATGGCATCCGTCAAATCGGTTTCCATCTGCGTGTACACTTGCTTCACCGTAGCGCGCGGCTTGCTCTGGCTGTCGTCGAAGGCAGTGCCAGCGTCGGGAGCGGTGAGCTGCAACACCACGCCAGGGTGCGAGGCATCGGGCGTGAAGTTGTAGGGCTGAGCCCACAGGTTCACCAAGTGGAAATAGATAAGAGCCCGGATGAATTTGGCTTCGCCGATGTAGTTGGCTTCCAGCGCAGCTGGTACTTTGCCCGAATTCTTAGCTATTTCCTGCAGGAAGAAATTGGCACCGTACAGGCTGCGGTAGCCGCCGGTCCAGGCGAGGAGCACCGTGCCATCGCCCGCCAGGGGGTTGAGCGTGCCGATGTTGCCGAAGAAAGACGCCGGGTTGGTGTCATCGCTGCGGATATCGCTGTAAATCAGCGCGCGGCCCCCGAGGAATTCGGCATTTTGCAATTGGTCGTACATACCAATCGCCGTTTGCTGAATCTTCGTCGCGTTGGCAAAAGCATCTTCCTTGGTCAGGGCCGTGGGCACGTCCTGGGTCAGAACGTCGCAGCTAGTGGCCGCCGTGAGCAGCAGGCCGCAAAGCGTGAGGCGCCGCAAAGTGGAGTTATGAAACATAATTACGATAAGAAAACAAGATTAAATGCCCAAGTTAAGACCGAAGGTGAAGCTCCGCGTGGGGGGAACCGAACGGCCATCCACACCAAATGCAATGTTGGCACCGGTGTTGGCAGCGTTGACGTTGGAGTTAACTTCCGGGTCAAGGCCTTTGTATTTGGTGAACGTGTACACGTTCTGTACCAGGGTATAAATCCGCGCGTTGTTCAAACCAAGGCGCTTAACAAAGCCGTCCGGCAGATTGTAGCCAAGGCTTACCTGGCGCAGGCGCAGGAAGTCGCCTTTCTCCAACCAGCGCGTGGAAGCCTGGCCCGATACTACGTCGCGCAGTACCAGTTTCTGGATGTCCGTGCTCTGGCCGGGAGTCGTCCAACGGTCCTTGATGTCGACGATGTTGTTCTGGAAGCTCGTGCTCAGCAGGGCAGCGCGGTAACCGTTGTAGATGTAGTTGCCACCGCTGTACTGCAGAAAGATACCGAGGTCAACACCTTTGAAGGAGAACGTGTTGTCAAACCCGCCGAAGAAGGTAGGATAACCGCTTTTGCTCTGGTATTTGAAGTCAGCAGCACCAATGGCCGTCGTTGGCTCGCCAGCGGCGTTCAACCACCGGCCCGCCGTGAAGGCCGTGCCAGTAGCGTTGGGCACTGCGTAAGCAGCATCGTATTGTTTGATGTTGCCGTCTTTGTCGTAAAACTGGGCATTGCCGTTGGCCGGGTTCACACCAGCCCACTCGGGGAGGTAGTAGATGCCCAGGCTGCTGCCGAGGCTGGCGCGCTGGTTGGCCTGAATAATGTCGTTGGGGGTCGAAAGCGCCGTTACCCGGTTCTTGATGATGGAGCCGTTGAGCGAGGAAGTCCAGGTAAAGCCGTTATCCAGCTTCACGTTGGTCGTGTTCAGCGTCAGCTCAATGCCGCGGTTGTACATCGAGCCAATGTTGCGGCTGATGGTAGAGTTCGGAACACCCGTCGTGCGCAGGGTAGGAGCCAGCAGCAGCAGGTCGCTGATGTCGTTGTTAAAGAAGTCGAAGGTTATGCCGATGCGGTTTTTAACCAGGCTAGCGTCAAAACCGATGTCCAGTTTTTTCGACTTCTCCCACTGCAGCTGCGAGTTGCCAATCTGAGTTGGTGTGAAACCGTTCAGGTCAGCATACAGGCCACCGCCCACCAGGGTACGGGCAGCGTAGGAGCTAAGACCGTTGGAGTTACCCACCAGGCCGTAGCTGGCACGCAGTTTCAAGTCATTCAGAACGGAGAAATTCTTCAGGAAGCTTTCCTCCGAGATACGCCAGCCGATGGAGCCGCCGGGGAACAAGCCACGCTGCTTGTCAACACCGAATATCGAAGAAGCATCCGAGCGCAGCGAGAACGAAGCGTAGTACTTGCTGCCGAAGTTGTAGTTCAGACGGCCAAAGTAGGACTGGAAGCCAACGTTGAACAACTGGCCACCGCCCGATGCTACCGACGTGAATACGTTGTCGATGATGGACTGGAACTTGTCGTCGGAGAAACCACCGGCTACCGTGTAGATACGACGGGTGCGGGTTTCCTGGTATTCTACGCCGCCCGTTACCCCAATGGTATGCTTCTCAGCAAAGGTGCGGTCGTAGTTGGCGTAGTTCTGCCAGTTGAACTGGGTACGGTCGGTGTTGTAGTCCTGTACCAGGCCCAATTGGCCGGGGCCAATGGCGCTACGGCCCAGGCCACCCAGGATACCGCTGCTGTACTGCTCCTCAAAGTTGGTATTGTAGTCAATGCCGTACTTGGTGGTGAGCTGCAGGCCTTTGATGGGCTCAACGGTCAGGTAGCCGTTGCCGATGATACGCTGCGACGTGTTGTCGTTTTTGTTCAACGACAAGGTAGCCGGGATGTGGTAGTAAGCGTTGGGGGCGAAAGTTGGGTTGGGGATGTTGTTGTTACCATTGCCCAGGTTGCCCAGGGAGTTCAGGTAATAAGAACCGTCCGGGTTGTAGGCCGGCACGTTTGGCGGTGCGGTGTAGCCCGATACGGTAGCACCGGCCAACGCCGTTTCACCGTTGATGCCCTGGTTGTAGGTTTTGGCATAGCTGAGGCTAACGCCGGATTTCAACCATTTTTTCGGGGTCAGGTCTACGTTCAAACGAGCCGAGCCACGACGCAGGCGGTTTTTCAGGATGATGCCTTTCTGGTCGTTCCAGTCGCCCGAACCGTAGTAAGAAGCAAACTCGTTGCCACCCGAAAGGGCCGCCTGGTAGTTTTGCTGTGTGCCGTTCTGGAAAATCTCCTTAATCCAGTCCGTTTCATCGTTCACACCGTCGCCGTTCACGTCAATCGGACGTGCGATAACTGCGGGGACTGCCGTGTTGATAACGCCGTTGGTGCTGCCGTTCCGGCTGTTCAGCGCTTTCTCGTTGCTGATATCCATGAACTCAGCACCGTTCAGCAGTTTCGGCTTCTTGATAGCCTGCTGGAAACCATAAAACGAGTTGATAGCAACCCGGTTTTGGCCCGATTTGCCACGCTTGGTGGTAATCACCAATACACCGTTCGAAGCACGCGAGCCATAAATGGCCGCGGCCGAGGCATCCTTCAATACATCAATCGAAGCAATATCGTTGGGGTTGATGTCGGCCAGCGGGTTGTAGCGGGTGCTGAGAACGTTGCCCTGGTCGGTAGTATTGAGCGGAACACCATCGAGCACAACCAGTGGCTGCGAGCTGCCGCTGATGGAGTTAGCACCCCGGATACGGATAGCAGCCTGGTCGCCCAGCGTACCGCTGGTAGTGTTCACGATTACGCCGGCCATGCGGCCCTGCAGGGACTGGTCGACGCTGGTTACAGGCTGAAGCAACAGCTTCTCCTCCTTTACCTGCGCCACTGAGCCCGTGATGTCTTTCACATCCTGCGAGCCGCCGTAGCCGGTCACCACAATTTCGTTGAGCTGCTTGTTATCCGTGGCCAACGCCACCGTTATCTGCGAGTTGCTGCCAATGGCACGCTCCTGCGATACCATCCCAACAGAGCTGAATACCAGTGTGCCACCATTCTCCGGCACGGTGAGGCTATACGCCCCATCGGCATTGGTAGATACCCCGTTGGTGGTGCCTTTAAGGAGCACCGTAACGCCTGGCAGGCCGTTGCCTGATGCTTGGTCGGTTACCTTCCCAGAAACGGTGCGCGTTTGCGCCATCGCTCCGTGAAGAAGTGTAAACATGAGCAGCATGCTCATGAGTAAGATTTTTTTCATGGACTAAAGGTTGAAATTGAAAAAAGGTAAAAAATGGGGGAACGGTTGAGACTATCAAAAATAGGCCATTGTTCCCATACAGTTGCCATAAGGTCAACATTAGGGGATAAAATTTGCCTGGCTTTTAGGCTAGAATCGGAAGATAATTCAGGTTGTCAAGTAAATTAATGATTGGTGGGTTGTTGCATTTTACTTATAGGTGATGCTATTGTGCAGGTGGGTTTGATAGAGTAGTTTCCGGATAACCAGATGTTTGTGTTACCGTTTTAAGCGAAAAAGCGTGCCCGGAATTATATAATTCCGGGCACGCTTTTTCGCTTAAAACGGTAACTGTGATTTTACAGTGCGCTATCAAGAGCAGGGCTTAATCCGACCATATAATATCCATTCAGAAGTTGTTGGTAGTCTTTTGATTGGTTTTTGATACGGATACTGCGGCCCGCAACCGTTATTTAAACAGGGCAACGGCCGCGTACGGCGCATTGACCATGGTACCGGTGGGCGCGCCTACCGTGCCCTCGGTGGTAGACAAAGGGGTGAGTACGATGCGCCGCCCATCCTTCATCACGTACTCGAAGGTGAAGACAATGGCACTTTGCGCGATGGTAGGCAGCTCAATCCGGTTGATGGCCGAGGCGGTGGTTGCCTTGATGGGAAGCGGAGCGGTCTGCCCGGTGATGGGGCTGCTGGGGTACAAGTCGGCAATGGCCTCTTGGCTGTCCATGGTGATGGTAACGGGGAAGCTCGTGAGGTCCCGCACTTTCACCCGCGGGCCCAGCCGCGAGCCCCGCAGGTAGCTCTTGTAAAGCTCAACCGTTTGAATCTCGGCCTGGCCTTTGGAGGGGTTAACCACGAATTCGAAAACCGGGCGTGCGATGTTGCTCGCCGTGGCTGAATTGATGGACAGTCGGCTGGCAGTCACATCAAAATAAGATTTCTTGGGGTTGATTTCCGGCAAAATAAGCGGAACACTGTCCACTACCGGCTCCGGAATGCGGGCCTGGTCGCGGCAGCTGCTGGTCCCGGCTAACAGGGCCAGGGGCAATAAGCTAAATAATAACTTTTTCATGAAATGGCGGATGTTGGGGTGGGGGAAACGACCAAGGTTACTTATCCCAGAAAAGGGGACTCGAATCCTGCGTCTGCGGGCCATTGGGGTTCACCAGCAGGTCGTTCAGCGGGTAGTTCAGGCGGCGCGGGAATGCGCCGGTCGATACCGTAACGGGGTCGTTGTCGTCGAAGACCCCCCGGGCGGGGTCCGCATTGCCGGGTACTTTGATACGCGGGTGGCCGGTACGCCGGAAATCGGTGTACATGTCGACGCCGTAGCCAAAGCTGGCCACGTATTTCTCGTACATCAGCACCTCCAGCTTGTCATCGAGGGTAGCACCGGGCCGGTTGAACAATGCCAGGGCCGTGTTGATATAGGCCGCGACCTGAGCCGGGTCCATCAGGGGGCTACCGTCTTTGCCGGCAACGTAGTCGACCTTGTCGAAGGAGGCCTTTATCGCTAATCTTAGTGCGGTGGTAGCAGCGGCATTGTCGTTGAGCACAGTCAATTGCAGTTCGGCTTCGGTGAATTTGCGGCTGAAATAGGTATGTAGTCGCTGGGCTACAACGCCTTTGCCCGTTACCGTGCCCGGAATGCTGGACGAGGCGCTGGCAACTCCGCCCTTGCCATCATCATAGCGTCCGCCCACGGGGTAAAGGCCGGGTAGGGTAATAATCGTGCTGTTGGAGGAGCTGGCGTAGGGACCATTGCTGCCAAAACGCACCGATACGAAATTGCCTAGGGCATAATCCTGCGTTAGGGCCGAAAACGAGTTGGTGGTGGATGCTTGGTTGAAGAAGTAATACGGCACCCGTGGGTCGGCGTTACCGCTCATGGCAAGATAGAAGTTGGGATTGATGCGGTTTTCGCGGCCAGGGGTAGCGTAATCGGCAATAAAGCCCAGGTTGCGGTTATCGGGCGTGATGGTTGTGCCGTAGTTCAGCTCGAAGTCCTCGTTGAACTGTTGAATCAGGTTACTGCCGTTGGCTAGCAAAGGAGTAACATCGGCGGTCACGTTCCGGGTTTTCCGGATTTGGTTGTACAGCTTCAGCTTGAGGCTGTTTCCGAAGTGGGTCCAACTGACTTTGTTGCCACCATAAATGAGGTCCGCTCTCGCCAGGCCCGTATTGGGGGCCGGCTTAGCCAGATTACCAATGCCCTCGTCAATGAGCGAAAACAGGCTTTGAATGCCGTCCCCGCCGTTGTAAATGGCCGCATCGCTGTCGAAGCGGGGCGTGGCAATGGTGCCGCCCTGCAAGGCCTGCGAATAGGGGATACTGCCCCACAGGTCCACCATCTGGCTGAACACGAAGGCCCGCTGAATCTGGGCAATGCCCACGTAGGTCCAGCTTTGCTCGGTGGTGCCCTGCGTAATGATTTGCTGGTTGTTGATGAGCATATCAGTGTACAGCGACGACCATTCGTTGGAGAAAGCATCGCCGTTCTGGTTGAAAGTGCCGATGTTGCGGCTGTTGGCCAGCTGCTGCATCAGGGCCATCGTGTACTGGCTCATGCCCGACGGGCTGTCGCCCAGGCTGGTGGCCATGGCCACCTGCGTCACGGGGAGCAGCGAAAACAGTTCGGCTTTGGTCGGAGCCAGGGGGCTCACGTTCACGTCGTAGAAGTCTTTGCAGCCCGGAGCGGCTGCCAGCACGCTCAGCAAGGCGAGGGTGCCGGGTAATTTATGAAATTTCATATAGGTAAGAAACCAAAAGTCGTGGATTAGAAGGTCACCCGCATGTTCACGCCGTAGCGGCGCGTGGTGGGCGCGTTCGTGTATTCGAAGCCTTGCTGGTTGCTGGCACCGAAGGTGCTGGTTTCGGGGTCGAAGTTGGAATACTTCGGAATGTTGGGCGAGTACCAGTACAGGTTGCGGCCCGATACGGAGAAGTTGACGATGCCGAAGGGCGTTTTTTCCAGCAGCGATTTGGGCAGGTCGTAGCCCAGGGTGATTTCGCGCAGGCGCACCGTGGTGGCATCATAAATCGACTGCTCATCGAAAGCACCGATTGCCGCCGAGCCCGAGCCGAAATAGAAGTCGTTCATGGTGATGGCCGTGGTGTTCGGAATGGTGCTGCCGCTGGCATCGTGGAGGGGTTGCTTCGTCACCGGGCTGCCCTGCACCCCTTTGATAATCACCAGGCGGTTGCGGTCTTCGGTGTCTTTGGTTACGCCGCGGCCCAGCTCCTGCTGCAAGGTGGTAGAGTACAAGTCGCCGCCCTTGCGGAAGTCAATCAGCGTGTTCAGGGTGATGCCCTTGTAGGTGAACTGGTTGATGAAGCCCATGATGAACTGCGGGTTCGGGTTGCCGATAATCCGGCTGGTGCCCTGAATCATGCGGCCCGTGTTGGGGTCAATCAGGTAGTTGCCTTTATCGTCGCGGGCAGCCACCGAGCCGAAGATGACGCCATAGGGCTGGCCGGCAATGTGCACCGAGTAAGGCCCCCCGTTAAAGTTGGTGCCAAAAGGAATCTGGGTCACTTTGTCGCTGCCGCTCCCCAGGCTTTCCACAATGTTCTTGTTGTGCGTAAAGTTGAACGTGCTGCTCCAACGGAAGCCGCGGTTATCAACCGGCACTACCGTCAAAGCAATTTCCTCACCTTTGTTGGATACTTCCCCGAAGTTGGTTACCCGGGCGCTGTAGCCGGTGGAGGCGGCGATGTACTGCGGCAAAATCTGGTTGGTGGTGCGCTTGTCGTAATACGTGGCATTCAGCGAAACCCGGTTGCGGAAAAGGGTGATTTCCGTTCCCACTTCCAGTTCCGTGGTGAACTCCGGCGTCAGGGCAGGGTTGTTGATAACGTTGCTCAGGGCCAGGCCCGGCACGCCATTGAAGGGAAATGAGCTGTTGCCGGTATTGTTGCCGTAGGTCGGGTTGATGGTGTAGAGCGGAGCACCCGACTGGTAGGGCGAGGCATCGCGGCCCACGCGGCCGTAAGCAGCGCGCACCTTAAACAGGTCCAGCCACGAGGTGTTGAACTGCAGGGCCTCGTTCAGCACCACCGAGCCACTCACGCTGGGGTAGAAGAACGAGCGGCCGCTCTGGCCGAATACGCCGTTCTTGTTCAGCGTCGACGACCAGTCGTTGCGGCCGGTCGCGGTCAGGAACGCCCAGTTTTTGTAGCCCACCGTCACGTTGCCCAGCAGGCCCATGAGGCGGCGCTTGCTGTAGGCGTAGCCGTTGGTGCTCTTCTGCTCGGTGTTCTCGATGTTATCGATGCCAAACACGATGATGGGACCGCCGGCGTACGACAGGCCCTCAAACTTGCGCTGGTTCACGTTCTGGCCAAAGCTGGCCGTCAGGCTGATGTCCTCGGTCAGGTTCTTGTTCACGTTTACGAGCAGAGTCTGCTCCAGCTCAGTGTTCTGGAAGCTGTCTTCCAACACGTTGCCCAGGCCCGAGTAGCCCACCGAACCCGGTCGCACGGTGGTGCGGCGGAAGTCGGTGTAGGTGTTTACGCCACCGGTGTAGGTCACGGTCAGCCAGTCTTTGATGGCGTAAGCCAGGCCCACGCTGCCCACCACGCGGTCGACGCGCGACACGTAGCTGTTGTTCTCTACCGACCAGATGGGGTTGTCGGCCTGCGTCGTCAGCCAGGCAAATTGCGAGGCCTTGGTCACGGGGTTGATGTAGGGCAGGCCCTGCAGGTCGAGGCTGCGCGTCAGGAACAGGATGCGCGAAAACGCCGAGTTGTTGCCGACGGCGTTGTTGGCCCCCAGTTGCGGGCCGTGCTGCTCACTGTTGGTGTAGGCCACGTTGCCGCTCACCGTGAACTTCTTGAAGTGGCCCGAGCCGCCCGCACTCACGTTGTTGCGCACGAACGACGAGTAGGGGATGATGCCCTGCTGGTCGGCCCGCGATATAATGGTGGTGAACGAAGCGTTGTCGCTGTTGCCGCTCAGCGAAACCGAGTTCTCAAACACGTGGCCCGTTTTGAAGAAGTCCTTTACGTTGTTGGGGTAAGCCTGGTAAGGAATCTGGGTGCCCGCCGGAATGTTGGGAAAATCGGCGAGACCTGCCTGCGGATGAGTAATAGTAGCTGGCGCGAAAGAGCTGCCAAACTGCGGGCCCCACGAGCCGTTCACGTTCGTCTGCACGAAGTTGGCACCTGCGCCGTAGCTGTTCTGGTACACGGGCAGGGCCGCGATTTTCTCAATCGAGTAGCCCGTGGTGTAGCCCAGCTGCACGCCTTTGGCACCGCGCTGGCCACCACCACCGGTTTTGGTGGTGATAACGATAACCCCACCGGCTGCCCGCGACCCGTAGAGCGCGGCGGCAGCCGCACCTTTCAGCACGTTGATGGTGGCAATGTTGTTGGGGTCTACATCGGAAGTCCGGCTGGAGTAGCCGGCACCGTGCACCAGCGAGTTCTCCGAATCCGTCTGGGAGTTGTCGTAAGGCACACCGTCCACGATGAAGAGCGGCTCGTTGCTGCCCAGCAGCGACGTGTTGCCCCGGATGGTGATACGGGACGACGAGCCCGGTACCCCGCTGGAGCTGATGATGTTCACGCCCGGCACTTTGCCGGTGAGCGTGCGCAAAATGTCGGGCTCCGACTTCTGCACTACCTGCTCCGCCTTCACTTCGGACACGGCAAAGCCCAGCGCCCGCTTCTCGCGCGAGATGCCCAGGGCCGTTACCGTAACCTCGTCCAACTGCTTGTTGTCGAGTGCCATCGAGACATTCACCGGCCCACCGGTGCCAATGGGCTGCTCAGTAGTGATGTAGCCCAGGTACTTGAATTGCAGCGTTGACGCCGAGCCCGGGACATTCAGCTCAAATTTGCCATCGGCATCGGTGGCGGTGCCCGTGGTGGTGCCTTTCACGATAACGCTCACCCCGGGCAGGCCTTCGTTATTGCTTTTGTCGAGCACGCGGCCCGCTACCTGCCGCGTTTGCGCCCAGCTCCGCCCGGCCAGGGTCAGCAGCAAGAGCAGGCTTAATAGTAAGGTTCTCTTCATCGAGTTGTAAAAGTGGGTGTGTGAAAAAAGGGGAAAAACAGTATGGGGGTGGCAGTTTAAAAGGTGAAAGTACGGCATTTGCCGAAAATTTCCCCACAGTAGGGCCGCGATATTTCCCTTTAACAGCTCTTTAACTGCGCCGAAGCCAAGCCGCGGCCTGTTGCAATCGTCGAATTGATGCGCGATGCCTGCGCATTGCACACGCCCGCACAAATGTTTTCGGGAGCATATTTTTCGTGTTTTAATATATAAAATATTAAATATGTATATTTAATATGTATTTGTAATTATTGATGCTATAGCTGGCTCTACCGCAGACGGTTGAGTCATTAGGCGTAAGCGGCCTTTTCTCCACTCTTTAACCATCCATTCACTATTTCCCAACCTTACATGAAACGCTTTTACTTCATGGTCATCTTCGTGATGACCTGCCTGTTGCAGCAGGCAGTAGCGCAAGACCGGGTCATCTCGGGGCGTGTGACGGACCGTACTACCGGGCAAGGATTGCCGGGTGTAACGGTCCTGGTGAAAGGAACCACCATCGGCGCGTCCACCAACGCCGATGGCTCGTTCTCGCTCAGTGTGCCACCTACGGCCACCACCCTGAGCATTAGTTCCATCGGATATACCACGGTGGAGCAGCCCATTGGCACCAACTCGGCGTTCAACGTGGCCCTGGCCTCCGATACCAAGCAGCTGGGTGAGGTGGTGGTGACCGGGGCGCTGGGCATCCAGCGGCAGTCGGGCCAGGTGGGTTACGCCACGGCCACGCTCGACACGAAGGAGATTAACCAGGCCCGGGTAACGAACGTGACCAACGGGCTGGCCGGCAAGGTGTCGGGCTTGCAGATTCAGACGCTGAACGCGGGCATTAACCCCAGCGTGCGGGTGACGTTGCGCGGGTCGCGCTCGCTCACGGGCAACAACGAAGCCCTCATCGTAATCGACGGGGTGATATCGCCGAACGATGTGCTGACGGCCCTCAACCCCGACGACATCGCCTCGATATCGGTGCTGAAGGGAGCCAACGCGGCGGCCCTCTACGGGTCGCAGGCTTCGAACGGGGCATTGATTGTAACAACCAAGCAGGGGGGGGGCGCCCCCCAGGTAACGCTGTCGCAAACCTCGCAGTTTGAGTCGCTGGCGTTTCTGCCCAAGTTTCAGAGCGAGTTCGGGCCGGGGGCCAACTCTTGGAACGGACCCCGGCCGGGCACCAAATCACGGCCGGACTTCAGCCCCGACAACAGCGTAGACAGCCAGGAAATATACGCCTACACCGGCTACGAGAACCAGCAGTTTGGCCCGCGTTTCGATGGCTCCCTCCGGCCCTTTGGCGAAAAGCTGGCTAATGGCGACCTGCAAATGATAACCTACGAAGCCCGCCCCAACGAGAAGCGGAAGTTCTTCAACAACGGCTACCAGATGCAGAACGGCGTCACGTTTTCGGCGGGTACGGAGAAGAGCAAGTTTTTTGCCTCCTACCAGAACGTTCACAACAACGGCATTATTCCGAAGGATAAGTTCGACCGCAATACTTTCCGCCTCAATGCCTCGCATGAGATTGGCCGGCTCTCGGTGGGATTCAATGTGTCGTACTCGCAGCAAGTGGTGGATGCGACTTCCAACCTCGACCGGAATAATACGGTGTACTGGAACGTCTTCAACACGACGGTGCTTTCGCCGCTCACTTCCTACAGCGACTGGCGCAACAACGAGTTTGCCAATCCAAACGGCTACGCCAACGCCTTCTATTTCAATCCCTACTATATTCTCGATAACAACCGTCTGAAAGACAAGCGCAACACGGTGCAGGGCAACATCGACCTGTCGTACAAGCTGCTTGACTGGCTGCGGATACAGTACCGCCTGGGCACGACTAATATCAACCAGACGGCCCTCTACACGCAAAACCGGTTCGATTACAGTCCCTACGTGCGTGCCGGCAACACCAACAAAAGCGGTACCGGCGACCCGGGCTTCGTACAGGACGTGGGCAGCGTCCTCACCCGGCTCAATTCGGACCTGTTTGCGAGCGTGGACAAGACCTTCGGGGATATTTCGGTGCAGGCCATTCTGGGGAATAATGTGCAGCAGCTTGACAGCCGCTTCAACTACGTGGCCTCGACGGCGCTGGCTACGCCTGACTTGTTCAACCTCCAGAACCGCATCGGCAACCTGAACGGCTTCAATGGCTCGGCCCGCACGCGCCTGTATGCCTTCTACGCCGACCTGACGCTGGGCTACCGGGATTTCCTGTACCTGCACGGCTCGGGCCGCTACGATAATACGTCCATTCTCAGCGCCTCCAACCGCAGCTTCTTCTACCCGGGGGCCGATGTGTCGTTCATCTTCACCAACGCCATCCCGGCGCTCAAGGAAGTGTCGTTCTTGGACTACGGCAAAATCCGGGGCGGCATTACCAAAGTGAGCCAAGTGAACCTGGGCAACGCGCCCGTGCTCCCGGCCAGCCTGCCGGCCGGGGTGAATTTCGGCGTGTTTCAGACCGGCGGGGCTTACCGGCTAAACTCGACCTACTCCCTGGGCGTGGGCTACCCCTTCGGGTCATCAGCCTCTTTCACCGCTGATAATGGCTTGGTAAACGCCAGCCTGCTGCCGGAAACTACGCGCTCCATCGAAGCGGGCATTGAGCTCAGTTTCCTGAAGCGCCGGGTGGCGGGGGCCGTCACGTACTACACCCAGCGCAGTACCGGCCAAACCGTCAATACCAGCATATCGTCGGCTTCGGGCTACAATGCCTTGCTGCTGAACGCGGGCGAGGTGCAGAACCGTGGCCTGGAAGCCGACCTGAATATCACACCAGTCCGCATCCAGGATGGCCTGACCGTGACCGTCGGCGGCAACTTCAACTATAATAACAACGAAGTGATTTCGCTGCCGGGTGGTCTCACACAGCTGGCGCTTTCCACCGGCGGCAATGCCCAGCTCTACGCCATTCCGGGGCAGCCATTCCCGGTGCTGCAAGGCTCGCACTACCAGCGCACCGCCGACGGCCTCGTCAAGATGGGCACCACGAAAAATGCCTACGACAAGACCGACCCTACTACTTACTACTTCCCGCTGAAGGCTTCCGACAACCAAACCTTTGGCAACACTCAGCCTAAATATAAGTATGGCATGAACGCCAGCATCGCCTACAAGGGCTTCACGCTGGCCGGCCAGGGCGAGCTGCGCACCGGCTACGTGGTGTACAATACCATTGGTGAGGACCTCGACTTCACGGGCAGCGGCGCGCGTAGCGTTAAGTACGGCCGGCAGGATTTCGTGTATCCAAATTCGGCCATTTCGAACGATGGCGGCGTGACCTACGTGCCCAACACCTCGGGCCTGACGCCCGGCGGGGCCGAGTTCTGGGCCCAGAACTCAACCTGGAACCGGACGGTGGCCGAGAACTACGTCACCTCCGGCAAATTCTTCAAAATCCGGGAGGTTTCGCTTGGGTACGCCCTGCCGGCGGCCATGCTCACGAAAATCGGCTTTGTGAAGGGGCTTTCGCTGAATGTGTACGGCCGCAACATCTACACCTGGGTGCCCAAGGAGAACATCTACACCGACCCCGAATTCAGCTCCTTCACCTCGACGAGCAATGCCGTGGGCATCAACAACATTCTCCAAACGCCGCCCACCAAGTTTTACGGTGCCACACTTTCGGCCTCTTTCTAACCGCTCATGTTTATGAAACCAGCACTTAAGATACTCGCAGCAGGGGCGTTTGCACTGGCCGTTGGGGGTTGCTCAACCTTCATCGACATCAACGAAAACCCCAACGCTCCCACGGTCGTGAAGCCCGATGCCATTCTGGCGCAGGCGCTGGCCATCACCGCCGCCAACTACACCGGCGGCCAGGGGGCCGTTGCGCCCAACAACCAGAACTACAACAGCTACGCCAGCTTTGCCGCCGACTATTGGGGCAAGTCCGGCGTGGTGAGTGGCTTCGGGGAAGAGCGCACGTACAACTACTCGTCTTCGTACTACGGTAACCTGTTCAGCTTCACTTACGACAACCTGAACGACTACAACCTCATCCAGCAGCAGGGCACCGCGCAGGGCTACCCGTTCCACGCCGCCATTGCCCGCATCATGAAGGTGTATAACTTCCAGCTGCTGGTGGACGAGTACGGCGACATTCCATACAAGCAGGCCTTGCAGGCCGCCGGCAACGTCACCCCCGCTTACGACAAAGCCGATGCCATCTACAAAGATTTCATCGTGCAGCTCGATGGGGCCATCGATGACATCAACAAGGCCACGGCCGCCAGCGGCTCGCGGGTAGTAGGGGCGGAGGACGTTGTATTCGGTGGCAACATGACCAAGTGGAAGCAGTTTGCCAACAGTCTCAAACTGCGCGTGCTACTCCGCCAGTCGCAGGTGCCGGCCCTGGATGGCTACGTGCGCACCGAAATGACCCGGCTACAAGCCGCACCCGATGGCTTCATTGATGCCGATGTAGTGGTGCAGCCCGGCTACGCCCAAAGCACCAACCAGCAAAACCCGCTCTACAACCGGTACGGGCTCACGCCCTCGGGCTCGAACACCACGGAACGGAGCTACCAGATTCCGACCAACTACATCATCGCCCAATACGTCAGCAACAACGACCCACGCGTTTCCCAGCTCTACGCCTTAGGCAGCCGGACGGTAAACGGTGTGACGACCGATGCTTACGTCGGCACCGATGCCGGCGAAAGTGGCCCGCCCTCCTTCAACGGCAACGTGGTGGCTTCGCGCTTCCTACTCAACGGCGGGATTCTGAAAGGCTTCAATGCCCCAACGCCGCTAATGCTGCTGGCCGAACACTTATTTGCCAAAGCCGAAGCCGAAACCCGGGGCTTGTTCACGGGCGGCGACGCTGCCGCCAAAGCCGATTTCCTCGATGGCATTAAGGCTTCCTTCGTGTATTTCTATCGGCCGGCCACGGGCAGCGTCAACCCCTTGGCCAGCTCAACCACCGGCGTGGCCGAATACACGACCTACATTGCCGCCAATGCCACCAACCCCCTCGTGAACTACGACCTGGCCCCATCCTCAGGAGCCTTGGGCAAACAGTCGGTCATCATCTACCAGAAGTACTTGGCCATGAATTCCGTTGCCAGCACCGAAGCCTGGGATGACTACCGCCGCACCGCCCAGCCCAAATTCCAGCCTTCGCTGGAATCCGCTTCGCCCCGCCCCGACAGGCTGCCCACCCGCCTCCTGTACCCGCTGAGCGAAGTGAGCACCAACGCGGCCAACATCCCGCCAAATGTGGACCAATACACGAAAATCTTCTGGGATGTGGTGGACTAAATTTCATTAAAGGCACTTAAACAGCAAGGGCTGCCCCATGGGGCAGCCCTTGCTGTTTAAGTGCCTTTAATGAAATTTACTTCAAGTTTCGTCCTTTTATGAAATCATTGCCAACTAGTTCTTGAATTCTTTGGAGAATCACTTAAGGCAATGAAAAACAATGTTTTTAACAATCTAATGCGATGTTTAGTCAGAGACAATGCAGCGAATTGGACGACTTTTATATTAAAAAAGTAAAATATATAAATTATTAATAGATGTAGGTGAAATGAATTGCTTAGCATTGGCGTAACAAAAAAACTTGTAATACCTTGCCATTAGATTGGTATCGTTAAGTTCTTTTTTCCTTCATTTCTGCCACTTTTTTTCAATTCACTCACCATTTTCATTACTACATGAAACACTTCTTTTTCATGGTCGTCTTACTGATGACTTGCCTGTTGCAGCAGGTAAATGCACAAGACCGAACTATCTCGGGTCGCGTGACGGACCGTTCCAATGGGCAAGGTTTGCCCGGTGCAACGGTTCTGGTAAAAGGGACCACCATCGGTGCATCAACCAATGCCGATGGTTCTTTCTCGCTGAGTGTGCCCGCTAACGCTACGGCCCTCAGCATCAGCTCCGTTGGTTTCGCCAGCATTGAGCAGCCCATCGGTGCCAACACTACGTTCAACGTTTCGCTGGCTGCTGATACCAAACAGCTCGGTGAAGTAGTGGTGACCGCCCTTGGCGTGGAGCGTACCCGCAACTCGTTGCCTTTCTCTGCAACGCAGATTGAAGGCAACAACATTACGGTAGCCCGTAACCCCAACGCCGTCAATGGCCTGGCAGGTAAAGTTGCCGGTCTGAACATCCAGCAGAACAACGGTCTGGGCAGCTCTTCGAACGTGGTTATCCGCGGCACGAAGTCGTTGTTTGGTAACAACCAAGCGCTGTTCGTAGTGGATGGTGTGCCGATTAGCAACGCCAATACGAACACTGCTACGCAGGCTACCGGTGGCGGTGGCTACGACTACGGTAACGCGGCTGCTGACATCAACCCCGATGATATTGCCTCGACCACGGTGCTGAAAGGCGCTGCGGCCACCGCCCTCTACGGTTCGCGGGCTGCCAACGGTGTAATTCTGATTACCACCAAAAAAGGCCGTCGTGGCCTCGGGGTAACGATAAACGCCGGCGCTACGCTCGGCCGCATCGACAAGAGCACCTTCATTAAGTACCAGGACCGTTACGGTGCTGGCTACGGCCGTTACTACGAAGACCCCACGGGCTACTTCCTGCTCCGCGACGTTCAGGGCAACGGCAAAGAAGAGCTGGTAGCTCCCTTGTCGGAGGATGCTTCGTACGGTGGTGCCTTCAACCCGAGCCTGCTCGTTTATCAGTGGGACTCTTTCGACCCAACTTCCCCTAACTACCGCAAAGCCACGCCGTGGGTAAATGCCGCCAATGGCGCCGCAACCTTCTTCGAAACGGCTAGCACGCTGAACAACAGTGTCACCATTGATGGTGGCAATGACAACGGCTATTTCAAATTGGGCTACAACCGCGTTGATGACCGTGGAGTAATGCCGAACAGCAAAATCGCCAAGAACATCATCAACTTCGCCGGTTCGCTGAACCTGACGCCCCGCCTCACCACCAGTGCTTCCATCAACTACACGAACGTGAAGGGCCAGGGCCGCTACGGCACGGGCTACGGCGATGGCAACATCATCACCAACATGCGTCAGTGGTGGCAGACCAACGTGGACATCAAGGACCAGAAGGCTGCCTATGAGCGCAACATCGGCCGTGGCTACCATGCTACCTGGAACTACGCTGACCCGGACAACCTGTCGCCCATCTACTGGAACAACCCTTACTGGGTGCGCGAGCAGAACTACGAAACCGATTCGCGTGACCGCTATTTCGGCAACGTAGCTGCTACCTACAAGTTCACCAACTGGTTCAACGTACTGGGCCGCGTGACGCTGGATACCTACAGCGAAGTGCAGGAAGAGCGTCTTGCCGTAGGCAGCGTAGGGGTTTCGGAATACAGCCGCTTCAACCGCACTTCGCGTGAAGCCAACTTTGACCTGATTGGCAACTTCTCGGCTAACATCGCCAGTAATTTGACTTTCAAAGGTTTGGTGGGCGCTAACATGCGTCGCAATGCAGTTAGCAGCATTCGTGCTTTCACCAACAATGGCCTGTCGGTACCCGGCCTGTACTCGCTTTCTAACTCGGTTGACCCGCTGACTCCCCCAATTGAGAGCGAGACCAAAATCGGTGTTGACGGCATCTTCGGTAGCGGCACGTTTGGCTTCCGCGACATGGTATTCCTGGACCTGACCCTGCGTCGGGATAAGTCGACTACCTTGCCCTCCGCCAACAACGTTTTCTATTACCCTTCGGCAGCACTCAGCTTTGCTTTCTCGGAACTGACCAAAGAGTCGGCCCCGTGGCTGTCCTATGGCAAAGCCTTGGTTAACTACGCTGAAGTAGGCTCGGATGCGCCGTCACAGGTCGTATACGATTACTACTCCAAGCCCACTGCCTTCGGCTCGACGGCCCTCTTCAGCCTGCCGAACATTAAAAACAGCGATAAGCTGGTGCCCGAGCGCACCAAGAGCATTGAAGCTGGTGTTGAACTGGCTTTCCTCAACAGCCGCCTCGGTGTGAATGCTACGGTTTATCAGCAGAACACCATCAACCAGATTATCCCGCTGAACCTTTCGACTGCTACCGGCTACAGCCAGCGCTACGTAAACTCCGGCGAAATTCGCAACCGTGGTGTTGAAATCGGTGGTTACTTGACCCCGATTAAGAACGAGAACGTGACCTGGACGGTGAACCTGAACTGGTACAAGAACCAGAACCAGGTTATTTCGCTGGCTGAAGGCCTCGACAACATCGTACTGGCTTCGTACCAGGGTGGTGTAACTTCTAATGCTACGGTAGGCCAGCCTTTCGGCATGCTGCGTGGCTCGGACTACCGCTATAGCGCCAGCGGCGACCGCATCCTGAACGTAACCAAGAGCGCTTCCACGGGCCTGCCCACGGCTGCTTATTATGCTCAGACCGGTGCCAACAACGTAATCGGCAACCCTAACCCCGATTGGAAAGGTGGTGTTTCGAACACGGTGAGCTACAAAGGCCTGTCGCTGTATTTCTTGGTTGACATCCGTAAGGGTGGTGATGTATTCTCGCTCGACCGCTACTACGGCCTGGCTACCGGCCTGCAGCCCGAGACTGCTACCAACAACGAACTGGGCAACCCGAGCCGCACACCCATTACCCGCAATTCGGACGGTACCTATGCCGCTACCAGCGGTGGCGTAATTCTGCCGGGTGTGTATGCCAACGGAACCACCATTGGCGGTCAGGATGTTTCGGGCCAAAAGAACACGGTTCGCAGCCCCAACACCGAATACGGTCTGTATGGCTACTTGCGTAATCCTAACTCGACTTTCGTGTACGATGCCAGCTTCGTGAAACTGCGTGAGGTTTCGCTGACGTATTCGCTCCCAAACACGCTGATTTCGAAGATGGGTGGTGTGAAAGGCATTGATATTTCGCTGATTGGTCGCAACCTGTGGATTATCCACAAGAACCTGCCTGACGCTGACCCGGAAGATGCTTTGAGCTCCGGCAACTTGGGCCAAGGCTACTCTTCAGGGTCCTTCCCCGCAGTGCGTAGCATGGGTGCTAACCTGCGCTTCCGGTTCTAATCCCATAGCTTTCAATTAACTACCCGAATGAAAAAGACTCTTCTATTTTGCTCAACGGCGCTGTTTTTAGCGACGTCCTGCGTGGATAGCCTTGACACTTATAACGTCGACCCTAAAAGCGCTACCAAAGTTCTCAGTGTAACCCTGGTGTCGAATGCTGAGCGTAGCCTTGCCCGCACGGTGGCCAGCACAAACGTCAACCTGAACCCTTTCCGCTTGTTCGTTCAGTACTGGGCCCAAACGACCTACTTCGACGAGAGCATCTACAACATCACCACGCGTCCCATTCCCGGTACTTTCTGGACCGCACTGTACCGCGATGTACTGGCTGACCTGCGCGAATCGAGAAAGATTATCGCGGCTGACCAGCTCATCTCATCGGGTGTTCGGGCCAACCAAAATGCCATCGTGGAAGTGTTGGAGGTGTACACCTGGTCGACCCTCGTGAACACTTTTGGCAATGTGCCTTATTCCAAGGCCCTGGACATTACCAATGCCCAACCATCTTACGATGATGCGGCTACTATCTACAATGACCTGATTGTCCGCCTTGATGCAGCCATTGCTCAAATGGACAATACTGCTGGGAGTGGTGCCTTTGAAAAAGGCGACCTGCTCTACAAAGGCGATATGGATGCCTGGAAAATGTTTGCCAACTCGTTGAAGCTTCGTTTTGCCCTGACACTTGCTGACGCAAATAGCACCAAAGCCAGCCAGATGGCTGGTCAGGCTGCTGCCGGTGTGTTTACAAGCAATAGCGAAAATGCGCAGGTGAACTTCCTGTCGACCGCCCCTAACACCAACCCGGTTTGGGAAGACCTGATTCAGAGCGGCCGTTATGACTTCGTGGGTGCCAATACGTTCATTAACCGGTTGAACACCCTAAACGACCCGCGTCGCAACGATTACTTCAAGCTGGCTGCCAACGGTACGTACCGTGGTGGGGTGTATGGCACCAACAACAGCTACGCTAGTTACTCGGCCCCCGGTGTTAAGTTGGAAGACCCAACTATGCCCGGTGTACTACTGTCGTACAGCGAGGTTGAGTTCCTGCTGGCCGAAGCCGTTGAGCGTGGCTATACTGCCGTTGGTGGCACCGCTGCTGCGCACTACGAAAATGCTGTAACCGCTTCTATTCTGGAGTGGGGTGGTACCACGGCCGAGGCCGCTACGTACCTGGCACAGCCTACCGTGGCATACGCTACTGCTACGGGTACTTACAAGCAGAAAATTGGTGTGCAGAAGTGGATTGCCCTGTACGGCCAGCCGGTTGATTCGTGGAGAGAGTACCGTCGCCTCGATTCGCCTACGCTGACTGCACCAACGGGTGCTTTGAGCGCACTGCCCCTCCGTTTCACCTACCCCATAGTTGAGCAGAACCTGAACGGTGCCAACTACTCTGCAGCATCTGCTGCAATTGGTGGCGACCAGGTAACGACGAAGATTTTCTGGGACAAGTTCTAGTAAGTCCGCAGTTCACAAAAAAGGGCTACCCGATTCGGGTAGCCCTTTTTTTGTGAACTGTTGAGATGGAGCGGCTAAGAAGAAAGTAGCTGCGTTATCTTACCTAGCTCTGCATCAGAAAGCCCTTGATGAACTCGTCCAAATCCCCATCGAGGACGTTCTGCACGTCGGTGCGCTCGATGCCGGTACGGAGGTCTTTGATGAGCTTGTAGGGGTGAAGCACGTAGTTGCGAATCTGGGAGCCGAAGTCGATGCGCTTCTTGGTGGCTTCCACCTTGTCGCGCTCAGCATGGCGCTTGTCCATCTCAATCTGGTAGAGGCGCGATTTGAGCATGCGTAGGGCATGCTCCTTGTTCATGAGCTGGCTACGCTCAATCTGCACGGCGATGATGATGCCGGACGGCGCGTGGGTGAGGCGCACGGCGGTTTCCACCTTGTTCACGTTCTGGCCGCCCGCGCCGCCGGCCCGGAACGTGTCCCAGGAGATGTCGGCGGGGTTGATTTCGATGTTGATAGTGTCATCAATCACCGGGTAGGCAAACACGGACGCGAATGACGTGTGCCGCCGCCCGCTGCTGTCGAACGGCGACATCCGCACAAGACGGTGCACGCCGATTTCACTCTTCAGGTAGCCATAGGCGAAGTCGCCGTCGATTTCGAGGGAAGCCGACTTAATGCCTGCGCCTTCGCCAGGCTGATAGCTGATTTGCTTCACGCCAAAGCCGTGGCTTTCGGCCCACATGATGTACATGCGCATGAGCATTTCGGCCCAGTCCTGGCTTTCGGTGCCACCGGCCCCGGGGTTGATATCGATGATGGCCGACAACTGGTCTTCCTCGTCCGAAAGCATGCGCTTAAACTCCAGCGCTTCCAGTTTCTTGAGAGTGGTGTCGTAGTCGGCCTGTATTTCGGCCTCGGTCACGTCGCCTTCTTTATAGAAGTCGTAGAGCACTTCGGTGTCAGCCAGTGCTTGCTGCACGGCCTCAAAATCGTCGGTCCAGGTTTTGATGGGCTTGATTTCGCGGAGCGTGGCTTCGGCGGCTTTGGAGTCGTCCCAGAAGCCGGGGGCCGTGGTTTTAGCCTCGTAAGCGGCTAATTGTTCTTTGCGGGCATCGTAGTCAAAGATACCTCCTCAGGGCCTCGGCGCGGCCCTTCAAGTCCTTAATCTGGTCTTGGGTCATGGTGGGGGAAATGGTGAAAGGTGGCCGGTGGCAGCGCCGAAGGCTCACCCAGGAGAATAAGTGAACCGCGAAAGTACCGAATTCCAAAGCGGCAACCGACCCCGGCCCTGCGGCGTACCTATGGAACCAGCCGAGCTGCTCGGCCTTATATCCCCATCTTACAGGGGCAGCTCCCGGTTTTGCGACAGGTGGTTTGCACCATACGCTTGCCTACCGGTATAAATTTGTCCATGACCACGGAAGACCTGAAACAGGATTTTGATTCTGCCCGCATCAAGCACGTACATTTTAAGAGCAAGCTGCGCTCCTTTCTCTTTGGCAATGGGGGCAGCGAAGGCCCGCTGCGGGACCCCGAGCAATGTGGCCTGGGCCTGTGGATAGCCACCCGCATGCGCGGAACCGGCGTGTACGCGCACCTGCCCGAAGCTCGGCAGTTTGACCAACAGCATGTGCTGATTCACAAAGAAGCCAACCGGCTGATGGACCTCTACCTCGCCGGCAACGTAGAAGAGGCGGGGGCAGGCTACGCCCCGCTGCAGGTCATCGCCGATGAAATGATGGGCCTGCTCCAAACCATGGAAGCCAAGCTCCGTACCAGGGCCTCCTGACCCGAAGTGATGCGCCCGCGCACCAGTGCATGAAAATAACCCTTACCACGAAGCTGTTTGCCGGATTTGTGCTTTTGCTGGCGCTGTTTTCGGTGATTGTCCTGTTCTCATACAAGCTGGCGGGCCAGGTGCTACGCAACTCCCGGCAGGTAGAAGCGTCTCAGCACGTTTCGAACGAGGCCGTGAGCATGCTGCGCAATATCGTGGACATGGAAACCGGATTTCGGGGCTACGTCCTCATCGGCAATGAGCTGACGCTGGACACCTACTATGCGGGGGAGCGCGACCTGATTGGCCGGTTTGCGCAGCTGCGCACGCTGGCTGAAGAAAGCCCCGAGCAGGTGCAGTTGATTGACCAGACCCAGCGGCTTTTTCAGCAGTGGCTGGGATACAGCCATTTGCTGATTGCTGAAAAGCGTGAGGCCCGCCGCCGCAACCCATTGCAGCGCGGCCTGGACGACATGCCGCACCACCGCCTAGCCGAAACCCTCACGGGCAAGCAGCTGATGGACAATATCCGGTTTCGGCTCAATAAATTTGAGCTGACGGAAGCGGCCTCGCGCAAGGCCATGCGCCAACGCCTGAACGACAGCATTACCCGGGCCGAATGGCTGTCGGTCGGGCTGGCTATTATGGCGCTGGTGCTGGGGCTGCTGTGGGCGCTGTACATCGTGCGGACGTTTGCCCGGCGGCTGCGCGGTATGCTGAACCTGGCCCGGCGCATGGCCGACGGCGACTACGACACCCAGATTGTCGACAATGAACAGGACGAAGTGAGCGAGCTCACGGCCGCCCTGAACGTGATGGCCCGCACCGTGGGAGCCAACATCAACCAGCTCGAAAGCCGCAATCAGGAGCTCGACCAGTTTGCCTACGTCGTATCGCACGATTTGAAGGCCCCGCTGCGCGGCATTGAAAGTGCTTCGCGCTGGATTGAGGAGGACATGGGCAAGGACGCGCTGCCGCCGCATATCCGCGAGTTTCTGGGCATGATGCGCCAGCGGGTGCATCGCATGGAGAAGCTCATCAGCGGTATTCTGGACCTGGCGCGCGTGGGCCGGACCACGCAGGCAAACGAAACAGTATTCGTGCGCACCTTGCTGCGCGAAATCATCGACAGCTTGCATCTGCCCACTGGCTTTAAGGTCGAGCTTCCTTTCTTTCTGCCCACGCTCACCACCAATGCCGTGCAGCTCCAGCAGGTCTTCACCAACCTCATCAGCAATGCGGTGAAGTACCACGACCACCCCGCGACGGGCACCGTGCACATCGGCTGCGACGATGCCGGCGAGTTCTACTCGTTTTCGGTGGCCGATGACGGACCGGGTATTGACCCGGAATACCACGACCGTATTTTTGTCATCTTTCAGACCCTGACGGAACGTGATACCTTCGAAAGCACCGGCGTGGGGCTGGCCATCGTGAAAAAAATTGTGGAGCGGCAAGGGGGGCGCATCAGCGTCAAATCGGCCGAAGGTCAGGGCGCTAAGTTCATTTTCACCTGGCCCAAGCACCCGCCTAAAACCAAAAATGTGGCTGCTACGGTAGCCACGCCAGTCATTTCTACCGTATCAACCGCTACTTCATAGCAGCTTCGAACTGCTGTTTGCGGGCATTTTCCCGCTGTTGCCAATTGCCAAGCCTATGTCCGCCGACCATCCCACGCCCAGCATCCTGCTCGTGGAAGACGACCAGATGGACGTGATGAACGTGCAGCGCGAGCTGCGCCGCCAAAACATCAACGTGCCCCTCATCCACGCCCGCAATGGCCGTGATGCCCTCCGTATGCTGCGCGGCGAGGGCGATGAACCCAAAATAGCCAAGCCCAGCCTGGTGATGCTCGACATCAACATGCCGCGCATGAATGGCCTGGAACTGCTGGAAGTGCTGCGCTCCGACCCCGAATTCGTGAATCTGAACGTCTTCATTATGACGACCTCCGACCTCGAGTCGGACCGCCTGAAAGCGCAGGAGCTGGCCGTGAGTGGCTACATTATCAAGCCCCTTAGTTTCGATACATTTGGCGAGGGGGGAACCAGCGTGGACGGATTCAGCCTGTTTCTGGACCTGCTCAAGCTCAAGGACTAGCTCCGTATTTAGAGTGGAGGCTATTACAGCAGCCGAAACCCCATTCGGTGGTGCGGGCTAGTGCCGTGCGCCCGAATGGCCGCCCGATGACTGGCCGTCGGGTAGCCCGCATTCTGCTGCCAGCCATACTCCGGGAATTCTTCGGCCAGGGCCATCATATGCTCGTCCCGAAAGGTTTTGGCTAGGATGGAAGCGGCGGCAATGTTGCGGTAAAGGCCATCGCCGCCAATAATGCAGGTGTGCGCAAAACCCGCCATTGGCGTAAAGCGGTTGCCATCTACTAAAAGATGCGCGGGTTCAATATTGAGTGCCGCCACTGCCCGGTGCATGGCCAGGTAGCTGGCCTGCGCAATATTGATGCTGGTAATCTCCTCTACCGAGGCCTGACCCACGGCCCACGCCACAGCTTCGGCACAGATGATGGGCCGCAGGGCGTCGCGCCGTTTGGCGCTGAGTTGCTTGGAATCGTTGAGGAATTGCGGGGCAAAGTCGGGCGGCAGAATAACGGCGGCCGCGAAAACCGGGCCGGCCAGGCAGCCGCGTCCGGCTTCATCGAGGCCCGCTTCGAGGGCGTGGCCGGTGTAAGTAGCTATTAGCAAAAGAAAAGGGAACGGGGGAAGAGAATAACTTTTGTGCAAAGTTACTTTCTTCCCCCGCTCCCTTTGTGGTGGTTGCGGCTGACTAGTGGCTGCCGGCGGCGCTGCCCAGGTCCGTAGGCGTGGTTTCGCCCCGGCGCTGGCCTTGGCTGTCGCGGGGGCCTTCATCGATTTCCGTGTCTTCGTCGGTCGAGATGTATTCGTTGGTGACGGGGCCGAGGCCCTGCGTGTTCTGGGCTAGGTCGGCTTCGGCCTGCGCGTGCTTCAGGTTGAAAAGCGGGTCGTGTTCTTCCGGAGTGGGGTTTTGCTTGGAGTTGGAATTGGGCTTAGCCATAGGGGAAGGTGCCGGCCGGGATGTATGCAGCCAGATGATGGTGGTACGGCGGCCCGCCCGTCAGGGTTAAGCCCGACGGAAGCTCAACTGCCCACCAGAAACGCATTTGGGCACGGTCAGGGCACAAAAAAAGGTCGCCACCCGAGGGTGACGACCTTAAAGTGGCGGGTCCGGCTTTGGAGGTGTCTACCCCACCTTTTCAGCCAGAGCGCCGCCGCACGAGAGGTCCTTCCTTTCCACATTTCCAGCCCGTGCGGGGGTACTTATGGGTCAAAGCTACGAAATCAAAAGGGGGCAACGCAAGTGCTACTAGATTAATCTGGACATTTAAGCGGCCAACGGCATGTTTTTCACGGCGGATGACGGGTAAACATCGCCGAACGGTAACTCGGGTAAAGCAGCGGTAAGCGTAGTTTTGCATTCCCTACTCCATCAATTTCTCGCAAATAGCCATGCAATCCGCAGCCCGCCCCGACGTGGACGAAACCCACAACCCTTGGCACACGCTCAGCAGCGAAATCAAATACCATAACCCGTGGATTTCGGTGCGCGAAGACCAGGTGCAGAACCCCGGCGGCGGCCGGGGCATCTACGGCGTGGTGACGATGAAGAACAAGGCGCTGGGTATTGTGCCCGTCGATGCCGAGGGCAATACCTGGCTGGTGGGCCAGTACCGCTACCCGCTGAATGAGTACAGCTGGGAAATTCCGATGGGCGGCGGCCTGGTAGAGCTGGACATTCTGGAATCGGCTCAGCGTGAGTTGAAGGAAGAAACCGGCCTCACGGCGGCCCGCTGGACGCGCATTGCCCGCCTGCACACCTCCAATTCGGTGACGGATGAGGAAGGCTTCGTGTACCTGGCCGAAGACCTGACCCAAGGCGAATTGGAGCCCGAGGAAACCGAAGACCTACGCTTGTGGAAGCTGCCGCTGGCCGAAGCCGTTCGGATGGTGATGGACGACCGGATTACGGACGGCATCAGCGTAGCCGGCCTGCTGAAGGCGGAGAAAGTGCTGGCCGCCCGCACGTAGTAGCGCTTCAGCAGAAGACTTTTGCCACTGCCTGGGGGCTGGCGCGGCCTGGCCCAATGGCTTTGCGCAACGCACAACGGCCAACTAGCCTAACTTTGCTGCCATGCGCCATATGCTTCGTTACCTCGGCCAGCGCCTTTACACCACTTGGGCGGTGGTGTGGTTCATTATTCCATTCGTGCTGATTTACCCTTTTCAATGGTATTTCAGCCGGCGGCCCACGGGGGGCGGGGTGGTGCACGCGCTGAACCGCTTCTGGTCGTGGCTCTCTATTACGATGTGGGGCGTGCCGGTGGAAGTGGTGCGCGAGAGCAAAGGCCCCAACCCACAGCCCTGCGTGTACGTGGCCAATCACGGCTCGTACATCGACATCATGATGCTGTTTAAGTACATCCCGGGCTTTCTGAACATGATGGGCAAGGCCTCGCTGGCCCGCGTGCCGGTGTGGGGCCCACTGTTTGGCAACGTCTATATTACCGTGGACCGGGCCAGTGCCGTGAGCCGGGGCCGGGCCATGGTGGCGGCCCGGCGCACCCTTGCCGCTGGCAACAGTATTGCCATTTTTGCCGAAGGCCGCATTTCGCCCACGCCGGGTAAGGAACTGCTGCCGTTTCTGGATGGCGCGTTTCAGATGGCCATCGAAGCTGGGGTGCCCATTGTGCCGGTAGGGATGCCGCTGAACCATATGTTTATGCCCGACGTGGAGAAGGACCTGCGCGTGCGCTACCACCGGCTCAAAATCGTTTTTCATCCACCCATTCCCACTGCCGGCCTCACCCTGGCCGATATACCCGAGCTGAAGGCGCGGGTATATGCCCAGCTGGCCGCCGATTTCCTGCCCGAAGGTGCCGTGAAGCCCGGCCGCAGCACCTGGCGCGCCCCGGCTGCCGTTTCCGCTTCGCCGGAACCACGGCAGCCCACCAACTCATAATTCATAATTCAAAACTCATAATTAGCATGAGCACCGACCTTGGTACCCTGCGCGGCCTGGCCCACCTGGCCCGCCTCGAATTTGACGAAACCCGCGAGCAGCAAATGCTCGGCGACCTGAATAACATCCTCGATTTTGTGGCCCAGCTCGAAGGCCTCGACACGACGGGCGTGGAGCCGCTGGTGCACCTGTCGCAGGAAATAAACGTGCTGCGCGACGATGAAGCCCGCAACACCGTGAGCCATCAGGATGGCCTGCGCAATGCGCCCCGCAAGGATTCGGACTACTTCCGGGTGCCCAAAGTGCTGGAATAGTTGGTGACGCCGCAATCTATAAGCCGTCGCGCCGTCGCGCGGCCCGGCTGGCTGGTCTGGCTGGCCGCGCTGGCCGTGGGCCTGACCATCTTTTATTATTTCACGGGCGAAAACAGCACCCTGCCCGTGCGCGAAGTGGCGCACCTGCAAGCCACGCCGCTGACGCTGGACAGCGTAGCGGCCGGCCCGGTACACCTGCCGGTGCAGGCCAGCGGCTTCATCGTGACGCTGACGCACGACGTGGCGGGGCCGTTTACGCAGCCCGTGGCGGCGGGCGTGTTTCTGGTGCTGCTGGCGGTGGTGCTGGCGGGCTGGGTGGCGGTGGTGAGTACGCTGGCGCGCACGGCTTTTGTGGCGGGCATGGTGCCCATTATCTTCCTGCTGCTGTCGCTCAATACCGAGTCGCTGGGCATTTTCAATACCAGTGAGCGGTATTTCCTGTACCTGATGCTGGGGCTGGTGGGCGGCATTGGCTTCGCCTTGCACGCTTTTGCCGAGGGCTGGCCGCTCCGGCGGCGGGCCGTGGTGATGGGTTGCGTGGTGGCTGGGCTGAGCGCGTTGCTACTTGCCCAAAGCCAGTTACCCGTTGTGGATACTGTGTTGCAGCTGGCGGCTTATGCCACGCCGGGCGGCGCGGTGCTGGTGGTGCTGCTGGTGTTGTGGGTGGGCATTGAGAATATCCGGGCTTTGATGTGGTTTAATACGCAGGCGGAGCAGCCGGGCGGACGGTTTGGCTTGCTGCCGTTTGTGGCGGCCAGCCTGCTCTATCTGGGCGTACTCGCGCTTTACGTTTGGAATGATGACGCGCTGCAATTGCTGCCGGGGCTGAACCTTGACCCGCTGGTGCTGCTGCTGCCGGCCGTGGTGGCTAGCTGGCTGGGCCTGCGCTTGCGGGCACCCAGCTACGCAGCCTGGGTGCCGTATGCCCCAGGAATGGCGCAGCTCTACCCGCTGGTGGTGCTGGGCGCGGCCGGAGCGCTGGGCTATGCCTTTGCCACGGCCAATACGCCGCTGTTGGTGGCGGCCCGCAGCTTCACGGGGCTGGCGCTGCTGTTGCTGGGCGCGCCGTTTCTGCTGTATGTGCTGGTGAATTTTGCGCCGCTCATCCGGCAGCGGCTGCGGGTTTATCGGGTGGTGTTTGAGCCGCGCCGACTGCCTTTTTATTCGGTCTATATTTTGTCGATAGGGGGCTTGGTGCTGGTGCAGTCGCGCCAGGATTTCCCATTGCCCAACCAGGTGATGGCCGGCCAGTACAATAACCTCGGCGACCTTACGCGCCAGCAAAGCGAAGCTGCTCCCGACGACCTCAGCCTCGCCGGCCTGGCCGAGCGCTACTACGCCGAAAGCGGCGACGTGCTGTACCGCGCCAACCGCCACGCCGAATTTGGCCGGGCGGCGATTTTCCGCTTCCGTCAGCAGCGTCGTAATGAAATAATCTCCCTGCGCCGTGCCCTGCTGCGCGGACCGGATGAGAAGGTTTCGCTGCGCCTGGCCACGCTTTATAACGACCCGGATGACCTGTTCGAAGGCCTCGACATCCTGCGCGGCGGCCTGAAATCACACCCGCGCAGCGCGGCACTGGCCGGCGATTTGGCCCAGCTATTCACCCGCACCACGATAACCGATTCCGTCGCCTTCTACCTCGACAAAGCCGAGCAGTTGGCCCCCGGCAGCTATGCCAGTCGCACCAATCAGCTGGCCTTTTTACTCAGCCAAAACCTACTGGCCGAAGCTCGCAAACGCGGCGCCCAACTGAATCTGAAAACCACTGAGCCGGCCCTGATGAGCAACTTCGCGCTGCTCCAGCTCCGTACCGCTACACCAATGGAGCCCTCACCTACCGCCCCGGCCGTCAATGTGCAGGTGCTGGACGATGCCAGCTTTGCCCAGCTCTACCACGCGGTGCTGTGGGACGTGGCCCGGCGCAAAGCCCAACTCACGCCTGCCTTACTCTCTCAACTCAACCGCCTGGCCACGCAGTCGGCCAACGCCGACTACTACGAGCAGCTCCTGTTTCTGCAGGCGCTGGCGCGGCACGCGCTGGGGCAGGAGCTGGTGGCGCGGCAGCTGCTCCTGCCACTGGCGGCGGGCAATACGGCTACCTCGGGCTATTTCCAGCAGCTGCTGGCGCTGTGGCAGCTCCAGCAGGGCCAATATGCTACTGCCGCTGACCAACTGGCTTTTGCCTCGTCGCACGGAGCTCCCCAGTCCGCCGAAATGCGGATATATGCCTTAGCCCTGAGCGGCAATACCGACTCGGTGCGGGTGGCCACGGCGCGGCTCCTGGCTTCACCCGATTCGGTCCAGCAGCGGCAGGGGAGGCAGGCACAGCAGTTGCTGGCGGCTGGCCGCCCGATGCCGGCTGCCGATACGACCGGCCGCGTGGGTATGGCCTGGCTGGCCGAGGCCCGGCGTGCTGAGCAGCAGCGCAACGCAACTGCCGCCGCCAAAAGCTACCAGCGCATCGTGCGCGAAGCTCCTTTTAATGCCCCGGCCATCCTCGCTGCCGCTAACTTCTACACGCGCCGACATGACTACACGGCGGCCTACTCGGCGTTGCGTACCGGGCTTGACGAAAACCCGGAGTCGCTGCCGCTGTTGAGGGCCTACGTGCTGGCTGCCGCCGATGCCGGCCTGACCGAGTACGCCGCCGATGCTCTGGCCCAGCTGCGCAGTCAGCTGCCGCCCGATACTTATGCTACTTTAGCAACGGAGTACGCCGCCCATCAGGCAGCCCGCGCGGCGGCCGGGGCGTCCTTCTCCCAAGCGCCCGCTCCCTCACCTCTGCAATAAGCCCCTTTGCTCCATGAATCCGAACGTTATTGAAACCACGGACATCGCCAAAACCTACGTGATGGGCACGGAGGAAATCCACGCGCTGCGCTCGGTGAGCATCAAGATTCCGCGCGGCGAGTACGTGGCGTTTATGGGGCCGTCGGGTTCGGGCAAGTCGACGCTGATGAACATCGTGGGCTGCCTCGATACACCCAGCAAGGGCCAGTACATCCTCAACGGGCAGGACGTGAGCCGTATGAGCGACAACCAGCTGGCCGAAGTGCGCAACAAAGAAATCGGCTTCGTTTTCCAGAGTTTCAACCTGCTGCCCCGCGCCTCGGCCTTGGATAACGTGGCCCTGCCGCTCATCTACGCCGGCCTGAGCAAGCGCGACCGCACGGAGCGCGCCATGGAAAGCCTGCGCTCGGTAGGCCTGGCCGACCGCGCTTCGCACCGTCCCAACGAACTGAGCGGCGGCCAGCGCCAGCGCGTGGCCATTGCCCGCGCCCTCGTCAACAACCCCAGCGTGCTGCTGGCCGATGAACCCACCGGTGCTCTCGACTCAAAAACCAGCCACGAAATCATGGACCTGTTTGAGGCGCTGTATTCTAAAGGCAATACCATCATCATGGTGACGCACGAAGAGGATATCGCCCGCTATGCTCACCGCATTGTGCGCCTGCGCGACGGGCTGGTGGAAACGGATGAAATCAACCATGACGTGATGAAGCACGCCGTCGTCGGCCACTAAAAACGGTCGGTATTACCGTTATAAACCGTTTTCAAGCCAAATGAAAATCTACACCAAAACCGGCGACAAAGGCCTCACGTCCCTCATCGGCGGCACCCGCGTACCCAAGAGCAGCCTGCGCATCGAGTGCTACGGCACGGTAGATGAGCTAAACTCCCACATCGGACTGGTGCGCGACCAGGAGGTGAATGCCGGCCGCCGACCGCTGTTGAAGGAAATCCAAGACCGGCTGTTCACCATCGGCTCGGCCCTGGCGGCCGACCCCGAGAAGTCGAAAATGAAGCTACCCGACCTGCACGCCGCTGATGTGACGCTGCTGGAAGACGAAATGGACCGTCTCAACCTCGATTTGCCCGAGCTGCGTGCCTTTATTCTGCCCGGCGGGCATCCGGCCGTAAGCCACGCCCACGTAGCCCGTTGCGTGTGCCGCCGCGCCGAGCGCCTCGTCATTCACCTGGCCGAAGACGCTTTTGTGGCTGAATTGGTGGTGGTGTATCTGAACCGCCTGTCCGATTTCCTGTTTGTGCTGAGCCGGGCCATGGCCCACGAGCTGGGCGTGGAAGAAGTGACCTGGCAAGCCCGGCTGTGAACTGAAACAACCCCTTTGAGCGTCATGCAGAAAGAAGCCCGGCTAACCCCACTCCAGTCTTCGACAAAGCCGGTGAGCTGACTGATTCCGGGCAACTGCCGACCTTTGCTTTTTAATTACCCTCACCCTCTCCAATTCCGTACTCGGAAAATCCCACCCACGCGTACCGCCTAATTGCCTTTTTATGATAGACACTCTTCCGATTCACACGCAGCCAACCACGGCTTCGCGGCTGGCCACGCAGGACTTCGAGCACCTCGAATTCGGCAAAGTTTTCGCTGACCATATGTTCGTGGTGGATTACCGCGACGGCGAGTGGCAGGACGCCCAGATTTTGCCCTACGGCGACCTCTCGGTGAGCCCTGCCAATTCGGCTCTGCACTACGGCCAGGCCATTTTTGAAGGCATGAAGGCCTACCACCAGAATGATGGTGGCGTGGCCCTGTTTCGCCCCCTCGATAACTGGGCGCGTCTCAATGCCTCGGCCGAGCGCATGTGCATGCCCACCATCCCGGAAGAGCTGTTTATGCAGGGCCTGCGCGAGCTCATCAAGCTCGATGCGGGCTGGGTGCCCACGTTTGCCGGCAGCTCGCTCTACATCCGTCCCTTCATGTTTGCCACCGATGGCTTCATCGGCGTGCGGCCGTCGGAGGCGTACCGCTTCGTGATTTTCACCTGCCCCGTAGGCCTGTACTACAACAAGCCGCTGCGCGTGCGCTTCGAGCAGAAGTACGTGCGCTCGGCCGAAGGTGGCGCGGGCTACGCCAAGAACGCCGGCAACTACGGCGCGGCCATGTACCCCACCAAACTGGCCCAGCAGGAAGGCTACAACCAGCTCATCTGGACCGATGCCTCGGAGCACCGCTACGTGGAAGAATCGGGCACGATGAACGCCATTTTTGTGATTGACGGCCGCGTAGTAACGCCCGCCCTCAGCACCAGCATCCTCGACGGCATCACACGCCGCAGCGTGCTGGAGCTGGCTCACGACATGGGCCTGCCCGTGGAAGAGCGCAAAGTGAGCAGCCGCGAAATCATGGAAGCTCTAGCTGCCGGCAAGCTGGAAGAAGCCTTCGGGGCCGGCACGGCCGCGACCATCGCGCCCATCTCCGTTATTGGCTACGAAGGCCACGACTACGAGCTGCCCGAAGTGGGCCCTAACGCTTTCTCGAAGCGCGTAGGCGCAGCCTTGGACGCCATCCGCACCGGCGAGGGTGCCGACGTGCATAATTGGATGGTGGCTGTGTAATTGTAGCGTGGACTCTGCGAGTCCGCGCCCGAATAAACCGCCGATGCGCGGACTCGCAGAGTCCACGCTACAGGAAAAGCCGCTTCACAATGAAGCGGCTTTTCTTTTTTGCCCCACCTTTGCAGCTCCAAACGCATTCCCACTCACTCAGCCACTCCGCTACTCAGTCACTCCTCTATGACCGTTTCCCTGAAAACCGTTACCCTCGATAGCAAGCACCGCGAGCTGGGTGCCAAAATGGTGCCCTTCGCCGGCTACGACATGCCGGTGCGCTACTCCTCCGACCTCGACGAGCACCACACCGTGCGTCGCGCCGTGGGCATCTTCGACGTGTCGCACATGGGCGAGTTCCGCCTGCGCGGCCCCCAGGCCCTTGACCTCATTCAGCGCGTGACCAGCAACGACGCTAGCAAGCTCACCGATGGCAAAGCCCAGTACTCCTGCCTGCCCAACCACGACGGCGGTATCGTGGACGACCTGCTGGTGTACAAGCTGGCCGATGAGGATTACCTGCTGGTAGTCAATGCCTCCAATATCGAAAAAGACTGGAACTGGATTCAGCACCACAATACGCAGGGCGTGGAAATGGAGGATATTTCGGACCGCACCAGCCTGTTTGCCGTGCAGGGCCCGAAAGCACAAGCCGCTTTGCAGTCGCTGACCGATGTGGATTTGAGCAGCATCCCGTACTACTCCTTCGTGCAAGGCACTTTCGCCGGTGCCCCCGACGTGATTATCTCGGCCACCGGCTACACCGGCGCGGGCGGCTTCGAGCTTTATATTCCGAACGAAAGCGCGGCGATGGTCTGGGATAAAATCATGCTCGCCGGCCAGCCTTATGGCATCAAGCCCATCGGCCTGGGTGCCCGCGACACCCTGCGCCTCGAAATGGGCTACTGCCTCTACGGCAACGACATCGATGATACGACCTCGCCCCTCGAAGCCGGCTTGGGCTGGATTACCAAGTTCACCAAGGAGTTCACCAATTCCGAAAACCTCAAAAAGCAGAAGGAAGCCGGCGTGACCAAAAAGCTGGTGGGCTTCGTGATGGACGGCCCCGGCATCCCGCGCGGCCACTACGAACTGGTAGATGCCAACGGTGAGAAAATCGGTGACGTGACCAGCGGCACGCAGTCGCCCTCGCTCAGCAAAGGCATTGGCCTAGGCTACGTGAAGACCGAATTTGCTGCCCCCGGCACCCAGATTTTCGTGCAGATTCGCGGCAAAAACCTGCCCGCCACGGTGAGCAAACTGCCACTCACGAAAGGCACGGAAGAGTAAGCCGCCTGGCACGAGTACCATGCCCAAACTTGATATTTGTTTTTCGCCCGAGCTGCTGCCTTTGTATGATTTGCGCGGCAAGGTGGCCGTTATCGTGGATATTCTGCGGGCTTCCAGCACCATCGTCACTGCATTGGGGGAGGGCGTAACCCACGTTTTCCCGGTGGCTTCGCTGGATGAATGCACGGCTTACGGGCAGGAGCACGGCTGCCTGACCGCCGCCGAGCGCGACGGCCTGGCCGCTCCCGGCTTCGATTTGGGCAATTCGCCCTTTGGCTTTCTCGATGCGGCGCGGCCGGTGCGCGGCCGCGCCCTCACCATCAGCACGACTAACGGCACAGCGGCACTGCGCCGTTCGCTGGCAGCGGAATCAGTAATAATCGGTAGCTTTCTGAACCTAGCGGCCGTGGCTGATTTTGCCCGCCGCCAGCAGCGCGATGTGCTGGTGGTGTGCGCCGGCTGGAAAGGTCAGTTCTGCCTCGAAGACACTGTGTTTGGTGGCGCGCTGGCCGAACGGCTGAGCGCAGATTTTGACGTGCGCGGTTCCGATGCCACGCTGGCGGCCCTGAATTTATGGGAGCAGGGCAAGGGTGATTTGTCGGCGTACTTACTGCAATCGGCCCACGTTCGGCGGCTCAATTCGCTGGAAGCCAGCAAGGATTTTGAGTTCTGCTTGCGGATTGATTCTTATGATGCTGTGCTGCCGGTGTGGCGGGAGGACCGGCTGGTATCGGGGTAAGGAATTTGTCATCCTGAGCGCAGCGAAGGACCTTATCACGTCTGCATCGGCTGTTTTACAGCAAATTGTTCAGACGTGACAAGGTCCTTCGCTGCGCTCAGGATGACAAGGCGCACAGCTACTTCAGCTTCTCATTATCCTGATGCCGCTGGCTGTCACGCTGGGTTTTCTTGGCCAGGTTGCGGGTCATGGCCTCGGTGAGGTTGACGCCGGTTTGATTGGCCAGGCAGATGACGACGAACAGTACATCGGCCAATTCATCACCCATCTCTCGGCCTTTGTCCGATTCCTTGAACGACTGCTCGCCGTATTGTCGGGAAATGAGGCGGGCCACTTCGCCCACTTCCTCCGTGAGGATAGCCATGTTGGTCAGTTCATTGAAATAGCGGACGCCAGTAGTTGTAATCCAGGTATCGACGGTTTTCTGGGCTTCTTCGAGGGTCATATTAATAACGTAAATTAGGTGGGATTTAAGCCGGGGAATCTAGCACGATGGTTACCGGGCCGTCATTAAGCAGGCTGACTTTCATATCGGCTCCGAAGATGCCGGTGGGCACGGGCTGGTTTAGCTCGGCGGCCACCATGGCCACAAACTGCTCGTAGAGCGGCTCTGCCACGGCGGGCGGGGCGGCCCCGATGTAGCTGGGGCGGTTGCCCTTGCGGGCATCGGCCAGCAGCGTGAACTGGCTCACCACCAAAACCTGCCCGCCGATATCCTGTACGCTACGGTTCATCTGGCCGTTTTCGTCGCCAAAAATGCGCAGCTGCACCAGCTTGCGGCACATCCAGGCGAGGGAGGTTTGATTATCGGTAGGGGCGAAGCCAGCCAGCACCAGCAGGCCCGGGCCAATCTGGCCCGTAACCTGACCCTCGACGGTGACCGAGGCCTGGCTGACGCGCTGAATAACGAGACGCATATTTTTTTGAGTGAAACGGGTAAAGCCGGAGGTTGCGCTGAATGTTGCGGCGGGCGTGCCGACCTTCGCGGCCGTCTGCGCCAATGCCCATGCTTCCATCTGACCCTGCAAATAACGCCCGCTTCTCTGCTAGCCGCCGCTGGTGGCTGCTGGGGGCGCTGCTGCTCGTGGCCATCAGCCGGCTGTGGCGGCTGGCCGAGGTCGGCGCGCCCGACTCCGACTCGGTGCACGACTGGCAGATAACCCAGGACATGGCGCACGGCGATTTCTCCCAGCTGTTTCACCACGGCAGCCCAGGGTTTAGTGTTTTCTACCTGCCGGTGGCCTTGATTGCGCACCGGTTTGTGGTGCTGCAAACCATCAATGCGTTGCTGGGCGTGGCCGGACTGGGATTTTTCGTGGCTTGGGTGGGCCGCCAAGCCCGCCTCAGCGGCCCCGAAACGGCGGGGCTGGCGCTGCTGGGCGGCACCTCACTGCTGCTCACGTTTTCGGGGCGCGATTTCACCATGAGCTCGCTCAACCTCGTGCTGTTTGCGGGGCTGCTGCGTAGCCATCTGGCGCGCTTGCAGCAGCCCGGCCCGGCCGCCTTGCCGCGCGTGGCGCTGTGGCTGGCGCTGGCCCTGAGCGTGGACTATAAGTTTCTGTTCGCCATTCCCATCCTCGTGGTGCTGGAGTGGTGGCAGGCCGATGGCCTGTGGCGGCAGCCGCGCACCTGGCGGCGGGTGCTGGGCATTCTGGCCGCGCCTTACGTGCTGTTCGGGGCGCTGGGGTGGCTGGTGGGGCTGCCGTGGTACCGCTGGCTGGCCTTCTACGTGCGCGTGGCCTTCCCCAAAACCGCCAACCTGGCGGGCCGGCAGGCCACCATGAGCCTCGATAGCACCTACTACCTGCGTTATCTGGGCAGCTTCGAGTCGCCGCTGCTGCTGCTGGGGCTGGGGCTGGCGGCGTGGCTGGTGCTGCGCCAGTGGCGGGCCGGCGGGTGGGCCGCCACCCGGCGGTGGACGGTATTGCCCTACCTGCTGGTGTGGGCCGCGCTGCTGCTGGGCGGCATGTCATTGGTGGTGAAAGCGCCCCGGGGGCTGCTGTTTGCCTACCTGCCGCTGGCGGCGCTGGCCGTGCTGAGCGGCCGGCGCGTGCTGCCCGGCTGGGCGCTGGCCGGAGTGCTACTGGCCGCAGTGGGCCAGAATTTGTTCCGCATCCAGCGGGAGCTGTATGCGCCGCTGCCCACGCACTACCCGCAGGTGGCGGCGTGGCTGCGGCAGCACGGGGCCACGCGCATCGCCAGCACCGTGAGCATTAACCTGACCCCGTATCTGGACAACCAGCAAATCCTAACCGTAATCACCGACGAGCGGCAACTGCCGGCCCTGCGCCGCCAGGGCGTACAGTACGTGCTGCTCGATGGCTACCGGCACGTGGCGGGCGTGGCCCGGTTCGATTCGCTGGCGGCGCAGCGGCCGGTGGCGGCCTGGCCCGAGCCGGCGCTGCACCGGCCGCTGCTGTTTCTGGAACATTCCGAGTACACGGGGCTGGGCTACGCCGAAACCCTGGCCGCCTGCCGGGCCGCGCAGGCCGACACACTGCCCCTGCGGCTGTACCGGCTGCAATAACCTCAACAAAAACAAAGCCGCTGGTCGCGGCCCTTCGATGGCGAACCATCGGGAGCAGCGGCCAGCGGCCTCGGGGTAATATCGGCACAAAGCCGGCTGGGCCGGAACTACTGCGCCGTAGCGGGCAGCTTGTTCACGTCGATGGCTGGGATGTTGGCGCGGTAGGCCGTGTTGATGGCCGTGATGCAGGTGTTGGCCAGCAGGGCATTGCCCCGGGGCGTGAGGGTGAAATAATCCAGGGAGAAGAAATTGCCCCGCACCGGCTCGGCCGAGTAGACCACGCCGCTGAGGGACACGGAATTGCTCACTTTGGTGAACAGTGCACCCGTATCGAGCGTGTTCAGGCCCTGGGCCGGGTCGATGATGGGCAGTTTGTAGGCCTTGGCCAGGCCTTCGAGGCCGGGCGTGATGACGGCCCCGCTGGGCGAGGTCTTGCCGCTGTTGTACTCGGTAATGAAGCCCGAAAGCGTGTTCAGCTCGGAAGCCTTGTCCAGCACATCAGCGTTGCGAATGGGGTTGCGCTCGTCGCGGCCGTAGGGCAGCATCAGCGTGTTGGCACCCACCTGCACCGGGGTGAGCTGGCCCACGCGCGGCAGGGCCGTGGCCAGAATATAGTCGCCGTCGGAGATGGGCTGCGCGTTGCCGGGCAGGAACGGGTCTTCGATATAAATCAGGGCCTTGTCGTGGTAGTAGGCTTGCAGGCGGGCTTGCACAAGATTGCCCTTGCCTTGGCGCAGCAACGGCAGGCTCGTGATGTCGGGAAGCCGGAAGATGATGCCCTTGTGCCCGTTGGCCGTCAACACGTCAAGCATTTTCTTGGCGTTGTTGGTCATCAACGTGGAGAGGTTGAAGGGGAGCGTGCCGCAGGTGCCGCCGCTGCGGATGTAGGGCATCACCTCATCCAGGCCCTGGAAAAAGGTGAAGAAGGTGGCCGAAGTGGCGGCCGTGGTCACGGCGGCCAGGTAGGTGCGGTTGTCGGACGCGGGCAGCAGGCGCTCAAAGTAGGGGTTGAACGCGCCGCCGGGGGTGGCATTGACTTCGTTGCCGAGGCCGGCCACCTCAATCTGGCTGAGCTTGAGGCCCGGCACACCCAGGTTCTGGGGCAGGGTGCCGGCCGTGGTGCTGCGCGTGTACAGGCGCACGGTATCGGGGCCGCCGCAGGCGTTGCGGTCAGCCACGAAGCGGCGCACGGCGCTGCCGGCTACCCGGCGCGCCCGGGGCACGCCGGTGTCCGTGAAATCGACCAGGTTGAGATAGCCCGTGCCGGTGCCGGCTTCGAGCAGCGGCTGCCCGAAGCTGCCCCCGCCCGAAGCCAGCGCAAACTGCTGGGCCAGCAGGTTCGGAAACGAATATTCCTGGCTGGTGCGGGTGAGGCCGCCCGCGCTCAGGCCGGCCGTGTAGGAGTCGCCCACGGCCAGGTAGTGGCTCAGGTCGATGCCGGTAGTGGGGGTGGGGATATCCTGGCCCGGGGCGCAGGCATTGAGCAGCAGGGCAGCAGCGGCGGCTAAGCCAGTGCGGCCGGCAAGCGTAACGGAAAAATGCTTCATCGCGGAAATCGGAATCGAAAATGCAGAATGAGGGGAGGCGCGGCGGCCCTAGAAGGCCACCGAAATGCCCACCGAGGCCGTGTTGACGGCCAGGCGGTAGGTGCCGGCTACGTTGGATACCTTCGCGTTGGTGGGGTTGACGCGGGCGGTGCGCAGCTGGCCGTAGTCGTAGGAATACGCGCCTTCCAGGCTCAGGCGGCTGCTGAGCTGGTAGCACAGGCCGGCCGATACGCCCACGCGGTTGGCATCGATGAACTCGGGGTTGATGTACTCGTCGCGGATGGGCGTCTCGTCGTAGTGAAAGCCGCCGAGCACGGTCAGCTTGGGGTTCACCTGATACTCGGTGCCCACGCGGAAGCTCAGGGCGTCTTCGTAGCGGCGGATGCTGCTCTGGGTGCGGGCGGGGGCGGTGGCCGTGGCGGCCACGTTCAGCTTCAGCGAGTCGACCACGCTCCAGCCGCTCAGCGAGAAATCGAAGGTGAGCAGCAGCTTTTTGGTGATGCGGTCGCTGATGCCCACGGCCAGCACGCTGGGCGTGGTAATCTGGGTGCCAAAGTCCAGGGCGGATGGCACCAGGCTGGCGTCGCGGGCGGGCACGCCGGTGGCGGTGAGGCTGCCGTTGTTCATTTTCAGCTTCACGGGGCTGCGGTAGCTGATGCCGAAGGCCAGGTTATCGCCGCTGCGGCCGTACAGGCCGGCCGTCACGCCATAGCCCGAGCCGCTGGCGCTGAGCCCGGTTTGGGCGTTCGGGTCGTCGTACTGGCCCAGGGCGCGGTGCTGGCTGTACTTGCCAAAGGCATACACGAAGCCCACGCCGGCGCTGAAGTTGTCGTTGAGCCGGAAGCCCAGCGTGGGCTGCACGAAGTAGGTATTGAGCTGGCTTTCCTGAATCACGGAGCGGCCTTCCCACGTGCTGGGCCACTTGGTGTGGTAGCCGTAGGGCGTGGTGATGGCCAGGCCCAGGGCCACGCGCTTGTTGAGGGCGTGGGTGGCATAGAGATAGCCGCCGGGCTGCACCACCAGGTCCTGGTCGGTGCGCTGGTAGGTATCCTGGCCCACAAAGGAGCCGCGCCGCACCTGGCCGATGCCGCCGATGCTGATGCGGGTGAGCGAATCGGCCCACTGGCCCAGCAGGCCGGGGTTGGTGCTCAGGCCGGCAATGCTGTTGATGTAGGCGGTGCTGGCGCCGCCCAGGCCCAGCACGCGGGCACCCTGCGGGCCGCCGTCGTAGCCGCTAGCCAGGGCCGAGGAAGCCGTTAAACCACAGAAGACAGGAATCAAGAAAAGAAGAGGTTGGCGCATACGGGCGGTTTTGCGGAAAATTGGGAAACAAATGTACACAGCCGCCGGGTAGCAGGCCAGCCCCCGGCCCGGGGCCCAGGTTAAGAAATGAATTGACACCACCGATGCTCCAGTACCCAGTGGTGGCCTTGGGAGAGCTCTCCCAAGCACCCAAGTACAAGCGGGAGGGCTTTAGAGAGCTCTCCCAAGCATTCCGGTCCCGGCCGGCCCCCTTTAGAGAGCTCTCTAAAGCCCTCCTGACTCGGCCGGACCCCTTGCGAGACCTCTCGCAAGCCCTCCCGACTCGGCCGGACCCCTTTAGAGAGCTCTCGCAAGCACTCCGGGCTCGACCAGTGTGCTTAAGAGAGAATTTTGTTCTGGTAAAGTGCAAAATTGACCCGCCAAAAACATTTTTCAGCGCTTCACCCCCAAACTATCCAGCCGGTGCTGGTAGCGGCGGGCATTCAGCTTGTGCTGGGCGTAGGTTTCGGCGAAGTCGGAGAAGCCGCTGCCATCGGGGCGGGCGCAGAAGAACAGGTTGTTGTTGTGGACCGGTTTCAGCACGGCCAGCAGCGAGCCGGGCAGGGGCGTGGTGATGGGGCCGGGCGGCAGGCCCTTGTGGCGGTAGGTGTTGTAGGGCGAATCCACTTTTTTGTCCACGTTCAGCACGCGCTTGCGGGTGCCCAGGCCGTGCAGGGGCCAGAGCAGGGTGGGGTCGGCTTGCAGGGGCTGGCCGTTGCGCAGGCGGTTGAGGTAGACGGCGGCGATGAGGGGCTTGTCCGTCGGCTGGGCCGTTTCGCGCTGCACAATGCTGGCCAATACGCTCACCTGCACGCGGGTCATTTTCAGCGAATCGGCCCGGGCTTGGCGCTCCGCTGTCCAGAACCGGCGGTAGCGTGCGGCCATGGTATCCAGGAAAACCGGGGCACTGGTGTTCCACAGCAGCCGGTACTGCCCGGGGATAAACATCGTGCGAATGGTGCAGGTATCGAGGTGGTAGCGGCGTTGCAGGCCCTCGTTATCGCCCAGCAAAAGCTCCAGCTTGAAAGAGTCGGTTTCGAGCCGGCCGCACACCTTGCGCGGCAGCTGTTCAATGTAATGAAAGGGCTTCAGCTCAAATTTAACCGTGTCCTGGTGGCCGAATAGCAGCATTTTCAGCAGGTCGATGTTGCCCATGCCGGGGTCGAGCCGGTAGCGGCCGGGCTTCACGTGGGGTGGGTAGTCGTGGTGCTCGGCCATCCAGCGGAAGGTGGCGGGTTCGATAAGCAGCTCGTGTTTTTGAAGCGAATCAAGCACCGCCGCGTAGCCCGTGCCGGTGCGGATATAGAGGTAGGCCGGGCCTTCGGGAAAGGCCGTGACGTTGGGCCGGTAGGCCACGCGCCACCCCACGTAGCCCGCCACGAGCAGCAACAACAGTAAAATCCCACCGATTAAATAGCCGCGCCGCATCAGACTTTTCCTTCGACAAGTTCCGCCACGGCCGCCTCAAACGCTGCCCGCTCGGCCAGCCGCACAATCTCCGTCGGGGCCGCTGCGCGCGACTCGCAATCCTCAATAGGACACCGCTCGCAGGTTTCGTTCACGATGCGGAAGGGCAGGGCCGGGTCGGCCAGGAAACGGACGTGTTGCTTCAAATTATCGTCGCAGCGCAGGCCGATGGTCACGCTCAGCGCCACCTGGGTAGGCGTGCCGGCGCGGGCCAGCGTGAAGCAGAGGTACTCGTCGTCGGTACCGAAGTAGCGGGATTTTTGCGCCCCGGCCACGGTCACGGGGGCGGCGGCGGTGTCGGGCACGGGCAGGGCGCGGGCCTCGTTCAGCAGGCGCAAACTCACCCAGCGGCGGCAGTAGTGCTCGTTCAGCTCGTTGCCGTGGGGGTTGTGCAGGCGGGCCAAGTGCAGTTCCTTGGTCAGCTCATAGGGCGCGAGCGAATCGGCCTGGTCGAAGCGCAGGAAGAACAGGCTTTGCAGCCCAAAATGGCGCGGCAGCAGCGTGGTAAGGCGCTGCATAAACATCTCGGGGCTCACGTCATACTGCGTCATCAGGTTCAGCAGCAGCTCCGGCTGCCACTTCTTAGCCCCGAAAAACTTCTTCACGTCGCGCAGCAGGCTTTCCTCCTCCATCAGCAGCGCCCCGGCAAAGTAGGAGGCCTTGAAGTTGTTCAGCACCTCATCAAAGGACCGCACCTGCAAGCTGCTGCTCACGTAGGGCCGCTCCGTCAGCTTCAGATAATTGAAGGCCACCTCGCGCCCCAGCACGAAGGCTTGCTGGCCCCGGCTCAGCCCCGGCCGCAGCAGCAGGCGCTTGGTTTTGGGCTGAAACACGCTCCGTAGCCGCGCCTGGGTGGCCACGGCGTGCCGGCCCAGCGTCTCACGGTCCAGCGTGTAGCCGTATTCCCCGGTCAGCACACGCTCCAGCTGGCTAAGGTCAAACGGCGCGGCGGTGCTCAGCTGGTGGCTGCCCACGAAGGCGCGCACGTCCTGCTCCAGGTCTTCGAAGTAGTTGTCGTGCATCTCCTGAAACGAGCGCAGCGCGGCCAGAAACAGGTGCTCCTGGCGCATCTCGTAGTTGCGCGCAATCTCAAAAATCGTGCTGATGAAAGCATTCATCCGGGCCGGCGCGTTGGCAATCAGCTCGATGATGCGGGCCGGCTCCAGCCCGTACATCTCCAGCGGAAATTCCTTCAGCAGCTTCGAGTTCAGCAGTTCGCCAATGGGCTCCAGCCGGCGCGGCAGCTCCAGCGAGGTGAGCTGGTCGTAGCGCACGTCCAGGGCCTTGCTCAGGCTCAGAATCTTATCGGCCTTGGGGTACTTCTTGCCCTTCTCAATCTCGTTCAAATAGCTCACCGACACGTCGCAGACCCGCGCCAGCTCGGCTGGGCTCAGGCTGCGCTCCTGCCGCAGCTCGCGCAGCTTCAGACCAAAAATGAGGCGAACGACCTGACCGTGATTGAGCATAGAGGAAATAATATTTTGGCATTGTGCCTTGGTAGTGCTATTGCAAAAACCGCCGCCATTTGCCGCAGACATCGTTTTGACGAAGCTACGGCAGCCCAGCTAAATGCGTGGGTAAAGCGAATTTTATTTTATTAGCGAATATTCGCTAATAAAATAAAATTCGCAATGTATGTTTGTGTCAAGCCCGGCCCAAAGTCTTACCCCGAACCACCGGCAACCGGCGCAACTCAACTGAAAACCAGCCCCTGCTACTCATTGCCCACCATTAACTGACCAAGCCATGACTTTCACCAACGTTGCCCCCGCCCCGCCGCCCACCTACCTCACCCCCGAGCGGGTGAAGGTTCTTGGTACCTATTCGCCGGCCTTCGCCGAAATCCTCACGCCCTCGGCTCTGGCCTTCGTGGCCGAGCTGCATCGCCGTTTCGACCATACCCGCCAGGCCCTACTGGCCCGCCGCGCCGAGCGCCAGGCCGATTTCGCCGCCGGCATCCTGCCCGATTTCCTGCCCGAAACCCAACGCCTGCGCGAGCAGGAGTGGACCGTAGCCCCGCTGCCGCAGGACCTGCTCGACCGCCGCGTGGAAATCACCGGCCCGGTGGAGCGGAAGATGATTATCAACGCGCTGAACTCCGGGGCTAGCGTGTTCATGGCCGATTTAGAGGACTCCAACTCGCCGACCTGGGACAACGTCATTCAGGGCCAGATTAACCTGCGCGATGCCGTGCGCCGCACCATCTCGCTCAGCACGCCCACCAAAGAGTATAAGCTGAACGAGAAAACTGCCGTGCTGATGGTGCGCCCGCGGGGCTGGCATCTGGTTGAGAAGCATATTCTGGTCGATGGTGAGCCCATCAGCGCCGCGCTGCTCGATTTCGGCCTCTACTATTTCCACAATGCGCATGAGCTGTGCGCCCGGGGCACCGCGCCCTACTTCTACCTGCCCAAGCTCGAAAGCCACCTCGAAGCCCGGCTGTGGAACGACGTTTTCGGCTTCGCTCAATGGTCGTTGAAACAGCCCAAGTGTGTTATTAAAGCCACGGTTTTGATTGAAACGCTGCCGGCTGCTTTCGAGCTGAATGAAATCCTGTACGAGTTGCGCGAGCACAGCGCGGGCCTGAACTGCGGGCGCTGGGACTACATTTTCAGCTACATCAAGCGGCTGGGCCTGAATCCCGAATTCCGCCTGCCCAACCGCGCCGAGGTGACGATGACCGTGCCCTTCATGGCCGCCTACTCGGCGCTGGTGGTGCAAACCTGCCACCGCCGGGGCGTGCACGCCATTGGCGGCATGGCCGCCCAGATTCCCATCAAAAATGACCCCGCCGCCAACGACGCGGCCCTGGAAAAGGTGCGCCAGGATAAAATCCGAGAAGCCACCAACGGCCACGACGGTACCTGGGTAGCCCACCCTGGCCTGGTGCCGGTGGCGCTCGAAGTCTTCAACCGCCTCATGCCCGGCCCCAACCAAATCGAAAACAAGCGCCCGGACGTGCACGTGACCGCCGCCGATTTGGTGAAAGCGCCGCACGGTAATATCACTGAAGATGGTCTGAAGCTGAACATCGACGTGGCCATTCAGTACCTGGCCTCCTGGCTGGGCGGCAACGGTTGCGTGCCGATTTACAACCTGATGGAGGATGCCGCCACGGCCGAAATCAGCCGGGCGCAGGTATGGCAATGGCTGCACACGCCGGGCACCGTTTTGGCCGATGGCCGCCCTGTGACCACCGAACTGTACCGCTCACTGGTGCCCGGCCAGCTGGAAAAAATCAAAGCGCTGGTAGGGGAAGAGGCTTATGAGAAAGGCCATTTCCTGGCCGCGGCCCGGCTTTTTGATAAGCTGGTGATGAGCGAGCAGTTCATCGAATTCCTGACCGTGCCGGCCTACGAGCAGCTGGCGTAAGCTCCCAATACCCCATTTCCTGAGTTCCAAAAAAGCCGCTTACCGGGCAGCCGGGCCACGCCTTGCCCATTTCCATCCTGCAAATCAGTACCCCAACCTAAAACCCCAACCCCAACTCCCATGAAAACGCAACCCCAACGCGCCGCCGAAATTGCCCTCGACTGGGCCCACAATCCCCGCTGGATTGGTATTCAGCGCCCGTACTCGCCCGAGGACGTGGTGAAGCTCCAAGGCTCCGTGCACATCGAATACTCGCTGGCCCGTCAGGGCGCCGAGCGGCTCTGGGAGTTGCTGCAAACCCGCGAGTACGTGGCCGGGCTGGGCGCGCTCACCGGCAACCAGGCCGTGCAGGAGGTGCAGGCCGGGCTGCTGGCCATCTACCTCAGCGGCTGGCAGGTGGCGGCCGATGCCAACGGCGCTGGCCACATGTACCCCGACCAAAGCCTGTACCCCGTGGACAGCGTGCCGGCCGTGGTGCGGCGCATCAACAATGCCTTGCTGCGGGCCGACCAGATTCAGCACCTCGACGGGCGGAATGATGTGCACTACCTCGCGCCCATCGTGGCCGATGCGGAGGCCGGTTTTGGTGGCAACCTGAATGCGTTTGAGTTGATGAAGATGATGATTGAGGCCGGGGCCGCCGGCGTACATTTTGAAGACCAGCTGTCATCGGCCAAAAAGTGCGGTCACTTGGGCGGCAAGGTGCTGGTGCCCACGCAGGAGGCCGTCAATAAGCTGGTGGCCGCCCGCCTGGCCGCCGATGTGCTGGGCGTACCCACCCTGATTGTGGCCCGCACCGATGCCGACGCGGCCGACCTGCTCACGGCCGACGTGGACCCGCGCGACCAGCCGTTCATCCTCCAGGAAGCCGAGCGCACCAACGAAGGCTTCTACCGCATCCGCTGCGGCGTGGAGGCCGGCATTGCCCGCGGCCTGGCCTACGCGCCTTATGCCGACTTGATTTGGATGGAAACCTCGCAACCCGACTTGGGCGATGCCCGCAAATTTGCCGAAGCCATTCATGCCAAATACCCCGGCAAGCTGCTGGCCTACAACTGCTCGCCGTCCTTCAACTGGGCCTCAAAGCTGAGCGTGGAGCAGATGGAAACCTTCCGCGAAGAGCTGGCCGCGCTGGGCTACAAATTCCAGTTTATCACGCTGGCTGGCTTCCATGCCCTCAATACCAGCATGTTCGAGCTGGCTCAGGCCTACCGCCAGCGCGGCATGGCCGGCTATTCGGAGTTGCAGGAGCGGGAATTTGCCCTGGCAAAGGACGGCTATCAGGCCGTGAAGCACCAGTCCTTCGTGGGCACCGGCTATTTTGATGCCGTGCAGAATGTGGTGACCAGCAACCAGACCAGCACCGCCGCTCTGGTGGGCAGCACCGAGGAGGCGCAGTTTTAGCGAATTAGCGGAGGCTGGCGAAAAAGCCAGAACGTCATGCTGAGCGAAGTCGAAGCATCTCTACCGTGAGAGTAAATTAATTACTTCTGCGGCAGAGATGCTTCGACTTCGCTCAGCATGACGTTCTTTTTTATCTCATCAAAAAAAGCTAAAAAGGCTGCTCAATCGAGGCGTAATCCTCGCCGTGCTTCTCGGCCGAATCTTTCAGCAACTGCTGCTGCCAGGGGCGCAGGGCGGCTTCGGTACCCAGCTCGATGATGTCGGCGATGAGGCGGTTGCTGAGTACCATGTTGGCCATGGTGCTGCCGTGGTCGGTGGCGAGGTGGCCTTTGAGGGCCATGAGCAAGGCTTCGCGGGCATCGGCGCGGGCGGCGGCGGGGCCACTCAGGCGACGGCGGAACGGAAACTTGCGCTGCTCGGCCGGAATGGGGGCGTCCGGCTCCAAATCGGTGGTGCCGATGGCGAGGAGCTGCTCGGCATAGGGCGAGCGTTTCAGCTCGGGGTGTAGGCCGTTGGCCCCGCGCAGCTGCAGGGCAGTTTCGAGCGGGTTGCGGGCCAGCTCGGCCAGCCGGTCGTTGCTGAGGACGTGGTAGGGCGGGCGGTCGAGCTGCCGGGCCACGGCATCGCGCAACATGTACAGCTCCCGGAAAATGGGCATTTCCTGCGCGGTAATCTTGTATTTGGCGGCGTTGCGCGACCACGGGCGCGGGTCGTCGCGGCCGTAGCGCACGGCTTCGAGGGCTAGGTTTTCCTGGGTGGCCCAGTCGGCGCGGCCCAGCTCCAGGAGGCGGGCACTGAGGCGGTCAGTCAGCTCAAAGAGGTAGAGCACGTCGTTGGCGGCGTATTCCTTTTGGGCTTCGGTGAGGGGGCGCTTCAGCCAGTTGGATTTCTGCTCGCCTTTGTCGACTTCAAAGCCCAACTCGGCCTGAATGAGGCGGCCCAGCGAAATATTATTGTCCTCGGCGGCCAATAAAGTAAACTGGACACTGGTGTCCACGATGTTGCGGCAATTGACGCTGAACACCTCGTCGAGCAGCAGGATATCCGACTTGCAGGAGTGGAACACCTTGGCCACGGCCGGGTCGCGGAGCACCGCGAACAGCGGTTCCAGGTCGGCAGCCATGTCGGGCAGGGGCAGGGGGTCAATCAGGTATACTTCAACGCCGTCAAATACCTGAATAAGTGCCAGGTGGCGGCCGTAACGGTGACGCATGTCATCAAACTCCAGGTCGATGCCGATGCGCGGCAAGGTGGCAAAGTGCGCGGCGGCAGCGGCAATGGGTTCGGCCGTGGTGAGGTAATGAATGGTGGGCATTGAGAAGCGAAGAAAGAGTCAGCGGCGCTGGCGATATGCAAAGCTGCCGATAGCGCGGTAAAGGTAGGTACGCATGGCACGCCAAGCAGGATTATGCCCCAATTGTGGCAAAATCATCGTTCAAAATGCACTCCTCGCCACTCCTGTCAACTATTTATCGCCAATCAGCAATTGCGGCACCGCGCCGCGCCCGCCACCCATGATGATGACCTTGGCATTAGGTGAAGTGGCAATGGCCTGGTTGGCCTTGATGGTTTCGTACTGCAATAGCTTGTCACTCAGTTCGGTGTTCACGATGCGCTGGTAGTCGGCAATGCCCTGGGCCTCTACGCGCTTGCGCTCGGCTTCCTGCTTTTCCTTTTGCAGCACAAACTGCATTTTCTGCGCGTCCTGCTCGGCCGAAATCTTGCTCTCGATGCTGCGCTTCACCGACTCGGGCAGCTGGATGTTGCGGATGAGGAGCTGGTCGAGCTGCAGGCCATTGGTCCGAAAATCCTTCTCGATGGCGGCCAGAATGCGGGCCTGAAATTCCTCGCGGCGCGTGGAATAAAGCGCTACGGCATCGTAATAAACGGCATTATCCCGAATTCGGGTGCGCGAAATGGAGCGCACGATTTTATCCTGATAATCCTCGCCGATGGTGGCCAGAATATGCGGGGCCTGCGCCGGCACCACGTGGTAAAGCACGGTGAGGTCAATCACGACCTCCAGCCCATCGGCCGAGAGCACCCGGATGGCGTCGTCGCCCGACTGCGCGCCCTCGCCGTGCTGCGCCGACATGGTGTAGTTCTGCGTGCGGGTGTCGAAGCGAGTCACGTCCACCAGCGGGTTCACCACGCTCAGGCCGGGTTGCAGCACGCGCGGTTGCACCTGCCCAAACAGCGTTTGCACGCCCACCTGCCCCACGCCCACCTGCACGATGGTGCTCAGGGCCAGCCCCAGAATCAGAAACGCGCCGCCGAGGAAAACGAGGCCGCCGCGCAGGCGCTCCAGTCGCTCCGAGAAGCGGGAGGCATTCAGCCCCAGCACCAGAATGATAAAACCGAGAATGCTGAGAAACATGGGGAGGGGATTTTATGGTAATTGAATCACATTAGCGCGTCATGCTTCGACGGCGCTCAGCATGACAGACGACATGGCATGACGTTCTACTCGTCCTCGTCAGCGCTGAAATCCAAGGTGCGGGCCAGGTCCGCGCCTTCCTGCGCCACTTCTTCCAGCAACTCGGGCGCATCAGCATCCAGTGTGCGGCCGAAGAGGTTGAGCAGTTCTTCGCCTTCTTCATTCACGTACAGGTTTTCGTAGAGGCGGTCGAACAGGCGCGCCTCGCGGCCGATGATGCGGTCGATGTCCTCCGGCGAGCGGGCCTCGTTCAGGGCGCGGTGCAGCACATCGAGCACCTGCCGGCTTTCGTCGTGGTCGCCCAGTTCCGAAACCAGCTTGAGCAGTCCCATGGCCAGGCCCAGGCGCACCTGCTCGAAGCGGAAGGGCAATTGCGCGGGCGGAGCCTTGCGCAGCAGGTCGTAGGCCTGCAAGGCATTGGGGGTGAGGTAATACTTCACGTCGTTGGGCGCGGTGAAGGCGAGGTGCAGCAGTTGTTCGTAAGGTGTCATAAAGCGAAGGCGGAATCCGTAGCCGAAACACGGCCCGGCACGGTGCGTAAGCAGAAAGCCGAAAGGTACGTGCGGATGGAAGCCCAGAAGCTGAATCGACGCGCGTGGCCCAGCATTACACTCCATCCTTTTTTTCGATGACGCATAAATCCAAATGGCTGATTTTTGCCCCGCTGGGGTTGGCTACCATCGGCGCGGGCGCTAGTATGGTGCATTGGGCCGGCAGCCTGAAAGACCAGCGCCAGCCTGCTTCCAAGTGGCTGTTGGCCGGCACGGCGGCCCTGGTCGTGCTCAATTCGGGCCTCAGCCTGTTTGGGCGCGGCGTGGTAGAAAAAGTGCTCCATGAAGTGCGGGAAAAACCCAGCGCGGAGTAGAAGCTTTCCTTCGCAATCAGGCAAGAAAAAAACCCCGGCCTGGGCCGGGGTTTCTTCTTGCTGGAAAGCGGAAAGGAACAGCTCTTGGAAAGGACTATTCGGTTTTGGCCTCCATTTTCTCAGCGCCTTCTTTGGTTTTGGCGCTCACTTTGTTGGCACCATGCTTCACGGCATGGCCGGTTTTCTTAGCGCCACGCTTCACAGCGCTGCCCGTTTTATGGGCCACGTTGCCGGCGGCATCTTTCGTGTTTTCGAGGGCTTGGCCAACGTTGGTCTTGCCGGTTTTGGTTACCACTTTGGTGGTGCCATTGTCGCGCACTTTAACTTCCGTGGTAGGAGTGGTTTGCGCAAAAGCAGCAGTAGCAAAAGCGGAAAATGCGAGCAACAGGGTTACTTTTTTCATGGGGTCAGGAGAAAGAAAAAGGGTTATGAGAGCTTTGTACGCTCCCTACGGGCAAAGGTTGGTGCAAGGAGTGTGCCGCAGTTGGGCCGCGGCTGAAAATAGGGATTCCAACCGCTTTACGGTAGCAGCAGGGAGCTGTCGCCGTAGCTCAGGAAGCGGTAATCATGGCTTAGCGCGTGCTCATATACTGCGCGCCAGTCCGGCCCCAGCAGGGCCGCTACCAGTAGGAGCAAGGTGCTTTCGGGCTGATGAAAATTGGTGATAAGGCCACCAACCAACCGAAACTGGTAACCCGGCGCAATTAGCAGGCGCGTACTGGCTTGCAGGGTATCGGTGCCTGTGGCTTCGAGGTACTGGAGCAGGGCCGTCAGGGCCATTTCGGGGCTGATGCGGGCGGCCATCTCGGCCATTTCGTAGGGCTGCCATTGCGATACCAGCAATTTGGGGGCGATGGGCTCAGATGCTGCTTCTGCGGAGTGCAGCAGGCCCACGCCCAGCCAATACAGCGTTTCTAGGGTGCGCAGGCTGGTGGTGCCCACTGCTATCACCGGCTGGGGGCGGTGGGCCAGCAATTGGCGCAGCAGTCCGGCCGTGACCAGAATGGGCTCGGTGTGCATGGGGTGGTCGGCCATGCGGTCGGCCTTCACGGGCTGGAAGGTGCCCGCGCCCACGTGCAGCGTAACGTGGCCCGTCGAAAAGCCCTTTTCCTGTAATTCAGTCAGGATTTCGGGGGTGAAATGCAGGCCGGCGGTGGGGGCGGCCACGGCACCTTCAGCCGCGGCGTATACCGTCTGGTAGCGCACGGCGTCGGTGGCCGTATCGGGGCGGTCGATGTAAGGCGGCAGGGGCAGGTGGCCGGCGGCCCGCAGCACCTCGGCAAACGGCAACTCGGCCGGCTCCCAGCGGAAATCGATGAGGGCAGTGCCGGCTTCCTGCAACTGGCGCTCGGCGTATAGTGTGGCGGGCCGGCCATCAGTGGACGTGAAATCCAGCATCACCGGGCCTTCTTTCCAGCGGCGGCCGTTGCCCACCAGGCAGCGCCAGGTACAGTGGCCGGTTTGCTGCAGGGCCAGCTCCAGGCTGCGGTGCGGGGCCACGGGCTCCAGGCAAAACAGCTCGACCTGGCCCCCGGTGGGGCGGCGGGCCAGCAGCCGGGCCCGCACCACGCGGGTGTCGTTGAAAACGAGCAGTGCGCCGGCCGGCAACTCGCCGGGCAGGTCGCGGAAGTTTTTATCGGTGAGCTGGCCGTGGCGGCTCACCAAGAGCTTGCTGGCGGCGCGGTCGGGGAGAGGCTCCGGCGCAATGCGCTCGGCGGGCAGTGGGTAGGTGAAATCGTGGATGGAGAGCTGGCGCGGGTCGGGATTCATCCCGCAAAGGTCGGACAGAACGGGTATCCTGAGATTTCATTTCGGGCCGTTGAACGATTGATGTTCTGGCGGCCCGAAATAACATTTCGGGGTACTGGTGCCATTATGGCTTCTTAAAGAGCAGCAGGTGCTGCTGCGGCAGCGTCTCGATGGAATCGGCCAGGACCATGCCTACGGCCGCCATTTCCTTGCGAGCCTGGCTGATGCTCATCTTGTGAATACGCTTGATGGGCACGCTGGGGTCTTCGGCGCGGTACTCGACCAGCGCCAGCCGGCCGGTGCCGGGGCGCAAGGCCCGCCGGATGGCGCGGCCCATCTCGCGCGGGTGGTCGAACTCGTGGTAAGCATCCACGATGAGCACCAGGTCCACGCTGTCGGCGGGCAGGCTGGGGTTGGTGGTGGTGCCCAGCACCGGGCGCACGTTGGTCACCTTCTGCCGGCGCTTGTTTTCCTGGAGCGCTGCAATCATTTCGGGCTGAATATCAACGGCCAGCACCTGTCCTTTGGGTACTTTCTTGGCGAGCTGAAACGAGAAAAAGCCCGTGCCGGCACCGATGTCGGCCACCACGTCGGTGGGTTTCAGCTTCAGCTCCTTCAGCAAAAGGTCGGTGCCTTCTTCCTGGCGGCGGCCTTTGCGCTCCAGCCAGCTCGCGCCTTCGTGGCCCATTACGTGGGCAATCTGGCGGCCCAGGTAGTATGTGCCAATGCCGTTGGGGTCGCGGGGCGAGGCGGTTTCGTAGCCGCTGGTATCGGCCACCATCATGGCCTGCATGCGCCGCTCGTTACTCATCGAGGGGCGGGTTTCGGCGGGTAGCTGCGTGCAGCTCATCACCAGAACTCCGGCTCCCGTCCCTATTCCCACTACGCCCAAAGCCCGTTGCCAGGTCGAAAAACAGTATTTCATACGGTTTGCAAGTAAGCACATACGGGCTGTTCAACAGCAATTTGTTGCGCTGCGTTCAGCCGGTGCCTGGCTTGAAACGAGCTGAACCGTAGCAGGAACCGCGCTAAAAACCATTCTTAAAAATCGGTGGAACAAATAAAGTGATTCCAAAGAATCGCCTATTTGCAATTTTCGCCGTAGAATGGGCATTCAAGTTTTCTCTTACCCCGCACCCTTATGAAGAATTTTTTTCCTCCCTTCGCCAAACTCATTGCGCTCGCCGCCTGTGCCCTGTCGCTGGGCAGCTGCAGCCGCTCCGAGTATGCCATGTTGCCCAAGGGTAGCTCCTACGGCGTTACCCGCGTAGCCACGCCCGTGCCCGCTGCCACGCCCGCAACGGCCGTTGCGCCCGCCGCCGAGCCTGTTGTAGCTACTGCCCCTGTAGTGGTGGAAGCTCCAGCAGTTGCCGCTACTCCAGCCGCCAAAACCACTGCCCGCGTAGCAACGTCCGCCGTAGCTATTGAGGCTCCGACTGCGATTGCCACCGCTCCCGCGCCCAAGCTGAACTTGGTGCAGCGCATGGCCCTGAGCAAAGTGACCCGCAAAATGGATAAGCTGATGCAGAAATCGGGTTCGGTTCGCCAGCACGATAACACGGCCTCGACCTCCAACACAGCTGCCATCAGCGGCAACCTGCGCATCGGTATTATCCTGCTGCTCGTGGGCTTGCTCGTGGGTCTGCTGAATGGTCTGATTGGTACCATCATCGCCATCATCGGCTTGATTTTCATTATCCTCTGGTTGCTCGACCAGATGTAATTTCGGCCCGATTTCTGGCCATAAAAAAGGCCCGCTCAATATTGAGCGGGCCTTTTTTGTTGTTACCTGGTCTGGCTGTTACATCGGGTCGACATCGGCCACGAGGCGAACCTGCTTGAATTCCTTCTGGTCCTTCACAATGTCCATGGCTTCGCAAATCATCTGCTTGGCCTGCTTGAGTACGGTGTGGGCACGGTCGAGCTTGATGGTGATTTCCTGCAAATAGAAATTGCGAATGCGGAAGATGTAGGGCGCTTCCGGCCCCAGCACGGCGGCGCGGCCTAGGCGGTCCACCAGCTCCTGCGTCAGCAGGATGGCGGCGGCTTCGCCCACGTTCTGGTCGATGTGCTTCACTGTCATTTTGATGACGCGCATGAAGGGCGGGTAGCCGTGCTCGTGCCGCTGCACGATTTCGTAGTTGTAAAACTCGATGTAATCATTGCGAATGACCTTGTCGAAAATCACCTGCGTAGGGTCCGAGGTCTGGATGATGACCTTGCCCTTTTTGCCCTTGCGCCCGGCCCGGCCGCTCACCTGCACAAACATCTGGTAGGCCCGCTCGTGCGCTCGAAAATCGGGATAGTGAATAATGCTGTCGGCGTTGATGATGCCCACGAGGCTCACATTGGCAAAGTCCAGGCCTTTGGTCACCATCTGGGTGCCTACCAGCACGTTGGTGGTCTGCTTTTCAAAGTCGCCGATGATTTGCTGGTAGCTGTTTTTGGCGCGGGTAGTGTCCAAATCCATCCGCTGGATGTTGGCCTGCGGGAGCATGATTTTCAGGTCGTCCTCAATCTTCTCGGTGCCGAAACCTTGGGTTTTCACGGCGCGGGAGCCGCAGGCGGGGCACTTGGTCACCATGCTGTCGTGGTAGCCGCAGTAGTGGCAGCGCAGCTCGTGGCTGTGCTTGTGGTAGCTTAGGCTCACGGCGCAGTTGGTGCATTTCGGTATCCAGCCGCAGTCCTGGCAGGCCACCACGGGCGCGTAGCCGCGCCGGTTCTGGAACAGAATCACCTGCTCTTGGCGGCCCAGGGTGCGCTCCACTTCACCCAGTAAATCGGCGGTGAAGTGGTTATGCATGGTTTTCTGCTCACGAGCTTTGCGGGTGTCTACCAACACAATATCCGGCATCCCGGCTTCGCCAAAGCGTTTGGTGAGGCTCACCAGCCCGTAGCGCCCCTGTTTGGCTTGGTAGTAGGTTTCCACGGCCGGCGTGGCCGAACCCAGCAGGGTTTTGGCCCCCTGGAAATTGGCCATCATTAAAGCCACTTCGCGGGCGTTGTAGCGTGGGGCGGGGTCGTACTGCTTGTAGCTCGATTCGTGCTCCTCGTCGACAATTATCAGCGACAAATTATCAAACGGCAAAAACACCGCCGAGCGCACGCCCACCACCACCTGGAAACGGCCCGAGAGCACGCCATTCCACACTTCCACCCGCTCGTTGTCGGAGAATTTAGAATGATAAACCCCCAGTCGCGAGCCAAACACACGCATGAGGCGCGTCACAATCTGGGCGGTGAGGGCAATTTCGGGCAGCAGGTACAGCACCTGCCCGCCGCCCTCCATGGCCTTGCGGATGAGGTCGATGTAAATCTCGGTTTTGCCCGCGCCCGTCACGCCGTGTAGCAACACAATTTCCTTCTCGCCGAAGTGCGCCATGATTTCATCCCGCGCTGCCGTCTGGGCCTCGGTGAGGGCAAAATTCAGGTGAATGGCCCCTTCGTTTTCGAGCGGGAAGCGGCTCACAATTACATCGAACTGCTCAAGTACGCCGTTCTTAATGAGCGTATTCACCGCCGAGGCCGAGAGATGCGGGCTGCTGGTGAGGTAAGGTTTCTCGATGCCGTTTTGGTTGGCGTGCTCGTTCTGGTGCACGGGTACGCGCTGGAGGTACTTCAGCAGCACATCGAGCTGCTTGGGCTTGGTGGCGAGGGTTTCGAACAGCTGCTCCAGCGAGGCTTCAGCCACGAAATGATGTGCCAGCCGCACCTTCTTCACCACCTTGGGCGCGTACTTGTCGGCCGTGTGCTCGAAAAGGAAGATGACGTCCTTGTGCATCAATGACTTGATGACTTTGTGGAAGGACGTGATGCCGAGCAGGTCGCCGACTTCGGTAAAGGTCAGAGCTTTGCCATCTTCCACCACGCCCAGCGCGTCCACAATCAGTTCTTCCTGAGTGGAAAGCGGGTACTCGTTTTCCTCCCGCGAAAAGCCCGGGTGCAGCTGAATGCGTGACTCCGAGCTGAGCTTCAGCGCCGAGGGCAGCGCGGCGTTTATCACCTCGCCGATGGTGCACATGTAGTAGTCGGCCATCCAGCGAAACAGCTTGAGCTGTGCCTGCGTGACTACCGGCGCGTCGTCAATAAATTCGAGAATGTACTTGGCCTGATAATCCTTGGGCGCAGTCTCGTGCACGGCCGCCACAATGCAGCTGAGCGTCTTTTTGGCCCCAAACTGCACGATGACGCGCCCGCCAACTACCACGTTGTCGTTCAGCTCATACGGCACCCGGTAGGTGTAGAGCCGGGGCAGCGGCAGCGGCAGAATAACGTCAGCAAACAGCGTCACCCGGTCGGCTGCGGGCGCTGCCACGGGAGCAATAAAATCAAGCGTGAGACTCAAAACAGGTATAGCGTAGGGGCGGATAGTAAAGATAGCAGGGCAGTGACGCGAACCATCGCGCCGCCGTTACAGCGCTGCCAGCGCGTCCGTCACGTTATACACCGGGGCCTGGCAGGCGTAATCGCGGCATACATGCAGCGCGGTGCGGCCGTCCGTTGGCGTGGGCAGCAGCTTCAGTAGCGGCAGTTCTGAAGTGGCATCGGTGCCGGTCAGCACGGTATCAAACAAAAAATGTCGGCTAAGTTCTTCGCGGAATTCCTCCGTCGCCGGGCCTTGAATGGCAATTTCGGCCCCCGGCCGGAGCAGCGCGGCGTAGAGCGAGGCCCAGTTAGTGAGGTGCTGGGGCTCCTTCACCACGAGGTGGCGTATCTGGGCCAGCATATCAGCCGCAAGATTGGAGTATTGGGCCTTTTCGAGGTGGCGGCCCAGGCGGCGCAGGTTATGCGCCATGATGGAGTTTGAGGCCGGAATGACGTTATCAAACAGCTCTTTTTTACGGGCGATTAGTGGCTCAGCGCGGCTATCGGTGTAGAAAAACAGCGTTTCGGTCGGGTCGAAGAAATTGGCCAGCACGTACTCTGTCAGCACTTCGGCCTCGCGTAACCACTTCTCGGCAAAGGTCACTTCGTAGAGACTGATATAAGCCTGAATAACCAGCGCATAGTCTTCCAAGAAGCCGCTGATGCTGGCGCGGCCGTTTTTGCAAGTCCGAAATAGGCCCATGCCGTCGCGCAGGTTGGCTTCAATGAAGCGGGCGTTGTGCTCGGCCATCACTAGGAACTCGGGCTCGCCGAAGGCCCGGTAGGCATCCGTGAGGCCTTGCAGCATGAGTGCATTCCAGCCGGTGAGGACTTTGTCGTCGAGGCCGGGGCGCACGCGGGTGGCGCGTACGGCCATGATTTTCTGCTTCCAGCCCGTCACAATTTCCGGCAGCACACCGGGGGCCAGCTGGTGGGCGGCGGCAAAGGCTTCATCGGTTTCGCGGCGGTGCAGGATGTTGCGGCCGTGCTCCCAGTTGCCCACGGCCGTGCAGTTGTAGTAGTCGGAAAACAGCGGCTCCTCGTCGCCCAGAATTGTGCGCAATTCCTCTTTGGTGAAGACGTAAAATTTGCCTTCCTCGCCCTCGCTGTCCGCATCGAGCGAAGAGTAAAACCCGCCCTCATCATTCGTCAGTTCCAGCCGGATAAACTCGATGGTATCATACACCGTTTCTCGGAAAAGCTCGTCCTGAGTCAGCTGAAAGGCCTCACTGTAAAGGCTCACCAGCTGCCCATTATCATAAAGCATTTTCTCGAAGTGCGGAGCCAGCCACTCGCCATCCACCGAGTAGCGGGCGAAACCACCGTGCACCTGGTCATAGATGCCGCCCCAGGCCATTTCGCGCAAGGTCAGCACGGCTTGGTCCAGGACTGCCCGGCTGCCACTGATAGCGTGTGCCCGCAGCAAAAACCGCCAGATGCTAGGCATCGGGAACTTCGGGGCGCGGTTCATGCCACCGCGCTCGCGGTCGAAATTCGTGCTCAGATTGTACACCAGTAGCTTGAATTCATCATCGGAAACGCCGGCCGGGCCGGTTTCCGGCGCAACACCAATGGCTTCCAGCGCCGCGTAATCGGCTTCCTGGGCCGCATTGCGGTTGTGCCTACCGTACTTGGCCAGCTCGCTCTTGCCAATCACCTCCATAAAGCGCTCAGCCGACTGCTCCAACTCGGCGCGGTGCTCACCAGCATAGGCCTGGCCTATATTGGTCAGCAACTTGGTCCAGTTGCCCTGCGGGAAATAAGTGCCACCGTAAAAAGGCTTGGCGTCAGCCGTCAGAAACACGTTCAGCGGCCAGCCACCCTGCAAGCCCATGGCGTGCAGCGCATCCATGTAAATCTGGTCCACATCGGGCCGCTCCTCGCGGTCAACTTTGATGCACACAAAGTGCGCGTTCATTACCGCCGCCACCGCCTCGTTCTCAAACGATTCCCGCTCCATCACGTGGCACCAGTGGCAGGCCGCATATCCAATGCTCACCAGAATAGGCTTTTGCTCAGCCTTAGCGCGGTTCAGCGCCTCCGGTCCCCACGGGTACCAGTCCACGGGGTTTTGGGCGTGCTGTTGTAGGTAAGGGCTAGTTTCTTGAGCGAGGCGGTTGGTGTGCGAAGCAGCGTGGGCCATGGGGAAGCAGAGTAGGGGAGGTGCTGAAACACCAAACCCGGCGAAAAAGGCCGGGCTTGGGAAATAAATAACGCAACTCGCCGAATTTCAGCAGGCTTTAGCTAAAAGCTAAGCTGACTTTTTCGGCGTTTTAGGTTTGGCCGCTGGCTTAGTGGCCGCTTTCGCTGGTTTATCAGATTTAGCTACCGGTTTTTTCGGGACTGCTGGCTTCGGGGCTGCCGCTTTCGGAGCAGCTTTCTTGGGAGCCGCCTTAGCTGTTGCCGTTACTTGCGTCTCTGCAACCGGGGCCGCAGGCTTTTGAACAGCTTTAGCGGCCTTTTTAGTCGGTGCCGGCTTCATCACAGCTGCCGGGGTTGTTTCCGTAGTAGCAACCGGAACCTGAGCTTCAGGCAGGGCCGGAGCAGCTACGGCCTTCCTTTTCGCTGCTACCTTGCGCTTCGGCGTTGGGGGCGTGTCAGCAGGCGAGGTTTCCGTCACCACTGGTGCGCTTGGTGATGGAACTGCCGGTATTACAGGCGCTTTAGCCGTTTTAGCTTTCGGAGCGGCTTTATTAACAACGGCAATCTTCGCCGTCACTGCTTTGGTAACGGCCGCTTTCGGCTCGGAAGTAGGAGCCACCAGCGTGGCCGATGTGCCCATCATGCGCCCGGCAGCCACTTGCGTACGAACAACCGAAGTGTCAACCACTGGAATTACCGGCGTATCGATGTCCGGCTTCACCGCCCGGCCACCAACTGCGGCCCGTCGCTTACGTCCACCTTGTTTGACTGGAACTGGATTTGCTACGGCGGCATCCACCGCATTAGCTACTACTGTCGTCGAAACGACAGCTGTAGCTTGCCCGCCTACCGGAAGCGCCGCCACCGGTTCCTGTGGCCGGCGTGTATTTCCGCGTCGGTTCTCATCAACTGGTTCTGATGGCCCAGAAAGCTGCTCTGCGCTGGCTATCGGCAGGGTTTGATGCGCATCAGTTACTGGATTTTCTGGGATTGCAGTACCGGCTTCATCAATATTAGCAGCTAGTTTCTTGGCCTTTTTCTTTTTCCGATTGCGGCTACTGCGGGAAGGGGTGGCCGCAATGTTGGAATCAAATTCGGCACTGATTGTCCCCGAATCCGACAATGCGACTACTGCTTCAAAATCACCGGGGGCAAATGCTTCCGCATCAACCATTGATACTTCTGGAGCAGAGCCTTCGGTAGCTGCCGGAGCTGCAAACAGCTCCACGCGCGGCACCCGGCCCGGCTCGTTGCGCCGCCCAACCCGCTTCACCGGCTGCGATTTGGTGATAACGCTGGATTTCTGCGTTTCCGGACGGCCACCCTGTTCAGCAGGCAATGCGCTAGCCGCTACTTCCAAAGCTGCTTCCGATGCCGGCAACTGGCTTTCATCCATGCCCAATTCGGCGGCGAGGCGCAACGCGTGCTTGCGCGCTGTACGCTTGGCTCCGCCCCGTGAACGGCGCTTTTTCTTACGACCTTGCTCTTGTTCCGCAGCCTCTGCGTCCTGCGCCGAAACTGGTGCGCCAATAGTTGCTTCGGGAGCAGCGGCAACAGGAATTAGCTCAGTTTGTGAAGCATCATCATCTATAAATGGTTGCTGCGCAAATTCATCTGCTTCTCCAAAACTTGCAGCCTGAAATGCCTCCGTTTCGGTAGGAGCAGCCACCTGACCTTTGCCCCGGCCATCGCGCCGCCCGCGCTCAGGCCGTCCCGAACGGCCTGAGCGCTGCGCCCGGAACTCTTCGGGCGACAAGCGTGGCTGCCGGCTGGTATCAGCGCTGCTGCTTGGTTGCTCAACTGATACCGCCGCATTAACCTGTGCAACACGCATCACTGCCGAAACTTCAGCGCCTTCGCCAATGTCAATCCGTTCTTCATCGTCCTCCAATTCTTCGGCCACTAGCGGAAGTTGAATTGGCTCCGGCAGCGCCGCAATACGCGCCCGCACCGTGCGCAATTCATCAGCCACATCCACCTTACGCAAACTCAGCTGCTCAAGCTTTTCGCGGGTGCTTTCCAGGAATTGTCGATGCTCAGGCGCACCCTCGTGCAGAGGCCGGTGGCCCAGCGACTGCCGCACTGCCGCCCATTCCTTGCGGAAACGCCCAAAATCAGCATCGAAATACGCCCGGGCAAATTTCTCCCAGATATAATCCTCCGCCACTTCCGACGGATGCAGCATATCCGACGCATAAAAGCGGTAGTCACGCAAATCATCCACCAGCAGCTCGTAAGCCGGAAAATACGCCACGCCCGGTAGCAAGTCGCTCACAATGTGCGTAGCCAGCCGCAGCACCGACTTGCTCACCGCATTCAGCTGCAAGGTATCCTTCAAATGCCGCACCGGGCTCACCGTCAGCACAAAGCGCAAATCAGGGTTGATGCGACGCAGGTAAGCATGCGTTTCCGCCAGCGCATTAATGATTTCATCCGGCGTCAGCAATTCGCGCACGAACAAGTCGCTCGGTTGCTTGTGGCAATTGTTCACCAGCTCACCGGTTTCGCGCAGGCGGTAGGCCCAGGCCGTGCCCAGCGTTAGCATCACCACGTCCGTATTGCGCAGAAACTCGCCCGTTTGCCGCACCACTTCCTGGATGTACTGGAGCAGTTCCACCGGCGAATCGGCCCCGACGCTGCCGTGCAGGTCGTAGCTCTGCCAGCGCCCGCGGGCCTGCACAAGGTGCCGCTGCCAGTCCATGTCTTCGCCAGCGGCAGCACGCAGCAGCCGAACCAGCGCCAACGGCTGAAACACCGTGCCAAACGGGTTCACCCGCGCCTCTACCTTGTTGGCCACCAGCCGCGAGCCAATGCTGTCGGCGAAGCACGAGCCCATGGTGAGCACCCGCGCCGTGCGCGCCAGCTGGCCAGTGGCCGGGGCAATTGTCAATTCAGTTCTAAACATTAAAGCAAAAATAGCCCGTAACCGGGCTATGGCCCGAGAACCGGAATAAAAAAAGCCCCGCCAGCAGGCAGGGCTTTTTCAAACTAGCAATAGAAACCGAGACTACTCGGCTACTACGCGGAAGTTAATCGTGTGCTTCACTTCCTTGTGCAGGTTAGCCGTAGCGGTGTAGTCGCCAGCCGAAGCAGGCTCCTGGTCGAACGACAAACGCTTGCGGTCGATGTCCACACCCTTGGCTTTCAGCGCGTCGGCCAATTGCAGGGTGGTTACGCGACCGAAGATTTTGCCGCTCTCACCCACCTTAGCGGGGATGTCCAGCACCATGCCACCAATCTGGTCAGCAATAGCCTGAGCGTCACCTTTGATTTTGTCGGCTTTGTGAGCGGCTTGACGCACGTTTTCGGCCGTGATTTTCTTGTTCGTCTTGTCGGCCAGCATGGCCAGACCCTGCGGCAACAGGAAGTTGCGACCGTAGCCCGATTTCACGGTCACGATGTCGTTCTTGTACCCGAGGCCCTTAACGTCGTCTTTGAGGATAATTTCCATGTCTTGATTAAGATGTGAAAACGGAGGACTTAGAATTCAGCGGAAGCAGTTGCTCGCTTAAATCCCCAGTCCTCAATTCTCAGGTCTAAGGTCTATTTCAGGGCGTCGGCTACGTACGGCATCAGAGCCAAGTGGCGGGCCTTCGCGATGGCCTGGGTCACTTTGCGCTGGAATTTCAGGCTGGTGCCAGTGAGACGACGGGGCAGCACGCGGCCCTGCTCGTTCACAAACTTCAGCAGGAAGTTCGGGTCTTTGTAGTCCACGTACTTAATACCGTTCTTCTTGAAGCGGCAGTATTTCTTACGGGTGTCCTGCGGCTTGTTCATAGCCGACCGGTCGTTGTTGCGGTTGAATGCGGGAGATGCCATGTCGTTGCTAAATTATTGGGCTACGGCTTCGGTTTCTTTGGCAGCCTTCTGCTGGTTCATTTCGCCGTTGCGGCGGCGGGCGTTGTACTCCACGGCGTGCTTATCGAGCACGGTCGTGAGGAAACGAATGATGCGCTCGTCGCGGCGGAAAGCCAGTTCGAGCACGTCCACGATGTTGCCTTCGCCAGTGTAGGACAGGCAGAAATAGTAGCCTGTGCTCTTCTTTTGAATCGGGTAAGCCAGCTTGCGCAGGCCCCAGGCTTCGGTGGATAAAAGGGCGGCGCTATTTTCCTTAAGCACCTGAGTGAACTTCTCGACCGTTTCTTGCACCTGGCTCTCGTTCAAAACGGGAGTCACGATGAAGACCGTCTCGTAATTTCTTTGTTCCATTACGATGGGGGTGAATTGTGGGTGAAAAAAATGATTGGGGCGCAAAGGTACTGACTTTCCGGCACATTGCCAAGGCCAATGCATTCATCTGCCCGAATAGCCATCCCGCTTCCGATACTCACTTACATCCTCATCTACTCCGTTGCCAAGGACTGCAGCCGATGCTACCTATATATAAGGAGTAGGAGGGAAGGTAAAAATCAAGCGTTCGACTCCGCTAGCTAAGAAGAAATATCCATCGAAATAGCTGGCGTAAGTTAACAAAAGCTGCTGCCGGTAGTTCCGATTTAGGGCTTTAGAAATCACCGCCTAACCTGTGGCTGCGGGTTGTTTTTTGTTGCCGTTACGGCTCAGCTATTTGCCGCTCAATATTGTCTGCCTGATTGTCAAAAGCCCGCAAAAGGGCCAATCCAAACGGCTGCCGATGCCCGGAAATTGTATTTCAGTTTTTGCCGCCTACGATTCCTGACCTACATTTGTGGCCTTGAAATGCCCTAGCGTTTCGTTTTACCGTCTATTTTCTTATGAATAGCATTCGACTCCGTTCCTTACCTCATCTGTTGCTGGCGTTTGTGCTCACGTTTGCCGGCATCCAGCAGGCTTCGGCCCAAGATGCCGCCGCCGTGAAAAAAGAAGGGGTAGCACCCGGTGCCACGGCTGCCGCTACGCCTGCAACCGCTGCTGCTCCGGCCGCCGGTGGCGGTGACGCCGCTGCCATCGCCGCTGGCGATGCCCTTTTCAAAGGCAACTGCGCCCAGTGCCACGCCGTGAATGAGCAGGTAGTTGGCCCCGCCCTTGGTGGCATCACCAAGCGCCGTCCCATCTCCTGGATTTTGCCTTGGGTAAAGAACTCCAGCAAAGTAGTAGCCAGCGGCGATGAGTATGCTGTAGCTCTCTTCAACAAGTTCAACAAGCAGCAGATGCCCTCCTTCGCCCTCTCGGACAAGGAAGTGACTTCGATTGTAGCTTATATCACTTCGCAGGAAGGTGCACCAACTGCAGTAGCTGGTGGTGTAACTGCTGGTAATGCCGCCGCCGCTGATGGCCAGGCTGCCGCTGGTGGTGCCGAAGCTGGTGCTGGCAAATACGTTGACATTCTGCTGATTGTCCTCGTAGTAGTGCTGATTGTGCTGGTGGTAACGCTCGTTATCATTGGTAACCTGATGAAGGATGTGCTGCGTGGCCGCAAGGACCTCGACGGTCGCGACATCGAAATTCTGGAGCAGCGCTTCGACTGGGGTAAGTTTTACCGCTCGCCCGTGCTGCGTGGTATTGTAGGTGTCGTTTTCGCCCTCGTTTTACTTTATGAAGGTGTGCAAAGCGTAATGGCCGTTGGCCTGAACCAAGGATACCAGCCTACGCAGCCCATTGCTTTCTCGCACAAACTGCACGCCGGCACCAACCAGATTAACTGTGCCTACTGCCACACCTCGGTGTACAAGAGCAAGTCGGCTAACATTCCTTCGGCCAACATCTGTATGAACTGCCACTCGCAGATTAAGACGGAGTCGCCCGAAATCAAGAAAATCTACCGCGCCATCGAGCGCAAGCAGCCGATTCAGTGGGTTCGTATTCACAACCTGCCTGACCTGGCTTACTTCAACCACTCGCAGCATACGCAAGTTGCTGGCCTCCAGTGCCAGACTTGCCACGGTCCAATCCAGAACATGGAAGTGGTGTACCAGTATTCGGCCCTCACCATGGGCTGGTGCATCAACTGCCACCGCGAGATGCCACTCAACACGAAGGACAACAAGTACTACGACAACCTCGTGAAGCTGCACGACTCGAAAAACGCCGGTGCTCCCTTCACCGTGTCATCGAACGGCGGTACCGAGTGCTCGAAGTGCCACTACTAAAATAAGCTGATTTCAGTAGGGAGTACTGGGTAGTCAGTATTCTAGCCTGCTCGTTATTAACTACTGACTACCCAATACTGATTACTGATTACCCTCCCAAATGAAGTACTGGAAAGGAATTGAGGAACTGGAAAGCGCCCCGGAGTTCATGCAATCGGCCTTTGCCGAGTTCATGCCGGTTAAGGAAAGCCACGAGAGCAAGGACGATACTTCGGCTCCCCGTCGCGACTTCCTCAAGCTAATGGGCTTTGGCGTAGGTGCCGCCGTACTCGCTTCGTGCGAAACGCCGGTAGTGAAGGCCATCCCGTACCTGAACAAGCCCGAGGAAATTGACCCGCTCATTTCCAACTTCTACGCTTCCACCTACTTCACTGGCTCGGACTACAACGCCGTACTGGTAAAGTCCCGCGAAGGCCGGCCGATTAAGCTGGAAGGCAACCCCGAGTCGCCCATCACTAAAGGCGGCCTGTCGGCCCGCGCTCAAGCCGCCGTGCTTAGCCTGTACGACGGTGGCCGTTTGCAGCACTTTGCCATTAAAGGCCAAAAGGCCGAGGTGAAGCAGGTTGACCAGGAAATCCGCACGAAGCTGGCGGGCACCACGGGCCGCATTGCCATCGTGTCGCACACAATTATCAGCCCGAGCACGAAGAAGGCCATTGCCGAGTTCGCCGCCCGCTACCCTAACACCACCCACGTAATGTATGACGCGCAGTCGGCCACCGGCCTGCTGCAAGCCAACGGCGGCGTGGTTCCCGGCTACGATTTCAGCAAGGCTAACGTCATCGTGAGCCTCGACGCCGATTTCCTCGGTACCTGGATTTCGCCGGTAGAATACGCCAAGCAGTACGTAGTAAACCGCAAGGTGAGCACGGACAAGCGCACGATGTCGCGTCATTTCCAGTTCGAAACCATCATGTCGCTCACCGGCTCCAACGCCGATGTGCGCGTGCCGGTGAAGCCTTCGGAACAGGGTGCCGTAGCTCTCGCGCTGTACAATGCCGTGGTCAGCGGTGGCAGCGTTCCAACTTCTGCCTCTTATGGCAAGCAACTGGCCATCGCCGCTGCTGAGCTGAAGGCCAGCGGTAGCACCGGCCTCGTGGTTTCTGGTTCGAATGACCCGGCCGTACAGTCGTTGGTGACTGCCATCAACCAAGCCCTTGGTAATGCTGGAACCACCATCAGTGCTGCTTCGAGCAACGTTCGCCAGGGCGACGACGCCCGTATGGCTGCGCTGGTGAATGACATGAACAACGGCAGCGTAGGCGCCGTGATTTTCTACAACGCTAACCCGGTGTTCAACCACCCGATGGGCGACAAGGTGAAGGCTGGCATTGCCAAAGTGCCGCTGACCATCTCGCTCAATGACCGTCTGGACGAAACCGGCAGCCTTTGCCAGTACGCTGCTCCCGACAACCACTGGCTGGAGTCGTGGAACGACTTCGAGCCCAAAGCCGGCTATCTCAGCCTGTCGCAGCCGGTGATTACGCCGCTGTTCACCACCCGCCAGGCGCAGGAAAGCCTGCTGCATTGGGCTGGCAACAACACGACTTATTACCGCTTTCTGCGCGCTAACTGGCGTGGCATCACTCCCACGGATGCTGCCTGGGACAAAGTAGTGCACGATGGCGTGGCCATGGGCACTGCCCTGCCCGCCGCTCCCGCCATGACGGCTATGAGCGCCGCTGCCGCTGCCTCGCAGTTGAGCGGTGCCGCCAAGCCGAACGGTGTTGAGCTCGCCCTGTACGAAAAAGTAGGCTTGAGCGCTGATGGCTGCGGTGCCAACAACCCCTTCCTGCAGGAACTGCCCGACCCGATTTCGAAAGCAACTTGGGGCAACTATGTGGCCGTACCCCGCGCCATGGCCGTTGCCAATAAGTGGGAGCAAGGCGACGTGGTGAAAGTGACTGCTAACGGTCACAGCATCGAACTGCCCGTGCTGATTCAGCCCGGCCAGACCAACGGCACGGTGAGCATCGCCCTCGGCTACGGCCGTACGATGGCGGGCAAAGCTGGCGACAAGGTAGGGGAGAATGCTGCCCCGCTTGCCATGACGGCCAACGGCATTCAGTACATGAATGTGGTGACGCTGGAGAAGACGAGCGCAACCTCGCCCATCGCGCAGACCCAGACGCACCAGACGCTGATGGACCGTCGCCCGGTAGTACAGGAAAACACGCTGGCGAACTACAAAAAGAATCCCAAAGAGGTAACGGAGTACGAGAAAATTTCCACGCCTGACGGCATGGAAGCACCCAGCAAAGTTTCGCTGTGGCAGGACTACCAGTACAACAACCACCACTGGGGCATGGCCGTGGACCTCAACTCGTGCATCGGCTGCGGCTCGTGCGTGATTGGCTGCCAGACCGAAAACAACACCGCCGTAGTGGGCAAGCAGCAGGTCATCAACCGCCGCGAAATGCACTGGATGCGTATCGACCGCTACTACAGTTCGGACACGCACAAGACTGATTTCGAGAGCAAAGGCAAGGTGGCTACTTACGCCGCCATGGAAGACCCTTCGGAAAACCCGCAGGTTATCTTCCAGCCGATGATGTGCCAGCAGTGCAACCACGCGCCCTGCGAAACGGTGTGCCCGGTACTGGCTACTACGCACAGCTCAGAAGGTCTCAACCAGATGACCTACAACCGTTGCATCGGCACGCGCTACTGCGCTAACAACTGCCCGTACAAAGTGCGTCGCTTCAACTGGTTCTCGTACTACTCGAATGAGAAGTTCGAAATCGTGAACGGCCATATGTTCACCGACCTCGGCCGCATGGTGCTGAACCCGGACGTGACGGTGCGTGCCCGTGGTGTGATGGAGAAATGCTCGTTCTGCGTGCAGCGCATCCAGCTCGGCAAACTCGAAGCCAAGAAGCAGAAGCGCCGTCCGGTGGATGGCGAGATTGTAACTGCTTGCGCCCAGTCGTGCCCCACCGATGCCATCGTGTTCGGTGATATGAAAGACCCCAACAGCCGTATCAGCAAGCTCCTCCGTCGTGAAGATGGTGAGCGCGCCTTCCACTCGCTCGACTCCATCAACGTGCAGCCGAACGTGACGTACCTGACGAAGATTCGGAATTCCGAGTCGGAGTTCTTCGGCAAAGAAGCTTAAGAAAACGCTTAATCTATATCAACTATGCAGCACGTATCAGCCGTACGCGAGCCGCTCGTAACTGGCGGTAAGACGTTACACGACGTAACGCAAGACATCTGCTATCAGGTCGAAGCCAAGCCCAACCTCCGTTGGATGGCTGCTCTGAGCGTGGCGCTGTTCTTCTTGGGGGTGTTCTTCTACTCCGTGTACCGTACCGTATGGTACGGCATCGGCGAGTGGGGCCTGAACAAAACCGTGAACTGGGCCTGGGACATTACCAACTTCGTGTGGTGGGTAGGTATCGGCCACGCCGGTACGCTGATTTCGGCAGTTCTGCTGCTGTTCCGTCAGAAATGGCGCAGCTCCATTAACCGCGCGGCTGAGGCTATGACCATCTTCGCCGTAATCTGCGCCGCCATGTTCCCGGTGTTACACATGGGCCGTCCGTGGTTGGCATTCTACGTTTTCCCGCTGCAAAACACGCTGGGTTCGCTGTGGGCTAACTTCAATTCACCGCTGCTCTGGGACGTATTTGCCATTTCGACTTACTTCACGGTATCGCTGGTGTTCTGGTACATCGGTCTGATTCCTGATTTCGCTTCGATTCGTGACCGCGCCAAAGGCCCCATCGCCAAGTTCAGCTACTCGATGCTGAGCTTCGGTTGGAAAGGCTCGGCTAAAGCCTGGTCGCGCTACGAAACCGTTTCGCTGATTCTGGCTGGTGTTTCGACTCCGCTCGTACTCTCGGTACACACCATTGTATCGATGGACTTTGCAACCTCGGTTGTACCGGGCTGGCACACCACCATCTTCCCGCCCTACTTCGTGGCTGGTGCTATCTTCTCGGGTTTCGCCATGGTGCTTACCCTGATGCTGATTACCCGTGTGGTATTCCGCCTCGAAGACTACATCACGCTGGAGCACATCGCGCTGATGAACAAAATCATGATGGTAACCGGCTCCATCGTAGGTGTGGCTTACATCACGGAGTTCTTCATCGCCTGGTACTCGCAGGTTGAGTTTGAGCAGTACGCCTTCATCAACCGTGCTACTGGTCCTTACTGGTGGGCTTACGCTTCGATGATGACCTGCAACGTGATTACGCCGCAGCTGGTGTGGTTCCGCCGCGTGCGTTACAGCATCCCGCTCACGTTTATCCTGTCCATCATCGTGAACATCGGTATGTGGTTCGAGCGCTTTGTAATCATCGTGACTTCGCTGCACCGCGACTACCTGCCTTCGAGCTGGGCCATGTTCTCGCCTTCGATTATCGACATCGGCCTGTACGTTGGTACGCTCGGCCTGTTCTTCACGCTATTCCTGCTCTTCGCCAAGTTCTTCCCTGTGATTAACATGGCTGAGGTGAAAACCATCCTGAAGTACACCGTTGATAACGGCCCGACTTACAACCCCGAGAAGGCTCACGCCGCTCACGCTCATCAATCTGCCATCCACGGGGCTCCTGCTTCGGCTCCCGTAACTTACAACCAGCATGACTAAGCGCTTCGCCCTTGGCATCTTCGAAGACGAGGATGTACTGCTGCACGCCGTTGAGAACGTGCGCGCCGCCGGCGTGAAAATCCACGACGTGTTTTCGCCTTATCCTGTTCACGGGATTGACGATGCCCTCGGCATCGAGCGCTCGCGCCTGCCCATCGCCGCCTTCTTCTTTGGCATGACGGGCTTGGCCTTCGCGCTGTGGATGCAGATTTACATGCTCGGTTTCGACTGGCCGATGATTATCGGTGGCAAGCCACACATCTCGCTACCGGCCTTCGTACCCGTAGCCTTCGAGTTGACGGTGTTCTTTACCTGCCACGGCATGGCCATCACCTTCTTCACGATTACGGGTCTGTATCCGCGCTTCAAAGTGCCGGTTATGGATGTACGCGCCACCGACGACAAGTTCGTAATGGCCATCGAATTGGATGAAACCAGCTCGCAATTTCCCCGGCTGACCCAACTGCTGCGCGACAACGGCGCTTCGGAAGTCAACCAAAAAGAAATGACCAACAACTAATGACGCATCCGCTGACCCTGAGCCTGCGCGTTTCGGCGCTGCTGCTGTCCCTGGGACTGGCCACCACGGCCTGCACCCACGACGGAAACGACCCCGGCGTAGAATACGCCCCGGAGATGTACGAATCCATCCCCTACGAGCCGTTGCGCCAAACCACGTTTAACACCGTGAACTCGTTCGGCATCAATGAGCGCACTCCCGCCAACGGTACCATCCCTCGCGGCAAACTTAGCTATTTCGACCACATCCCCAAGGATAGTGTGCGGATTGCTGAGCGGGTATTGCACAACCCTTTCCCATACACCAAGGCTAACTTGGAAGAAGGAAAAGTGCTTTACACGCGCATTTGTATGCACTGCCACGGTGAGGCCGGTGACGGTCAAGGTCCGGTTGGCAAGATTTTCAAAGGTGTGCCGAACTACTCGACGGGCGCTTACAAGACGATGAACGATGGTCACATCTTCCACGTCATCGAATGGGGCCGCAACCGCATGATGCCTCACGGCTCGCAGGTGAATCCCGAGGAGCGTTGGAAAATTGCCATGTATGTGCACGTGTTGCAGCGTGGCGAAGGTCCTGACGCACTCAGCAAGCTGATTGCTAAAGGCCCGACAAACACGGTCACCAGCGACTCGACTGAAACGAAAGATGCCGCCAATACTGCCCCAGTAGGGCAGGCCCAGGCTGGCACCGGCGCCGAGACTCCCGGCGAAGGCAAAACCAAAGCAACTAACGGCACCGCCAACTAACGCACTATGGCAACTCTGACGCACCACGAAAGCGCCACGGCTGAACAGCTCGTCGTTACGGATGGCGCCCGTAAAACCTTTATTGCCATCATCGTCACCGGTGTGGTAGTACTCATTCTCGGTATTCTTGCCCAAGTATTGGGCTGGGGCGCTGCCGAGCACAGCGAAGCTGCCGGCCATGCCGCCGCAGTGCACGGTGCTGCTCACGAAGAAGGCCATTCCGTGCTAATTAAGCGCGTGATTGTGAGCCTTTGGCACAGCAACCTGTTTTTCCTCGGCGTATCCACCGTTGGTACGGTGTTTATGGCCATCAACTACGTAGCCTACGCCGGCTGGTCGGTGATGGTAAAGCGCATTTCGGAAGCCCTCAGCGCTTGGGTTATTCCAGGCGGTGTGATTATGCTCATCGTTTTCCTGGTTGGTCGTCACGACATCTTCCACTGGACCCACGAGGGTATCATGGATAAGAACAGCCCAAACTACGATGCCATCATCGCTGGCAAAAGCGGTTTCCTGAACCTGCCTTTCTACCTCATCCGCACCATCGTTTACCTCGCCATCTGGGCTTACTTCAGCTGGAAGCTGCGTCAGCTGTCGTTGCAGGAGGACCTGAACGGCGGTACCGTTTGGTTCCACAAGAGCATTAATGCTTCGGCTTTGTTCCTGGTGTTGTACGCTGTGAGCTCGTCGATGTCGGCTTGGGACTGGGTGATGTCGGTTGACACGCACTGGTTCAGCACCATGTTTGGCTGGTACGTATTCGCTTCGTGGTGGGTGTCCGGCATCGCCGCTATCGCACTGACGGCTATTTTCCTGAAGCAAGCCGGTTACCTGCGTGCTTTGAACGCAAGCCACATCCACGATTTGGGTAAGCTGATGTTCGGTTTCAGCATCTTCTGGACCTATGTATGGTTCGCCCAGTTCATGCTGATTTGGTATGCAAACCTTCCCGAAGAAGCAGTGTATTTCAACCAGCGTTTGGGTGGTTTTGAAGGCCGCTACACGTTCCTGTTCTTCTTCAACATCGCCATCAACTTCGTTTTCCCTTTCCTGGGTTTGATGACGCGCGATGCTAAACGTCAGATGATTATCATGAAAATCGTGGCTATCGCCATCCTGTGCGGTCACTGGTCCGATTTCTATTTGATGCTCATGCCGGGCACTTTGCGTGGTGATAACGGGTTCCTGATTGAGATTGGCATTGCTGCCATTTTCCTGGGCGCCTTCCTGATTCTGTTCACGCGCCGCTTGGCTTCGGCTTCCCTGGTTCCGGTTAATCACCCGTTCCTCGACGAGAGCATTCACCACACTACCTAGACTTTAGATTGAAGAACTGAGCGCGAGCCATTAACAAAACTTACGCTCAGTTCTTAATACTTAGTACTCCATACTAAAACTCAATGACTGCTCTTACCATTTTGCTGGTGTTGGTGCTGCTGTTGGTCGTATTCGGCCTGCTGTTTCGCCTGCAGATTTTTACCTCTATTTTCTCGGGGACTTTCACCCGCGACATTGGCATGAGCAATAGCGTTAACGCTATTCTGATGCTGGTTTTCCTGATTGGTGGCGGCGCGTGGTTTGCCTATTCGTTTGTTGAGAATTTCAGCAAAATGAATCCGCCCATTGCTTCGGTGCATGGCCACCAGATGGAGCGCATGTTCTGGATTACGATGGCAGTGATTGGGGTGGCATTTGCTATCACGCAGGCGTTGCTGTTCTGGTATTCCTATAAATATCAGCACAAGGAAGGCCGTCGCGCGTACTTCTTCGCGCACAACAACACGATTGAAGTTATCTGGACGATTATCCCGGCCATCGTTATGGCTTCGCTGATTTTCGCCGGCTGGAAGGCCTGGACCCGCATCACCGGCCCCGCACCGAAGAACTCGGTGGTGGTTGAAGTAATGGGCAAGCAGTTCAACTGGCTGGTGCGCTATCCCGGCCGCGACATGAAGCTGGGTGTAATCAACTACCGCATGATTGATGCCGTGAACGAGTGGGGTTTCGACTTGAGCGACAAGTCTTCGCTGGACGACTTCACGACCAACGAAATCCACGTTCCCAAAGGCGTTCCGGTGTTGATTAAGATTCGTTCGCGCGACGTGCTGCACGCTGTTTACATGCCGCATTTCCGCGTGCAGATGTACGCTGTGCCCGGTATGCCGACCCGTTTCTGGTTCACACCCACTACCACGACCGATGAGATGCGTGCTAAACTGGGCAACCCCAAGTTCAACTATGAACTGGCTTGCAACCAGGTGTGCGGTGGTAGCCACTTCGCCATGAAAGCTACTGTGATTGTGGATGAGCCAGACGATTACCAGAACTGGTATGCCGCTCAGCAATCATTCGCTCAAAAGAATCCTGATGTGCTGGCTGCTTTCAAACAGAAGGCCAAAACGATGGTTACTCCTGTTGCTGCCGCGCCTAAGGAAATAGAAGCTGCTCCCGTGCCTTTGGCCGCTTCTTACTAATAACTACTAACGGTATTCCGCTATGTCAGACATGACACCCAAACCCAATCTTTCTCCGGGCGTGCAAACGCAAGGCGGTATTGGTTCCGCTCCGGTGCCGGCTACCGAGCACGGCGACCACCTGCACCACGATGACCATGACCACGAGCACCACGACCAGCATTGGCTGTGGAAGTACGTGTTCAGCCAGGACCACAAGCAAATTGCCAAGCAGTTCCTGATTACGGGTATGTTCTGGGCCATCCTTGGTGGTACCCTGTCTAGCCTCTTCCGTTTGCAGCTCGGCTGGCCCGAAGGCACGATGGAGTGGCTGAAGCCGGTCCTCGGTGGCTGGATTCAGGCTGGTAAACTGAACCCTGAGTTCTACCTCGCACTGGTGACGATGCACGGTACCATCATGGTATTCTTCGTGCTGACTGCTGGCTTGAGCGGTACATTCTCGAACTTCCTCATTCCGCTGCAAGTGGGTGCCCGCGACATGGCTTCGGGCTTTATGAACATGCTCTCGTACTGGTTCTTCTTCCTGTCGAGCGTTATCATGTTCTCCTCACTCTTCATTGAAACCGGCCCAGCAGCAGCTGGCTGGACAATCTACCCGCCGCTGAGCGCACTGCCGCAAGCCATCCCCGGCTCCGGCGCGGGCATGACGCTGTGGCTGGTGAGCATGGTGTTCTTCATCGTATCGCAGCTGCTAGGTGGTGTTAACTACGTTACTACGGTTATCAACCTGCGTACCCGTGGCATGAGCATGAGCAAATTGCCGCTTACCATCTGGGCCTTCTTCCTGACGGCTATCCTCGGTATTCTGTCGTTCCCGGTTCTGTTCTCGGCGGCTCTGCTGCTGGTGTTCGACCGCTCTTTTGGTACCTCGTTCTTCCTGTCGGATATCTATATCGCTGGTCAGGCGTTGAGCAACCAGGGTGGTTCGCCGGTATTGTTCCAGCACTTATTCTGGTTCCTGGGGCACCCCGAGGTATACATCGTAATCATGCCGGCTATGGGCATGGTATCGGAAGTCTTGTCGACCAATGCTCGCAAGCCCATCTTTGGCTACCGCGCCATGATTGGTTCGCTGATTGGTATCTCACTGCTGTCGTTCGTTGTGTGGGCTCACCACATGTTCGTGACGGGCATGAACCCCTTCTTGGGTTCGGTTTTCATGTTCCTGACGCTGATTATCGCCGTGCCTTCGGGCGTGAAAGTGTTCAACTGGCTGGCCACGCTGTGGCGCGGTAACATCCGTTTCACAGCCGCTATGCTGTTCTCTATCGGCTTCGTGTCGCTGTTTATCTCGGGTGGTCTGACGGGTATTATCCTTGGTAACGCTACGCTCGATATCCAGATGCACAACACTTACTTCGTGGTAGCTCACTTCCACTTGGTAATGGGTAGCTCGGCATTCTTCGGCTTGTTTGCCGGGGTTTATCATTGGTTCCCGAAGATGTTCGGTCGGATGATGGACGAGAAGCTGGGTTATATCCACTTCTGGTTGACGTTCTGCGGTGTTTATCTGGTGTTCATGCCGATGCACTACGTTGGTATCGCCGGTTTCCCCCGTCGTTACTACGCTTGGACCGGCTTTGATGCTTTCTCGCAGTTCGCTGACATGAACAAGTTCATCTCGATTGCGGCCATCATCGCCTTCCTTGGTCAGTTCATTTTCATCTTCAACTTCTTCTACAGCATCTTCCGTGGCCGTCGTGCTACCCAGAACCCCTGGAACTCGACTACGCTGGAGTGGACTACGCCCATCGAGCCCGGCCACGGCAACTGGCCCGGTGAGATTCCCGCTGTATACCGTTGGCCCTACGACTACAGCAAGCCCGGCTCGGATGTGGATTTCATTCCGCAGAACGTTCCGTACTCGCAGACGCAGTCGTCGAACCTGCCATACGAGCAAGAACTGGCTGACTAGCTAGGAAATGGTTGATTAACCAATTCAATTGGTAAAGTCCCGAAGCGGGCCGCCTAACCGGCGGCCCGTTTTTGTTTCACGGGTATTACTAGCCCACTTCAATTCTATGCGCTAGCTGTTTTGTGCAAATAGTAGCAGCCACCTTTATATCATGGATAATTTTCACCTGAGCCTTGCTGTCCGACGTTTCCGCTTTGTTGGTATTCTCACAGTTGTGAGCGTGTACCTGCTGATTTTGGTGGGTGGCGTCGTGCGCAGTACCGGTAGCGGCATGGGCTGCCCCGATTGGCCCAAATGCTTCGGTAGCTGGGTGCCTCCCACAGAAGCCAGCCAGTTGCCTGCCAATTACAAAGAGATATACACTGCCCAGCGGGTCGCCAAGAATCAGAAGCTAGCTCGCACGTTGCAAAAAATGGGCTTTGCCCAAGTTGCGGGAAGCATCTTCGCGCATCCCACGCAATACATCGAAACTGATTTCAACCCGGTGAAAACCTGGATTGAATATGTGAACCGTTTGTTAGGGGCGCTGATTGGGGTGTTCGTTTTTCTCACGGTTGTGTTCGCCTGGCCGTACTGGCGGTGGGACCGGGTCATCTTTTGGTTGGCTTTTGCCTCGTTTCTATTGACAGGTGTGCAGGGCTATTTAGGCTCATTGGTCGTTTCTACCAACTTGCTGCCCGTGATGGTGACGGTGCACATGGCGCTTGCGCTGGTGATAGTCGCGTTGCTGCTGTATGCGGTTGACCGGGCGCGCAAGGGGCAAGGCAACACTGCATCGAGAATATCGAATGCAGCGCCAGTCAGTACTTCGTCAGAAGCAGCACGGCCGGCCGCGAGATTACAAATCTGGCTCTGGGCAACACTCCTGCTCACCTTCTGGCAGATTGTGCTCGGGACGCAAGTACGGGAGCAGGTTGATATTGTATCAGCTGCGGTGGGCTATGTGGGGCGCGAAAACTGGGTTGCTAAGCTTGGTAGCGTGTTCAGCTTGCATCGCACGATGTCGGCCGCAGTATTGCTGCTAAACGTTTATGTGGGCTACGAACTATGGCAGTTAGCCCAGTCACGTCTGCGCAAGCTGGTTACCGCGACGCTGATTCTCATTGGGCTGGAAATACTGGCGGGTATCGTGTTGGCGTCATTTGCGCTGCCAGCGGCAGTGCAGCCGGTGCACCTCACATTGGCTACTGTATTATTCGGCGTGCAGTTCCTGACGCTGCTGGCCGTGGCCCGCGCCTGCAAAAGCTCGGAAACTATTGCGCCCACAGATGCACCCCGGCAGGTTGTTGCGTAACTTTGCGGCCCCGTTGGGCCCAGCTTCGACAAGTTGGGCCGGGCGACGAAATTATAAGTACGATTGATGGTTAAGGCCCGCGCCTATTTTCAGCTGCTCAAATTCCGGCTTTCGCTCACGGTAGCGTTTTCCAGCGCCATTGGGTACATGCTGGGCGCGCACGAGCTTAGCTGGAGCCGGGCGCTGCTGGTGATGCTGGGCGGCCTGCTCGTCACCGGCTCGGCCAACATCATCAACCAGGTGCACGAGCGGGAACTGGATAAGCTAATGACCCGCACGGCCAAGCGCCCGTTGCCGCTAGGCATTATATCGCCAGCGGAGGCGTGGGTGTTCTGCGTGTTGCTGGGCGTGGCCGGATTTGCACTGCTGTGGTTTTTCTTCAACCCGCTCACCGCCGGCCTGTCGTTGCTGTCACTCATTCTCTACGGCTTCATCTACACGCCGTTGAAGACTATTTCGCCCATCTGCGTGGCGGTAGGGGCCATCCCGGGTGGTTTGCCGCCGCTCATTGGCTGGGTAGCCGCTACCGGCTATATCGGCGTGGAAGCCTGGGTACTGTTCGGAATTCAATTCATGTGGCAGTTTCCGCACTTCTGGGCCATTGCTTGGGTGGCCGATGACGACTACAAGCGGGCCGGCTTCAAGATGCTGCCTACGCCTGGCAATCGCGACCTGCGCACCGCGTTCCAGATAATGACTTACACGTTGCTGCTGATTCCGCTGAGCCTGTTGCCATTGGAATTTAATATTTCGGGGCGCATTTCGGCGTTGGTGGCCGTAGTCGCTGGGGTGTTGTTTTTGCTGCTCACTGTGCAGCTCATGCGCACCCAGTCGCGCAAGGCGGCGTTGCGCATCATGTTTGCCTCTTTTCTATACCTGCCCATCGTACAAATTGCTTTGGTGCTGGACAAAATATAGCCGTCAGTTGTTGATAGTTTGTCGCCAGGTGGACTTGGATAAATCAGACAATCGGCACCTAAAAACGGACAACCAATACCTAATAATTAGCTTATGAATCCTTCTGAAACGTTATCCGAAAAGGAAGTTGGACTTGGCTGGCACCCTAAGCGGGTGCTGCTCATCCTGCTTATTTTCAGTATTGTGATGATGTTCGCGGCTTTCACCAGCGGCTACATTGTGCGCCGTGATGAAGGCAACTGGCGCGAATTTGATTTGCCCGGTTCGCTGCTCATCAACTCCATCCTGATTGCGCTGAGCAGTGCCAGCATGCAATGGGCCTATTTTTCAGCCCGTAAGGACGAAATTAGTCGAGTCAAAACCGGCCTGATTATCACGCTGGTACTGGGTCTGGCTTTTCTGGTGGGGCAGTACCACAGCTTCGGCGATTTGGTGGCGGGCAACACCTACTTTGGTGGCGCTGATGCCAATCCTTCCGGTTCGTTCGTATACGTATTGATGGGTGTGCACGCTTTTCACCTAGTCACGGGGCTTATTTTTCTGGCCGTCGTCCTCAAGCGGACGCTTAATTATCAGGTGCATTCGCGTGCCCTGCTCTCCATCGGCAACGCTACCTTATACTGGCACTTCCTGGGTGGGCTTTGGCTGTACCTGTATTTGTTCTTACTTTTGAACCACTAAAACGACGTTACGCTGTCTGCTATGGCCCAATCGACCACTTTGCCGCACCCCGCGGCTTCCGCTACCCAAGACGCCCCGCGCACCGGCAACTGGGATGGCGGCAACGAACCCTTCAAAGCGAGCTACGGCAAGCTGATGATGTGGTTCTTCCTGCTTTCTGACGCATTTACTTTCGCAGCCTTCCTCACCACCTATGGCATGATTCGCCATAAGCACGAGGTATTCACCGGCGAAGCCAAAGACTTTGTGTTCAGCACGCGGTGGTGGCCCATTCCCGACCACGTATTCAACGCCTTCCCCGGCATGGGCGAGGCAAACGTCCCCCTCGGTTTCGTGGCCTTAATGACCATGATTCTGATTCTGAGTTCGGTAACGATGGTGTTGGCCGTAGAAGCCGGCCACCGCATGGACAAAGCCGATGTGCAGAAATGGCTGCTCTGGACCATCCTGTTCGGCAGCACTTTCCTGGCCAGCCAGGCTTGGGAGTGGAGCCACTTCATCCACGGCCACACCGAAGGCACGGTAATGGCCGACGGCACCGTGTTCCACGGTGCTAACCTGGCGATGAACCAATACGGCCCGGTACTATTTGCCGACTTGTTCTTCTTCATCACCGGCTTCCACGGTACCCACGTATTCTCGGGCGTCTGCTTGTTGATTTGGTGCTTCATTGCCACCACCAACGGCACATTCGAAAAGCGCGGTCACTACGAGATGATTGAGAAAATCGGCCTCTACTGGCACTTTGTAGACTTGGTGTGGGTATTCGTATTCACCTTCTTCTACCTCGTTTAATCACAATTACAAATTTTGAATTTTGACTTTCGAATTATGGGAACGGCAATCAGCCCAACCCATAATTAATAAATCAGAATTTATAATTCTCCCCTAAATGGCTTCTCACGCAACTACTGAACATGCCCTCGCTCCGGGCGAAATTGCCAAGCCGAACACCGCCTGGATTTGGCGTGTATTTGGTATTCTGGTTGGCATCACAGCTGTCGAATTCGTTTTCGTATTCCTGATGCACCCGAGCACGCTGCGCAACAGCATTTTCATCGTGCTCACCATCATGAAAGCCTTCTTCATCGTGGGCGAATTCATGCACCTGAAGCACGAGACCAAAGGTCTAATTTGGACCATTCTGGTACCAGTTGCGCTGCTGGTGTGGCTGCTTGTGGCCCTGATTACCGAAGGCTCGTTCATCGGCGAAGTCCTGCAAAACATGTTTAAATAGCGGATGCGGCCCCGCCAAACCCTTTTGCTGGGGCTGCTGCTATTGGTGCCGGTACTGGCTTTTCTATTCCTGTTCCGCTTCGGTACCAACCGTTACGCGCTGCCAACTTACCTGCCCGACCGTGTGGATTCCACACAGGTTGGCGGGGAGTGGCAGCGCGATACTGTTTTCCACCAAATCGCACCTTTTCAGCTGCCTTCGTCCAATGGGCGTGAGGTGAGCAGTCAGGAGCTAGGTAAGGGGCTTTACATCGCCCAGTTCTTTGGTGCAGATGAGGCCAGTGCCCGTGTAGCCCGCCAATTGCTGCGGGTGCAGGAGAAATTTCGGCACGAGCCCCGCGTGCGCCTGGTAACCTTTGTGCTCAATGGTAACCCCGGCCAAACCACCGCGCTTGCCCAACTGGCTGAGCAATACGGGACCATTGCCGGCAAATGGTTTTTCCTGACTGGTGCCGCCGACACCCTCAAACGACTTACCCAACAGGAGTTCCGCCTGACGGCGGACCCCAAGCGGCTGCCGGGGGCCGTGTACACGGCCAACATCCCCGCTGGCCGGCTGTTGTTGGTTGACAATCAGCGCCGGGTGCGGGGCATTTACGATGGTACCGACGGACGCGAAATAGACCGCTTACTCACGGAAGTAACCGTGCAGCTTTACGATTATGAACACCCCCACTGAACAACTGCATCCGCCGGTGATGGCTCCCGGCGATTATACGCGCTATAAAATCATCCTTGGTGGCTTGGGAATAGTGGTGCCGCTGCTGGTCGCAGTGCTTTTCTATTTCAAAGGAATTTTCAAGATTGAAGGGGCCGATGCTTACCTGCGCATGCTGCCGGCCGTTAATGCCGGCCTGAATTCGCTGACCGCCGTTGCGCTGCTGGTGGGCTTTTACTTTATCCGGCAGAAGAATGTGCTGGCGCACCGCACGGCCATGGGCACTGCCTTTGCCTTGGGTGGGCTGTTTCTGCTATCTTATGTGGCCTACCATTCACAGGTGGAGAGCACGCATTTTGGCGGGGTTGGGGCTATTCGGACTGTTTATTTCTTTCTGTTGCTCACACACATCAGCCTGGCGGTAGTCACGGTAGGGCTGGTGCTGTTTACGCTTTATTTCGCCCTCACGGGGCAATATACCAAGCATAAGGCCATTGCGCGCTGGACGTTTCCGGTGTGGCTGTATGTGTCGGTGACGGGCGTTATCGTGTATTTCATGATTTCGCCGTATTATGCCTGATACCAAGAAACTTTGCGCTAATCCTCGTGTTGATTTAGTTATGAAAAAGCCTTTTTTTGCTGCTGCTTTGGCCCTGCTGTTGGGCGTGATGTTGAGTTTGGCCCCATTAGCGGCCCGGGCGCAATGCACCATGTGTAAATCACAGGTAGAAGCGGCCCGGCAGGAGCGCGACGACTACGATGTGGCCGGTCTTAACAAGGGTATCGTGTACATGATGACCGTGCCCTACATCCTGATGGGGGCGGTAGGTTATTTCTGGTACCGTCGCACGCATCCCAAGGCGGCCAAAGCCTAGTGGAGCACCCCACTACGGCTATTCCATCGACGGGCCGGGCACTGCTGGAATTGCGCTGCCCGCGCTGCCATACCGGTAAGCTGTTTACGCACCCGGCGCTGAGCACCAAGTTTATGGAAATGCCCGAAGCCTGCCCGGTCTGCCGGCAGACCTATGAGCCGGAGCCAGGTTTTTATTACGGCGCGATGTACATCAGCTCGGGTTTTTCGACGGGCGTGCTGCTGGCTATTGGATTTTTGCTCTATTATTTCGCCAGCGACCCGCCGCTGTGGGTGTATGTGACAACGGTGGCGGCGGCCGTGCTGGTCATAACGCCGCTGCTGTTCCGTTACTCACGGGCCGTGATGCTCTACGGTTTTGGCGGCGCTAGCTTCGACCCCCGCTATCTAAGTCGGTAGAAATAAAAGTATTGTGGATTGTGGAAATGCTGCCGAAGGGCAGCATTTTTTATTAGGCTTGGATTTTGCAGGTTCCTTACATTGCAGCCCTTCCGCATCAGGCATTTCATTTGAATAATGATGATGCTTCGGAGAATAGAGGGGCTTCGTGACTAGGTAACGTGTTTACTTTGGGCGTGCTGCCGACGGTGCGCCGGATTAACGATTTCATCTCTTCTTTTTTGCGCCCGACTTCTGCCCTTGGCCCATCCGTAAAATCAGCTTCCTCGTGGCGGCGGCTGCCCTGGCTGTTGTTGCTGGGGGCTGTTTTGTGCTTTGTGGGCGGATATCTGGCCAGCCGCTACGCGCAAACGCCGGGCGTGGTGCAGCGCACCGACGTGGCCCGCCTGCAACAGCTGGTGCGCAACGCCGAAGCCACGGCCCGCCGCGAAGCTGATACGGTAGCCGCCGAGCTGCCACGCGGCAACTACAGCTTCCAAAAGCTCATTGCCCAAACTACGTACCCCACCTGCGTGCTGGAAAACGGAGCACTACGCTACTGGTCCGATGCTACACTGCGGCCCGAGGCGGAAGCGGCTACAACTGCCGCCGAACGGCTGGTAGAAACGCGGGGAGGGCATTTCCTGCAATTGCGCCGACTGGCGGGGCGGTATCTGATTCTCATTTATTTGCCCCTGGAACGGCACTACAGCATCAGCAACCGCTACCTGCGGGAGGGCGGCGAGCAGGCGCTGTTTCGGGGCTTGGAGCTAAAGGTGGTGGCGGATAGCGCGGCCCACGGCCCGGCTCGGTTTGAAGCTCCCGATGGGCATTACCTGTTTTCCATCAGGAGCTTGCAGCCCAACCCGCTCACCGGGCAGTACGTGCCGCTGGGTTTGCTGGCGTTGGGCAGCCTGCTGTATGCTTTGGGGTGGCTGCTGCTGGCGTGGCGCTGCTGGCGGGCCGGACGGGCTATTACTGCCGTGGCCGCGCTGGTGCTGCCGTTGGTGGTGTTGCGGGCACTGCTGCTGTATCTGGGGCTGCCTTATTCTTTTATTGAGCTGCCGTTGTTTGACCCGCGCGTGTATGCGGCGGCGTGGTGGGCTCCTTCGCTGGGGGACTTGCTGCTGGATTCCTTATTGGCCTTGCTCGCCGCCGTGGGAGGCGGGGCGTTGTGGCGGTACTTTCAGGTGCCGCTGCGGGTGCGGGCCCCGCGTGCGCTGAGCCGGCAGGTGGTGGTCGCCGTGGTAGTGGGGGGCGCTTTCTGTGTTTGGCTGGGGCTGTTGTTCAGCTATTACACCACGGTTTTTGGTAGCTCGCAGCTGAGCCTTGATGTGAGCCGGAGCGTGCAGATTACGGGTTTCTGGGTGGTGCTGGCGCTGGCGGTGCTGCTGCACACGGCCGCGTGGCTGGTGGGGCTGTTCGGCCTGACGCAGCTGGCGGGGGCCTTGCTCCAACACGTGCCGCGCCGCCTGCTGCTGCTGGCCCCCGCGCTGGCTACGCTGCCGGTGCTGGGCGCGGGCCTGGTACTGGGGCAGCCGTGGCTGTTGCTGGTGGGCGTTTTGTTAATGTTTGCGGCACTGGTGCGGGCCGTGAACCTGCGGGCCGAGTCCACTATCAGCAACTACCAGTCCTCGGTGCTGCTGGTGCTGCTGCTGGCCCTCACGTCGGCCACCGGGGCGCTGGCTTTATATTCCTGTTTCGAAAAGCAGGTGTTGGTTGATAAGCAGCGTCTGGCGGGTAATCTGCTCGTGGATAACGATTTTCAGGGAGAGTTTCTACTGAGTGAGCAGATGCACAAAATTGCGGTCGACCCCTTTGTGCGCCGCGCTCTCACCGCCGCTTTTGGGCGGCCCGAGGCGGTGCGCGAGCGCATTGCCCGGCAATACCTGAGCCACTATTTCGACAAGTACGAAAGCAATATCACGCTGTATGACGCGGCCGGCGACCCGGTGGGGGCCGCCAAAGGCACGCCCAGCCTGCGCGAAGCCCGCGCGGCCACGGCCCGCATTGCCACGCCCACGGGGCAGGCGGGCGTGTTTCTGGTGCAGTCCGATAATCCGTTTGGCTCGCGGCGCTACGTGGCGCACATCACCGTGCCGGGGCAGCGCGTAGGGGGCTTTGGCCTGCCGCTGGGCGCGGTGCGGGTAGAGCTGACACTCAAAAAGCTCACCTCCTATAGCGTGCTGCCGGAGCTGCTGGTGGACCAGAAGTTCTTCGAGCCTGGCCTGGCTACTGAGTTGAGCTACGCCGGCTACAACCACGGCCGGCTGGTGTACAGCGAAGGTGATTTCGACTACGCCAACCGCCTGCCCACGGCCCTGCTGGCCGAGCCGCGCCTCTACACAACGGGCATTACGCGCAAGGGCTTCCATCAGTTTGCCGTGCGCGGCTCCCTGGACCGCACCGTGGTGGTGACCACGGCGACCTATTCGGCGGGCGACTGGCTGGCTAATTTTTCGTTTCAGTTTCTGCTGTCGACGTTTTTCTGGCTGCTGCTGGGTGGGGCGGCTTTGCTGGTGCGCGGCCGGGCGCTGCCCCGGCTCAATTTCAGCACCCGCATTCAGCTGCTTCTAAACGTGGGCATTGTGGTGCCGTTGCTGGTGGTGAGCGTGGCCACGGCCAGCCAGCTCATCGACTCGTACAAGCGCGACCTGGCCCGGACCTACGAGCGGCGCGGGCAGTTGGCGCTGGAAAGCCTGCGCCGGCAGCGCCACCTGCTCTCCGACAGTACTGCCCGCCCCACGCTGGCCGCGCTAGCCAAAAACGTGGCCGCGCTCACCGAAACCGACCTCAACCTCTACGATGCCCACGGCGAGTTGCTGGCCAGCAGTCAGCCCCTCATTTTCGATGCCGGGCTGCTGGGGCCGCTGGTGAACCCGCAGGCCATGGTGGCGCTGCGCGAGCGCAACCGGCCGCGGGCGCTGCTCACGGAGCGGGCCGGGTCGCTGTCGTTCAATGCGCTGTACCTACCGGTGCGGGCCGGGGCTAGCGAAAAGGTGGCAACCGACCTGGCGGGCCACGCCCTGGGGCATGGGCTGCCGGCGGGCGCAGCTACTGATAAGGCAGTGAAATATTCGGTCAGCTCGCCATTTGACGACGATGATGGGTCGGCGGCTGATGAGATGGACATGCCGACCGGCCCGATTCTGGGGTACGTGGGCATTCCGTTTTTCGACTCGGAAAAGGCACTGAATACCAAGCTGACGGAGCTGTTTACGACTATTCTGAACATCTTCACGCTGATGTTTCTGCTGTTTCTGGGGCTGGCGTATGTGGCGGCGCGGCAGCTCACGGCTCCCCTCAAGCTCATTACGGAGAAGCTTACGAAGACCACGCTTACCGGCGAAAACGAGCTGCTGGATTACCGTAGCTCCGACGACGAAATCGGCCTGCTGGTGCGCGAGTACAACGCCATGCTCACCAAGCTGGAGGCCAGCAAGCGCGAGCTGGCCGCCCAGGAAAAAGAGGCGGCCTGGCGCGAAATGGCCCGGCAGGTGGCCCACGAAATCAAGAACCCGCTCACGCCCATGAAGCTGAGCCTGCAATTCCTGCAAAAAGCCATTGCCGAGCGCCGGCCCAATGCCGAGGAGCTCATCGGGCGCATCAGCCAGACGCTCATCACCCAGATTGACGTGCTGAGCGACATCGCCACTAGTTTCAGCACCTTCACCAACCTGCCTACCATGCGCCCCGAGCGGCTGGACGTGGCCGCCGTGCTGCGCCGCTGCGCCGGCCTGCATCAGCCCGATACCGACGACGGCGCGCTGGCCCTGCACCTGCCGCCTGATGCCGAAACCGGCCGCTACGTGGTGTTTGCCGATGAAAACCTGCTGGTCCGTACCTTCAACAACCTGCTGATAAACGCCCGCCAGGCCGTGCCCGAAGGCCGCGCCCCGCACATCGACGTGAGTTTGGAAGCGGCCGGCGCGGGCAGTGTCCGGGTGGCCATCCGCGACAATGGCGCGGGCATTCCGGAGGAGGTGCGCGAGAAGGTGTTCGTGCCCAACTTCACTACCAAGGCCAGCGGCTCGGGCATTGGGCTGGCGGTGGCCAAGCGCGGCATTGAGAGCGCGGGGGGCAAAATCTGGTTTGAAACCGAAGTGGGGGAGGGGACGGACTTCTTCATCGAGCTGCCGCTGGCGGGGTAAGCGGGTGCTGGCAACAAGTCGTCCGGAAGCTCCGGCAAGTCGTCCGATGCCGTCGGCAAGGCATCCGACAGGCCCGGCAAGTCGTCCGGAAGGCCCGGCAAGCCATCCGGAAGGCCCGGCAAGCCTGTGGATGCCGCCGGCAAGGCATCCGGAAGCTCCGGCAAGTCGTCCGACAGGCCCGGCAAGTGGTCGGATGAAGCCGGCAAGGCATCGGGAGAGCCGGGCAAGCCGGCGGAAAGGCCCGGCAAGCTGTGCGCAGGGGCCGGGCACCAAACTTCTCGGGTGGAGCGTTGTGCGCCTGCCAACCCCGACCTTTACCACATGATTCGTCGCTTACGCCTGTGCTTCCCCCTGGTGGGCCTGCTCGTCGCGGCGCTGTTTTTTATGAATCGGGAGGCGTGGGCGCAGGCGCGGCCGGCTAAAACGGGCGAAGCGCCGCCGCCCAGCACCCGGCGCTGCCGCTGGGTGCGCCTCGCGCCGGGCCGCGATACGACCAGCTTCGCGCTCCTGGATTCGCTCACGGTGGTGCCGTCGTCGGTGGTCATCAATGGACGCGGGGCGGACTATGACGGGCGCACCGACCGCTACCGCTGGGTGCGCGCCGCGCCGCGCGACAGAAGCGGCGCGGCGCGGCCCGATTCCATTCTGGTGTGCTATCGGGTGCTGCCGCTACGGCTCACGGCGGCCCGCTTCCGGCGGCCCCGCAGCCTGATGGACAGTTTGGGCTTCCGGCAGGTGATTTCGCGGTTCGAGGATTTCTCGGTAAAAGAGCAGATTCTGAACACGCCGGGCGTGAGTAAAACGGGGAATCTGAGCCGGGGGCTGAGCTTTGGCAATACCCAGAACGTGTTTGTGAACTCGGCCCTGAACCTGCAATTGGAAGGCCAGCTGGCCGAGAATATTCACCTCACGGCCGCTATTTCTGACCAGAACGTACCCTTTCAGCCCGAAGGAAATACCCAACAGCTCCAGCAGTTCGACAAAATCTACATCACCCTCACCAACCCCAACTGGAACCTGACGGCCGGCGACGTGGTGCTGCGCAACAAGCCCGACTACTTCCTGCGCTACTACAAAAACATCCAGGGCGCGGCCGTGGAGGCCAATTTCGGCCCGCCCATCGTGGGGCTGAGCGGCTTCGGGGCAACGCAGGGCGTGGCCAACGCGGTGTTTCTGAACGGCGTGGCCGGGCAGGTGCCGGGCAGTGGGGTGGCCGGGCCGTCGCCGGCCACGCTCAACCCGCCGGCCATCAGCCAGCCCCAGCTCACGGACCCTAACCGGCAGGTGCCCGGCACCGGCGCGCCGCTTGGAGGCGACCAGACCGGTGTGACGGGCACGACGGTGAGCAGCGCCGGGGTACGCAAGGGGCTGGCGTGGCGCTCCTCCACGTCGATAGCGGGCGGAGTGGCGAAGGGCAAATTTGCCAGTATTCAGGTGCCGCCCATCGAGAACGTGCAGGGGCCGTACCGGCTCAATGGGCCGAATGGGGAGCAGTTCATCATCGTGCTGGCCAACTCGGAGAAGGTGTATCTGGATGGCCGCCTGCAAACCCGGGGCTTCGATGCCGACTACACCATCGACTACAATTTGGCCGAAGTCACGTTCACGCCGCGCCACCTCATCACCCGCAACTCGCGCATCAAGATTGATTTCGAGTATTCCGACCTCAACTATTCCCGCTCGCTGGTGGCCGCCAGCCACTACCAGCAGCTGGGCCGCCTGAACGTGCATGCCAACCTCTACCAGGAAGCCGACAACCCCGACAATGCCCCCAACCTCAACCTGAACGACACCCTGCGCGCCGCCCTGCGCCGGGCCGGCAACGTGGCCGTGGCCACCGCCACCGGCGGCGATTCGGTGGCCTATGACCGCCGCATTGTGCAGTACCACCGCGAGCTGCGCGTATCGGGCAGCCAGCGCGTGCCGGTGTTTACCTACGTGGGGGCCGATGTGCCGATTGACTCGCTGCGCGGCTCTTACACGGTGCGCTTCACCGACGTGGGCCAGGGCAACGGCGATTATGTCCGTAGTACTAACCCGCGCTTCCTCACCACTAACGGCACCGTGTACGAGTATCTGGGGCCGGGCCTGGGCCGCTACCGCCCGGTGCGCCTCATCCCCACGCCGCTGCTGAAACAGATGGTGACCGCCGGCCTCAGCTACCAGTTGGACAGCAGCACCACGGTTTTCGCCGACGTGGCCCGCTCGCGCCTCGACCGCAACCGCTTCTCGACCGAGAGCGACCAGGACGGGGCCATGCACGTGGGCTACGCGGTGCAGGACCGCCGCCTGCCCGCCGCGCTGGTCACGGGTATTTTGAAGGATTACCGCCTGCGCTCGACCCTGGATTATGAGTACACGGGCAAGCGTTTTTCGCCGATAGACCGCTACCGCGACATTGAGTTTGACCGCAACTGGAGCAACGTAAGCACCACGGCCACTACCGGCACCACCCCGGTGGCGCGGGAGGATAATATCTTCAATTTCAGCGCGGGGGTTAATAAAGACGCGAACAATGGCGTGAACTACCGCCTGAGCCGCCGCTTCCGGCCGGGCGAGGTGAACGGGCTGCAGCACTGGCTGGACGCGGCCCAGAAAGTGGGCAACCTGGAGATGCGCGGCTCGCTGTTTCTGCTGAATTCGGATGCCGGCCGCTTCCATTCCAACTGGGCGCGGGGGGAGGCTACGGGCCGCTTCGTGGGCGGTAGAATTGTGCCGGGCTACGCCTATCGGTTCGATAAAAACCGGGTCACGTCGGCCACCACGGATACGATTCGCTCGGCCAATTATTTCGATGAGCACGACGTGTTTATCCAGAGCCGCGACTCGGCCCGCACCCAGTTCCGCCTCGACTATACCTACCGCCGGGACCAAACCCCCAACGCCGAGCAAAACGCCCTGCAACGGCGCGGCACCGCCCAAACCTGGCAGGGCACCTTGGCCTCGCGCTTAGGAAAAACGCAGGACATCCGGGTACTGGGCACCTTCCGCGACCTTGATTCCCTAGGGCTGGCCCGCAACCGCACCGTCCTCGGCCAGGTGTTCTACAACGCCGGCCTGCTGCAAAACCAGATTCGCTCCGAGCTGAACTACAGCGTGGCCACCGGCCGCGAGTTGAAGCGCGACTACTCGTTTCTGGCCGTGCCGGCGGGGCAGGGCACGCATTACTACGCCGGCGACCTCAACGGCAACAACCGCGAGGATAAGGACGAGTTTTTCGAGGCCCAGACGCCGGATGCGCAGTACCGCACCTACATCAAAGTGTACCTGCCCACCACCGATTACATCACCGCCTTCACCAACCGGCTGGCCTACCGCCTCACCACGGCCGCCCCGCGCGGCTGGCGCGAAGCCGGCGGCTGGCGGGCCGCGGCCTCACGCTTCGCCACACTCACCAGCATCACCGTGGACCGCCGCACCACCGACCCGTCGGTGCTCAAACGGCTCAGCCCGTTTAGCTTCGATAAAGAGGATAACCAGCTGCTGGCCTTCAATCAGCTGTTTCGGAATACGCTGTATTTTAATCGGTCGAACCCCATTTTCGGGGCTGAATTCACGGTGCAGCAGACGCAGCAGAAGACGCTGCTGGCGCAAGGTTCCGACCTGCGCAACCTCACCACCCAGAGCCTGCTGCTGCGCCGCACGCTGGCTACCTCGTTCACGGGTCGGCTCACTGGCTCGCGCGACATTCGCGAAGCCACTAGCAGCTACCTGCTGGCCCGCAACTACCGCCTGCTGATTTACGCCATCCAGCCCGAAATCAGCTACCAGCCCACGCCCTCCCTGCGCCTGACGGGCACCTACGCCCACACCTTCAAGCAAAATACCCTCGATGCGCCCCTGGCCACGCTGCCTACGCCCACGCCGGCCGAAACCCATCCCGGCCTTTTCGATGACCTCGGCCTCGAAGCCCGCCTGAGTCAGGTAAGTAAGCGCACCATTTCGGCCGCCACACACTTCACCCGCGTGCAGTTCGACGTGGACCCCGCCGCGCTCAACTCCGTGGTGGCCATTGAAATCCTCAATGCCCTGCGCCCCGGCAGCAACTTCACCTGGAACCTGAACGTGGAGCAGCGCCTCAGCAACGGCCTCAACATCACGCTGGCCTACGACGGCCGCAAAGCCAGCAACCTCAACACCGTGCACACCGGCCGCATGCAGGTGGCCGTGCTGTTTTAAAGCCGAAAAACTAGCGGGCCAAAGCCATGCGCTGCTTCGCCGCCCGGGCCGCCAGCCCGGCCGTGAGCTCACGCTGCTTGAAGCACAGCGGCAGGGCCGTGCCCGAACGGAAGGCCCGCACTGTGATTTCGGCGCAGGCGCGGGCGTCGCTCAGCGCATCGTGGTGGCTGAGGGGAATGCCGAACTGGCCGGCTACGTGGTCGAGCTTGTGGCGCTCGAAGTGGGGCCAGCACACCTTGGCCAGCTTCACCGAGCACAGGGCGTGGAAGGCGGGAATGGGCAGGCCGAAATCGCGGCAAGTGTATTCGAGCACGCTCACGTCAAAGGCCGAATTGTGAGCCGCCACGGGCTGCTGGTGCAGGTAGGGCAGGAGCTGGGCCCATACATCGGCCAGGCTGGGGGCGTGGTGCAGCTCGGCTTCCGAGATGCCGTGCACCTGCTGGTTGCGCCAGTCCATGCGTAGCACGCGGGGGCGGAGCAGGGTGGCGTAGGTTTCCACAATCTGACCGCCGCGCACCCGCACTACGCCCACGGCGCAGGCACTGTCGCGGCGCTCGTTGGCGGTTTCAAAGTCGATGGCCGTAAAGTCAAGGTTGGCCAGCGCCCGGGTAATTTCTGCTTGCATAATAGGCAAGTTAGCCGTTGCGGGGCTAATCTGAGCTATTGACCCGAGGTAATTGAGCGGCGGGCAGGGGCGGCGTGGCCGCGTCGCAGCACACATTGGGCACCTCGAAGTAGCGTTCCATCACGCCGTTAATATTGCCCGCACAGCCCGGCGTGAGGTCGATATCAAACTCAATATCGGAGCTGAATTGCCGGAGCGGAGCCAGCACCCGGCCGTAGGGCAGGCGTAGCGGCGGCAGCGTTACTTGAGGCGTGCCAGCGCGGTGCGCCGTCCGCAACGCGCCAAAGCGGGCCTGCATCTGAGCATCAAATGGAGCAGCACTAGTGGCCAGCTCCCGCCAGGCTTCCGGGGTATGGCCGGCCCCGAACAAGCCGATGAAAAGCAGGAGTGAAAGCAGTTGCAGCGGTAGCTGCCGGGCCTTGTCCCCACTAGATGAAGACAGAAGCTGCTGCCCCACTAGCCACCCCAGCCCAGCCGTTGAGAGCAGGAGCACAAGCAAAATTTCGTTCTGTGCCCGGGGCAGCGGAGGCCCAACTACAAGGTGACGGAACAGCAGAAAACCGATAAAATTCACTGTGCCAAAAGCCAACATTATCGCGACCCATTGCCAACGGGAAAGCGAAACCAAGGCTTGGCTATACTTTAATTGATGTCGGCCAATCCATGCCCCGGTTAGCCCAGCAGCCAGCATACTCGATACAATCAGCGGCTTGACAAGAAACTGCAGCATCGAATAAGCGGCGCGAGGGAGCAGCACGAGCCAGCGGTAGGTGTGGTAGGGGTCAGAGGGCGGGGCCATGGCGGCTATGCGCGCCCAGTTGCCGGGGGCCGCCGCCGCCAGCGCCGTAGCCGCTGCCCCGATGCCCAGCCATAGCACCAGCTTGGGCCGGGCCACCTTTGGCAGGGCGAAACCCAGCAGCGCCAGCACGGGTACGGCCTGCACCAGCGTCAGCTCATTGCCAGTGAGGGCCAGCACCAGCGGTAGGCAGGCCAGTCCTGCATTACGCCACCTCGCTGCCTCCGGGCCCCAGCCCGCCCGCAGGGCCAGCGCCGTGAAATTCAGCAAACCCATCAGAGGCAACTGATAGGCCACTATGCCGCAAAACCAGTACAGGAACGAGAACGGCGAGGGCGCAGCATTGCAGAACAGTGCCAATAGCAGCCCCGCCGCCCAAAGTGCCTGGCTCCAAGAGCAGGCGCGGCGCAAAGCCGTATGCCACAGCGCCCGCAGCAAATGCGCCAGACTAGTCCATAGCGCAGCAAACGCACCAGCCGCCACCACCTTCACGCCGCCCAGCCAGCCATAGGCCACCGGGTTCAGCACCGTCATGATGAAGGTGGTGGTGAAGCGCCCGGTCCAGGTTTGAAACAGCCACAGCTGCACGCCCCAGGTGCCGTGCTCCCGCATCCAGTACCCATTGCGGAAGTCGTCGAAAAACGGCTGATTGAAGGCGCAGAGCAGCAGGAAGGGCATCAGCGCCAAGATGATGCCCAGGCGCGGAAGTACTAAACGTAACGGAGAAGTAGGCAAAGCAAGATTGGTATAGAGATGCATAATTGCGTCTCGTCGTCGAACGATGGGGGGCACTATACAGACGTCGCCGTTCAACGACGAGACGCAAATATGCGTCTCTACAGCCCCGCCAGCTTGCGGGCGGCTTTCACCACGGCAAGCTCGGCTTGGCCGGCGGGGGCCTGCGTGGCATCCAGCGTGGCGCGGGCGGCGGCCAGCCAGGCCAAGGAGGGCGTCTGGCCAGTTTGCAGTTGCGTGAGGCGCTCCAACACAACAGTTGCCACGGCGGCAAGCCGGGTGGAGAGAGGGCCGTACTCGGTCAGGCTTGGATTAGCAGCGAGCAGGGGTTGGAGCAATACATCATTCGCCTGCCAGCGCACGGCCTGGGCCCGCAATGTGGCCATTTGGCGCAGCGAGGCGGGCAGCCAGTTCGGCGCAGCCGGCTTGAAAGCCACCACGCTATCCACCAGCCCGGCAAAGCGGCGGGCCACTTCAGACTCGGCCGGGGCCGCGTCCACTAGGCGGTTTAGCGGAGTAGCCGTCGTGTAGTTGAAGCCCTGAAAATTGCGCTTGTACTCCTTCACCGGTTCAATAACTTCAGCCAGCGTGCGCAGAGGAACCACGTTGCTGCTGCCGGCCATTTGCTTCAACAGTAGCTCAGGCACGCGCCGATGGCGCAATCCCAGCGTTTCCAGCTGGGGCGACAATATGTTCAGTCGACGGTACACATCGGCTACGCTCTGGGTAGCCGCTTGCGGCGACCACAGCCGCTCGGCCACGGCCCCCGCCCGGGGCCAGATACGCGAATCAAGCACCACCGAGTCGGCGTATTCGGCCCACATAGCGGCCTCACCGCCCAGCACCAGCTTTTGCTCGGCGGGGGTGAGGGGCGTGTCGGGTGGCAGCGGGTCCGTGGTGTAGGAACTGGCCGCGGTCAGGTTCAAATCCAGATAATAGCCACTCGAGAGCAGTACCGGGTGGCCGAGTTTGGCGGCATCGTTCAGGCCTTTTTTGCCGCGCCAGCTTTGGATAACGGCTTCTTTCGGCAGGTCGGGGCCGAGGATTTCATCCCAGCCAATCATGGTTTTGCCGCGCTTTTGCAGTAGCACCATCACGCGGCGGTTGAAGTAGGTTTGCAGCTGGTGCTTGTCCACGGTTTTGCCGTCGGCCTTCACCATTTTGTGGGCCTGCATCCAGGCCACGATGCGCGGGGTGCGCCGCCAGTTGCGGCCGTCGTTCTCGTCGCCGCCGGCGTGGAAATAAGGGTCCGGAAACAGCGTCGTCATCTCCGTCAGCAGCGAATCGATGAACGTGTAAGTCGTTTCGCGGGTGGGGTCGATGGCTACGTTGGTGGTGCGCCAGCGCGTGTAAGGCGCGTACACTGAGTCGTTGGAAGCCAGGCGCGGGTAGGCCACAATCCAGCTGGTGGTGTGGCTGGGCATGTCGAACTCCGGCACCACCCGAATACCGCGCGCCGCCGCGTAGGCCACCACCTCGCGCACTTCGGCTTGGGTGTAAAAAAGCCCGTCGGTGCTGCCCACCGTCTGCAAACGCGGAAAAACCTTGCTCTCGATGCGGAAGCCCTGGTCATCGGTGAGGTGCCAGTGCAGCACGTTCAGCTTCACGGCCGCCATACCGTCGAGGTTGCGCTTGATGACGGCCACGGGCATGAAGTGCCGCGCCGCGTCAATCAACAGCCCGCGCCAGGCAAAGCGGGGCTGGTCGCGGATGTCGACTTCGGGCAAATAGCGCACTTTTTTATCGGTGCGCGGCAGTTGCTCCAGCGTGGCCAGCGCCCGCAGCACCCCCAGGCTGGTGGGGGCGTCGATGCTCACGCCCATCGGCGTCACGCGCAGCGAATACCGTTCCTCGTCAAACAGCTCGGGCCGGCCCACGCGGCCATAGCGGATTTGCAGTGTGGCCGAACCAATCACTTTCGTGGCTGGCGAGAGGCGGCCGATGGTACGTCTCACCGCATCTGCCACCGCCGGGTCCACAGGAGTTGGCAACAGCGGTTTCAAAGTCGCTTTCAGTAGCAGCCGGCCCTGACCGTAATTGGCTTCGGCGGGCAGTGGCAGCAGGGTAGTGGGCGCAGTTTGGGCCGCAATTGGGCGCGTCGTCAGCACCAGCAGTAGCACCAGCCATTTCATCCATTCGCTTGCTTTACCGGCCTTCCACATTGTATTCAGTTATCTATGATTTCCCCACCGCCTACAAATAGTCGTCCACAACCGCAGGTCAGCGCAAGCTAAAATCTGTAAAATCCGCGAAAATCCGAGCGAATTCGTGGTCTATATTAGTCCCCGGGCTTTGAATTCCAGGTATTTATTAATGGTATTCGCCGTCAAGTCCTTTGGCGCGGTCAGGAGCGAATAAATGCCGTAGCGCTGCAATTCGAGCACAATCTGGTGTTTCTCCTGGGCGAATTTCTCGGCAATGGTCTGGTTGTACACTTCTTCCGTAGTGGCGGCTGGAGTTTCCAGGAAGGCCCGTAGCTCGGTATTCTCAAAGAACACCACCAGCAGCAGATGGTCCTTGGCCAGGCGGCGCAGGTAGGGCAGCTGGCGCTGCATGCCGTGCAGCGTTTCGAAATTGGTGAACAGAATCAGCAAGCTGCGCTGCTTGATTTTGGCCCGCACCGTGGCGTAGAGCAGTTCGAAATCGGTTTCGAGGTACTTGGTTTTCTGGCGGTAGAGGATTTCGAGCAGCTTCAGCAGGTGGCCGGGGCGACGGTCGGCGGCCAGCGCGGCACCGGGGCGGTTCGAGAAGGTGAGCAGGCCAGCCTTGTCGTGCTTGAGCAGGGCAATGTTGCTGACGACCAGCGTGGCGTTGATGGCGTAGTCGAGCAAACTCAACCCGTCAAACGGCATGCGCATCACGCGGCCTTTGTCAATCAGGCAATATACCTGCTGGGCGCGCTCGTCCTGGAAGTGGTTCACCACCAGCGCGTCATCGGCTCCGGTGCCGGCGCGGCGGGCGGTAGCCTTCCAGTTCATGCTGCGCGGGTCGTCGCCAGCCACGTAGGGCCGAATTTGCTCAAATTCCATGCTGTGGCCCACGCGCCGGATGCGCTTCACGCCCACCTCCGTGAGGCGGTTGTGAATGGCCAGCAGCTCGTACTGCCGCATTTGCAGGAAGGAAGGGTACACCGGCACCACCTTGCCCTGCGCGTAGCGAAACCGCCGCCGCACCAGCCCCAGCGGCGAGGCCGCGTAAATATTCAGCGCCCCAAACTCGTATTCGCCGCGCTTGGTAGGGCGCAGCTGGTAGTCGATAATCTGCGTTTCGCCGGGCCGGATACTAGTTTTAAATAGCACATCGCGCCGCTGGAACTGGTGCGGAATCTCGTCAATCGTCTCGGTCTGGATGGGAAACCGGTAACGGTTTTCGAGGTAAATCCGCACGTCGTTGTCCGAGCCGTTGGCCAGCTTCTCGCCCAGCACCCGCCGGCCAAATACCGGCGCAGTCTGCCCTTTAGCCGGTGCATAGAGTAGCAGCGCATCGAGCAGCGCCAACACTACAAACAGGCCGAGCGCGATTTTCATCGGTCCCAGCAGCCACGGCAGAAAAAAAGCCACCACGAAACCGGTGGCAATAGCCCCCAGCACCTGGAAAAATCGGGAAGTAAGAAAGAGCGTCAAGGGTAGCCGGGGTGAAGGGAAAGGCAATATTCGGCAATTTCACCTCAAGTCTACACGATAATACTTTACACCGCGCTACGCACGATGCCGCCGTCCACGCGCAGCGCCGCGCCGTTGATGGCGCCGGCGAGCGGACTGGCTACGAACACCGCAAAATCAGCAATTTCTTTGGGCTGGATGAGCCGGCCGATGAGCGACGTGGGCCGGTTTTCGGCCATGAAGCGGCGCTCGGCGGCGGCGTAGTCAGTTTCGTCGGGGAATACCTGGCGGATGAATTCTTCCACACCGGGCGTGTGCGTCGAGCCGGGCATGAGCGTATTCACCGTCACGGCGGTGCCTTTTGTCAGCTCGGCCAGACTGCGCGAAATGGAGAGCTGCATGAGCTTGGTAGCACTGTAGTGGGCCATTTCGGGAGCCGGGTTCAGGGCCGATTCGCTGCTGATGAACAGGATACGGCCGGTGTTGCGGGCCAGCATGCCGCGCAGGTAGTGGCGGCTCAGGCGCACGCCGCTCATCATGTTCACCTCAAACAGCCGCTGCCAGGCCTCGTCGGTGGTGTCGAAGAAATCGGTGGCCTCGTAGATGCCCAGGTTGTTGATGAGCACGTCCACTTCAGGGTATTGCGCGATGGTGCGGGCGGTGCCTTCCGCCGTGCCGTTATCAGCGGCCAGGGGCAGCAATTGGGCCTTTGGAAACTCCTGTTGCAGCTCGGCAATGGCCTGCGTCACGCTGGCCTCGGAGCGGCCGTTGATGATGACTTTGGCTCCTTCGCGGGCATAGGCGCGGGCCATTTCCAGGCCAATGCCGCCGGTGGAAGCGGTGATGAGAACGGTTTTATCGGTGAGTTGAACGTCCATGATGCGGCGAGTGGGGATTAGAATAGCCGGCCGAAATGCGGGCTGAATGAGGGATAACCCGCGACGGCCGTCCCCGGTTATCGCCGCCGCAATTCGTCCCGCACTTCCATTAGGGCAAAGCCTAGCAGATTCGGCCCCAGCCAGCGACTAGGATTTGCGGCATCGGCCGCATCAGCGGCCAGCCCAATGCCCCAAATGGTATCCACCGGACTGGCTTCAACCAGCACCCGGTCATTGGTGGAAAGCAGAAATTTCGCCAGATTCGGGTGCTGCCCGAACTTGTGAAGGTTGCCGGCTATCACGATTTCTACCTTGCGCGCCTCCCAGGTTTCGGCTTCGAAATTCTGGATTTCGCGACCCAGCTTTTTGGCTTCAGCCGGGCTTTTGGCAGCCAGAATTTGGGCCAAGGTATTATCGTCATTGAACAGCCGCGCCTTTTCGGCCATCATCCAATGCTCGGTTGACCGGTAGGTGATACCCGCAACCACAAAATCGGCCAGCCACCATTGGCTCAGGCAGGATTTGGTGATGCTGCCGTCTTTGCTGGGCTGGTTACCCCAGAAGAACAGGTACTTGACGCGGACATCCTGCGCCAGCTGGTCTAGCAGCCACTCGGTGGAATACTTCATGCTTACCGTGGCACTTCCACACTCTGGACAATCTGCTTCACCACCTCATCGGGCGTGCCGCCTTCCATCTCGCGCTCCGGCGTGAGCATGATGCGGTGGCGCAACACGCTGGGGGCCAGGAATTGCACGTCTTCGGGCGTCACGAAGTCGCGGCCGCGCAGGGCGGCCAGGGCTTTGGCGCCGTTCAGCAGGGCCAGCGAGGCGCGGGGCGACGCGCCCAGGTACAGCGACTTGTGCGCCCGCGTCTGACCCACCAGTTTGGCGATGTATTCCAGAATATTAGCCTCCACGCGCTGCTGGCGCACTTGCTGGCGCAGCTGGGCCAGGTCGGTGGCGCTGAGGATGGGCTGCACGGCCTCCAGGTTGGTGCTGCCCTGGCCGCCGTGGTGGCCGGTCAGAATCTGCACTTCCTCAGCCAAAGTGGGGTAGCCCACGTGTAGCTTAAACAGGAAGCGGTCGAGCTGGGCCTCGGGCAGGCGGTAGGTGCCTTCCTGCTCGATGGGGTTCTGGGTGGCCAGTACCAGGAAGGGCTCCTGCATGGCGTAAGTGGTGCCGTCTTGGGTCACAGTGCGCTCCTCCATCACCTCAAACAGAGCCGATTGCGTCTTGGCGGGGGCGCGGTTGATTTCGTCAATCAGCACCACGCTGGCAAAAATGGGGCCGGGCCGAAACTCGAAATCGGCCTTGTTCTGCCGGAACACGGAGGTGCCCAGCACGTCGCTCGGCATCAAATCGGGGGTGAACTGGATGCGGCTGAACGGCACGGCCAGCGTACGGGCCAGCAGCTTGGCCATAAGGGTCTTGGCCACGCCGGGCACGCCTTCGAGCAGGACGTGGCCATCGGCCAGCACGGCGGTGAGCAGCAGCTCCAGCAAATCGGTCTGGCCGACGATGATTTTGCCGATTTCCTGCCGGATGGCTTCAGTTTGGGCCGTGAGGCGGGCGAAATCGGTGCGCGGGGCGAAAGCTGCTTCGGGAGCGGCGGCTGTTGCACTGGCAGTTTCGGTGGTTACCGAAGCGGCAACAGATTCAGGCGGTGCCGTGATGGGCGATTGGGGAGTCAGGTCGAGGTTTTCGGGTTCCATCTACAAAGTGCTGGCGTAGCCAAGTAAGGTCTGAGCGGTTTCGTCGTCGGCGCAAACCTGCCGTAGGTCAGTAAGAATTTTTTTGGCGTATTCGGCCGCAACGAGGTTTTTATGGTAAAGCTTGAGGTCCTGCAATAATTCGCCGATATCGTACCAGTCGATATCGGCCAGCAATTCCTTTTCCTGCGCCAGGGCTTGTTTTTTGAACAGGTGATTATCCCAGCGGTACTTGATGAGGATGGCAAGTTTGGCCACGGTAAGCATGACGAAAAGTAGTTAGCGGCGGGCTTCGCGTTTGAAATCAGTTAGCGCCCTGCTCAATTGCAGCAATTGCTGGTCGTTCATCTGCGGGGCGGTGCGGGCGAAATTCACCAGTCGCAGCAGCTCATCAACGCGGGAACGGGTCAGGCCGGATTTCTGGCTGAGCCGTTCCCGAAAGTCCTCATCGCCAAAATCCGGGCTCGTTTCCTGGAAGCGGGTGCGCAGGTAATCCATAAACAGCCCGACCTTTTTCTCCGCAATCAGCGCGTGGCTGCTGCCCTGGCGGTAGAGGCTGGCGACAGTGCGCGTAAATAGCAAGGTGGTATTCGGCAGTGGCTTGAGTGTGGGAATAATGCGCTGCCGCCGCCGTGCCTCCACCAACACAAACAATATCCCGCCGATAATGAGCAGGTACCAGGCCGTGTTCAGGGCTTCGTGGCCGCTCACGAGACGCAGCAGTGACTGGTTGCCGAGGCGGCCCTGCTTCTGGTATTCATCCCACCAAGTGGGCCGGGCGGGCAGGTAGGAGAGAGCCGTGGCCGAAAATTGGCTGCTGGCGGGCCGCAGCACAAACTGGTTGGTGAAAGCAATGGGCACCGAGCACATATACACGTGCCCCCGGCCGTAATCGAGGCGCACAAACACGGGGCGGCCCTGCGCATCGGTGGCCAGGGCGCGGCCCACGCGGCCCGAATCTACCAAGAAGCGCACGTTAGCATCGCCGCCCGGCAGGCGGTAGCGCGGGCCCGCCAGCGCGGGGTTGGTGAAGCGCACCGTCACCGAATCGGGCACGGGCAGACCGCGCGGGCCGGCGTGGGTGGGCAGCTTCACCAGGCGCGTGCGGATGCCCAGCGTATCGAGCAGCGCGCTGGTGGAATCGCCAAAATTCTCGGCCACGATGAATACGTCGTTGCCATTAGCGATGAAGCGCAGCAGGGCGTGTGCGTCGGCCTTGCTCGCCGCAAATTCGGTGTTCACAAACAGATAGTTGGCGCGGGCTTGGCGCAGGTGTTCTTCTACCCAGTCGTGTTCCGGCTCCTCTTCGTCGTCTGAATTTTCATTTTGGGCGGTGCTGTCCATCGCCGTAGTTTCGTCGGCATCAGCGTTTCCCTCCGAAGCAGCCGGCGTGTTGGTCGAAGCCGTGGTCGTAGCGTCGGAATCAGTTTCAGAATCCGAATCTGGTGTTGAGGAAGTGGTTTCTGAGGAAGTTGAATCGGAACTGGTGGCCGTCGAGTCAGCAGCCGGCTCTTGGGTGGCTTCGGTGGTGATAGTGCGAGCCTGCGACTCGGCCAGCATATCGGTTTCTTCCAGCGAGAGGCCGGTGAGTTGGTTGTAAATGGGCAGGCGCGTGGTCTGGACGGAATCGGTGCCGAGCAGGCGCGGCAGCTGGTCGTACAGCACGTAGGTGCCGTAGGGAATCTTGTCCTTATTGATGAGCGTAGGGCGCCAGTCCACCGGCTTGGGCCGGTAGTATTCCAGCGCCACGTAGGCCCCAAACAGGGCCAGCAAACCCAGCAGATACCAGCGGAAGGTCGAGGTCATGAGACAGGAAAATTAACTCAGGCGGCGCGGCGGGCGGGGCTGCTCACCAGCGTTTGGAAAGCCCGCTGCCCGGCCCGCACCCGCTCATACAGCGGCCCCGACAAGGCCAGCTCGCCGTACCACACAAACTCAAACTGCCGGGTGATTTCGCGGAAATCGCCCTTAATTGAACCAGTGGGCGGCAATTCGGTCAAATAGGCGTGGTTGGTTTTGTCGGGTTGCCAGTTGATGAGGCCGCGGTCCGACATCGTTTTCAGCAGCTGCAAATAGCCCAGGCGCACGGCCAGCCGCCAATTACCGGCTTCCTCGGCCTCGGCCAGGCGGGTGGCAAAATCCACTTCGTGAATGTTCTCGGCGGCGGTGTCGTACGCCAGCGGCGCACGCCGGGGCGAGCGGCCCAGCAGGGCCGTAAAGTCGATTTGCAGCAGCTTGAGCACCACAAACACGCCCGCACCCAGAAACAGCGCGTAGAATACCCAGCGCCAGAAGTGGCTGTAGCTGCGGCTGTTCAGCCAATCCAAAACCGTCTGCCACACCCGCGCCCAGAACAGGCTCCAGGCGCTTTGCTCGGCACGGGTGGCGGGCTCCACGTACTGAAACTCGCGCTGCCCGCGCAGCTCCCGCAGGCGGGCGGCATCGGGCCGGCGCTGTTGCGGGGCCGGGCCGGCATCGGGCGGCAGGGGGCGGGTGGCGACGGTGTGTTTGGGTGCGTCGGGCTGGGCGGCCCGGACGGGGGCGGCCAACACCAGCAGCAGCAACAAGGCCCGAAACCAGGAAGAAAAAGCAGCCACGAAGAAAGGAGGTTGTAGGAAAGAAGCCGATTTATCAGCCGGAGTGAAAGCTAGTATTCCCCTTCGTCATCGGGCCGGTAGTTGGTGCTGTGAACGGGAACGGGAGTCCGCCCAAGCTGGTCGACCATGTGGCGCAGGCCCACGCCATCTCGGCGCTCTACCAGGTTAAAATATTGGAAGGCAAGGGCCAGCAGCAGCGGCGGGTAAATCAATAGATTTAATAACCCGCTCAGCGCCGACGTAATAACCGCAAACAATCCCATCGAAGAGCCCGCTTCGGTGGCATGGAACAAGCCGAAATTATCGGCCAGATAATACACCAGCCAGGATACCATGCTGCCGATGATGCCCAGGGCAATGCCCGGCACCATGGTCATCACCACAATCAGCCCGCAGGTGGACCACCACTTGCCCCGCACCAGTTGCAGGCAGCGGCGGCAGGTATCGCTAAAGCCCGTGCCTTCCACCACCTTCGTAATATAAAACAAGCTGAAGGCCACCATCAGGTAAAGGCCGGGGATGGCCAGAAACACAAACCCGATGAGCACCAGCACCATCAGCCCGAAATACGACAGGTAGGAGCCGAGAAATTCCTGCTTCACTTCTTCCCAGACCTGGCCCACGGTGATGGGCTCGGATGAAGTCACCGGGCGCAGGCAGCATTTCACGTAGCCGTACACGGTGAGTACCAACAGCATAATAAAAATGCCACTCACGGCAATGTTTACCCAATAAAACGGCGACTGGTACATCTCATTGAACATGGCCAGCTGCCGCAACTTGCTAATGCCGGTATCGGATACGTGGAGGGATTTAGAAATAAACTCCTTTTGCATCAGCGCCATCACGATGCCCTGCAAAATGGCGGCCGGCAGCACAATGTAGAGCAGCGCCCGGCCCAGTCCCCGCCAATGAGCGCCGATGAATTCAAACGCGGCCGAAAACTTCTGGCCGAAATCGCGCTGCCGGCGGAAATCAGATTCCTGGGAGAAGCGCGCAGTAGTACGTGGGAGCATAAAAACGGAAAAAGGAAGGGGGGGAATCAGGTTTGGGGAGCTGTGAGTGCAGCTTTTTGCTGCTGCCGCAGCCGCCACGGATACCAGCCGAAATACCACAGAATAAACGCCGCCGAGCCGCCAATGATGGCCACGCTGGCCGCCACCGGCATCTCGGTGTGGCGCGTCACGAAGCTCTCCAGAAAGCCGGCCAGCATGAAAATGGGCACCAAGCCCAGCGCCAACTTGCTGCCCTCGCGGGCCGCGTGGCGGAACGACTCGGTCCGGCTATGCGTGCCCGGAAACAGGATGCCTTTGGCCATGACAAAGCCCGCGCCGCCGGCCAGCACAATGGCTGAAATCTCCAGCGTGCCGTGAATCCAGATGGTGAGCACCGAGGCGGCCAACACGTGCTGCTTGTAGAAAAAATACTGGAACGAGCCCAGCATCAGGCCATTGTAGAACAGTGCTACGCCCGTGCCCAAGCCCGCCGTGATGCCCATGGCAAAGGCCGTGAGCGCCACCTTGATGTTGTTGAAGGTGATGAATAGGAACATCGACGTTTCCTCGTCGCTCTTGTAAATGGCCATTGGGTCGCCCCGGTGGATATTTTCCAGCGTCTGGTTGACGTAGCTGTCGCCCAGAATGCTGCGCACGAAGGTGTCGTCATACGCCGCCGAAAGGGCTCCCAGAGCCGTGCATAGCACGAAAAACAGCAGCGTCCAGGCCAGCACATTCTGGTGGCGGCTCACCACCAGCGGCAGCTCGCGCACCCAGAAGTTGCCGAAGCGGCCCCGGGCCTCGGATTTGTTCTTATAAATAGCCTGGTGCAGCTTGCCGGTGAGGCCGTTGAGGTAGGCCGTGGTGGGCGACTCCGGGTAGAAGGTTTGGGCGTAGGCCAGGTCATCGGTCAGGGCCACGAAACGGGCGGCCAGCTCGTCGGGATTGGCAGCGGGCCGGGTTTCGTACTGTTGCCAGCGGGCCTGGTTTTGCCGCAGGAAAAGAGCTTCGCGCATGGGGCGTGGAATAGGACCTTAAAGGTAGCAAAAGCGGCGATAGTAGCAGAATATCAGAAAAAAAGGCGGCGAACTCAGCTTGCCGCCCGGCTGGTTATATGCCCGGCTCCGCCGTACTTTTCCCGGCCGAATCCTTACCACCACATTATCCCGTTGCTGCTGCCCGCTCATGAGTACCATCCGCATTCAGACCACCCAAAACGTTTCGCTGGAATATGAAATCGCCAGTGCCGGCGACCGCATCCTGGCCTCGCTTATCGACTATGGTCTGTATTTCGTGTGGTTTATCGCCTGGACTTTGCTCAATGGCGAATACCACCTCAGCCCCGGCGGGCGGGCCGGCCAGGTGATACCCATGCTGCCCACCACGTTCTACATGCTGGCCTGCGAGGTGTTTTTCAACGGCCAAACCTTGGGCAAAAAAGCCCTCAGCCTGCGCGTGGTGCGGCTGGACGGCACCCGCGCCGGCCTCGGCGACTACCTGCTGCGCTGGCTGCTGCGGCCCATCGAAATCGTGGCTACGTCGGGCGTGGTGGCCCTGGTTACTATCCTGCTCAACGGCCGGGGCCAGCGCCTGGGCGACCTCGCGGCCGGCACCACCGTAATCAGCCTCAAAAAGCGGCCCGGCTATGCCACGCCGCTGGCCGGGGAGGTGGCCGCCATTGCGGGCTACCAGCCGGTATTTGCCCAGGCCGCCGCGCTGTCCGACCACGACGTGGCGCTTATCCGCAAGCTGCTTTACCACGGCAGCAAGCAGGAGAATTATATGCTGCTGAATGAGGTGGCGAATAAGGTGAAGGCCATCACCGGCATCCAAACCAGCTTGCAGGATGAGCCGTTTCTGAAAACTATTCTGCGCGACCACGCCCATCTGGCAGTGCACGGTTCCGTTTAAGCTCCGGAAATAAACCCCACAAAAAAGGCCCGCTGAATTTCAGCGGGCCTTTTTTGTAACTGATTAACCGGCGGTTATTCCCGCTCAACGCGCAGCATGGTGCTGCTGCCGTCGGGCAGTTGCAGGCGCACCAGGTAGAGGCCGGCGCGCAGGGCGGCGGCTTCGTTCCAGGTGAGGGTGCTGGTGCCGTCGGCCACGCGCTCTACGGTGCGGTGCAGCAGCAGGCGGCCGGCCACGTCGTAGAGGTTGAGCTCCATCTGCGGCTGGGCTGAAGGCAGGCTCAGGCGAAGCTGCAGGCCCTGCGCGCCGAAGGGGTTGGGTTGGGCCGTGAACTCGCTGGCCTGGGCCAAGCCGGCTTTCGAGGCTGTTACGGCATTGCTGGTCAGGTAGGTGGTCACCGTCTGGGTGCCTTGCAGCACGTTGGCACCGTTGCGCAGCTCCACAATCTGGTTGCCGCCGCAGCCATTGATAACCTGAATGTCATCAACAAACCAGCCCTCAAACGTGCCGGGGCTGCCATTGTCGGTGCGGGTGCGGAAGCGCACGAGCATGGGCGTGCCGGCAAAAGAACGCAGGTCGAGCGCCGAGCGGATGAAGCCGGCGGTACCCGTCACGCTCCGGCCCGAGAAGCATTTCTGGCCGGGGGCCGTGGTGCTGGCATCGAAGGTGCTGTTGTAGCCGTTTTGCAGCCAGAGGGTGGCCGGGTTCTGCCAGGTGGTGCCGTTGTTGGTGGAGATTTCCACGGTGCCGCCGTCGTAGCTGCCCTCAAAGTCGAAGTAGTGGTAGAACGAGAGCACTGACAGGCCCGTGGGCGTGAACGGAGCCGAGGTTAGTACGAAATCGGTGGGGATGGCCGGCGCCGTGGCCCACCACGAGGTGCTGCCGCTGTTGGCGTGCGCCGTGCTGGTGGCCCAGGTAGAAGTGCTGGTGATGGGCGCGGCCACGAAGCCGCCGACCGTATTAGCCTCCCGGTTGTCGTTGACGGGCGTAACCGGCGCGCAGGCGCTGGCGGCGGCGGCCTGGCCCAGGAAGCGCAGCGTGCGCGTCTGGCCCGGAGCCGTGAACGTGAGGTTGCTGAATGTCACCTTGTTGCCCACCAGCGTGCCGCCGGTGGTGCTGCTCACGAATTGCATGCCCATGGGCAGCTCGGTGGTGAGAGTGTAGGGCGCGGTGGGCACGCTGCAATTACATGTCAGCTTGTACTCGTTGGTGAAGGTGTTGCCGGAAACCAGCGGCGTTACCTTCTGCAGCGTCACGGGCGGCGGCATGTCGAAGGCGGCCGTTTGGTCGGTGGCGCTGCCCGAAGAGCCTTCCACTGCGCTGTAGCCCATGCCGCGGCGGGCAAACGCGCTCCAGATGGTGCAGTGGTACTGGCCCTGGTAGAGTAGCGAATCGGCGGCCAGAATAGCGTCCCGGGCATCGAGGAAGCCGGGCTGGCAGGGCTGGAGCTTCATGCCTTGCAACACGAGCTGCAGGGCAATGTTGTTGCCGCCGTTGGCGGCCCCGTTATACAGGTTGGGCTCGATGCGGCCGCGCTGCTGAATGATGTTCCAGGTCATGTCCCAAAGGGCCGCGCACCATATTTCGCCAATGGCGTGGACTTCGGGGTTGGTGGCCACATTGGCGTAGGTCAGCGGGTTCACCGTGAGGTTGGTGGAGTAGGGGTAGCGGCGGATGCCGCTGGCGCCTGCCGCCTGGCCGTTGGCGTAGGTGCCCACGGGGCGGGCGTTAGGGCCGTCGGCGAGGGCAGCCGTGGTCCAGTCGGTGGTCAGCATCAGGGCCAGGTAGTCGCTCCAGCCTTCGCCGCCCTGCTCGGCGTTGTTGAGGCAGCTGCTGTTGGCGGGGCCGCCCGTGAGGCGGGTGCTCACGCCGTGGCCGTATTCGTGCACCACCACGCCGTTATCGAGGTCGCCGTCAATCATCGGGCCGGATGCGGCCGCACGGGGCAGCGTTACCTGGACGTTGTTAGCAATCTGGGCCACCAGGGTGGCGCCATCGGCCTGCGAAATCATCACCGAGGGAATGGTCACCGTGTTATCGCTGCCGCCCATTACCGAAGGAGCACCGGCCACGTTGTTCACCACAATGGCGGCAATAGCCCCAGCCAGCTGGGCATATTTTACCTTTACCGAGAAGTTGCAGTTGCCCCGGTAAATCAGCGCGATTTTGCCGGTGAGCGCTGTGGTGGTTGCCGTGCAGCCCTGGTTACCTGCGTCGTTGTACAGCGCCAGCTGCCCCGAAATGGGGCCCAGCGTGGCGAGGCTGTTGTTGGTGCTGAAGCCGCCTTCTACGGCCGGATAGCTACCGGCTACGGTGCTAGGGGCCGTCACTGTCAGCGAGTAAGCTGGGGTAGCGGCGCTCCAGAGGTACATCTGCATGCGGCCGCTGCTGCCATCGGCCGGCGTGCTGAAGTTGGCGTTGTTGGTGCCGGCCCCGTCCTGGGCTTCGGCCTTCACGTAGTCGTTGCCGCTGCCGCCCCGGCCTAGGTTATCGGCCTGGAAGTTGCCGGCAGCCTCCGTGAAACCGTACTGATAGGTAACGTCGTGGATGATGTTGTTCCAGTAGAACAGGTTCACCACGGCCGCGTTGCGGTTATTGGCAGCGCTGGGGGCGAGGGTGAAGTTAGGCGTGTAGTTGAAGCTGAGGGCCGGCGCCGCCGTCTGCGAGTTGGCGTAGCTGCCGGGCGCGTTGGTGTTGGCGGCATCGTCGTAGGCCGACACGTTGTTGCCCCGCGTGAAGGCGTAGTTGGTGGTGCCGTCGAAGTTCCAGCCGTAGGTAGTGGCGTTGTTGGTAGCCCCGGCTTTCAGCCACGGGTCGGTATCAGTCTGAAAACCACTGGCCGAAGGCCGCTCCAGCGGGAAAGGAATTACTAGGTACGAGGACGAGGTAGTGGTGGGCGGCGGGGGCGGGGGCAGAAACTGCGCCGCCTTGGCCGTCTTGGCTATTGCGCTTTGAGTGGCCGTGGCAGCGGGCCGGGCGTGGTGCACGGCAGCTTCGCTCACGGTCCAGTTGTCCTGGCTCACAATGGCACCTGTGGCGGCATCCACGCGCACGTTCCACCAGTCGGGCGAGCCGAGCAGGTCAATGTTCACGTTCCAGGTCAGGTGGGGCTTGCCGGCCTCGTCAAAAGCCCAGGTCAGGCTAACCACAATGTCGCGTCGGGCCACGCCGTCGGCAGCGAAGGTCTGGCGGGCTTCGGGGCCATTCTCCTCCTTAACGCGGAGCGGAGTAGCGCCAAAGGGCCGCTCCAGGTGTTGCAAGGTGCGGCTCACGGCCACGGCAGCCGTGATGGCCGGCGTGGCAGACACGGCTGCCAGCTGCTTGGCCGGCACAAAAGCCCCGGTGTGCGAGGCCAGTCGCGTGCCCACAAAGGCCAGCGACTGAATCTTATTGAACACCGGAATGCCCTGGTACAGCTGCTGCACATACATGTGCTCCAGACCGTTGGCATCGGCGTAGGCGCTGCTTATGCGCAGGTCGGCGGGCGCGAAGCCGGGACCGACCCACTGGCTGCGCACGGCCAGGGCTTTTTCCATGGCCTGCTGGGGCGGGATGGACTGCGCGTGTAATGCAGACAGCGGTAGCAGACCAAGCAGGGCCAGGCTTAGCTTTTGAATCGTAAAAGGTTTGCTCACGGGCAAAGAATATGTGGTGATGAAACGATTTGAAACTAGAAGACTAAAAGTACAACATCCCAAGGGCTTCCCCGATGAAGGCAGGCAAACCATTGCGTTAAAATGCCTGAAACTCGTGCTTTTCCTATTTGGGAATAAAGAAAAGCCCCGCCGGGTGGTTCCGACGGGGCTTGCTTATGCACGACCATAGCAGTACTTAAGCTATTGAGCAAATCTACTCTACCACCAGTTGGCGGGTGGCGGCGGGCTGGCCATCCACCACGAGGCGCACCAGGTACAGGCCGGGCTTGGCCGTGCCGGCTTCCCAGCGCAACTCCTGCGGCCCGGCCGGTAATATGGCCGACGTTACGGTAGCTACGCGGCGGCCCACAGCATCAAATACATTCAGCTCGGCGCGGGCACCGCGGCTCAGATTAAAGGCCAGAGCGGTGCGGCCGTTGGTGGGGTTGGGGTAGAGGCTCACACCGGCAGCCAGGTCGGCGCGGTCGCGCACGGCGGTGTTCACGCCGGCCGGGCCGGCCACGGCAATGTCGCGGGCCGCCAGGCCATTACCAATGGCCCCCACCAGCGTGGTGGCACCCGTGGTCAGGTTCACAGTGTAGAGGTTGGTGTTGGCCGTGGTGCCGGGGTTGGCTACCAGGTAGGCCGTGTTGGTGCCAGCTACGGGCGAATAAATATCCAAATCCAGGCTGGAAGCTGTGGCGTTAGCCGTGATGCCTGAGGCTCCCACCGTATTCAGCGTACCATTGTTCGGCGGGTTCTGGGTGGTGAGAATGTTCAGACTCAGGTCGTAGTTGTAGAGAGTGGTGGCGGTGGCGAGGGGGCCGGCCACGCTGTTGGTGTAGGCCACGGCCCCGATGTTGGGCGTGGCGGCGGCGTTGGCATCGGTGGTGGCGTAGGCCAGCTGGGTATCGGTGGCGGCAATGGTACCATCGATGGGGTTCAGGCGGTAGTTGGCGCGGTTAGAGGAGGTTACGCGAATGCGGTCCACTGTCGGGTTGAAGTCGAAGCCGACTTTGCCCGTGCCCAACTCCAGGCGAATGGCCGAGCCCACGGCCGTGGCCACGCCCGTCACGGCGCTTATCGAATACACCTGCGCATTCAGCCCAGGCGTGGCCAGCGCCGCGTCGTAGCCCAGCGCGTAGAGCGTATTGGTGAAGGGCCGCACGTCCAGGCCCACCAGGGTTTGGGTAGTGGCTACGCCCGTGATGCCCAGCGAGGTGCGAATGGTGCCCGGCAAGACGGTATCAAACGTAAGCAAATTGGTGCCCGACAGGGCGTAGGCTAGGTTGCCGGTTACGGTAGCCGGTACCGTGCGCGTGATTTGCAGGGCAATGTCCGTGACCGGCGGCGTGAGGTTGCCGCCCACGGCACCCACCAGCGTGGTCGCGCCCGTGGTCAGGTTCACGGTGTAGAGGTTGCTGGTGGTGGTGCCCGGCGTCACGTTGGGCAGGGCCGTGAGGTAGCCCACATTGGCACCTGTGCTGGCATTAAAGTAGATGTCGAGGTCGGAGCTGCCAAAATTTGCGAAGCCCAGTGCGCCCACCGTGTTCAGGGTGCCGTTGTTGGGCGGAATTTGGGTGGTCAGGCGGGCGTTGGCCTCGTCCACGTTATAGAGCGTAGTGGCCGAGGCCCCAATGTAGCTGTTGGTGTAGGCTACTGCGCCTACGCCAGGTGTCTGGGCGGCGTTGGGGTCGGTGGTGGCGTAGGCCAGGTTGGTGTCGGTGGCGGCCAGCGCGCCGTTGTTGGGGTTGAGACGGAAGTTGGTGTTGTTGCTGCCCGTCACCCGGATGCGGTCCACGGTCGGGTTAAAATCGAAGCCGATGCGGGCGGTGTTAGTGCCCAGGTTCAGGGTGAGGAGCGCGCCCACGGCCGTGAGTGCGCCGGTGGTCACGTTCACGGTGTAGAGCTGCACTTGCGTGGTGGCTGCGGCGTAGCCCAGCGCAAACAGCTGGCCGGTATTGGGGCGGCTGTCCAGGCCCACCAGCGTCTGGCCGGCACCCAGGCCGGTGATGGCCGCGGTGGCCGTGTACGTGCCCGGGGCCGTCACCTGAAACGTGACGAGGCTGGTAGCGGTAGCCGAAGTTTGCAGGCCGTAGGCCGTCTGGGCCTGGGCACCTGCGGACGTTGCCAGCAGCAGCGCTGCAGCGGCCGCCAGCCGGGAGGAAGTGGAAAAGTGTTGCATGAGTAAAAAGTAAAACGTTTGTGAAGAATCAGTGAAGTGTTTGGAAATGAGGTACGCGCCCATCGCCAAAGCGGATTCATTTTAATAGCGTTTTAATTCAGTGAGTTGCCTCATCACACGGCGGTTCCTGGTTTCCCACTTTACCCAAAACAAAAAGCCCTCCACCGCTCGGCAACCGGGCAGTGGAGGGCAGAAAGCAAGCAGCCGGGTAGCATGGAAACCGAACCAGCTACGGCACGACGGCTAATAAGCTCGGCTTAGTTGCGGACCATGAGCTTGTTAGTGGACAATTCCGAGGCAGGAATGGGCCACACGTAGAGCAAATCAGTGGGGTTCACGGCCGACACTGAGCCTTTGCCCGGGATGGGGACCAGGAGGCGCATGATGTCGATGTTACGCAGGCCTTCGCCCAAAAACTCGATGCGGCGCTCCAGCAGCATGGCCGTCAGCATATCGGCGGCTGAGGCGAAGGTGGTGTAGGCCCCGGTGGGGTTCGAGCGGGTGCGCACGGCGTTGAGCAGCAGCAGCGCCTGTGGGTCGACGCTGTTGGTGGAGCGCACCCGGGCTTCGGCTAGGTTGAGCATCACCTCGGCGTAGCGAATAATCGGGGCCTTGTCGACGTATGGCGTGCTGGTGTTGGAGCCGTTGGGGTATTTCTTCAGGAAAGACTCTCCGCCCACCACCTGCACAAAATTGGTGCGGCGCGCATCGGTGGCGGCAAAGGCGGGGCTGGCCAGGATGCCGCCGGCGGCGGTGTTCAGGCCGTATTCGCCGTTGCCACCGTTCGGAACCCCGTTGGTGGAGCCCGGGGGGAGGTAGTAGTAAGCCAGCTGGTTCTGGGTACCGGGCCCATCCGCCGTGGTGAAAGGCGAGGAAAGAATACTTTCCGTGTTTTCCTGGGTGAATACGGTGACTACCGACGAGTTGAGCCCGTTGGCCACCCCGCTGGAAGCTACAAAAGGAGCAGTGGCGGGCACCAGCTTGTTGGCTTCCCGAATCACATCGGCGTAGCGGCCCATGCTCAGGTACACCCGCGTTTTCAGCGCAATAGCCGTGTTGCGGTGTGCCCGCGTGGTGTTGGTGAAAAGCGAGGCCCCGTTGGTCAGCGGCAGGTTGCCTTCGGCAGCGTCCAGGTCGGTCAGAATCTGGGTATAAACCTCGGCCACCGAGCTGCGGGCCAGGTCGTTGCCGGTATCGTCGACCTCACCCCGCAGGCGCAGGGGCAGCCCCAGCTTGCCGCCGTTGCCGTCGGCGTAGGGCCGGGCATACAGCTGTAGCAGCGAGTAGTAGCACAGCGCACGCAGAAACTGGGCCTCGCCGCGGTAGTTTTTAACCTTGTTGGCGTAATCAGCCGGAAAGATGGGGGGCACGAACTTCGCGGCATTGGCGTCGAGGCCAGTCAGAAACACGTTGATTTGGTTGATGGCGGCATAGCCCGCGCCCCAAGTATTGATGACATCGTTCTGCGAGCCTTCGTAGAGCGTGTGGTTCCACACGGCCGTGCCGGTCACTAGGTTGGAGGCGCGGTTGAGGAATTCTTCGGCCCGGATGTCGTTGAAAATCTGGAAGCGCCCCCCCAGGAAAGTCCCCACTTTCACGTAGCTGTACATGCCGTTGGCCTGCAGCTCGACTCGCGCGGGAGTGTCAAATACCACCTTGTCGGAGAACAGGGTGACGGGAACCGGGGAGAGCTTATCGGTTTGGCAGGACGAGAAGGCACCCGCCGCGAGCAAGGCCGCGCACAGGGCGGCGGTTGCTTTCGTTTGAAGAAATAGTTTCATCGGAATAAATACGAATTAGAAGCCAATGTTGAAGCCCACGGTGTAGGTCCGGGCCTGGCCCACCGAGTTGCGGTCGACGCCGGCCCCGATGTTGGCCCCGGCGTTGACGCCGCTCGTGCCGTTGGTCGAAATCTCCGGGTCGATGCCCGAGTATTTGGTGAACAGCAAGGCGTTTTGCACCTGCACGTAGAGGCGGGCGCTGGCCACGTTGACGCGGCTCAGCAGCGTCTGGCCAAACGAATAGCCCAGCGACACCTGCCGTAGACGGGCGAAATCGCCCTTTTCCACGTTCGACGACATTACCAGGGCCGAGCCGTTGGAAACGTTGTCGCCGTACACCACCCGGGGCCATTTGGCCGTGCGGCTGTTGTCGGTCCAGTGGTCGAGGATGTCCACTTCATTGTTCCAGAACCGCTGGTCGTGCAGGCCCGATTTGGTGCCGTTGTAGATGTAGTTGCCGCCCGAAAACTGCACGAACAAGCCCAAATCGATGTTTTTGTAGCGGAAAGTGTTGTCGAAGCCGCCGTACCAGGTGGGCAGCACGGGGCCGTAGTACACACCGTCGGCGAGCGGCGTGGGGGCGAAGGCGGGCTTGCCGTCCAGCGTGGTCCAGCCCGGCGTACCCAACGAGCCGGGATTGGTGCCCAGGTGGTTGTACTGCACCACGGTGCCGTCCGCTTTCCGAATCATGCGCTGGCCGTTGTCGGGGTTCACGCCCAGGGATTGCACGGCCAGAATTTCACCCACGGAGTTGCCCACCTGGGTATAGTTCGGGAATTCGAGACCACCCGTGCCCGTGGAGATGCGCTGGCCTTCGGTGGCCAGGGTTAGCACCCGGTTTTTGAGCGTGGTCAGGTTGCCGCTCACCGTCCAGCTAAAGGCTTTGTCCTGGAATACGTTGTACGACACATCCATTTCGACGCCGGTGTTGCGCATCGAGCCCACGTTGGCGGAGATGGAGTTGTTGGGAATGCCCTTGGAGGGGGCCTGGGGCACGTCCAGAATCAGGCCGTCGACCAGGTTTTCATAGTAGGCAAAGTTGCCGCGCAGGCGGTCCTGCAAGAAGCCGAATGCGAAGCCGACATCGGTTTTCTTGCTCGTTTCCCAGGTCAGGTTCGTGTTGCCGGCGTTGCTGTAATACAGCGTCGGATTGGCGGCGTAAAGCCCCGAGGTATAGGTGGAAAGAGCTACAAAGTCGTTAATACCCTGGTTGTTGCCCACCACACCGTAGCTGCCCGTGAGCTTGAGAGTGGAGAAGACCGAGCCAAACGACGATTTCTTCCAGAATTCTTCTTCCGACACTACGTAGCCCAGCGAAGCCCCGTAGAAGTTGCCGTACTTCTTGGCAAAGGCCGAATAGCCGTCGCGGCGCACGTTCACGGTGGCCAGGTACTTGTGGGCGTAGTTGTAGTTCACGCGCCCGAAAAACGACACCAGGTAATTGGTGCCCTGGAACTGGCCCGACGACGCAATGTTGGTGTAGTTGCCCTGGAAAGTGGTGAAAAAGTCGTCGGCCACCCCGGTGCGCGAGGCACCCCAGCGCTGCACGTCGGTGTTCTGCTGCTCGTTGCCCACCAGCAGCGACACGTTGTGGTTTTCACCAAACGTATGGTCGTACTGCAGAGTGTTCTGCCAGTTCCAGCGCTTATTGGTGCGGTAGTAGTTGTCGGCTTCGCCGGTGGGGGTGAGCGAGCCGGCCAGCGAGGTATAAAAGGCTTTGTCCTCGAAGCTCAGGTTGTTGACACCGTAGGTGGTGCGCAGGTTCAGGCCTTTGAGGAGCTCCCAGTCGGCGTACACGCTGCCTTCAATCTGGGCACCATCGGAGGTGAACTTGTTGTTTTTGATGTCGACCACCGGGTTGATGAAGCCAATCACGAAGGGCAGGCCGTTGGCCGGGTTCAGGTTGGGGCCGGGCCCGATGCTGGTGCCGCTCACGTTGGGGCTGCCGTCGGGGTTGTAGGCGGCCAGGTTGGGCGGTAGCAGAATGGGCACCCGGCCCAGGCCCGCCGAGCCAAAGGAGTTGTCGCCCACCGAGCCCGTGTTCGGCGAGGAGTTCATGGTGCTGGAGTAGGCCACGCGCATGCCCACCGTAAAGTTTTTAAACACCTTGTGGTCCACGTTCAGGCGGGCCGAAACGCGCTTGAACTCGTTGTTCACAATCATGCCCTTCTGGGTGGTGTAGCCCACCGACGAATAGAAGCTGGTTTTGTCCGTGCCGCCCGAGAAGTTCAGGTTGTGCGACTGCGAAAAGCCCGTGCGGTAGATGTAGTCATACCAGCGGGTGTCGGCCGCGTTGCCGTTGGCATCGGCCAGCTTGAAGCCTTCCACGTTGGTGGCCGCCGCGCCGATGGCACGCCGGTTGGCGTTCAGGTTGCGCACGGCTTCATTTTTCAGGTCCACGTATTGCTGGGCGTTCATCACGTCGTACAGCTTCACGGGTTTCGACCAGCCGGCCCAGGTGTCGTAAGACACGTGGCTCTGGCCTTTCTTGCCCTTCTTGGTGGTAACGAGGATAACCCCGCCGGCGGCCCGCGACCCGTAAATGGCCGTGGCCGAGGCATCCTTCAGCACTTCCATGCTCTCAATGTCGGCCGGGTTGAGGTTGCTGAGCGGGTTGTTCGGCACGCTGCCCAAGGCCGAGGTATTGCCCGTGAAAGTCGGAATGCCATCAATCACAATCAGCGGCGTCGAGCTCAGGTTGATGGAGTTTACCCCCCGGATGCGGATAACGGGCGGGTTGTTCAGCACGCCGTTGGGCGTGGTGATGTTCACGCCCGGCGCGCGGCCCTGCAAGGCCTGGTCGAAGCTCTGTACCGGCGCGGTCGCAATTTCTTTGCCGGTAATGGTGGCCACGTTGCCCGTAAGGTCGCGTCGGCTCTGGGTGCCGTAGCCCACCACCACCACCTCTTCGAGGCTCTTGGTGTCGGTTACCAGACTGACGTTGAAAGATGTCCGGTTGCCGATGGCGACTTCCTGGGTGGCGTAGCCCACGTAGGAAAACACCAGCGCGGTGGCCGTGGCGGGGGCGGTCAGGGAAAACTTGCCGTCCGCATCGGTGGAGGTACCCAGTTTGGTGCCTTTCACGAGCACCGTCACGCCCGGAATAGAAGCCCCATCCGAGCCGCCCACCGTGCCGGTGATGGTCCGGTCCTGGGCCCTTAGGTCGTGCGCCGCGAGGCCCAGGACCATGAACAGAAATAAGAGTAAGCGTTTTGTCATGTGAGTGATTGGTTGGTGATAAATGGAGTAACTGAATTGCCGAATGTAATTACGATTTTCTAATTAAGGTGCTTTATTGTCAGTGATGATGCCAATTGGGTATTTTTTGCATAAATATTGTGCTCATAATTTGGAAAAATTGACAGTGAAAATATTTGCTAAAATATTTATTCATAAAGTCAGGTTGTGCTGATGGCTCAGTCAGGAGGCGGCAGTAGGATAGTGACTATAAAAAAAAGCCCGTCCGTTGATTTCTCAACTGGGCGGGCTTCAGCAATTAAGCTGCCTGGTATTCTAATTCTTCGCAAATGACCTGGGCATATCCAGCCCTGCGTTCCCGGCGGCTACCACGGCACGGGCTTGCCCTGCCAGGTCACGAAGCTGCCGTTTTCCTCGGCGTGCAGCTGCTCGGCCAGGCGGATGATGCCGCGGGCCGAGTCGGCCGGCTCCTGGGTAGCGTGGTCGCCGCCCATGTCGGTACGCATCCAGCCGGGGTCCACTATCACCGAAATTAGGCCGTATTTACCGATTTCGGCCGCCAGACTGCGCATGTACATGTTCAGAGCGGCCTTACTGGCGCTGTAGTGATAGGGGTCGCCGGTGGCTTTCCACGTCAGCGAGCCCTGGCCCGATGAGATGCTAAGAATGCGCCCCTTGCGCCCGGCGCGCAGCAGCGGCAGCAGCGCCTGCGACACCAGCAGCGGCCCAATGGCATTCACCTGCATGGTTTCCATCGCATCGTCGTGGGTGAGCTGGCCCAGGCGTTGGTGGGCATCGCCGGAGCCCGCGTGCGGGTACACCCCGGCGTTGTTAATGAGCACGTCGAGGCCATCGGTATTGGCCTGCACGGCTTGCACGGCTGCCGAAACGGAGGCCGCATCGGTCACGTCGAGGGGCAGCAGCACGAGGCGGTCGGCATATTGCTGCTTCAGGGATTGCAGCTCGGCGGCCTGGGCGGGCTGCCGGCTGGCGGCGAATACCTGGTCGCCGCGCTCCAGGTATTGGCGGGTAAGTTCGAGGCCCAGGCCCCGGTTGGCTCCGGTGATGAAAGCGCGCATGTGGTGAGTTGAAGATTTAGCTTGAAGATTTGGGGCCGAAGTTTACGCACAAAAGCCCAACCTGTGGCAACGTTTGCGCAAAAGGCTTTTTAAAAACAGCCCTAATTTGGCATTTCTTTCAACCACCGGAAATCCCGAAATCACTGTCCTGTATGGCCGCTATAATCTCCAGTCTCTCGGCTTCTGAAGCTCGTGCCCTACTGCCCCAGCTCCACGAGTTGCTCCACGATGCCGTCGATTCGGGTGCTTCCGTCGGTTTCCTGCCGCCATTACCCGCCGCCGAGTCGGAGGACTATTGGCAAAGCGTCATCGAAGCCGTGGAAGCCGGGCACCGGGTGCTGCTGGTGGCCCGCCAGCCCGGCACTGGCGACCTACTCGCCACTGTACAGCTCGACCTGGCCACCCGCCCCAACTCCCTGCTCCGCGCCGAAGTATCGAAGCTGCTGGTGCACCGCCGGGCGCGCCGCCAGGGCCTGGCCCGGCAACTGCTCGTGGCTCTGGAAGACCACGCCCGCACCCTGGGCCGCACCACGCTGGTGCTTGATACCCGGCAGGGCGACATTGCTGAGCAGTTGTATCAATCAATGGGTTATCAGTTTGTGGGCGCTATCCCGGCTTATTTCATCAACTTCGATGGGCAGCCGCACGCTACGGCGGTGTATTATAAATTATTAGCCGCTAAATAAAGAAGGCGGCAGTCATCGGAATGACTGCCGCCTTTTGAGCTAACGAAATGCTGAAAACTACCCCGCCGCGATGGCCTTGCGGCGCGAGCTGGTTTTGGGCAGCCGCTCCTCGCCCTGGGCCAGCAGCTCGTCGTCGCGTTCTGTTTTCTTCACCCAGCTCACCGAGTAAAGGTCCTTGCGGCGGTCGCGCAGGTTGCGCACCGCGCCGCTGGTGTTCAGGTCTTTGAGCAGGTCAAGGTCGAGGTCGGCAATTAGCGTCATCTCCGTGTTCGGCGTGGCTTCGGCCACGATGGCATCGTGCGGGAAGGCGAAGTCGGAAGGACTAAATACGGCCGACTGCGAATATTGAATATCCATGTTCTCGACGCGGGGCAGGTTGCCCACCGAGCCGGTGATGGCCACGTAGCACTCGTTCTCGATGGCGCGGGCCTGGGCGCAGAGGCGCACGCGCTGGTAGGCGTTTTTGGTGTCGGTCCAGAAGGGCACGAACAGGATTTTCATGCCCTCGTCGCTCAGCATCCGCGACAGCTCGGGGAATTCCACGTCGTAGCACACCAGAATACCGATTTTGCCAAAATCCGTGTCGAAGCACTTCAGCTTGTCGCCGCCGCGCATGCCCCAGTAGCTGGCTTCGTCGGGCGTCACGTGCAGCTTATACTGCTCATCTACAGTGCCATCACGGCGGCAGAGGAAAGCCACGTTGTGTAGCTTCTCGTCCAGATAAACGGGCATCGAACCGGCCACGATGTTGATGTTGTAGCTCACGGCCAGCTCCATCATCTTGGCCTTGATGGGCTCGGTGAAAGCTGCCATGGCCCGGATGGCCACGGCCGGCGAGTCCTCGTTGGTGAGGGCCATGAGCGGGGCGTTGAAGAATTCCGGAAACATCACGCAGTCAGCTTTGTAGCCGCTCACGGTGTCCACGAAAAACTCAATTTGCTGAAGCAAATCCTCCAGCGAGCGGGTGGCGCGCATCTGCCACTGCACAATGCCGATGCGAACGTTGGATTTAGTGTTGCCGATGAGCTTTTCCGTCTCCTCGTAGTACACGTTAATCCACTCCAGCAGCGTGGCGTAAGCCTTTGATTCGGAGTCGTAAGGCAGGTAGCCGCGAATGATTTTACGCACGTAAAAATCGTTCGAGAGCTGGAAGGTGAGAATGGGGTCGGTGAGCTCCTTATTGCGCACCTTTTCCACGTACTTGGCCGGCGTCATCTCGTTGGCGTAGGTGGCGTAGCCGGGAATGCGGCCGCCTGCTACCATGGCGCGCAGGTTCAGATTCTCGCACAGCTCTTTGCGGGCGTCGTAGAGGCGGCGACCCAGGCGCAGGCTGCGGTATTCGGGGTCCACGAATACGTCGACGCCGTAGAGCGTATCGCCGTCGGAGTCGTGGGTATCGAACTTGCCGTTGCCCGTGATTTTGGCGTAGGTGTGCTTGTCGCCGTACTTGTCGTAGTCCACGATGATGGCCAGCGCGGCAGCCACCAGCCGGCCGTTGTCCTCGATGCCAATCTGGCCCTCCGGAAACTTGCGGATGAGGGCGCTGAACTCGTCGGCCGACCACGCGCCTTCCATGTTGGAATACACCTGGTCCATGATGTCCTTGATGGCCTTGAAATCGGAGCGGCGCAGTGTGCGCAGCACCAACTTATGGGCGGGCACGGCGGTGGGCGTGAGGCGCTCGATGGCCGCGGCCGGGGCGGGCTTGCCCACTTTTTTGGCGTGCGCGCCGCCGGGCGCGGCCTTGCCGTTGGAAGCCACAGACGCGGCAGGTTTGCCGTTGGAAGAAGTTGCCATAAAATCGAAAAAGCGCTGTGTAAGGGATTGGGCCGCGAGCCGGCCCGGTGGCCGGTCATGGACTCAGCCCAACAAAATTACCCGTAAAAAAACCCGTTGGCGGCGTTCGCCAACGGGTACTTCAACGGAAAAACGGTCAAAACGGTGCAATGTTCCGCCAAAGCTACTCGCGCACCAGCCGGCGGGTAGCGGTACCCTGGGCCGTTTGCACCGTCAGCAGCAGCACGCCCCGGAAGGTGCCAAAGGCGTCGGCATCAATGCGCAGACTGCCCGAATGGCCGCTGAAGCTGCGCCGAAACAGCTGCCGGCCCACCACATCGGTGGCCGAAACCGTGAGCGGGCCGCTGCCGGCGGGTACCGTTAGGGTGAGCGGCGTGCCGATGGCCGAGGGATTGGGGTAGGCGGTGAGCACGGCGTCGGTGGCCGCGTCGCGGGTAGCGGTGCGGATAATGCGGCGGTAAATGTCGCGGTACTCCACGCCGGTCACGGTTTCGGTGCCGGCTACCATCCGGGTGGTGATGGTGAGCAGCGGGACGTGCTGGGTTTTGGCCAGCCACTTATACTCGCGGGTCAGCGGAATATCGAAGCCCTGGCCGGCCGTGCCGCCGAAGGCCACGCTGTCGTGGTCGATGAGGGTGGTGACTACGCGCACCGTCTGGAACTGGCCAAAGGGCGTGGTGAGCGTGCCCCAGGCATCGGGCTTGTTCACGCGCTTGCGCTTCTGGCTCAGGTAGCCCACTGTGGCAATAGCCGCCGGCGTCGAAAAGTAGGAATTGCTGGAATCGGGCAGGCTGGCGAAACTCAGCGGGAAGCGATAAATGACGTCCTGCTGGGCCGCGCTGGCATACGTGACGGGAATGGCCGTGCCGCTGAGCGACGCGCCAAAACCTACAGAACGGAAGTCTTGTTGCGCCGCTCCCGCCACCGAAGTGGCGTAGAACTGGTAAGAATCGGTGATGGGAATGGGCACCGCCACGGGCAGCGGCAGCGCCTGCGGCGAGGCTACCGTGGCCCGGTTGGCCCCGCCGAACGGCCCAAAGATGAAGGCATACGTGAGCGAAGTAGCCGTCACGCTACTCACCGATACGAAGGATTCGACCCGCTGCGAGGCGGGCATGAGGGTGCTGTAATTCCAGGTTTGGTTGGCCCCGCGCCGCGTGAGGGGCGGCACGGTGGCGGGCAGCACCGGGCTGGCCACGCTCAGCCGCAGGCTATCCACGGTGGTTGTGGTGGCCGGCATATCGGTCCGGTCGATGATGGGCGAAACCTGGGCCTGGGCCAGCGCGGGCAGGGCAACGAGTAGCAGCAGGGGTAAGAGTTGGCGCATAGAGTCAGCAGTGAAGGGTGGTGACGAAGATACACCTGCTGCCTTCGTTTCGGGATATTACAGCACCATCTCCGGCACCTCCCCCTCGGGCACCACCAGCTTGCCGGCGGTGGCGGCCACAATCTGCTCCACAGTCACGCCGGGGGCGCGCTCGCGCAACACGAAGCCGTCGGGCGTCACGTCGATGACGGCCAGCTCGGTCACAATTTTCTTCACGCAGCGCAGGCCGGTGATGGGCAAGGTGCAGTCAGACAATAGCTTGCTGGAGCCGTCGCGGGCCACGTGTTGCATGGCCACGATGATGTTCTTGGCCGAAGCCACCAAATCCATCGCGCCGCCCATGCCTTTCACCATCTTGCCGGGAATTTTCCAGTTGGCAATGTCGCCGCGCTCGGATACTTCCATCGCGCCGAGGATGGTCAAATCCACGTGCTCGCCGCGAATCATGCCGAACGAATCGGCCGAGGAGAAGATGCTGGAGCCGGGCAGCGTGGTCACGGTCTGCTTGCCGGCGTTGATGAGGTCGGGGTCGACTTGGTCTTCGGTGGGGAAGGGGCCCATGCCGAGCAGGCCGTTTTCGGATTGCAGCTCGACGTTGATGCCGGCGGGGATGTAGTTGGCCACCAGCGTGGGAATGCCGATGCCGAGGTTGACGTAGGAGCCGTCTTTCACTTCCTGGGCGATGCGTCGGGCGATGCCGTGTTTGTCTAACATAATTTTCTGGACCACGGATTCGACGGATTGGTCGGATTTCGCGGATTTTGTGGGTGGGAGTTAGGAGGAAAACTGAAATTACCGGGTGCCCGAGGCGGCTGGCGCAGCCATGCTGGCCGGAGCTTGCTGGTCAGGAACAAACGATTCATAAACAGCGGATTTAAATTTGCCAGCCAGGTCGCGGCCGGTGCTGTTGGGGTATTTCTGGGTGTAAATCAGGCCCACCAGCTTCTGCTGCGGGTCGACCCAATACGTAGTGCCGAAGATGCCGCCCCACTCGTAGGAGCCGGCCGACAGGCCCGGCACCTTGGCATTCTCGGGCGTGGTGATGCTGAAACCCAGGCCGAATTTATTGCCGCCCTGGCTCACGGCCCCCATCTGGTTCTGGGTGATGATGGCCACGGTGGCGGGCTTGAGCAGCTGGCGGCCCTGGTGGGTGCCGTTATTCAGCATCATCTGTAGGAAAATGGCGTAGTCGTCGATGGTGGACGACAGACCCGCGCCGCCCGAAAAGTACGTGCCCTTGGCCTTGGGGTAGTTGGGTATCATGCGGCCCTGTGGCTCCATTTCTACGCTTTGCTTGGCGGCGTTTTCGGTGTACAGCCGCACCAAGCGGGCCTGCTTATCGGCGGGCAGGTAGAAATAAGTGTCCTTCATGCCCAGTGGCTGAAACAGGCGCTGGCGCAGAAACTGGTCCAGTGACTGGCCCGAGAGCACCTCAATCAACCGGCCCAGCACGTCCACGCTCAGCCCGTAGGTGAACCGTTCGCCCGGCTGATGCATCAAGGGCAGCTTGCCCAGCGCATCCATTGAGGTAGCCAAGGTGCCCGAAGGCGTGCCAATACCACTCGGGATGCCCGCTTTGGCATAAATGGCCGTGGCTTCCTTACTGCCAATGACCGGGTAGCTGATGCCCGAGGTGTGGGTAAACAGTTGCCGGATGGTAATCGGGCCATTGGCCGGCACGGTGGTATAGGTCGAGTCTTTCGGGTTGAAGTTGGCCAGCACCTGCGCATTGGCAAAGGCCGGCAGGTACTTCGAAATAGGGTCGTCGAGCTGGAATTTACCTTCGTCAAACAGCATCATCAGCCCTACACTGGTGAGGGCCTTGGTCTGGGAGGCGATGCGAAAGATGGCATCGGTGCGTAGCGGGCTTTGGGTGAACATATTGTCCACGCCGAAAGATTTGCGGTACACCACCTTGCCATCGCGCAGCACCAGCGCCAGGGCACCGGGCACGTGCTTGTCGTAGCGGCGGATGGAGCCTTCGGCCGTCGGCAGTGATAATGGGCCATACGCGCCCCGCGTACCCACGTCAGCGGTGTACTGAGTCAGCAGCTCATCAATGCGCCGGGCCTCGGCCGGGTCAACAGTGCCGGGGGCGACGATGGCCGGCCGGAGCTTGCCCGTGATTGCCGGGCGGGCCGGGGCTTTCCGGGTGGTGGCCGCCACCTGGGCCGCCGCACCATAGCTGCCCAGTAGTAGCACCAGCGCCAGGTATTTTTTGCGTAAAGCCATCATAAGCAAGTTGTTTGATGTGGTTCAGGAGCGAGGTAGGGAGTGGGATGCCCGGCGGGCAGCCGTAAGGCGGCGCAGCTGAAACCACTGGGCGATGCGCACACCGACCAGCAGTGCGAGCACTCCTGGAATAAACAGCAACAGTACCCAGGTATTGGCTTCGTTGTAGGAAGTGTGGGTGCGGTTGGCCAGATTCACCATGAAATCAGTGCAATACCAAAACGCGAAATGAATAAAGCGGGCACCCCACGCAAGCAGGCTATTCACGACGCAGGGCTTTAAACTGCCGAATCAGGACCATGTTGCGCAACGCCCCATACGTGAGGCCAAGCAACAGCAGCGGAATCAACCCCAGGTAGAAGGCAATGTTGACGGCCGCATACCAACCCCGGCCGCCCTTCATCAGCCCCTGAATGGTAGCCACGAACAGCGGCCGCAGCCGAAAGTAGGCCGGGCTATTAACAGGCGTTGCGTGCGGGCAGCCGTATGTTTCGCAGTAGCGCGAGCAACGGCCGGCAAGCCGGGCGGTGGTTGGGGCCGGGCTGGTTTCATTAATGTACACCCCCAAAGCCACCGGCAGCAGTGCCAGTAGCAACACCAGCAGTCGCAGTATCAGGCGGATACGCAGTGCAACATGCATAGCGTCACTGCTTACGAGGCGGCCCGTACCGTGCGCTGCTCAATGCGCTTCTCATACTTCTCGCCCTGATAAATGCGCTGCACGAAAATGCCCGGCGTATGAATCTGGTTGGGGTCGAGCTCGCCGGCGGGCACCAGCTCTTCCACCTCGGCCACCGTGATTTTACCGGCCGTGGCCATCATCGGGTTAAAGTTGCGAGCCGTCCCTTTGTAGACGAGGTTGCCGGCCGTGTCGCCCTTCCAGGCTTTCACGAAAGCGAAATCGGCGTGCAATGCCGTTTCCAGCAAATACATTTTACCGTTGAACTCGCGGCTTTCCTTGCCTTCGCCCACCTCGGTGCCGTAGCCGGCGGGGGTGAAGAAGGCCGGAATGCCCGCGCCGCCCGCCCGGCAGCGCTCGGCCAGCGTGCCCTGCGGAATCAATTCCACTTCTAACTCGCCGCTCAGCAGCTGGCGCTCAAACTCGGCGTTTTCGCCCACGTAGCTGGAAATCATCTTGCGCACCTGCTTGGTTTGTAGTAGGAGGCCGATGCCGAAGTCATCAACGCCCGCATTGTTGGAGATGCAGGTGAGGTTTTTCACCCCGAGGCGCAGGATTTCCTGAATCGAGTTTTCGGGGATGCCGCACAGGCCGAAGCCGCCGAGCATCAGGGTCATGCCATCGGCGAGGCCTTGCAGGGCGGCTTGTACGTTGGGAACGGTTTTGTCTATCATGGGTGGGTTTGGGGGGAGGCGGCCGAAGCCGGCGGCAGGTAATTCACGGGTAAAAATTCACCCATTTTTTCGAACCCCCAGTATTCGTCGGTAAATACGGCCAGCGGGTTCGTCAATTGGCCGTTGGGTTGAATCTCAATTTCGCGCACCATCAGCACCAGCTGCGACACCTGCCGGTCGGCCGGCGGGAAGGGCACATTGGTGGGCAGCGCCGTGCGCACCCGGTACAATGGGTCGGGGCCTTCGCGCAAGTAGCTCACCTGTAGGTTGTCGCGAAAGCGCAGGAACACCGGCTCGCCCCCAGCCGCCACGCGGCGCAGGCTATCCACGGGCAGCACTTTCGTGTAGAGCAGCGAAAACGCCCGGGGCATTTTTGCCCAGCGCCCGATGGAATCCTGTTCGGCCCGCGTAAAGGCCGAATTAAAATGCTCGCGTAGTAACTGGCGGCGCAGGCTGTCGGCGCGGGCGAAGCGCGGGTTGGCCACGATGCGCAGGCGCTGGGCCGTGAAGCCTTCCTCGGCTATCTGGCCGGTGCGCACGCTCCGCAGAAAATGCGTGAGCGAGCCGTGGTAAGCTGCCGCCCGGTTGGCTTCCCAGCGGCGCTGCTGGCGAGCATTGCGGGCCGTCATTTCCTCAAATACCGGCTGGCCGTAGAAGCTGACGACGTGCTGCGTAAAGTTGGTGTTGAAGCGCAGCCCGTAGTATTTGATGCGGTAGCCGAGGGCCTGGTTATCAACCTGCACAAAGTTGATGGCGGTGGCCGTCAGCTCGTTGGCCTCCGGGTCGAAGTCGACCAGCACGTCATCAGGATTGCGAATGCGGCACTGGCTCGAAAACGTGGTGCGACCCAGAAACAGCTCTGTGAATTTCTGGTAGTCGCTGGCGCGGTTCGGGTTGGGGCGCACCACCACTTCACCGAGGCGGTTGGTCGTGGGAGCCAGCGGCAGCGTAAGCTGCTGCGCCGCCAAGCCGACTATTACGGACTGCTTGGCCAACCGGTAGCCCACGTAAGAGCCCACCACGTCATAATTACCGGCCGGCACGCTGGGGAAATTGAACTGTCCCTGCTCAGTCGTCGTCACGCCCAACGTGGTATTGGCCAGAAACACGCTGGCAAACGCCAGCGGCTGGCGCGTCACCGAATCCAGTACTACGCCGCTCAGCCGGCCCTGTGCCCGAATGCTATCGGGCCGCACCAGCAACGCCAGAAACAGCAGAAGCACCGGGAAGAAGCGCATTCGGGCAGACCAAGAGTAGAATGAAGATAAAACTGGTCCCTTACCGCCGGGGCGCTGCCGTGGATGCCGTGGGCGGCATGTAGTCAAACGGCAGAAACTCCCCGATTTTCTCAAAGCCCCAGTATTCGCCATTGTACACGTCGAGCGGATTCAGCAGCGAGCCATTGGCCTGAATGGCAGCCTCGCGGCCCTGCAGCTTCAGGCGCGACACCTGCCGCTTGACCGGATACGGGATTTTGGGGTAGCCCAGCGGCGACATCGGCCTCTTGTAAAGCGGGTCGGGAGCCTCGCCGAAGTGCGCCACCTGCAGCTCGCCCGTGAAGCGCAGGAACGTGCGCTTGCCGTTGGGCCCCACCCGGCGGATGCTATCAATCGGCAGCGGTGCCTGGTTGAGCGTGGCGATAACCGGGGCCATGTCCTCCCATTTGTCGAGCGAATCCTGCTCGGCGGCCGTGAATTTGTTATCGGGCCGGCTAGCCAGCAGGGCGCGACGCTTCTCGTCGGCGCGCTCGAAGCGTGGGTTTGGCCCCACAATAATCTGCTGGGTCAGGAAGCCCTCGGCCTGCACGCGGTTGTTGTACACGCTCCGCAGAAAGTGCATGAAGGAGCCCGTGTAGGCCGTTAGTCGGTTGGCCATCCACTGCTTGCGCTGGCGCTCATCGCGCGGTTTCAGCTCCTCAAACACCGGCTGGCCGTAGTAGGAAATCGAACCATCCTCGTCATTGGCCGCGAAATAGAGCCCGTAATATTTCAGGCGGTAGCCCAGCGCCTCGTTGTCAATCTGCACAAATTCCTTGGCCTGCGCCGTCAGCGTTTTGGTCGAGTCATCGAAGAAAACGCGCACATCATCGGGGTTGCTGATGCGGCACTGCGCCGAAAACGTGCTCCCGCCCAGAAACAACTTTGCGAATTTCTGATACTCCTCGGGCTTGTTGGGCTCCGGCTTCACTACCACTTCTCCCAGCTGGTTGCCGGTAGGTGCCAACTGCAGCGTAATCTGCTGCGCGGCCGCGGTCATGGTCACCGATTGCTTGCCCAAGCGGTAGCCCACGTAGGAGCCCACCACGTCATAAGTGCCGGCCGGCACCTTGGGAAATTCAAATTTGCCCTGCTCGGTCGTGGTCACGCCCAGCGTGGTATTGGCCAAGAAAACACTGGAAAACGCCAGCGGCTCGTGCGTCACCGAATCCATGACCACGCCGGTGAGCTTGCCCTGGGCCTGCGCCGCACTCCCCATTCCCAGCAAGCAGCAAATTAGCAATAATTGCAAATATCTCATTATGAAATAATAAGGTAAAATAATGACGGCCGGCTAAGCCAGCGCGGCCCGCGTGTTCTGCTCATCCAACGCCAGCTGGGCAATTAGCGCGTCCAGACCGTCGTATTTTTCTTCGGCCCGCAGCCAAGCCACAAACTCCAGCGTCAGCAGTTGGTCGTATAAATCGCCGCTGAAATCAAGTAGGTTCACCTCAATCGTCTGGGCCAAATCAGTGCCAATTGTGGGCCGCACCCCAATACTAAGCATGGCCTGATGCCGCGTGCCCGCCGCCGTAGTGGCCCACACCGCATAAATGCCCCGGGCCGGCACCAGCTTCAACGGCTCCTGAACAGCCAGATTAGCCGTCGGATACCCGATGGTGCGGCCGAGTTTCTGGCCGTGTTCCACCAGCCCCGTGAGCGGATAATGGTAGCCTAAGTAACGGTTGGCCGTGGCGATATCGCCCTGACGCAAGGCCTGCCGAATGCGGGTGCTGCTCACGCCCACGGCATCCACATCCTCGCGTGGAATTTCCTCCACGGTCAGGCCGTAGCGGTCAGCATTTTGGCTGAGATAGTCGAAACCGCCCTCACGATTTTTACCAAAGCGGTGGTCGTAGCCGATAACCAATTGCTTGGCTCCTACGGTTTTCAGCAGCAGGTTCTGGATGTATTCTTCCGAAGTCCACTGCGCGAATTCCTTGGTGAACGGCACAATGAGCAGGTAATCCACACCCCGCTCGGCTAACTTGGCAATGCGCTCATCCAGTGTATTAAGCAGCTGCAAATCCAGCAGTTCGGGGTGGGAGGGAGGCGGCCCCAGCACCAGGCGCGGGTGTGGCCAGTAGGTAATCACCACTGACGGCCCGCCGCTGGTCTGGGCCACCTCACACAGCCGCGCCAGAATGCGCTGGTGCCCCACGTGCACCCCATCAAAGGTGCCGCTGGTAACAACGGCGTTGCCAAGAAACGGAAACTGGGCCGGGTCGCGGATGACGTGCATAAGGCGCCGGAGAAGCGTATTTGAAGGGATAAAAACCGCCACGAAGGTAGCGGGCATGGGCCTGAGACGCCGCAACGACGCAATAATCCGGCGGTGCTACTCCGGGCTGGCTTCAGGGGCTTCCTCGTGCGCCTGGTGTTCCTTCGCCGCCAGAGCATCAGCCTGAAGCGCGGCAAAATACTGCAGCCCAGCGCGGTTAGGAGCCGTTTTCGGCCGCTCATGGCGAGGGCGAGTAGATGCTTCGCCCTCGGGCCGGGGCGGGCGCAGGGCCTCAATGGCATCCAGCGTGAAGGCATCCTCCACCCGATACTCGCCGATACGGGTACGGACCAAGCGCGTGAGGTGCGCGCCGCAACCCAGAGCCACACCCAGGTCGCGGGCTAGGCTTCGGATGTAGGTGCCCTTGGAGCATACCACCCGGAAATCCACCTCGGGCAGCGCAATACGCGTGAGCTCGAAGGCCTTGATTTCGACGGTTTTGGCTTTGATTTCGGCTTCCTGGCCGGTGCGAGCCAGCTCGTAGGCGCGCTTGCCGTCAATTTTCACGGCTGAGAAAATGGGCGGTGTTTGCTGGATTTGGCCGGTGAACTGGGCCGTGGCAGCCGTAATCTGCTCGTCGGTGAGGTGGGCATAGGGGCGGGCCATGTCCACGGCCGTTTCCAGGTCGAAGCTGGGGGTGGTTTCACCGAGGCGGAAGGTGCCGGTATACTCTTTTTCCTGGGCCTGAATGAGGTCGATTTCCTTGGTTTTCTTGCCCGTGCAGAGGATAAGCAGGCCGGTTGCCAAAGGGTCGAGGGTACCGGCGTGGCCGATTTTCTTGATGCGCAGCGTGTTTTTTACTTTGCGCACCACGTCGAAAGAAGTCCACGTCAGGGGCTTGTCCAGGAGCAGGACTTCCCCCGTTTCAAAGTCGAAATCGGCCAGGGTCTTCGTCATTATACCAGATTTAAGGGCAGCTTCAACGCCAACATAATCAACAAAATACCGCCCGCAATGATGCGATAAACACCAAAGGCCCGGAAGCCATATTTGGCCACAAAGCCCACGAACAGCCGGATGGCCAGCAGCGCCACCACGAAGGCCACCGCATTGCCCAGCGCCAGCATTTTCAGCTCGGTGCCCGAGAATAGGTGCGCCACGTCTACACCCTGCGCTTTGGCATCCTTATAATAATCGTAAATGTCCTTCACGGCCGCCGCCGCCATGGTGGGCATGGCCAGGAAAAAGGCAAACTCGGCCGCCGCCTTGCGCGTGAGCTTCTGGGTGAGGCCGCCGATGATGGTAGCGGCCGAGCGGCTGGTGCCTGGCACCACGGCCAGGCACTGGAACAGGCCGATAATCAGCGCTTCCTTGAAGCTGGGATTGGTGACGGGGTGGCCGCCTTCCTGCGGGTCTTCCTGCGGAAACCAGCGGTCGATGAACAGGAGCACCACGCCGCCAATCACGAGCATCACTGCCACGGTCGTCACCGATTCGAGCAGCGCGTCGATGTGCTTTTTGAATAGCAACCCCACCAGCACAATGGGCAGAAAGGCCACCAACAGCTTGAGGTAGAAGTCAATATTCTGAAAAAAGCGCTTGTAGTACACCACAAACACCGACAGAATCGCGCCCAGCTGGATGACCACCAGATAGAGCTTAAAAAACGGCGTGGGCGGAATGCCCAGCAGGGCCGATGCAATAATCATGTGCCCGGTGCTGGAAACGGGCAGAAACTCGGTAATGCCCTCCACGATGGCGAGGAGCAGCGCGTGCCAATAGGTCATTTAACAGGTAATCAGGTGTCAGAAAGCAATTGCTGATGAGCTGTACCGATTCAGGGAAACGGATAAACAGCTCAGCGTAAGTGCTAATAAGGGCGCTTGTAGGCTGGCGCGGCAGCGGGCGCATTGGTCGCAGCTACCGTATCGGCAGTGAAAGCGGGCGTGACCGCGTGAGCTTCAGGAGCCGCAACCACCGACTTATCGCGTACCATGATGGCCGCAAACTCCACGATAAACCCGGCGATGAGCAGCAGCGGCCCGAGCGTAATACCCACGAAATCTTCGCCGTAGTTGGACTTGTCGCCAAACATCATGGTGATGAAGCCGGCGGCCAGCAGGGCCAGGCCCGCCCACATCAGGCGGTAGTTGCGGGGACCAAAGGCGAAGCGGAAGGCGGGTTTGGTGGGTTGCATATAGTATTGTCAGTTATTCGTTGTCGGTTAGAACCTGATGCTGAATGGAAGCAAAGCACAAGGCTCTGAAGGTGTTAATACAAGTCGTCGAGCGACATTTTGAGGTATTTGTGCACGGCGCGGGCCGAGCTGAAAAAGCCGATAACCACGCCCAGTACGATGACGCCGAGCAGCAGCAAGCCGAGGCGCAGGTCGTCGCGCAGCAGGCGTAGCGGCTCCACTTCGAGGTAGGCGTATTGCAGCAGCGCCACCAGAATCAGGGCGGCCAGCAGGCCACTAGCGAGGCCCTGCCACGTAGCCCGCCGCAAAAAAGGTTGCTGTATAAAGAGCCGCGTAGCGCCCACCAGTTGCATGGACCGGATGAGAAACCGTTGCGAGAACAGCGCCAGCTTAATCGTATTGTTAATCAGAATGACCACCACCAGCACCAGCACCGCCGCGAAGCCCAGCAGCACGAGGCTCACCCGCGTCAGGTTGTTGTTGATGCTGGCGAATAAGTCCTGCGGGTACTGCACCTCAAACACGCCGCGCTGGGCTGAAATGCTGCGGTTGAGCTGACCAAGGTGGGTGGTGTCGGTGAATTCGGGCTTGATTTTGAGCACGTAGGCATCGCGCAACGGGTTGTCGCCAAGGAACTGGCGGAAGTCCTCGCCGGTGCTTTGCAGCAGCTGGCGGGCACCTTCTTCCTTGCTCACGAAGCGAATCTGGGGCTTGCCGTTGCGCTCGGCCACGAAGGGCTGCTGGCCGAGGTCCTGCTGCAGGCGCAGCAATTCAGTTTCAGGCAGGTCGCGGTCGAGGTACACCTGCACTTCCAGGTTTTCGCGCACCACTTCGCTTAGCTTTTGGGCGTGCACCAGCAGCAGGCCGAATAAGCCAATCACCACCAGAGCCAGCGTAATGCTGAACACCACGAGCAAAGTAGGGTAGGAGCCGAGCTTTTTCTTGCGGGAATGGGAAGTGGTTGGGGCAGCCATATCCGGCAAAGGTAACAAACCGGGCTAGTAGAACGACAACTCCCCTCCTTAGCTAAGGAGGGGATGCCTTTGGCTGGGGTGGTTGAATTCGTTGAACAACACCCGAACAGGAGGTGCTGCGCGGCGGCAATCCAGGTGCGGGTGTCGTTCAACGAATCCAACCACCCCCGTTTGTGCTGCGCAAAAACTCCCCTCCTTGGCTAAGGAGGGGAGTTGACCGGTACTTTACTACCTACAGGTTCGTGCGTGGGTCGTCGTCCACGGTCATCACCTCTTTGCCTTCGCGGGCTTTCTGAGTGTTGCGCTCCTTCTTCTTCGGGTTTTTGCGCGTGAACAGCTCGCCGAAGGTATTAAACTGCTCGGTGTGCAGCAGCGACAGGCCCGCCCGGGGCTGGTTGATGGTTTCCAGGTCGCGCGGGGTGGTCTCATAGCGCAGCTTTGCCCGGAACTTGCCGTCGGCCCGCAGGTAATACTCCAGGCTGAGGTCGCCGAGCAGGGAGGCTTGGCCGGCGGTATTGCCGGTGCTGATAGGTGTGGTAGAACCGCCAGGCGTTGTGCTGTTTACCAGGTTAGAATTGCTGGTGAAGCCGCCCTCCCGCGTCACGCGTAGGCGGCCGTTCAGGAACGAGTAGCTGAGGCGCACCTGTAGCGCTTGCAACTGCTCGGCGGTAATGCCGTTGATGTTGAAATCAATTTCCAGGTTCTGGTCGATTTGCGAGGTGAGCAGGCCGAGCTGGGTACTCAGCACCTGGCCCAGGCTTTTGAAGGCCGTATTATCCTGCCCCCGAATGGAAATGGTGTTGCCGAACGAGCCCGGCGGCGAAAGTTGCTTAAACACCAGTAGGCTGAAAACCTGCCGGTTGAGTTCCTGCTCATCATTGCGTAGCGAGGTAGTGAAGGCCGCCAAATCGCCCTGAAGCGTGCCCGGCGTGTCGTTGAATTCTAGGTTGAGCTTGATGGCCGGCAGCAGCAGCGGCCCGGTCAGGTTCATCACGGCCGTCACAGGCACCACGGCCACGCTGCCCGACGAGCCCGAGCCCAACACCGGAGCCAGCGAAGTGCGCTGCGTATACGTCGCTGTTACGTTCATTTCGCCGGCCAGCGGGTCGCCGTTCCAGGAAATAATGCCGCCGGGCCGTACTACAAACTCCTTGTTAATCAGGCCTTGCAGCGTGAAGTTGTACGCGCCCCGCACAATTTCCACCTGCCCGTACATATTAAATTCGCCGCGCGTGTCAATGGCCATGCGCAGCTGCCCGGCCGCCGAGCCGCGAATCACATCCCCCGTGCTTTCATCCAGCAAAATCTCCACGTAGGCTTCCGGCGTGATGGTCAGGTTCATATTGAGCTTGATGCCAGACAAATCCACTTTGTCCTGCGCGGCCACCACCACGGCTTTTTTCGTGATGACGGTATCGCCCACCGGGTTGTTGTTCACGAACTTGATGTAGCCGGCCTTCTCGGCCTTCGCGGCGTTATCAAGGGGCAGCGAGACGCGGGTACCGGCCTCGCTACTGGCGCGTACGGTCACGTCCAGGTCGTCGGTGGGGCCGGTCACGCGGGCAGTGCCGGTGGCGTAGGCCGTGCCGAAATACAGCTCGTTGTCCTTGCGTGTGGTGTTGAGCACCTGCATCTTCCGGAAGTTGGCCGCGATGTCCAGGCTCATGTCCTTAAAGCCATGGTGCGTAACGATGCCGTCCACAGTGCCGGTATTACCCAGTACGTCGCGCAGCTTGATGTTGCGGAACTCTATCGACTTATTGGTGAAGCTGATGCGGTCGGCAAATGTGTAGGTCGTGCCCAGGTAGCCGAAGGTGAGGCGGCCGTTGCTCACGTCAACATGCCCAAGCAGATTCGGCGCGCCAAACAGGCCCGTCAGGCGCAGCTCGCCCCGCCCGGTGCCACCCAGATTCTTAAATAGCGACCCCAAAAAGGGCTGCGCCAGCACAATGGGCGCATCATTGAGCGTGCCGGTAAGATTGAACTGGTTGGTCTGGTCCTTCGGCGCGATGTCGCCCAGCACGGTCAGCACCGACTGGCCGGCGCGGGCCACGTCCATGTTCACGCGCAGCTTGCCGGCGGCGTTGTCCCAGTCGCCACGTCCGGCCACCTGCCCAATCAGCGTGCCATCGTATTTCAGCGAGTCCACGCCCAGCGTCGTGCTGATGGCCAGCGGGCCATACACGCCGCTCACGGTGCCCTGCGCGTTCACGCGGCCCGCCAGGTTCTGGCCAGTCAGCGTTTTGAGCGTGGCCAACTCAAAGTCCTTGATTTGCAGCTGCAAGGGTGGCTGATTGGCATCGGGCGAGATAAAGCCCTGCGCCCCCACAAACTGTTCCCCATTGCTGAATGTCAGGTTTTTAATGTCGAATTCCTTGCCGTAGTTGGAGATACGCACCGAGTTATTCTCCGCAATGGTCCAGTCCTTATCCAGCAAATGGACATCCGATTTCCGGAAAATCACCTCCACCGCCCGGGCAAGGAAGCCCAGCGAGCCGTTGATGGTAGCCTTATTGGTAGTGCCCGTCTGGGCCAGCGAGGTCGAAAAGTTGATGCGCTGCTGGTCCCACACGCCTTCCACGATGAATTTTTCGGTGCGCCCCAGCCCCGGCAGCACCTGCCGGTCGCTCGTGATGCTGGCCTGGGCCAGGATATCGGGCTTGTAAGGCAGCTTCGAGGTAAGGAAGTCGAAGTTGTCGTTCACCGTTTGTACCGGGCCGTATCGCAGACTGTCGAGGTGGCCGCCGAGCTGGAAAATCGACGTGGCCCCGTTCCGGAACGAGCCGTCGATGCGGCTTCCGTCGGCCACCCGCAAATCGGGCACAAACAGCGTCAGTACCGGATTAGCCTTTTTTAGATTCAGGAGCAAATCAACCTGATACACCGGCAAAGTGCGCTGGCGTTTGCGGCGGTAGTAGTCGGCTGTGGCCGCCGCATTACTCTCAAAATTGAGCCGGTATTCGGCGATGAGCGTCTGCACGTCGCGCACCACATCGGAGGTGTTGAAGGTGCCGGCCAGGCTGGCATTCAGCGCTTCGGAGCGCAGCGTTACCCGGCGCTGATTCAGGCGGTTGCGGGTGCTCACCACGTCCAGCGTGTCGAGGTTGAGCTTGCGGCCTTCCAGCGCAAAGCGCGAGTGGCGCAGGTAGGCGTGGCCGATGAGCGAGTCGAGCTGCACGCCCTTAAATTTCACGTCGGCGGTGGTGGCCACGGTCAGCGGCTGGCTCATCAGGCCCAGCGTGCGCAGGTTGGCGTGGTCGATTTTGGTTTTGATGTCCACATCCTGATGCTCGCGGTCGAGGTCCACATGGCCGTCGGCCACGAGGGTCACAGCCGGGTCCATCACCGTAATATGGCCATTGAAAGCCTGCTGGTGGAAATCGCCGCTGAGCGTGATGTTGTGGTAACGGTAGCCGTTCAGCCAGATGGCCGGCACCGTGAGCGCGGCCTGCCCCCGCGCAAAGGGCGGCAAAAAGCCTACTCCCGATACCTTCCCGTTCAGCGTCACATCCCGAATAATGCTCTCATCGCCCAGAAACTTGCCCAGTTGAAAAGCATTAGACCGCACCGTGCCCTCATAAGTGGCGTGTGTGAGGTCGGTTTTGGTCTTGAGGTTTACGTCCGTTGCCACAAAGCCTAGTGCCGTGTCGAACGACGCATTGGCCACGAAGTCGTTATAAAAACCTAGTACCTGGCCCTGCAATTTCACCGTGCCCAGGCGCTGCACAATCTTATTGGCCGCCGCTGGCAGCCACTTCTTCAAATCATTAGCCACCACCACCGAAGGCAGCAGGCGCAGGTCAATAAAGCTCTCCTTATAGTTAGGCAGCCCGTCGGCGTGGGCGCGCTTGGCCACAATGTGGGTGCCGGTACCATAGCGCACGTCCAGGTTATTCACCTTGAAATCGCGCACGTAGCCCGTAGCATCGCCCGAAATGGCCACCGACTCGTGCATTTCGCTCAGCTGCGGCGCAAACTTGGCAATGTCATCCGAGTAAACCTTCGAATTGCGCAGGTGCGCAATGGTCTTCATCGAGTCATTGTAATCGGTGAAGTTGCCGAAAACCCGAAACTCAAACCGCACATAATCCTTAATCTGGCTGCGGCCCACGCGCAGGCTCAAATCCTTAAACTCCCAGAAATGCGGCCCATACGTCATGTCCGCCGTGATTTCGCGGAGCGGCGTCCGGGAGGGCGTTTCCACGGCGTGCAGCTGGCTGATGCGCATCCGCAACGTGTCTTCGAGCCGGATTTTGGAGATGTCGGCGTAGATGCTATCGACTAAAAGGTGGTCGTAGTCAATGCTCTGGCCGTAGGTTTTGGCGTGGGGCATGTCGCTTTTCTCGATGGCGAAATGCCCATTGCGCAGCGCCACGGCGGCAATCTGAAAATCGAATGGAGCCGACTTAGCCGTATCCTTCGAAGGGCCAATCAACCGCTTTACCGCCGTCATAAACTGACTGAAAGTGGTGGAGTCAGGCTGGCCGGGCAGGTTTTTTAGCTCAAAGCGCGGTTCATTGAGCGTGAGTTTGGCGATGTGCAAATGGCGCGGGTCGAACACCGAAAACAGCGAAATATCCGCATCCGCCCGCCCAATGCTGAACAGCTCGCCGCCGCGCCGGTCCTTCACGCTCACCGCATCGAGCAGCACCCGCGAAAACGGCCGAATATCGACCGAGCCGATGGTAACCTGCTGCCCTAACTTCTTCGTCAGCATGTCGGCCGCCTCGTGGGCCAGCCGCGTTTGCACGCTCGGAATCCGCAACGCCACCAAGGCCCCCACTACAGCCAATACCACCAGCAGCACGAGGCCCAGCAGTATTTTTAGCAGAATGGCGAAGAAACGACGCACCGGACCAGAGAGATGTGAATGCGAGAATCGCGGGTTAATCCGCAAAGTTGCGGCTTTTTAGTCGTTGCAGCCAACCGAACGTCGGCGAAAACACAACTATCACGCCAAGGGAACGGCCAATGCCGGGTCGGGGTTCAACTCCTTCGGCCGAACTTTGCCGGCGCAATACCCCAAGCCGGCTCTCCGAAGCGGTTGGTTTTTTGCCGCGCCGTGCTCGTTTTCGCCATTAGCTACTCCGAATTTAATCCATGCTCGCTCATCCCATCATCCTCGCCATCGAGTCGTCATGCGACGACACCGGCGCGGCCGTCCTGGCCGGCGGCCAGCTGCTGAGTAACGTCGTGGCCACCCAGAAAGTCCACGAGCAGTACGGCGGCGTGGTGCCCGAGCTGGCCTCGCGCGCCCACCAGCAGCATCTGCTGCCCGTCGTCACGGCCGCCCTCCGTGAAGCCGGCATCACCAAAGCCGACCTCGACGCCGTGGCAGTCACCCAGGGGCCCGGCCTGCTCGGCTCCTTATTAGTAGGCGGCATGTTTGCCAAGACCCTGGCGCTGGCGTTGGACAAGCCGCTGCTGGCCGTGAACCACATGCGCGCCCATATCCTGGCCCATTTCCTGCGTGACCCCAAGCCCGAATTTCCCTTCCTCTGCCTCACCGTGAGCGGCGGTCACACGCAGTTGGTGGTGGTGACCTCGGCCCTGGAAATGGACGTCATTGGCCAAACCATCGACGACGCTGCGGGCGAAGCTTTTGATAAAACCGCCAAGCTGCTCGGCCTGCCGTACCCCGGCGGCCCGCACCTCGATAAGCTGGCCCGCCAGGGCAACCCGCTGCGTTTCGCCTTCCCGGTAGGGGCCATGCCCGGCTACGATTTCTCCTTCAGCGGCCTGAAAACCTCGGTGATGTATTTCCTGAAAAAGGAAGTGGCGGCCAACCCCGATTTCGTGGCCGAAAACCTCCCCGACCTCTGCGCCAGCATTCAGCACACCATTGTGGCCACGCTGCTGCGCCAGCTCCGCCGCGCCGCCGCCGATACTGGCCTGACCCAGGTGGCCCTGGCCGGCGGCGTGGCCGCCAACTCCGGCCTGCGCACCGCCCTGGAGGCCGAAGCGGTGGCGCAAGGCTGGCAGGTGTTCATCCCGGACTTCGCCTTTTGCACCGATAACGCCGCTATGGTGGCCATGACCGCGCATTTCCAGTTCGAAGCCGGTGATTTTGCCACCCAGCTCAGCAGCCCCAACCCGCGCCTGAAGCTCACGTAGGCGTAGCTTCGCGCCCCGTTCGCGGCGATGTAGCACTGGCTTCAGCTTGTGCCCGCCAGAGCAAAGCACCGGCTAAAGCAGGTGCTACAACCCATTACCATCATGGCCAAAGACGATAAACCTGTCATCATCAACATCAAAAACCGCCGCGCCAGCCACGAATACACCTTTCTGGCCAAGTATGACGCGGGCGTGATGTTGCAAGGCACCGAAATAAAAAGCATCCGCGAAGGCAACGTAAACCTTACCGATGGCTACTGCACCTTCGACCACAAAGGCGACCTCTGGATTCACAGCATCCGCATCGCGCCTTATTCCTTAGGTACTTACAACAACCACGACGCCATGCGCGCCCGCAAGCTCCTGCTCAACAAGCGCGAGCTGAAGCAGCTGGCTGGCAAGAGCGTCGACCAGGGCCTCACCATCATCCCCCTGCGCCTGTTCGTGACGGACCGCGGCTTCGCCAAAATCGAAATCGCCCTTGCCCAAGGCAAAAAGCTCTACGACAAGCGCAACGACCTGAAGGAAAAAGCCCAGAAGCGCGACATGGAACGCTTTTAAGCGAGTGACTGAGCGGCAGAGTGACTGAGTGAAAAGAGGGCGTATGTATAATGTCCTGCCTTTCTTTGCATCAAATCACTCAGTTGCTCTGGCACTCAGTCGCTCATTACTCAGTCACTCCCTCACCCCGTCACTCCTTTGAATCCCGGCATCTGCGCGCTTAGCGCCGTCCCCGTCCGCGCCGAGCCCAACGACCGGGCCGAGCTCGTCACCCAGCTGCTTTTCGGCGAGTGCTACCACATTCTGGTGAAGCAGGAAAGCTGGCTGCAAGTCCAGCTCGCGGCCGACGACTACGTGGGCTGGATTGATTTCAAGCAGCACACGCCCGTTTCGCCCGAGTACTACGCCGCCTGGCGTGCCCAGGACCACCCTCGTGCCCTCGACGTGGTGCAGGCCGTGAGCGACGCCACCACCAAAATCCCGCTCACGCTGGGCTGCCGGCTGCCATTTTTCGATGGCATGAACGTGCGCATCGGCGAGCGCAACTACTTCTACAACGGCACCGCCACCAACCCCACCGCCGCCCCCGATGCCGCCCGCCAGGCCCTGCTGCTGCGCAAAGTGGGCCTGCTCCACCTGAAAGCGCCCTACGTGTGGGGCGGCAAAAGCATCTTCGGCCTCGACTGCTCTGGCCTCTGCCAGCAGCTCTACGGCCTAGTCGGCATCCAGCTCCCGCGCGATGCCCGCCAACAAATCGACCACGGCCGCCCCGTGCACTTCGTAGCCCAGGCCAAATTCGGCGACCTCGCCTTCTTTGACAACGCCGAAGGCCGCATCGTGCACGTCGGCATGGTGATGGACGAAGGCCAGATTCTGCACGCCCACGGCGAAGTCCGCCTCGACCCGCTCGACCACAACGGCATCTACAACCGCGACCGGCAAAAGTATTCGCACAAACTGCGCTTGATAAAGCGCCTGCTACCGGAGTAGGAGGGAGGAAATTAAGAGTAAGAAGAACGTCATGCAGAGCGCAGCGAAGCATCTTGCCCGCCACCAGTAAACCTTCGATTGGATTACTAGTGGCAGACAAGATGCTTCGCTGCGCTCTGCATGACGTTCTTGCTTCGTCCCTGATTCCCCGCTGAACTTAACCCCAACACGCTTGTTTATCTGGTCGGAAACCGCTAGCTTTCGGCGGGTTATCCGAAACCCAACGCGTGTATGGACCAAAAAGTGTTAGTGCTGAATGGCGACTATACCGCCATCACCCTGTGCAGCGTGCAAAAGGCGTTTGTGCTCCTGTTTCTCGACAAAGCCGAGATGGTAGCCAAGTCCGACGGCACCCTTCGAACGATTTCGCAGGCCTACCCCAAGCCAAGCATCATCCGCTTGCAGCGCTACGTGCGCGTGCCCTACAAAGGCATTGCCCTGAGCCGCCACAACATCTTCAAGCGCGACCATTTCGAGTGCCAATACTGCGGCTCGACTAAAAATCTCACGCTCGACCACGTCGTGCCCCGCTCCCGGGGCGGAGAATCTTCGTGGACCAACCTGCTCACGGCCTGCGCCCGCTGCAACCACGCCAAAGGCCACCACACACCCAATGAAGCGGGTTTAATCATCCGGCAGCAGCCCAAAAAGCCGACCCTGGCGGGTTTCCTGCGCCTCTCGGCGGGCACCATCGACCAGAACTGGCACGCGTATCTAAACTAAGTTCGGCCGTGCCGCGTTGGAGCGAAGTACATTTGTACTTCATCTTCCCCAATTCGTGCCCATGGCCTTACCCAAATTCGCCGCAACTCGTTCATTTCACACCGAGTTGAAAACCCGGATAAATCAATACTTTGAAGAATCCGGCCGGCCAATGACGGGTAATGCCAGTCTCTTGTTCAAAGCAATATTTCTGGTTGGCCTGATGGTGGCACTCTACGTCCACCTCGTATTCTTCACGCCCGCCACCGGCTGGGCTCTGCTAGAATGCGCCCTGCTTGGCTGCGTCATCGCCGCCATCGGCTTCAATGTAATGCACGACGGTGCCCACGGCAGCTTCTCACGCTTCCCGTGGATGAACAAGCTGGCCGCTTACACGCTCGGCGTGCTCGGTGGCAGCCCCTACATGTGGAACTCCAAGCACAACCTCATCCACCACACCTACACCAACATCGAGGGACACGACGACGACATCAACATCCAGCCCTGGATGCGCATGACGCCCGACCAGCCCAAGCACCCGCTGCACAAGTACCAGCACTTCTACTTCTGGGCGCTCTACTGCATGCTCTACACGTCCTGGATTTTCGCCATGGACTACCAGAAGTATTTCTCCCGCCAAATCGGCGCCATCGGCCTCAAGCCCATGAACACCGGCGAGCACGTCAGTTTCTGGGGCTTTAAAGTGCTGAACCTCTTGCTCTACGTGGCCCTGCCCATCTACATGGTTGGCTTCCTGCCGTGGTTCGCCGGCTTCATGCTGAGCACCGCCGTAGCCGGCCTCGTCCTGAGCATGGTGTTCCAGTTGGCCCACACCGTGGAAGATGCCGCCTTTCCAGTGCCGTGCCCCACTACCCACAAGCTCGAAGACGAGTGGGCCATCCACCAAGTACGCACCACGGCGAACTTCGCTACCGATAACAAATTGGTTAGCTGGTTGGTAGGCGGCCTCAACTTCCAGATAGAGCACCATCTGTTCCCGAAAATCTCGCACGTACACTACCCCGCCATCAGCAAAATCGTGCAACAGGTATGCATCGAGTTCGATGTGACGTACAACAACTACGCCCGTACCCGCACCGCCATTGCCTCGCACGTCGGCTTCCTCCGCCAGATGGGCCGCGCCGCGTAGAGACGCATATTAGCGTCTCGTCGTTGAACGATAACAGAAGTATGAAAAAGGCCCCGACGCAATTGCATCGGGGCCTTTTTCATGCTTCTGAAAGCCGTTTACTTGCCAATAAATGCCAGCAAGTCAGCAGTCAGCTTATCCTTCTCGGTGAAGAACAAGCCATGCGGCGCGCCTTCGTACACCTTCAGCTCAGCGCCAGCTACCATTTTGGCGGTGCGTTCGCCGCTTACCGGGAACGGCACCGTCTGGTCCTTATCACCGTGAATCACGAGCGTAGGCACGGTTATCTTTTTCAAATCATCGCGGAAGTCCGTGCCTGAGAACGAGGTCACGCAGTCGTCCGTGGCGTTAGGTGCGGCTAGTGTGGTCACTGTCTGGTTCCAGTTCAGCACCGCCTGGCTCACGGGGTGACTGATGAGGCTCTGGCCGTAGAAGTCCTTGGCAAAGCCTTCCAAGAAGGCAAACCGGTCTTTGGCAATGCCCTCGTGCATACCGTCGAATACTTTCTGCGGTACGCCGTCGGGGTTGTCACCGGTTTGCAGCATGTAGGGCGTCACGGCGCTCACAAATACCGCCTTAGCCACCCGCGCCTGTCCGTAGTTGCCGATGTAGCGGGCAATTTCGCCGCCACCCATCGAGAAGCCCACCAGCGTCACGCCGGTCAGGTCGAGTTCGGTCAGCAGCGCGTTCAGGTCCGAGGCCAGCGTGTCGTAGTCATAGCCGCCCCAAGGACGCGACGAGCGGCCGAAACCGCGCCGGTCGTAGGCAATCACACGCTTGCCGGCCTTGGCCAGCGCCACCGCCTGATGCTCCCACATGGTATGGTCGAGCGGCCATCCGTGGATGAGCACTACCGGCGCGCCCTGGCCCCAGTCTTCGTAAAAAATCTGGACCGGATGCCCGGCTGCGTCGTTGCCTGCTTTGATATGAGCCATTTGTGAAAGGAGTTTTAGATGAATTGATACATCCTCCTTACGGGCGGGGCACAGTGAGAGGTTTTGCGGCCTTGTGCTAAGATTGTGGGTTATTGCAATAAACTGTGCAGGTCACAACGACTTTACCATACCTGTTCCGTCATACAAAAAATCTGATATGAAAGGGATAATATTCAAAACTTGCTGCTTTTGCTTGATGGTCACAGGATGTGCCCAGCCTTCTCCAGTGCTTAAGCATGCTATAGCATTGGGAGGAAATGTGAGCTTCTCAATTCCATCTGAATGGGCAAATCACCAGATAATTCACGGATGGACTTCTGATTGCAGCGGATGCTCCTATAGCGAAGCAAGTGACTATTTTGGAGAAGATTCTTTGGTGCAAATACATATAACTCCTCCCGAGAGAAACTTTTGTATCGTTGGCTCAGAAATCCAACCAGGGAGCTTCAATCGTTCCATTGCCTTTAAGCCAGATGTGAAGGCAGAATCTCAGGTCTTAAAACAGAAAAACCCTTCTGCTACAGATGAGGAAATAGTTGTCTCACTGGAAAACAAAACAATAGAAATCAGCTACAAAGGGAAGACGGATGAAAAAGGCCCTGTGTACTATTGTAAATCAATCAGCTATTTCGGGCCTAACCGTAAAGTGCGGGTTTTCTTTAAAGGCAAAGACAGCCGGGAATTCAGAGAAACGGTAGCTGCTGTGCGCAATAGCATCCAAATCAAGTCAGCCTTTCTGAATGAGGAGATTGGCAAGTAAAGAACCTGCCTTTAGCATTCGGAAAACCACCTGAAAACCCGTACCTTTGCGGCCCCGCCAGGGTGGCGGGCCTTGCTGCACAACGGCAAGGTGTTCAATAAGAACCGCGAATTGGCCCGGGTACCGGCCTTCTCGTTTATCTAAGAGGTACCCAAAAGCTATTATGGCAGAATTGATTGATGATTTTGATTGGGACAACGTTGGAGCCACTGGCTTCGGCGGTAACTATTCTTCGGACCAGCGTGCTGAGATGGAGAAAATGTACGGCGACACGCTGACGACCGTACAGGAGGAAGAAGTAGTGAAGGGTACCGTAGTTGGCATCACCGACCGCGACGTAATCCTGAACATCGGCTTCAAATCCGATGGCCTTGTGTCCATCACCGAATTCCGCGACCTGCCCGACCTGAAAATCGGTGACGAGGTTGAGGTGTTCATCGAAGACCAGGAAGACATCAACGGCCAGCTCATCCTGAGCCGTAAGAAAGCTAAAATCAAGCAGGCCTGGAAGGCCATTTACGATGCCCTCGAGCTGGATACCATCCTCGAAGGTGTAGTGAAGCGTCGTACCAAAGGCGGCCTCATCATGGAGCTCGACGGCGTGGAAGCCTTCCTGCCCGGCTCGCAAATCGACGTGAAGCCCATCCGCGACTTCGACATTTATGTTGGCCGTCGTATGGAAGTGAAAGTTGTGAAAATCAACTCCGCTTTCGACAACGTGGTGGTTTCGCACAAAGTACTCATCGAGAAAGACCTCGAGAAGCAGCGTGAGGCTATCCTGAACAACCTTGAGAAAGGTCAGATTCTGGAAGGCAACATCAAGAACATGACCAATTTCGGCGTGTTCATCGACCTCGGCGGTGTCGACGGTCTGCTGCACATCACGGACATCTCGTGGGGCCGCATCGCTCACCCGAGCGAAGTGCTGACCCTGGACCAGAAACTGAACATCGTGGTTCTGGACTTCGACGAAGCCAAGAAGCGTATCAGCCTCGGTCTGAAGCAGCTGACGCCCCACCCGTGGGATTCGCTGCCGGCCGACCTGCAGCCGGGTTCGAAAGTATCGGGTCGCATCGTGAACGTGGCCGACTACGGCGCTTTCATGGAAGTGGTACCCGGTGTGGAAGGCCTCATCCACGTTTCGGAAATGAGCTGGAGCCAGCACCTGCGCAACCCGCAGGACTTCATCAAGCAGGGCGACACGGTAGAAGCGCAGATTCTGACGCTCGACCGCGAAGACCGCAAGATGAGCCTTGGCATCAAGCAACTGACCGAAGACCCGTGGACTCGTGGCGATTTCGCCGACAAGTACGCCGTGGGCACCAAGCACAGCGGCCTCGTGCGCAACCTGACCAACTTCGGCCTGTTCGTTGAGCTGGAAGAGGGTGTAGACGGCCTCGTGCACGTATCGGACCTGAGCTGGACCAAGAAAATCAAGCACCCATCGGAAATGGTGAAGGTGGGCGACAAGCTGGACGTTGTTGTGTTGGAGCTGGACCTCGGCGCTCGCCGCCTGGCCTTGGGCCACAAGCAGCTGGAAGAAAACCCCTGGGATACCTTCCAGACGGTGTTCACCCCCGGCTCGGTTCACAAGGCTACCATCACCGAGAAGTCGGAGCGTGGCGCGGTACTCGAATTGCCTTACGGCATCGAGGGCTTCGCTTACCCCAAATCGCTGGTGAAGGAAGATGGCTCGAACGCTGAAAACGGTGAGTCGCTCGACTTCCGCGTAACGGAGTTCTCGAAGGATGACCGCCGCATCGTGCTCTCGCACACGGCTGTATTCAACAAGGAAGCCGCCGCTGAAGACGACAGCCGCAACAACAAGTTCAAGAAGAAAACCAACGCGAAAGCTGGCGAACCCCAGGGCGAAGGCAAAATCAGCGACTTGAAGAAGACGGAAGAGAAGTCGACCCTCGGCGACCTCGACGCTCTGAGCGCCCTGCGCGACCAGATGATGGGCAACGAGCGCAAGGCTGGTGAGCAGAAGCTCGCCGCCGCTGCCAAGGCTCCTAAGGCCGAAGCCGCTCCGAAAGCTGAGAAAGCCGAAGCTCCCGCCGCCGAAGCTGCTCCCGCGGCTGAAGAAGGTGGTCTGCTGGCCAGCATCAGCGGTGCTGCTGCTGCTGCTATCGACACCGTGAAGCACGCTGCTTCCGACGCTGTTGATGCCGTGACGCACTCGGAGGCTTTCCACAAAGCTTCGGAAGTAGCCGGTGACCTGGTGGACAAGGCCAAAGGCCTGGTTGCCGGTGACGACGCTGCCGACAAAAAAGACGACGAAGCCAAAGCCTAACCGCCTAGCTTAGTTGCAGAAAGGAGCCCCGGCATTCGTGCCGGGGCTTTTTTTGTGCCGAAACCTTGCTCAGCCCAAACTGGCTGCCTACCTTTGCGCTCCCAAAAGACCACTACTGGTGACGTGACCGAGTGGCTAGGTAGAGGTCTGCAAAACCTCCTACGGCGGTTCGAATCCGCCCGTCACCTCTGATTATTGTTGCGAAAAAGCCCCATTTGCCACCCGGCCGATGGGGCTTTTTTCGTGCCCGGCGCGGCGCGCGGCGGGTTTTGGGCACATTATGCCTACATTTCGTAGCCAAGCTGGGCCATTGGCCGTACTTGCGCCTGAACCCCGTCTCTTACCACCCCATCCCCTTATGAAGATTGTTGACCTCCGCACCATGCGCGGGCCGAGCTATTGGTCTGTTAAACATCACAAACTCATTGTTGCCAAAGTTGATTTGCAGGAGTTTGCCGGCCAGTGGTCGAATGCCGTGCCGGGCTTTGCCGGGCGGTTGATGAAGCTGTTTCCGAATATCGGGACCGTGCAGCCGGGCGGCATGAGCGGCAAGCAGGCCGCCAAGCACCAGCCCCTGACCCTGGAGGCCCTGAATGACGGTGAGCCGCTGGGCTACGTCATCCAGCACGTGGCGCTGGAACTGCAGCGGCAGGCCGCCATGCCCGTGTATTGGGGCAAGAGCTACCCGGCGCACGAGGAAGGGGTGGAGTACGTGGTGTTTGCCTACCAGGAGGAGCGCGCTGGCCGCCGCGCCGCTGAGGCCGCCGTGGAAATCGTGGAAGCCGTGTGCAAGAAGGAAAAGGTGGATTTGAAACCCATTATCACCGAGCTGCACGAAATTCGGGAGGATGAATTTTTTGGGCCAAGTACCTACAGCATCGTGGCTGAGGCGGCTTCGCGCAACATTCCTTACATCCAACTCAAGAATTCCAGTATTATCCAGTTGGGCTATGGGGTAAATCAGAAACGCATTTGGGCCACTACGACCAGCCTGACTTCGCATGCGGGCGTGGAAGTGGCTGGCAATAAGAACCGCACCAAGGCCATGCTCAACGATGCGGGCGTGCCCGTGCCGCGCGGTACCACGGTGTACTCCGAGGCTGGTCTGCGCGATGCCATTGATGAACTGGGCTTCCCCATCGTGACCAAGCCGCTGGACGGCAACCACGGCAAGGGCGCCACCATCCGCATCATGAACTGGAAGGATGCCGCCGAAGGCCTGAAAGCCGCGCAAGTGTACTCGCGGGCGGTTATTGTGGAGCAGTTCATCGAAGGCTTCGATTTCCGCCTGTTGGTGGTGAACGGCAAGCTCATTGCCGCTGCCAAGCGCACGCCGGCCGCCGTGACGGGCAACGGTAAAAGCACCATTCAGCAGCTCATTGATGAGGTGAACAAGGACCCGCGCCGGGGGATTGGCCACGAAAAGGTGCTCACCAGCATCAAGGCCGACAAGCACACGCTGGATATCCTCAAGGCCCGCAAGCTGAGTCTGAAGTCAGTACTGCCGGCCGGCGAGGAAATATACCTGAAAAGCACGGCCAACATCAGCACCGGCGGCACCGCCACCGACGTGACCGACCAGATGCACCCTTATAATGTGCTGCTGGCTGAGCGCGTGGCCGGCATCGTGGGTCTGGACATCTGCGGAATTGACTTGATGGCCACGGATATCGCCGTGCCGCTGAATGAAAGCCGGGGTGCCGTGATTGAGGTGAATGCCGCGCCGGGCTTCCGGATGCACATTTCGCCCGCTGAGGGCCTGCCGCGCAACGTGGCCGCCCCGGTGGTGGACATGTTGTTTCCGCGTGGCAGCACGGCCCGCATTCCGATTATCGCCGTGACCGGCACCAACGGCAAAACCACCACCACGCGCCTCATCGCGCATCTGGTGGCCAGCAAGGGCTACAAAGTGGGCTTCACCACTACCGACGGCATCTACATCCAGGGTGTGCAGCTGCAAAAGGGCGACTGCACCGGCGGCCAAAGCGCCGAGTTCGTGCTGAAAGACCCGACGGTGAACTACGCCGTGCTCGAAACGGCCCGCGGCGGCATGCTGCGCTCGGGCCTAGGCTTTCATAACTGCGATATCGCGGTGGTAACCAACGTAGCGGCCGACCACCTCGGCATGCGTGACATCTACACGGTGGAGGAAATGGCGGCTGTGAAGGGCGTGCTGCCCCGCACGGTGCGCAAAAACGGCTGGGCCGTCCTCAATGCCGACGACGACCTGGTGTATGCCATGGCCCGCACCGTGGATTGCCGCGTGGCCCTGTTCAGCATGGATGAAAAGAACCCGCGCATTCTGGAGCACGTGGAGGCCGGCGGCGTGGCGGCCGTGTACGAGGAAGGCTATGTCACGATTTACCGCAATAGCTACAAGCTGCGTATCGACCGGGCCGCCGAGTTTCCGGTGACGTTTGAGGGGCGGGCGGGCTTCAACATTGAAAACTGCCTGGCGGCGGCGCTGGCCGGCTACCTGGCGGGCTTTGAGAGCGACGACATCAAAACCGCGCTGCGCACCTTCGTGCCCTCGGCCACGAAAACGCCGGGCCGCATGAACGTCTACAAATTCCCCAAGTTCGACGTGGTGGTAGACTACGCCCACAACACGGCGGGCATCACCAAATTTGCGGAGTTCATGGAGGCCACGCCGGCCACCCGCAAAATCGGCATCGTATCGGGCCTGGGCGACCGCCGCGACGAAGACACGCTGGGCTTCGCCCGCATCGCCGGCCGCATCTTCGATGAAGTCATCCTGCGCCAGGACCGCGACCTGCGCGGCAAGTCGAAGGAGTTCCTCAAGGAAATCATGGAGCGCGGCCTGCGCCTCGACAAGCCCGACCTGAAAATCACCTACATCGAAAAGGAGCCCGACGCCATCGACCACGTTCTGAAAACGGCCCCGCAAGGCGCGGTTATCACCATGTTCGCGGAGAACATCGCGGCCACCATCGCCAAGCTGGACGAGTTCGAGAAGACGAGCACGGTGGGGTAGGAGCGAGGCTATTACCCATTGAAAAGTAGGGTGCGGGGACTTATTCCCGCACCCTATTTTTGTATCATCCCATAACCAGCGCGTTGCGCTACTTCCTTTCCTCTATGCTAAACATTTCCTCTTCCCCATTTCCTGCCGCATTGGTTCGCACCCTGCTGGCCATTTTCCTGCTCGCCTTGCGCCTCCCGGCGGCGGCTCAGGCCCCGGCCTGGCAGTCGGCGCAGGCCGTAGCTGCGGCCACAACGGTGGCCACCGGTAATGGCTCGCAGGTTACGGCAACGGCGGTTGATGCGGCGGGCAACGTATTCCTGACCGGGACTTTCTTCAGCACGGTGGTGCTGGGTGGCACCACGCTGACTAGCCTCGGAGGCTCTGACGTGTTCGTGGCCAAGTTCAACCCGGCCACTAACCAGTTCGTGTGGGCACAACGGGCCGGCGGCACGGATGACGACGGAGCCAACACCCTGGCCTTGAGTGGTGCCAGCGTGTATATAGCCGGGTCTTTTCGTAGCCCCACAGCGGGCTTTGGTACCACCACCCTGACCACTGTGGTCGCTGCCAACGTGTTCGTAGCCAAGCTCACCGACGCGGGCAGCACGGGCAGCTTTGTCTGGGCGCAACGGGCTGGAGGTACGGGCACTGCTTCAGCCTATGCACTGGCCGTGAGCGACACCAGCGTGTACGTGGCGGGATTTTTCATCAGCCCCACGGCGGGCTTTGGTGCCATCACCCTGACCAATGCGGGCCCTAATGGCTCTTCCGACGTGTTCGTGGCCAAGCTCAGCGACGCGGGCCCCACGGGCAGCTTCGCCTGGGTGCAGCAGGCCGGCGGCACGGACTACGACGAAGCCACCGCGCTGGCCGTGAGCGGCACTAGTGTGTACGTGACTGGGTCTTTCATGAGCCCCACGGTGAGCTTTGGTTCCACCACCCTGACCACTGCGGGTGGTCGAGATGTGTTCGTGGCCAAGCTCATGGATGCGGGCCCAACGAGCAGCTTCGCCTGGGCGCAGCGGGCCGGCGGCACGGGGGGCGACTATGCCAATGCACTTGCCGTAAGCGGCACCAGTGTGTACGTGGCCGGCAGTTTTTCCAGCCCCACGGCGGGCTTTGGCCCCGCCACCCTGACCAATACGGGCGCTAATACGGGCGCTTCGGACGTGTACGTGGCCAAGCTTACCGACGCGGGCAGCACGGGCAGCTTCATCTGGGCACAGCAGGCCGGCGGCACAGGCACCGAAACAGCCCGCACGTTGGCCGTGAGCGGCACTAGCGTGTACGTGGCGGGGGATTTTCTGAGTTCCACGGCGGGCTTCGGCCCCGCTACCGTGACCAATATGGGGCTTTCTGACGTGTTCGTGGCCAAGCTCACCGACGCAGGCCTCACGGGCAGCTTCGCCTGGGCGCAGCGGGCCGGCGGCACGGGCTACGATAGAGCCCAAACACTGGTCGTGAGCGGCACCAGCGTGTATATAGCTGGGTACTTTCAGAGCCTCACAGCTGACTTTAGCACTATCACCCTGACCAACCCGAACACCAACACCCCTCTCGGCTTCCTGGCCACCCTCACCGACCCCACCATTACGGCCACGGCCGCCAGCCGCGCCCTGGCCCCGGCGCAGCTCTTCCCCAACCCCGCCCACCACACGGCCAGCCTGCGCCTGCCCGCTGGCACCGCTCCCGCGCCCCTCACCCTCACAGATGCCTTGGGCCGGGCCGTGCGCCGCTACCCCGTCCCGGCCGGCCCCGAGGCCGCCCTCGACCTGCAAGGCCTGCCCGCCGGCCTCTACCTGCTGCGCGGTGCTGGCCCCGCCCAGCGCCTGGCGGTGGAGTAGGTCCTTGTTTTTGCTAACCCCCTTTTCCTTTCCTGATGAATTTTTTTTCCTCTTTTTTTTTCGTGGGCCTGCTGGTCCTGCTCCTCCTCGCCTTGCACATGCCGGCGGCGGCCCAGGTCCCTGCTTGGCAATCGGCACGGGCCGTCGCAGCGGCCACAGCGGCAGCAGCCAATAACTACTCGGAAGTGAGGGCCACGGCCGTTGATGCGGCGGGCAACGTGTACCTGACCGGAATTTTTAGTAATACGGTGGTGCTGGGCGGCACCACGCTCACGAGCCTCGGAAGCTATGACGTGTTCGTAGCCAAGTTTAACCCGGTCAGCAACCAGTTCGTGTGGGCGCAACGGGCCGGCGGCACAAGCTACGAATATGCTACCGCCCTGGCTGTGGATGGCAGCAGTGTGTACGTGGCGGGGTATTTCGGTAGCTCCACGGCGGGCTTTGGACTCACCACCCTGACCAATGCGGGCTTTGATGACGTATTCGTAGCCAAGCTCACGGATGGGGGCAGCACAGGCAGCTTTGTCTGGGCGCAGCGGGCAGGCGGTCCGAGCAACGATGATGCCAACGCGCTGGCCGTGAGCGGTACCAGTGTGTACGTGGCCGGAGCTTTTGGTAGCTCCACGTTGGGCTTTGGCCCCACCACCTTAACCAATATAGGTGGTACTTCAGGCGCTTATGATGTGTTCGTGGCCAAGCTGACCGATGCGGGCAGCACGGGCAGCTTCGTGTGGGCGCAACGGGCCGGCGGCACGGACTATGACGGTGCCAGCGCGCTGGCCGTGAGTGGCACCAGCGTGTACGTGGCCGGTGAGTTTGGCAGCGCTACGGCAGGCTTTGGTGCAACCACTCTGGCCAATGTGGGCACTACTGTGGGCAATTCTGACATATTCGTGGCCAAGCTGACCGATGCGGGCAGCACGGGCAGCTTCGCGTGGGCGCAACGGGCCGGCGGCACAGACTATGACGGCGTCGGCGCGCTGGCCGTGAGCGGTACCAGCGTGTACGTAGCCGGTGGTTTTCGGAGCCCCATTGCGAGCTTTGGCACCACTGCCCTGACCAATACAGGGGCCTATGATGCATACGTGGCCCGGCTCACCGATACGGGTAGTATGGGCAGCTTCAACTGGGCGCAGCGGGCCGGCGGCACAGGCTACGAATTTGCCAAAGCACTGGCCGTGAACGGCAGCAGCGTGTACATGGTGGGCTATTTCAGAAGCCCCACGGCAGACTTTGGCCCCACCATGCTGACCAATACCAATACGGTCTCTTCCGACGTGTTCGTATCCAAGCTCACTGACGTAGGTAATGCAGGCAACTTCGTGTGGGCACAGCGGGCCGGCGGTGCGGACTATGACGAAGCCAATGCCTTGGCTGTGAGTGGCACCAGCGTGTATGTGGCGGGTTTTGTCCAGAGTCTCACAGCGAGCTTCGGCTCCATCACCCTTCCCAAACCGAGCTCCAACAATGCCCTCGGCTTCTTGGCCACCCTCACCGACCCCACCCTCACGGCCACCGCCGCCGCCCGCACCCTAACCCCCGAGCAGCTCTTCCCCAACCCCGCCCACGGCACGGCCACCCTGCGCCTGCCCGCCGGCACCGCGCCCGCGCCCCTCACCCTCACCGACGCGCTGGGCCGGGCCGTGCGCCGCTACCCCGCCCCGGACGGCCCCGAGGCCGCCCTCGACCTGCAAGGGCTGCCCGCCGGCCTCTACCTGCTGCGTGGTGCCGGCCCGGTCCAGCGCTTGGCGGTAGAATAGGGGAGTATTATCTACATAAAAAAAGCCGCTCCCAAGAGCGGCTTTTTTTATGTAATGCGAACTAAACGTTCAGGCTATTTCAGCGTGAAGGTCGTTTTGCCCATCAGCTGGCCGCTTTCGTAGAGCTCCACCGTGTGCAGGCCCTTCTTGTATTCGGCACCTTTGGCGTACACGAATTCCAGTTTCTGCTTGGTGTTGTCGTACACCACATCCTGCTTCTGGGTGTAGAACGCCTCCTGGCCATCCACGGTGAAGGTGCCGCCGCCGGTGCTCAGGTTGTAGAGGGCCGCACCATCGGGCTCCAGGATGCGCAGGTAAATGGCTTTGGTTTCCTTCGGCGACACGTCGTTGCGGGCCAGGTTGGCGGTGATTTTGATTTTCTCCACGCGCTTGGCTTTGAATTCTTCCTTGTCGTCGTCCTTCTCCTTGTTTTTGGAGGTGATGATGGCGACATGGATGTTATCGGCCTGCAGGCGCGAGGCTACCGATACTTTCTCCGACAGCTCTTTGTTGCTGCGCACCACCGTGCTGATGGTATCAGACAGCTTGTTCTGCTTCTCTTTCAGCGTGGTGGTTTCGGTGTAAAGCGACTCGTTGTCCTTTTTTAGCTGGGCAATGTCGTCATCCTTCTTGCGGAGCTGGCCTTCCAGGTTCTGGGCGCGCTGCTTGAACAGGTTTTGCTGGGCGATGGAGAAGCTGCCGGCCTTGAAGGAGCGCAGTTTCAGCAGGTCAGCATTCACGCCGGCGATTTTAGCTTCGAGCGAATCGTTGCTCAGGCCCAGGGCTTGCAGCTCCTGGCTTTGGCGCTCAAAATCAGCCTTTAGGGCTTCGTACTGCTTGATTTGCTCCTGGAGCTTGCTGTCCTTTGCCTTCACTTCGGTGGTCAGCACTTCGTTCTGCTGGCCTTTCTGCTGGTTGAGGTAAAACAGAACGCCGTTGATACCCAGGAGTACCAGCACGAGGGCTACCCAGAGGAGGACGCGGCTGTTATTGGAGCGGGGTTCGGGGGTTTCGTTCGGGTCCATGCGGGAATAGTTAAGCGAGAGAAGCGGGAAAAAAATCAAGGTTCGTGCCGCTGTGCGCCGCGTACCTTTGGCGTAAAAATAGGGGACTTTATTGCCCTGGCAAGTTTATTCTATACTTCGGCCCTATGGAAACGGTTTCTGCGAACTTCGATGCGGCCTACTGGCAAGCACGTTACGCCACCGGCCGCGATGGGTGGGATGCCCACACCATCACCCCGCCGTTGCGCGCCTATTTCGACCAGCTCGATGTGGCCGCGCAGCCGCGCATCCTCATCCCCGGGGCCGGCCGCGCCTACGAAGCCGAGTACCTGCACCAGCTGGGTTTCCGGCAGGTGTTCGTGGCCGATATCGCCCCGGAAGCCCTCGCCGCGCTGGCCACCCGCGTACCCGATTTCCCCCGGGAACACCTGCTGCTGGCCGACTTCTTTGCCCTGCCCAACGACCCCGCCTACGATTTAATTGTGGAGCAGACGTTTTTCTGTGCACTGAACCCAGCGCTGCGCCCGGCGTATGCCCGGCAGTGCGCCAACCTGCTGCGCCCCGGCGGCACGCTCATGGGCCTCCTGTTTGATACTGATTTCGGCCCGGTGCAGGAGCCGCCATTTGGCGGCAGCCGGGAGGAATACCGCGCCTATTTCGCCCCGTATTTTGAGTTTCGGCATTTCGAAACCGCTACCAATTCGCTCAAGCCCCGGCAGGGGCGGGAGCTGTTTATTTGTTTGAAAAAGAAATAATATCCCATGCTCCAAGCCCTCGCCAACACCCTCCCGCACTTCCGCCACACCAATTCTGGCCAGTTTTTCCTCATGGCCGGCCCCTGCGTCATCGAAGGTGAGGACATGGCCCTGCGCATCGCCGAGCGCATCAAGCACATGACGGATAAGCTGCAGATTCCCTTCATCTTCAAGGGCTCGTACCGCAAGGCCAACCGCTCGCGGCTGGACTCCTTCACCGGCATCGGCGACGAAACGGCGTTGCGCATTCTGCAAAAAGTGGGGCGCGAAATCGGAGTGCCCACGGTGACGGACATCCACGAATCGACCGAAGCCGCGCTGGCCGCCGAGTACGTCGACGTGCTGCAAATCCCGGCCTTCCTGTGCCGACAGACCGATTTGCTGGTGGCCGCCGCCCAGACCGGTAAGGTCGTCAACATCAAAAAAGGCCAGTTCCTAAGCGGGGAGGCCATGAAATGGGCCGTGGACAAGGTGCGCCAGGCCGGCAACCCCAACGTCATTCTCACCGAGCGCGGCAACTCCTTCGGCTACTCCGAGCTGGTGGTCGACTTTCGCAACCTGCCCACCATGCGCCACTTCGAAGTGCCCGTGGTGATGGACGTGACGCACTCGCTGCAACAGCCCAACCAGGCCAGCGGCGTGACCGGCGGCCAGCCCGCCCTCATCGAAACCATTGCCAAAGCTGCTATTGCCGTGGGTGCCGATGGCTTGTTCATCGAAACCCATCCCACGCCCGCCACGGCACTATCCGACGGGGCCAACATGCTGCCGCTCGACCAGCTCGAAGCCTTACTGATAAAGCTGACGCGCGTGCGCCAAGCTATTCAGGACCGCGGCGAAGTGGAACTGAACCAACTGCCGTAGCCTGTAGCACCTGCTTTAGCTTGTGCACCGTCGGGCGGTCCCGGCACAAGCTAAAGCAGGTGTTACAATCACACCCGTAACGAGAAATACTGCTTGGGTTGATTCTTCCGAAAGAAAACCAGCCCGATATAAAAAAGGTCGACCGTCACCGTCACATCGGGATGGATTTTGATGGCCTCCCAGGCTCGTTCCATTTCTTCCGACCAGTGGATGTCGTCAAAAACAAACACTGATTCGTCGGTGCGGTGGGCTAAGCACAGCTCGAAGTAGCGCAGCGTCGGCTCGTAGCGGTGGTTGCCATCGAAAAAAGCAAAGTCGACTGGGGCAGGCAGGGCCGCCAGGGCAGGAGCGAGCGTATCGTCAATATTGCCCTCCACGATGTTCACATTGCCGAGTTTTAGCGCAGCAAAAGTTTCACGGGCCACGCTGGCCACGTTCGGGCAACCCTCGAAGGTAGTGACTTGGTGGCGCGAGTCGGCCGCGGCCAGATAGGCCGTGGTGAGTCCCAGGGAAGTACCCAGCTCCAGAATAGTGGCCGGCCGGAAATAATTGACCAGTCGAAACAGCAGTTGCGCCAGATGCGGCGGCTTGGCGGCCGTGCGGGCAATATCGGCCACGCGGCGCTGCTGGCCCGCGCCGGTGTGCGAACCGGCCCCCAAATCAGTAACGCTGATGCTGGCCGGGCTGCTGAGCAGCTGCTGCCGCCGCGCTTCAACGGCCGCGTAGGCCCCATAGCGGCCCGTGTGCCGGACAGCCGAAGTATAGAGGCCGAACACGAACGGCGAGTGCAGCCCGTGGGCATTGCCCGAACGAAGCCAGAAGCGGAGGTAAGCGAGGAGTTGAAACAAGAAGCGGACGGACAATGCGAACCGCAAAGGTCGCACTGCCGTCCGCTTTTTAAGAATGGGAGAAAGCTCGTTAATTCAACCGATACGGCACCATGAGCGTGAACTCGGGGATTTCTACCGTGAATTCCTGGCCGTTGGCCAAGCGCTCCATGAGATATGTGCCGCACATTTTGCCCACTCCGGATTTCAGGTTGCAGCCGCTGACGTACTGGTGGGCCTCACCGGGCTCCAGCACGGGCTGGCGGCCTACCACGCCTTCGCCCTCTACTTCGCGCACCACGCCGTTGGCGTCGTGAATGTGCCAGTGACGGCGCAATAGCTTCACGGTGAACTCGCTGTTGTTGCGAATGTCGATTTTATAGGCGAATACGAAATGCTCCTGGCCAGGGCTGGAGTAGTCGGGCAAGTAATTGGTCGTAACCGAAACGGTGACGCCTTGCGTAGTGGTGGTGGGCATAGTCGGCGGAGCTAAGAGGTAGCTGCGGGCGTAACAGCCGCCCGCCATAATTGGTTTTACGCAAATTTGGCTCCAGAACGCTGCACAAATCCCGTTTATTTTCTCAAAAACTTCAATGGTAAAGATAGCCGAAAGCTGGCGGCCCGTGTTGGCCGACGAGTTCGAAAAACCTTATTTCCAACGCCTCATCGCATTTGTGAAAGGCGAATACGCCACCGCCACAGTATATCCGGCGGGCTCCCAGATTTTCCACGCCTTCGAGGCCACGCCGTTTGATAAGGTCAAGGTCGTGATTTTGGGCCAGGACCCGTACCACGGGAAAAATCAGGCGCACGGCCTGTCGTTTTCGGTGCAGGACGGGCAGCGCACGCCGCCCTCACTCGTCAATATTTTCAAGGAATTGCAAGCCGATATTCCCGGCACGCCTCCCCCCACCAACGGCAACCTCGACCGCTGGGCCGAGCAGGGCGTACTACTCCTGAACGCCACCCTCACGGTGCGCGCCACCGAGCCCGCCTCCCATCAGAAAAAAGGCTGGGAGGAATTTACCGATGAGGTTATCCGCAAGGTTTCCAATGAGAAAAAGCACGTCGTATTCATCCTCTGGGGCGCTTACGCGGGCAAGAAATCAGAGCTGATTGATGAGCGTAAGCACCTGATTATAAAATCGGTGCATCCATCGCCATACGCGGCGGATAAGGGCTTCTTCGGTAGCAAGCCTTTCAGCAAAGCCAACGTCTGGCTAGTGGAACATGGGATGACGCCGGTGAAGTGGTAAACTGTCCCGCCGGTCATTGCGAGTGGAGCGCAGCGGAACGCGGCAATCCGTCCTCTCTCAGTGACCAGCCTTAAGATGTGACAAGGTCTTTTTAAAAACCAGAAAGCCCCGGTACTGCAAAGTGCCGGGGCTTTCTGATAAAAGAGCGTGTCTGGTTTTGAGAGGAAGGATTGCCGCGTTCCGCTGCGTTCCACTCGCAATGACAAGCAAGCTTAATGGATGATATTAAACAAGCGGCTCCAGCGGATTTTGTGCCAGAAGTCGGCGTTGGGGTCGGTGGAGAGCCAGATGAGGACGGCTTTGCCGACGACGTGGTCTTCGGGCACGAAGCCCCAGAAGCGCGAATCCTCCGAGTTGTGGCGGTTGTCGCCCATCATCATGTAGTAGTTCTGCTTCACGGTGTAGCTGGTCAGCATCTTGCCGTTCTGGTAAATCATGCCGTCCTGCCAGGTTACGCCTTCGTTGTGCTCGTAACGGGCCACGATTTTGTAATAGATGGCGGCGTTGGCGGGGGAAAGGGCAATGGTCTGGCCTTTTTTGGGGATGGGCAGCGGGCCGTAGTTGTCGAGGTTCCAGTTGCGCGGGGTGGCGCTCATGACCGTCGAACCGTGGAAATCGGCCACGTCGGGGAACAACTGCACCTGCGGCTGGAGCACCGTCATGGCCTTCACGTAAGGCTGCTTTTTGAAGTAATCGGCCGCCGCCTGGGTGCAGCTGATGGTGTAGCCGTAAGTGCCCTGCGTGGGACCGGGCACGGCCTGCGGCAGGCCGCCGGGGGCTTCGTAATCAACTACACCCTGGCTGCGCAGAGCGGCCAGTACCTCATCATTCGGGTTATCAACCTGCATGAAATAAGTGGTTTGCAGGCCGGGAGGCGTCACGCCGGGCTTCCCGTTGAGGAACACCTGGCCTTCTTTGATTTCGAGGGTATCGCCGGCCACGGCCACGCAGCGCTTGATGTAGTTGGTGCGCAGGTCGGCGGGGTATTGCGTTTCGTGGGGCACGTGGAAAACCACCACGTCATTGCGCTTGATTTCGGAGAAGCCCGGGAGCCGGTAGGTGGGCAGCTGGATGAGGTCGGAGTAGCTTTTCAGGCCCGTACCCCAAAGGGTTTGGTGCGTGAGGGGCACCTGCAAGGGCGTTTGGGGTGTGATGGGGCCATAGTGCAACTTGCTCACAAACAGGTAGTCGCCCACCAGTAGCGACGACTCCATGCTGGGTGAGGGAATGGTGTACGCCTCAAACGTGGCCCAGCGGATGAGCGTGGCGGCCACGATGGCAAAAATCAGCGAATCGGCCCATTCGCGGGTTTTCGTTTTGGGCGGCTGGGGCGGGGCAGTGGGGTCGGTTTTGAGCAAGGACATGGGGGAGCAAGCTTAGGCTTGGCAATGAAAATCAGGCAAAGAAACGCAGCAGAATGCGAGGGCCGCTAACGCCAGCCCCAGAAACCGGAAGGACTACAAATCCAGCAGCTCTTTCATTCCGAAAACGCCCGGGCGGCCGGGTAGCCACTCGGCCGCCAGCAGCGCCCCGAGGGCGAAACCTTCGCGGCTGTGGGCCTCGTGCTTCAGCTCTAGCGTGTCCACGTCGGAGGTGTAAGTGACGATGTGCGTGCCCACCGCATCGCCGGTGCGCTCGCTGATGATGGCCAGCTCGGCGGGCGCTTCGGCGGGGGCGTTGCGCCAGGTGGTTTTGGCGGGGAAGTGGCGCAGGATGCCTTCGGCGGCCGTGAGGGCGGTGCCGCTGGGCTGGTCGATTTTCTGGGTGTGGTGGATTTCGCGCATCGCCACGTCATAGCCGCCAAACTGGGCCATCTTGGCCGCGATGTACTCGTTGAAATGGAAGAACAGGTTCACGCCCACGCTGTAGTTGGAGGCGTAGAACAAGCTGCCGCCCAACTCGGTGGTCAGCGCCCGGGCTTCCTCAAAATGATGCAGCCAGCCCGTGGAGCCGCACACCACGGGAATGCCCTGCCCGAGGCAGGTCATCACATTGGCAAAAGCCGAATCGGGGTGGGTGAATTCGATGGCGACATCGACGGTTTCCGGGGTGAAATCGGTAATGATGGACTGGCTGGCGTGCAGGTCCACGATGCCCGCGATTTCGTGCCCGCGCTGGGCGGCCAGCGCGCCAATGGTCTGTCCCATTTTGCCGTAGCCGATGAGGAGAATTTTCATTTGTTCAGGTAGTCGGAATGCAGTAAGTAGCAGGTAGAAAGGACAAAGCTGCTGAAACAGGTTTATTTCACCCGCAGCGCAAACATGACGCCGGGAGCCGTGGGCAGGAAGCTCGTTTGGCCGGGCACGGCCATCATTTTGGGTTCCCAGTGCAGGCTCAGGTCGTCGCTCACGTCAAAATCCTGGAGGTGAGCGTCAACCAGCGCATCTACGATTTGCAGGCCGTAGGCCAGGCCGATGTAGAGGTAGAAAATGTCGCGGTAGCCCCGATAGAATATTACGCCGCTGTTGAGGGCATCCACGCTTTTTACTTTCTCAGCCCCGCTCTTGAAGTCAGGGTCGAGGACTTTCTTTTTGCCGTCCGTCACCTGATTGTAGGCATAGGCAAAATCGCTGTAATGCTTCTGGTAGTACCATTCGCCGTAAATCACGCCACCCAGCGCCCCGTACACCAGCGGCAGCTTCCAGTAGCGGTGGTTGTAAATCTGGCCCGCGCCGGGCAGCACCAAGGCCAACATCGCTGCCTTGCCGGGCCGCGTGAGGCGAATGCCCTTGAAGCCGAAGGCCCGGAACATATGCTCGGTGCGCTTGGCCGAGTCGGCGGCGGCTTTTTGCTTTTTGGCGGCGGGCGTCACCACCACTTCCCGGCGCTCGGTGGTATCGGGTACGATGGTAGTGGGCGTGGCGGTAGTGCCGGGCGAAGTAAATACCTGCGCCTGAACACGGTAGTTGCTCAGTAAACTGCCAGCCAGCAGGGCAAAACCCGCGAGGTAGGAATATAGATTTTTCATGGCAAGCCTGTTAACGAGAAACGCCGGCGTTTAGCGCATGGGTCCACGAAGAGCGAAAAACAGCTGCCGCAATCCATCGACCCAGGCTGCGCAGCCGGCGGGGCAACGGGCTTACGACGGCTGCAGAATGTGTAGAATGCGCTGCATGTCCTCCACCGAATCGAAGGCGATTTTGATTTCGCCGTTGCCCTTAGGCGTGGGCCGCACCTGCACGCGCGAGCCAAACCGGTCGGTGAGGTGGCGCTCGGCGCGGCGGATTTCGGCCACCGGCACCGTCGACGGGGCAGGGGTGGTATCGCCCTCGGCTTTGGGCTTGGCCTCGGCACCACGGCCGTAGCCGTTGCGCACCAGTTCCTCCACGCGGCGCACGGAAAGCTCCTCGGCCACGGTTTTGCGGAACAGCTCAACTTGCAGCTTGGGGTCGTCGAGGCCGATGAGGGCGCGGGCGTGGCCCATGCTGATTTCGGCGTCGCGCAGGCCAATCTGCACGTCTGGCGGCAGCTTAAGCAAGCGCAGGTAGTTGGTCACGGTCGTGCGGTTCTTGCCCACACGGTCGCCCAGCTCTTCCTGGCGTAGGTTGCACTCGCTCAGCAGGCGCTGGTAGCTGAGGGCAATTTCGATGGCATTCAGGTTTTCGCGCTGAATGTTCTCAATCAGAGCCATTTCCAGCATTTGCTGGTCGTCGGCCTTGCGGATGTAGGCCGGAATCGTCTCCAAACCCGCCAGCTTGGAGGCCTGCAAACGGCGTTCGCCCGAAATCAGCTGGTAGGAGTTGGTGCCGAGCTGGCGCAGGGTCACGGGCTGGATAATGCCCTGAATTTTAATGCTATCGGCCAGTTCCTGCAACGCTTCTTTGTCGAAGTGGGTGCGCGGTTGGTAGGGGTTGGCCTCGATGTGCTCGACGGCGATGAAGCCCACCGAGTTGACGGGGTGCGACACCAGGCGGTCGCTGGAGCCGGGCCGGTCGCCTTTTTTGTCGTAGCTGCCTTCAATCAGGGCGTTGAGGCCCCGGCCCAGCCCACCTTTGCGTTTCACTGCGGCGGCGGCGGCCAGGGCAGCTTGCAATTTCTCTTCGTTCTTCTCTAGCGGCATAGTTCATCGGCCGCGCCCATAAAAGGCTTGCGGCAACGGATGTCAAAATTACGGATTGTTGGGCGAAGGGCAAGCCGATAAGTTTGACGCGGGCGGTTGCGGTTAAAATCAGGCCGATGAAAAGGCCCAGCGGGGCGATACATCGGTAGAAAATAGAGGTGTTGAGAACGGAAAAGCCCCGTGGGGGCGGCACTCGTTCAACGAAGGCCGCCCCCACGGGGCTTCTAGAATCTTAAGAATCCGGAGTTGCTACCGATATGTCGCCCCACTGGGGCTTCAGAATGGCTTTTAGGGGCGAACAAACTTAAATCCGCTCGTCCTCCGCCGTTTCCTCCGTGGCCTCCACGCTGTTTTTCTCCACAATCTCGCGGGCCAGGTTGAGGTAGCTGATGGAGCCTTTGCTCTCGGCGTCGTGCAGGATGACGGGGATGCCGAAGCTGGGCGACTCGCTCAGCTTCACGTTGCGGGGGATGATGGTGTCGAAGGCCAGCTGCTGGAAGTGCATCCGCACTTCTTCCACCACTTGGTTGGAGAGGCGCAGGCGCACGTCGTACATCGTAAGCAGGATGCCTTCGATTTCGAGCTCGGTATTGAGGCGGCTCTGAATGATTTTGATGGTATTCAGGAGCTTACCCAAGCCTTCGAGGGCGAAATACTCGCACTGCACCGGGATGATAACCGAATGCGCGGCCGTGAGGGCGTTGACCGTGATGAGGCCGAGCGAGGGCGAGCAGTCGATGATGATGAAGTCGTACTCGGCGGCGAGGGGGCGCAGGGCCTCCTTCATTTTTTCCTCGCGGTTGGGCAGGTTTATCATCTCCACCTCGGCGCCCACCAGGTCGATGTGGGAGGGCATGAGGTCGAGGTGGGGCAGAATGTTGGTGGGCACGATGATGTCGCGGGCATTAATGCCGTCCACCATGCACTCGTAGATGCTGTTCTGGATGTCCTTGGGGTCGTAGCCCACGCCCGAGGTGGCGTTGGCCTGGGGGTCGGCGTCGACGAGCAGGGTCCGGTAGTCCAGGGCGGCCAGGGATGCCGCGAGGTTAATGGAGGTAGTGGTTTTGCCCACACCGCCTTTCTGATTGGCTACCGCGATGATTTTTCCCATGAGTCTCTCTAGTTGTCAGTTGTTCGTTGTCAGTTGTTAGTCGTTCAGTGCTTCATCATCAGGTAGTGGGCTTTTTACGGCCTTTCAACTACTACCTGACAACAAACAACGGCCGACTAAAAACTAATAACTTTTGCCGTAGCATTGCACAAAGATACATTCTTTCCCTGTTCGCATGGCCCCTTTTTTGGCTCGTTGGGCTAGCTTATCGGCTAAACCTTTTGGATTCTGGCTGGGTGCGCTGGCGCTGGTCGGCTGCCACGACGCGGCCCGTCCGGCTGCCGACGAGCGCCGCGTATTCCGCTACAACCAGCCCGAGGCCTTGTCCTCGCTCGACCCCGCTTTTGCCCGCAACCAGGCCAATTCCTGGGCCGTTTCGCAGCTGTTCAATGGGTTGATGGAACTGGATTCGACCTTGCTGCCAGTGCCCGCACTGGCCCGGCGCTACTCGATTTCGCCCGATGGGCGGCAGTACACGTTTGTGCTACGGAAGGGCGTGCGGTTTCACGATAGCGACGTTTTTGCCGGTGGCAAGGGCCGGGAAGTGAAGGCCCAAGATTTTGTCTATTCCTTCAAGCGCATTCTGGATGCAGCCACGGCCAGCTCGGGCGGCTGGATTTTCCGGGGTAAGGTGCTGGAGAAGCCTGATGGCAGCATCAGCGACACGGCTTTCGTGGCGGCGAATGACTCCACGCTGCGCATTCATTTAAAGGAGCCTTTCATTCCGTTTCTGGGCATTCTCACCATGCCGTATACCTATGTGGTGCCGCATGAGGCCGTAGAGAAATACGGCAAGGATTTCCGCGAGCATCCGGTGGGTACGGGGCCGTTCCGGTTCAAGCTCTGGGATGAGGGCAACGTGCTGCTCTACGAGCGTAATCCCGACTATTGGAGAAGCGACCGACAGGGGCGCAAGCTGCCTTATCTGGATGCGGTAGCCGTGAGTTTCCTGCCCGACCGCAAAACCGAGTTTCTGACCTTTATGCAAGGCAAGCTGGATTTCCTGTCCGGTATCCGGGCCGGCTCGCGTGACCTGATTATGCACCCCGATGGCACCATTCGGGAGGATTTCAAGGGTAAGTTCACAGTGCAGAAAGCGCCGTACCTGAATACCGAGTACCTGGGCATTCAGCTCGATTCGGCCAATTTGATTGGGGAGCAGGCCATTCAGGGCCGGGCCTTGCGCGATAAGCGGGTGCGCCAGGCCCTGAACTACGCCCTCAATAAGCCCGAAATGCTGGCCTACCTGCTGAATCGGGTAGGTCATGCGGGCACCTCGGGCTTCGTGCCCACGGCGCTGCCTTCGTTCTCCGAAAAAGAAGTGCCCGGCTACACCTACCAGCCGCAGAAGTCCCGCCAGCTACTACGCGCCGCCGGCTACGGCCCGCAACGGCCGTTGAAGCTGCGCCTGAGCACCGTGCTGGAACGCAAGGAGATAGGCGAGTATTTGCAGAAGCAATGGGCTGACGTGGGCGTGCAGGTCCAGATTGATATCAACCAATCGGCCGCGCAACAGGATTTGGTGGACAATGGCCGTGTGGCCTTCTTCGCCAAAAGCTGGCTGGGCGACTATCCCGATGCGGAAAACTATCTGGCGCTGTTCTACAGCCCCAATTTCAGCCCCGCCGGCCCGGATAAAACGCACTTCAAAAACGCGGCCTACGATAAGCTCTACGACGAAGCCCGCCGCACCCAGGAAGTAGCCAAACGTACCAAACTGTACCAGGCCATGGACCGAATTGTGGTAGAAGAGTCGCCCGTTATCAGCCTATATTACGATGAGGTAGTACGCCTAACGCAGAATAACGTGCGCGGCCTCACCCCGAACCCGATGAACCAGCTGCTGTTGGAGCGGGTGCGCAAGGAATAGCTTTTCACCAAAACGGAACAAACGATGCGGTATCTGCGAATGATAGTAGCGACGGCAGCAATAGCAACTGCTGCAACAGGAATGGGCCAAGCGCAAACGGCGGCTCTAAGCGTGGCGGCTACCCCGCTGAACATCGGCCAAACCTTTACCATCGAATCCAAAGCGCTGGGCGAAACGCGGCGCATCAACGTGTACTTGCCGCCCGCCTACACCGACTCGGCCACGGTGCGGCTGCCGGTGCTGTATATGCCTGATGGTGGGATAGGGGAGGATTTTCTGCACGTCGCGGGCCTCGTGCAGGTGCTCACGGGCAATGGCACCATGCGGCCGTTCATTCTGGTCGGCATCGAAAATACCCAGCGGCGGCGCGACCTCACCGGCCCCACCACTAATGCTGAGGATAAGAAAATCGCACCTAAAGTGGGCGGCTCGGTGGCCTACCGCCAGTTTATCCGCGAGGAACTGATGCCGCAGGTGAAGCAACGCTACCGCACCACGGCCGAAACGGCCATCGTGGGCGAGTCGCTGGCTGGCCTGTTCGTGGTCGAAACCCTGCTGCTAGAGCCCAAATTGTTCAATACTTACCTCGCCTTCGACCCCAGCCTGTGGTGGAACAACGGCCAACTGGCCGCGCAGGCTGGTACGCTATTGCAAAAAAGCCGTCCGATGGCAACCGTGTACCTAGCCACCAGCATCCACGGTGACACGGCCGCCACGCGCCGCCTAATGGCGCTGGTCCGGCCCCAGGCGGCGCGCCTGGGCAACTGGTACTACGCGCCGATGCCGGAAGAAACGCACGCCACTATCTATCATCCGGCGGCACTGCGGGCGTTTCGGGTGGTGTTCAAGCCGCAAGCCAAAGCAGCACGGTAAAGGCATCCGGTAGCGTGGACTTTGTAGTTCGCGCTACGGCTATACTATTTCTCCAGCCCATTCAATTGGGCCAACTGGTCGAACTGCGTGGTGAGGTAGGTGAAATAGTTTTTCACGTTCTCGGGGGCGTTGTTTTCGGCCGTCACTTTTTTCAGCGTGCCGTCGGGCTGGCGGATGGTGACGATGGTGCTTGGCAGGTCGGTTGCGCCGCTCCGGTATTCTTTCTCGAAGGTTTCAAAGTGTGCCTCTTTGGCTTGGCGCAGCATATCGGCCACGGCGCTGGCGGGCAGCTTGAGGTCTTTCTTGCCCATCATTGGCACGGAGTGGCGGCCTTCGTAGGCCACGCGGCCATCGGCATATACCTGCATAATGTAGGCCGGGCAGCGCCCGTAGCAGGGCGTGCGCTCGAAGGTTAGAACCGGGCCGGCAGCAGTTGGTGTGACGACTTTGGTAGTGGTTACGGTCTTTTTAGCCGCTTTTTTGACCTTCACTTTTTTGGTGGTTGTGTGCTGAGCATTAGCCGGGAGCACGAGGCTGAAACCAAAGAAACCAAGTAACAGCAGGAGCGAGAGGAGGCGCATGGCGGTTGGGGTGAGGGATTGTAGGCGTAAAATTAGGCGAACAAAAAACGGTCATACGAAAACCATGCCTGGCGTTTCGAATGACCGTTTTGGGGGTAAACAGTAGAACGTCATGCTGAGCGAAGTCGAAGCATCTCTACCGCCAAAGTAATTATTTACTGCTGCGGTAGAGATGCTTCGACTTCGCTCAGCATGACGTTCTAACTATTCAATCGTTCTGATTACGACTTCTTGCGGGCCTGGGCCTCGCGTTCCTGCGCGGCTTTCATGGCTTCGGCAATGCGGCCCTGGATGCCGCCGGGCTTCTTGTCCTTGTTCTTGATTTTGTTGGCGTCGAGCTGGGCGCGGATTTTCGTGTCGTCCACGAAGGTTTTCGTGATAGCCTGCTGGGCGAAGGTGATGACGTTCGACACGAAGTAGTACCAGGTGAGGCCCGCCGCGAAGCTGTTCAGTACGAACAGGAAGATGATGGGCATCAGGTAGCTGTAGGTCTTCATCGGTCCCTGCATGGCCGTGTTGGTCTGGTTGCTCTGCCAGGTCATGAGCAGGGTCGAGGCCGTCATCATCAGCGTGAACATGGAAACGTGGTCGCCGTACCATTTCACGTAGAAAGGCAGCTTGATGAATACGTCGTAGCTGCTCAAGTCCTTGGCCCAGAGGAAGCTCTGCTGGCGCAGCTCAATGGCGTTCGGGAAGAACTGGAACATGGCGAACAGAATCGGCAGCGTGAGCAAGGTGGGCACGCAGCCGCTCAGGGGGCTCACGCCGAATTCCTGGTACAGCTTCATGGTTTCCTGCTGCACCTTGGTAGCGTCGTCGCCGTGCTTGGCTTTCAGCTCGTCAATCTCGGGCTTCAGCACTTTCATGCGGGCCTGACTCTCGTAGGTTTTGTAGGTGAGGGGCCAGGTTACCAGCTTGATTAGCAGTACCAATAGCGCGATAATCACGCCGTAGGACGAGATGAACTGTTCCAGGAAGTGGAACACCGGCAGCACCACGAAGCGGTTCACCCAGCGGAACAGGCCCCAGCCGAGGTACACGTTGCGGTCGAATTCCGGTGTCACGGCCTTCAGCAGGTTGAACGAGTTCGGGCCGAAGAAGAAGCGGTACTGGCCGCGGCCCTGCTCCACCTCCGCCACCGGAATGGTCAGCGTCGAGCTCAGCGTTTTGATGGTCAGAGAATCGGCCAAGTCCACGTCGGCGTTGAACGCGCCGCCCGCGAAGGGCTGCTGGTCGGCGATGAGGCCGGCCACGAAGAAATCGTGTTTGTGGGCAGCCCATTTCACGGGGCCGGCAGCCTTGTATTCCTCGGGCTTCTCGCTGGCTTCGGCCAGCGCGCCCTGGTCGCCGGCGGCCAGGTAGTGGTTGATGGTGGTGTGGTTGCGGTTCTGCTTGAGGTCCTGCTCAGTCTGGCGCACCTGGTCCACGAAGGTGAAGGTGAGCGGCTCCTGGGCCACGGTGCGCTCCAGGCCCAGCAGGCGCAGGTCGTACTTCAGCTCGAAGCTGTTGGCGGGCAGCGAGTACGTCTGCACGATGCTGCCACCGGCCACCGGGGCCGAGAACGTGAGCACCGAACCAGCGGCCGCCTGCGAAGGCACGGCCTGGAAATTCAAATCCGAAAACTTGATGGTTTTGCCATCTACGGTGCGGAATTTGGTGTCCATGCGGGCGCTCTTTGCATCGAACAAATCGAGCGGTTGGCCGAAGAACGTCTTGTACTTATTCATCCGCACGGCCGTCACGCGGCCACCACGGGTCGAGAAGGTGATGGTCAGGTTCTCGTTGGCAAGGGTCACGTCCTTGGCCGCGCCGGACGTGGTATCGAGGGCGGCTTCCGGGGCCAGGGCCGTGGGGGCGGCGGGGGTGGCTCCGGCCTGAGCGGCGGCGGTGGTAGCAGCCGGGGTTTTGCCGGCGGCTTTTTCATCCGTTTTCTTCGGGCTGAAGAAGAACAGGTACACGAGGAGCAAGGCCGAGATAAGGAACAGGCCGGTTGCTGAATTTCTATCCATTAGTAAAAAAGGTTGCGAAGGGGCAAAGGTAACGCTGCGCTCAAGGAAGAATGAGGAATTAGGAATGAAGAATGAAGTCGCCTGTCATCCTGAGCTTGCGAAGGACCTTATCGCGTTTCATTGTCTGCCATTACAGCAAACCCGTTCAGCGGTGATAAGGTCCTTCGCTCTGCTCAGGATGACAGGCGACTCGCGACGATGCAGACGACTTAACCCTTCCTATGTTGGATGGCTGCCCGCACAAACCGTACGAACAGCGGGTGCGGCTGCTCCACGGTGCTTTTCAGCTCGGGGTGGAACTGGCCGGCCACGAACCAGGGGTGCGTGGGCAGCTCAATTACCTCCACCAAGCCGGTTTCTGGGTTGGTGCCGGTGGCTTGCAGGCCGGAGTCCTCGAACTGCTTCAGGTACTGGTTATTGAACTCGTAGCGGTGGCGGTGGCGCTCGCTGATGTGGTTTTTGGCGTAGGCTTTGGCGACTTTCGAGCCGCGGCGCAGGTCGCAGGCGTAAGCGCCGAGGCGCATGGTGCCACCTTTCAGGGTCACGTTTTTCTGCTCTTCCATCATGGCCACCACGGGGTTGGGCGTGAGGGCGTCCATCTCGGTCGAGTTGGCATCGAGCATTCCGAGGACGTTGCGGGCGTACTCCACCACGGCCACCTGCATGCCCAGGCAGATGCCGAAGAACGGAATGTTGTGCTCCCGCACGTAGCGCACGGCCACGATTTTGCCTTCAAAACCCCGCTCGCCGAAGCCGGGGGCTACCAGCACGCCGTCGCAGCCGTGGAGCAGGCCGGCGATGTTTTCGGGCGTGATGTTATCCGATTGAATGCTGCGTACCGTCACCTTGCACTCGTTCTGGGCGCCGGCGTGCACGAAGGCTTCGTTGATGGATTTGTAGGCATCGGGCAGCTCCACGTACTTGCCCACGAGGGCAATGGTCACTTCCTCGGTGGGGTTTTTCAGCTTGCCGAGGAAGTCTTTCCAAGCTTCCAAATCGGGCTGCAAGGTGCCGCCGGTCAGCTTCAGGCGCTTGATAACCCGCTCATCGAGGCCCTCTTTGCGCATCAGCAAGGGTACCGAATAAATGCTGTCGGCATCGAGGCTTTCGATAACCGAGTTGATTTTGACGTTGCAGAACAGCGCGATTTTGCGGCGCATCTCGGGCGGCATGGGGTGCTCGGTGCGGCAGACGAGGATGTCGGGCTGGAGGCCGGCCTCGCGCAAATCGCGCACCGAGTGCTGCGTGGGCTTGGTTTTGAGCTCCCCAGCGGCTTTCAGATACGGCACCAGCGTGAGATGGATAACCAGCGAGTCGGCATCGGGCAGCTCCCAGCGGAGCTGGCGCACGGCCTCCACGAAGGGCAGGCTCTCGATGTCGCCGATGCAGCCGCCGATTTCGGTGATGACCACGTCGAACTGGCCGTTCTGGCCCAGCAATAGCATGCGCCGCTTGATTTCGTCGGTGATGTGGGGCACTACCTGCACGGTTTTACCGAGGAACGCGCCTTCGCGCTCGCGGCGGATGACGTGGTCGTAGATGCGGCCGGTGGTGACGTTGTTGGCCTGCGAGGTGGGCGTGTTCAGGAACCGCTCGTAGTGGCCGAGGTCGAGGTCGGTTTCGGCCCCGTCGTCGGTCACGTAGCACTCGCCGTGCTCGTACGGGTTGAGCGTACCGGGGTCGATGTTGATGTAGGGGTCGAACTTCTGGATGGTGACTCGGAACCCGCGGGCCTGCAAAAGCTTGGCCAGCGAGGCGGAAATAATTCCTTTGCCGAGTGAAGAAGTGACGCCGCCGGTAACGAAAATGTATTTCGCTGCCGACGCGGAGGGGGAGGGGTTGGAGCGTTCGGGCATGACGGGAGTCAAAAGTACGGCAGCGGAAGTTGGGAAGCCGGGGAAAAGCGCCGGCCATTGCGCGCCGGCCAGCCACTATGATACGCAATGGCCTGAGTCGCTACGGCTCTGGTTGCTCTCCATCATCGCCAAAAAAGCCCCAGCTGCCGAGCGGCAACGGGGCTTTCTATCAGTAAGAGTAAGAGTATCGGCTGTTGGCAAGTTATTCGAGCACCACGCGCTTGGTTAGCGTGTGGCTGCCGGCCTGCACCCGCAGGGTGTACAAGCCCGGGGCCAGGCCGGTGGTGGCAAAGGAAAATGTTTCGTCGGCAAGTAGCCCGGCGTCTTGCTGACACACTACCTGGCCTAGCGCATTCAGCAATTCAGCTCGCGCAGAAGCGGCACCCCGGGCGGCGGGCAGCTGCACCTTGAAGCCGCCGTGCGCCGGGTTGGGAAACAGGGATGCCTCGGCTACTTCGGCACCGGGCGCGGCGGCCAGGGGCGTAAAAGTGCCAGTGTTGAGTAATACCCCGGCCGTGCCATTACCAGAGTTGGCGGCCACGATATCAAGTCGGCCATCACCATTCACATCTGCTACGGCTATGCCAATGGGATAATCACGAATAGTGGCGGTTAAGTAGTTGCTGACGGCGGCAAATCCCCCACTGGCCAACCCCAGCAGCACCCCCACGGTGCCGGCACTGGAATTGGTCGTCACGATATCCCGTCGGCCATCGCCATTCATGTCGGCCACGGCCACGCTGCGGAGGTCAGAGCCGCTGGGATAAGTGCTGACAGTAGCAAATCCCCCACTGACCTGCCCCAGCAGCACCCCCACGGTGCCGGTTCCGTTGTTGGCCGTCACGATGTCTAATCGGCTATCGCCGTTCACGTCGGCCACGGCCACATCATTGGGAAAGTTACCGCCAGCCGAGTAAGAGTTGACGGCGGCAAATCCCCCACTGGCCAGCCCCAGCAGCACCCCCACGGCGCCGGTTCCGTTGTTGTAGTTAGATGTCACAATATCCAGCCGTCCGTCGCTGTTAACATCAGCCACAGCCACACCAGCGGGACCAATGCCCGTCGAATAGGTGCTAACGGCGGCAAATCCCCCACCGGCCTGTCCCAGCAGCACCCCGGCTGAGTTGCTGTAGTAGTTTGCTGTTACGAGGTCAACTCGCCCATCCTGGTTTATGTCAGCCACAACCACGCTACGTGGGTTGCTGTTGGCTCCGGTAGGGTAGGTGCTGACGGCGGCAAATCCCCCGCCGACTTGTCCCAGCAGCACCCCGGCTGAGCTGCCAATGAGGTTGGCCGTCACGATGTCGGGGCGGCCGTCGCCGTTCACGTCGGACACCGCCACACTCGCGGGCTGGCTGTTGGTGCCGGCTGAGTAAGAGGTGACGGCGGCAAAGCCCCCGCCGGCTTGCCCCAGCAGTACCCCCACGGCGTTGGTACCCCCGTTGGCTGTCACGATGTCCGGCTGGCCATCGTTGTTTAAGTCGGCCACAGCAACATCACTGGGACTGCTATAGGCACCAGTTGAATAAACACTAGGCATGGCGAAGCTAGCCGGTGCCGGCATCTGCGCGTGGGCCGCGCCGGCCGTGGCCAGCAGCAGTCCCAGAGTCGCCAGAGGGCGGGCCGGGCGTGCAACAATAAATGGGGAGAAGTGAGGCATAGTAAAAGACTGGAAGAGAAATAAAAAGTTAGGAGCCGCAGAATTGGGCCATCCGCAACAAGGACTTTTGGGCAAAGTAACGACCCACGCGGCCCAGCCGCACCGGCCTGAAAAGCTGAATGTGAATTATTTCGGTCCGTGCCTCACCCCAAAACCAGTGGCAAACGGCAGTTGCCGCAACAACTCACGCGCCATCCCGCATCTGGTATTGCAAACGATTGGGGAAATGCGTACATTTATTAATGGCAAATTTCATCAATCACCTCGTCCAATCCTGGGGCCTGGCCCCGGTGCATTACTGGCACCTGCGCCTGCTAACGGCTCTATTGCTCACGCCCTTGCTGGGGGTGCTCTACGTGGTGCTTTTCGATAGGCCCAGGCGCCCGACGGTGGGGCGGAAGCTGTGGCATTTCTAAGAGAAATTTCAGGTGAACGGAGCCGGGTGTGGGCATCGGCTGATACAATAAGCCCGTCATGCAGAGCGCAGCGAAGCATCTCTACCGCAATAGTAATTTGATTTACTACTGCGGTAAAGATGCTTCGCTGCGCTCTGCATGACGTTCTATAGCTATCCAACGCACTTGCTTCGCCTAGCGTTTCTTTGGGTTGTTGAACCCAGTCCCGGCCCTATGCTGCACGAAAGCTTACTCCTCATTCTCGGCCTGCTGTTCGCCGTGTTTCTTCTGGTGATGCTGGGGCAGAAGCTGGGCATTTCCTACCCCATTTTCCTGGTGCTGGGCGGACTGGGGCTGAGTTTTGTGCCCGGCCTGCCGCGCGTGGCCATCGCGCCGGATTTGATTTTCCTGATTTTCCTGCCGCCGCTGCTCTACGAAGCGGCCTGGAATACTTCCTGGAAAGACTTCTGGCGCTGGCGGCGAGCCATTGGGCTGCTCGCGTTCGGGCTGGTGGCGTTCACCTCGCTCATCGTGGCGTATGTGGCGCGGGCCGTCATTCCAGGGTTCACACTGGGGCTGGGGTTTTTGCTGGGCGGCATTATTTCGCCGCCCGATGCCGTGGCGGCCACGTCGGTGCTGCGCGGCATCAAGGTGCCCCGGCGGGTGACGGCCATTCTCGAAGGGGAGAGCTTGATTAATGACGCCAGCAGCTTGATTGTGTTCCGGTTTGCGCTGCTGGCGGTGCTTTCGGGGGCGTTTGTATGGCAGAAGGCAGCCACCAGCTTTTTGCTGACCAGCGGCATGGGGCTGGTGGTGGGGCTGGGCGTGGCGTATGGCTTTTTCCTCATCCATAAATACCTGCCCACCACGCCCAGCATCAACACGGTACTCACCTTCATGGCGCCCTACGTGATGTACCTGCTGGCCGAGGAATTTCACTTTTCGGGCGTGCTGGCGGTGGTGAGCGGCGGGCTGTTGCTTTCGCATTTATCGCACCGGGTGTTCGATGCCAATACGCGCCTGCAGGCCAACAGCGTATGGGCCAGCGTGAGCTTCGTGCTCAATGGGCTGGTGTTTATCCTCATCGGCTTGCAGCTGCCCATTGCGGTGGAAGGGTTGGGCAATTATTCCTTGCAACAGGCCATTACCTACGGCTTGCTGATGAGCGGGCTGGTGATTGTGATTCGGCTGCTGTGGATGTATCCGGCGGCTTTTATTCCGCGTTTTTTGAGCCGGAGCATCCGCAACAGCGAGCCCAGTCCGGGCTGGCAGGGCACGCTGGTGCTGGGCTGGGCGGGCATGCGCGGGGTGGTGTCGCTGGCCTCGGCGCTGTCGGTGCCGCTGCTGGCGGCCGATGGGCAGGCGTTTCCGCAGCGCAACCTGATTCTGTTCATCACCTTCGTGGTCATTCTGGTCACGCTGGTGCTCCAGGGCCTTTCGCTGCCGGCCATCATCCGCTTCACCAGAATAGCCGAGCGCGACGATAGTACGCCCCTTGAAGAGCAGGAGGCCGGTGTGCGCCTGCACCTGCGCACCGCCGCCGTGAAACACCTGAAGCGTCAGTACCCCGCCGAGTTGGCCGCCAATGAGCTGGTGGCCCGCCTCCAGCAGCGCATGGAAACCGAGGTTAGCCTCACCACCCGCACCCTCAATTCGCTGGAAGTAGATGAGTCGGGCCGCGATGCCCTGCGCCAGTACCACATGGTACTGCTCGACGTGCTGCAAGTGGAGCGCGAGGCGCTGGAGCACCTGCGCCACCACGACTCGTTCGATGAGGAAGTATTGCGCCAGCAGGAAGCCCAGCTCGATTTGGACGAGGCCAAGGTGAAGCACATCGAACGGTAGGGGCGGGGCCAGCCCCGGTAGCGCTGTTGCACTGAAGGGCACGAGCCGCTGTGGCGGCCCGGCGTTATTCGTTTATTGCGGCCGGTTTCCTTTCACCTCTTCCCTTTCGCATGAGTCTTTATTACCAGCCTTCCAATAAAATGCCCCTTGGGGGCGTGCTACTGTTTTTGCTGGGTGGTGTGCTGGCGGCGGCCGTGCTGGCATTCGTCTACATATATGCCGTCTGGTACATTCCGTTTGTCTACATCAACTTCTTTATCTGCCTGGGTTTTGGGTTGGTATTGGGCGGGATTTTGCTGCTGCTGGCGCGCGCCGGCAAGCTGCGTAGCCCCAAAGGTGTGGCCGTGCTGGCCGTGTTGGTGGGCCTGGCCGCTATCTACCTGGAGTGGAGCGTGTACCTCACGCTGCTCTTCAATACCGAAACCACCGGCACCGGCCGCGATGCCGATACCAGCACCTCGTTCAGCGCGGCCCTGTTTGGGGATGTGCTCACCCATCCGGCCGCGATGTGGGCCGCCATTGACAAAATCAACGCAACGGGTACTTGGTCTTTAAAAGGAGCTACGCCCTCGGGCGCGTTTCTGTGGTTTGTGTGGGTGGTTGAGCTGGTCATCATACTCGGCGGGGCTTACCTGATGGCCAGCTCGCAGGCCGATGAGCCTTTCTCGGAGCTCACCAACGAGTGGGCCGATGAAGAAGCCCTGGCCCATCCAATTGCCTACGCCCACGATGCGGCCCAAACCCGGGCCTCTCTCGAAACCGGCCAGTTCCGGACCCTGCTGCCCCACGTAGCGCAGTCCGCAGTAGCCCCCTTTGCCCGCCTCAAGCTGCACCGCGTGGCCAACGACCCCGGCTGCCAGTACCTGACGCTGGAAAACGTGACCCCCAAAGTCGACGACAAAGGCAAAGCCTCCGAATCGACGGCCACCGTGGTGCAGCACCTGGCCATTTCGCCCGCCGCCTACGACGAGCTGAAGGCCCGGTTCGGGACCGCCCCGGTGGCCGCCGCATCGGCCGGGCAGCCCGAGGCCGCAGTGCTGAAGTAGCCCGTTCCCCGCCAGAAACAGCTGCTGCCGCGCCGCCTGCTTTCGGGTTTCAGTACGTTGTGGAGTTGCTACTCCGCGAGGAGCGCGGCCAGTGCCGCCGCTTCCGTCTCCAGCGCTTCGGCCTGCAACCGGAGCAGGTGAAAACGGGCCGCATCGTCGGGCGTGAAGGCGGTGGCCCAGAGTTGCGCGAGCTCGCGCGGGTAGGTGAAGCGCGACCAGTCGCCGGGCGGAGCAGGGTCGGGCGCGGCCGGGGGCAGGGCAGCCAGCAGTGCGGGCAGGGCAGCTTGCCAGCGCAGGCCCACGGCGGCCCGCTGGTGCAGGGAGCGTAGCTCGTAACGCAGGTTGGCCGCCCGCCACACGCAGTAGGCGCGGCGGGCTTCGAGGGGGCCGGGGGCCGGCGCGGTGGGCAGGGCGGGGGGCGGCTCCGGGATGCCCAGCACCAAGTGCAGCGCGCCATCGGGTACCAGAGCCAGCAGGGGCGCGGCGCGCTCGTGCACCGCCCGACTCATGGCGCGCCGGTTGGCTTCGAGGTTGGCCAGCAGGCTACGGCTGATGCCCAGAAAGTCGGCCAGTTCCTGCTGCGGCAGGCCCAGGTACTGCCGCATAACGGCCAGCCGGGAATCGGGGAAATTGGAAGGGCGGGCCATGAAGCGGGAGTGGCTTGAAACTTATTCGACTAAAAATAAGGAATATGTTTCAAGGTTTGAAACATATCTGTAAAAAAATGCGAATATGTTTCAGGGCCATCATGGGCTGCTCAGGCCGGTGTAGGGGCGGGGGCAGGCCCCGCCCCTACATCGTACACTCTCCTGCGAATCGCTCTATAGCAAAAAATCCCAGCCACCGCGTTGCCGGGCGACTGGGATTCTACGTTTTTCAAGCCCCGAAAAGCGGCCCGCTCACCTGCCGGAATATTACACCAATGTGCGCAGCGCCTCGCGGCTGAAGCCTACCATCTCGTCGGCGCGGCCCTGCTCGATTTTCTCCACCCAGTTCGGGTCCACAATCAGCTGGCGGCCCACGGCCACGAGGTCGAATTCGTTGCGGTCGAGCCGGCGCAGCAGCTCCTCAATGCCCTGCGGCTCGGACGCTTCGCCCGCGAAGCCGGCCAGGAATTCGCCCGAGAGGCCCACCGAGCCCACGGTGATGGTGGTTTTGCCGGTGAGCTTTTTCACCCAACCGGCGAAGTTCAAATCGGAGCCTTCGCTTTCGAACTCGGGCTCCCAGAAGCGGCGCTGCGAGCAGTGGAAAATGTCCACGCCGGCCTCAGCCAGGGGCTGGAGCCAGGCTTCCATTTCCTGGGGTGTGTGGGCCAGTTTGGCGGTGTAGTCCTGCTGCTTCCACTGCGAGAGGCGCAGGCTGATGACGAAATCCTCGCCTACCGCCCGGCGTACCTCCTTCACTAATTCCACGGCGAGGCGGCTGCGCTGGGTGAGGTTGTCGCCACCGTAGGCATCGGTGCGCTCGTTCAGGCCGGCCCAGAAAAACTGGTCGATGAGGTAGCCGTGCGCCCCGTGCAGCTCCAGGCAGTCGAAGCCCAGGCGCTTGGTATCGGCGGCGGCACGGGCAAAGGCGGCGATGGTGTCAGTGATATCGTTTTCGGTCATGGCCTTGCCGGTGGCTTGGCCAGGCTTGATGAGGCCAGAGGGCCCTTCGAAGTTTTCCGACGGCTTCCAGCCCGAGCGGTGCTCGGCCATCACGCCCATGTGCCAGAGCTGCGGGCCCATTTTGCCCCCGGCGGCGTGCACTTCGTCGATGACGTGCTGCCAGCCGGCCAGCGCGGCTTCGCCGTAGAAATGCGGGATGTTGGGGTCGTTGGACGAGGCCGGGCGCTCGACCACCGTGCCTTCGGAAAGGATGAGGCCGACCTGGCCCTCGGCGCGGCGGCGGTAGTAGGCGGCCACGTCCGCGCCCGGCACGCCGTTGGGCGAGAAGGAGCGGGTCATGGGGGCCATCACAATGCGGTTTTTGAGTTGGAGGGATTTCAGCGCGAAGGGCGCGAAGAGGGCGTTAGTGGACATAATATGCGGTTGCTTTCTGCGTATGATGGAAAAGTTGACAACAACCGAGTGGGAGGGATTTTGATTTATATAACCTCACGCAGGCCGTCATGCTGAGCGCAGTCGAAGCATCTCTACCGCAATACTAAATCTGATTCGTTGCGCGGTAGAGATGCTTCGACTGCGCTCAGCATGACGGCCTGTTTATCATTTTAAACGCGCAAATTCTCCCCCAAAAAGCCACCCCAGCCCCGTTTGCTGCGTAAGTTGCGGCCCATGCTACGTCCGCTCTATTTCCTGCTGCTACTTACTATTGGTACCACCCAATTATCGGCCTGCGCCCAGGCTCCCGAGAAGCCACCGGTGGCCGCCGCGCCGCTGCCCGGCCCGCGCCTGCCCTGGCTCGATTCGCTGCTGGCGGCCTCGCCGGTGCTAGCCCAGCACCAGGTGGGCATGAGCCTGGCCTACGCCGACAGCACCCGGCCATTCTACGGCTTTCAGGAAACCAAGTATTTCACGCCGGCCAGCAACATGAAGCTGTTCAGCTTCTACACCGGCCTGCACCTGCTCGGCGACTCGCTGCCCAGCCTGCGCTATTTCAGCCGCAACGACACCCTGTTTTTCCAGGGCACCGGCGACCCCACCCTGCTGCACGGCGACGTGCCCAGCCGCCGCGCCTTCAATTTCCTGCTGCACCGGCCCGAAAAAAGCCTGGCCTATTGCGCCATAGCCTGCGTGGCCCCCTTCGGCCCCAGCTGGACCTGGGACGACTACGGCTACTATTTCCAGCCTGAGCGCGATGCCTTCCCAATTTACGGCAACACCGTGCGCTTTTACGCCACGCCGCCCCCGCCGGCCCGCGCTGGGGGCGTGGCGGCCGTGCGCCCGGGACTGGCGGCGCAGTCGCGGGTGCGGGTGCTGCCGCGCTTTTTCGCGCCGCTGGTGGGGCCGGCCGGCCCAGATTTGCTTACGCCGGGACTAGATAAGGACACGCACGTCATCCGGGCTTTGCACGAAAACCGCTTCTACGTGCTGCCTACCACCAAAAAGTGGGTCGATGAAACCCCCTTCGTGACCAGCAGCGGGCTGATGCTGCGGCTGCTGGGCGACACCCTGCGCCGTGCCACCACCGGGGCCATCTGGCGGCCCCGGCCGGGGCTGGACTCTATCCGGACACTCAACGGGCTGCGCGTCGACTCCCTCTACCGCCGCATGCTGCGCGTGAGCGACAACTTCCTGGCCGAGCAGCTGCTGCTGATGTGCAGCACCAAAATCGGGAAGCACGACTCGCTCAGCACTGGCCGCGTGATTCGCTACGCCCGCAAAAACCTGCTCACCGGCCTGCCCGACCCGGTTTTCTGGGTCGATGGCTCCGGCCTCTCGCGCCTCAACCTCATCACGCCGCGCACCCTCACCGCGCTGCTGCTCAAGCTGCACCAGGAAGTACCCGAGCGCCGCCTGCTGAGTCTGCTGGCGGCCGGCGGCGGCCAGGGCACCCTGCGCAAGCGCTACCACGATGCCACCGGCCCCTGGGTGTGGGGCAAAACCGGCACCCTCAGCAACAACCTCAACGTGTGCGGCTACCTACGCACCAAAAGCGGCCGGCTGGTGGCCTTCACCTTCATGAACAACAACCACGTGGTGGACAGCGGCGACATGCGCAACGAAGTGGAGCGGGTGCTGCGCCAGGTGCGCGAGCGGCTGTAAAAACGTTGTCTGGATATGTCCGGTGAATGGCGGATGGTTGAATTTCTGAGCCAGTACTTTTGACTCAGAAATTCAACCATATAAATGAAAATCTTGCCCCACGTTGTGTTTGTAGTGCCGCCGGGCGTGCACCTGCTCGATTTAACGGGACCGGTGCAGGTTTTCTACGAAGCGGCCGAATATGGCCGGCCGTATCAGCTTACGTATTGTTCCTATGCCGGTGCTGTGAGCACCAGCTCGGCCGGTTTGGGCCTGGGGCCGCTGGTGCCTGTTGAGGATGTTCAGGTTGAAGCCGGCGATTTCATTTTCGTGCCCGGGGTGGACATGGAATACCTGCGCTCCGCCGCGTTCAGGCAGGAGGGAAGCGGCTTTTTTGCCTGGCTGCGCGAGCAGTACGCGCGGGGCATCCGCATTTGCTCGGTGTGCACCGGCGCGTTTATCCTGGCCGAGGCCGGGCTGCTGGACGGCCGCAAATGCACCACGCACTGGAAGCGCCTGGCAGAATTGCAGGCGCGCTACCCGCTGGTGCTGGCCCAGGCCGACCAGCTATTTGTGCAGGCCGCAAACCTGTACACCAGCGCGGGAATCACGGCCGGTATCGACCTGGCCCTGTACCTGTTGGAAGAAGCCCACGGGCCATTATTCGCCACCAAAATAGCCCGCGAGTTGGTGGTGTACGCCCGGCGCGGGGCCGGCCACAGCCAGCAGAGCATCTACCTCGACTACCGCAGCCACCTCAATTCGGCCGTGCACCACGTCCAGGACTGGCTTACCGATAACCTGGCCGCCGGGGCCACCCTCGACACCCTGGCCGAACTGGTGCATATGAGCCCGCGCACGCTTACCCGCACCTTCCGGCAGGCCACCGGGCTCACGCTCAACGAATACACCACTGCCCTGCGCCAGGAGCTGGCCCGCACCCTGCACCGCAACCCGGCCCTGACCCGCGAAGCCATCGCGGCCCAATGCGGCTTCCGCAACGTGCGGCAGCTCCAGCGCATTCTGCCCAAGCCCGTGACGGGCTGATTTCAACTCGATTTCTGACTAATAAACTGCCTGGGCTTAGCTGCCACGGCCATTCCCATGCCCATGCTTTTTCGTCTCCTGCTGGCCGGCACCGTTGCCGCAACGGCTCTATTCAGTACCCTGAACACGCCGCCCACCGGGCCAGCTACGGCACCGCAAACCGAGCAAATTGCGCCCTATCACGCCCGTTTCGGCCGACTCCGGCCGGTGGTGGCCGTAGTTGGCGAGAACAGTGGTACTGAGCTGACCGATTTCGTGATTCCCTACGGTGTGCTGGCTCAGTCCGGGGCCGTCGAAATGGTGGCCGTGGCCACCCAGCCCGGCCTGCTCACCATGCGCCCGGCCCTGAAGCTGCAGCCGGAAGCCACTATCCAGCAGTTTGATACGTTCTTTCCTGATGGCGCAGATTATGTAGTGGTGCCCGCCGTGGTGAAAAGTGCCGACCCCACGCTACTGGCCTGGATTACGGCGCAGGCCGGCAAGGGCAGCACCATTGTCAGCATCTGCGATGGGGTGCTGGTGGTGGCCAATACCGGCCTGCTAACCGGCCACCGCGCCACCGGCCATTGGGCCACCGAAAGCCTGCGCAAAGAGAAATACCCGGCCACCACCTGGCTGCCCAACACTCGCTACGTGGCCGATGGCAAATTCATTTCCAGCGCCGGCATCAGCGCCGCCATGCCCGTTTCGCTGGCGCTGGTGGAAGCCATTGCTGGTACCGAGCAGGCCGCCGCCCTGGCCCGGCGTTTGGGCCTGGCCGACTGGAGCCCGCGCCACAACAGCGAGGTGTTTCACCCGCATTTTGGCGTTAATCTTCGGGCGTTGGTCGCGGTGAATTTTACCAATGGCTGGTTCCACGCCCGGCAAACCATCGGCGTGCCGGTGGCACCCGGCGTCGACGAAATAGCCCTGGCGCTGGCCATGGATGCCTATTCGCGTACCGGGCGCAGCCGGGCCTATGCCCTGGCCGCAACCAGTGCGCCGCTGCCCACGCGGCACGGCCTGCGGCTGGTGCCCGACCGGCTGCTGAGCGACTCGAAGGCGCTGAGCCGGATGCTGCCGGCTTTAGGCCCCGAGCCATCGGCGCAGATGCTGGACCAGGCACTGGCCGGAATTTCAGCCCTGTACGGCCGAACAACCGCCTACGGCGTGGCGCTGGACTTCGAATACCCCGGCTTTTAGGACCGCGCCAAGGGCGAAAAGCGTACTTTCGGGCCCGCGCTAAAACGCCGAACCGCCATGCCCCACCTACTCGATAACCCCGTCTGGAACGCGTTGATTTCGGGCAATAAGCCCCTGGATGCCGGCTCGGCGCAGGTGAAATACTTTGCCGACGACGTGTCGCCCTTTGCTGGGTTCGAGACTTTTACGCCACAAGCCTTTGACCTGCTGCACGCCCGCGTGCCCGCCGAGCGCCTGCTGGGCGTGGTGAGCCCGGTGGCGCTGGCCATTCCGGCCCGTTGGGAAGTGGTGCAGCACATGGCCGTATTGCAAATGGTGCAGGAACGGCCGCCGGCCGTCGGCGCATTGGAAGGCCCGCCCGCTATTCCGTTGGGGCCGGCGCACGTGCCCGCCATGCTGGCCCTCACCCGGCAAACCAACCCTGGTCCGTTTTTCCCCAACACCATTGCGTTTGGGCATTACGAAGGCATTTTTGAAGGCAATGAGCTCGTGGCCATGGCCGGGCAGCGCATGAATCCGACGCCCTACGCCGAAATCAGCGCCGTGTGTACGCACCCCGACCACTTGGGCCGGGGCTACGCTGGCCAGCTCATTCAGCGCCAGGCCCGGCGCATTATTGCGGCAGCGGGCATCCCGTTCCTGCACGTCAAATCCACTAATACGCGGGCAATCAGCCTCTATGAGCACCTGGGATTTGTGGCCCGCAAGGAAATGAGCTTCTACATCATCCGGAAAAACCCGGCGTGAGGCTAAACAGCATCAATGTGTCACCACAATTTTTTGGGTGCCGCCAACGTCCGCGCCCTGCACTTTAAGGTAGTAAACGCCGGCCGCCACCCCAGTTAAATCGAGCTCCGCCGGCACCGACGGATGCAGGACTACCGCAGCCGTAACGGGTTGGCCCAGCGTGTTGAAAAGCGTGGCGCGCAAGTCATTCGCAACGCCACCCTCGGGCGCTATCGTCAGCGTGCTGCTGGCCGGGTTGGGGTAGGCGCTCACTTGCAGGCCGGCGGCCAGGAAAGTAGCCGTGACCACATAAGTCGTCACCGGCTCATTCACCACGGCGTGGCCCGATTGCGGGCCGATGGCCCCGGCCGGAATCACCCCATAATAGGTAGGGCCGGGCGTGTAAGGATACGCGCCTTCGTACCGGCTGTTGATGGTGACGAAGTAGGCGTAGGTGCCGGCCGGGTACTCCGGCGTCACGCAGAAGCGGCCGTTGTGGCTGTCCAGGTCGCCGCGGCCGGCCACGTATTCAAAGTCCTCTACATAGTAGCCCAGCGGCTTGGCCGCATTGATGGCGGGGCCGGCCGAGGGGGCCGTGGTGCCGTCGGGCAGCGTGGTGCGGGCCGTAATGTTGCGGGCGCGGTACGAAGTCTTCATGCTTTTGATGGGGCCGGTGCCGTTGGCATTGGCGTAGCCGTAGGCTCCGTAGATGGGGTAGCCATCGAGGGCGAAGCCGATGAGCGGGGCGTGGCGGGTGCTGTCGTGGTCGTTGTAGAGGCAGCGCGGGTTGAGGTGGTGGTGATACTCGCCGTTGGGGGCGGGGTGGCCCAGGCAGGAGTCGAAGCCCGGGCCTTCTACTACGATGGCGTTCTGGTTCCACACGCCCGCGCCGTTGTAGCTCATGGCATCCTTGGCGTTGAAGAGGCTCACGCCGTTGCTCCAGATGCCGGTGTGGCCTAGGGGCGTGGCCGTGGGTGTGCCGGTGTTGGGCGCGGGCGTGCGGGTTATTTTGAACACGAAGTTCTGGTTGGTGGGCACGTTGGGATTGTTGCCCCAGCCGCCGATGGCGTAGCTCGGGATGCCCGTGCAGGTGATGTACACGTTGGCGGCCGAGTACTGCACGCGCTGCACGTTGCTCGGGATGTTGTTGTAGCCGGTGGCCCCGGTGGTGTTCACCAGCCAGCTACTCACGATGGGGGTGACCTGGGCGCGGCTCAGGGTGGGAATCAGCAGCAGGAAGGCCAGAAAGTAGCGATAGGGCATAGGGGAGGGGTTAAAAAGTGAAAGCGTGAAAAAACGCGCTTCACGCCGCGCTGCCGCAAAGCGGCCGGAAGGTAAGCCGGGGCACAGGTTTTCCCACGTTGGCAGTTCCGCAATTAAGGTATGCATGCCGACCAACTGCCGCTTTCACTCGATGACTTGTCGATAGTGCCCGGTAAAACTGAATTAGCTCGGTAAAAACCCGCTCAAAGTAATAATTAGCGGCTTTTTGGTCGGCCAAGGGTCCGGTTTTCACTCACGGGGAATTACCACCCCATTCACCGAGGAACGGCCGGGTTTAGACGAAGGAAAAAATACCGCCTGATGCCCTTGGCCAACTTTGTATCATCAAAACGGCCACAAATAAGCTGGCCCTTCCCCAAGACACTCCGCTTCATCATCAGCATTATGTTTACGCTTGCTACTCCCGCCGCTCGTCTGTTTTGCCTGGCCACGCTGGGCCTGTTGCTGCCCGCCGCCGCCATGGCGCAGGCTCCCACCATCAGCAGCATGACGCCGACCACGGCGGCTCCCGGCGCTACGGTCACCATCACTGGTACTAACCTCACGGGCTTCACTTCGGTGCTGCTGAACGGTCAGGCCGTTCGCGCTACCGCCGGTGCTTTGCCCGCTACCACGGCTACCTTCATTGTGCCGGCCGCTGCGGGCACGGGCCGGGTGCGGCTGACCACGGCCGCCGGCACCGCAGTAAGCGCGGCCCGTTTGGGCGTGACCCGGGTTTCCTCCAACAGCAACTACGGCCAGCTGAACACCAACGCTACCAGCGCCACCGCTGCCGGCAACTTCTCGACTCCCGTAGCCGCCGACCTAGACAAGGATGGCCTGCTGGAACTGCTGGTGGGCCAGGGCGACGGCACCATGATTGACTACGAGCAGACGGCCACCAACAGCGCTTTCAGCACCACGGGCACGGTTATTACCTTGTTCTCGAACGGTGCTACCATCGATGTGGGCCTCTACGCCAAGCCGACGGTGAGCGACCTCGACGGCGACGGCCTGCAGGAAATCATTGTGGGCGAAGAAACCGGCAAAGTGATGATTTATGAGCAGAATGCCAGCACGGGCACCAACGCTTTTAAAATGGGTGCCGGCACCACCTTGTTCGCCAACCCCTACGGTGTTACCGCCTCAGGCACCCCCAACCAGGGCTCCTACGCCCGTCCTTCGGTGGGCGACATCGACAACGACGGCCTGATTGATATCATCGTGGGCAGCAACAACGGCTACCTGAACCGCTACGAGCAGCTTGCCCGCACCAACAACACGACGGCTGGCTTCAGCGCTGCCACCACCATCAAGCTGGCCGATGGCGTGACCATCCTCGATGCCGGCGACGTGAGCAAGCCCCTCATCACCGACTACGACGGCGACGGCAAGCTCGATATGCTGGTGGGCAACATAGTTGGCAACGTGCAGCTCTATACCCAGACTTCGGTTAACGCCCTTACCTTTAGCTTCGTGCAGAACCTGAGCACGGCTGGTACCGCCGCCACGGTTATCAATATGGGTAACTCGGGCACTAACCCCAGCAATAGCGGCGGCTACGCGGCCCCGGCCGTGACCGACTACGACGGCGACGGCCTGCTCGACCTCTTCGTGGGCAACGGCAACGGCACCGTGTACCGCTACGAGCAAAATACTTCGGCCACTGCGCCTTCCATCACGGCTCCGCTGCCGGTAGTGCTCAGCGCCTTCGGCGGCCAGGCCACCAGCGCCGGCAACCGCCTGAGCTGGACCACCGCCCAGGAATTGAACAGCGCCAGCTTCGTGGTTGAAGCCTCGGCCGATGGCACCGCCTTCACTGCTGTAGCTGAGCTGGCCGCCGCCGGCAACAGCACCATAGCCCATAATTACGAGTACCTCGATGCTTCGGCCGCTGCCCAGGCTGCCAGCCGCCGCTACTACCGCTTGCGCCAGGTGGACCTGGACGGCACCACCAACTACTCGCCGGTAGTAGCCCTGAGCCGCACTGCTGCTGCCGCTGCTACTGCCCCCGCCACCGCCGATGCCTACCCCAATCCTTTCACCAACCAACTGTCGGTAGCCCTGCCCGGCACCATCGAGCCCCAGGCCACAACCGTGACGCTGCTCTCGCTGGCAGGCCGCCCGGTGTTCGCTGCCAAGCTGGCCCTGAGCGCCGCCCCCCAGGCCCTGGCCGGTCTGCCCGAACTGCCCGCCGGTGTCTACGTCCTGCGCCTCACCACGGCCGGCGGCAGCATCACCCGCAAGGTGACCCGCCAATAAGCCTCGGCCTTAGCTGAAACGAAGACGGCCCCGGCCTCCGCAAGGAGAGCCGGGGCCGTCTTCGTTTCAAGCTGTCATTCCGACGCAGGAGGAATCTGGGGAAAACTGTTCAAATGGTTTGTCTCAGATTCCTCCTGCGTCGGAATGACATTTTAGTACAGCACCCGGAACTTGATGGTGTGCTCCACCTCGCGCAGCGCCTGAATCACGTCGTGGTCGTACTCGCGGTTGATGTCCGTAATCACGTAGCCGATGTGCTCGTTGGTTTTCAGGTACTGGCCCAGGATGTTGACGTGGTGCTCGGCCAGCACGTTGTTGATTTTGGCCAGCACGCCGGGCACGTTGGCGTGGATGTGGATGAGGCGGTGGGCCTGCTGCGTGGGCAGCTGAATGTTGGGGAAATTGACCGACTGCTGGGTGTTGCCGGTGTTGATGTACTGCATGATGCGCTCCGGCACAAACTCGGCAATGTTGCGCTGGGCCTCGGCCGTGCTGCCGCCGATGTGCGGCGTGAGCAGCACGTTGGTCAGGCCGCGCAGCTCGCTTTCGAAGCTCTCGTGGTTGGTTTTGGGCTCGTAGGGGAATACATCCACGGCCGCGCCGCCGAGGTGGCCGCTGCGCAGGGCTGCTGCCAGGGCCGGCACGTCCACGACGTGGCCGCGGGCGTTGTTGAGGAACAGCGCGCCTTTTCTCATCAGGGCAAATTCCTTCTCGCCGATGTAGTTGGTGTTTTCCACGCGGCCGTCGATGTGCAGCGTCACCACATCGGATTGGGCCAATAGTTCTTCCAGCGTGCGGCACTTCACGGCGTTGCCGAGTTGCAGCTTTTCGGCCACGTCGAAGTACACCACTTTCATGCCCACTGCCTCGGCTACTACCGATAATTGCGAGCCAATATTGCCGTAGCCCACGATGCCGAGGGTTTTGCCGCGAATCTCGAACGAGCCGTTGGCCGACTTATCCCACTCGCCCCGGTGCATTTTGGGGTTCTTCTCGGGAATGCGGCGGGCCAGCACGATGATTTCGCCCAGCGCCAATTCCACCACCGAACGGGTGTTACTGAACGGGGCGTTGAACACGGCCACGCCCTTTTTCATGGCCGCCGTGAGGTCAATCTGGTTGGTGCCGATGCAGAACGCGCCGATGCCGATGAGGCGGTTGGCCGCCTCCAGCACACGCTGGGTCACCTGCGTTTTGGAGCGGATGCCGAGCAGGCTCACGCCCTCGATGCGGGCAATGAGCTCATCCTCGTCGAGGCCGCCCTTAACTTCTTCTACCTGATAGCCTTCCTGACGGAAAAGCTCAGCGGCGCGGGCATCCGGATTCTCCAGCAGGAGGACCTTGATGCGGTTTTTGGGGTATGATAAAGTCATGGGAAGTCTTAGTTGGTACAAAAACTCGTCGAAGGTGGGCAGCACTTCGTCGGCGTGGGCCACCACGGTAGGGCGGCTAACGTTCTCGGTGTAAGCGTAGAAGCGGTGGGCCAGCCCGGCCTCGCGGATTTGATAGTCGGTATACCCATCGCCGAGTACATACACCGGCCCGTCCAAATCGAGCAGCACGAGCTGGCGGATTTTGCCGCCGTCGCGGCTCAGCACGTTACCGGGGTCGCAGCCGGTGATGTTGCCGGCTTCATCAAACGTGAAAGTATTAGCCAGCACGTGGCTGGCCGGAATGCCGAACTCGGCTACCACCGGCTCGATGAACTCGCGGAAGCCGCTGCTCACCACGTAAATGCGGTCGGCGAACTGGTGGAAGAAAGCCCCATTGCGCCGGATGCTCTCGCTCACCTTGGTTTTGAGGCGGGCAATGAGGGGCGCGAGGTGGCGCTCATTGGCCCCCAACAGCGCCAGCCGCCGGGCCAGCGACTCCTGGAAGCCGATTTCGCCGGCCATGCCTTGGTCGGTGAGGGCCCGGATTTGGGCCACTACGTTGGCTTGGTCGGGGTGGCCTTGTAGGGCAATATCGGCTAGCTCATCCAGCCCTTCAACTTGGGTGAAGGTGCTATCGAAATCGAACACGAGGTAGGGCAGGGGCGCGGTGGCGTTGGGCATGAGCGCAAAGATGCGCCCGGCAGTACCTTGGCGCGGCATTCCTTTCCCAAGTATTTTATGAAGCCGCTGCTACTCCTGCTGCTCTCGCTGCTCCTGAAACTGCCTGCCACCGGGCCGCCGGCGGTGCGCGTCGCGTTCAGCCCGTTGACGAAGGTGGCGTATCTGGCGGCGGCGAAAGGGGCTATTGTGACCAAGCCGGTAGTTGCTTTCCCCGTGAAGAAAACGCGGGGCCGCATCGTAATTCCAACGGCCAAAGGGCCAACGGTTTTTAAGGATAACGATGCTGACGAGGAGAATCCTGATTGGGAAAAATTTACTTATCAAGGATATTTACCGAAGTTCGAATGCCACTTGATTTTGCATAATCATTACGAATGGTCCCAGTATATCTTAGTTGATAAAAGTGGGAGGAAGACAGAAATTTCCGGAATGGTGGTCTATTCGCCCGACCTCAGGAGTTTTGTGGCCATATCAGGGGGCGTTGAGAGTGCGATGTATCCCAATTCCATTCAGCTTTTTCGCTTTGAAAGCCACCATTGGCGCGAGGTGTGGAAAATAGAGCCATCAGTTGACCCGGCAACCTGGGAGCCGGACGAAATCCACTGGCTTTCCAACTCAACCCTGCTGCTGAAAAAGAAAATGTGGACCGGCAAAAACCCCGGCACCATCTTCACCTACGCCAAGCTGACAATTCGGTAGCTCATTCATTATGCCCCAACGCCTGCTATTCGTGTACAATGCCGACGGTGGCCGCCTGGCCGGGCTCAAGGATATGTTCCACAAAATTCTCTCGCCCGGCACCTACCCGTGCTCGCTGTGCGCGGTCACGTACGGGGCCACTTCGATGCAGCCGGAGTGGCGCGGGTTTATCAAGACGCTGCCCGTGCCGGTGGAATTTCTGCACCGTGATGAGTTTATCCGGGACTATCCGCAGTGGGCGCGGCACCCGCTGCCGGCCGCTTTCGGCGTGGGCGCGGATGGTGGGCTCATGCCCTTCATCGAAGCGCCGGAGATGGACGCGGCCGATTTGAACGGGCTGATGCAACTGGTGCGGCAGCGGCTGTAGGGGCAGCTGGAAGGGGCTGTAATCCATAAGAACGTCATGCTGAGCTTGTCGAAGCACCTCTACCGCGCAACTAATCCCAATCGACAGGGACAGTATTGCGGTAGAGATGCTTCGACAAGCTCAGCATGACGTTCTTTTGTGTTCTTGATTTCCTGATTTCTCCTCGCTTTACTTCCTTCATCATTCGCATGAAACTCCCTTTCCTGCCCGGCGCGCTGCTGGGCGCGGCCCTGCTCACGGCCGGTCCGGCCCTGGCCCAGGCTCCCAATACCGGCCCGGCTTACGACTCGCGCACGCTGTTCAACCCCTCGTTTATTGAGCAGCTGAGCACGCCCACGCGCACGGCCGGCGGCCAGCCCGGCGCGCAGTACTGGCAGAACGCGGCCGACTATCACATCGATGCCCGCCTCGACGAGAAAGCGGCCCGCGTGAGCGCCACCGTCGACATCACCTACACCAACAACTCGCCCGACCGCCTGCCCTTCGTGTGGCTGCAGGTCGACCAGAACCTGTACCGCGAAGACTCGCGCGGAGCGGCCATCACGCCCATCGGCGGCGGGCGCTTCGGCAACAACTCGCGTGGCTTCCGGGGCGGCGACTCGCTGCAAACCGTGACCATTGAGCTGCACGGCAAGAAGCTGAAGGCCGACTACCGCGTGACCGATACGCGCATGCAAATCATCTTGCCCGAAGCCCTGAAGCCCAACGGCGACAAGCTCGTCATCCACATCGGCTACGGATTCAGCATTCCCGAATACGGTTCTGACCGCCTCGGCCGCCTCAAAACCAAGAACGGCGAAATCTTCGAAGTGGCGCAGTGGTACCCGCGCATGGCCGTGTACGACGACGTGGAGGGCTGGAACACGCTGCCCTACCTCACGGCCGAGTTTTACCTCGAATACGGCAACTTCGACTACACTGTGAACGTGCCCGCCAACTACCTCGTGGGCGGCTCGGGCGAACTGGTGAATCCCGCCGAAGTGCTGACCAGCGCCCAGCAAAGCCGCCTGGCCAAAGCCGCCGGCTCGGACCAGACCGTGATGGTGCGCTCGGCGGATGAGGTGACCCAAGCGGGCTCGCGGCCCGGCGGCAAAAATGGCCGTCTGACCTGGCACTTCAAGTGCCAGCGGGCGCGGGATGTGGCCTGGGCCGCGTCGTCAGCCTTTGTGTGGGATGCGGCCAAGATGAACCTGCCCAGCGGGCGTAAGTCGCTGGCGCAGTCGCTGTACCCGGTGGAGGCGGCCCAGGATACGGCCTGGAACCGCTCGACAGAGTACGTGAAAAAGAGCATCGAATTCAACTCGAAGCAGTGGTACGAATTCACTTACCCGGTGGCGACGAACGTGGCCGGCGTGGTGGGCGGCATGGAGTATCCGGGCATCGTGTTCTGCGGCGTGAAGGCCCGCAAAGCCAGCCTGTACAGCGTGACGGACCACGAGTTCGGTCACAACTGGTTTCCGATGATTGTGGGCTCGAACGAGCGCAAATACCCGTGGATGGACGAGGGCTTTAACACCTTCATCAACATGCTGTCGAGTGCTGATTTCAACAAAGGCGAATACGCTAAGCAGCTGAGCGACACCGCCCGGTTGGTGGCCGGCAACATCCGCTACATCATGGACCCGGCCACCGTGCCGCCCTACACCGTGCCCGACGTGACGCCCTCCAACTACCTCGGCTACGCCGCTTACAGCAAGATGGGCTACGGCCTGTTTCTGCTGCGCGCCGAGATTCTGGGACCGGAGCGGTTCGACTACGCGTTCCGCACCTACATCAAGCGCTGGGCATTCAAGCACCCGCAGCCCAAGGATTTTTTCCGCACCATGAACGAGGCCAGCGGCGAGGATTTGACCTGGTTCTGGCGCGAGTGGGTGTATAACAACTGGACCCTCGACCAGGCCGTGACCACCGTGGCCTACGTGAACCAGGACCCCGCCCAGGGTGCCCTCATCACCGTGGAAAACAAAGGCCAGGCCGCCATGCCCGTCATCGCCGACGTGACCGAAACCAGCGGCAAAACCACCCGCGTGCGCCTGCCCGTGGAAGTATGGCAGCGCAGCGGCACCTGGACGTTCCGCTACAATTCCACCACCCCGCTCACCCTCGTGCGCCTCAACCCGACCAAGCTGCTGCCCGATGCCAACCCCGGCAACAACGTGTGGCGCGCGCAGGTGCTGAAATAATTCTGCTGAGCATCATTGCTTAAGAAACACAAAGCCCCGGCTGCTTCCTGAGCAGTCGGGGCTTTCTTGTGGGGCAATATCGTCGATTATTAATCTTCCGAAGCACCGATGCGCCGGTGGCGTTTCCAATCCGGATTATACTGCGCGCCACCAAACAGATACAACATCAGCGCCCGCGAGTAGCGCAGAATGAGCGGCGTAAGGAGCACTGTAGCCCCGGTGATGATGGCCACGTACACCCACGTGTCGGGGTTGCCCAGCAGGTAATAAGTCAGCAAACCCAGCACCAGAAATGTGGCCACGTTGAAGCCGAAGGTGATGTACATCGAGCCGAAGTAGAAACCCGGCTCGGGCTCGAACGTCTGGCCGCACACGGGGCACTGCTCGGGCATTTGGGCGAATTTGGTGATGTTGAGCGCGGAGTGCGTGAACAGCTTGCCCTGGTGGCAGCGCGGGCAGCGCAGCGTGGCCAGCGCCAGCGCGGTGGAATCAACGAATTCGGGGGTATTAACAGGTTCGGCCATAACCGGGGCGGGGGAGGGAAGCATGAGGGAGCAGAAGCTATACGGGGAAACACGGCCCGCGCCCATGCGCAAGTGGCCGGCGCGGCACCTGCCGCTTTGATACTCCAAAATTACCGGGCACTTCACCCGCCTTCGCAGCCCGTTTGCGGGGGCTTATAGGACAAATCAACGCTGCTGCCGGAAGGCCTCCGGCGTGGTGCCGGTGTACTTGCGGAAGTAGCGCACGAAGTACGACGCATCCTCAAACCCCAGCTCATAGGCCACCTGCGCCACGCCCAGCGCCGAATGGCTCAGCAGCCGCTGCGCCTCGGTGATAATGCGCTCGTGGATGAGGTCGCTGGCCGTTTTATTGAGCACGCGGCGGCACAGGGCGTTGAGGTGGTTGGCCGTGACATGTAGCAGCGCGGCGTAGTCGCGCACGCTGCGCCGGGTGCGGTAGTGCTGGTTGAGCAGCGCCCCGAACTGCCGGATTTGCTGCTGGGCCAGGCCGGCCTCGGCCGTAGCCGGAGCCGCGTAGTGGCGGGCGGCCAGCTCCAGGCACAGGTGCAGGTAGGAACGAAAAACCTCGGCCTGATTGGCTTGAGGGGATGAAAACTCGGCAAACAGGCGTTCGATGAGCGGGCGAATCTCCATTTCGGCGGGCGTCAGGTACAGCACCGGCGGGTGCGTGCTATCGAAAAACGGGAAATCGTAGAGCCCGCTGCCAGGGTAGCGAAATAGGTAGAAATCGGCGCTGAAAAACACCACAAAGCCGCGCGTCTCGGGCGTTAAATGCCAATGATGCACCTGCCCCGGAGCCAGAAAAAACAAGCTGCCCGGCCGCAGCTCATACGTCACCAAATCGACGGTGTGCGTACCCGCGCCCTCGGTGATATAGAGCAGCAGGTAGAAGTCGTGGGCGTGCGGCGCGTTGACGTGCGGAAACCGCACGACGTGCTGTTCGAGGCGGTCGCAGTAGTACGGTGTGTGGGCCAGCGGCCCGGGAAACGAGGCCAGGGCGAGAACCGGCGGGGCGGTGGGCTTCATGCAGCCAAAGGTAGAATGGGGAAGACGCTAGGCCCGACAGAATCATGCCTCCCTTTTTGCCGCGCACACCGGCACCCAGCCTTTGCCCTCACACACCGGGCAGCTGGCCGCCTCCCCCCGCGCCAGCTCCTGCACATGGCCACACTTGCAGCAGGCGTGCGGGCCAGCGGCTTCCACGCGGTGCTGCGATTTGGCTAATAATTCGGGCCAGATGGGCAGGCCGGGCGCGGCCTCCGCTGGTGCGTAGAAGTAGGCGCTGAGGTTGCCGGTGGCCTCCATGTAGGCGCGGCGCACCTGCCCAAGGTGCTCCACCTGCTGCTGCCGTAGCTCGCCGAATAATTCCTTCTGCGTCAGGTTCAGGTTGTCGAGGTTTTTCATGTTGATGCGGCCTTCCTCCACCAGCAGCACGGGCGTGCCTTCGAGCCAGTCACTGAAGCGCGGAAACCACTCGGTGAGGCGATTGAACAGCCAGTACATGGCACTGACCACGGCAAACACGATGACGACGGGCAGCAGCGGCGTGTCGTGGTAAAACATGGTATCACCGGCTGCCGAGCCTAATGCCAGAATGATGCTGAGCTCGAAAATGGACAGCTGCCGCACGCCTCGCCGGCCCGTCACGCGCAGGGTGGCCAGCAGTAGCAGGTAGGTTACCACGCACCGGAACACGACTTCGAGCAGGAAAGTGGGCGGCGCGTCGGCCGTCCAAAGCAGGCGCTGCCAGTCGAAGGGCGTGATGGGTTCGGCGAGGAAAAGCATGAAAATGAAGCAGGGGTGAAGCCGATGCTGGTACGCACGCCCCGGCCCACGGTTGGCCGCGCCGTACCTTTGGGACACTGCTGGGGTCTGGTTGGCCCTGACTGGCGGGCGCTTTCGCAAGCACCGCGTCGGCGGGCATCGCGCGTGGCGGTGGCCGTTGAGTTCGAATTGATTTTCAATTCCAATCCAGCTTTGCCGACGCCCGCCAGCAGCGACTTGTTGCCTCGTTGCCGTGAACGTTTCGTTGTTGATTTCCCCCGCCATTTGGGTGGGGCTGCTGGGTGCGGCCGCGCACCTGCCGGGCTTGGGTGCCCTGGGCCAAACGGCCACCACGCCCCGGAGCCGCACCTTTTTGCTCACCAGCACGGCCACCGTGCCCGTGCCGCCGGCCGGCACCAAAACCCTCGATTTGTGGCTGCCGCTGCCGCATCCCGACGCTAACCAAGAGGTGCACGAGTTGAAAATTGAGTCGCCCGTGCCGTATAAAATTGAGAAGGGTGCTTTCGGCAACCAGATGCTGCACCTGCGCCCCGCCACCGTGCCCACCGCGCCGCTGGTGGTGAAGCTCACGGCCCAAATCACGCGCCGCGAACACCTCAACCTGCGCGCCAACACGCCCACCGCCAAGCCCGCCAAAGAAAAAACCGACCCCGACCTGGCCCGCTGGCTGGCCCCCGACCGCCTCGTGCCCCTCGACCCGCACATCCACGAGCAGGCCGAAGAAGTGGTGGCCAAAACCAACGCCAAAACCCCGCTCGAAAAAGCCCGCGCCATCTACGAGCACGTGGTGAGCACCGTGAAATACGACAAAACCGGCCAGGGCTGGGGCCGCGGCGACATCTACTACGCCTGCGATGCCCGGCGCGGCAACTGCACCGATTTCCACGCCATCGTCATCGGCTACTGCCGCAGCCTAGGCATTCCGGCGCGCTTCAGTATAGGGCTGCCGCTGCCGGCCGAGCGCGGCCACGGCGAAATAAAAGGTTACCACTGCTGGGCCGAGTTCTTCACCCCCGAAACCGGCTGGGTGCCCGTCGATGCCTCCGAAGCCGCCAAAAACCCCGACAAGCGTGCCTACTTCTTCGGTGCCCACGACGAAAACCGCGTCGAGTTCACCCGGGGCCGCGACGTAGAGCTGGCCCCCAAACAAGCCGGCCCGCCGCTCAACTACTTCGTGTACCCCTACGCCGAGGCCGATGGCCAGCCGCTGGAAGTAGCCCGGAAGTACGAATATTCGGACGTGACGGCGCAGTAGTCCTAACAGGATAACAAGGAAACAAACACGTCCTGCTGAGCAACTACGCTCGGCAGGACGTTCTTTTTTAGCTTGTTGTCGTCATTGAGAATAACGTCGCCCGCCGATGGTTAGGGAGTGTTAGCGGGCGGGAGTAGGGGAGGAATGTGGACGGAGCAAGATGAAGTCGGGATGAGCAAAGAATGAAGGAAAAAGGAAGATTAACAAGGCCTTAAACCTTGGCTGGACCCCTGCATCCAACGCGCAACCTACGGATCGGGGACTTATCACGCTACGCTCATGTGAGGGTGCTAACTAGCCGGCCGTTGGGGTATCGCCTTCTTTATTTTTTTCCTGCTTATCATGAAACACCGGTTACTCTTTGGCTTTCTGCTCGCGCTGATAAGCCTGGCCTGGGGCCGCACGGGCGCGGCGGCCACCATCACTACCTCGGTCCTGAACGGCCCGAACTTCTGCCAAAACTCCACGGTGCGGGTGAGCTACGCGGTGAGCGGCAGCATCGACCCCAGCAACGTGTTCACGGCCCAGCTCTCGGACGAAACGGGCTCTTTTGCCGCGCCGGTGGCCATTGGCTCGCTCACGGGCACGGCGGGCGGCACCATCACGGCGGCGCTGCCGGCGGGCGTGGTCACGGGCTCGGGCTACCGCGTGCGGGTGGTGGCTTCCAGCCCCGCTACCATCGGTACCGATAACGGTCAGGATTTGACCATTACCAACATCGGGACCGTGACGGCGGGCAGCAACTCGCCGCTTTGCGCCGGGGGCAACCTGCTGCTCACGGCCAGCACGGTGCCGGGGGCCAGCTATTCCTGGACCGGCCCCAACGGCTTTACCTCGTTGCTGCAAAACCCCACCATCGCCAACGTGGGCGTGAACCGCTCGGGCACCTACACCGTGACGGCCAACTCGAACGGCTGCTCGGCCACGTCGGCGGTGGTGGTGACGGTGAACGCGCTGCCCACGGCCAGCGTGAACCCGGTGGCCACGGCCATCTGCGCCGGCCAGTCCATCACGCTGAACGCCAGCGGCGGTACCAGCTACTCCTGGAGCCCCGCCACCGGCCTGAGCAGCAGCACCGTGGCCAGCCCTACGGCCTCGCCCACGGCCTCTACTATTTATACGGTGACGGTGACGAACGCCGCCGGCTGCTCCAGCACGGCCCAGGCCACGGTGACGGTGCGGGCTACGCCGGTGCTCACGGTGTCGCCCAACACCACGATTTGCGCCGGCAGTTCCACCACGCTTTCGGCCAGCGGCGCGCAGAACTACACCTGGAGCCCCAGCACGGGGCTGAACAACCCGCGCTCGGCCACGCCCATCGCCTCGCCCACCGCCACCACCACCTACACCATCACCGGCGACAACGGCAACTGCTCGGCCACATCCACCGTGACCGTGACCGTGGAGCCCCTGCCCACGCCCAACGCCGGCCCCGACCGCGTGCTGTGCTCCGGCCAGTCGGCCCAGCTAGGCAGCGCCCCCGCGACGGGCCTCACGTACAGCTGGTCGCCGAGCACGGGCCTGAGCAGCACGTCCAGCGCCCAGCCCACCATCACCCTCACCAATACCGGCACGGCCCCGCGCACTACCACCTACACGCTCACGGCCGTATCGGCCACGGGCTGCGTGGGCAGCAGCACCGTGCGCGTGACCGTGAACCCCGCCGTGACCGCGAATGCCGGCGCGGCTCAGACGTTCTGCTCGGGCGGCTCGGCCCAGTTGGGCACGGCGGCCGCCACGGGCTACACTTATAGCTGGAGCCCTGCTACCGGCTTAAGCAACACCACCGTGGCCCAGCCCACCGTGACGTTGACTAATACCACCGGCGCACCCATTACCACCACCTACACGCTCACGGCTTCCAGCAACGGCTGCTCCAGCACCAGCACCGTGGCCGTGACGGTGAACCCGGCTACCTCGGCCGCCTTTGCCTATAATGCAGCCTCGTACTGCCAGAGCAGCGCCAACCCCACGCCCACCATTACCGGCACGGCCGGTGGCGGCTTTACTTCGGCAAGTGGTCTGATTATTAACGCCGTGACGGGACAAATCAATCTGGCTGCCAGCACGGCCGGCACCTACACCGTCACCTACAGCGTGGGCGGCCCCTGCCCCAGCACCAGCACCCAGCAGGTGACCGTGGCCACGCCCGGCGCGGCCGGTTTCAGCTACGCCAATGCGGCCTACTGCGCCAGCGGGGCCAACCCTACGGCCACCCTTACGGCCGGCGCGGCCGCCGGCACGTTCACGGCCTCGCCCACGGGCCTGAGCCTGAATGCCAGCACCGGGGCCATCAACCTGGCCGCCAGCCAGCCCGGTACTTACACTGTCACCAATACCGTATCGGCCAATGGGGCCTGCCAGGCCGCCTCGGCCACCACGCAGGTGAGTGTCAGCGCCGTGCCGGCGGCGGCTTTGGCCGTTAGCGGCCCCACCACCATCTGCCAGGGCAGCACCGTGACGCTGACGGCCAACGGCGGCAGCACCGGGGCTACCTATCAGTTTTTGCTGAACGGCCAGCCGATAAATGGGGCTACGGCCGCCACCTACGCAGCCGCCCAGAGCGGCACATACAGCGTGGTCGTAACCAACCCCGGCAACTGCACCGCTACTTCGGCCGGCACTGCCATCACCGTAAACCCTGTGGCCACGCCCACCGTGGCCTACGGCGCTACCAGCTACTGCCAGAACGCCGGCACCAACCCCGGCCCCACGGTTTCGGTGGCGGGCGGCACCTTTAGCGCGCCGGCGGGCCTGAGCCTGAATGCCGGCACCGGCGTTATCAACCTGGCCACCAGCCAGCCCGGGACCTACACCGTGAGCTACTCGGCGGGCAGCCCCTGTCCGGGCACCGGCACGGCCAGCATCACTATTAATGCGGCTCCGAGCGCGGCGTTTGCCTACGCTTCGTCTACGCTGTGCGCTAGCGGGGGCACGGCCACGCCTACCATCACGGGCACGGCCGGCGGCACCTTTACCTCGGCGGCGGGCCTGAGTTTGAATGCCAGCACCGGGGCCATCAACCTGGCGGCCAGCACGGCGGGCACCTACACCGTAACGTACACGGTGAGTGGAAACTGTACGGCGGCGGCTTCGGCCAGCGTCACCATCACTACGGCTCCGGTAGCGGCTTTCAGCTATCCGGTAACCAGCTACTGCGCGGCGGCCCAGGGCAACGTGGCCCCGGTATTCGGCAGCGGGGCCAGTGCCGGCACGTTCACTTCAACTCCCGGCCTGAGCCTCGACCCGGCCACCGGCGTGGTGAACCTGGCGGCCAGTCAGGCCGGCAGCTACACCGTGACCAATACCATTGCGGCTTCGGGCTCGTGCGCGGCTACTGCGGCTACGGCTCCCATCAGCATCAGCCCGGCTCCGGTGGCCGCCATTTCGGCTGGCGGCGCTACTGCCATTTGCCAGGGTAGTGCGGTGCTGCTCACGGCCACTGGCGGCGGGGCGGGGGCTACCTATCAGTTTCTACTCAATGGCCAGGCTATTGCCGGGGCTACCACCGCTACGTATTCGGCCAGCGCGGCCGGCAGCTACGCGGTGGTGGTCACCAGCGGCAGCGGGTGCTCGGCCACCTCGGCGGCCACGGCCGTGACGGTGACACCGGCCACTTCGGCCACGTTCAGCTACGCCGCTACCGGCTACTGCCTGAGCAGCCCCACCTCTACGCCGAGCATTACCGGCACCACGGGCGGCACGTTTGCCTCAACTACGGGCCTGAGTCTGAACCCGACCACGGGGGCCATCAGCCCCGCCACCAGCACGCCCGGCACCTATACCGTCATGTACAGCGTGGGCGGCAGCTGCCCCAGCAGCAGCACGGCCACCATCACCATCTCGGCCCCGGCCTCGGCGGCCTTCAGCTACGGCAGCTCGTCGTTGTGCGCCACCGGCTCTGCCACCGCCGCGCTGGCCACCGGAGCCAGCGCCGGCACGTTCTCCTCAACCACCGGCCTGAGCCTCAATGCCAGCACGGGGACCATCAACCTGGCCGGCAGCACCCCCGGCACCTATACCGTGACCAACACGGTGAGCAATGCCGGGGCCTGCGGCGGGGCCACATCCACGGCTACGGTAACCATCAATGCCCTGCCCACGCGCCCCACGGTGACTGCCCAGTACAATGGCCCCACCACCACGCTCACCAGCAGCGCCCCCACCGGCAACCAGTGGTACCTGAACGGCGTGGCCATTGCCGGGGCCACCGGCCCTACTTATGTGGTGAACTCGGCCGCCCAGCTGGGTTCCTACACCGTGACGACGACCTCGGCCCAGGGCTGCGCCTCGCTGCCGTCGGCCCCGCTTGTGGTGACGGCCACGGCGAAGCAACTGGCCGCTGCCGCGCTGCAAGTGTACCCCAACCCCACGCCCGACGGCAAGCTGCTGGTGCAGCTGACCAGCGTCCACCAGGCGGTGCAGCTCAGCGTGCTCAATGCGCTGGGGCAGGTGGTCTATCGGGCCGCGCTGCCGGCTTCGGCCACTGCCGCGCAGCCCCTCGACCTGAGCGCCTTGCCCACCGGCGTGTACCTGCTGCGCGCTACCTCGGCCGACGGCACGGCTACCCGCCGTATCGTGCGGGAGTAGGCGAGCGTATTACATAATAAAAAAGGCCCGTCAGCTGCTGCTGACGGGCCTTTTTGTGTCTGATTCCAAAATGTCATGCTTCGCGGTGCTCTGCATTATATTCAGCAGGTGCCTGGCATTGCGCTACGCCGCCTTCACTGCCTTCGCCTGCTCCAGCGTCTCCAAATCCTCGGCCGTCAGGCGCAGCTCGGTGGCTTCGAGCAGTTCCGTGACCTGGCCCACGCTGGTGGCGCTGGCAATGGGCGCGGTCACGGCCGGGGCCTGCATCAGCCAAGCCAGCGCTACCTGGGCGGGCGTGGCCTGCTGGCGGTCGGCCACGGCATCGAGGGAAGTGAGCAGGGCGAGGCCTTTTTTATTCAGGTATTTCTGGCCGACGCCGGCTCCGCGCGGGCTCTTTTGCAGGTCGGCCTGGTCGCGGTATTTGCCGGTGAGGAAGCCGGCGGCGAGGCCGTAGTACGGAATCGCGCTAATGTTTTCTTTCAGCAGGAGCGGGGCCAGGTTCTGCTCAAAATCCTCGCGGTCGTACAGATTGTAGAGGTTTTGCAGCGTCTCGTAGCGCGGGAAGCCGTGTTTGGCGCTGGCATCCAACGACTCCTGCAAGCGGGCCGCCGTGAAGTTGGAAGCCCCAATGGCGCGCACCTTGCCCTCTTTCACCAACTGGGCGTAGGCTTCGAGGGTTTCCTCCACGGGCGTGGTCGGGTCGTCTTTGTGCGACTGGTACAGGTCGATGTAATCGGTTTGCAGGCGCTTGAGGGAGCCTTCGACGGCCCGCAGGATGTAGTCCTTTTTCAGGCCCTTGTTGTCTGCGTTCACCTCCCAGCCCACCTTGGTGGCAATGACCACATCATCGCGCCGGCCGCGTTGTTTCAGCCACTTGCCAATGATGGTTTCGGATTCGCCGCCCACATGGCCGGGCACCCAGACGGAATAGCCGTCGGCGGTATCAATGGCGTTGCCGCCGTTGGCCACGAAGGCATCGAGCACGGCGAAGGACGTGGCTTCGTCGATGGTCCAGCCGAAGACGTTGCCGCCCAGCATCAGGGGCGAAATCTGGAGGCCGGAGCGGCCGAGTTCACGGGTTTGCATAGGTGTAAGTTTGAATCAGAGAAAAGAGCCTAGCTAACCGAAAAACGACCCTAAAGGTTAGCCGGCGGCGGGCTCCACGGCTACCAATACCCGCCAGCCGTAGGCCGGTACCGGCAATTCCTCGCCGGCAAAAAGCGTCAGGGTTTCTTCGCTGAACAGGTCGCGCCACTGGCCCGGCACGGCGGGAATCAGCTGCGCTTCGGCGGCGATATTCACCGCGCACAGCACGGCGGCCGTGCCTTTGGTCCTGCAAAAGCTGTAGACGGTGGGCGGCGCGGGCAGGCGCAGGAGGTGGCTAGCCCGGTCGCCGTTGCGCAGCGCCGGGTGCGTTTTTTTGAGTTGGAACAGGCGGGTGTAGAAATCCTGCAGCGGGAAATTACTCCACTCAATCGTATCGCGGTCGAAGAATTCGAGCCGGCGGTTCAGGCCTGCTTCCTGGCCCGAATACAGCATCGGCATGCCCGGCAGCAGGGCCGTGAGCACGGCGAAGGGCAGCGCCAGCGGGCCGAGGCGCTCGTACTCGGTACCATCCCAGCTGTTCACGTCGTGGTTGCTGGTGAAGTGCATCAGGTACACGCTGGGTGGGTATTTCTCGCGCTCGGCGGCCAGGTAAGTGTCGATTTCGGCCAGCGCGGCGTGGCCCTCGGCAATGCGGTCGAGCAGGTAGTGCAGGCGCAGACCGAAAGCCATGTTGAAAGCCTTTTCGAGCAGCCGCGTGTCGGAGTCGAATTCCTCCCAAGTCAGCCCGCCCGAGGGGTATAGCTCGTCCCACTCAGCCAGCATAAACACCGGCTTAATGGCATCGACCACGGGCCGGGCTTCGTCCCAGAAATCGGTGGGCACCAGGCCGGCCACGTCGCATCGGTAGCCATCGATGTCGGTTTCCCGAATCCACCAGGCCAGGGCTTCGGTCATGTAGCGGCGCATGTCGCGGTTGCCGTAGTCGAGGGCCACCACGTCGGTCCAGTCGGCCACGGGCGGCACCAGCTGGCCGGCGGCGTCGTGCTGGTACCAGTCGGGATGTTCGGTGATGAGGGCGTTGTCGCGGCTGGTGTGGTTGGCCACCCAGTCGAGTATCACCTTTATTTCCAGATTATGAGCTGTCTGTACCAAGTGTCGTAGGTCCTCAATCGTCCCAAATTCGGGGTTCACGCCAAAATAGTCGCGCACGGCGTAAGGGGAGCCTAGCGTGCCCTTGCGCCCCACCTCGCCAATGGGATGCACCGGCATCAGCCACACAATGCCGATGCCCATTTTTTGCAGGCGTGGCAAATGCGCCTCAAAAGCCCGAAAAGTACCTTCAGGCGTGAAATTGCGAACGTTTACTTCGTAGATGGTGGCGTGGGCCGCCCATTCGGGATGGGCCACGGTGAAGCGGTTGGCGTGCGGGTGGTCGGCGGGCATGGAGCGGGGGAAGCGGTGGAGTGTTCCGCTACGCGCCGCCAGGACTGGTGGTTGTGAGCCGAACGAGGTAGAGACGCACTATTTTGCGTCTCGTCGTTGAACGACCGAAACTGCGCCGAACCCCGCAGGCTAAATAACATCAGCAACGACGAGACGCAAAATAGTGCGTCTCTACACCTCGTAGAACTCCAGTGGCAACCCATCAGGGTCCGAAAAAAACGTAAACCGGCGGCCGGTAAATTCATCCACGCGCACCGGTTCGCAGGTCACGCCGTGCGCCTCCAGGTGCCGGATGGCGGCGGCCACGTCGGGCACGGCGAAGGCCAGGTGGCGCAGGCCGGCCGCTTCGGGGTAGCTGGGGCGCGGAGGCGGGCTGGGGAAGGAAAACAGCTCCAGCACGTACTGCCCATTCACGGCCAAATCCAGCTTGTGCGAATCGCGCGCCGCGCGGTAGGTTTCGGCCAGAATTTCGAGCCCGAGAATTTCGGTGTAGAAGCGTTTCGATGCCGCGTAATCGGAACAAATGAGGGCAACGTGGTGCAGGCCGAGCAGGGGCAGCATGGGCAAATGAATGTGGTGATGAGCTGCCAATATCCGGAATTGCGTCTGGTTGTTTGGGGCTCGGGGCGGGCTAGGTACGGATAATATCGGTATCAACCGGCACGTAGCCCAGCAGCCGACTCATGCTCAGTACCTGGCCCCTGTGGTGGAATTCGTGCGTGATGGCATGCGTAAACAGCTGCAAAGGCGTGAGCTCCAGCGGCTGCGCCTGGCGCGGTAGGATAAGTGATTTCGGCACCAGCCACTCGGCCGCGTAGTGCTGGCTGAATTCAGCCACCAGCGCATCCACTTCTGCAAATCTGGCGCGCAGGGCTGCGACATCTGGCACGCTTTCAGGCTGCGGCCGGGTGGCCTTCTGGTTTAGTCCCACCTCGCCCAGCCAGTAATAGTAGCAACCGGCCACATGCACCAGCAGCTCGCGGATACTGCCGTTGTTCATCTCGGCCACGGGAGTGCTGAAATGGGTGGGAGCAAAGCTGGCGCAATAGTCCAGCAAAATGCTCCGGGCGCTCCGAACCAGCGCGTACTGTTGCGTAAAAGCAGTGTTTATCAACATCAAAAGGAATGCAAAACGCCGCAGGTCGGGGCCATTTCGGGTAAGAAAGAAAGGATTCCTGGCCTGCGGCGTAAACTATTGTGGAAAAGGCGGTTAGTTTGCCTTGTTTAGTAGCTTGCCGAGGGTGCTCTGCAGCTCGTCGCCGCGCAGGTTGGCGGCCACGATTTTGCCCTGGGGGTCGAGCAGAAAGTTCTGCGGAATGGACTGCACGCCGTATTCCTGGGCCACGGCGTTGTTCCAGTATTTCAGGTCCGAAACGTGCGTCCAGGTCAGGCCATCTTTCTCGATGGCACGGAGCCAGGCTTCGCGGGCACCTTCTTTGTCCAGTGACACACCGAGAACGGTAAAGCCCTTGTCCTTGAAAGCGTTGTAGGCCTTCACCACGTTGGGGTTTTCCTGGCGGCAGGGGCCGCACCAGCTGGCCCAGAAATCAATCAGGACGTACTTGCCGCGCAGGCTGCTCAGCTTCACGGGCACGTTGTCGGGGGTGTTTTGGGTGAAATCGGGGGCTACGGCGCCCACGGCCACCTTTTGCAGGCGCTTGATTTGCTCATCGATGCGCTGGCCCCGCGGCGTGTTGCGCACGCCAGCGTTAAGGCCCTGATACAGCGCGGTATAGGAGCCCACCTCGGGAACGGAACCGCCCAAATCCTGCAGCACAAACAGGCTGAACTGCGCATCGGGATGCGCCTTCACGTAGGCAGTCCGAATCTTATTCTGCTCGGCATCGATGGGGTCGAGCTTGGCATCCAGCTGCTTGATGTAGGCCGGGTCTTTGCGGGTGGCCTCAGGCTGGGCGCGGTACTCTTTGATGAAGGCGTCGTACCGGTCACTCAGCGGTTTCAGCGCAGCCGTCAGCCTGGCGTTTTCGTCGTTGAGCGGGGTGCCGCGCACGGTGGCTTTCGCGGCCGAATCGGGCGTGGTAATGGTGATGGTGCCCTTTTCCAGGTAGAAAAACTGCCTGGTGCCGTCCTTCGACTTCTTCTTGGGCGTGCCGTTGTGGCTCAGCGTGAGGGAGGCCCGTCCCGGCTCGGGCAGGGTTCCCTTGAACTCGAAACGGCCGTTTTTCACCACGGCCGAATCCGTGGTCCAGACTTTGTTGACGGGGTAGACCAGGTAGGCCTTCGTGACGGCGGCCTTAGCGCCCACGGTACCTTTCACGACAAAATTTTCGGTTTGGGCCTGGGCCAGCGCGGGCACCAGAAACAAGGCACTGTAGAGGAGCTTTTTCATAAGAATGATTGATGTGGAGCAGGAGAATGATGTCGTTTTTCAGGCCGCAGTTGCTTCGGAGCCCCGCAGCGGATGGCTCTATTTTACGTCCTAAATATAACCGAGCCCCGGGGGCGCGGGTGGCTACTCGCTCACCCAGCGCGTTTTGTCCTGCACCGGCCCGCGCTGGCCGGGGGCTGAGGGCACTTCGATGTAGCCCAACTGAAAGAACCCTAGCAATCTATCCTCCGGCCCGAGGCCGAAAAACGCCTTGGCTTCCTCCGTGTACGTGATGCCGCCGCTGCTCCAGTAGCCGCCCAGGCCGTAGGCGTGGGCCGAGAGGTGCAGGTTTTGCACGGCGCAGGCCACGGCTTCAATCTCCTCGATTTCGGGCAGGCGCGGCTCGGTGCGCTTCATGGCAATGGCGATGACGTGCGAGCACTGCGGCGGGTTGTTGCGCAGGTTGGCGTGCTTGCTGGCTTTGTAGGCCGGGCCAGCCGTTTTCTCATACAAATCGGCCTGAAACACCGCCAGTTTTTCGAGGCCCGCGCCCGTGAACACCGTGAAGCGCCAGGGCTCGGTTTGCTTGTGGCTGGGGGCCCAGTTGGCGTTTTCGAGCAGCTGCCAGATGGTGGAATCGGGGATGGCCCGGCCAGGCACGAACTGCGGGATGAACGTGCTGCGCCGGGTGCGGATAAGGGTGTTGATTTGCTCGGTATCGAAGAGGGGAGAGGTCATGGTGTAGAATGCATTGGGGAAATAGAACCTGTGTCGCTGACACGAAAACGGTCATGGATGTCATCGGGCAGACGCTCAGTCGGGCAAGATGCTTTGCTTACCCAACCAAGCCACCACAAGTTTTGATTGGCCCATGCCGGCTCATTCAATGATTCGGATTGCCCAGTCGTGTGCGGCTACCTGCACCGGGGCAGCGGTAAGTGGCAACGCCCCAGCCTTTGAAAAGACTCCCCGCCACGCCTGCGCTGGGCCGGCCGGCAGCGCCACCGCCCGGGGCAAATCGCCGAGATTGACAGCTACAAAAACCTTCGCCGCCCCTTTTTGCCGCACGAAAGCAACGCACTGCTCCGGTGCCGGCAGCAGCTGGAAGGAAGCCCCAGTATCGAAATTGCGCAGCGCTGGATGACGGTTTTTCAGGCCAATCAGCATCATGTAGAAACCCTGATAGCCATAATTAACCCACGGAATGGTATCCTTATCAAAAAAGCGCAGCCGCTTTTTCATCCCTGCTTCCTGACCGTTATAGAGCATTGGGATGCCGGGCCAGAGCATGGTGAGCACGGCTTCGGGCTGGGCATTTTTGCCGAGGCGCTCGTACTCGCTGCCGTCCCAGGCGTTGATGTCGTGGGTGCTGGTGAAGGTCATTAGATTCACGCCGGCGGGGTATAATTTCCGCTCGGCGGCCCAGTAGTGGGCTAGTTCAGTGGTGGGTTTCTGGCCCCGGCCCAGGCTATCGAGCAGGCCGTGCAGGCGCAGGGCGTAGGTAGCGTCGAAGGCCTTTTCGAGCAGGCGGGTGTTGGGGTCGAATTCCTTGCGCGAGATGAACGTGGGCGGGAATAATTCGTCCCACTCGGCCAGCATGAAAACCGGCTTTATCTTCTCCAATTCGGCCCGTGTGGCGTTCCAGAAATCCGTCGGTACCAGCCCCGCCACGTCGCAGCGGAAGCCGTCGAGGCCGGCCGTTTTCACCCAGTAAGCCATGGTTTCGGTCATGTACCGGCGCAGGGCGGGCTTGGTGTAGTCTAGGTCGATAACGTCCTGCCAGTCGGCCACGGGCGGCCGGAAATGGCCGAGGCTGTCGCGGGTGTACCAGTCGGGGTGCTCGGTGGTGAGGTTGCTGTCCCAGGCCGTGTGGTTGGCTACCCAGTCCAGAATAACGTGCATTCCGAGGCCGTGGGCGGTGTTTACGTAGTGCTGCAAATCGGCCAGCGAGCCCAAATCCAGGTTCACGGCGCGGTAGTCGCGCACCGAATACGCGCTACCCAGCGTGCCCTTGCGGTGGCTACGGCCGATGGGGTTTATCGGCATCAGCCACAGGATGCCCACTCCCATGCGTTGCAGGCGCGGCAGGTCCGCCTCCGCCGCCCGAAACGTGCCCTGCGGCGTGTACTGCCGCACATTTACCTGATAGATGGTAGCGTGGCGCGCCCACTCCGGATGCCGGATGGTGTAGGCCGCCGAATCACGCGTGGCGGCCGGTGAGGCGGTCGTTTCCGTTTCGGGTTTCGACTTGGTGCCGGATTGGCAGGCTCCCAGCAAGAGCAGGGGCAAAAGCAGCGCACGCAACGGGCGGAAAGGGGCAGGATAGGGCATGGCGCAAGGTAAGGAGCGGGGATTATTCGGACTATCAAGCAGTAAAGGCCGTCATGCCGAACGCAGCCGAGGCATCTCGCTTGTGAAAGTAATCCAATCGTGAAAATGGTATTGATGAGTGGTGGCAAGCGAGATGCCTCGGCTGCGTTCGGCATGACGTTTAAGAAATAGTTCTGGATAACGCCTTCAGCCCAGCTACAGAATCGGCTGCGACCTTCGCCGCATCGGTTTCATCCTAAGCCTTTCTCTCGTGAAAAACCTGCTGCTGGCCGCGCCCCTGGCCCTGACCTTTTTTGGCACCGCCGCCCATGCCCAAACCACGGCCGCCGCGCCCTACCACCTGCTCAATACCATCAATATTGGTGGCGAGGGTGGCTGGGACTACCTCAAAGTAGACCCCGCCGGAGAGCGCCTCTACGTGTCGCACGGCACGCGGGTGGAAGTTGTTGATTTGAAGACCCGCAAGGTTGTCGGTACCATTATGGATACGCCGGGAGTGCATGGTATTGAAGTAGTGCCGGGCACCAATCGCGGCTACATCACCTGCGGGCGCAACAACACCTGCGTGGTGTTTGATGTGAAGACTTTGAAGCCCATCGGCGCGCCCATCCCCACCGGCCCCAAGCCCGACGCGCTGCTGTATGACGCCTTCTCGAAGCGGGTATTCATCTTCAGCAACGACGGTGGCAAGAGCACCGTGCTCGACGCCAAAACCGGCGCCGTAGTAGGCACCGCCGAGCTGGGCGGCGACGTGGAAGAAGGCGTGAGCGACGGCCACGGCACCATCTTCGTCAACATCGAAAACAAAAGCGAAATCGTGGCCTTCGATGCCAAGACGCTGGCCGTGCGCCACCGCTTCCCGCTGGCTCCCGGCGAAGAGCCCACCGGTCTGGCCTTCGATGCCAAAACCAACCGCCTCTTCAGCGGCTGCGCCAACGAAAAGCTGGTGGTGACCGACAGCAAAACCGGCAAGCAAATCGCCGTGCTGCCCACCGGCAAGGGCACCGACGGCGCGGGCTTCGACCCCACCACGCGCAACATCATCACCTCCAACGGCGCGGGCACCTTCACCGTAATTCACGAAGACTCACCCAATAAATTCTCGGTGGTGACCAATGTGCCCACCGCCCGGGGCGTACGCACCATGAGCCTCGACCCGAAAACCAGCCACCTCTTCACCGTCACGGCCGATTATGGCCCCACGCCGGCCCCCACCACTGAAAACCCGCGCCCCCGGCCCAGCATCGTGCCCGGCACGTTTCGCGTACTGGAATTTGGGCGGTAGAAAGGGACGTTCTTTTTGGCGTTGAGGCCGTAATCCACCATTCACCAATTCCATCGATACTCCTGTTCTATGTTCACCACGCTCTGGCCCCGTTTGCGCCACGCCCTGTGGGTGCACAAAGTGCTGCTGATGGCCCTGTTGATTGGCCTGGTGCTGCCGTGGGTGGTGTTCGTGAACGTGGCCGAGGATGTTTGGGAGCACGGCGGTTTCATCGGCGACAAATGGATTCTGGAGTTTCTGCACGCCCACGGCACTCCCGGGCTCGATAAGCTGGCGCTGGCCCTCACCGCCGCCGGCGACCCACTGCCGATGGGGATTCTGGCGGTGCTCATCACGCTGGGGCTGGCCGGGTGGGGCACGCGTCGGCAGGCGTGGTTTTTTGGGCTGTCGGTGGGCGGGGCCATGGCCCTGAATCTGCTGGTGAAAGTACTGTTTGCCCGGCCCCGGCCCGCCCTGTGGCTCAGTTTGAAACCGGCCTTTTACTACAGCTTCCCGAGCGGGCACGCCATGGGCGCGGCGGCTGTCGCCACGGCCCTTGGTTTCCTGCTGTGGCAGCACCGGGGCCACTGGCTAGCCTGGGTATTGGGGCCGCTGTTTGCCCTGACCGTGGGCTGGAGCCGGATGTACCTGGGCGTGCATTACCCCTCCGATGTGCTGGCCGGCTGGACGGGCTCGGTGGGCTGGGTGGCGGGGCTGCACGTACTGTTCTCGCCCGAGTTCCACGAGCTGCGGCGGTTCTGGCGCGAGGCCCTGCACCGGCGGCTGCCCACCCTGGTAGCGCCGCCGCGGGAAGCGCAAAATGCCCCGGCTTAGTAACCCGCGTCGTTACTTGCCAGCGTTTTATCCCCCGGCCTCGTTATGCTTTCGCCTCCGCGTTCCGTGTTCAACCCAGCGCCACCGCCCGGCGCGTTGTGGTTGATTTTGCTGATTTCAGCCGGAATCTTTGGCTGGCTGGTCTTGGCTGTGGCGCACGCCGGCAGCCTGCCCTGGGATGTCCCCATTCTTGAATTCTGGCACCGCCACGCCACGCCGGGGCTCAATAAAGTGGCCGTATTCCTCACCATCGTGGGCAATACCTGGCCGATGGTAGGCCTCGGGGTGCTGGTGTGGCTGGCGTTGCTGCTGCGGCGGCAGTGGCGGGCAGCGTGGGTGTGGTTTGCGGCGGTGGGCGGCTCAATGCTGCTCACGCAGGTTATCAAACCGTTGGTGGCCCGGCCCCGGCCCACGCTCTGGGCCAGCATCCGGCCCGAACACACGTTCAGCTTCCCGAGCGGGCACGCTATGGACACGGCGGCCATTGCCACGGCGCTGGTGTTTTTGTGTTGGAATAGCCGCACGCGCGGTTGGGTGTGGCTAATGCCGTTGTTTTCGCTGGCCGTGGGCTGGGCGCGCATGTACCTGGGCGTGCACAACCCGTCGGATGTGCTGGCGGGCTGGGCGGCCGCCGTGGCGTGGGTGGTGCTGGTGCAGCTGGCAGCGCAGCGCATTCGCCGTATATAGCTATTCCTGCTGAAAATATGGGATTTACGCCCGTTTAGGCGCATCTGCCTCAAACCACACGCAGGGCAGACCTTCCACCAGAAACTCCGGCCCCTCGTGCAGGCCGATTTTGGTGAGGATGCGCCGCGAAGCCACGTTGTGCGCATCAGCGTAGGCGCAGATGCGGGGCAGGTGCAGCACCTCAAACCCGTAATCCAGCCAGGCCCGGGCTGCCTCAAAGCCGTAGCCCTGTCCCCAGAACTGCGGCAGAAACCGGTAGCCCAGGTCATAGAAATCGCGCTGCCCGTTGATGGGGCCGGCCACCAGCTTCAGCCCGGCCCAGCCCATAAACTCGCCGGTTTCGCGCAGCACCACGGCCCAGCGGCCAATGCCGTTGGCCTCATACTGCGCTTGAATGTAGCGAATCATATCCAGGCTCTGGGCCGGCTCGCTCACCATGTGCCCGCCAATGCCGCCGAGGTAGCGGTGCACGGCCGGGTCGGAATCGAGCGCGAACATGCCGGCCGTATCGGCATCGGTAAGGGGGCGGAAATGCAGGCGGGCGCTATCGAAAGGCAGCATAGAAGTAGGGTAGGAGCGGCGAAGTTACTGCGTGAGCATCAGCCGCTGGCGCGGGCCGGTTGCACCAGCAATGCCGGGGCTATTACCAAACCAGTGGCCTGGCTGCGTACCTTTATTCCTTCAAAGTAAACGATACGCCGGCAATTTATGGCTCCGCTTACTAGCCCGTCGGGCGCATTTTTCCGGTAGCCACAGCCGGACTATTTGCCGCTCTAGGTGCGTGTTGTTCAAGTGTTCTGGTCTTCCCTCAGCGCAGTTTTCTCGTGATAGGACTTAGTATTTCAGCATCATGTTGCCCAAACCGACAGCTTCCCCCTACGCGGCCGTTTTTATCGATTTTGAAAACGTCTATTACTTCCTGAAAAACCACTTTCACGACCCGCCCGACCTCAACGATATCTGCCTCGACATCGTCCGGACCTTGCGCGAGCAGCTCAGCGACAAAGGCCTCGATAGCCTCATCAGCTACGCCTATGCCGACTTCGAGCGCCTGGCCACCGCCCCCCAGGGTGCCCTCTACCTGATGGGCGTGAGCACCCGCAACGTGCTGGGCACCGACCACAAAAACGCCGCCGACATGCAACTCTGCATCGACGCGCTGGAGGTGATGTACACTCGGCCCGACATTGGCACGTTCGTGCTCGTGGCCGGCGACCGCGACTACATTCCTGTGCTCCAGCACCTGCGCCGGCAGGCCCGGCAGGTGCTGGTGGCCGGTTTCCGCGAGTCCGTATCCGGCGATTTGCTCCAGAACATCGGCTCCGCGCAGTTCATCGATGCCCGCGATTTGCTGTCGATTGAGCGCGTCGAGCAGCTCGAAAAACGCCGTGCCGACCGTCAGCGCAGCATTGAGGAAAGCCGCCGCCTGCGCGAGCAGGGTATGGCCGGTGTGCCCTCGGCCGCCGCGCTGGCCGCCCGCGCCGACAGCGGCGGCGAAGCCGCCGTGCCCCTGCCCAAAGTAGTGCCCGTGCCGTCGGCCAGCGCCCCGCGGCCCATTGTGCCGGTGCCGGCCCGGCCGTTTGTGTCGCGCGATGACGTGCCCGAATTTGCCCCCACCCGCCGCCTGACTACCGATATGGAGCGCCGCACGCTGGCCTTCATGCTGGCCGAGTTTCAGAAGCTCGAAGCCAAGCAGCAGCGCCGCGTGACGGAGTTGTGGCTGGGTCCGTTCATGCGCTTGCTCACCGACGAGCTGCCCGAACTGCCCGACTACGAGCGCCGCGACCAGCTCAACAAGCTGCGCGATGCCGGCACCATCCGCATCGAGAAGCGCGAGGGCGAGCCGCACCCGTTTTCCGTCATCGTGGTCAACTACAGCCACCCCGACGTGCAGGAACTCCACCCCGGCACCGAAAACTAGCCGCCCCGCCGGTTATCTTTGGCCGCCGAACGGCGCGCCGGCCTCTGGCCGCCGCCGCAGTTTGGCCCGTTCCCGTTCGTTTTCACACCCCTATTTCTTCGTTTCATGAGCTTTATCTCCGAAGCAGAATCCAGCATCCGCATGCTGTTCAACGTCAACAACGCCGGTTTCCACGTGGACCCCAGCCAGGGTCTCAGCCACCTCGAAAGCTGGATTCAGCACCTGCGCAGCATCGACCAGCCCGCCACCCGCCTCATGGTGACCGAACTCGAAACCTTGCGCAACCACATCAGCGGCAACAACGCCGCCGGCATGGCCCAGGCCTTCCAGAACCTCGGCGAGATGACGGCCAAAGCCGCCCTCACCACCCACAACTTCAGCGGCGAAGGCGACAAAGCCCGCGAGCTCAGCCAGAAGCTGATTTCGGCCGCCGGCAACCTGCGCCATATTGCTAACTCGCAGGTGGTGCAGCACTAGTTTGCGCTTGAGTTAAACAGTTGTTTGGGTTGCTTGTCCGATGAGCACAACCCAAAACCAGGAACGTCATGCTGCGCGAAGTCGAAGCATCTCTACCGCAATAGTAAACCTCTTTCGATTGGATTACTGCTGCGGTAGAGATGCTTCGACTGCGCTCAGCATGACGTTCTTTTTTCTGCTCTTATTCCTAACTTCTAATATCCCAGCGCCGTATCATCGCCGCGCGGGTCGGCGCCGCCTTCCAGGGTGCCTTCGGGCAGAATGTGGATGATGTCGAGCCGGCCCCAGGGCAGGCGCGGGTTGAGGTGGTAGCCCCGGGCGCGCAGCGTGTCCTGCGCGGCGGGGAGCAGCGCGCCGGCTTCTACGTCGACGATATCGGGCAGCCACTGGTGGTGCAGGCGCGGCGCGGTCACCACCTGTTGAGCGTTCAGGCCGTAATCGACAATGCCTAGGATGCTTTGCAATACGCTGGTAATGATGGTGCTGCCGCCGGGCGTGCCCGTCACCAGCGCCACTTTGCCGTTGCGGGTTAGGATGGTGGGCGTCATGCTGCTGAGCATACGCTTGCCGGGCGCGATGGCGTTGGCGGTGCCGCCCACCAGGCCGTAGGCATTCGGCACGCCGGCTTTGGCCGAGAAGTCGTCCATCTCATTATTCAGCAAAAAGCCCGCGCCGGGCACTACTACTTTGCTGCCATACGCCCCGTTGAGGGTGGTGGTGCAGCTCACGGCATTGCCGAGGGCATCGACGATGCTGTAGTGGGTGGTTTCGTCGCTCTCGTAGCCGGGCAGGCCGGTGCCAGCCGTTACGTCGGCGCTGGCCGTGGCGCGGCCCTTGGGGCGCATGGAGGCAGCCCGCTGGCGGTTGTAGTCCACATCGAGCAGCTTTTGCACGGGCACGAAGCCAAAATCCGGGTCGCCGAGGTAGGTGGCGCGGTCAGCGTACACGCGCCGCTCGGCCTCCGTGATGTAGTGCACGGCCAGGGGCGTGTGGTAGCCGGCCTGGGCCAGGTCGATGGGCTCCAGCATTTGCAGCATTTGGAGCAGGGCCACGCCGCCCGAGCTGGGCGGCGGCATGGTGATGACGTCGTAATCACGGTAGTGGCCGCGCAGGGGCTCGCGCCACTTGGCTTTGTAGGCGTCGAGGTCGGCCTGGCTCACGAGGCCGCCGCCGCGCTTCATCTCGCTGAGCAGCAGGCGGGCAGTTTCGCCCTTGTAGAAGCCGGCGCGGCCCTGGTCGCGCACGCGGGTGAGGGTGCGGGCCAGCTCGGGCAGGCGCAGGGTGTCGCCGGCCTGCCAGTCGCCGCCGCCGGGCCGTAGGTAGGCCGGCGGGTTGCCGGGGTTATACTTCTGAAAATCGGCGCGGGTGCGGTTGAGGCCGGCGGCCTCCTTGGCCGTGAGCGGGAAGCCGCGCGTGGCCAGCGCTACGGCGGGCTGCACCAGCGTGGCCCATGAGAGTTTGCCCAACTGCTTGTGCAAGGTCACCATGCCGGCTACGGTGCCGGGCGTGCCCACAGCCAGCGGGCCGGCGGTGCTCAGGTCGGGCACCACGTTGCCTTGCTTGTCGAGGTACATATCCCGCGTAGCGCCGGCCGGGGCGGTTTCGCGGAAATCGAGCGAGCCGGCCGAGCCGTTGCGGTCGCGGTAGAGTAGGAAACCGCCGCCCCCAATATTACCGGCTACTGGCAAAGCCACGGCCAGCGCAAACTGCACGGCCACGGCCGCGTCGTAGGCATTGCCGCCGCGCTGGAGAATCAGGGTGCCGATTTTAGAGGCCTCGGGGTGGGCCGATACCACCATGGCGTAGCGGGCCAGCCGGGGCGCGGCGGCCTTGGGCGGTGGCGTGCCCAGCGACCCTTCAAAAGCCCGCGAGGTGGACGTAACCGGCCGCTCGGCCGAGCAGGCCAGCAGCAGCGCCAGCGGAATGGTCAGTAGACGGTATTTCATCATTGGGCAAAATAACGCCATGTTTCAGCGGATTACTATTGCAGGGCCGAAATTGCCGGTTAGCTCGTATAAATTGCCGCCGAGCACCCGCCGCTGCCAAGCCGGCAGTGGCGGCGCGTTACATTTGGCCCAAACCTTCCCGCATCATGGCTGCATCGAAACCCACCGCCTCCGCCGCTCCCAAAGCCCGCCGCCCGGCCCCGCTCGCCCTCGTGAAAAACGATGCCTGGCTCGCGCCCTTCGAGCCGGTGCTGCGCCAGCGCCTAGCCCGCCTGCAGGCCCGCCTGGCCGAAATCGAACAATACCACGGCTCCCTGCTGAACTACGCTACCGCGCACCAGCACCTGGGCCTGAACCACGACGCCGGGCGCGGCGGCTGGGTGTACCGCGAATGGGCTCCGGGAGCTGATTATCTGTCACTAATTGGCGATTTCAACGGCTGGGACCGTGGGGCCAATCCGCTCCATAAGCTTGATTTCGGGGTGTGGGAAGTGTTTTTGCCCGATGCCGAATACGACCAGCGCCTCAGCCACGGCAGCCGCTTCAAGGTGCACGTGGCGGCCAACGGCCAAGGCAAGGACCGTCTGCCCGCCACCCTGCGCCGCGCCGTGCAGGACGAGCAGACCAAGGACTACGCCGGCCAAATCTGGCGGCCTGAAACGGAATTCCGCTGGACCGACCAGAAGTTCAAACCTGCTACCGCCGTTAAAGTGCCGCTCATCTACGAGGCCCATGTGGGCATGGCCACCGAGGAAAGCCGGGTGGGCACCTACCGTGAATTTGCCGAAAACATTCTGCCCCGCATCGAGGCCGACGGCTACAACACCGTGCAGCTAATGGCCGTGATGGAGCACCCGTATTACGGCTCTTTCGGCTACCACGTCGCCAATTTGTTTGCCGCCAGCTCCCGCTTTGGTACGCCCGAGGATTTGAAGTTTCTCATCGACGAAGCCCACCGGCGTGGTATTGCCGTGTTGCTCGACATCGTGCACTCGCACGCCGTGAAAAACGAGGCCGAGGGCCTGGCCGATTTCGACGGCTCCGGCAACCTCTACTTTCACAAAGGCGAGCGCGGCAACCACCCCGGCTGGGACAGCAAACTATTCGACTACGGCCGCCCCGAGGTGCAACAATTCCTGCTCTCGAACCTGCGCTATTGGCTCGAAGAATTCCACTTCGACGGCTTCCGCTTCGATGGTGTGACGAGCATGCTCTACCACCACCACGGCGAGGGCGTGGCCTTCATGGGCTACGACAACTACTTCGGTGAGGCCGCCGATGAGGACGCCATTCTGTATTTGCAGCTAGCAACCACGCTGGCCCACGAGTTCAAAAAGGGCAGCATCCTCGTTGCTGAAGACATGAGCGGTCTGCCTGGCCTATGTCGGCCCATCAAGGAAGGCGGCGTGGGCTTCGACTACCGCCTGGCCATGGGCATTCCCGACTATTGGATAAAACTCCTCAAGCACACGCCTGACGAAAACTGGCCCCTCGGTGACCTCTGGCATACGCTCAACAACCGGCGCGCAGGCGAAAAAACCATTGCCTACGCCGAAAGCCACGACCAGGCCCTAGTGGGCGACAAAACCCTGCTGCACTGGCTGATTGATGCCGGCATCTACACCCACATGCATGCCGCCGACCCCGACCCCAACGCGGCCCGGGGAGTGGCCCTGCACAAGCTCATCCGCCTGGTCACGCTGGCCACCGGCGGCGAGGGCTACCTCACCTTCATCGGCAACGAATTCGGCCACCCTGAGTGGGTCGATTTCCCCCGCGAGGGCAACGACTGGAGCTACCATTTCGCCCGCCGCCAGTGGAGCCTAGCCGACAACCCCGAGTTGAAATACCACCAGCTCGGCGAGTTCGACAAGGCCATGATTCACCTGGCCAAAGCCCGCCACCTGCTGGGGGCCGGCCCGGCGGTTTTATTGAAGCACGATGAGGAAAACAAAGTGCTGGTATTCGAGCGCGCTGGCTTGGTGTTCATCGTGAATTTTCACGTCGAAAAAAGCCTGACCGACTACCGCTTCTGGGTAACGGAGGAGGGCAAGTACCGCGTGGTGCTGTCGTCGGACAATAGCCGTTTCGGCGGTTTCGACCGGCCTGATGAGGCGTTTGAGTACGAGACGTATGAGCACCAGCTCAGCCTGTACGTGCCGAGCCGGGTGGCGCTGGTGCTTGCGCGGGGGTAAACATCTACAAGAGTTGCCGTGCTAGTTCTTAGGTTAAATAATAGCTGGCGCGGCAACCAGGAAATATCTTGCCAGAGCTAGATGCTGTCAAGCTTGCAAATCAAATTAGCTTGCAGGTATTTGGGATTAAATCGGACATTCCGGCCAGTGAGCGAGCTATTCAACTCAGTCTCCTGAACGACCTTACCGTTGACTAATATTTCAACTTTAAGATGCGTTGTTGGACGAGGGCGCGCGGTATTGTAAATATCAACCGTGCGAAAGCCTATTTCAGCAGCGACAAAATCTTTTTTCTCCCGAACTCCCATGTCATATGTGAAGCTGTAGTCGGGAGTCGTAATTGAATTATCAACCGGCGTCGACTCATAGGGATAACTCGACCGATAATCCATTTTGAATGAAGATTTTATATAGGCTCCCATGCCTGTCAGGTCGGTGCCGGTTACGCGCACCCGGGTGTGCGTGTCGCTTGGATTAGGGTCGGTAGTTGGATTAGGGTCAGCAGCTTTTTTTGAGCAGCCTAAAAGTGCGAGGGGGAGTAGAAAAACAGTTAACGTCTTTTTCATCAGTTTAATGGAAAGGAACACGTTGTAAAAATACAGTTTAGCGGATTGAGAAGCCGGGCGACTTGTTGCAATCACCCCGCTTTCTATTTACCTGGTGTTGTTGCTAATCAGCTACTTCAGCAGCTCCAGCACCACAGCGGTTTTGGCGGGTAAGGCCAAACTCGCAATGCTGTTCAGGCTCTCGCCCGTCATCACGTTGCGGGCTTTCGTGAGGCCATTCATGCGCTCCACGAAGCGGGCCGTGGGCAGCGTGGCCGGTTTGTCTGACGTATTCGAGGCCACCATCACCGTGCCACTGGCATCGTAGCGGAAGTACACGTAGAGGCCGTTTTCGGGCAGGTATTGCATCAGCTTACCGTCGTGCAGCACTTTGTGGTCGCGGCGGTAGGTGGCTAGTTTTTTTACGAAATCGAAGGCTTCGTTTTCGCGGGCGGTGCGGCCGGCGGGGGTGAATTTGTCCTCCTTGTCGCCGGGCCAGCCGCCGGGGAAATCCTTGCGCACCTCGGCATCGGTGGGGTCTTTGAAATTCTTCATCAGGATTTCGGTGCCGTAGTACATGCTCGGGATGCCGCGGGTGGTGAGCAGCCAAGTCAGGCCCATTTTATACTTGTCCAGGTCGTCGCCGATGACGGACAGGAACCGGTCGTGGTCGTGGTTGTCGAGGAAGGTGACGAGCTTGGTAGGGTCCTGATAAACTGCGTCCTGGGCCAGGGTCTGGTAGAAGCGCTGCACGCCGCCATCGTAGCTCACGGGCTGTTTCAGGGCATCGTTCATGGCACTTTCAAGCACGAAATCGAGGGTGCCGGGCTGGTTCGATTTGAACGGAAAACCGATGGTGTTTTTCGTGTAGTAAGACTGGTCCACCACGTTGTTCACCGACGACTCGCCGAAGATGTGAATGCGCGGGTATTCGGCCAGCAGCGCCGCGTTGCAGCGGTTCATAAACGGCTGGTCGTTGTACATATACGTATCGATGCGCCAGGCATCAACCCCAAAATTCTCCACGCTCCAAATGGCATTTTCAATCAAATAATTGGCCACGTAGGGGTTGCTCTGATTGAGGTCGGGCAGGAAGGGTACGAACCAGCCGTCGAGCGTGACTTTGCGGTCGGACGGCGCGCCGTGTGGGTCCGTGATGGACTGGTAGCGGTAGGTGGTGTTGGTGTAGGTGGGCCACTGGTGCAGCCAGCTTTTCATCGGCAAATCCTGCAAAAACCAGTGCGTGTTGCCGACGTGGTTGTACACGGCATCCTGCACCACCTTGAGGCCGGCGGCGTGGGCCTGCTGCACGTAGCTTTTGTAGGCCGCGTTGCCGCCCAGGCGGCGGTCCACGTTGTACTGGTCGGTGAAGCCGTAGCCGTGGTAGGAGGCGCGCATGGTGCCGCCCTCGTTGGTGAGCGGCTGGTTATTCTCCAGCACCGGGGTGAACCATACGGCCGTAACGCCCAGGTCTTTGAGGTATGGGATTCGCTGGGCGGCGCCTTGCAAATCGCCGCCGTGGCGGAAGAAAGGGTTGGCGCGGTCCATATTCGGGTCGCGCATATCGGCGAACTTGTCGTTGGTCGGGTCGCCGTTGGCAAAGCGGTCGGGCATGGCCAAGTAGATGAAGTCGGCAGCGGTCACGCCCTGGGCTTTGGGGGCGTTGTCGCGGGCGCGAATTTCCCAGGTTTGAATCACTGTCTGGCTGCCTTTTTTGCCGATAATTTGGACCCGGCCGGGCTTAGCGGTGGGGGCAATGGTCAGGTCGAGAAAGGCGTAGTTGGGGTTCTCGACGGTATTGGTTTTCACCAGTTTCACGCCGGGGTAATTGATGCTGTAGGCTAGCGTGCCCGCCCCGGGACCGTGGATGAGCACCTGCACGCTGGGGTTTTTCATGCCCACCCACCAGTTGGTCGGGTTCACGCGGTCGATGCTGGCGGTTTGGGCGTTGGATAGGGTTGGGAGCAGCAGGGCCAGGAAGGGCAGCAGGTAGCGTTTTTTCATGACGAGAGTTGGTGGGAAACTGACGGAATGGATTCTGAATAATGTTGATTATTAGAACGTCATGCTGAGCGCAGCCGAAGCATCTCTACCGCGCAACTAATTCTAATCATAAGGAATAGTGTTGCGGTAGAGATGCTTCGGCTGCGCTCAGCATGACGTTCTTTTCCTGAAAGTGGAAACCTACGGGCGCTTGCGCCCCTGGCCCAGCATCTCCATCGTCTCAGCTAGGCGGCGGGCGCGGGTGTCCGGCCGCTTGGCGCCTTCCAGCCAGCGCACGAACTCGCGCTGATGGGTGTAGGCCAGCTTGTCGAAGTAGGCGGCGGCTTTGGGGTTGGTGGCGAGCTGTCCGGCGAGGTCGTCAGGGGGCGTCATTTTGCGCACCGCCGTATCGTGCGACATGGTCACGCGCACCGAGTCGCCGATGGTTTTATCAATGGCTTTGCGGATTTGCTTGAGGATGAGCAGGGCGTGGTGGCCGTCGCCGAGGGGCACGGCGCTGCCCTGATAGGGGTAGCCGTCGAAGGTGACCTTGACCGGCAGCTGGCCGCGCTTGCCATATACTTCGGGCACTGAAAACGGAATCACGACGAACACACCGCCATCGCCATCACCGGCTTCCAATACGGCTTCAAATTCGTGTTCAGGCTGCATACGGGGCGGAGTTTTGGGGTTGAAAAAGGGCTTGTTGCAACAAAGTAAGCCATTTCGCAATGAAGCCGCCGGGGTGGGCTTAGCCCAACGCCACTTCGCCCAGCGCCTTTTGCATGGCGGTTTCATCGTCGGCCGCCACTACGCGCACTTTGCCGGCGGCGTCCTCATACAGGGCCAGCAGGCGGCGGCGCAGGGCTTCATCGGGTACCAGCACGAGGCGGGCGCGGCGCATGGCCATGCGCTCCATTTCGAGCTGGTAGCCGTGCTCGGCGGGGTTGGGCAGGTCGGTGGCGAGGCTGGCTAGATAGAGCACCAGCGGCCGGCCCGAGCTGTTGCGGATTTCAAGCGCGGCCAGCCACGCCGGCCAGTTGGGCGCGTAAATCACTCCAAAATCGGCGGCACGGCCCTGCACCAGCTGCGCCGCCTGCCGGGCATACTGAATCATGCGGAAGTTCAGGCCGTCGAGTCGGGGTGCGAGTATGGTGGGCGCGGCGGGTTCGGCCGTTTCAGAGGCGGGGGTGAATGCTGCGGCGGGTGCCACTTCAAGTACTTCAGCAACTGGCGCGTCGGGCACGAGGTCGTCTTCGGGCGCTGAAATATCGGCGGCTTCTCCAGCCCCGATTTCTTCCGTGGTTTCCTGGAAAGCGTCGGGGTGCTGCACGGCTGGCAGCTCCGGGTCGGGGTCGAAGCTCAGGTCGCCGGCTTGCGGGTTTTGCCGTGGACGGAGGGTGGGCATGGGCGTTGAGATGGCAACGGCGGGCGAAGCGGCTCCACTCAACGGCCTGAAACCATGTGCTGCTGCCGTTGTCGCAACGACATTCGCACCTTTCACTGCCACTAGCGGCCGGGGCGGGGCAGGTGGAGGCGGCGGGAAAAACCCACCCGAACCCGCGCCCAGATACGGCGCGGCTGGCGCTTGCCACTGGCCCGCCAGTGCGGGCGCATGAATACCCGTAGGCCACTGGCTATGGCCGACCGCCGGCTGTAGCGCAGGGAGCCGAGTCGCCAAAGGCTTCGTCGGAGCCGCCGAGGTAGGAGCCGTCGAAGCGGGAGACGCAGCCGGTGCTGGAGCATCAATAGATTCCAACTCAGCCAACCCGATAATGCGCGACTGCAAGGCCGGAACGGCCACTTTCTTTCCTGAAACTAACGAGGGTAGCAACTGCACGCCCGGCCCATCCACCGCTGTCACCAACGCATCTACAGTCGCTTCAGAAGCCGCTGCAACCGTTGCGAAATCATCCGTAACAGCAATTTTCGGAGTGGTAGCAGGCACAGTGGTAGCTTCTGATGCCATAGTTTTCGATGAACCAGCGGCTGCGCTTTCTCCCCTGTTTTCTCCGGCCGGCAGGTGTGGATAAACGGCCAGCACCGGATGCTGTGCGGCCAATTGATACACCAGCGGCAGGGTAGGGGGTAGGGCCGCGCCGCCGAGTACGGCCACGGTGGGGTCGGCATCGTCCCAGGCCAGCAGCAAGACGGAAAATTCGGGCAGAGTCATGGGCACAGCGGGGAAGGAAATTCAATCAGCCGAAGCCTGGGGGTGGCGTTTGGCCGTGAATTAACTCCCAATGCTACGGCAGCGGGGCCGCATTTGCCGAAAAAACTCGTTTGGCGGATTCAGAAAAAAGTAACTTGCGTACTTCACGCGCACTTCACCGGCCCGGCCGGTCTTTTTTTGCCCGGCTTTGCCGCAGCTTTTGCCTTCTGCTTAGAATTAGTTTATGGATACCACGATTCAGGAAAATAACTACATGGTGAACGACCTGGCGGCCAAGAGCCACCAGGAACATTATCCCGGCGAAATTATTCGGGCCGACGAGCTCGACGGCCACCGCTTCCTCTTCAATTGCCAGAACGGTGTGCGCCTGCTGCTGCACGTGCTCAGCGATAAAATCCTACGCTTCCGCTACCTAACGGACGGCCCGCTCTCCCCCGATTTCTCCTACGCCGTGCCGGCCGATGCCACCACGCGCATGGCCCCGGCCCTGGTCGAATTCCGCGAAAAGCCCGACCACTACCGCCTCACCACGGCCCGGCTCATCTGCATCATTCAGAAGGAAAACCTGAAGGCCCGCGTGCTCGACCGCTCCGGTACCATCCTGAGCGACGACGAGAAAGGCTTCCACTGGGAGTACGACTACGACACCGGCAACGACATCGTGAAGATGAGCAAGCAGGTGCCGCCCGGCGTGCATTACTACGGCCTCGGCGACAAGCCCGACAACATGAACCTGCGCGGCAAGCGCTTCACCAACTGGGGCTCCGATACCTACGGCTACGTGAAGGGCTCCGACCCGCTCTACAAGAACATTCCGTTCTACCACGTGCTGCATCAGAAAATTGCCCACGGCATTTTCTTCGACAACACCTTCAAGGCCAGCTTCGACTTTGCGGCCGAGCGGGCCGACGTGACCAGCTTCTGGGCCCAAGGCGGCGAGCTGAACTACTACTTCATCTACGGCCCCACGCTGATGGAGGTGACCGAGGAGTACACCCTGCTCACCTGCCCACCCGAGCTGCCGCCGCTCTGGACGCTGGGCTACCACCAGTGCAAGTGGAGCTACTTCCCGGAGGCCAACGTGAAGGAAATCACGAGCGGCCTGCGCGACCGCAAGATTCCCTGCGATGCCCTCTACCTCGACATCGACTACATGGAAGGCTACCGCTGCTTCACCTGGAGCAAGTCGCACTTCCCCGAGCCCAAGCGCATGGTGCAGGAGCTGGCCGCCGACGGCTTCAAAACCATCGTCATCATCGACCCTGGCATCAAGATTGACCCCGAGTATTCGGTCTATAAAGAGGGCGTGGCCAACGACTACTTCTGCCGCCGCGCCGATGGCCCGCTGATGAAGGGCTCCGTCTGGCCCGGCCTCTGCAACTTCCCCGATTTCACCGCGCCCCGCGTGCGCGAGTGGTGGGCCGGGCTGTTTCAGGAATTGATTCAGGACATTGGCGTGAAGGGTGTGTGGAACGACATGAACGAGCCGGCGGTGTTCGAGAAGGGCACCTTCCCGCCCGATGTGCGCTTCGAGTACGACGGCCACTGGGCCTCGCACCAGAAGGCCCACAACATCTACGGCATGCAGATGGCCCGCGCCACCAACGACGGCGTGAAGAAGTTCAGCTACCCCAACCGGCCCTTCACCATCACGCGCAGCACCTACAGCGGCGGCCAGCGCTACTCCTCGGGCTGGACCGGCGACAACATCGCCAGCTGGGAGCACCTCTGGCTGGCCAACATCCAGTGCCAGCGCCTGAGCATCTCGGGCTTCAGCTTCATCGGCTCCGACATCGGCGGTTTCGTAGATACGCCCACCGGCGAGCTATATGCGCGCTGGATTGCCCTCGGGGCCTTCCACCCGTTCTTCCGCACCCATAGCTCCGGCGACCACGGCGACCAGGAGCCCTGGAGCTTCGGCGATACCGTGACCGACCTGGCCCGCCACTTCATCGAGCTGCGCTACCGCCTGCTGCCCTATATGTACACCGCCTTCTGGCAGTACGCCACCAAGGGCACGCCCATGCTGCGCCCGCTCACCTTCCTCGACCAGAACGACACCGAAACCTACCTGCGCATGGCCGAATTCGGCCTCGGCGACCACCTGCTGGTATGCCCCATCACCCAGCCCGGCGCCGATGGCCGCTGGATGTACCTGCCCCGCGGCGACTGGTTCTACTACTGGACCGACACGCCCCAGGCCGGCGGCAGCGAAGTCTGGGCCGCCGCCGACCTCACCCGCATTCCGCTCTTCATCAAGGCCGGCGCGGTGGTGCCCATGCAGCCGGTGATGCAGTACGTGGGCGAAACCCCCGTCACCGAGCTCACCCTGCACGTGTACTACAAAAACGGCACCGCCGAAAGCGTCCTCTACGACGACGGCGGCGAAGGCTACGCCTACCTCGAAGGCCACAAAACCGTGCGCCGCTTCACCGTCACCGGCTCCGCCACCGACCTCGTCCTCACCCAGGCCATCGAAGGCGACTACGCGCCCAGCTACGCCACCTACCGCGTGGTGCTGCACGGTGTGGCCGGTGCCATCGCCGTCACCGCCGACGGCCAAGCTGCTAAAGTGACGGATGCCACGCTGGAAACGGGCCTCACCCTGCCCAGTCTCGTGGTGCCCGTCAGCTTCGGCGAGGTGCGCGTGAACGTGGTGGCGAGTGGGGCGGGGAAGGTAGTGTAAGCATTCGTTTTATGTTTCTTCTAACCCGAATACTTTGTGCTGCTTTTGTTATCGGATTTTTGGTTAGCTGTGGAATTGATAATTCGACAGAAACTAAAAAAATACCTTCTCAAAACCACGACTTAGGAGCAGTTACAATTCAGCTTCCCGACACTTGGAAAGAAGTTGCTTATGACAGCTTGAGAATTAAGCGTAAGAATGCCAACCCGCGACATCTCTTCATGAATTTCAATTCTCAAGACAGTGTCCGAGAAAGTATGGTCATTATGATTGATGATTTTAATCGGGCTGTTCGACCAGAGGAATCGGGTAAGCAGTTCATTAAAAGCTTAATTGATTCTTCCGGCGAAATGCAGGTAATTTCCTCTAAGGATACCGTAATGCACAACGGGGATTTATCGATTAAAGAAGTTACATGTCGTAGTTCGGAAGTCAATCTGGATTTGATTCAGACGTATGCGATATATAAAAGAGGGAATATGCGCGTTGCGTTATTTGCTTCAGCTTTGAATCATTCAGGACTGAGGAATCAAAAAAATAGGACTCTGTTTCGACAGACCATTAATTCAATTAAATGGAAATAATCCTTGGATAGCGCGCAATTTCCAAGTAATTATAAAACCACAACAGGGCACCCCACGGGGTGCCCTGTTTCGTTCCCGCCCACCTGGCCGCTCCGTCTGGGGCGGCACCGGGGCGGGCGTGTCCGTCGCCACGCAGGCCGCGGGCTGGCGAGGCGTCGGCTGCTACAGGAATGTTCTGGTCAGGGGCCGTATATTCAGCCATTCATCCTTCCTCCCGTTATGAAAAGTTTATCCGCTTGCCTGCTGGGCGTGGCGCTGCTAAGTTTCTGCTGGACCGCTCGGGCGCAAACCACCCCCGCCACCCCACCCAAAACCCAGCCGGTAAAGCCGCTGCCGTACCCCAAAGGAGCCGCCGCCCCCAAGGGCAAGGCGTATGGAGCGCCCTTCATCAAGGACACCGCCGCCTTCCGGCGCTCCGGCCGCCCGGCCGATGCCGTCCCAAACCGCATCCGGCAGAAATAAGTCAACCGGGGCCGTCGGCTTCGGCGAGGTGCGCGTGGATGTGGTGGCGAGTGGCGCGGGGGAGAGGGAAGTTGCTCCAGCCGCTTAAGTCTCTTAAAGAATCAATAACAGAAAGGGTTTCCCGGTTGGCACGCATCGCAGACGTGTGCCAACCGGGAATCCTCAAACTAACTACGGCGCTGGGATGTAGGCAAATACGCCATTGCTTAGTATGCTCACCACCTGGCCCTGCGCGTTGGTGCTCTTGCCAGCAAACGTACCGGAGCAAAGCTTGGCCCCTGATGTGGCCGTGGCCGTAACGTCGGTGCGGTACTCCAGTAGCTGCGTCTGGCCGCGCTCGTCGGTCCGGTACAGCTGCAACTCGCGCAGGGCGTATGGGCCCTGCCCGGTACCCGTGAAAGCCACCAGCAACCGGTCCTGGTACCTCACCCCGCCAATGGTTACCGGGAGCGGGGTGGAATTAAACGTGAGCCCCTGGGGAGTCATTACCTCTCTGACGGCCTTGGCGGTAGTGGAGTACGCCTGGCCATCCAGCGTATAGCCAAACGTAGGTTCCGGGGTTTCGGGAGGCGGAGCCTCTTTCGAGCAACTGCCCAGGGCGAGGGCAGTCCAAATCAGCGGAAGGAAGTAGCGTTTCATCATACCGCTAATGTAACGGAAAAGAGGCTTTTCCCTTGCCACTCAAGAGCGGGCACAAGCCCTTTGCCAGCCCTTTCGAAGTGCAACTCTGTAAGGGCTGGCCCTACGGCACCAGCAGCGCGTAGGCCAGGTAGCACAGCGCCCCGCCCACCACGGCCACCAGCAGGCCGCGCAACCGCTTGTTCTTCAGGAAAAACAGCATCACCAGCCCGCTGAGCGAGACCAGGGTGAGGAAACCGGCCGAGAGGTCAATGACCCAGCTCCAGCCCGCGCCGCTGTCGCGGCCCTTGTGCAGGTCGTTCAGCACGGCCACTAAGCCTTGGCGCAATTCCGTTAGCTCGAAGGTGCCATCCTGGCGGTTGATGAAGGCATCGGCGCTGTAGCCGGGGCCTTTGAAGGAGACGGAGCACTCGTCGTCCTGTATCTCGAAGTCGCTCACGGCCCCGCGCAGGGCGTACTGGCTGCGCAGCCGCTCCACGATGGCCAGCTTGTTGATGCGGGCGGTGTCGGGCACGTTCACCCAGGCGGCGGGCAGGGTGCCGGTGCGCTTGGTTTCCGCCTGCTGCCCATCGAACCACGCAGCATGGTTCAGGGTGATGCCGGTGACGGAGAAAAACAGCACCACAAAGAAGCTCAGCATCGACAAATAGACGTGCAGCCAGCGCGACCACGAGGCCGTGCGCTTCTTCAATACCGATTTCGGCTTGCCGGCCGGGCCGCCGGCGGGCGCCGCGCCAAAAGGCCGCTGGGGGAGGGGGGCGGGACCGTGCCCGGTAGGGCTATTGGCCATCGGTTTTCTTGCGGTAGTCCACGGCCGCCGAGGCTACTTCGGTATTGGCGGGCAGGTCGAAGTGCTGGGGCTTTTTGCTATTGATTTCCTGCTTCATGAGCTGGTGGGTGCCGTGCTCGCGGGCCACTTCCACCATCAGGGTGTAGCTGCCCTGGGGCACCAGGTTGCCCTGGTCGTCCTTGCCGTCCCATTTCAGCGTGTATTTGCCCGCCGAGCGGGTGGCGCTGGTGGTGGAGCTGATGCTGTTGTTGCCGGCCGCAAACTGCTCGTAGTACGTGGCGTACCAGTAGCGCATGTCGTCGAGGTACTTGGGCTTGTTGTACCACAGGGCAATCTGGCGCACGGGCTTCTTCTTGCTATCCACTACCCACACCGCCACGAAGGGCCGGTGCACGCGCCCGCCGCCTTCCGGTGTGGCCAGCTCTAAGGTGAGGGCCACTTCGTAGTTGGGGTCCCAGGGCTTGGCGTTGGGGAGGACGGGCGCGGCTTTGGTCGTGGCGGCCGGGGCGGCGGGGCGCTCCAGCTTCTGCCAGCCGGCGCTTTCCAGCCGCTGGCCGTCGGCGGTGAGGAGCATGAATTCGGCCCCGGGCACGGCGGCTACCAGGGCCTGGCCTTCGGCGGGCGGCAGCACGTTGAGGGCGGTGGCCAGCGCGCCGGCATCGGTCGCCTTGTCGGCCACCACCGTGGCGCTGATGACCTCGCTGGCCGGGCGGCCCGTGCGCGGGTCGATGATGTGCGAGTACCAGCGGCCGCCGATGGTTTCGCCGCGCCGGTAGTCGCCGCTGGTGGCAATGGTTTTGTCGCTCACCTGCAATTGGGCTACGGGGAGGTCGTTTTCGGCATCAGCGCGGGGGTTGCTCACGTTGATTTGCTCGGAGTGCTCGCCCCGCACCAGAATGTCGCCGCCGATGTTCAGCACCACGCCGCGCACGCCGGGCGTGGCCAGCGCCGCCCCGGCCGCCTTATTCATGATGTAGCTTTTGGCGAAGGAATTCAACACCAGCGGCGCGCTGCTGAGGCGCTGAGCGGTGTGGTTCTGGGCATTCAGCACGTAATGCTGCTGGTGCACGGCGGCCACGGCGGCGGCAATTTCGGCCTCTGTCGGCTGGCGGTTCTGCTTGGCGGCCTCGCGCCAGAGCTGGCCCACGGTTTCGGCCGAGGCATCGAGCGCCCCGTCGCTTTTCACCCGCCACTGCTCGAATAAGTCCAGCACCTCATATAACTCGGCTGACACGGCCACCGGCTTTTGCCCGGCCCGCAGCCAGCGGCTGAATTCGCTATTGGCATCGTAGCCGCTGAGGATTTTATTGAGCCGGTCGACTTCGCGCAGGGCGGCAGTTTCGGCCTGGGCGGCGGGCTGGGCCGCATTAGCGGCTACCTTCATTTCGAAGGAGGTGCCGAGTACGTTTTCGTAGTCGGATACGTAGAGCTTGCTGGCGCGATGGGGGAGAAAGGCGGGGGTGCTGAGGGTGGCCAGCACCAGCGAAAGGCCGGCAATGCGGCGTTGAAATACATTCATTATCTGGGGATATTTATTCGATTGTTCTTGAAGAGCCTGCTTAAAGAAGCGTTGGTCGGGGTAGAGACGCATATTTGCGTCTCATCGTTGAACAAAATCATTCAACGACCCTGGGGCGAGTTCAACGACGAGACGCAATTATGCGTCTCTACGCTCGTCCCCTCTGCAAAAGAAAGACCAAGCGGGCTGTCGGGCCACCGCTACCGCCCGCCGCGTTGCTTTGTGTCGACCAGGCCCCGTTATTCGTGGACTAACCCGCTGAATTTATGCCCGGCACCACCCTCCAAGCCATCAGTATCTACAAGCTGCTTGTGCCGCTGCGCGAGCCGTTCGTTATCTCCCTCGGCCCGCTGCTGGCCGTGGAAAACGTGGTAGTGGTGCTGCGCACGGCCGATGGCCACGTCGGCTACGGCGAGTGCAGCCCCTTCCTCACCATCAACGGCGAGAGCGTGGACACCGGCTTCATCGTAGGCCAGTATTTCGCGCCCGCCCTCAAAGGCCGCGACGCGCTGGACCTGCCCGGCTGCCTGGCCGAACTGGACCGCATCATCTACGGCAACAGCAGCATCAAAAGCGCCTTCGATATTGCCTTGCACGACATCGCCGCGCAGCACGCCGGCCTGCCGCTGTATGAGTTTCTGGGCGGGAAAAACGACAAAGTGCTGACGACCGACATGACCGTGAGCCTCGGTCCGCCCGAGAAAATGCGGGCTGATGCTGAGCAGTTTCAGCGCGAAGGCTTCCCGGCCATTAAGGTGAAGCTGGGCGGGACATTGGAAGAGGATGTGGCCCGCATTCGGGCCATTCGGGCGGGCATCGGCCCCACGCACCCGCTGCGCATCGATGCCAACCAGGGCTGGCGCACGGCCGACAACGCCATTGCCGTGCTGCAGGCGCTGGGCGAATTCAACATCGAGCACTGCGAAGAGCCCATCCTGCGCCAGCATTTCATGGAGCTGAGCCGGGTGCGGGCCGCCTCGCCCATCCCCATTATGGCCGACGAAAGCTGCGGCGACGAGCACGACGCCGCCCGCCTCATCCAACTGCAAGCCTGCCAGATGCTGAATATCAAGCTGGGCAAGTCATCCGGCTTTCATCGCGCCCAAAAGATTGCCAAACTGGGCCAGGCTGCCGGCCTCACGCTGCAAGTGGGCGGCTTCCTCGAGTCGCGCCTCGGCATGACGGCCGCCGCCCACCTGGCCCTGAGCAACCCCGCCATCCATCACTGCGATTTCGACACCCCGCTCATGTTCACGGAGGACCCCGTGGTGGGCGGTTTCCGCTACCGCCCAGGTGGCGTGATTGAGATGCACACCGGCCCGGGGCTGGGCGCGACTATTGACGAGAGCTGGCTACGAAAAGCCCCCCAAGTCCATTTCTGATGCGAAAGAGCCTTTTTGCCTGGGCGTTGCTAGTTGTGTTGGCCGGGCTAAACCAGCCGGCCGAGGCCCAGTTTCGGCCGAATGCGCTGCGCCAGGTGCTGCGACATGACACGGTAGGTCTGGCCCGCGTGCTGGCCCGGCCCGACTACTACCGCCTGCAAATTATCTACACCCGCATCCGGCGCGATGCGGCGGGGCAGCCGCATTTTCGCACCTCCCGCTACCACGTGCGGCCCCGCCAATACTTCTACCCGGCCAGCACCGTGAAGCTGGCCGGCGTGGCCCTGGCCCTGCAAAAGCTGCGCGCCTTGAGTACCCCGCACCCCGGCCTGAGCGCCGACTCGCCCATGCTGACGGACTCGGCCTTCGCGGGCCAGACGCGGGTGCGGCGCGACACCAGCGCGGCCGGCGGCCGGCCCACTGTGGGCAACTACGTGCGCAAAATATTGCTCGTGAGCGATAACGACGCCTTCAACCGGCTCTATGAGTTCGTCGGGCCCGAGGAGCTGAACCGCGAGCTGGCCCGGCTGGGCCTGCACCACACCCGCATTGTAAACCGCTTGTCGGTGGGCGACCAGGAGCCGGGTAGCCGCCACACCAACCCCATCCGCTTCTTTGCTGATACGGCGGCTACGCAGCTGCTTTATGCCCAGCCGGCTGGCTATTATGGCGGGCCGTGGCCCCGGCTGGGCCTGCGCGGCGAGGCCATCGGCCAGGCCTATATCAAAGGCGACCAGCAGATTGCCGGCCCGCTGGATTTCAGCCAGAAAAATGCCTTCGCGCTGCCCGACCAGCAGCGGCTGCTCCGCACCATCCTGTTTCCCGAAACCGTGCCCGCCGCCCGCCGCCTGCGCCTCGCACCCGAAGACTACGCCCGGTTGCGCGCGGCTATGTCGCAGCTGCCGCGCGAAAGCGCCCATCCGCGCTACGCCCCGGCTCAATTCCCGGATACCTACGTGAAGTACCTGCTGGGCGGGGGCGGCCAAGCGGCGCTGCCGCCGGGCGTGCGGGTGTTCAATAAAATCGGGCAGTCCTACGGCTTTCTCATCGACAACGCCTACATCCAGGACGAAGCCCACGGCGTGGAATTCCTGCTCAGTGCCGTCATCTACACCAATGCCGACGGCGTGCTGAACGACGACAAGTACGAGTACGACCAAATCGGCTTCCCCTTCCTGCGTGACCTGGGCCGCCGCGTGTACGAGGCCGAATGCCGCCGCGCTCTCCGTGCAAAGCCGGCCCGATAGCCGGCCGAATAAAGTATTGTTTTTCGGCTACTTCACCACCAGGCGCACGGCGGTACCGTTGCCGCGCACCACGTACAGGCCGGGGGCCAGGCCCGCCAGCTCCAGACGCAGCGCGCCGCTGCCGGCCTGCGTGGCCGTGAGCCGCACCCGGCCGGCCAGGTCGAGCACCTGCACCGGCTGGCCGGCCGCGAGGCCCGCCACCGTCACGGTGCCAGCGGCCGGGTTAGGCCACACCTGAAGCCGGGTAGTGGCACCAGCCACCGCCACCGCCCGCACCGGCGACAAGCTTTCCGGGCCGTTATTATCCAGCTGGCGGAGGCGGTAGTACACCGTGGGGCCGGGGTAGGTGGCCAGTTCCGCGTCATCGAACTGGTAGCTGTGGGGCATGGTGCTGCTGCCCTGGCCCGCCACCCAACCCAGGCGGCGGAAAGCCGTCCCATCGGCAGAGGCTTCAATGGCAAAGCCGGCGTTGTTTTTCTCCGAAGCGGTGTGCCATTCCAGGTGCGCCGTGGGGCCGTGGGCTTCGGCCGTGAAGGCGGTCAGCTCCACGGGCAGGGTGGCCGTCAGGGTGATGTTGGCATTGTTGATGGCGAAAAACACGTTGTTCAGGGCCTGGATTTTGAGGCGGCCCTTGGTCGTGCTCACGTTGGGGAGCTGCACGGTTTGAGTGCCGTCGTTGGGGGTGCTGGCCAGCAGCACGGTGGGGAAGGTCAGGCCGCCATCGGTAGAGAACAGGACCTGCACGTCGGGGCAGCTCACGGGGGCCTGGTCGGTGCCCAGCACGCTCCAGGTGAGGGCATAATTGCTGCCGCCCGCCGCCGTGAGGGCGGCGCTGGGGGCCGTCACGGCAAAAGGGCCGGCCGAGGCCACGGCCAGGGTCACGTTGGCCCCCGCCACGCCGCTGTGGTTGTCGCGGGCCGTGAGGCGGAAATTGAGCGTGCGGGCCACCTGGGGCAATATTTCGCCCAGCGAAGCCGTGTTGGCCAGCAGCGAAGTCAGGTTCGGAAACGTGCGGGCTGGGCTGGCCACGGGCGCAAAGCTGCGAAATAGCGGCGGGCCAGATACATCGGCGGCCGCGCCGGCCAGGCCGCTGGCATTGCCCAGGTCCAACTCCTCCCAGGAGTAGGCGAGGGCATCGCCGTTGGGGTCGGTGCCGCTGCCGGTCAGGGTGAAGGGCGTGCCCAGCGGAATGGTGTAGGCATTGCTGGCGGGCACGCTCACGCTGGGCGGCTGGTTGCCGGTGGCCGTGAAGGTGCCGCAGCTCAGGCTGGGCACGATGGCGCTCAGGCTGCCGGCATGGAAATAGTTGATGCCCGCGCCCACGTTGTCGGGGGCGCAACGCGAGTCGTACGACATGATGGTGTTGCCCGCGCCCGGCTCGTAGGCCAGCGCGGGGCTGCGGTTGCCGCCGCTGCAGTTGCCCTGGTCGCCATTGAACGTATGCTCGGAGCCGAGCTGGTGGCCTATTTCGTGCGTCGTCACGGCCGCCATGTACGCCGCCGTGCTGCCCGTGGAAGCTCCACCGCCCTTGTAAGGGTCGAAGCACGTCACGTCAATGTAGGCCACGCCGGAATAGCCCCCGGCCCGGTAGCCCAGCACGTGCCCCAGGTCGTAGTTGGCGCTGCCAATCACCGTGTTGATGGAAGCGCGGCTTTCATCAATCATGGTGCCGGGGCTGCTGTTGGTGTAGGGGTCGGCGGCCGGGTCGGTGTAAATGAGGAGGTTGTTGTTGGCAATCAGCTCCAGGCGTACGGCCAGTTCGCGCTCATACACAGCGTTCAGGGCGCTCACCAGCGTGACCAGGCTGGTCATGGTAGCAACCGCGTCGTTCTTGCCCAGCGCCGGGCTCTGGTAATACTCGCCGGTGGTAGCCAAGGCCAGGCGCAGCACGCGGAGCTGGGTGCCGTAGGGTGTCGGCGGCGTAGGCGGCGTGCCCCCGGCGGGCCGGTGTGCCCGGCCGGGCACCGCCAAGGCCTGGCAGGCAAACTCCGGCAGCGCGTCGGGGTAGCTCTGGTAGCGGTTGGCCGTGCCGGGGTCGGCCTCAATTCTGAGGGCGCTGGTGAGGCCCAGCACTTGGGCGTGCAGGCCGGCGGGCGAGGTTTCGAGGCGCACCGAGGCGGTGGGCTCGTCCAGCCCGTGGCCGGCGTAGGTCTGAATCTGGGGATAGCGGGCCGCCAGCGCCGGGGCCATCACCGGCACTTTGGTGAGGGCGAAGCGGTGCAGCGTGCCATCGGGGTAGGGGAGTTCGAGGGTGACGGCGGCGGCCGGCTTGGTTTCGAGGGGGGCGCGGGCCAGCCGGGCGGCCAGCTGTGCGGCATCGAGGGTAAACCAGCTGCCGGCAGTTTTCGGGGCGGCGTTGCCGTTGCGGGCGGCCGGAGCCGGGGCGGGCTGCCACAGCGGAGCCGGGGTTTGGGTGCTGCCCACCCGGGCACCCAGCAATAGCGAAACAACCAGCGCAAAAGAAACCTTACCGTATCTGAAATTCATATATGTCAAGCATAGCCGGGCATTGTGCAATAATTATCCAGTGCAAAAAACACTGTTGCATGCTGCCTCCACCAAATGAGGAATAATGAGGTGCAAAATACAAGTCAGAAAGCGAAATGATTCTGCGGCTGCATCGCCAGAAGGCCGTTTAATCTCCTGCACTACGCCCGAAAGCAGGTGTCAGCCAGGCTTTTTTTATGCGTTTGGTAATATAATTTATATTGTTTATATACAATATTTGATTGTTGAAAAAAGTCAAAATGCCTCCTGGCTTAGCGCCGTCGGGATAAGCCAGAAATTTGCCTGATGGATAGGTAATGCGTTCGGCGGGGGCCTTATAAAAACCGCGCTTTCAGGGCCGGATTCGGCAGCATGCAGCTTGCCTGCCGGCCAAACCAGCGGTAGCGGTGCCGCGCCACGAAACGATAAATCGCATCGCGCCAGGCAGTGGGCAGCACCCGGCCCAGGGTCGCCACCCGCCACACACCGCCCAGCCCTTCGGCAATGCGCAGCACGGCGGCGGAGTGCGAATAAAGCCGGCCGCCGCTGAGCAGCAGCACCGATTCGGGCTCGGCCGCGATGGCGGCCGGCGCAAGGCCGTGGGCCAGCAGCAAGGCCCGGCCGGCGTCGCTTTGCAGGGCCGCGAAGCGGAAGCGGCCCGCCGGGTCGTGGCGAATGATGAACTGCACGAAGCCGTTGCAGAGGTTGCACACGCCGTCGAACAGGATGGTATCGGGAGCAAAATCAGGCATAGCAGGCGACGGTAAGGGTATCCGTCATTCTAAACGGCCCGGCCGGACCAATGTTGACGCAAGCCGGCAACTGACCGTTAACTAGCGGCCATCCTAATGCCGGCCAGCCAGCATCAGGTATGAACCAAGTCCTATTAACACAGCATCACGCCCACTGCTTCAGGTACTGAAACACTTCCGGGTGCGTGAGCAGGCCGCCGTGGTGCTGCTGGCTGAACACGGCCGTGCGCACGCTGGTCCCGGCGGGCATCGCGGCCTCATCGCCGAAAGTGGTGTGGCCCCGGGCGCTGCCGTGGCCCACCAGTCCATCGCCGAAGTATTCGCGCAAGGCCGAAGGCCGCGTGGCCCGCAGCCAGGAGCCCATCAGAATATGATATTGCACGCCGGGCAGCGGCGGCACGGGCGTGCGCGGCGGCATAAAGTCGTTGGCGTGGGCATCCTGCCAGTCCTCGTCCACCAGAATGGAGTAGCGCAGGTCCTTGATGCCGTTGCTGCGCTGGTTGAGGGCTTTGCTGAGGAAGCGGGTGGGAAACAGGTTGATGCGCTCCAGCAGCCGGGCCGTGAAGTGCGAATTCTGCTCCAGCCACGAGCCGTCGTTAGGCGTGCCGATGAGGAAGATGGAGCGCAGGTGCGCCAGCCAGGGAGCCGACGTTGAATTATGAATTATAAATTGTGAATTATGAATTGCTGTAGAATCTTCCGCATTTGCAGCTGCTGTAGAATCAATTCCTAATTCATAATTCATAATTTTTAATTGCGAAGCGTAATACCCCGCCGAGCGGATAATGAGCCCGCCCATGCTGTGGCCCACCAGCACGAGCTCGCCGATGGCGTCGGGGTAGGTTTCGACCAGCTCGGTGAGCAGACGGTTGAGCTCGCGGCCATTTTCGGACAGGTGCAGGCCTGAATTGTAGCGCAGGTAGAGGGCGCGGCTGTGGGTTTCTTCGGCCAGGCGCGGGCCGTAGCGGCGGCTGGTGGGCGGGTCCTGGAAACCGGTTTGCCAGATGAGCTCGTCGCCCATCAGGCCGTGGATGTAGACCACGGTTTTCTGGTGTGGCTCAGTGAGGCGCAGGTCGGCCACGGCCACGTCCTGCCCGCCGCGCCGGAAGCTCATCCGAATGGCGCGCGGGTCGAAGCGGGCCGCCAGCTGGTCGCCGAGGGCCCCGTTGAGCACGGGCAGGAAAAAATGCTGGTGCGCCTGGCCCGCCCGCACCACGTAGCTGGCCCCGCGCACGGGCAGCAGGGCGGCCCGCCCCACGGCCCCCAGGGCGCGGCGGAAGCGGGAAGGCAGCTTGGGGTCAGAATCGGACATGGACAGGCGGGAAACGTGCAGTATTGCCCGAAAGTAGCGCCGCCGCCGGTATTGCGTTGGCCTTCCGCCCGAAATCAACGTACTTTGCACCACCAATCCCAAGTACTACTTCATGAAGCTTTCCACTCGTCCCGTCCTGGCCCTGTTGCTGGGCACCGCCCTGGCGGCCTCGCTCTCGTCCTGCGATTACCGCTGGAGCCCCGGCCAAAACCCGCAATTCAAACACGGTTTCACCAACGCCCCCGGCTGGCACAAATCGGACGTGGACCGCGACAGCATCAACAACCAGCCCAAAGCAATGCCCGCCACGGGCACCGGCTCGGCCACGGCCATCAAAAAAGGCAGCGTAAAAGAGCAGCTGGATTCGGCCCCGGCCGGTGCCAGCGCCACCTCGCCCCAAACCGCCAGCGGCCAGATGGCCCCGGCCGAACAGGCGCAAGCTAAAAAATAGTTTTTCGGCACTTGCCCGAAACGCAAAAAGCCCGCTGCCATGATGGTAGCGGGCTTTTTGCGTTGAAATTGCGGGCGGCCTTAGGCCGGATGTTCCGCCACCGGCGGCTGCCCCACGCGGGCGTAGCCGAAGCGCACGGGCGGCTGCACGGCGTGGTAGCCATCGAGGCCCGAGATGGTGGCCGTGCCCAGGGCCACGAGGTCGAGAGTGCCGTCGGGGCGCAGGGCTTCTTCGCTTAGATAAACATGCTCCACGGTGCCCACCAGCAGCACGGTACCGTTGCTGATGTGGTGCTCTTCGAGCAACCGCAAGCCGATGCTGAGGGCGCTTTCGGCTACGTAAGGCGCGGGGAAATCGTCGCGGTACTCGGCCGTGAAGCCGCATTCCTCAAATTCCGAAACCGAGTCCGGGAAGTTGGCCGAGGTGTAGTGCGCTTGGGCGGCCAGGGCTTCGGGCACGTGGTTGAGGGTGTAGCAGCCGCTGCTTTTGAGGTTGGCGTAGGTGTGGCGCGGCACGGTGGTGGGCCGTGTCACAATGCCCAGCAAGGCCGGGTCGGAACCCAGGTGCAGGGCCGAGCTGAACACGGCCAGGTTGGTCGCGCCATCGGCCGAGGCCGTGCCCACCAAGTTAGCCGACTTAAAGCCCGGCAAACCGTTGACGAGGTTGAGGCGGTAGATTTTATCGAAGCCGGCGATGTCGGCGGCGGTGAGGTGGCGCATGGACGCTTCGCTTAATGAGAAATGAAGAATGAGGAGTGAGCAATTAAGCCGGCATTGGCAGATTTGTTCATTCCTCATTAAGCCCAGCGGGCTACCGCTCCAGCTTGAAGCCGGGCTCGCGAGCAGGCGGCGCGGTGCGGTTGGCCACGGCCCAGCCGGTGAGGTACATCCACTGCGTCATGCGGGTGAGCTTGGCGTAGTCGATGCGGCTCGCCTCGTCGCGGGGCGTATGGTAGTCGACGTGCAGCAGCGAGGTGTACATGATGGCCGGGATGCCTAGGCGGGCGTAGGGCAGGTGGTCGGAGCGGAAATACCAGCCCTCGGGGTGCGTGGGCTTGTCCCATTCTGTATCAAGCTTGAACTTGGGACCGGCCTGGTTGGCCGCCAGCGCGGTTTTTACGAGGTCGGAGGAATTCATGTGCGGCGGCGTGGAGCCCAGCAGGGCGGCGCTGTCAGCCACGTTGCGGCCCATCATCTCGGCATTGAGCACGGCCACGATGCTGGCCTGCGGCACCGTGGGGTGGGCTGAAAAGTAGGTCGAGCCAATCAGCCCACGCTCCTCCGAACCCTGGTACACGAACAGCGCCGAGCGCCGGCCCGGCTGCTGCTTGAAGGCCCGCATAATGGCCAGCAGCGCCGCGCAGCCGGTGGCATTGTCATCGGCCCCGTTATAAATCGAGTCGCCGGCGATGGGCGCACGCACGCCGTCGTGGTCCTGGTGGGTGCTGAAAAGGACGTACTCCTTTTTTAACTGGGCATCGGTGCCGGGCATTTTGGCCACGATGTTCACCGACGGGTATTGGAAGCTCTCCACTTTCAGCTCGGTGCTGAACTGCTGGCCGGCCTGCTGCACCCAGCTGGCGGCGCTAGCGGGCAGCCACACCACGGGCGGCGTGCTCACTACTTTGGTGCTGGCCGCGCCCGGGAGGCTGTAGCGCCCGCGCTCATAAATGTGGCTCCAATGGTCGTAAAGGGCCTGCGAGGGCGCATCCGATACGAACACCACCGCCACCGCGCCGGCCTTCACCAGCTCGCCCGCCTGCCCGGCAAACTTGCCAAACACGTAGCGCCGGTAGCTGATGCCGTCGGTAGGTGCGCCCGAAATCTGCACCGCCACGGCCTTGCCTTTGATGTCGACTTTGGCCAGCTCTGCCGCCGAGCCAGTGCCCACGTACACCAGCGGCGCCGTGATGCTGGCATTGGTGGGGGCCGTTACGACGCCGTCCTCGTTCAGCTTAATCTCATGGGTGCCAATGCGTAGCGTGCTGCTTTTGCTCAGGCGGGTGCGCTGCAGGTTGAACCACTGGAAGTAGGTGCCGTCGTCACCCGCCGGGAGCATGCCGGTGGCCCGAATCTGGTCGGCGAGCCACACGGAGGCTTTCAACTCATCGAGCGTGCCGCCCTCGCGGCCTCGGAAATGGTCATCGGCCAATGCAAACAGGTCGCGCTTGATGTCGCTTTCGCGGATGGCGCTTTCGGCGTTGGGGGCTTTGGCAGCGGGCTTTTTCTGGGACGAGGCGGCTAGTGGGAGCGCCAGGATAGAAGCGGCCAGCAGCAGGCGGGCGGTAGTTTGAAAAGGTCTTTTCATGTGGAATTAAAGCAAGGATTATTCGATTTGTTTGAACGGCGTAGGGGCGGGGCTTGTCCCCGCCCGTCGTCAAACGGAATCGTCATAACGGCGCAAACGACCGGGCGGGACAGGCCCCGCCCCTACATCGTTCTTTATTTCAAATACTGGTCGAGCCATTCAATCCACAGACGGTTCCACTCGGCGCTGCGTACGGGGTCGGACGGGACGTGGGTCGAAATTGGAAAGGCCACGAAGCGCACTGGTACATCGTTGTCTTTCAGTGCGTGGTACATTTTATACGAATTGCTGATGGGCACCCGAAAGTCGCCCACATTGTGCAGAATGAGCGTAGGCGTGCGCCAGCGAGTGGCCCGCGAAAGGGGCGACTGCGCCTTGTAGTGCGCCATGTTTTCGGCGCTGAGCCAGGGCGAGGGGCCGTAGTGTCCGGCGTTGGCGATGTTGTTGTCGCTCAGGTTATAACTGTCTAACAAATCAACCACTGAAGCCGCCGCCACCGCGCAGCGCCAGCGGCGCGATTCACCCATCAACCACGCCGTCATAAAGCCGCCATACGAAGCGCCCGACAGCGCAATCCGGCTGGTATCAATCCAACCGCGCTTCTCCAACTCGGCAATGCCGGCCAGCACGTCGCGCCCCGGCCCGGCCCCCGCATCATCCCGAATGGCCCGCTGGAAGGCGTAGCCCAGGTTGTCGCTGCCCCGGTAGTTGGGCTGAAAAACCACGTAGCCGCGCGCCGCCACTGCCTGGCCCAGTCCATAAAATGCGGCCCGCGAAGCATTTGAGGGGCCGCCGTGCATCATCAGCACCAGCGGGTACTTCTTGGCCGGGTCGAAATCAGGCGGATAGGTGAGGATGCCGTCAGGACGAAGGTTGTCTGATTTCCACTCCACGGCTTCCATGCGGCCCAGGGCCAGGACGGCGGTTTCGTGGTTGAAATCGGTGAGGCGGCGCGGGGTGGCGGTGGGTGAGGCCAAGTAGTATAATTCGGCCGGCCGGCCCGGCTCGTTGGCCGTGAGGGCCACAGCATTGCGGCGGCCCACCGCCATTTCGACCCAGTAGCTGCCGTTGGGCGATACTGGGCCCAGCGGCAGCTTGCGGCTGCGGCCATTCAGTTCCTGCTGCCAGATGGAAACCGTGGCCCCATCGTTGCCGCCTACGAATAGGCTTTTGCTGTCCTGGCTCCATAGGGCGCGCTGCAGGTTACGGTCGAGCGCGCGGCAGAGGTGGCGTGCTGGGCCACCGGCAGCGGGCACCACGTCAAATTCCAGCGACTCGAAATAGGGTGGCTCGCGGGGTGTCTGGTAGCTCAGCCATTTTCCATCGGGCGAGTAGGCGGGCAAATCGACGTGGTGCGGGGAGCCGGGCAGCTCGCGCACCGTGCCGGTAGCCACTTCGAGCGTGTACACGGCGGTTTCCTGGTCGCCGGTCTGGGCGCTGGAGCGGAGCACGCAGGCCAGCATGCGGCCGTCGGGAGCCCAGGTAAAGGGAGCCGAGGAGTCATCGGGCAAGCTTAGCGGGCCGCTGGTGAGGCGGCGGGCGGGCTGCCCATCGGTGGCCGAAACCAGCCACAGGTGGTCGGGCGCAGGTGGCGCGGTTAGCGTCACGCTGCCGTTGCCCACCTCGAAACTGTCGTTGCCCCGGGCTATTTCAGCCGCGTTGGCCGGCGCATCGGCGGCCGAGTAGGCGAGTGCGGTACCAGCAGGGTTCCAGCTGTAAAGCTGCACGTTGGTCACGGCCGTGGTGAGCTGGCGGACTTCGTCGGCGGCCAGATTTTGCACGAAAAGCTGGGTGTGCGCGTCCTTGCCCGTGTTGGTGCGCGCCAGGAAGGCCACGCGGTCGCCGGTAGGCGACCAGCGCGGCTGCTTCACGGTAGGCTGGTTGGCTACGAGTATGCGCTGCCGGCCGGTGGCCACGTCTACCAGCACTACCTCGGCATCGTGGCGGTTGGTGGTAAGATTGGGCCGCGACACTACTACCAGAATGCTTTTGCAATCGGGCGAGAGTTGCGGGTCGCTCACGTTCACCAGCCGGCTGATGTCGGCCAGCTCGAAGCGGCGCTGGGCGTGGCTGAAGCCGGGCCGGAGCAACAGCAGCAGCGTCAGCAGCCAGAGAAATCTTGGCATCGGAATCAATTTGGGCACAAGGCTTTTCATTGCCGCAATAGAATGAATAAAAAACGTCATGCTGAGCGAAGTCGAAGCATCTCTACCGCAATAGTAAATCCTGATGATTGGATTACTTACTGCGGTAGAGATGCTTCGACTCCGCTCAGCATGACGTTACTTTTACTCTGAACTCCCTACTGCACTGCGTTGCGCGGGTCGGGGTGGGGCTTCATCTCGTAATCGTGGGGCGGTTGAGTATCGGCCAGGTTCTGCACGAAATAGTCCCAGCGGCGGCGCATCATGTAGGGCGAGTAGGCACCGTAGCCGTGCTGGGCGTTGGGGAACACCACCAGGTCGTAGCTCTTGTTGGCTTTGGTGAGAGCTTCCACCACCAGCATGGTGTTGTAGGGCGGCACGTTGTTATCCATCAGGCCGTGGGCCAGCATCAGCTTGCCTTTGAGGTTCTTGGCAAAGGCAGCGTTGGCCTGATTGTCGTAGCTCGTGGTGCCGTCGGCGTTGGTTTTCATCAAGCCGATATAGCGCTCGGCCCAGTCGTCCTCGTAGTTGCGGTTTTCGTGGTTGCCCGATTCCGAGATGCCGACTTTGAAGAAATCCGGGTAGCGGAACATGGCCGCTGCCGTGGCGTAGCCGCCGCCCGAGTGACCCCAGATGCCGGCGCGGTTCAGGTCGATGTACGGATATTTCTGGGCCAGCTGGCGCATGCCGGTCACCTGGTCCGAGAGGGTGTTTTCGGCCATGTTGCCGTAGCAGGCATCGTGGTAGCTCTTGGAACGCAGGGGATTGCAGCTGCCTTCGATGACCACCACCACGAAGCCCAGCTCGGCCAGCGCCTGGTGGTCGCCCCGCGCCGAGGCAAACGACCAGCTGCCCACGCCGCCGCCCTGCGGCCCCGGATATATGTAGTTGATAATCGGGTATTTCTTGTTGGGGTCCAGGTTGGTGGGCGTGAACATCAGGCCGTACAAGTCAATCTGGCCATCCTGGGCTTTCACCGTGATGGGAGTGGGGGCCTTCCAGCCGGTAGCAGTGAGGCGGGAAATATCGGTTTTCTCCAGCGTCGAAATCAGCTTGCCATCGGTCCCGCGCAACACCGTCACGCCGGGCTTATCGGGCTGCGAGTAGGTGTCAACAAAATAGCGGCCCGAGGGGGCGAGCATAACCTGGTGGTTACCGGCCTCGGGCGTGAGCAGCGTGAGGTTTTTGCCATCCAGCCCGATGCGGTAGAGGTGCGTGAAGTAGGGGTTGCCGGCCTCGCGGCCATCGGCCAGGAAGTAAAGCTGACGCTTCTTTTCGTCTACTTTCAGCAGTCGCGTCACCACAAAATTGCCCTTGGTAATCTGGTTCTTCACCTTGCCGCTGCCGGCATCATACAAGTAGAGCTGGCCCCAGTTGTCGCGCTCCGAATACCAGATAACTTCCTTGCTCTTGGGTAGATAGCGCCAGTTGATGGCGTTCTGGCCCGACTCGTACTGTGTGGGTACGGTTTCGGAAAACACGTCGCGCACCGCGCCGGTGGCCGCATCGGCCACGCGGATTTTCTCCTCCTTGTGGTCGCGCGAAGTCGACACAAACGCCAACTCGCGGCCATCGGCGCTCCAATCCACGTCATCGAAGGTGCCGCTGCTCGAAATATCATCCGAGAGCGAGCCCCGGTGCGGGTCGGGGGCCATTTGGAAGCGCACCACTTTCGGGCTGTTCACCTCCACAATCACCCGCTCGATGGTGGCAATATCCTTGTCGCCGGGCAGCGGGTATTTCCACGATTTGAGGGTGGGATGGCCCACGTTGGTGGTCACCAGGTACATATCGCCCACGTTGCGCTGGTCCTGCCGGAAGGTGGCAATTTTGCGCGAGTCGGGCGACCAGCGCAGCACCGGCTTGTCGCTGGTGGTCCAGCCGGCGTTGTCGGTGGCGTAGCCGTAGTCTTTGGTGCCGTCGGTGGTGAGCTGGGTGGTCTGATTGGTTTTCGTGTCGCGCACCCACAGGTTGTAGTCCTTGATGTAGGCGGCGAGCTTGCCGTCGGGCGACTCAATTTCGTTCTCGGCGTTGGGGTCCGGTTTGGCAGCGGGCGCAGAGTCGGGGCTCAACTGCCCGTTGGCCACGTCATATTTCCAGCTTTTGTCGCTCGCGGCGAAGGAAATCGTCTTCTCATCGGGCGAAAACGTGAGCGTGCGGAACGGCAGCCGGCTGGCCTCGTAGGTTTTGCCGGTGGCCGTGGACAGCGCGGCGGCCAGCTTGGCTTGGTCGAAGGCGGCGGTGCGGGTTTTGCGAGCCGGGTCCACGAGGATGAACTCGCTGCCCTGCGCCGTGAGCACGCGGTACCAGAACCGGTCGCCCGCGAGCCAGTTGGGCTGGCCGGCGCTGTGGTCCACCAGCGCCTGGGTGTTGTAGCTCAGGAAGCGTTCGGCGCGGGCGTAGTCCTCGGCCGTGAGGGCGGGCATTTGCTGGGCTGAAGCTGCTGCTGAAACGAAAAAGGTCGCGGCCGCGAGCAGGGCCGGTACGTACTTATGCATAGGCTTGGGAAGGAGCGGGCTAAAAGTTGGGATGATTAAGCGCGAAAGGTCGGCAGTTGGGCCGGGAGGTTGCTTTGATTTTGGCTAATGCTAACAGCGATGAATTGAAGTCGTTCTAATATTTGGTGTAGGGTGCGGGGCTTGCCCCCGTTCGCATCGTTGCAATGGTTCCGTTCAACGACGGGCGGGGGCAAGCCCCGCACCCTACAATGGCCAAAAAGAAAGCCCCAATAACGGGGCTTTCCTGGAATTAACATTCGCCAAAAAGCGACTACTTGCCCTTCGCTGCCGCCGGCTTGGCTTTGCCAACCGGTTTTTTGACCGGAGCCGTGGTGCTGGTTTTGGCCCCCGCCAGCGGGAAGTTGCGCTGCTTCATCAGCGCGTCGATTTTTGGGTCGCGGCCGCGGAAGGCGCGGTAGCCAGCGGCCGGGTCCACGGTGTTGCCCACGGTGAAGACGTTTTTGCGCAGGCGGGCGGCCACGGCCTTATCGTACGGCCCACCGGCCTCGGTGAAGGCGCTGAAGGCATCAGCCGCCAGCACCACCGACCACAGGTAGGAGTAGTAGCCCGCCGAGTAGCCATCCGAGGAGAAAACGTGCGAAAACTGCGGCGTGCGGTGGCGCATTACCAGCTCGGAGGGCATGCCCATGCCGGCCAGGGTTTCGCGCTCAAACTTGTCAGGGTCAATTTTTTGCGCGCCGGCCAGGTGCAGTTTCATGTCAATAAGCGCACTGGCCAGAAACTCGGTGGTGGCGAAGCCTTCGTTGAACGAACTGGCCTTGTTGATGCGGTCCACAAGCACCTTCGGAATGGGCTTGCCGGTTTGGTAATGCAGGGCAAACTTGTTGAGCACCTCCGGCGTGGCCAGCCAGTTTTCCAGCAGTTGCGAAGGGAATTCCACGTAGTCGCGCACCACGTTGGTGCCCGAAAGCGAGGGGTACGTCACATTGCTCGACAGCCCGTGCAGAGCGTGGCCGAACTCGTGAAATAGCGTCGTGGCATCGGTCCAGGAAATGAGCACCGGCTCGCCGTCCTTGCCCTTCACGAAGTTGGAATTGTTCGACACGATGGTCGTCACCTCCTTATCTAGGCGTTCCTGGTTGCGGTAGGCATTCATCCACGCGCCCGAGTTTTTGCCGGGACGGGCGTAGGGGTCGAAGTACCAGAGGCCGATTTGCTTGCCGGTGGTTTTGTCGTTCACCTGCCACACCTTCACATCGGGGTGGTACACGGGCACATCCGTCACGGGCGCGAAGCTGAAATTGAACAGCTCGCCGGCCACCCAGAACATGCCCTCGCGCATCTTATCCAGCTGCAAATACTGCTTCACCTCGTTCTGGTCGAGGTCGTAGCGGGCTTTGCGCACTTTTTCGGCGTAGTAGCGGTAGTCCCAAGGCTCGATTTTGAAGTTGGCGGGGGCACCTTCTTTTTTGGCCACGGCCAGCATGTCGGCCACTTCCTCGTGCACGCGGGCTACGCCGGGCTTCCACACCTGCTCCATCAGCTGCATGGCGGCTTCCGGGGTTTTGGCCATCGTGTTGTCGAGGCGCAGGTGGGCGTGGGTGGCGTAGCCCAGCAGCTTGGCACGCTCGGCCCGCAGCTGCAAAATCTGGGTGATGATGGCGTTGTTGTCGTGCGCGCCGCCGTTGTCGCCGCGGTTCGTAAACATGCGCCACGCCTTCTCGCGCAGCCCGCGCTGGTCGGAGTAGGTCAGGAACGGGTCGATGCTGGAGCGCGTATTCGTGATAACGCCCGCCGCCGCAATCTTGCGAGTGCCGGCCGTGGTTTTAGCCGCGTCGCGCAGCGAGGCCGGTAGGCCGCCCAGGTCCTTATCGGTTTTCAGCACCAGCACCGAGTCAGCTTCATCGGCCAGCACGTTCTGGGAGAAATTGGTGAACAGCCCCGCCAGCTGCTGGTTGATGGCCGAAACCCGGGCCTTGGCCGTGGCATCCAGCTTCGCGCCTGCCCGCACAAACTGCTTGTAGTCAACCTCCACCAGCCGCTGCTGCTCGGTCGTTAGCTTTTTGGTAGCCGGCGCGTTATACACTGCCTCGATGCGCTTGAACAGGGCCGGATTCTGAGAAATCTGGTCGTAGAACGCGGCCAGCTTGGGGGCCATTTCGGTTTCCACGGCGCTGAAAGCGGCATCGTTCAGGGTGCCGCTCCAGATGTCGTAGATGGCCGAAACGCGCGTCAGCGTTTGCCCGCTACGCTCCATTGCCGCAATGGTGTTCTCGAACGTCGGGGCCGCCGGGTTGGTGGCAATGGCGTTGATTTCAGCCAAGTTCTCAGCCATCGCCGCTTCCAGCGCGGGCTTGAAATCAGCCACCCGTACCTTATCAAAAGCGGGCACGCCGCCATGGAGGCTGCCCCAGGGCTGGAGCAGCGGCGACTGGTCGGCACGGGCCGTGGCCGATGCAGCGGGAGCGGAAGATTGAGCCATGCCAGGGGTGGGAAGCAGGGTGAAGGCCAGGCCGAGCGTGGCCAGAAAACCGGTCAGCCGCTGGTGGGAATTGAAATTGGGCATTGAGAGGAGATTCGGAGAATACGAAAGAAGGAGCAAGGTAACAATTTGGGCTGTCTGTCATCCTGAGCGCAGCGAAGGACCTTATCACGGCCGAACAATTTGCAGTAATTGTAGCAGACGGGATAAGGTCCTTCGCTGCGCTCAGGATGACAGACGGAAAGAATGCCTTACCGCTGCCGGGCCGCCCAGGCATCCATGCGGCGCTCCAGCACGGCCAGGGGCATGGAGCCGCCGGCCAGAATCTCATCATGGAAAGCCCGCAGGTTGAATTTCTTGCCCAGCTGCTTTTCGTAGCGACTCCGCAGCTCGCGGATTTTGAGCTGACCGGTTTTGTAGGCCAAGGCCTGGCCGGGCATGGCCAGGTAGCGCTCGATTTCGGCCGTGGCGGCCTGCTCCGAAATGGGCTCATTGGCCATCATGTAGTCGATGGCCTGCTCGCGGCTCATGCCCTTGGCGTGCATGCCTACATCCACCACCAGGCGCAGGGCGCGGTGCATCTCATCGCCCAGGGCGCCAATGCGTTGGTAAGGGTCGGTGTAGAGGCCGAGCTCCCTGCCCAGGCTTTCGCAATACAGTGCCCAGCCCTCGCTGAACGCGGGGTAGGAGGCGAAGCGGCGGAACTTGGGCAGGCTGGTGTTTTCCTGCTGCAACGACAGCTGGTAGTGATGCCCCGGAATGGCCTCATGCAGAAACAGCGACTCCATGCCGGAGGTCACGTTGAACTTGGTGGCATCGAGAATGGGCACGTAGAAAATGCCGGGCCGCGCGCCGTCCGGCGTGCCCCGGTTGTACTCGGCCGAGGCCGTGGAAGCACGAAAGGCTTCCGTCTGCCGAATCTCAAACGGCGACTTCGGCGTGCGCCCGAACAGCTTGGGTAGGTTGGGCGTGATGCGGGCCTGGATGCTGCGAAAGGCGTTCAGCACGTCGTCCGGCGTTTTGTAGGGCATGAATTTGCCGCTGGAGCCCAGGTAGCTAAAGAAGCCGGGCAGGCTGCCTTTGAAGCCAACCTGCTTTTTCACGGCCTCCATCTCGGCCCGAATGCGCTTCACCTCGGCCAGGCCGGTTTGGTAAACGGCGTCAGGGGTGCGGTCGGTGGTGGTCATCAGGCGCACGTCGTAGCGGTACATTTCGGCCCCGCCGGGCACGTCGCTCAGGCCGGTGCTGTTGCGGGCCTGGGGCAGATATTCGGTTTGCAGAAAATCGGCCAGCTTGCGGTAAGTGGGCACCACCTCGGTAAGAATGGCCTGCTGGTAGGCGCTGGTGAGGCGGGCTTTATCAGCCTCCGAAAAGCTGGCGGGCAGGTGGGTAATGGGGCCGTAAAACAGGCTTTTGGCGGCATCGGCCGTGACCTGGGCTTGCAGCTGGGGCACCATTTTCAGCACCAGCACGCGGGGCAGCACCACGGCCGCCTTCATGCCCTGCCGGAAATTGCCAATGGCCGAGTCGGCCCACACCGGAAACTTGCCTACGCGGGCCAGCCAGTTGTCATAGTCCTTCACCGTCTTGAACGGCTGCGCCCCGGTGCCCGCGCCCAGCTGGCTGAGCGTGGTGGGCAGGCTGTAGAACTGCGCAAACGGCATCATCCACGTATTCAGTCGCAGGCCTTCGAGGCGGCTGCGCATCTCGTACTGAAAGATGTCGTAGCTGAGCTTGTCGTCGGTCGACAGACGGGCGCGGTCAATGTTTAGTAGGTCATTAAGATAGCGACGGTAAAAGCGTGTCTGCTGCTGGCGAAAGGCGCGGCTCTGGTCGTTGGGCAGGCGGTCGTTGTAGCGGTTGTCGCCCTGGGCCGTGGCCATCAGCGGAAACAGCCGGGCGCGGTCTTCCCAATACGAATTGAATAAACCGGCGAGCAGTGTGGCGGAGGTCGTGCCGCTATTGGGTGGGGTTTGGGAGCCGGCCGGGTGCGCCAAAAGGCACCACATTGCCAGTAAGGCAACAAAAAATCTGTTCATCAACCAGTAAGTAAGCCGGCAAGCTACACAAACGGCTGTAAATAGTGCAGTTTTTCTCGAGGCGAGGCTGAATATATTAAAAACGTCATGCTGAGCGCAGTCGAAGCATCTCTACCGCAGCCGTAATCCAATCGACAGGATTTACTATTGCGGTAGAGATGCTTCGACTGCGCTCAGCATGACTTGCTTCTAGCTCTGTTCAGAATTCTGAAGCAACTACTGCTTCGCCGCCCAGGCATCCATCTTGGTTTCGAGCACGGCCAGCGGCATCACGCCATCCTTCAGCAATTCGTCGTGGAAGTTGCTGAGGGAGAACTTGCTGCCCAGCTGCTTTTCGTAGCGGGCGCGCAACTCCTGAATCTTCAGCTGGCCGATTTTGTAGGACAGCGCCTGGCCCGGAATGGCCATGTAGCGCTCAATGGCGGCCGTGTCGTTCTCTTTATTGTCGGGCGTGTTATCCAGCATGTAGTCAATGGCTTGCTCGCGGGTCATCTGGCCGGTGTGCAGGCCGGTGTCCACCACCAGGCGCACGGCGCGCAGCATCTCATCACTCAGTGCGCCGATGTATTGGTAGGGGTCTTTATACAGGCCGAGTTCCTTGCCTAAGCTTTCGCAGTAGAGGGCCCAGCCTTCGGTCATGGCGCCGTAGCCGGCAAACTGGCGGAACTTGGGCAGGCTGGTGTTTTCCTGCTGCAAAGAAATCTGGTAGTGGTGGCCCGGAATGGCCTCGTGCAGAAACAGCGACTCCATGCCCTGCGTCACGTTGTACTCGGCGGGCTTGGACAGCGGCACGTAGAAAATGCCCGGCCGGGAGCCGTCCGGCGAGCCCTGGTTGTATTCGGCCGATGCCGATGCCTCGCGGAACTTCTCCGTTTCCCGGATTTCGAATGGCGACTTGGGCACGCGGCCGAACATCTTTTTCAGGCTGGGGTCGATGGTTGCCTGAATCTTGCGGAAGCCGGCCAGTACTTCCTCGGCCGTTTTGAAGGGCATGGCCTTGGGGTTGGTTTTCAGGCTCTCGAAGAACTGGCGCAGCGTGCCTTTGAAGCCCAATTGGGTTTTCATACGCTCCATCTCGGCGCGCAGGCGGGCCACTTCGCGCAGGCCCAGGGCGTGGATTTCGGCCGGGGTTTTGTCGGTCGTGGTCCAGTAGCTGGCGTAGTAGCGGTACATTTCCGGCCCGCCGGGAATGGCGTTGATGCCGCTGGTGGGGCGCGACTTGGGCAGGTATTCGTTGGCCAGAAAATCGCCGAGCTTCTTGTAAGTAGGAGCAATTTCCGTCAGAATAGCCTTCTTATACTCTTCGGTAATGCGCTTCTTGTCGGCATCCGAAAAGTCCTTCGGGAACGCATTTATCGGCCCGTAAAACAGAGACTTGGTGGGGTCCGTCACCACCATAGTTTTATCGCGCATCTGCGGAATCATCTTCTCCACCAACGACTTGGGCAGCACCACACCGGCCTTCATGCCGCGCCGGAAATTTCCGATGGCCGAATCGGCCCACACCGTGAAGCCCCGCACCCGGCCCAGCCAGTTGTCGTAGTCCTTCACGGTTTTGAACGGCTGGTTGCCCTGCCCCGAGCCAAACTGCCCCATGCTGATGGGTAGCCCCCAGAACTGCTGAAACGGCATCATCCAGGTGTTCAGCTTCAAACCCTCCACCCGCTGCTTCAGGTCGTACTGAAAGATGTCGTAGCTGATGCGGTCGTTATCATCCAGCTTGGCGCGGTCAAACTGCCCCAGCCGCGTCAGGTAATCCTGATAAAACGTGCGCAGCGTGTCCCGAAACGCCTGGGTCTGGTCGTTGGGCAACTGGTCGTTGAAGCGGTTGTCGCCCTGGGCCGTAGCCGAAAGCGGGTCGAGCCGCGACTGCTGCTCCCAGAAGCTGGCGAACAGGCCGTTGATGCCTTTGGTGGTATCAGTTGCGGCCGCGCCGTTGGCGCTGGTGGCGGCGGTTTCGGTGGTTTTGGTCTGGTTACAGGCCGACGTGAGGGCGGCCGCGACGAGGCCGGCCAGGGCAAGTTTCTTCATGGAGCGAATGGGAATGTGCCGCAAGCTACGAAACGGCACATCACTCCTCTCGTCATATGAGGAGGGGATGTTTCAGCGAAGCTGAAACAGGGGTAGTGGCACCGCAGGGGACTCGTTGAACGATGACTGGACGACTTGCGCCGGTATCGTTCGGGTATCGTTCAACGAATGCCACCACCCCAGCCAACGCTTTGCGTCGGCATCCCCTCCTTAAAAAAGGAGGGGAGTTGTCGTTCTACCGCCTGGTCGTGAGCCGGGCCACGGCCAGGCGGCCCAGCTCCGGCGCGATGCGCTCGCGCGAGTAGCTTTTCACGCGGCGCGGCATCCCGATGACGAGGGTACGGTCGGGCAGCCGCACGTAGAGGTCGCCGTGGCTGTCGTCGTAATATGCCTCGCGGCCCAGGCCCGTGACCGGCACCATGTTGCGTCGGCGCAAGTCGCTGCCGGCCTGCGCAATCTGGAACGCGGCGGCCGGCCGAAACGAAACCGTCACCACGGCATCGGGGCTGGCGGGCTGGTCGGCCTCCACAAAGCGGCAGGCTTCGCCCTGGGCCTGCTGCTGCACCGGGCGGCCCGTGAGGCTGGCCACCTCGCCGGGCGTGAGCAGGCCGCAGGCTTCGGTGGGCAGTGTGGCCGTGGTGTCAAGCTGCACGGTGGTGGAGCGGGCGGTGCCGCCGCTGGATTGCTCCAGCGGGGCCTGGCCGCTACAGGCCCCCAGCAGCACGGCACCGGCCAGCGCCAGCAGCCGGGTGCCCGGCCCGATGGAAAGAAGGGAAGTACGCATAAAACGAACGTTGAAAGGCGGTTATCGCAACTATCCTCTACGTTGGCAGGCCAAAAAAGGCAATGCTGGCCTGGTGCTATGTCGTAATCAAAAAAAGCCCCGCCACTACGCAAGGCAGGGGCGGGGCTTGATGGTAAGACTGGCCAGATGCGGTGCATATGGCCCACGCAGAGCGTTACTCGCGCAGCAGGCGCTGGGTGCGGTGGCCGGTGGCTCCGCTCAGCTCCAGAAAGAAGGGGCCTTTGGGCAGGCTGGTGATGTCGAGGCGGTCATTGTCAGTGGCTTTGCCAGCGAGCAAGGTCTGGCCCAAGGCATTGAAAACGCGGTACTCCACTACGCCCAAACCGGCGGGCAGGATGAGCTGGTTCGCGCTGGGGTTGGGGTAGAGCACTACTTTGGCGCTGGCTTCAGTTTGCACAGTCACCACCGGCGAGTAGCTGAAGGTGCCATCGGAATCGACCTGCCGCAGACGGTAGTAAGCCGTGCCGGCCAGCGAGCGGCTATCCACGAAGGAATAGTCGTGCGCTAGGGTGGTGTTGCCCTGGCCCTTCACCAGGCCCAGGGTTTCGTAAGCCTCGCCCGTGGCGCTGCGCTGAATCTCGAACCGGTCGCTGTTCTTTTCGCTGGCCGTAGCCCAGCTCAGGCTCACGCCCGTTGCTTTGGCCGTGGCCTCGAAGCGGGTGAGCTCGACGGGCAGGGGGGAACCTGAAGAAATCGTAACGTTATCAATAAGTACAGTGGACTTTCGAGAAGCTGTAACGACGATGGTTACATCAACTGTTGTTCTGGCCGTAAAATTGGGAAGATTTACGACGAACTTACCGACTACATTAGTATTAGATTCTACAACTTTTCCTAATGCCGGGTAAGTAGTTGTGTACGTGCTGCCACTGCCAATAGCAAAGGATTGAGTGGCGTTATTAACGGTAGTGCCGGTTACTTCTACGACTCTTACAGCGGCTGCCCCATTAAGCGATACATCTGCAGTTACACTATTGTTATTATCAAAACCAAATTGCCCACTTTGACCTAGCTCAAAAGTTATTTTATTGTTGGTGGAATTTGCTTGAAATACCTGCGTGTCAAAAAGTACCGGAATAGAATTAGGAGTGGCGCTGGCATTGTTGTCGGCCGAGCCGAAGGCACCAGCAGGAGTGGTACTATAGACAAAACCTGTCGAATAATAGCCGGCAGAGTTCTGGTTAGTCGCTTTAGCGATGTCAGCTGCGAAATCAGTTCCGTACGTGTTTCGCGTGGCTGCAGCACCTGAAAAATCCTGGGTTCTCGAAAGAATCTGAGCAGAGGCCCCGAAAGAACCAAAGCATAGTGCTGCTGCACAGATTAGAAAAGAATTTGATGATGCAGAAAGGCGACGAGGTATAAAGTGAATCATTTGTTTTCAGTTTGAAAAATGCTGTAAGTCCGCAATTTACACCAGTTTCATCCAAAACTTACCATTTTTTTTGCATATTAAAGATAAAGTAATATCATAAGGTTGTATCATGTTTGTTTTTATTGATTATGTGCAATTTATTGGGCGTAATTCGGCAGTAGAGTGTAAAAGCACGGCACTACTGACCAAAATCAGGTGTCGGCGAATTACTTAAGCCAGTCACTCCCGCATCAGGCGCTGAATGGTGCTGCCGCCTGCCCCGGTTAGCTCCAGAAAGTAGGAGCCTTTGGCGAGCGTGTGCAGGTCGAGCTGGTCGCTGCCAGTGGCCTGGCCGCTCAGCACGGCCTGCCCCAGGGCATTGAGCACACGGTAGCGCACGGCACCCATCGTAGCTGGCAGCGAAACTGTGCCCGTGCTGGGGTTGGGGTACACGGCTACTTCGCCGCGCATTTGCACCGTGGCCACCGGCGAAAACGTGCTGGTGCCATCCGTATCTACCTGGCGCAGGCGGTAGTAGGAGAGGCCCGCCAACGGGTGGCCGTCCAGAAAAGCGTACTCGTGGGCGTTGCTGCTGGTGCCCTGGCCCTTCACGCTGCCCACGCGCTGGAATATTTCGCCATCGGCGCTGCGCTGCACCTCAAAATAGTCGCTGTTTTTTTCCGTGGCCGTGGCCCAGCTCAGGGCAATGCCCTGTGGTTTGGCAGCGGCGTCAAACCGCGTGAGCTCCACGGGCAGTGGGTTCACGGCGGTGGAAAACGGGTTGGCCTGGTTGTTCAGGTTCAGCGCGCCCAGTGCGAAATACGTGGCGGAGCCGGTGGTGAACCCAGTGAAGGAATTCGAGGTGATAGTGCCGCTTACGCCGGGGCCGCCGGCTGCACCGGCCGGGCCGGTATTGGCCGAATGGCCTATGGTGCTCCAGGCCCCGGTGGTGCCCTGCCGCCGGGCTACTACCAGGTCCGAGGTGCCCGGTACGTTCACGTAGTCGTCCGGGGCGAAGGAGATGGTGACGGTGCCGGTGAGGTTGGTGGCCGAAGCGCTGGACGAAATGATGCTGTAGGCACGCTTGAACGACACCCGCTGGAGCAGGCCGGTCACCGTTTGCCCGGGGTTGCCCTCAAACTGCTCCACGGTGTAAGTGGCGGCGTTATTCTGGTCGGAGGACCGGAGCGTCAGGGGGCGGTACGCGGTGCCTTTGCCAATGGGGAAAACCCAGGTGCGGTTGACACTATTATTCGCTGGGGTGATGCGGGCCAGCGGGCCGTTCACAAAGCTGGTGGCGCTGCCGCCACTTATGGTGGCGTTTGGGTCTAAGGTGAGCAGGGCCGTGGCGCTGGTCGTCAGCAAGCCGTTGGTCAGAATCAGGCCGCTCTCTACGGTGATGGGTCGCATGAGCGTCACCCCGGCCGGGTTATCAATTTCAAGCTGCGCGTTGTCCCCGAGAACCAGCGCTCCGACGCCGCTGACGGTTTTGGCCGTGGTACCATTAAGCGTTACCGGCCGCGTCGAGCTGGGGTCGAAATTGAGCAGCGCGCTGTTGTTGGTGATACTGATATTGCCGCCAATGCTGGTGCCGTCCGTATTGCGGGCATTGAGCGAGAGGTTGCCGGTGCCGCTAAGGGTTAGGTTGTTGCGAATGAGCAGGTTCATGAGGCCGCCAATGGTTCGGTCGCTGGAACTCTCGTACGACAGATTGCCGTAGGCCCGGTTAACCGTTAGGGTCGTGCCGCCAAAGCTGCCCGTGAGGTAGCGGTAGGTACTGCCATCCAGAAAGGTGGCGGGGCCGTAGGGGTCATCGGCATTGGAGCCATTCTGCTGGTAGGTGGCGCCCGCCTCAAAAACGGCCATGCCGGCCGTCGTACCAAAGGAATCCCCGTTCATCCGGCCGGTGGCAATCAGGCTGCCGCCATTCGTGAAGTGCACCGAACCTTCCCCGCCCCGAAACTCGTGGAGTGCATTGGAGCCGCCGTTGCCGCCCGAGCTGGTGAAGGTGACGGCCCCGGCAATGCTGGCCGTGACACTGTTATTGAGCTGAAAAATCACGGCCGCGTCATCGTTGTCGCTTACCACGCCCACCACCGCCAGCGACGACCCGGCGGCTACCACAAAGTCCTCGCCCGTGCCCCCGCCAAGGGTGATGGTGCGGGTCGCATCCGTGGTAGTATTGAGCGTAGCCGCAGTGTTATTCGTGAAGGACAACTGCTTGATGGTCTCGCTTAAGTCCATGGTGACGACGGGGCTGCCGCCGTTGAATATCAGTACGTCGCCACTGTTGCGAGTGGTCCGGGCCGTGCCCGTGCCATTGGCCGCAGTGTTCCAACTGGTTGATGTACTCCAGTTGGCGCCCACCGCGCCGCGCCAATAGTAGGTGTTCTGGGCCTGCGCCGTGGCCGACAGCAGGAGCAAAAAGCTGATGAGTAACAAAGCTGCTTTGGGCATCAGCGAATGGAAATGGCTAAGCATCAGCCGAGCTGGTGTTTTTGTAGTTGTGCTCATAGACGTATTGTTTTTATTAGATATTGCAAATAAGTAATATTTGTTCTTATTATAAAATATTTTTAATATTTAATTGTATTTGCTGTTCTGCTAGTGGCTTGAGCCTCTCCGCTGCCTGCCGAGATGAACAGGGGCCTCCGAGGCGGGGTGTAGCGGGCGGTTGCGGATTCATACCGTTCAGCTGCCGACTTTTGCAGCGCCGCGTATGCGTGGTCGTCTCCTTTGTCGCTCAGCTCTTGTCGTTAATGAAGTACCTGTTCTTGTTTTGGCTGCTTACCTTCCCACTGCTGGCCGACGCGCAGCAGCATACCGCTCCCCGCCCCAAAAAGCAGCCGTCGGGGGTGCGCAAGGCTTTGAAAAAAAAGAAGTTAGTGCCGATTCCGGCCAATGCGCCCGCCTTCACGCGGTACCTGCACTCGCCCTGGGTCGACAGCCTGATGCGGGTGCTTACGCCCGACCAGCGCGCCGCGCAGCTGTTCATGGTGGCCGCGTATTCCAACCGCACCCGCGTGTTTGAGGACTCGGTTTCGACGCTCATCAAGCAGTACGGCATTGGCGGGCTGATATTTTTTCAGGGCGGCCCGGCCCGGCAGGCCCGCCTGCTGAACCGCTACCAGAGCCAATCGAAAGTGCCACTGCTGGTGGCCCTGGACGGCGAATGGGGCGTGGGCATGCGCCTAGACAGCGTGGTGAAATTCCCCTACCAGATGAGCCTGGGCGGCGAAACCGACACCACGCTGCTCTACGATATGGGCCGCGAGGTGGCCCGTCAGTTCAAGCGGCTGGGCATGCACGTCAACTTCGCGCCGGTGGTCGATGTGAATAACAACCCCGCCAACCCGGTTATCGGCTTTCGTAGCTGGGGCGAAAACCCGGCGGCTGTGGCGCGCGACGGCCGCCAGTACATGCGCGGCATGCAGGATGCCGGCATTCTGGCCGTAGCCAAGCACTTCCCCGGCCACGGCGACGTGGACGCCGACTCACACCTCGCCTTGCCCACCGTGCGCGTCGACCGCCGCCGGCTCGATACGCTGGAGCTGCCGCCCTTCCGTAGCCTCATCGCGGGCGGCCTGGGCGGTATGATGGTGGCCCACCTCAACGTGCCGGCTCTGGACACGGTACTGGGGCCAAGTACCCTTTCGCGGCCCATCATCACGGGGATGCTGCGGGACGAAATGGGTTTCAAGGGACTGATTTTCACCGATGCCATGAACATGCGCGGCGTTATCAGCAAGTTCCCGCCCGGTGAGGCCGACGTGCGCGCCATCATGGCCGGCAACGATATTCTGGAGTTCAGCAAAAACATTCCGCTGGCGCTGAAGATGGTAAGAATTGCCGTGGACAGCGGCCGGATTTCGCAAAAGGAAATTGACGAGCACTGCCGCCGCGTGCTGGCCCTCAAGCAGTGGTCCGGGCTGAACCACTATCGGCCCATCAATACCAAAAACATCTACGAAGACCTCAACGGCCCGCACGCGCAGTACCTCAGCCACCGCCTCACCGAGCTGAGCATCACGCTGCTGCGCAACCAGAAAACCCTGCTGCCGCTCCAGCGCCTCGACACGCTGCGCATTGCCACGCTGGTGCTGGGCGGCTCCCCGCGCGATACCACCGACTTCCAGAAAGCGGTTGCCGACTACGCGCCGGCCGCGCATTTCCACATCGGCGCCACAGCTACGCTCGATGAGTTGATGCAGCTGCGCACCGCCCTCAAGCCCTACAACCTCATTCTGGTGAGCCTGCAAAGCCTGGGCCGCCTGCCGGCCACCAGCTTCGGCATCACACCCGAGGATAACATGCTGCTGCGCGAGCTGGCCGACCAGAAGCAAACGCTGGTGCTAAGTGTATTTGGCTCGGCCTACGCCGTGGCCAAAGTGCGGGATTTGGACCGCGCCGCCGCCGTCATCATGGCCTACCAGGAAAGCCCGAATGCCCAGAAACTGGCCGCACAGGCCATTTTCGGGGGTATCGCGGCCACCGGCAAGCTGCCCGTGACGGTGAGCGACCGGTACCCGCGTGGCTTTGGCCTGCGCACGGCTGGCAACTACCGCCTGCGCTACGCCAACCCTGAAGACGTGAACATGGACGGCCGCCTTGAAGCCCGCGTGGATAGCCTCTTGGGCCGGGCGCTGGCGGCGCAGGCATTCCCGGGGGCGCAGGTGCTCATTGCCCGGCGCGGCACGGTGGTGCTCCGCAAAAGCTACGGCAACCAGACGTATGCGGGCTTCAGCGAAGCGGTAGTCGATAAGAAAAAGAAGAAAAAGGACGCCGTAGTGACCGATACCAAACCCGTATCAGTGCCGCGCCCGGTGAAGGATGACGACCTGTACGACCTGGCCTCGATGACCAAGCTGATGGCCGCCACGCCCGCGCTGATGCGCCTGGAAGCCGACCATAAATTCAGCCCTGACAGCGCGATGGGTAACTATTTTCCCTTTCTGCGCGGCACCAACAAGGCCGACCTGAAAATGCGCGACGTGCTGGCTCACCAGGCCCGCCTCAAGGCTTTTATTCCGTTCTGGAAGGAATTGGTGAAGAAAAATGGCAACCTGCGCCGCCGCTATTTCCGGGCCGATTCGTCGGGCCGGTTCCCGCTGCCGGTGGCCCAGGGCATCTGGGCGCGGAAGAAACTGCCGGCTCGTATTTATAAAGAGATAGGGGAGTCGCCGCTGAATGAAAAGCCGGGGTACGTGTATTCGGACTTGTCGTTTGTGCTGTATCCGGCGTTGGTGCAGGCCCGCACCGGGCTGCCACTCGATGCATTTTTGCAGAAGGAAGTGTACGGGCCGCTGGGCGCTACCACGCTGGGCTTCCGACCCCGCAACCGCTTTCCGGTGGCACGCATCGTGCCCACGGAAGTGGATTCGGCGTTTCGTAAGCAGCTGGTGCACGGCACGGTGCACGACGAAGGCGCGGCCCTGCTGGGTGGCCTCTCGGGCCACGCCGGCCTCTTCGGCGATGCCAATGACGTGGCCAAGCTGGCCCAGACCTACGCCTGGGGCGGGCGCTACGGCGGCCAGCAGCTCTTCGACAAAACCGTGCTGACGGAGTGGACCAGCTGCCAGTTCTGCCCCGACAACCGCCGCGCCCTGGCCTTCGACCGCCCCGCCGCCAACCCCACGGTGAACTCGGCCAAAAGTGCCTCCCAGCGCAGCTACGGCCACACCGGCTTCACGGGCACGTACTTCTGGGTGGAGCCCGAGAAGGATTTGGTGGTGGTCCTGCTGACCAACCGGGTGCACCCCACGCGGCGGAATAATAAGCTGGGGGATTTGAGTGTGCGCTCGAGCCTGTTGCAACTGGCGATTGAGGCGGCGCGGTAGTTTGTAGGGCTGCGGCAGCGGTGGAAATGCGCCGCCTTTTGCTACCTTACGGCCCTACATTCCCACCCCGCACTTATGTTAGGACTGATGATGGCCGAGCCGCTGCGCGTGGCTACGATTATCGAGCACGCCGCCAAGTGGCATTCCGATACCGAAATAGTCTCGCGCCGGCCCGAGGGCGGCATGCACCGCTACACCTACGCCGAGGCCAACCACCGCAGCAAGCAGCTGGCCCAGGCCCTGCTGAAGCTCGGCATCGAAAACGGCGACCGGGTGGGCACCCTGGCCTGGAATACGCACCGCCATTTCGAGCTGTATTATGGCGTGGCCGGCATCGGGGCGGTGTGCCACACCATCAACCCGCGCCTGTTTCCCGAGCAGCTGGTGTTCATCATCAACCACGCCGAAGACCGGCTGATGTTCTTCGACCTCACCTTTCTGCCCCTCGTGGAGCGCTTGGCCCCGGTGTGCCCCACCGTGGAAAAATGGGTGCTCATGGCCGGCCCCGAACACCTGCCCGCCGCCTCCGAGCTGCCTGGCCTGTGCAGCTACGAAGATTTACTAGCGGCCGAAACCGGCGACTATGACTGGCCCAGCTTCGATGAAAACACGGCCTGTTCCCTTTGCTACACTTCCGGCACCACCGACCAGCCCAAGGGCGTGCTTTACTCGCACCGCTCCACGGTGCTGCACGCCCTGGGCATCTCGCTGCCCGATGCGCTGAGCTGCTCGGCCTCGGACGTGATAATGCCGGTGGTGCCCATGTTCCACGTCAATGCCTGGGGCCTGCCCTACGCGGCCCCGCTCAATGGCGCGAAGCTGGTGCTGCCCGGCGCGGGCATGGATAGCGCCAGTCTGTTTGAATTGTTTGAAACCGAAGGCGTGACGTTTTCGGCCGGGGTACCCACCATCTGGTTGGCGCTGCTGCAATTTATGCGCGAGGGGCAGCGCCATTTCAGCACCCTCAACCGCACGGTGGTGGGCGGGGCCGCCTGCCCACCGGCCCTCATGAAAGCCTTCGAGGAAGAGCTAAACGTGACCATCATGCACGCCTGGGGCATGACCGAAACCAGCCCGCTGGGCACCACCGCCCGCCTCAAGGGCAAGCACGCCGGCCTCAGTCCGGCCGACAGCATGGCCATCCGGGCTAAGCAGGGCCGGGCGGTGTTTGGGGTCGATATGAAGATTGTGGGCGACGACGGCCACGCGCTGCCCCACGACGGCGTGGCCTTCGGCGACCTGCTGGTGCGCGGGCCGTGGGTGGTGCGCGACTACTTCCGCACCGCCACGCCCGGCGAGCTCACCGCCGACGGCTGGTTCCGCACCGGTGACGTGGCCACCATCGACCCCGACGGCTACATGCACATCACCGACCGCTCCAAAGACGTCATCAAATCGGGCGGCGAGTGGATTTCCAGCATCGACCTCGAAAACCTGGCCGTGGCCCACCCCGCCGTGGCCGAAGCCGCCGTCATCGGCGTGCCCAGCGCCAAGTGGAGCGAGCGGCCGCTGCTGATAGTGGTGCGCCGCCCCGGCATGGAGGTTTCGGCCGATGAGCTGCTGAACTTCTTCCGGGGCCGGGTGGCCAAGTTCTGGGAGCCCGATGCCGTGGAGTTCGTGAGCCAGCTGCCTCACACGGCTACGGGGAAAATTTTGAAAACCCAGCTCCGAAAGGATTTCGCGGGGTATTCAGTGGCATAGCGTTAGCGGTTTTTCCCGCAGTGGGCGCAGGGGTTTACGCAGTGGGCGCAGTGTCGTTCAGCCGGGTTTACTTTGCGCGATGCATGAAAACCAGATTTCTTTTCAGGTTCGTAAAGCGGCCTATGAAATTCATACAGATTTAGGGCCGGGCCTTTTGGAGTCGGTTTACGAAACTGCTCTGGAGCATGAGTTGCGGCAGCAAGGTCTGCGGGTAGCCCGGCAGGTACCAATGCCAATGGTTTATAAAGGCATTCACATGGAAACGGGCTATCGGCTCGATTTGGTAGTGGAAGGCAAAGTCATTATTGAGCTTAAATCCGTCGATGCGCTGCAGGAAGTTCATTTCAAGCAACTGACGACTTACCTGAAACTGTCCGGCCTCAAACTCGGGCTGCTCATCAATTTCAACGTTGACCGCCTCAAAGACCATATGCACCGTCGCGTAAACGGCCTCGAGAACGACACTGCGGCCACTGCGTAAACCCCTGCGCCCACTGCGGGAAAAACCGCTAACGCCCCAACTCCTCGGCCCGGTCGCGCGCCGCGCCGGCCCCGGCCATGAGGCCCTCGCGCACCGCGCCCGCGCCGAACGCACCCAGCGCGGCCTCGGTGGTGCCGCCTTTGGAGGCCACTTTGGCAATCCAGTCCTGGCAGCTTAGGCCCGATTGCGAGTAGAGCTCCACCGCGCCGCGAAAGGTCTGGCTCACCAGCAGCTCGGCTTCGGCCCCGCTGAAACCCATTTGGGCGGCGGCGGCCATCAGGGCTTCCATGCAGTAGTAGACGTAGGCCGGGCCGCTGCCCGAGATGGCCGTGCTGGCGTCGATGGCGCTTTCGTTTTCGACGTAAACCGTCTTGCCGGTGGTGGAGAGCAGGTTTTGCACCTGCACCAGCTCGGCGCGAGTCACCTCGTCGGTGCTGGTGAAGGCCGTCATTCCCATGCCTATTTGGGCGGGCAGGTTGGGCATGGCCCGGATGATTTTGGGCGTACCCAGGGCCTCGCGCAAGGTATCAATCCGCACCCCCGCCATGATGCTGAGCACGAGCTGCTGCGGCTGCACCAGCCCCTTCAGCGATGCGAATAGGGCGGGGGAGTCCTGCGGCTTCACGGCCAGGATAAGGATGTCGGCCCCCGGCACGCACTCGGCCGGCGAGCCCCAGACGGTGCCAATTTCGTGGGCCGCCAGGGCCGGCACCCGCTCGGGCGAGCGGGCCAGCAGGCGCAAATCGAGCCGCGAGGTGATGTGGGCACGCACGAAGCTACGGGCGTATGTGAGGCCCATGTTGCCGCCGCCGATGATGAGGATTTTCATTGTGATAGGATGCCGTCTGAGCTGGCAAAGAACGGCACGGTGGAAAGAACGTCAGGAATAGAACGTCGAAAAGCAGAACGTCATGCAGAGCGCAGCGAAGCATCTTTACCGCAGTCACTAATCCTTTCAATTGGAGTTACTACTGCGGTAAAGATGCTTCGCTGCGCTCTGCATGACGTTCTGTGTTATTCCTAACGTCCCCTCACACCTTCAGCACCACACCTTTTTTATACATCCAGCTCAGAATGAAATACCAGATGATGATAAGCGTGACCGCGCCCACCAGCGAGGCCGTGCGCGGGTCGGAGAAATGCAGGGCGATGCCCCATTCGTAAAGCCATTCCTTCAATCCGCCCGTTTTGCCACCCGGCAAAGCCAGCTTGAACAGCCCGAACGTGCGCGAGAGCAGCGCCGAGAGGCAGAATACGAGGATGGCATTGACGCCGTAGACCAGTGCCGGGCGCGTCCAGGCGCGGTAGCCCTGCACGTCGCAAATCCAGTAGAGCGCGGCCAGGCCGGCCATGGCCAGCCCGCCGGTGTAGAGCACGTATGGGCTGCTCCACAGGGCTTTGTTGATGGGAAACCACGGGGCCCAGCACAGCCCGAGCAGAATAATGCCGCCGCCGGCCACGAACAGCCAGGCCACTTTGGCGGCCGGCTCTGGGCCACGGTGGCGCAGCCACTGGGCGGTGAGGCCGCCCAGCAGGCCGGTGGCCAGGGCCGGCAGGGTGCCGAGGAGGCCTTCGGGGTCCCAGGTTTTGCTGGTTTTCCAGAGGTGGGCTTCGGTGAAGATGGTGCGGTCGAGCCAAGCCCCGAGGTTGGTGGCGGGCTCCAGGTTGGCCGGCCCGAAGCCGGGCACGGGCACCAGCTGCATCAGCACCGCGTAGCCGATGAGAAAGCTGACAATCAGCCAAACCTGCGTGCGCCAGCTGGTTTTCAGAAAGATGACGCTGCACCCCAGAAACACCAGCGCGATGCGCTGCAACACGCCCATAATGCGTACCACCGAGAAGTCGAACTTCGGATACAACGACAGCAGCAGGCCCAGGCCAAACAGCACGCCGGCCCGGCGTAGCACCCGCAGCAGCACCGCGCCCTGCGGCCCGCCTTGGCGCTTCACCCCATCGAGCGCATACACCAGACTCACGCCCACGATGAACAGGAAAAACGGAAATATGAGGTCGGTGGGTGTGCAGCCGTTCCATTCGGCGTGCTCCAGCGGCGGGTAGATGTGGCCCCAGTCGCCGGGGTTGTTCACCAGAATCATGGCCATGACGGTGATACCCCGAAACACGTCGAGGCTGATTAGGCGGCCGGGCTGGGAAGCCTCCGCGAGGGGCAGTGCGCCGGTGGTTTCGAGGGCGGCCTGGGTGGTGCGTTGCATGGCGGGTGGGAATAGGGATGGAAAAAACTTCCCTCCTTACCAAGGAGGGGATGTTGCCGCGCTAGCGGCAACTGGGGTGGTTGTGGCGTCCGAATCATTGAAGTAAATCGTTTGGTCGTCATTCAACGCCCACAACCACCCCCGTTCGCGCTGAAGCGCGAACATCCCCTCCTTGGTAAGGAGGGGAGTTGCCGTTCAATTACCTCAAAACTCCCACCGCACAAAGGCCTCAATACCCTCGTATTCCGGCAACCCCAGCTGGTCGTACAGCTTGGCCGTGGTGCGGTTCCGCGCCTCGGCGCGCTGCCAGAACTCGCGCTGGTCTGCCCCGGGGAATAGTGGCCGGTCCTTCTGGCTCTGGTGCTTGAAGATGGCGCGGCGCTTGCGCGTGAGCTCCTGCGGCGAGAGGGGCACGGCCATCTCAATCTGGTCGATGTCCCATTCCTGCCAGGCCCCGCGATAAAGCCACACCCAGCAGTCGTCGAGCCAGGCGGTGCCGGAGGCTTTGAGGCGGTGGATGGACTCAAAAATGGCCGCCAGGCACACGCGGTGGGTGCCGTGCGGGTCCGAGAGGTCGCCGGCGGCGTAAATCTGCTGGGGCTGGATGCGGTTCAGCAGCTCCATGGTGAGGCGGATGTCCTCGTCGCCGAGGGGCTTTTTGCGCACCCGGCCGGTTTCGTAGAACGGCAAATCCAGGAAGTGCACGTTGGCATCGGGGATGCCGGCCAGGCGGCAGGCGCTCTTGGCCTCGCCCCGCCGGATGAGGCCCTTTATCTGCTGCACCTCGTCGGAGTCGACCTGGCCGGGCTGCTTGTTTTTGAGGAAATCGGCCACCCGGTGGTAGAGGTTGTCGGCCGGCTCGTTGGAAGAAAGATGAAACGCCTCATCATAATCAGCCACGAAATCGGCGAAGCGAATGGCCTCGTCATCGAACACGGCAATGTTGCCGGAGGTCTGGTAGGCGACGTGCACCTCGTGGCCCTGGTCGACCAGCCGGAGCAGGGTGCCGCCCATCGAAATCACGTCATCATCGGGGTGGGGGCTGAAGATGAGGACGCGCTTGGGGAAGGGCGCGGCGCGCTCGGGGCGGTAGGTGTCGTCGGCGTTGGGCTTGCCGCCGGGCCAGCCGGTGATGGTATGTTGCAGCTCGTTGAAGACGCGAATGTTGATGTCGTAGGCCGGGCCGGACTGCGCCAGCAGCTCCGAAAGGCCGTTTTCGTTGTAGTCTTCCTCAGTTAGTTTGAGAATTGGTTTCGTGACCGTGCGGGCCAGCCAAGTAACGGCCTTGCGGACCAGGCCGGCATCGTGCCAGTTGCAGGGCAGGCCCAGCAGCCAGGGCGTTTTGCGGGGCGTTAGCTCGGCCCCGGCGGCCTCGTCCAGCACCACCTGCACGTTGGGGTGGCGCTGGAGGTAAGTGGCGGGCACGGTGTCGGTGATTTCGCCTTCCACCATGCGCTTCACCACGGCGGCCTTGCCCTCGCCCCAGGCCAGCAGCACAATCTGGCGGGCTTCGAGAATGGTGCCCACGCCCATGGTGAGGGCCCGGCGCGGCACGTTTTCCTCGCCGTAGAAATCCGATGCCGCGTCGGTGCGCGTCACATGGTCCAAGGTAATCAACCGGGTGCGCGAGGCCGGGCCGGAGCCGGGCTCATTGAAGCCAATGTGCCCCGTGCGCCCGATGCCCAGCAGCTGCAAATCAATCCCGCCCGCCGCGTGAATCTGCTCCTCGTAGCGCCGGCAGAATTCCGCAATCTGTTCGGGCGGCACGGTGCCATCGGGAATGTGCACGTTCTCCGGTTTTATATCAACATGGTCAAATAAATACTCCCGCATGAAGCGCACGTAGCTCTGCAGCGAGTCGGGCTGCATGGGGTAATATTCATCGAGATTGAAGCTGATGACGTTCTGAAAGCTCAGGCCGTCTTCGCGGTGCAGGCGCACCAGCTCCTCATAAACCCGCGTGGGAGAGGAGCCGGTGGCAAGGCCCAGCACGCAGGTTTTCCCCTCGGCGGCGCGGGTGCGGATGAGGTCAGCAATCTGGCCGGCCACGGCGGCCGAGGCTAATTCGGAATCAGCATAAACCGTGGTGGCGATGGGGGTAGGGTGGGAATTGGGTGGGTTCATGGGGTGGAAGGTAAAGGAAGAAGGATGGACTTCCACGTCTGTCATCCTCCGAATGACAGACGTGGAAGTCGGTACTGCAAGCGCACTGCCCAGCGGGCACAACGCCCCGTTTCACCCCCTCCACTGCCTTACTGTGGGTCGGGCAGGGGAGGCGTTTGCGAATTATTTTCGCGCTCTATGCGGGGGTAGGGGAAGAAATTGCGGTTGCGCTCGGCCCCGGTGGTGCCCGGCGCGGGGCGGCCGAAGCGGCGGCTATCGGCCAGCCGGAAGCCCTGGAAGGCCAGCTCAATATCGCGGTTGCGCAGGATGTCGGTGAGCACGTCGGCCGTGGTGAGGGGGCCGGCGTAGGGGGGCAGGGCCGCGCCGGGCAGCGCCAGCAGCAGGCCGGTGCTGGTGGTGGCAGCGGCGGCCGTGCTGGTGCGCACCTTGTTCAGCTCCGTCACGGCATTGGGTACGTCGTTTTTGCGGGCGTAGGCCTCGGCCCGAATCAGGAGCATTTCGTTGGGCACGTACACCGGAATGGGGGCGCTGTTGGCGGTGTAGAAGCCAGTGCCCAGGTTCTGGGTGGTGGTGGGCGGCGGGGTGATGCGCAGCAGGAAGGGCAGGCGGCGGTCGCCGGTTTCGGGAGCCAGCGCGCCGGTGAGGCCCAGGTTGGTGTTGGTGGGCTCAAACACGTTCTTATTGCCAAAAGACGTTTCGAACAGCGGGTTGCGGGTGTTGTCGTCGAAGTTGAGGACGGAGCGTTTGGTGAGGTCCACGCGGCCGGCGGCGGCCAGGGCCTTGTCGTAGTCGCCGGCCTCCAGGCTGTAGCGGGCGATGAGGGCCTGAATGGTGTTCGGTAAGTCAATGCCGGGCACAATCTTGGCGTTGAAATCGGCCGAAACCGGCGTGGCGGCCAGTTGCGTGGCGGCGGCTTCGAGCTGGGCTACGGCGTTGCGCAGGGCATCTACGCGGGGCACAAAAGGCGCGTTCTCCTGCGTGACCAGCGGCAGCTGTTCGAAATATTGCGTCAGCGTGCCAATGCTCAGCGCCCGGAAAATGCTGGCGTAGGCCACGATGCCGCTGCGGGTGCCCGCATCCGGCGCGTTGCCCACGTTGGCCAGCACCAGGTCGGCGTTGGATTTCACCAAGTTGGCCTGGGTCCAGAGGTTGCGCACCACGCCGTTGCTGTTGGTGATGCTGCCGCCTCCGAGGCCCACGTTGAATTCCTCAATATTGCCCTGGTTGAGGACGGTGAGCTCGCGGGTGGTGAGGCCGCCGGCCGCCACCGTATTATACAGCACACTGAGCAGGCCGCCCGTGCTGTAGCGCGCCTGCAAGCCGTTGCAAAGCGTGATGAGGCCATCGGAGGAAGTGACCACCTGCTGCTGGCTGGCGGTGCTTGGGTTCAGGTATTCCTTGTTGCAGCTGCCCAGCGCGAGGGCCAGGGCTGCGAGGGTTATTATTTTCTTCATGATGATGAATTGCGGGAAGGTGGGAGAGTAGCGCGGACTTTTAGTCCGCGCCGGAAACGGCTCAGGCGCGGACTAAAAGTCCGCGCTACACCTAAAAAGTAGCCGCCAGCTTAACCTGGTAAGTGCGCGGAATCGGCACGTTGCCGAAGTCAATGGCCCGCAGCAAATCCGAGGCACCGCCGGCGCTGGTTTCGGGGTCGAAGCCGTTGTATTTGTCCCACGAATACAGGTTGCGGCCTACCAGCGACAGGTTCAGGGAGGTAATGAACTTCGTGAACGTGGGCAGGCCGTAGCTCAGCGCTACCTCGCGCAGCTTCACGTAGGAGCCGTCGTCCACCCGGAATTCCTGGGTGTTGTAGATGGCGAAAATGTAGCCGCGCGGCAGTGTGCCGCGCAATTCCTGCTCGGCCAAATCGCCGAGGCCCACGCCCTGGCGGGTGCGCTTGTCGGCGTTGAATACGCTCACGCCCTGCACCGCATCAAGCAGCACGTGCAGGCCCAGCTTTTTGTAGGTGAAGTTGGTGTTGAAGGAGCCCGTCCATTTCGGATTGGGGTTGCCGATGAGCACGTTGGCAGTGGGGGAGCTGGCGGGCGGCTGGCCGTCGCTGCCGCGGGCCGGCGTGAAGCTCACCGCGCCTACGCCCTGGCCCACGGCGTGCTCGTCCTGCGCGAAGCCCTGGGGCGTGAGCAGCAGCGAGCCGTCGGGGTTGCGGGCGTAGCCCGAGCCGTAGAAAACGCCCGCCGGCTGGCCCTCCAGCAGATACACCGGCGCACCGGCCGCGTTATCAATGGAAATGGCCTGCACGCTGCCGTTCGAGCCGGGCAGGCTTAGCACCTTATTGCGGTTGCGGCTGAAAATGAAGGCCACGTCCCAAGTGAAATCAGTCGTTTTCACGGGGGTGCCGCCCAGCGACACCTCCAGGCCCCGGTTTTCCATCGTGCCCACGTTGTTCACAATGCTGGAGCCGCCCGAGCTCGGGGCCAGGTTGCGCTTCACCACCAGGTCGGTGATTTTCTGGTAGTAGGCCGTCACGCCCAGCGTGATGCGGTCGTGCAGGAAAGCCAGGTCGGCGCCTCCTTCCAGCTCGGCCATGCGCTCGGGCTTCACGGCGGGGTTGGCCAGCTGCGTGCCCGGCGTGATGGTGTTCTTGCCCAAAAAGCCCACCGGGCTGAACTGGTAGAACCGGTCGTAGGAGCCGATGCCCGTCAGGTTGCCGGCCTCGCCGTAACTGGCGCGCAGCTTCAGGCTGTTGAAGGAGTTGGCGTAGGCGCTGTTTTGCCAGAAGCTGAAATCCGACACCACCAGCGAGCCGCTCACCTTGGGGTACACCTGGTTGGTTTCCGACGACGAGAACTTCGACGACCGGTCGCGCCGCACCGCACCCGTCAGAAATGCCAGGTTGCGGAAGCCGATGGTGGCCTGCCCGTAGTAGCCGCTCAGGTCGTAGCGGTCGAGGTTGTAGGCCGATACCACCGTGGTGCTGCCCGCCCCCGAAACCGTGGTGATGAACGGGGCCAGGTTCTGGCCCTGCGTGGTGGTGTAGTCCTGCTGCGCGTACTGGTAGCTGTAGCCGGCGCGCAGGTTCAGCTTCAGGTTTTCACTGAGCTGGTACTCGTACCCGAGGTTGATATCGGAGTTCAATTGGATAACGGCGTTGTTGCCATTGGCCGCGAAGCCCAGCGGGTAGCGGGCGGCGGGCAGGCCGGCCGTGGCCTGGTAAGGGTAGGGCCGGATGTAGCTCTGGCCCACCTGCGAGTAGGCATCCACGCCCAGCACGTAGTCGGCCGAAAAGCCTTTGAAAGGCGTGAGGTTCACCTGCACGTCGCTCACGGTGCGGTTCACGCTCTGCGTAAATTTCATGTCCTCGATGGTCGAGAGCGGATTGACGCGGGTAGGCTCCACGGCCATCAGGTCGCCTTTGATGTCGCGCTTCGTGATGTCGTAGATGTTGTTGGTGATGTTGATGGAGTTAATCGGGCTGTAGAACACGTTGCCGTTGGCTTTCTCGTTCGAAAAGCTGTTCACGTAGCTCAGGCCGGCCGACACTTTGGCCCAGTCCGTGAGCCGCTGGTCGACCCGCGCCCGCAGGTTGTAGCGCGTGAAATCGGTGCCCTTGATAATGCCCTCATTTTTCAAATAGTTGGCCGACACGTAGTACTGCGTGCGCTCCGAGCCACCCGATACCGACACCGCGTTATCGGTGCCGTAGCCAGTCCGGAAAATCTGGTCGAAGTAGTTGTAGCGGGTCACGTCAATCAGGTTCGAAGCCAGCGGGGTGGTCGTGCCGGCCCGGGTAATCGGCACCGTGGTCAGGAAAGTGTTGGCCGGATTGGAGGCAATGGGGGCCGCCGAACCAATCGTATACAGCCGGAAAACGCTGGGTACGGGCCGGCCCAGGTTATCGAGCGCCGTGAAATTGTCGGCCCCAAACTGCTTGCCGTAGGTATTCACCGGCACCGATTTCCGCAGCTCATTCATGTTAAAGCTGGTGGACACCGCCACCCGCGCCGCGCCGCTCTGCCCGCGCTTGGTGGTGATGAGCACCACGCCGTTGGCCGCGCGCGAGCCGTACTGGGCCGCCGCCGCCGCGCCGTTGATGATGTTGAGGCTGGCAATATCGTTGGGGTTGAGGTCGGCCAAACGGTTCTGGCCGGGGTTGGCCGCGCCGATGTCGTTGCTCAGCGCCAGCTGCGACACGTTGGTGCTGGCGTTGCTCACAATCACGCCGTCAATCACATACAGTGGGTCCGACGAGCCTTGCAGCGAGTGCACCCCGCGCAGCCGCACCGAGAGCGAGCCGGCCGGGTCGCCCGAGTTCTGGGTAATCTGCGCGCCGGCCACCTTGCCCTGCAAGGAGTTCAGCAGCCCGCCCGAGCCGCTCTGGGCTAAGTCCTCGGCCCGAATGGTGCTGATGGCGTTGCCCAGCTCCCGCTTCGGCGCGCTGATGGTGGAGCCCACCACCACCACTTCGTCCAGCTTTTGGCGGGCTTCCGTCAGCGCCACGTCCGTGGTCACCGTCGGGCTCGCGCCCAGCGTGAGGGGCCGCGACACGGCCGCGTAGCCAATCAGCGACACGGTGAGCGTGTAGCTGCCCGGCGCAATGCTGGCCTCCAGCGAGTAGCCGCCATCGGCTCCGGTCGAGGCCCCGAGCGTGGTGCCGTTCAGCAGCACGGTGGCCCCGGGCAGGCCCTGGCCGCCGGCATCGGTCACGCGGCCTTGCAGGGTGTAGCGCTGCGCCGCCGTTTGCGCGCCGGCCGAGAGGGCCGCCAGCAGCAGGAGAAATAGCAACCCGGTCCAACGGAGGCTCGAGCTACCAGATGAGTAGGGGTTTCGCATGGGAAAGAGGGGTTAGGTGAGAGTGAAGGATGAGGTGGCTAATATCGCAAAAAGTTGATGCTTGCCTAATGCCGAATGGTTTGCTGATGAATGGCTTGGCGAGAGCCCTGCAAGCCCCGATAGAGCAACTATGCCCAGACTGGCCCGCCTGGGGCATTGGCTTTGGTCATTTGGGCTTGATTGTCAGGTGAAAATCAGGGGTGATATTGTGCTGATAAATATTGAAAAATAAATAATTATAAAATAGAATGTGCTAATTTGTTGGTGATGAGGCGGCGTGGTTTCCGCTGAATGTTTCCTGAATATTTCGCACATTTGACCCCTCATTTCCATTTCCCACCCTTCTTGTCCTGAATACGATGTCCTGCGCGGCTTCCTGCTGTTGCCACCTGCCGCCTTTACCCAGGGCCGGAACCTGAGCGCGTACCGCGCCGGGTCCCGGCCTTTTTTATTGACTCTCACCCCCAATTTCTCACCCTAATTCCCCTTCTCATGAAGAAAACATACTGGCTATTATTGCTGCTGCTGGGCCTGCTGCTGGCCACGCCCGGCTGGGCCCAGACGGCCCGCACTGTGTCGGGTACCGTCACCTCGGGCACCGACCAAAGCCCACTCCCGGGCGTGACCGTGCTCGTGAAGGGCACCACCATCGGCAGCACCACCGGTTCCGACGGCCGCTATTCCTTATCGGCCGCGCCGGGCGCGGTTATCGTGTTCAGCTTCATTGGCTACACGTCGCAGGAGCGCACGGTGGATGCCAGCGGCAACATCGACGTGGCCCTGAAGGAAAGCACTACCGGCCTCGATGAGGTGGTGGTGACGGCCTACAACATTGCCCAAAACAAGCGCGAGCTGGTGACGGCCGTGCAGGAAGTGAAGAGCAAAGACATCATCGACTCGCGCCAGACCAACGTGGTGAACGCCCTGCAGGGCAAGGTGGCGGGCGTGAACATCACCTCCTCGGGCGGCGCGCCGGGCGAAGGGGCCAGCATCGTTATCCGGGGCGGTACGTCGCTGGATGGCGACAACCAGCCGCTGTTCGTCATCGACGGGATGATTATGGACAACGGCTCGTTTCAGGAAAGCGCCGCGCCGGGCGCGGGCTCGCAGTTCAACGGCCTGCTGGGCCGCTCGGTGGGTGCGGCCAACCGCGCCGGCGACCTCAACCCCGAGGACATTGCCAGCATCACGGTGCTGAAAGGGCCGGCTGCCGCTGCCCTCTACGGCCTGCGCGCTGCTGGTGGCGCAGTGGTGATTACGACCAAAAAAGGCACTTCCGGCCGCACTACGCTGAATGTGCGCTCGCAGGTTTCGGTGGATGAGGTGAACCGCCTGCCCAAAATGCAGGACCAGTACGGCCAGGGTTCGGGCGGCGTGTTTGATGGCACCACGCGGGTGTCGTTCGGGCCGCGCTTCACGCCGGGCCAGCCGGTGTATGACAACCTGGCTAACTTCTACCGCAAGGGCTACACCTACCAGAACTTCCTGAACATGTCGGGCGGCTCGGATAAGGCCACGTTCTTCGTGTCGGCCTCCAACCTGCAGCAGAGCGGCGTGACGCCCCAGAGCAAGTACGACAAAACCACCGTGCGCCTGTCGGGCACGGCCGAAATCTCGCCCCGGCTCAATGTGAGCGGCTCGGCGCAGTACCTGACCTCGGGCGGCGAGCGGCCCATTCAGGGGCCGGGCCTGTTCGGTTCGTCGGGCGGCTATCTGCTGAGCTTGCTGAACTGGCCGCGCGGCGACGATGCCCGCAACTACCTCAACCCCGATGGCTCGCGCCGCCGCCTGCTGGCCCTGGGCAACGGCACCGATGCCGACGCCGACAACCCCTACTTCACCGTTGAGAAAAACCCGCAGACCGACCGCACCAACCGCTTCATCGGCAACGTGCAGCTGAGCTTCAAGGCCGCCAAATGGCTGACTTTGAGCCACAACATCGGTACCGATTTGTACACCTCGCGCAACACCTCGGTGCGCGCCGTGGGCACCTCGCAGGTGGGCAATCAGAACGGCGGCCTGGCCGAAACCGTGGACCAGTTCCGCCTCATCACGGCCACGTCGCTGGCCACGTTTACGCATGATTTCAGCTCAAACTTCGGCGGCACGTTCATCCTGGGCAACACGATTGAGGAAAACAAGGACCAGGCCGTGGACTACATCGGCCTGATTTTCCAGAACCCCGGCTTTGTGGGCCTGAACAACACCGTGAACCGCAGCGCCTTGCAGCGCGACAATACACGCCACCTCATTGGCAACTTTGCCCGTCTGAGCGTGAGCGCCTTCAACCAGCTGTTTGTGGAATTGCAGGCTCGTTACGACCAGTCGTCGACCCTGCCGCGCCCCGACCAGAACAAGATTTACGGCAAGGGCTTCCTCTACGGCTCGGCCGGCCTGGGCTATGAGTTCACCAAGGCCCTGGGCCTGGAGCAGAACAACATCCTGAACTACGGCAAGGTACGCGCCTCGGTGGCCGAGGTGGGCAAGGACACGCAGCCCTACCGCATCCAGGCCGCGCTGGCCCAGAACACCTACATCGGCGGCGGCTTCCGTAATGATTTCTTCGGCTCGAACCCCAACCTCAAGCCCGAGCGCACCCGCACCTACGAGGCCGGCGTCAACCTGCAGTTCCTGAAAAACCGCCTGGGTCTGGACTTCAACTACTACTACTCGCGTACTACCGACCAGATTATCGCGCCCCGCGTGAGCCAGGCGGCCGGCTTCATCCTGCAGTACATCAACGGCGGCATCGTGACCAACGAGGGCCAGGAAATTGCCCTCACTGGCACGCCCGTCAAGAGCAAGGATTTCAGCTGGGACATCATTGCCAACTTCTACCACAACACCAACCGCGTGGAAGAGCTGCCCTATCCGCTCACGGTGGTGTTTCAGTCCGATGCCTTCATCACCGACGTGCACGAGGGCGGCGCCTTCCCCGGCCGGGCCATTTCCAGCATCGGGGCCACCGATTTTAACCGCGTGACCGACCCCAACAGCCCCGATTACGGCAAAGTCATCGTGAGCTCGACGGGCTACCCCAGCGTGAACACCACTCTGGGCTACGCCGGCAACCGTGCCCCGCGCTTCACCACGCAACTCACCAATACGTTCACCTACAAAGGCCTGTCATTAGCCGCGCTGTTCGACTTCCGGGTGGGCGGCAAAGTGGTGAACGGCAACGACTGGTACCAGACCGGCGTGGGCACCTCGCAGCGCACCGCCGACCGCTACAAGCAGGTGGTGTTCGATGGCGTAGTGGCCCCGCTCAACGCCGACGGCACCATCAAGAAAAATGCTGACGGCAGCGTGACTTACTCCGCCAACACCCGCCCCGTGGAGCTGACCCAGACCTACTACACCAGCATTCTGGGCCGGGTGGGCACCGCCTTCATCGAGGATGGCTCGTGGGCGCGCCTGCGCTACGCCACCCTCAGCTACGCGCTGCCCGCCAGCCTGCTGAGCCCCACCAAATACATCAAAGGCGTGGAGCTGAGCGTGACCGGCCGCAACCTGATACTGCTGACCGGCTACACCGGGGCCGACCCCGAAACGTCGGCGGCCGGCGCGGGCGTGCGCGGCGGCGGCTCCAATGGCTTCGACTTCGGCAACGTGCCCGCCACCCGTGGCGTGGACATGGCCGTGCGGGTCAATTTCTAACCGAGTAGGGGCGGGGCTTGCCCCCGCCCGTCGTTGAACGATGCCCATGTGGCGCGAACTGCGGGCGGGGACAAGCCCCGCCCCTACATCCTAATAATTCCTCCGATGAAAAGATATATCCTAGGCTTCGGCCTGTTACTTAGCCTCCCGGCCCTTACCGCGTGCGAGAAGTTTCTCGACGTGAACAACAACCCCAACAACCCGGTCGTCTCCACGCCCAACTTCCTGCTGCCGGGCATCATTGCCAATGGCATTCAGACGCAGATGTTCACGGCGTTGCGCACGCCCTACATCACGCAGTACGTGGTGAGCCGCACGGCCAACAGCGGCGGCAACGACCAGTATTTCTTCACCAACGCCCAAAGCACAAACACCTTCAACTACTCCTACTTCCAGTCGGGCGGCAACATCCCGACCATGCAGAAGGCGGCGGAGGCCGAGGGTTCGGTGTACTACATCGGGGCGGGCAAGATTATGCAGGCCATGATTCTGGCCCATGCCACCGATATGCTGGGCGATATTCCGTACTCCGAAGCCTACCAAGGCGGGGCCAATTTCACGCCCAAGTACGACTCGCAGCAGCAGATTTACGCCACCATCAACAAGCTCTGCGACGAGGGCGTGGTGGAAATGAGCAAGCCCGCCAGCGCCCAGGTGCGCCCCTTCTACAGCACCTCGCCCAGCGAAAGCGGCGACATCCTCTACAAGGGCGATGCCGCCAAGTGGGTGCGCCTGGCCTACGCCCTGAAGGCCCGCCAGGCCCAGCACCTCACCAAAAAGACCAGCTACGACCCCAACGCCGTGCTGGCTCTCTGCGACAAAGCCTTCCAGAGCACGGCCGATGATGCCCAGATTAACTTCCAGACGGCCATTGCCCCGCTCTCGAACACGACCAATATTTTTGGGGTGACGCGGGCCAACTTTGGCACGGCCACGTTCTCGTCGAACATCGTGAAGTACCTGAACGGCACCACCTACCCCGGCGTGATTGACCCGCGCTTCGGCATCCTCACGCCCACCAACAGTCAGGGCATCGACCCCGGCCGGGGCACCAGCACCACGGCCAACCTCACGCCGGGCACTACCAACATCACCGATTTCTACGGTGGCTGGTACGCCCGCGACCTGGGCTACTACGAGGCCATCACTTACCACGAGCTGAAGTTTATTGAGGCCGAGGCGGCCTTCCTGGCCGGCAACAAGCTCCGGGCTTTCAATGCGCTGCGGGCCGGCATCACGGCGCACATGAAGAAGGTGGGCGCGGGCGGCTCGTATTCGCCCCCGGCCGTCACGTTCCCGGTCATTCTCGACGGGCAGATTACGGCCTACCTGGCCAGCGCCGCCCTGCCCCAGAATGAAACGGCCCTCACGCTGCGCCACATCATGGAGCAGAAATACATTGCCATGTTCCTGAACCCGGACTCGTGGTCGGACCTGCGCCGCTACGATTTCCGCAGCGACCTCTACGTGAACTTCCTGTACCCGACGTATTCCGGCAACACCATCCCGCCGCTGACGGGCAACAAGTTCCCGCGCCGCCTGTTGCCGGGAGCCACCGAAGTCACGGTGAACCCCAACGCCATCGCGGCCCTCTACAACGAGGCCGGCGTGGCGGTGGGCACCACGGCCGGTGACCAGGAGTACGTCACCAAGAATCTGTGGTTTGACCGGCCGTAAAGCGGGCTTGGCTGACCTCGCCAGAAAGGTCATGCTGAGCGCAGTCAAAGCATCTCTACTGCGTAACTATTCCTTTTAATTGAATTACTGCTGCGGTAGAGATGCTTCGACTGCGCTCAGCATGACGGGCGAGCGCCGAATCCATCTTCCTCTAAACTTCCATTCCCTCCCGATATGAATTTCTTCTCAACCAAAAACCTGCTGCTGGCCTTGCCGGTGCTGGGGCTGCTGCTCGGCGGCTGCAAAAAGAACGAGCTCGACGACTATTTCCACGCCCCGACCAACGAGTCGTCGGATTCGGGCTTTGCCGGGCTGGGGCTGCCCCGCGTGCCCCTGAGCCCCCGCTACGCCCCCGGCGATGCCGTGCCGCTCTACGTGACCTATAACGAAACTGACCAGCTGCGCGACATCACCGTGTTTCAGGTGGTAAACAAGGCCGACTCGGTGCAGACCGGCGTGTACCCAGCCAACGGGGCCTTCAATGCCAGTGGGGGCCTGCTGGCCCAGGCCGTGCCCTATACGGTGCCCGCCAATGCCGCCAACGGCGTGCCCGTGCGCGTGGATGTGACCCTGACCTTCCAGAACGGGGCCAAGCGCCTGCGCCGCTTCACCTACACCGTGGCCCAGCCCATCACCCTTAAGTTTGGCGCGACGCCGGCCACCTACCGCAACACGCTGGCCGCAACGGCCCAGAGCGAGGGCGACATCATCGGCTACTCGCTCATCACCAACGAAACCGGAATTGGGGCGCTGCCCACGCCGCCGGCCGTGCTCACGGCCGCCAACCCGCTGTTCAAGGCCGTGGACAGCCTCACCACCTTCTACCGCATCGGGACCGGTGCGCCGGTGCGGGTGGGCGTGATTCGGAACCCCTCGAACGGTGCGGCCAACACCCGCACCGTGGACGTGACCATTCCGCGCAACACCAACGGCCAGCCCGTCACCTATTCCTTCACGGCCTACGGGGCGGTGCAGGCCGTGACGGTCACGGCCCCGCCCATCAACGTGACCAACCCCACGGCGCTGGCCACGCTGCGCACCGGCCGCATCAGCGGCGGCCCCAATGCTACGCCCGATTCCCTAGCCTTCAACCTGCGCACCGGCCTCATCGAGCCGGCCGCCAACCCGGCTACCGCCAAGGATTTGTTTGTGAGCGGCGTGAGCGGCGGCGTGTACCTCTCGGCCGCCAACACCACGCGCTACACCAAAATCACCCCTTTGCAGCTTGACCGGGGCTTCTACTCCGCGCCCACGGCCAACGCGGTGGGCACGGCCCTCTACGCCAACGGCGTGGCCTCGGCCGCCAGCGTCAGCGCCGACCTCGGCCCCGTAGCGGCTGGCGACGTGTACGCCGTACGCATTCGCGCCGCCGAGTTTGCCCTGCTGCGCATCCTCAGCGTGAAGCAAAGCTCGGCCGGCTCCAACGCCCGCGTGCGCTTCGAGTACAAGACGCTGTAAGGACTTAACCTTCTTCGGCTAACATGCAAAAGCGGCCTTCTCCATTGGGGAAGGCCGCTTTTGCATGTTAGCCGAAGGGACAGGGCGAGCATTACCCTCCGCCAAACAACCGTGCGAAAAAGCCCTTCTTCTTCGCCGGCTTCTCCTTGATTTTGATTTTGGAGAACGGTGCCGAAGCCTCGGGCTTATCGGCCGGGGCGTTGAGGCGGATGGTGGGGCGCTGGGCTGCCGGCGCGGGCTGCGTGGCCACGGCCGGAGCCGCTGGCCGGGGCGCGCCGCCGGGGGCCTGGCCCAAGGCCAGCTCCGCCGATTGCTGGCCGGTGGTGATGACGCGCATGGGCCGGCTTTCGTTGTGCAGGCGGTCCACGGCCGTTACGTAGTAGGCGTAGGCCTGGCCGGGCACGGCGGTGGTGTCCACGTAGGTGGCGGGGAAGCCGGGGGCCGGCCGGGGCAGCGCCAGGATGCGGCGCGGGTCGTTGGGGGTGCTGGCCTCGGTGGGCTCGAAGCGGTAGAGGACGTAGTAGGTGGCCGCATCGCCGTCGGCGGCGGGCGGGCCGGACTGCCAGTTCAGGGTCACGTAGTGGCTGAGGCGGCGCAGGGTGAGGTTGGTCACCGGCAGGGGCGGGGTGGCGTCTTTCCAGGGCATGGCCGGCACCAAGGCCAGGTAGCGAAACAGGTCCTGCCGCAACGAATCGGTGGTGTGAAGGGGATTGGTGAGCACCGATTTGGCCGAAAAGAATACGCTGCCGATGGCCTCGCCGTCGGTGGCGCGATTGGTCCGAATCTGGCGGGGCAGCTCGCGGGCGTTGCGCCAGGTGGTGTCGGAGCGGGTGCTTTCCAGCATCCGGTAGGTGCCGTGGCCGATGTACAGGTGGCGGTCGAAGTGGTTCTCGGCCCACCATTTTACCAGCACGGGGTAGGGGCAAAGGCGGAAGTTCGAGCTCCAGTACAGCTGCGGCACCACGTAGTCAATCCAGCCCTTTTCCAGCCACAGCCGCGTATCGGCATACAAATTCGAATACGACGGCTGCCCAGCCCGCGTATCAGACCCCTGCGGGAAATCCTTCGACTTGTTCATCCACACCCCAAACGGCGAGATGCCAAATTTCACCCAGCGCTTGGCACTCTGAATGCTGTCGTGCAGGTCGTGGATGAGGATGTTGACGTTCTGCCGCCGCCAGTCGGCCAGCTTTTTCAGACTGTCGGGGTTGAAGTCGCGGAAGGCTGCCTCGTCGTGAAACACCTTTCCCGGGTCGGGGTAGGGGTAGAAATAATCATCGAAATGCACCGCGTCGATGTCGTAGCGCCGCACCACGTCCATAATCACGCGAGTGATGTGCGTCCGTACCTCCGGCAGGCCGGGATTATACAGCAGCTGCCCCCCATAGCGCAAAAACCATTGCGGATGCTGGCGGTAGGGGTGGTTAGCAGCCAGCCGGCGCGTCACCGAATCCATGGTGGCGCGGTAGGGGTTGAACCAGGCATGGAACTCCATGCCGCGCCGGTGCGCCTCGGTAATGAGAAAGGGCAGGGGGTCGTCGCCGCCGGCGGGGGCCTTGCCCTGCACGCCGGTCAGCCACTTGCTCCAAGGCTCCAGGTCTGATTTATAGAAGGCATCCGAGGCGGGCCGAATCTGCACGAACACCGCGTTGAGGCCGGCGCGCTGGCCGGCATCGAGCAGGCGGCGATAGTCGCGGCGGTACTGCTCGGGGGCCTCGCCGCGCTGGTTGGGCCAGTCGATGTTTTCGACGGTGGCAATCCACATGCCGCGCAATTCGCGCTTTGGCGGGGGCAGAGCTTCGGTGGAGTCGGCCGCCGTTTGGGCCAGGGTGGGCAGTGAGCCGCAGAAACCACTCAGCAGCACCAGAAAAAACAAAAACCGACCAGCGGAAAGGAAACGACGCATCAAGGGAAAATCAGCAGCAGGAATAATTGCCGCAAATTACGCCATTAAGCCCCGCAGTCTGATTGCTGCTTAATGAAGAACGGTTATGAGAACGGTCATGCCGAGCGTAGCCGAGGCATCTCGCGTGTGACAGTAAATCTTTCCTTGCGATGGAATTACTACCACATGCGAGATGCCTCGGCTGCGCTCGGCATGACCGTTCTATTTTGCTGTTGCCGGGTTTACGAGCCCGTCAGTTCGGTGTCAGTCATCGGCTGGTCGGGCGTATCGGGGCCGCCTTCGAGGCCGTTGGTCTGGCTGGCGTCGCCGTAGTCGCCGCGAATGCCGGCCCCGTCGCCCATGTTCTGCTGGGTGCTGCTGGGGATGGTAGTACCGGTGCGGGGCTGTTCGTCAGGCCCTTTGTCGGGCGTGGCGTTCACGGTGGCCTCCTGCTCCGAAGTATCGTCGGGGGTGCTGGAAGTGGGCGCGTAGTCGGGCTGCGGGTCGGTGGGGTTTTGCGTGGGGTCAGGCATGATTGAGAGGAAATGAGAAGGATGAAGGAGGCGCGGTAGCAGCCCCGTGGTTGGGTTTACGGCGGCCGGCCCGCACGGTTGGGCGCGGTAGATTGCGCGGCGTTTGCCATCTTGCTGAGAACTTTCCTTTTCACCCAATATTCCACTTGCCGTGGCCGATTCCATCACCGACTTCTACCATCAGAAAACCGACGCTGAGCTCCAGTTCTTCATCGAAAACCCCGACCACTACCAGCCCGACATTGTGGCCGAAGCCCGCCGCGAGCTGCGCCGCCGGGGCGTGGCGCTGCCCCAGCCGGCACCCGCCCCAGCCGAAGTAGCATATGCGCCACCCACCCGCGGCCTGCCAACCGGTCCGCTGGTACTGGCCGTGGCCGTAGTGCTGGCCCTGACCTTGGGCGTGCTCTACTTCATCAACCACAAAAATGACCCCGCACCTGCCACCACCGCCCCGGCCAAACCCAAAGCGCCACCCCGCCTCACGGAAGTTGCCACCTCCACCATTCCCGATTTCGGGCCGGCCGTGGTGGCCAGCGTGCAGCGGCAGGTGCAGCGCATTCCGGCCGCCGAGCGGGCCGCTGCGGCTAAGGAGGCCATGCCCCTGCGCCAGTACCGCGAATTGGCCAAGCGCTTCTGGACGGCCGAAACCCAGACCGAATACGTGATGAACCAGGCCCGCCGGGGCCAGCTCGACGCGGCCCTGCCCGGCCACATCCAGGCAGTAGGAGCCACCTGGGAGCAGTGGAACAAGGCCCTGCGCTACAGCTATAAATTCGGCCCAGCCATGAGCGACCATCTCGACATCATGACCCGCGTGGCCCAACAGCAGCAGGAAGGCCTGAACGACCTGCTGATAGTAGCCAACAACCCCCAGAGCTACGAAAACGACCAGACCCGCAAGCGCACCGCCGATGTCAGCGACCTGCTCTCCGGCCTGCTGCCGAAATCGCCGGTCACGGGGCAGCCTTATAATACCATCGTGCGCCGGGTGCGGCTATAGCGGGAGGGTAGCCAACCCCCCTCCTTGGTAAGGAGGGGATGTTTCAGTGAAGCTGAAACGGGGGGTGTGGGTGGCCGCTTCGTTGAGCAGGTATTTCAAGGGGTTTTGGTTGCTACTCAGTGTCACCCAACGCCACAACCACCCCAGCGTCCGCTTCGCGGCCGCGTCCCCTCCTTGGTAAGGAGGGGAGTTGGTCCTCGGACCTCAGTTTCCAACATCTGGCAAATTGGCCGGTTGGGGAAGCTGGCGCACTCCTTGCCGCGTCCGGCTTTCTAATGGAACCATCTCCTCCCGACCACGCCCCCGGCTCCACGGCCGCGCTGGCTGCCCAGCTTTTTGCCCAGAAGCCCGAAGCCGAGCTGCTGTACCTGGCCCAGAATTCGGCCCGCTACCCGCCCGCCGTGGGGGCCGCCGCCGTGGCCGAGCTCAACCGGCGCGGCCTGCTGCCCGACACCGCCCGCCCCGTGCCGCCACCCGCCAAAGCCGAAACCGAGCACGAAACCTGGCCCCAGCTGCTGGGCGATTTGCTGCGCGGGCTGCTCATCCCTTCGCGCCGCTTCTTGGCCACGCCTCTGCTGATTGATGCCTGCCTGCTGATATTCGGCCTGATGATGCTCAACGGCGTACCGGCCTCCGACCCCACCGCGCAGCAGCTCGTGCGCTGGGGTTCCAACGTCACCGACCTCACGCTGTATGGCCAGCCCTGGCGGCTGCTCACCTACATGTTTGTGCACGCCGGCCTCTCGCATTTGCTGCTGAATATCCTCTCGCTCTGGCTGCTGGGCTTGCTGGTGGAAGACCGGGTGGGGCCGCTGCGCCTGCTGCTGGTGTACCTGGCCTGCGGGGTGGGCGGTGGCCTGGCCAGTCTGTGGTGGAATACCCAGGGCATTAATTCCGTGGGCGCCAGCGGGGCCATTTTTGGCCTTTACGGCCTGCTGCTGGCCCTGCTGATTGGCAAGAAGCTGGTGCTCGATAAGTCCGACCGCCGCGCCATGCTGGGCCTGGTGCTCTACCTGGTGCTCAGCAACCTGCTCTCCGGCCTCACCGGCAATATCGACAACGCGGCCCACCTCGGCGGGCTGGCCACTGGCTTGTTCATCGCCGGCCCGCTGGCGTTTATCGGGCTCAAGGGCGGGGAGAAAATGGAGACGGTGTAGTCTGTTATTAATATGTAGAACGTCATGCAGAGCGCAGCGAAGCATCTTTACCTCGGTAGTAAATGATATGCTTCCACGGTAAAGATGCTTCGCTGCGCTCTGCATGACGTTCCTTATTGTTCGCCACTAATCCAAAACCCAAAAACAACCCATGCAAGCTCTCCAGCTCGATGCTATCCACCAGCCCGCCGTTGTGCGCGAAGTGCCTACGCCCACGCCCGGCCCCGGCGAAATCCTCGTGAAGCTGCACGCTGCCGCCCTCAACCACCGCGACGTGTTCATTCAGCAGGGCAAGTATGCCGGCATCAAGTTGCCCTGCACCCTCGGGGCCGATGGCGCGGGCGAAGTAGCCGCCCACGGCCCCGACGTGCCCGCCGATGCGCCGGCCGTGGGCACCCGCGTCCTCATCAACCCGGGCTTGCGCTGGGGCACTAACCCCCGCGCCCAGGCCCGCGATTTCGTGGTCCTCGGCATGCCCGACCCCGGCACGTTTGCCGAATACATCACCCTGCCGGCCCAATACATCCGGCCGCTGCCGACCCACCTCAGCTTCGAGCAGGGGGCGGCGCTGCCGCTGGCGGGCCTCACGGCATACCGGGCGGCCTTCACCCGCGCCAAAGTGCAGCCCGGCGAGCGGGTATTGGTAACCGGCGTGGGCGGCGGCGTGGCCATCACGGCCGTGCAGCTGTGCGTGGCCCGGGGTGCCGAGGTGTGGGTAACGTCCAGCTCCGAGGAAAAAATAGCCCGCGCCCAGGCGCTGGGAGCCAAAGGCGGCATCAACTACAACGCCGAAAACTGGGTGAAAGCCCTCACCCATCAAGCTGGCGGCGCGTTCGATGTCATCGTCGACAGCGCGGCGGGGGCGGCTTTCGGGGCGCTGCTCGATGCGGCCACGCCCGGCGGCCGCATCGTGTTCTACGGCGGCACGCTGGGCAACATCCCCGATGTGCCGCCCGCCAAAATATTCTGGAAGCAGCTCAGCATCCTGGGTTCCACCATGGGCACGGCGCAGGATTTTGAGGACATGCTGGCCTTGGTGAGCGAGAAAAAACTGGTGCCGGTGATTGATGAAATCTTCCCGCTGGCCGAAGGAGAAGCCGCCCTGCGCCGCCTCGACGCGGGCGCGCAATTTGGCAAAGTGGTGCTGAAAATTGCCTGAGAAAAGAGCTGGATAAATGATAAAATCGCAGTTAAAATCCGTGAGATTTTAACTGCGATTTTGCTTGCTGAAAAAGTGGTAAAACATTGCTTTGTGGAATGAAAACGAGGATTTTAGAGTTAATAAAGTGCGCTGTCATATGACCTAAATACAGCCGCTTTTCCGCTATGAAGTCCGCCGCCGAATACCTCAAAAACCAAGTGTTTGAAGCCCGCCGCCCGCGCCGCGAATTGCAGCCGGTGGTAGCCTATGATGCCGCTCTGAATGCCATCGAGCAAGCCGTGGCCGATGCCGAGAAATACCGCTACCTGCTGATGCGTGCCCTACGCCATCACGCTAGCGACCCGGCCGCTGCTCCCGCAGTTAATGCCACTTCTTCGTCCTTCTTTGCTGACGAGGCCACCGTGCTGCCGCTCTATCCCGGCCAGCAAAACATGGCGGCCTAACCACAAGCCAAAACCGGTATGCAAAGCCCCCGAAATTCTATTTCGAGGGCTTTTTTATTGTGCCAGATGGGCTGCCAGCGCCGCCGCCTGCTGCCGCAATTCCGGCACCGCCGTCGACTCAAAATAAGCCGGCCGGCGGCTGGGGCCGAGCGTGAACAGGCCCGGCGAAACCGCCCCGGCAGCGTTCAGCAGCGCGCCGTGGGCATCGGTCAGCAGGCCCAGGTGCAACGGGTCGGGAGTAAGGTCCCCGGCTTCGCGCAGGCTCACCACCAATGGGTCGGCAATGCGGGTGTAGTCCAGTAGCGGCCCTGCGCAGCTGACGACGTGGTCGGCGGTATGCCAGCAAGTCTCTGGGCTATGAGTTCGCACGCCCACCCGTAGCCGGTTGCCTTCAGGCAGAATCTCGCGCACCGTGCCAATGTGCAGCTGGACCAGCCCGGCGGCCGTGAGGGCGGCCACTGCCTCCGCATTCTGGGGTGGGCTGCGGTGCCGGGCCACGGCCCACAATCCCGCCAGATGCTGCAGAAACCGGCGCTGCTCCGCCAGCGGCCACGCCGCCCAGATGCGGCCCAAATCGGGCCGGAGCGAATCCAGCACCGGCCGCCAGTCGAGGCCCTGCGCGGCGGCCAGTTTCAGGTGCCGCTTATACACCGCGACCACACCCGTCACGGTAGTTTCGTGGGCCAGTTCGGGATAAAAGCTGGGGTAGGGAGCCATGAGCGGGCCATGCGCCGAGGGCCAGCGCCCGTGCCGGGCCACTACGGTAATGGGAGCGCGGTGCCCATCCTGGCGCAGGGCTAGCAGCACATCCACCGCCGTCAGCCCCGAGCCGATGAGCAGTACTTCTTCATCGGGGCCGATGCGGCGCAGGTTGCCGATGGCCCACGGGTCGGCGTGGTAGCCGGGGTGCTGGAGGTAGCGCCGGTCGGGACCGGTGGGGGGCGGGGGCGGGAAGTTGCCGAGAGCCAACACCACGATATCACTGCTGATTATGGTGCCATCGGCCAACAGCACGGCGCGCCGGCCATCGGGCAGGAGCGGAGCGGCCACGGCGGTAGTGTGGTGCCAGCGCACGGCGGCCGTGGTTAATTCCTGCGCCAGCTCCTCCCGCAGGTAGCGGCCATAAGCGGCGCGGGAAGCGAATTCCGGCAGTCCGGCGGCACTTTCGGGTTGGGTTTGCAGCCAGTCGGCAAAATGGTTGGGCTCGTCCGGGTACAGACTCAGGCCGCCGGGGCGCACGTTGAGCAGGTATTCGGGGCGGCGGGCGGTGTAGGCCAGCCCGGGGCCGGGTACGTCGCGCGGCTCAATGAGATGAATTTCAGCCGCAGCCAACGCCGGCTGCCGCCGCAATTGCAACACCAGCGCCGTGCCCGCGAAGCCGCCGCCCACAACGGTAATAACGGGACGAGCAAGTTGGGGCACGGGCGGAGAGGTATTTGAATAGAGCGGAACCAAAGAACGTCATGCTTCGACTTCGCTCAGCATGACAAACGGGAGTATTACATATACCGCCCCGGCACGAGGTAGTTCTGCACGTAATCGGCAATGCCATCTTCCAGACGCGTAAACGGCCGGTCGTAGCCAATACTTTTGAGTTTGCTCATATCAGCCTCGGTGAAGTACTGGTATTTATCGCGAATATCCTCGGGCGTGTCCCGGAACTGGATATCGGCCGTGCGGCCCAGGGCGTTGAACGTGTTCAAGGCCAGGTCCAGGAAGGTGCGGGCCTGGCCGCTGCCCAGGTTGTAAATGCCGGAATGCGTGCGGTGGTTCAGCAGGAAAAAGCATACTTCCACCACATCCTTCACGTACACGAAATCGCGCATCTGGCCGCCGTCGGTGTAGTCAGGGTTGTGCGATTTGAACAGCATCATCGAGCCCGACTGCTGAATCTGGTGGAAGGCGTGCATTATCACCGACGCCATGCGGCCCTTGTGGTATTCATTCGGCCCGTACACGTTGAAAAACTTCAATCCGGCCCAGAAATACGGCTTTTCTTCCTGCTGCAAAGCCCAGTTGTCGAAGTCGTTTTTCGAATCGCCGTAGGGGTTCAGCGGGCGGTAGAGGGGGAACAGCGCCTCGTCGGTATCGGTGTAGCCCAGCGTGCCGTCGCCATAAGTCGCGGCCGAGGAGGCGTAGACCAACGGCAGATTATACTTCACGCAGGCCTGCCACATCTGCTTGGAATAGTTCAAGTTTAATACATCGAACACGGCCGGGTCCATCTCCGTGGTATCGGTGCGGGCCCCGAGGTGGAAGATGAATTCCACCTGTTCGTGGTTGGCATCGAGCCAGTCGAAAAACGTTTCGCGGTCCACGTATTCGCGCAGCTTTTTGCCTTCGATATTGGGCAGCTTCTTCTCGATGGAAAAATTATCCACCACGACGATGTCGTTGAAATTGGCGGCGTTGAGGCGGGAAACTAAGCAGCTGGCAATAAAGCCGGCTGCGCCGGTGACTACTATCATGGGAGCGGAGATTGAAGCGGGGAAGGGCAAAGGTATACCGGCGCGCCGGGCCGTGGGGCCGCTCGCCTACCTTTGCGCCATGCGTGTTCTGATGCTGCTTTTACCCCTGGCCCTGCTGCTGGGTTGCCAATCCGAGGCCGGGAAAACGGGCACCGTGCAGGTGCGCGACGACCTGGGCCGGTCCATGAAAATACCCGCCCATCCGAGCCGCGTACTGGCCCTAGCCCCCAGCATGACCGAAATGCTGTTTGCCGTGGCCGATACCGCCACCATCGTTGCCCGCGTGCCACAGGACGATTATCCCGCCGCCGTCTACCGCAAGCCGGTGGTGAATAACTACCCGCTCGACCTGGAAAAGCTGGTGCTGCTGAAGCCCGACGTGGTTTTCACCATCGAAGGCATTACCTCCGTCGATGACGCCAAACGCCTCCAGGACCTGGGCATTCCGGTATATTTCCAGCGCTACCGCCGCGTGGAGGACGTGTTCAAGGGCATCGACGACGTGGGCCGCCTGCTGGGCCGCACCGCCCAGGCCCGGCACCTGACGGACTCGCTCCGGCAGCAGCTCCGGCAGCTCACGCTTTCAGCCGCGCGCCCCGCCAAAACCCCCAAAGTGCTGGCCATTACCTGGCTCGACCCCATTTATTGCTACGGTCAGAATACGCTGTTCACCAATGAGATTCGCTTCGCCGGCGGGCGCAATGCCATCACCGAAACTTTCCCGCAGCCCTACCCGGCTCTCACCCGCGAGTACGTGCTCAAGCTGAATCCCGACGTGCTGCTCGGCGGCAACTTCGGGAAGCTGGACAGCACCTTTTTCAAGAATTACCCCGAGCTACGGCGCATCAATGCGTATAAAAACCGGCGCGTGTTCCCCATCACCGGCAACCTCATGGAGCGGCCCGGTCCCCGTGTGGTCGAGTCGGTGCGCGAGCTGCAAGGCTTGCTGAACCAGGCTCCGCCCAAACCACCCATTCCCGCCCGCTGATGCCGGTTCGTCGTCCTGCGTTGTGGCTGATAATCGGCTTGCTGCTCGCGCTGTCGCTGCTGGTACTGGGCCTGCGCGTGGGCAGCTACGCTACGTCGTACAGCTTCATCCTGAACACCTTCCAGCACTACAACCCTGCCGACCCCGCCCAGCTGGTGCTGGTGCAGCTGCGCCTGCCGCGTCTGCTGCTGGCGCTGCTGGCCGGGGCCAGCCTGGCCGTGAGCGGCTACCTCCTCCAAACCCTCGTCACCAACCCGCTGGCCGACCCCTACCTGCTGGGCACGGCCTCGGGAGCTTCTTTAGGGGCTATTGCCTGCTATGTTCTGGTGCCGTCACTCACGTTTATGAGCGTGTATCTGCCGCCGGTGGCCGCCCTTGCGGGGGCCTTCGCGGCCACGCTGCTGGTGGTGGCACTGGGCACCCGGCGTGGCAAAATTCTGCCCGCCCCGCTGCTGCTGGCGGGCGTGGCCGTGGGGGCGCTGGCGGCGGCCGTGGGCAGCCTGCTCACCTTTCTGGCCTCGCCCGAGGGCAGCCTGCGGAGCGTGGTGTTCTGGGCGTTTGGTAGCTTCGAACGGGCTGGGTGGGATGTGCTGCCGTATCCGGCTGCCGCACTGGTTATCAGCCTGTTTGTGCTGGCTTTTTTGCAGAAAGACCTCAACCTGCTGTTGCTGGGGGAGGAGCGGGCTGCTGCTCTGGGCCTGCCGGTGGCGCGGCGGCGCTGGCTGCTGGTGCTGCTGGCGGCCGGCCTCACGGGCGGCGTGGTGGCGCTGTGCGGGCCGGTGGGCTTCGTGGGCTTGCTGGTGCCGCACCTCACGCGGGGGCTGCTGGGCACCACGGGGCGCTACAATCTGCTGGTGTGCGCGGTGCTGGGCGGGGCCTTTTTGCTGGCCTGCGACCTGCTGGCACGGCTGCTCTACCCGCCGGCCGGGCTGCCGGTGGGGCTGGTCACGGCCCTGTTCGGGGTACCCTTCTTCGTATATTTGCTGCGGAAAACTAATTAAGCCGTTAGCTGATTGCTGACGGCGGTAAGCCGCTTTCAGAAGCGCTTATTTGAAAGCTAATGGCTAATGGCTAGTAGCTAACAGCTAAAAATCAGAATGATATACATCAGCCGCCAGGAACATTTCAACGCCGCCCACAAGCTCTACAACCCCAAGTGGAGCGAGGAGCGCAACCGCGAAGTATTCGGCCCCTGCGCCAACACCAACTGGCACGGCCACAACTACGACCTCATTGTGACGGTAAAAGGCGAGCCCGACCCCGAAACCGGCTTCGTAGTCGACCTCAAAGCCCTGTCCGACCTGCTGCGTACGCACATCACCGAGCAAGTCGACCACAAAAACCTCAACCTCGACGTGCCTTTCATGGCCGGCCAGATGGCCAGCACCGAAAACCTGGCCATCGCCTTCTGGCAAATCATCGAGCGCGAGCTGCCCGCCATTACCCCGGCTAAGCTGCACTGCATCAAACTCTACGAAACGCCGCGCAACTTCGTGGAATACTACGGCAACTAGGCCGTTGTCATGCTGACGAAGGAAGCATCCTATCACGGGCGCTTTTGTCAGAATTACTAACCCAAGCGGCGCGGACGTGATAAGGTCCTTCGTCGCCCCTTCATTCGGGGAATGCTCAGGATGGCGTAACAAATTGAAATACTACCTAATAGCCGGCGAACGGTCGGGCGATTTCCACGCTGCCAACCTCATGCACGAGCTGCGCGGGCAGGATGCCGACGCGCAGTTCCGCTACTGGGGCGGCGACATGATGCAGGCTGAAGGCGGTGAGCTGGTGCGCCACTACCAGGACCTGGCCATCATGGGCTTTCTGGAAGCGGCCACTAGCATCCTTAAGTTCCGGGGCTACCTCAAGCAGTGCCAGCAGGATTTGCTGGCTTACAAGCCCGATGTGCTCATTCTGGTCGACTACGCCGGGTTCAACCTGCGCATGGCCAAAATCGCTAAGGAGAATGGTATCAAGGTGTTCTATTACATCTCGCCCAAAATTTGGGCCTGGAACCAGGGCCGCGTTGAGCAGGTGAAGGCCCGGGTGGACAAGATGTTCGTCATCCTGCCCTTCGAGACGGAGTTCTACCAGAAATTCAACTACCCCGTCGACTACACGGGCAACCCCACGGCCGATGCCGTGGCCGAGTTTAAGCCCACCACCGATTTCTACGAGCGCAACCGCCTGGAGGCCGGCAAGCCCATTATTGCCGTGCTGCCGGGCTCGCGCAAGCAGGAAATTGAGGAGATGCTGCACGAGATGATTGCCATTCTGCCGGGTTTTCAGGAGTATCAGTTCGTGGTGGCCGGCGTCACCAACCTCGACCCTAACTACTACAAGCACTTCCACCGCAACGGCATCCGGTTCGTTTTTGACCAGACGTTCGACCTGCTCAGCCACGCCACGGCGGCCCTCGTCACCAGCGGCACGGCCACGCTCGAAACCGCTTTGTTCGACGTGCCGCAGATAGTGTGCTACCGCACCAGCTCGCTGAGCTACGCCATCGGCAAGATGGTTATCAAGGTGCCCTACATTTCGCTGGTGAACCTGATTGCCGGCCGCGAGGTGGTAAAAGAGCTGATTCAGGGTGACTTCACGGCCCGCAACCTGCTCGACGAGCTGCGCGCCCTGCTCACCGACCAAGCCTATCTGGCCCGCATGAAAGCCGGCTACGCCGAGCTCCGCGAAAAGCTGGGCCAGCACCAGGCCGCCAAAAAAACCGCTGAGCTGATGGTGAGCTACCTGCGGGACAAGTAGCCGCCGGCGCCCTTATTTATTCCCCAAACACAATAAAAAAGCTCCTGGTATTTCCAGGAGCTTTTTTTGTGTTTGGGGAATATGAGTGATTGTGTTGGGGTTGAAGGGCAACTGTTGAAAGAGTAATTGTCGACTAAATCAGCCAATTAGCAGACAAAATGCCCCATGGTAGAGGTTATTCCTTAGATTTACTCTTACATACCATTTTCCTCTTTTAATGACACAACGTTACTCACGCTGGCCGGCCACCCTTCGGCCGGCAACAGGCGGCCGGGGCCGTATCGGGGCCGTGCTGCTGGCCTTGGGCCTGACGCTCGGAGCCAATGCTCAACAAACCGCACCTCAGTTTTTTGAGGCCGATGCCGAGGCCCGCCGTGTGGCCGCCGCTTCGCCACTTGCGGCGGCGCTGTTCCACTCGCAGGCCCTCACGCTGGACGTGAACAGCCTGCAGGCCGCCCTGGCCACGGCACCGCCCGAAATCCGGTCCAGTGCCGCCCCGCTGGTGCTGGCGCTGCCCCGGCCCGATGGCAGCACCAGCCGCTTCGCCGTGCGCGAAACCTCGGTGATGGACCCGGAGCTGGCGCGCAAGTACCCAACCATTAAAACCTACGCCGGCGTGGGCCTCGACGACCCGTCGGCTTCGGTGCGCCTCGACCTGACACCACAGGGCTTCCACGCCCAGGTGCTGGCCGGGGGCGGCAAAACTTATTACATCGACCCCGTTAGCCACACCGATAACCGCCACTATCTGGGCTTTTTTCGGAAGGACATGAACCGCGTGGCCGCCGGCCCGATGCCAGCCTGCGAATTTGCCCCCACCGCCGAAGAACTGAAAGACAACCGGTTGCGCCTGACGGCTGCTGCTGCTGCGGGCAAGGCCCTGGCCAGCGGCTCGCAATTGCGGACCTACCGCCTGGCGCTGTCCAACACCCCCGAGTATGCCGTAACCAAAGGCAACACGGTAACCAGCGTGCTGGCTGCCGAAGTTACCACCGTGAACCGCGTAGTGGGCGTGTATGAGAAAGAGCTGGCCGTGCGCATGGTGCTGGTGCCCAACAACGACCAGCTCGTGTTTCTGAGCGGTATTGGCACGCAGCCTTCGCCCACGTTCAGCAACAGCAACGGCGGCGCCCTGCTGGGCCAGAACCAGTCCAACGTTGACCGCATCATCGGCTCGGTCAACTACGACATTGGCCACGTGGTGAGCACCGGCGGCGGCGGCATTGCCGGCCTGGGCGTGGTGTGCTCCTCGGCCCGCAAGGCCCAAGGTGTCACCGGCCTGCCCAACCCCGTAGGTGATGCCTTCGATATCGACTACGTGGCCCACGAAATGGGACACCAGTTTTCCGGCAACCACCCGTTCAACGGCAATGCGGGCAGCTGCGCCGGCGGCAACCGCAACGGCACCACGGCCTGGGAGCCGGGCTCGGGCACGACCATCATGGCCTACGCCGGTATTTGCACCGCCACCAACGACCTGCAGGCGCACTCCGATGCTACCTTCCACACCGGCAATTACCAGGAGATGCGGGCCTTTATCACCAGCACGACCTGCGGCACCGATGCGGCCACCGGCAACACGGCTCCCGTGGTAACGGCTCCGGCCAGTGGCAAAACCCTGCCCATGGGCACGCCCTTTAAGCTGACGGCTACGGCCACGGATGCCGAAAACGACCCCCTGACCTACATGTGGGAAGAAATGGACCTCGGCTCGCAGAAGGCCCCGAACGACGCACAGGTTGCCAACGACAACGTGCCGCTGTTCCGCTCGTTCGTGCCACTGCTGGACGGCACCCGCTACTTCCCGCGCCTCACCGACCTGGTGAACAATACCACCGTCATCGGCGAGCGCCTGCCCACCGTGACGCGCACCCTGAAATTCCGCTGCACGGCCCGTGACCAGCACAGCGGCCCCGCCGGTGTGATTGGCGGCGTCGACTACAGCGCTTTCGTGAACCTGAACGTGGTGAGCACCGCTGGTCCCTTCGTGATTTCGGCCCCCAACACGGCCGTTAGCTGGACCGGTGGCACCGCGCAGACTATAACTTGGAACGTGGCCGGCACCGACGCGGCCCCCGTGAGCTGCGCCATCGTGAACCTGCGCCTGAGCCTCGACGGCGGCCTCACTTACCCGGTGTTGCTGGCCTCAAATGTGCTCAACAACGGCACTGCTACGGTAGTCGTGCCTAATGTGAGCACGGCCCAGGCCCGTGTGATGGTGGAAGCGGCCGACAACTACTTCTTCGATATTTCGGATGCCAATTTTACCATCGCGCCGGGTCCGGGTGCCACCATCACCAGCTTCACGCCCGCCAGCGGGCCGGTGGGCACGGTGGTTACCATCACGGGCACCAACTTTACGGGGGCCACGGCTGTGAACATCAACGGCACGCCCGCTACATTCACTGTAGCATCAGCTACCAGCATCACTGCGACGGTGGCTGCCGGTACCACTAGCGGCCTCATCAGCGTGACCACGCCGGCCGGCACGGCCGTATCGGCCACGTCGTTCCTGGTAGGGGTGCCGCCCACGGTTACCAGCTTCACGCCCGCTACGGGTGCGGTGGGTAGCACGGTGGTCATCACCGGCACCAACTTCACGGCCGCTTCGCAGGTTACCTTCGCCGGTACGAGCGCACCGGTCTATTCAGTGAATTCGCCCACCCAGATTACCGTGGTGGTGCCCATCGGGGCCGTCACGGGACCTATTGCGGTGACTACGCCGCTGGGCACGGGCACCTCGGCTACTAATTTCACCATCCCGGCGGCTCCGGCCATCACCTCGTTCACGCCCACTATCGGCGTGCCCGGCACGGTCGTGACGATTACCGGCACCAACTTCACTGGTACTACGCGCGTGACGTTCAACGGCACGGTGGCTCCGGTGTTCACGGTGGTTTCGGCCACGCAGATTACCGTGACCGTGCCTACCGGCGCTACCACGGGCCTCATCACCGTGACTACGCCCAACGGCATTGCCGTTTCCACCACCCGTTTCACGCTGCAGGTACCGGTCATCACCTCGTTCACGCCCACCAGCGGGCCAGTGGGCACGCTGGTGACGATTACCGGCAACTACTTCACCGGGGCGACGCAGGTTTCCTTCAATGGCACCGTCGCGACGACATTCACAGTGGTTTCGGCCACGCAGATTACCGTGGTGGTGCCCACCGGCGCTACTTCGGGCCCCATTACCGTAACCGCGCCCATCGGTAGCGGCACTTCGACTACGCCTTTCCTGCTGCCGCTGCCCAACGACCAGTGCACCGGTGCCATTCCGCTGGCCTGCGGGCAAACCATAAACGGCACTAACCTGGGTGCCACGTCTACCGGCGACCCCACCGCTGCCTGTACCCTCAGCATCGGCCCGGGCGGCGTGTTCTATACGGTGGTGGGCACCGGAGCCAGCATGACGGTGACTACTTGCAACGCCGTCACGGACTTTGACACCAAACTGTTCGTATTCACGGGCCGTTGCGGCTCTTACACCTGCGTAAGGGGCAACGACGATACCGGCGCGAACACGTGCTCGACCGTGACGTTTGCTTCGCAGTATGGAGTCAATTACCTCGTCTTTGTGAATGGCTACGATGCCACCGAGGTTGGCAACTTCGGGCTGACGCTGACCTGCGCCACGCCGCCTGTGGCCCCGGCCATCACCAGCCTGAGCCCCACCAGCGGCCCGGCCGGCACCACTGTTACGGTCACGGGTAGCAACTTTACGGGAGCTACGGCAGCCACCATCAACGGCGTGGCCGTAACCGGCTTCACGGTGGTGAATGGCACCACCATTACCTTCACCATCCCGGCCGGTGCTACCTCCGGCAACGTGGTTATCACCACGGCCACCGGCATCCCCAGCAACGGCGTGACCTTCACGGTAACAACTACGGCTACGGCTACCGCCGCCGCTCAGCAGAGCGCGTTCAGCGTGTACCCCAACCCGGTAGCCGGCCACGGCACCCTGAACCTGAAGCTGGCCACTGCCACCACCGCTGCTCAGGTCACCCTGCGCAATGTGCTGGGCCAGACGGTAGCCACCCGCGCCTTCAGTGGCACGGCCACCGAACTGCCCATGACCGGCCTGGCTGCCGGTACCTATCTACTCACGGTGCAGGCCGCCGGCCGTGCGCCGAGCGTGCAGCGCGTGGTAGTGGAGTAGGGTTGAAAGTTGATTGGAAAATTTCCAATTGTGTATGAAAAAGGCCCGCCAATTGGCGGGCCTTTTTTGTGGGGCTGAGGCAGGAATGAGCCAAACTTGTTTGGGTGCACGGTGCACAAAGGCGGGCGATGTCAGTACGAATAAATTCAGTTTTGCAAATCCACTCGTACAGATAGAGATGTTAATGTGTACAAGTAAATTTCATTTTCTGAAAATACTCGTACAACTGTTGCCTCCATCATTACGCCAGGGGCGCTCCAACGAAAACCAACTAAAAAGCCCGCCTGAATTATCAGGCGGGCTTTTTAGTGATGATTACGCGGCAACCGATGTACCGGAATGGGAGGCTTTACGCCGCCCGCATGTGCCGCAGCGGCGATTTCTCGAACTTGCTGCGGCAGTAGCTCAGGTTGATTTGCAGCGCGTCGGAGCCTTCTTCCGAAGGCATTTCGAACATGGCATCGGTCATGATGCTCTCGCAGATGGAGCGCAGGCCGCGCGCGCCGAGGCGGTACTCGTCGGCCTTCTCCACAATGTATTCCAGCGCATCCTCGGTGAAGCTTAGCTCGATGTTCTCCATGCCAAACAGGCGCTTGTACTGGCGCACGAGCGAGTTCTTGGGCTCGGTCAGAATCATGCGCAGGGTCGTGCGGTCCAGCGGGTTGAGGTGGGTGAGCACCGGCAGACGACCAATCAGTTCCGGAATCAGGCCGAAGCTCTTGATGTCCTGGGCCGACACGTAGCGCAGGAAGTTCTGCGTGTCCACCTGCTCGTCCAGGTTGGTCTTGGCGAAGCCCATCGGCTTGGTATTCAGGCGGCTCTTGATGATGCGGTCGAGGCCCGAGAACGCACCGCCGCAGATGAAGAGAATGTTCTCGGTGTTCACCGAAATCATCTTTTGCTCGGGGTGCTTGCGGCCGCCCTGCGGCGGCACGTTGATGTTGGTGCCTTCGAGGAGCTTGAGCAAAGCCTGCTGCACGCCTTCGCCGCTCACGTCGCGCGTGATGCTGGGGTTATCGCTCTTGCGGGCAATTTTATCGATTTCGTCGATGTACACGATGCCGCGCTCGGCCGCTTCGAGGTTGTAATCAGCGGCTTGCAGCAGGCGGGTGAGGATGCTTTCCACGTCTTCGCCCACGTAGCCGGCCTCCGTCAGCACGGTGGCATCGGCAATGCAGAAAGGCACTTGCAGGATTTTGGCCAGCATGCGGGCCAGGAAGGTTTTGCCGGTACCGGTTTCGCCCACCATGATGATGTTCGACTTTTCAATCTGCACCTCGTCGTCCTGGGGCTTCTGCATCAGGCGCTTGTAGTGGTTGTACACGGCCACGGCCATCACGCGCTTGGCCTCGTCCTGGCCCACCACGTACTGGTCGAGGTGCTCCTTAATGGCCTTGGGCTTGATGAGGTTGAACTTGGGCTGGCGGCCGGCGTCCTGGGCTTTGGCTTCTTCGTCGAGGATGTGCTGGGCCTGGCCCACGCATTTTTCGCAAATGTGGGCGTTGATGCCCGAAATCATGACGGCGACTTCGCGCTTGCTCTTATTGCAAAAGGAACAGGATATTTCGGCCACGGAGGGAGGTATAGAGGAAGGTGGGAGGGCAAGTTTTAGAACAAGCGGGCTCAAAGATACGACATGCCCAACGTCGGCGGCTAGAAAAATGGTGCCATCGCCTTCGCATGGGCCCATCGCCCAGCCGCGCGTCAAATCCCCGAATAGGCCGCTGTTAACGGCAAAAACGGCGGCCTGTAAATTGCCTTCGAGGTAGGTGGACAGTTGCCAGGGGGCTTTGATGCGGGGATTAAACGACTCGTTTCGCGGGCTAATGGTTGCTTCGGGTAGGCCCGCCGCACGCCTGCGTTTAGCCGCTGGCTACCGTTAGTTAACCCAGTAGTCAATCCAGAAATCAGTTCCTATATTTGGCAATCTACCATATTTGAATTCCTGAATCAAAAGGTGCTGGTATGGGGCTTGAGTACACGCATTTTCGGTGGCTGGTGAGGTCAGTATTGAGCTGCCTGGCCGTACTGCTCAGCTTAGCCGCCGTGGGTCAGACCCTGCCTTCGCGCAGCTTCAGCCTGGCCGAGGGTCTGCCCGAAACCAGCGTGAGCGCCCTGGCGCAGGATGGCCTGGGCCGGTTGTGGCTGGTGTCAGAAGTAGGGGCGGCCTGGTACGATGGCCACGCCTTCCATTCGCTCACCACCCAATCGGGCCTGCCCAACACGCGCGTGACGGCCCTCGCGGCCGACCCCGGCCTGGCTGCCGGCCTGTGGATGGGCCTGCGCGACGGCTCCCTCTGCTATTTCAACCCCACTTCCGAGCGCGTGCAGCGCGTAACGCCCCGCGTCCTGGGCTACCCCACCGATGTGCGAGCCATCCTGGCCCGCGACACCGCCGCCCGGCGGCGGGTGTGGATGGGCACCGGCGGCGGCGATTTATACTGCCTGCTCTGGCCCCAGGAGTCGGGCCGACGCATCTGGCCTGCGGCCCCACAAGTGCAGCGGGTGCCGCTGCCCATTGGTCCGGGTGGGCAGCCACCCGCCATCAATGCCCTGGCCTTGGGGCCATCCGGTGCCCTCTGGGTCGCCACCGACCAGGGCCTGCTGCTGGTAGATGAAGCCACGGGCCAGCCTCGGGCGCTGCCGGGGCCGCTGCCGGCTGCCCTCACCACCGGGCCGGTACTGGGCCTGAACGCCGCGCCCGACGGCCGGCTGTGGGTGGGTACCGAACGCGCCGGGATGTTTGTCCTCGACCCGCCCGCCGCTGGGAGCAGAGTGCATCAATATGCTATGGCGCAGGGCTTATGCTCTGATAAAGTGCTACGCATAGTGGCCGAGCCCGGCCCGGCCGGCCGGGTGTGGGTGCTCACGGGGCAAGGCTTGAGCTACCTGGAGCGGGCCACGGCCCCGGTGGCCCGCTGCCTACCGGGCACCGGCTTGGTGAGCCACAGCTACCGCCGGGGCGACCTATTGCGCGACCGCGAAGGCAACCTCTGGGCCACCTCCGCCAACGGCCTGACCCAGTACCCGCCCGATGCCCGCTTTGCCCTGTTCGGCACCGTCGACGGGCTGCCCGGGGCCAAAGTGTATGCCCTGGCCAAGGCCCGGGGCACTAGTGGCGACTATTGGGTGGGGACCAATAATGGCCTGGCGCTGCTGCATCCCGGCCCATTTCCAGCTACTCGCTGCCAAGTGCTGCCCCAGCGCGAGCCCGATACCTACAACATCATCCGGGCCGTGCTGGAGCGGGCCAACGGCGACGTGTGGGCCGGTGCTACCAAAGGCGGCACCGCCATCTGGAACCCCCGGCAAGCCCGCTGGCTTTCGCTGAATGCCCAAATCCCGGAGCTGAGTGACGCCACCGTGGCCAGCCTGGCCGAGGACCGGCACGGTCGCATCTGGCTGGCCACCGAAACCCAGGGCCTGATAGTGTACGACCCCGCCACGGCACACTACCAGCAATACGTGGGGGCCACCCTGGCCGGCGCGCGGCGCGTGATGAAGCTGTTGCGCAGCCACACCGGCACCATCTGGTTGGGTACTGAGAATTCCGGCTTGCTCGAAGCGCAGGAAATCGCCCCGGCCAGTCCGGGGGCGCTGCCCGGCCTGCGGTTCCGCATCGTGGCGCCCCGGCCAGCGGGAGCCGAGCCCCTCAGCGTTTTTTCGATGAGCGAAGACGGTCACGGACGGCTGTGGCTCAGTAGTTTCGGTGAAGGCATGTTTTGCTATGACCCGGCGCACCCCGCCGCTGGGCTGCGCCGGGTGCCCTTGCAGGATGTGCCCGGTGCCCACGTCAACAATCCCTATTTCGTGCAGTGCGACGCCAGCGGGGCCGTTTGGCTGGGCACCACCCGGGGCCTGCTGCGCTACACGCCCGCCACGGGCCGCCAGGATTTCTTTGGCCATGAAGAAGGCTTCATCGGTCAGGAAGCCGGCATCAATGCCGTACTGGCCGAGCCCAACGGCGTGCTCTGGGCCGGCACCGTGTTCGGCCTGATGCGCTATACGCCCGCCGGGGCGCACCCCAACCGCGTGCCGCCGCGCCCCCAGCTCACCGGCTTCCGCCTGTTCATGCACGACACGGTGCTGCTGCCCCACGCCCGCCTGCCGCACCGCCTCAATTACCTCACTTTCGACTACGGCGCTACCAGCCTCACCACGCCCGGCCGCGTGCGCTATCAGTACCGCCTGGCGGGCTTCGAGCAGCGGTGGAATGGCCCCTCGGCGGCGCGCTCCGCCACCTACACTAACCTGCCGCCCGGCGACTATCAGTTCGAGGTGCGGGCCGCCAACGAAGACGGCTTGTGGAGCCCGCGCCCGGCGGTGTTTGCCTTCAGCGTGCAGCCGCCGTGGTGGCGTGCCTGGTGGGCTTATCTGCTGTATGTCATAGTTTTTGCCTGCATAATGTACGGGGTGCGGGCCTACACCCGCAACCGGGAGCGGGAGCGCGCCGACCGCCAGCTCGAACGCCAGGCTCTGCAACACCTCCAGGAGCTGGACCGCGTAAAAACCGACTTCTTCACCAACGTCAGCCACGAGTTTCGCACTCCGCTCACCCTCATCCTCGGCCCGGCCGAAGCGCTGGCCACCGAACCCGCCGACCCCGCCGTGCGCCGCCAGGGTGGGCTGGTGCTGCGCAATGCCCGCAAGCTGCTCACCCTCATCAATCAGCTGCTCGATTTGAGCAAGCTCGAAGCCGGAGCCCTCCACCTGCTGCCCACCCCGGGCGATGTTGCGCTGGCCGTGCGGCAGCTGGTTTCGTCCTTTGCCGTGCTGGCCGAAAGCCGGCAGATTGACCTGACCTGTCAGGTACCCGCTCAGCCAGTGCCGCTGGTGTTTGACGCGGGCAAGCTGGAGGAAATTCTCACTAACCTGGTGGCCAATGCCCTGCGCTTCACCCCGGCCGGCGGCCGCGTAACGGTGATTGTGACCGAGGAGCCAGCCACGGCTGCCAGCCCCGCCGGCAGCGTCAGCATTGCCGTGCAGGATACTGGCCCGGGCATCGCGCCCGAAGACGTGCCCTACCTGTTCGACCGATTCTTCCAGGCCCGCAGCCCCGGCCGCGAGGCCCGGCCTACCGGTACTGGCATTGGCCTGGCGCTGGTGCGCGAGCTCACCATGCTGCACGGGGGTACGGTGGCCGTGGCCAGCCAGCCGGGGGCCGGCTCTACCTTCACCGTGCAATTGCCGCACGGCCTGCCCGCCAACTCGACCCGAGAAGTGCCGGATTTAATTGGCGGAGTAACTACGCGTAGTCCCGTTTATCCGGAGTCAGCCCCGCTGCCTTTTCCCGATGGTCAGCAGCTTGATGAGCCGGTTCAGGGCACTGTCGAGCCCGACCTTGTCCTCATTATCGAAGACAACAACGAGGTGCGCGAATTCATCCGCGCGACGCTCGCCCCGGCCGGCTACCGCCTCCTGCTGGCCGCCACCGGCGATGCCGGTCTGGAGCTGGCCCGGGCCGAAGTGCCCGACTTCGTGGTGAGCGACGTGATGATGCCCGGCCTGGACGGCTACCAGGTATGCGCCCAACTGAAGGCTGACGTTGCCACCAGCCATATTCCGGTGGTGCTGCTCACTGCCAAATCTGGCCCCGCTGCCAAACTCGAAGGCCTCGAAACAGGTGCCGATAGTTTCCTGGCCAAGCCATTCAATCCCCGCGAGTTGCGGGCGCAGGTGCGCAACCTGCTGGCGCTGCGTCGGCAGGTGCAGGCTCATTTTGCCCCCGTGCCACCGGCGGCACCTAGCGCCCCGCTGGTCAGCCTGGAGCCCGCGCAGGCGGCGGCCCACACCGCTGCCGCCGCTGGCCAGCTTTCCCTCGACCAAGATTTTTTGCGGCGCGTGAGCGAGTCAATGCTGCGCCACCTAGCCGATGAGTCCTTCGGCGTCGATGAGCTTGGGGCTGACATTGGGCTGAGCCGCACCCAGATTCACCGCAAGCTGAAAGCCCTCACCGGACAGTCGCCGGGCGAGAGCCTCCGTACCACGCGGCTAAACCGGGCGCTGGTGCTCCTGCAAGCGCACGTGGGCACGGTGGCTGAAGTGGCTTATCAGGTGGGATTTGGCAGCCCGGCTGCTTTTTCAACCGCCTTCTCGCGGCAGTTTGGCATGCCTCCCAGTGCGGTAACAAGGAATGGCGCAATGGCAGGGGAGGAGGCCGTTAAAGAGTACGTTGCCAGTAATAAAATTCAATAAATCAATTAATTGTTACATTTTTTTAGGGCGCGAGGTTTGAATTTTACAGAATAATTCCAAGCTGTTTTTATAAAATAATGAGTTTTTGCAACGTTTTCGCATGCGGCGAAACGTTAGCGAATGTATTTGCAACATCAGCGAAACGCATCTGGGGAAGAACGGCCGTGCTTTGAGATTGCCGGCCAACGCATGGTTGGTGGTTAATGCGTCACCATGAAAAAACACTACTTGCTATTTAATGGGCTCGCCCATTTGCGTGCCGCCGGGCTAGGCCAACGGCGACCCATCATACAACGGGAATAACCAGACGGGTATATCATTGGGCAAACTCACACCCGTCACCACCTAGTCATTCCCGTCCATTACCGATGCGCCTATGCACCCCACCACGACCCTGCCCGCCCGCCGCCTTGAGCCTGCCGATATGGTGTGGGCCACCGCCCTGCTCGAAGCCGCGTGCGCCGACCATCCCGTCCTGAAATATTGCTGCACCGGCTCCGATGACAAAAGCCAGAAAATATGGCTGCTGGAACAGTTGCTACGTTTCGGCCTGCGCTACGGCCGCGTGTACACCAATGCCGATTCCAGTGCCATTGCCGTGTGGCTGGGACCCAGCCATCCGGCCGTCACGCTGCAGCGCTTGCTGCGCATGGGGCTGCTGCCTGCCGCCGTATGGCGGCTCGATTGGGCCGGGTTTCAGCGGCTGCGGCACTTTCTGGTGGCCTCGGCGTGGCTGCGCCGCCAGAGCCTCACTGCCACCAGCCACTACTACCTGCTGGCGCTGGCCGTGCACCCCGCCGCCCGGGGCCACGGCCTGGGCCGCCGCCTGATGCAGGCCACACTGGCCGCCATGCAGGCCACCCACGCGCCCTGCTACCTTGATGCCCAACGGTCCGAAATCCTGCTCTTTTTCCAACGGCTGGGTTTTCAGACTACCGGCCAGTGTGCTGCCGGCCACGACGCCGAAGCGCCCATCAACTGGGGCCTCATGCGCGAAGGCCACGCCTGAAGCACTAATGCTGCCAGCCCGGCGCTTTTTCAAAATACCAGTTGACCATCCTGCCCTTATGCTACCATTAGTTGCCCCGTCCTTTCCTGTTGAAAATGAATTCCCACATCCTGATTTTATCCGACACCAAGTGACTTGCCTTCGCGCTGCCTTGCCCAATGGGTACCCGCATCATCGAAGCCAACCCAAGAATGCGACGCCTGGCGCAAGTCACGTTTCCTGCTCTTACTCATGGAATCACAAGCCCAACATCTGCAATTAGTATTTCTAGCTTCCACCATCACCCCGGCCTGGGGTACAGGGTGGGTTTTCACCGCCACTCCGCTCCAACCCTCGCGCCCGGCGGGCTATTACGCGGCTCCCGTCCGGCTCCGGCTAGCCGTTATTAGCGCCTAAAATCCGGTCAATAAAAAAGCCCCTGCTAAACCAGCAGGGGCTTTTTTACAAATAGAAGCGACTACAAAATCCGTGAAATCAGTTAAATGCGACTGAATCCGTGATTAGGCTTTCTTCTTCTCCAGCACCTCGTCAATCAGGCCGTACTCTTTGGCCTCATCGGCGCGCATCCAGTAGTCGCGGTCCGAGTTGTCGTGGATTTCCTGGTAGGTTTTGCCGGTGTGCTGCGCCAGAATGTCATACAGCTCCTTCTTCAGTTTCAGGATTTCACGAGCCGTAATCTCAATGTCCGACGACTGACCCTGCGCGCCACCCGAAGGCTGGTGAATCATCACCCGAGCGTGGGGGAGGGCCGAGCGCTTGTTGGCAGCACCGCCCGCGAGCAGCACCGCGCCCATCGAAGCGGCCAGACCCGTGCAAATCGTGGCCACATCGGGATTTACATACTGCATCGTGTCATAAATGCCGAGGCCGGCATACACCGAGCCACCGGGCGAGTTGATGTAAAGCAGAATGTCCTTCTTGGCATCGGCCGATTCCAGGAACAGCATCTGCGCCGTCAGGATGTTGGCGATATAATCGTCCACGGCCGTGCCCAGGAACACGATGCGGTCCATGATGAGGCGCGAGAACACGTCGATTTCGCGGAAGTTCTGCGGACGCTCTTCAATCACCGAGCGGGTCATGTTGGTGGGCAGCATCATGCCGTTGCGCACCTGGCCTTCCATGTGGTTCAGGTACTGGTCAACGCCCAGGCCGCTCAGTCCCTGGCCTTTCACGGCAAACTTGCGGAATTCTTGTCTATTCAGTAATGGATTCATTGGAGAAAAATGGGGTGCGGGCCTGCGCTCGCACGGGTGAGGTTAGTAAGACGGACGAAGAAAGCGAATGTTGCTGGAAACCCAATAAAAAAAGCCCCTACGTTTCCGTAAGGGCTTTTCCAAAAATCGGGTTGCGCAGGGGTTAGCTGTGCAGGGTCCGGAATTCTTCGGCCGTTACGGGCTTGTCCGTAACAACAACTTTGCCGCGCAGGTTTTCGAGCACTTTCTCTGCCAGAATGGCCTCGTACTCGCTCACGTAGTTCTTGCCGTTCTCCTGCTTGAGGTACTCGTTGGCGTAGTTGCGCATCGATTCGCGCATCTCGTCGGGCATGTTCGGCATGTTGAACTGGCCCATGATTTTGTCGAGCGTGCGGTCCACAATCTCGTCATTGCTCACCTTCAGGCCGGCTTCTTCCACCACCTTGTTGCGAATCATGCTCCACTTCAGCTCCTTCTCGTAGTCAGCGTAGTGCTCTTCCACCTTCTCGGCGGTCAGTTTGCCTTCGTTGGCACGCACCAGCCACTTCTTGAAGAACTCCGTGGGCACTTTGATGGAGGTTTTCTCCACCAGCTGCTCCACGATGCTGTTGTTCATCGCACCGTCGCTCTCGCGGTCGTAGTTCGACTGGATGGTTTCGCGCACTTTGGCATCGAATTCTTCCTGGCTCGAAACTGCCTCGGGGCCGAATACTTTGTCGAACAGCTCCTGGTTCATTTCCGGGGCAGCCGTGCGGTTCACTTTCTCCACGCTGAACTCGTAGTCGCCGGTAGCTTCTTCCGCTTCGGTTTTGCTCAGGCCGGTCACGTTTGAAATCGAAGCGGCATCATTGCTGAAAGCTGCCTTCAGGTCAAACGTAATCACGTCGCCGCCTTTTTTGCCGATGAACTGAGCCGGGTCGCCGGTCACCTTGCCGATGGGCAGCAGGATGGTGCGGCCTTCGCCTTCTTCGCCAGCCTTCTTCAGCTTGCCGAACAGGTAGTCGCCAGCTTCCGAAACCTCGGGGTTGGTCGTCTCACCATACTGACGCGCGATTTGCTCGTTGGTCTGGGCCAGCGTCTCGTCATCAAGGCTCACCTGGTGGCGCTCTACGGTGAGGTCAGCGGGCAGCTCGAAATCGGGCAGCAGGCCCAGCTCAAACTGGAAAGCGAAGTCTTTGTCCGTATCGAAATTAACCTCCGAAGGCACGGGCAGGGGCTCGCCGAGCAGCTTCACGTTGTTCTCCTTGATGTAGGAGTCCACCGCTTTGCCCAGCATTTTGTTGATTTCTTCGCCCATGATGCCTTTACCGTACATCTTGCGCACCATGCCCACGGGCACCATGCCGGGACGGAAGCCCTTCACCTGGGCACGCTTGGTGTATTCCTTAATCTGCTTTTCGACGGCGGGGGCGTAGTCGGCTTCGGTCAGGTTCACGGTCAGCAGCCCGGTCAGCTGCTCGTCGTTCTTGTCGAGAGTAATGTTCAAAACAGGGAGCCAGCTGCTGCCGGCCAGATTGAAAGGTTGAAAAAAAAGCCTCCAGCCTATACGACTGAAGGCCTGCATCAAATAAAAGTGCGGATAGAGGGACTCGAACCCACACGCCTTGCGGCACCAGATCCTAAGTCTGGCACGTCTACCAATTTCGCCATATCCGCATATGGGGCGCCGCAGCCGTTTGCTACGGGCCCGCAAAGGTACTCGGGAAAACCATTGCGTGCAAAGTCTGGGTATAACTCGTATCAGAAGGGCTGGTGGGGCCACCTTTTCCGCCCCGGCGTTGTTACTTTACCCATTATGCCTCCCGTTATCTCCCCCGAAGCTGAGCGCCAGGAAATCCTGCGCCACTACCGCCGCCTGCTGCGCACCGCCAAGCCGTACCTGAAAGACGGCGACCCAAAACTGATTAAAAAGGCTTTTAATCAGAGCCTGGAGGCCCATAAGGAGATGCGGCGCAAGTCGGGCGAGCCGTATATTCTGCACCCGCTGGCCGTGGCGCAGATTGCGGTGGAGGAAATCGGGCTGGGTACTACTAGCATTGTGGCAGCCTTGCTGCACGATGTAGTGGAGGACACGCCGACTGAAATTTCGGACATCGAGCGCGAATTCGGCCCCAAGGTGGCCCGCATTATTGACGGGCTAACCAAGATTTCGGGGGTCTTCGAGTATGGGACCAGCGAGCAGGCTGAGAACTTCCGCAAGATGCTGCTCACGCTGAGCGAGGACGTGCGTGTGATTCTCATCAAAATAGCCGACCGCCTGCACAACATGCGGACGCTGGATTCGATGCCTCGCCACAAGCAGCTGAAAATTGCTTCGGAAACGCTGTATTTGTATGCGCCGCTGGCCCACCGACTCGGGCTCTATACTATAAAGAGTGAGTTGGAGGATTTGTACCTCAAATTCACGGATACAGAGACGTACAATGAGCTAAAGGCCAAAGTGCGGCAGAGCCAGGCGGCACGCAACCGCTTTATAAAGGAGTTTGTGCAGCCGATTGATGAGGAATTGAAGGCGCAGGGCTTCGATTATGAAATCAAGGGACGGCCGAAAAGCATCTATTCCATCCTCAAGAAGATGAAAAAACAAAACATCACCTTCGAGGAGGTGTATGATTTGTTTGCCATTCGGGTAATTCTGGATGTGCCGCCGGAGCAGGAGAAAGCGGCTTGCTGGCAGGTTTATTCTATCGTAACGGACTTCTACCAGCCCAACCCCGACCGCCTGCGCGATTGGGTGAGCACGCCGAAAGCTAACGGCTACGAGAGCCTGCATACCACCGTGATGTCGCGCGCCGGCCAGTGGGTGGAGGTGCAAATCCGCTCGCGCCGCATGGACGACATCGCCGAGAAAGGCTACGCCGCGCACTGGAAATACAAGGACACCGGCAGCATTCAGCCCGAAAGCTCGCTCGAAGGTTGGGTGAACAAGGTGCGCGAAATGTTGGAATCCAACAATTCCAGCGCGCTTGAATTCATGGACGAATTCCGCCAGAATCTGTTCGTGAAGGAGGTGTATGCTTTCACGCCCAAGGGCAAGCTGGTGATTTTGCCCGACAAGGCCACTGCGCTGGATTTCGCCTTCGACATTCACTCGCAAATCGGTATCCACTGCCTCGGGGCCAAGGTGAACCAGAAGCTGGAGCCGCTGAGCTACCAATTGCACAACGGCGACCAGGTCGAAATCCTGACCTCACACAAGCAGCGTCCCACGGCCGAGTGGCTCAACTACGTCATCACGACCAAGGCGCGCTCCAAAATCAAGGATTTCCTGCGCGATGACAAGCGCGCCAAAGCCGAAGACGGCCGCTTTCTGCTGGAGAAGCGCTTGGAGCTCATCAGTGTGCCCTTCACGCAGGACAACTTCAACCGCCTGCTGGCCTACTTCAACGTGCCCAGCGCCCAGGAATTCTACTACCGTCTGGCCGTGGGGCAGATTGACGGCCGCGCCATCCGTGAGTCGCTCTTCACCTCCGAAAAGCCGCTGCCGGCCGTGCTCGAACCCAAAACCTTCGACAACGAAGTCCAGAAAATCCGCGGCGTGCGCCCGGATATGCTGGTAGTCGGCGAGCATACCGACAAGTTCAACTACAGCATTGCTCGCTGTTGCAACCCCATTCCCGGCGATGACGTGTTCGGCTTTGAAACCGACCAGGGCCTCATTATCCACCGCACCAGCTGCCCCCGTGCCGTCGACCTCATGTCGAACTACGGCAACCGCATCGTGCGCGCCAAGTGGACCGACCAGTTAGAGCTGGCCTTCCTCGCCGGCGTCCGCCTCAAAGGCTCCGACCGCGTGGGCCTCGTCAACGACGTTACGCGCATCATCAGCACCAGCCTCAAGGTGAACATGCGCTCCATCTCCCTAACCGCCGATGACGGATTCTTCGAAGGCCAGATTATGGTCTTCGTCAATGATACTGACCATCTCAACAAGCTCATCCAGCGCCTCAAGAAAGTAGACGGCGTACTCCAGGTTGAGCGGTTTGATTCCTAAAAGTGAAAGCCACCGAGCCCATCATCATCAAAGGCACTGAGGTAAATGCACGCACCCAATGCGCCCACTACCACTCCGAGCGCGACATCATCGCCATCCAACACAAATGCTGCAGTGAGTTCTACGCCTGCATCCAGTGTCACAACGAAGCTGCCAACCACCCCGCGCAAGTCTGGCCCAAAGCCGAATTCCAAACCCAGGCCATCTACTGCGGCAACTGCCACCAAACCTTATCCATCGCCAGCTACTTAAGCTGCGACAGTACCTGCCCACATTGCCAGGCCGCCTTTAACCCCGGCTGCGCCAATCACTATCACCTCTATTTCGAACAATAGATTCCTTATTCGTGCCGCCGTAGCTCCCCCTACCCATGAGGAGAGGGGGCTGGGGGGCGAGGTGAACCATTAGAACGTACTTTTGTCCCGCCGACTTACACCATATATATACAGTGAGTAAATCCACAGCCGCCTCTATCCCCAACGCCCCCGCCGATGCGGCCGGCCAGGGCGCGGGCGGCTCCTCCGAAACCGGCTACGCCGCCAAACACACGCCCAGTCCCGCCTCCGAAGCAACGCTTAACACCGATAAGCTGGACGAAGTCCGCAAACTCTTCACCGCCCATCTCGAAAACAAAGGCCTCCGCAAAACCGGCGAGCGGTATGCCATTCTCGAAGAAATCTACGCCCGCTCCGGCCATTTCGATGTGGATGAGCTCTACGCCGGCATGAAGGAGCGCGGCCTGCAAGTAAGCCGCGCCACCGTCTACAACACCCTCGATTTGCTCGTTGAGCAGGGCCTCGTCAGCAAGCACCAGTTCGGCCGCAACCTTGCCCAGTATGAAAAAAGCTACGGCTACCGCCAGCACGACCACGTCATCTGCACCGAATGTCATAAAGTGGTGGAATTCTGTGACCCCCGCATCCACGGCATCCAGACCATGGTCGGCGACCTGCTGAACTTCCATATCTTGCACCATTCTCTAAATTTGTACGGCATTTGCGGCGACTGCCGCGCCCAGGCCGCCGCCCGAAACCCCCACGCATGACCACCACCAGCACCGTCGACAACGGCATCCTGTTCGTCCGCCTCAACGGCGACCTCATCGGCAGCCCCGACACCGACCAACTCCTCCAGTCCGTCAACACGCACCTCGGCGAAGACCTCAACCAGTGCGCCGTCGACCTCTCCGAAATCCGCTACATCAACAGCACCGGCATCGGCGTTCTCGTTTCGCTCCTCACCAAATTCCGCAGCCGCGGCGGCGAAATGGTCCTTATCAACCCCGCCGACCACCCCAAAAAGATGCTGGCCATCACGAAGCTAAACAACATCTTCACCGTTTCGCCCGACGAAGCCACCGCCCGCCAACAGCTTACCCCGGCCGCCATTTAGGCGGCCATTTTTTTGTCCTAGCCAATAACAAATCAATTTTCAATTATTCACCGTTCGGCTCCCCTCTCCTTTGAAGGAGGGCCCAAGGTGAGGTTTTCACACAAGCACATGCCAGTAGACGTATTAGTAGGCCTCCAGTGGGGCGATGAAGGCAAAGGCAAAATCGTAGACGTATTAGCGCCCACCTACGATGCCGTAGCCCGCTTCCAGGGCGGCCCCAACGCCGGCCACACCCTTCTCTTCGATGGCGTAAAGCACGTCCTGCACCAGGTCCCCAGCGGCATTTTCCACCCGCACATCATCAACGTAGTCGGCAACGGCGTCGTCCTCGACCCCATCGTTTTCCGTCAGGAGCTCCAAAAACTCACCGATAGGGGAGTAGACTGGTCCAAAAACCTCTATATCTCCAAGAAAGCCCAGCTCATCCTCCCGTCACACCGTGCCCTCGACCGCATCAGCGAAGAAGCCCGCGGCAACACCAAAATCGGCAGCACCCTCAAAGGAATCGGCCCCACCTATTCCGACAAAATCGGCCGCGTCGGCCTCCGCGTCGGCCACATCCTCCTGCCCGATTTCGAGCAACGTTATAAGGAAGCCGTCGCCCAGCACGCCGCCATCGCCGCTCACAACCACAAAGAGCTGGAAATCGAAGCCCTCGAAGCTGAATTCTTCTCCGCCGTCGAATTCCTCCGCACCCTCCAACTCACAGATACCGAATACCTCCTCAACGGCCTCCTCACCCAAGGCAAGCGCATCCTCGCCGAAGGCGCCCAAGGCTCCTTATTAGATATCGACTTCGGTTCCTATCCCTACGTCACCTCTTCCAGCACCATCGCCGCCGGCGCCTGCACCGGCCTCGGCATCGCCCCACGCCACATCGATAAAGTATACGGCATCACCAAAGCCTACTGCACCCGCGTCGGCAGCGGCCCGTTCCCCACCGAACTCCACGACGAAGTCGGCGAGCAAATCCGCCAGGCCGGCCGCGAGTTCGGCTCTACCACAGGCCGCCCCCGCCGCACCGGCTGGATAGACCTGCCCGCCCTCCGCTACGCCATCATGCTCAATGGTGTCACCGAACTCCACCTCATGAAAGCCGACGTCCTCGACAGCTTCACCGAAATCCGGGCCTGCACCCACTACCGCACTGCCACCGGCGAAAGCACCCCCCAACTCCCTGACCCCGGCGAGCTCACCACCGTCACCCCCGAGTACATCACCCTCCCCGGCTGGAACTCCGACCTCACCACCATCACCGACGCCACCCAACTCCCCCCCAACCTCGTCGCCTACCTCGAATTCCTCGAAAAAGAGCTGCAAGTCCCCATCCGCATCGTCAGCGTCGGCCCCGACCGCGTCAGCACCCTCCACCGCTAAGCACTAAGCGCTAAGTCCGTCAGCGCCGCAGTTTCTCGCTGCTTCATTCAGCCCCGCATTCCTCCCCAGCCTTAAATGCTGGAGATAGATGCGGGGCTTTTGCAAAGAATGTTCCAGCCCCAACTTTCCCATAACCACCCAAAGCGGGCATTATTACTTCAAAACCACCCACTCCAACAGCAGGGTAGGAGCAAATATCGTATCAAGATACATCCGCTAACCTCAAGATTTCGCCTTCAAAACCCGCTCCGAATACCACTAAGCAGGCATTTTCTCGCCAGCTTTATCCACTCGCAACGCAGCGCCCTCTCGCTTAATCCACCACCATTCCAAGCTAAACCTCAAATTCAATTGATTTTTTAGCCGCATCAATCAGCTACTTACAACTCTAATCCATCTATTTCGTAAAAGCCCCCTTGCCACCCCAAAAAGTCCACCTACCTTTGCAGTCCCGAAACGTCAAACGGACCAACGGAAAAGCCAAAAGCAACTGCTCTGGCACCAAATTGAAAGGTCAGGAACTCCAGCGGAAAGTAGTTTGTCTTACCCACCGCAGCCCGCTGCAAGCGTCGAGATTTATTTCTCAGATAGCTTGCACGGGCGAAAAAAGCCACCGTACCTTTGCAGCCCGCTTCAACCGGAAGCAGCCAGACTTGAAAATCTAAACGAAAAGATTATAAAATTTTTTCGCTGAAAAATTTGAAAGTCGAAAAAATCAACTACCTTTGCACTCCCAAAACGAACAGAGGTAATTAAAAGTCAGTCTTAAACAATTGACTTACAAATAAAAAAGCCGCTTTAAACGAAATCGGCAGATTTGAAAAACAAATCGAAAGTCACAAAGATTTTCGAAAACAAGTTGTCAAATCAAAAATAGTTTCTACCTTTGCACTCCCAAAACGAACAAAGGCTGACAACGCCAATACCGGGTTAAATTATCAACCCACACTGACGCTTCAAATGGAAGCATCACACGTTCTTTGAATGACGGAAATAGACAAAATAGTAAGTGTTCCACTTGCTGCTTCTTCTTCGGAAGAAACACAGTGAAACAAACCAAGCGAAACGAATTTGACCATAATGTCAATATGTGAGCAAGGTCAGCACTCGACATCAGCCACGGTTCGCCGTGGTGTAGAATATTTTACAATGGAGAGTTTGATCTTGGCTCAGGATGAACGCTAGCGGCAGGCCTAATACATGCAAGTCGAACGGTTGTTAGCAATAACAATAGTGGCGCACGGGTGCGTAACGCGTAACCAACCTACCCGAATCTGGGGGATAGCCCGCCGAAAGGCGGATTAATA